>NZ_LQWY01000001.1 GCF_001643235.1 Domibacillus aminovorans
ATTCCTTGTTTCACGATTCGAAGAATACAACCAACGCTTCGCTACACGATGTCATATCGGTTTCGATCAAGCACGTGCGGAGCTCGCAGCCAGGTTCAAAACAACAGACTAAATGACGTTCTATAAGAAAAGGGATTCAGTCATTTACACAAAATTCTTGACGCTCCCGAATATTAACTTTCCTTCCTATGTACACAAATTCGGGGGAATTAAGAAAATATGTCAAGAAATCGGCATTCCATACCTTTTTTATAATCAGATAAGTAGAGAAGATATATTAAAGGATTTACAAAGAGTTTACTGCGAACAGGGTGAAATATCAAAGACAACTTATGAAAATCATGGAATTTATGCTTGTATAGTCGTTAGAAGAGAATTTGGCGGCTTCAATAAGGCTTTCGAATTGATAGGTGCTCCAATTAATATGCACAAGAAAATTTCTAAAAACGATTTATTAGATGATATAAAGCTTTTTTGCGAAAATAACCACACCACTTCATCTACTGCTTACCGTAAACGAGGTAAGTATTCTCAACCAACAATTGATAGGTATGGCGGATGGTGTACACTTCTTAAAGAAGTTGGTTTAAAACCATCAAATGAGAAAATTGGTCTAGAATTAATGAAGATAGAGATATTGGCACTTTTCAATGAACATGGGTTTATTAGTCGCCAATTGATAAATGACAACTGCTCATTCAAGTATCAAGCGTTAAGGTATCATCTTGGTGGACGTAAAGAGATAAGCAAATTTCTTGGAGTAGATAACGCTTTTTTAAAGAGGATTAGCACAAATGCACAGTTAATTGAAAATATCATTAAAAAGCACTTTGGAGATAAGGATTTAAAATCAGAAAAAACTTGGAAATGGCTTATTAATCCTAAGACGGGAAATCATCTGTATGCAGACATCTACATAAAATCCCTTAACCTTGTAATAGAGTACGATGGAGAACAACATTTTAAATATATACCCTATTTTCACAAAACCTTTGAAAGATATCTAGAACAAGTCAAAAGGGACGAAATAAAGACCAATCTTCTATGTGAAAAAAAGGTTCCTTTAATTCGTTTTAGATTTGATGACGAAATTACAGAAAAAAGCATACTGGCCAAATTGTTTCCATACTTAAATTAGAGTTTTACTTTTGGTAGATAATAAACCATTAGTTTATGAACTGTCACCTCAAATAGTGATAGATTTAGTCTCTCAAAACAGAGAGAACAATCAAAGTAGAAACATTATTAGAAGAATTAAAGATGTAAGGGGCGGAGGCAATTCGTTTCGTTCTTTTCGACCCTCTTAGGTCGTGTGGATGAACCGACTATTGGTTTATTCCGCTCAAAACCATACTAAAAACGTGGAAAATACGCCCCTATCTCCTCAACATAAAGAAAAGAGACCCCTTTAGGGAGTCCCTTATAATTGCTTTGCTTTCAGTTCATTCTTTCTGTTAATCAATGTTCGCTTCTTTATTCCCGTCATTGCTTCAACTTCTTTATATGTATGTGTCTTCAGCAATGCTAATGCGTGTAATACTTGTTGCTTGGAGTGTTTTCTAGGTCTACCTTCTCTGAAATCATCACGCTGCTTAGCCAATGCTTTACCTTCTTGAGTACGTTCCACGATCATATCACGTTCAAACTCAGCAAATGAACTTAGTATATTAAAAATCAATCTACCTGTTGCTGTGTTTTCCACCAGTCCTATATTAAGGATATGAACTTTCACCCCTCTTGCAAATAGAGTCTTCACTGTTTGGATACCTTCCGCTGCTGACCTAGCAAATCTATCTAGTTTTGTTACGACTAATGTGTCGCCTTCTTGTAATGCCTCAAGTACCTTATTAAACTCTGGTCTATCTGTTTTAGTACCTGTGAACTTCTCCTTATATATAACCTCGCATCCTTCCGCTTGTAACGCTTGGATTTGAACCTCTAAATCCTGTGCTATTGTAGAGACCCTTGCATATCCATATTTCATTATTATATCCTCACTTTTCATCAACCACTTATTACACTATGTTTTTGCACCTATTGAAACCTATTATAGCAAGGTCACTAAAAAGGTGCAATAACTTTCAAGTATTTGCACCATCTAGTCAAAAAAAATATAGTTAAAAGGACTAAGTCTATACTTAGTCCTTAACTTCACATATTACTTTAAAGTAGCCGCTCTTTTTTTATTACTTTTATCAATATCATAGTATGCTAGAAAATTTAAACCTTCTTTTGTAGTATGAATTCTTTCATACTTTGCTCCTGCAACCTTAACCTTTTCAAGCAATCCAAAACTCATTAGAGTCGGGGCAATATTATAATAAAGATATATCTTTAATGGACTTGCAGACGTACTGTTTTCAACACCCGTAGAAAAGGTGTCTCTAAAGGTAATCAAGAGTGAAAGGTAATCGACAGTTTTATCCTCATCATTACCTATTTTTCCAGCAGGAAGTGTTATTTCCTTATTTTTTAAAGCTTCTTTTATTTCCTCGTATTCGAATCTACCCACTTTTCTTGTTGAGGCTTGTTTATCTAGTAATTCCTTTAATTTCTTGTTTTCCTTCAATAATGCTCTATTTTCTTTAATCAGTTCTGCATTATCTTCCACTTCACTACCTTTAACCCACCCTGAGAACTCATACAAATCTTTAAACTCACTTAGCGTTGTGTGAATAGAGAGTTTAATATCCTTCAAGTCCTCAACCCTTCTAATCACCTTGGAATGGACAAAATCCTTAAATTGCTTATATTTGTCCTGCTCTTGTTGTTCGAATACATCATTCCCCGCTCCTATTTGTGCCGCCTTACTATAAAGCCAAGAATCAGATAATACAGTTGCAAATACAGGCATCCCTTTTTCTATAGCATACTCATATTCCAAGTGTGTATAACTTTTCCCGCTACTTGTTTCTATACTGCCATATCTTCCACCAAGAATTAGCAAATAAACATCAGATTCATCAATCCAACGCTTTATTGTTTTTAACTGGTCTTCATTCCCCGCTTTAAAGAGTTCCATTCCTGCAGGAATATGTCCAGCATCCAGTATAGCTTCTACTGCAGCTTGTCTCTCATCCTTTAAATCAATGTAGGTTGATGATATGAAAATCTGAAGCTTCTTTTTCACTTAAACTCCCCCATAATATTCACTATTCCAATATTCTACCATACCTGAATAAATATGGTTCACCTCATATGTTTTACTTTCATATCGATAAGATTTTGATAAATGCTACGGAATTGATAAATAATGGACTTATTTATGAATAATGTAAATGACTTCGGACTATACGAGAAAAACACTAATATATCTCTAATCTTAATAGTCCTATTCATACCAATTATTTGAGTCGTGTCGGAAACTTACTGAATGCTAATTTGTGAATGTGTGTGGCTTCTGTATCAATCGAATACGCCAAATAAGAACTTCACATGATGCTTATATACTACTCACAGGTTCAATCTTAATCATGCTCTTTAACTAAAACGGAGGGTGGAAAGGTAGAACAAGACCTCTGAGAACC
This sequence comes from Domibacillus aminovorans, assembly GCF_001643235.1. GTDB lineage: Bacteria > Bacillota > Bacilli > Bacillales > Domibacillaceae > Domibacillus > Domibacillus aminovorans. The sequence goes on from NZ_LQWY01000001.1 coordinate 3,528, forward strand.
TACCTCTTAAAAGGCTACCAAACGATTCTGAGCGTCTATGTGTGCTATCCTGGATTCATTCGGAATCACTGTTCTTTGGCTAACCTGTTCATTAGCACAATACAAAAAAGCGTTCATACTTATAGTAGAAACGCACCCTTTAATTTAAGTGCGATTATTCACAGTCTTCGTTTACTTTCCCAAAAATACAGTACCACTTACTTGATCTTCTCTTGTTTAATTATGGTTATAACCAAACGGAATTGTTTGTAACTTTCGTTTGAATACGTTTTCAACCTCGACCGCTTCTAATGCTGTAACATCTTTTGGTAGCACTTTTAAAATCGTATATTGTAAATGTAAATGAGCTTTAGAGTTTTTTACAAGTAGTTGTGTAAATACTTCATTGCCTCCATGAATGGTTGTTGCATACTCCGACCAACGACCAAGCAAACCATTTTTATTGTATGAAGAGCCGATATAAATTTTACCGTTAGAACAATCTATTATTGCATAAATCGCATTGATCGAACTTAAAGCGATGTGCCAATCCGCATATGTTTGACGGTTATCGATGATTTGTTTTAGCTCATTATACGTTAATAAGACATTTTCGTATCCTGGAAAGACAAATTGACTTGTATTCACTAGCTGTGTAATGGTTTTTTCATTTGTTCCTTTTTGATACCATTTCACTGCTGCCTTGCCCCATTCAATAAATAATTTATTTTCATATGTAACTAATGGATCATTATCAATTTCAAATAAAGGATGCATGATTTCATCTTTATAAGACTCTAACAAAAATGGAGAACAATCTGGCGAAATAGACGGTGTCTCACCATGTCTTACTTCATACGTCTTTAAATACTTCGCTGTAGTGCCTTCATCTGCGGAAAAAACAATCACTTTTTCATACCCATCAAAAAAATAAGGTGATTGTTTTTGCGTGTATTCACGTATAAAGCCATCACGATATGCATTGATAAATCGTTCATGTTTCAACGAATGACGGATAAGTAATATACTACTCAAATTGTATTTGCATCGTGTTAATAAATCAGATAAATAGAAATGAACCATGTATTAATTAACTCCTTTTAAACATTTCAGGATGTTTAAAAACCTAATAAAACATCTTTTTAATATATTAATAAAATATACAACTACTACTAATCATTATTTAACAAAAAGGCCGTTAATCCTTCTTAGATCAACATCCCCACGTTAATTCAAGTATATTTATTTCCTCGATGTTTATGCTTAAATATTCAATAGCCTTGTTAATTATGATTCAAAAAATAATCCTATTCCATTTTAGACAATTGGTCCTTATTGTTGAATATTTCACGGAACATTTTTACTTATCTCTCCATCCTTATCTATAAAGTAAGATTTAATTATTTTTACACCGTCGAAAAAACCGCCACCATCTTCATATGTAAAGCCCAATAGTTCAGGTATATCGTCCCTACAAATGAAAACTGGACCTCCACTTAGGCCACCAAGTCTTTTTAAGTCACTAATTTCTTTGAGACCTAGTGTCTTTTTCCAATTCTCACGATTAAAACCCGAAACTAATCGCCTATCAGTTACATCCATAATTTCCTCATGAATGGCTGTATAATAAACTGAAGAGAACAATTCCTCATCTTCTCTAAAAATTCCAGGGAAACCAACTATAAATACGTGGTCTCCAATCTCACATTCTGAAGAAGGCCATGACTTAGGCTCGAAAAACATCTTACCAGTATCTTCCAAGTCTTTATTTAGACCATCTGATAAATCTATTACCGCAAGATCTAATTCATCATCAATACTTATTATTTTTTCTTCAATCTTCCCTACTTCAACACTCCCTATTAGTAATCGTTCTGCTGCAATAGCCCCTTTAATAACATGAGCATTAGTTATCAAAAAGTCTCTATTCAGCCTAAGTAAACAACCAGAGCCATTATTTCTTTTCTCATCACCAAATACTATCGAAACCGTGAAATTCTTAAAATAGGTTACAAAGATTTCCCCGTATCCATCCCCTCTATAACGTCCTTTTTGTATTTGTTTTGAATAATCCTTAATTCCCTCAATTATTTCCTTTATATCATCTTGCTTTTTTTCTACATTTCCTTCATCATGCACTTTTTCCAATGCATTTATTAAAATACTTTCAAATGAAACCGCCATGCCAAACCCCCCCATATTTACTCAATAGTACTTAAATTAAACTGACCTGTTGGGTATATTATTCGACAATAAATACCATAGGCCTCCTATTTTGACTTAAAGAAAAACCTTCCCTTCTCCAACTAATCTGCTCCGTTAGTTTAAGTGCACTCTTTCACATTCGATATAGCTTTGTAGCAAACAATAAAAGACGGGTTTTATTAGCATGTGTATCAATCGATCAATTACGATCCTATGTGCGATCATCCCCTTCAACATAAAAAAGAGAGTCTCAATTAAGAGACTCCTCTTTCGTCTGATACTCCAACTGCTCCACCTTTAAATTTTCCTTGATCTGTCCTGTAATGATATTCTGCAAGCCTAATCGCCCATTTAGAAGTATGTTCTTTGTGAATCCACCTTGTGCAGTAGTTCTTTGTAATTGAATTGTTGATATGAAAGTGTATAAAGTATAGGATTTCCTCTTCAACCAATGCTTTAAGGTATTCCACAACTGACTTTCTGTTTATCCCCGTATTTTTTACAATCGTATCAATTCGAATGAATGATATTGGAACATTTTTATCTGTGCCTGTGCTATCGTAAAACATATTACCGATTACATTAATATAAGTTGCAAAAACCTTAGATTTATAATCGCTCTTCATAGCAATTATCTTTTGGATATCTTTGTAAAACACTTTAGCAAACCCCCATTCTTCATCCTTTCCAGTTGGTTTCATAAAGTAGTTATTAGCAGGTTTTAAATCGTTCACCATGTTTTCCATTGCTATATCTTCACAAATCTCAATATGTCCCATCTCCTGCAATCTGATTAGGGATTCCTTTGTTCTTGCCTTAGTCAAACTTTGTTCCGTACTCATGCCAATGAATCTCATCATATGAGTAACTCCAGTATAAGCTACCCCTTGAAAGTTGTTTGACAATGATTTAATGATTGCTAAATGATAAACGTCTAATTCACCATTCTTGTCTAGGCTCTTGGTCTCCATCAATGATTTGGAAATCTTGATAAACGATTCTAACCTTTCTCGTTTTGTGGTTGATTTTGTTTCAGCGTTCAATTTTCATTTTCCTTTCGATTGTTTGTTTAATCTTCCCCATCCATAGCAGGATTTCAGAGAAGCTTGTTTGAGGGGTGCAAAAGGAGGCTTTGCCGACTTGCCCCCTACATTTGTATCTATTATAATATCTTCTATCTAATTATCTTCTATCTATTCCCTTTCCGAAATTGCCCGAAAACCTTGAAAAATACTAGTGTAGTTAGAAATATCGGTTACCTTATTTTTGGGTGTGGTTTTTAAATTGGACACCCTTTTTTTAGGTGTTTTCTTGTGTATTTATATAAAACCCCACCTATTTTTTGTGGATATTTTGTATATTCAAGCTTATGCTGAGTTCTTTTTCGGTTTTAGTATCCCTTGTGAAGGTACTGTCCCGCAGTACCTTGAAAGGTTGCTATTCTTATTAGCCAAGGCTTCCTCAATTCTCTTGGTTGCAATTTGTCCGCTATAGTAATAAAAGAGGTGCTTTCTCATCCTTTCGTATGACCATTCACTTTGGCTGTCCTCAACAATTTGACCAATATGTCTTTGAATTCCTCTTATTGATACTCTTGGGTTGTGTTCTTGGTTTAACCAAGGGCAAGCTTTATGGATAATCCTTTTCTCTTCAGATTCTATTAGTTCCTTTGGAATTAGAACGAATATCACTGATAGGTCTAGACCTAGTTCAATTCTTTGTAAAATTCCATCACTAACATGTTGTTTTGCATCTCTGCCTTTAAGATATCCATTTATAAATCTATTCCTAAAACATTCAGCTTTCCCAATGTACCAAAGATGTCTTTTAGTGTGGAAAATGTAGAGTCCACTAACTCCCTTCAAACTTTCAATCATGTTTGGTACGTCTTCAAACTTTACCTGTCTTGTCTTATACATCATGTTCTCCTTCGTTTTAAGCCCACACGGCTATTAATTTTTCTATGGCCACTCCCCAGAAAACGCAAAAAAGGAGCGAATCTACATACAATCCCACCGTCAGAAAGCACACTTATCCCTGTCCCTTATAGGCATAAAAATCAGCCTATCCCTATGAGTACGTCATAGTCATACAAGATATAAGTGTGCCTCCTTATGAGGCGGTTGCATGTAAATTCACTCCTTAACAATTATATTTTTTACGCTTTATTTAATTATTGACTTTCAACTCATGTATTTTAACACTATTTATATTTTAATGCAAGCAAATTCTCTATTCGCAAAATAGAAGTTATAGACAATAATGACACATATACGTTTCGAAACTCACTTTAGAAACCCTTGTTATTAAGAGTTTTTCACCGGCTGAAAAGCGTCAAATATTCACCTCGTATCGAAAGTTTTTAAAGCTTCGTATTGTGTGTGTTAACGTACTCCCCCTTATTCTAAAATAAAGCCACCTTAATTATGTGGAAAATAGCCCCCACGACTGCTTTACAATTAACTTACGGAGATAAGCATGTAAGACGCAGAAACAAATGGTTGACCACAAACCATCTCAGGACCTGTGTTGGCACGGTTTCTAGCCCTTTCAACTATTGTCTAATATTCCTTTATAGTAACATATGTTAAAATGGTTTTAGGAAACCTTTCTCAGGCTTAAGAGCAATACAGGAGGCTCTTGAAGATGAAAGGAAGCATCAAAAAGAATAAACAAACAAGCAAGTGGGATTTTGTAATTGATATTGGAAAAGATCCAATGACAGGTAAGCGCAAGCAGAAAAAGAAACGAGGGTTTGAAACAAAAAAAGAAGCAGAGAAGGCTTTGGCAGCTCTTTTAAACGAGTTAAATGAGGGGCTTTATATCGAAACATCTAAGCAGGCATACAGCGATTACATACACTTTTGGCTCAGTATTAAGACACATGAGATGAGTAACCAAACTTTAAAAGCATATCAATCTTACTTAAAGAACCATATCAATTCTTCTTTAGGATCGTTATCGCTCTCTTCATTGACACCCATGCATATTCAGGGCTTTATAGGAGATTTAAGAAATAAAGAATTGTCAGAATCGACTATTAAGCGGATCTTTAATGTGGTGAATGCTTCTCTCAATGCGGCTGTCAAAATGGAGCTTATAAAGAAAAACCCTGCATCGACTATTGAAAAACCAAGGGTAGCTGCAAAAGAAACTGCTATCTGGAACTTGGATGAGGTAGCTTTATTTCTTAATCGCTCCATATCCAGCCCTTATTACATTGCTTATCTTCTTGCAGTAACAACAGGTATGAGGCAGGGAGAAATTTTGGGATTGCGTTGGAAAGATGTAGATTTCGAAAATGAATGTCTCTATATTAGACAGACCCTCACACACGATGGAAAAGGATTCAAGGAAGGTGCAAAAAGTAAAGCAGGTAATCGCTCAATTGGTTTGGATACGGTCACCCTCTCTACTCTTAAACAGCATAGGAAGCAGATTGCTACCAATAAACTAAGGTATAGCACTGCCTATGCAGACTATGATCTTGTTGTTTGCACCAACAAAGGTAAACCAATCAATCCTAGAAATTTGCTAAGAACATTCGATAACTTGATTACTAAAGCAAATCTCCCGAAAATCCGCTTCCATGATTTAAGACATACGCATGCAAGTCTTATGTTACAACAAGGAGAAAACATAAAATTAATATCGGAGCGGTTAGGTCATAGCAGTGTCAAAATCACCCTCGACACTTATTCACATGTTCTTCCTAACATGCAGCAAGAAGCATCTAATCGTCTTGCGGATAAGTTGTTCAATGGTTAATCTTTTGTCCTTGTGACCAAATCTGTGACCACGGTTAAAAAACTACAAAAAAAGGCCACCTCCGAAGAAGTGGTCTTTTCGTAGAGAAACCGTGTTCCTGACGCTCTCTCAGGGGTTTTGACACCCAATGATTCCTACTGGGTTCGAACCAGCGACCTCTACCCTGTCAAGGTAGCGCTCTCCCAGCTGAGCTAAGGAATCGTTTTACTGACAAGTTCTATTATATGAAATTGTCAGCTAGGTGTCAACGATTTTTTATTTTATTTTTCGCCACATTAAGTGGATGACAATGAGAAAGATAATGGTCATAATGACAGCGGTCAGCATGCCGAGATGGAATGTGTTTGTGCCGGTGAGCGGTGATTGGTTTCGCATAGATACGAAAATACCGGCCATGACGATGCTGAAGGCGAGCATCATGATGCTCAGAACAAGCGTTGACGCCATCCGCTCGATCCGCTTCATGATGTTTTCATCGGCGGTGATGTGCATTTTTAGCTTCGGCTGACCGCCTTCCCATTCGCTCAATGTTTCATTTAGGACGCCAGGAAGCTTGTCTGCGGCCATTTTCATTAAGCGCACAAATGAACGTGATCCACGCATGAGTTCTTTCGGATGGATGCGGCCTAAGAGCACTTCGTGTGACATATCACGCACCATTCCTGAAAGGCTTGAGCCAGGATCAAGTGCGATGACAGTCTGCTCAACTTTTAAAAAGGCCTGCCCCACTTGTACGAAGTCTTTCGGGATGCTAATGCTATGACTGCCCGCAACGGTGAAGAGCTCCTGCAGCATCGTACCCATTTCCACATCAGCTAATTCAATATCCATATAGCCCGCCATCCATCGGCTAATATCGCGCTGTAACATACGGCGATCGACCGATTTTCGTGATCCCATTTCAAGCACGAGCATGGACAGTGCTGCCGCATCACGATCGGCGAGGGCAAATAAGGAGTCTGACAGCAAATGCCTCATCTCATCAGATAGTCGTCCTGTGTTGCCAAAATCAATAAGACAAAGGCGCCCGTCTTTCAATAATAACAAGTTCCCCGGATGCGGATCGGCGTGAAAAACGCCATCAATAAACACTTGGCGCAACACCGTTTCAGATAAAGATTGAGCAAGTTCTTGACGCTCTTTGATGTCCATTCCAGCAATGACTTCTCCATGCAACGGCTTTCCGTCCATATATTCCATCACAAGTATCTGCTCTGTTGACCATTCCGGATAAATAAGCGGCACGTAAACATGCTTTTCTTTTATTGTTTCCCGCACACCAGCCGATTCCGTTGCTTCCATCCGGTAATCCATTTCTCTGCGGAGCGAGCTCACGAAGTCATCGATAATCGCTTTTAAGCTTACTTGCCGCGCAAGCTCTGAATTGCGCTCTGCAAGATTTGCAAGCTGCCGTAAAATCGACATGTCATTGCGAATAATCGGTTCGATGCCTGGACGGCGAACTTTAATGGCGACTTCTGTTCCATCTTTCAGTGCAGCACGGTGCACCTGACCAATGGATGCAGCGCCGATCGGTACTTCTTCCATATAAATAAGCCAGTCGTCAAGCGGCTGTCCCGCTTCTGATTCGACAATCTTTTTAATTTCTTCAAAAGGCACGACTGGTGCACCGCTTTGCAGTTTGGACAGCGGGCCGGTCCAAGATGGCGGCAATAGATCCGTTCTCGTTGATAAAAACTGGCCTAGCTTTATAAATGTCGGTCCGAGGTCTTCAAGTGCCCGCCGCAGCTGCTCGCCTTTTACATTTTGCTCTTTTCCCCCTCTTCTCGTGAATGGAATTTTCTCCGCTAGTCCGAGGTCTTTTATGTATCCTGCAAAGCCATGCTTCGCGAACACCGCCACAATTTCCGGTGCCCGCCGCAGCGTCCCGATTCTTCCCACATTGCCACCTTCTTCGTTTCGGTTGTTTTTCCCATCATAACACATTCCTATATGTTGTTTAAAACAACAAGACATGTGAATTTCCCTATCAACGAGATTCTCGTCGGACAATCTGTCCGAAAACATAAGGTGTATGGTAAAATGAGCTGACTTGTTTTTAGGAGGGATTTAATTATGAGACGTGGGACGATACAGGATGATGTCATCCATTCAAAAGAACTTGGCGAAGATGTACCGATTTTGATTTACGTGCCAGCTGACTTTTCACCAATGTATACGTATTCGTTTCTTCTATGCCAGGATGGCAAAGATTACTTCCAAATGGGGCGCATTCCGCGTGTCGCGGATGAGCTTTTAGATCAAGATGAAATTGAAAACATGATTATCGTCGGAATTCCATACACTAATATAGACGATCGCCGGGAAAAGTATCATCCGGACGGCATCAAGCAAAAAGCATATATTCGCTTTTTAGCTCACGAAGTCGTTCCCTATCTCGATGAAAAGTTTCCCGGTCACAATGATCGTTTCGGACGGGCGCTTGCTGGTGACTCGCTTGCGGCGACGGTTTCGCTCATGGCTGCACTTACGTACCCGAATCTTTTCGGGAAAGTGATCATGCATTCGCCCTTCGTTGACAGCTCAGTCATGAATGCGGTCGAACGAGCAGATTCTGATTGCAAACTTTCGTTGTATCATGTGATTGGAACAGATGAGACGAACGTGAAAATGACTAATGGGGAAACAGCAGACTTTTTAACGCCGAATCGGGCGCTTCATTCATTGATTTCTAAAAAGAAATTTGATTATTTTTATGAAGAGTTTGACGGCGGACATATGTGGACATACTGGCAACCGGATATGAAGCGGGCGCTATCGAAAATGTTTGAATGAGGAGTAATGGTTAAGATACCGCTTTCCTCGTCATTTTTGTTATACTAATGAAGAAATGCTATTTCTAGGGAGAGTGAACGAAATGAAATACGGTGTTGTTATTTTTCCATCTAAACCTTTGCAAGATAGAGTAAACGGTTATCGGAAACGCTATGACCCGCATTATGCACTCGTTTCACCGCACATTACATTAAAGAGTTCATTTGATGCAGGCGTCGATGATCTTGCTTCCATCTCAGAAAAACTGCATAAGATCGCGGCGATCCATCAGCCTTTTTCGTATCATGTCAGCAAAGTAAAATCGTTTGAACCAGTGAGCAATGTCATTTATTTTAAAGTAGACCGTAACGAAACACTCATGTCTCTTTATGACATGATGCACACAGAGCATTTCCCTGGCGAAGAGCCGTTCCCATTCGTTCCCCACATCACTATCGGACAGAAATTATCAGATGATGAACATTCCGATGTGTACGGATCACTGAAAATGGAATCGATTGACTTAACTGAAACCGCCGATCGATTCCATTTGCTCTATCAGTCTGAAAATGGCGTGTGGACTGTTCATGAAACATTTTTACTCGGAAAGGATGCTTAACAAGTTGAAAGTAGTCATAGCAACCGATTTAAAACAGCGGGAAGACGCTTATTCTGTTCGGATGACCGTATTTGTCAATGAACAGAATGTCCCTGCTTCAATTGAAATTGATGAACTCGAAGATGAAGCCGTTCATTTTGTCTTATATGATGACGAAATGAGTCCGTGTGGTGCCGGTCGTTTTCGCACCGTTGGCTACTACGGGAAAGTAGAACGTATTTGTGTCTTGAAAGAATCCCGCGGGCAAGGAGCAGGCGACCTCATTATGGGCGCGATTGAGCAGCATGCTGCCACTGTTCCACAACTCACTGCCTTAAAGCTTGATGCACAAGTACAGGCAATTCCTTTTTACGAAAAGCGAGGATACGAAGTCGTTTCCGATGAGTTTTTAGATGCCGGCATCGTGCACAAAACAATGACAAAGCCTTTATAAACGCAAAAAAAGCTTATTCTCTTATAATAGATGAATAAGCTTTTTCTATGAATTCGTCATGGTGCGCTCCTTCTTTCATTATGCCAGTTTATCAATTTCAAATCCCTTTCTGCTAATTTGAGCAAGGTGTACACGGAATGCTTCATGTTCATGTTGCCGCTTTTTCCTTCGTTCTTCCACACTCATTTGCGGCTCCGCACGATCGCGTAAAATTTTATCAAACGATACTTTGGCAGCTGGACCGATGTAGGTATCGCCTCTACTCGATTCATTTAAAACCCGTTCCCTATAATGGCTATACTGATACTGTGGGATCGGCAGCACGTAGCCCATCTCTTTTCCTCCTTTCAACATAAAATATACGTACATAGATATATATGTATTGTTTAGCCGTTTTATGTCTCACCAAAACCATTCTTGCTAAAATCACAACCTTCTTCCTGCTTACGTGAAAAAAAGAGCGACTTTTCGGCCACTCTTCACTACACTACACTACATTACATTTATTTAATCATTTTCGTAATGGCATCTATATTCAGCTTTTTGCCATCTTTTATAATCGTTCTGACGAGTTCGTCTTCTACTTGCTTCGGTACTTTTTTACCGGCAAGTGCTGCCGTTTGTGCAATGACTGCGCGAACTGTTCGTTCATCGCGGAAATCAGCATACTGAAGCGAATCAACAAGAGCGAACACGTCGTTCATACGCACGCCTGTTTTTTTCTCAATTTTGCCAAAGAACTTGTTGTCCACTGTGGCTCCCCCTTTTACAAATCAATAAAAGCTTGCGCCAACGATGATCAACAAAATGAACAAAACAACAATTAAAACAAATGTGCTTGAGCCGCCGTATCCACCACCGTTTCCACCGCAGCAGCCGCCACCATAGTAACCCATTGTCATTTCCCCCTTTCTCTATTCTCCTTACTATCATATGGAGAAACAAAAAAAGAGGTTGGGCCGCTCACCCTTTTGGTTTAAAAAATATGGCGCCCATAAAACCAAACACAATCGCTGCGGAAATACCAGAACTTGTTACTTCAAACATACCGGTCAACACACCAACGACTCCATGTTTTTCCGCTTCTTGCATCGCACCAGCCACGAGTGAGTTGCCGAAGCTCGTAATCGGAATCGTTGCCCCGGCTCCCGCAAAATCAATAAGCGGTTCATATAAATCAAATCCGGCAAGCACAGCACCTGCTACGACGAGTATCGATAATGTATGCCCTGGTGTTAACTTGCCAACATCCATCATCAACTGACCGATAACACATATGAGGCCACCGATAATAAATGCCCAAAAAAACATTGCGATCATTCGTCTCTTCCTTTCCTTTAAAAAACGGATTTAATAAGCGCTACAATAAAAGCAGAAAAAACGCCAAATAAAATGACCGAACCAGCGAGTTTAAACATATTGCCTCCGACCCCTAGTACGAATCCTTCTGAACGATGTTCAATCGCCGCTGAAATAACGGCGTTGCCAAATCCCGTTACCGGCACCGCACTACCAGCACCCGCAAACTGGCCAAGTCTATCATATACGCCGAATCCTGTTAACAGCATGGATAAAAAGATCATGAACGCCACTGTTGGGTTCCCTACTGTCTGCTCGGTAAAGTTAAAAAAGAAAATAAAGAAATAGGATACGGCTTGACCGATTATACAAACAAGACCGCCTGTCCAAAACGCGCGAATGCAATTTTTTAACACCGGCTTTTTTGGTTCGTACTTTGAAGCAAGCTTTTTATAATTCTCCGGCTTCATTAGGCCATCTCCTCTTTCAATTTAATGATTTCAGACAGCCGTTTATTCGCTTCTTCTTCCGTCAGATGGCCCGCTTCCATGTCTTCCTTTAATCGGACAGCTTCGAGGAAAATTTTGTAATCACTTGAAACCACCACTTCTTCCGTACTCTCCATTTCCTGAATGCGTTTATCAAGATCTTTTTCAATTTCCTTCATGTTAAATCGGTCAAGATGACGCACTTTATACGCTACGAGCAGCTGGTCTTTTCCTTTTATAACAGCCGTATCGTAAATAGTTTCAATCGAATCTGCTTCTTTTTTGATTTTTTCAGCAAATCCATCGTGTTTTCCGTCAAGCTGCACAGCATCCGGATCAGCCGTTTCCAAGATCACCGTTCCATCATGTTCCGGTGCACATCCCGCCAGCAGCAAGATGGTGAGTGCCCATTTCTTCATGATATGTACCTCCGTTTTTGATCAGTATGTCCTGAAAACAAAAAAAAATTCTGCTCATAGCGGCAATTGTCCACGCCGACGAGAACAGATTTCATACAGTATTAGTGTACCGATATTTTAAGGAGGAGTGCATGATGGGATGCCATAAGCATCGCGACGATTTTGACAATGATGATCTGCGTCAGCGTTCTGAAAGCTGCGTTCGCGAAGTTGTACGCGCAATTCGCGACATTCAAGATGCAAAAGAAGATGATGACTGCAGAGACTGCAAAGACTGCTTCGCCGAGCCGCTTGGAGACTTAGACGGTCCACGCCGACGCAATGCAGATACACGTGTGTTTACACTTACAACGAAGGAAGGAAAACCGTTTTTCGCTTTCTTTGATCCTGCAGAAGCTGATGATAATGATCATTGCAGAACAGGATGTGTATCCATCTTTTTCCGTGTTGAAGATGTGTTTGACAGCGGTTGCGCCCGCCTTCGTGTATTACTGCCGCTTGACCGTGACTTTGATCCTGTTAATCTTGCGGACGATGGCGACATCAGCCTCAAAAAAGTATGCAAAGTCGAAAACTTTAAAAAGACCCGTAGTTGCGTTACCGTTGATTTAAATGATTTTATTGCGGTTCAGTGTATTAAAGACGTGGACTTAAATGTATGCCGTTAATTTTAACCCGCCCCCACGGCGGGCTTTTTTCATGTGCCAGCAATTCGAATATATACAATTTCTGCAATTGGAACACGAACTGTTTCTTTCCCTTCTTCCTCAAGCACCCACACATTATCTCCATCAAATCGTTCAATGATCCCACGTACGGATCCACCTTTCCATTCAAACTGACATGGCACTGGAATTCTGCGCTGCGCCAAGTAAATGACTTTCTCCTCCACATTCATTTCCTTGAACGGAAGTAATCTACCTGATTCTGACGGCATCTCTTTTTTTACAGGTTTAATTGGTATTTCTGGCGTTTCAGTTATTTCTGGTGTTTCAGGCACTTCACCGGCTTTCACAATTTCCTGCATAACTGGCTGCACATGCTTAAGCGTTGGCTGTCCGATGTATAAGAGCGGTCCCTGTTCTTTTTTCACGCCTTTAGCACCTCCGCTTTTTGTCCAGTATATGCAAAAAAACTGCCCGATATGGACAGTTTTCTAAAAAATTAATTTCCAATAATGTGGAAATTAATTTATTTTCAAGCAAGCCTTATTGATCTGATTGTCCTAAACCAGATGACAACTTATATAAATTCTCCATACTCAACAAGTGCTGACTCAAATTTTTCTTCGTTTTGTTTTAATTCAACTATTTTCCCCTCATTCTTCTTTGTCATAGATTGATCAAATTCATAGCCCACTGCATATTTCCGTAAACTTTTTATGATTTCTTAACATTACTTTGCTAGTTGATAAATATTTATTGGACTCAACCCTAGGATATTTAAATAAAATGTTATAATATAATACCAGATAACAAAAGCAGGTATATTAAATATTGATATTAAATTGTACCTATTTCAATGGAGGCTGAAATGGAAGATATACTTAAATTAAAAGGCAAGAATATCGTAGTTATGGGTGTCGCCAATGAACGGAGCTTAGCTTGGGGTGTAGCAGAAGCCCTTTATAAAGCAGGAGCAAATGTAATTTATACATACAGATTGGAACGATCTCTAGGAAAAATAACCAAGCTATTAGAGAAAAATAACTATCCATCAGAATATATTTTCCATTGTGATGTAAATAATGATGATAGTATTCGCAAAGCATTTAAAGATATAGGTGAAAAAGTTGGTGTCATTCACGGATTGGTTCATTCTATTGCCTATGCTCATGCAGAAGACTTAAAGGGTGATTTTGTAGAAACATCTAGAGACGGATATGCATTTGCCCAAGATACTAGTGCCTATTCATTAATTGCTGTAGCAAGAGAAGCTCGTCAATATATGACAGAAGGAGCATCCATTGTTACAATGACTTATCTTGGAGCAGAACGCGCTGTGGAAGGTTATAACCTAATGGGTGTTGCAAAAGCTTCTCTTGAAGCTAGTGTGAAATACTTGGCACTCGATTTAGGTAAAGACAATATTAGAGTCAATGCTGTTTCAGCAGGAGCCGTTCGAACACTGGCAGCCAAGGGAATCCCAGCTTTCAATACCATTCTTCATCATATTGAAGAGAAGTCACCTTTGAAGAGAAATGTGACTCAAGAAGAAGTAGGCGACATGACTCTTGTTATACTTAGCCACCTTTCTAGAGGAGTCACTGGTGAAATTATTTATGTTGACTCTGGTTACAATATATTGGGATAGTATATGAACAAATGAATCAATACGTTTATTTACGAAAAAAGACCGTTTTCGGTCTTTTTTTCTTTTCCAAAGATTCACTTTATATGCATGATTACAGAAAAAATCAACGTAAATCCTGTTTCAGCTCCGTATTTCCATTTCAATATTTTCATGCTCTATTTAAGAAGAATAACCTCTTTTTCAATTAAATCAGCCGTTTTAAATGTCTCTCCAACGGACAGATCCCCTCAAAGCCGAGTGCAAAGCGATATGGTACAATCAAAACAAGCTTCAGTTGCTTCAGCAAAACGGTGTTAAAAAAGCCGCTTATGACGACAATAACTAGTGACAAACTTCCACCTTTCTTTTTGTGCACGATATCGCAGTAAACTTTTCGTCTGCTCTCTTATTTACACTTTAAAAATGTATATTTTCAAGGAGGCGTTTTGATGAACTTAGATATTATTGGTGACATACACGGCTGTTTAGATGAATTTCGTACATTAACGATGAAGCTTGGCTATTCGTGGGACTCGGGCATTCCTGTTCATCCCGCTGGCCGGACGCTCGCTTTTGTCGGCGACCTGACAGATCGCGGTCCTGATTCTGTTCGCGTTCTTGATGTCGTTTGCCGTCTGTTTGACGAACAGTCCGCTCTATACGCGCCCGGCAATCACTGCAATAAATTATACCGTTACCTTGTTGGAAATAAGGTTCAAAAAACACACGGTTTAGAAACGACGGTCGCTGAACTCGACTCGCTTTCAGCACGGGACTATAAAAAGATTCGCAGCCGCTTTTTATCCATGTATGAACAGTCGCCGCTTTATCAAATGGTGGACAGCGGGACGCTCATTATTGCCCATGCCGGCATACGCGCTGACTACATCGGGCGGCATGATTCACGAGTGAAAACATTTGTCCTCTATGGGGATATTACCGGCGAGAAACATGCGGACGGTTCGCCTATTCGGCGCGACTGGGCAAAAAATTATACCGGTGATCCGTTTATCGTGTATGGACATACACCTGTTAAAGAGCCGCGTGCATTAAACGGAAGCATCAACATTGATACTGGCTGCGTCTTTGGCGGCAAGCTGACAGCACTCCGCTGGCCCGAACGCGACACCGTATCGATCCCTTCCAAACAGCCTCTCGTTCCAGAAAAATTCCGGGAGTTTGATTGAACATGATAAACATAAACAAACCGTACTCCATAATGGATGGACGGTTTGTTTAATTAAGCATTTCTTTCATATCATCCGGCATTGACATGACAATGTTCATCTCTTCACCCGTCAACGGATGCATAAATGAAAGATGACCGCAATGCAGTGCTTGCCGCTTTATCCGCTGCAGATGGCCGCCATACAAATTATCGCCAGCAAGCGGGTGGCCGATATGGGCCATATGTACACGAATTTGATGCGTTCGGCCTGTTTCGGGCTTCACTTCAATGTGCGCGAAGTGAGCGTACTGCTTCAACACGCGATAACCGGTCCGCGCTATTTGCCCGTCCGGCCGTACTATTCGCTCAATAATGCTGTCATCACGCCGGCCAATCGGCGCATCAACAACACCGGTTTCATCAGAAAATACACCTTCAGCGAATGCTTCATACCGGCGAAAAACGAGTTTCTTTTTCTGCATTTCAGACAGTAAATGATGAATATAACGGTTTTTTGCGGCCAGCACAATGCCCGATGTATCCCGGTCGAGCCGTGTAATAATATGAGCCGTTGCTGCAATCCCCTGCTCTTCATACAATCCGAGCAATCCAGCGGCAAGCGATCCGTCCGGATGTTCACGCGACGGAATAGTATTCATTCCTGTCGGCTTCCCAATCGCGATCAGCACCTCATCTTCATACAACACATGAAGTGCTATTCGTTCTGCCTGCATACTGTTTGACGGCACTTCCCTCGGAAAAATGATCCGTACAGCGTCACCCGCTTTTAATACGTGACGTACGTTTACTTCTGCTCCGTTTACTAAAATAAAACCACCGGCAAATTTTATGTCCGTAAGCGCTCGCTTTGAAATCGACTTTTTCTGTAAAAATGTTCGCAACAGCATGCCGTCTTCATCCGCCGTCCAGCTTAATTCAAAGGGCGTCATGTTAGTTGCTGACAAACGAATCATGCACCCTTTTCCAAAACGGGAAAGGACGGAAACGCGCAAATCGAATTTTTTCACTGGCAACACGATATTGAATCGACTTGACGTCTTTGTGCAAAATTGTCAAATGGTCAATGGTCACCAAAAAGTCCAGCCGGTTGACCGGTTTTAACATACATGTGTGATGTGCCGGCAAAATGAGCGGTGAACCGACTGTCCGAAACACACGGTTATTGATCGAAGCCATTTCCGCCAGCTGCAATGCACGGATGGACGGATGCAAAATCGCTCCACCAAGCGCTTTATTATATGCCGTACTTCCAGATGGAGTCGATACACATAATCCATCGCCGCGAAACCGTTCAAAATGTTCGCCGCGTATTTCAACATCCATGACAAGCGTCCCATCCACACTTTTCACCGTTGATTCGTTTAATGCCAAATAGCGTGTTTCTTTGCCGTCGTGCTGATAGCGGATAATGGCTTCTAAAAGCGGATATTCGATAATTTGATAGGGCGTCCGTGCAATAGCAATGACAAGCTTCTCAATTTCATCTGGCGTCCAGTCCGCATAAAAGCCGAGATGACCGGTATGAACTCCGACAAACGCCGTTTTATCCAGCCGTCCGCTGTACCTGTGAAACGCGTATAAGAGTGTTCCGTCACCGCCGACTGAAATGACAATATCCGGCTCACTATCATCGTACGCCAGCTTAAAATCAGTTAAATAATTACGAATTTTGTGCATTAGTGCATTGGACTTCGCATCACCTTTTGACGTAATTGCAAACTTCATCTGTCTCACCCCTGTCGATTATTCTTCATTCCTTTTTCTTCGTAAAAAATTTTTGTGCTTCTTGTATTTCTTCACGGATGAGCGACATTTCTTCATCGAGCCGAAATGCTGCCTCTGCCGCACGCTGCAAACGCATTTGAATTTCCGTCGGGAAGTCGCCGTTGTATTTATAATTTAGCGAATGCTCAATCGTCGCCCAAAAATTCATCGCTAGCGTCCGTATTTGAATTTCTGCCAAAATTTTCTTTTCCCCGTGAATCGTCTGAACTGGGTATTCAACGACCATATGATAGGACCGGTAGCCGCTCGGTTTTTTGTGGGATATATAATCTTTTTCTTCTACAATTCTGAAATCATTTCGCTTCCGAAGAATGCTAACGACCTTTTTAATATCGTCGACAAACTGACACATCATACGCAGTCCCGCAATATCCTGCATGTCACGATGAAGGCGATCCATCCGAATTCTTTTCGTGTTCATTTTATCAAGAATACTCGGGACCGGCTTCACTCGGCCTGTCACAAACTCGATTGGTGAACGATCGTCATTCATCGTAAATTGCTTCCTGATTCCGCGCAGTTTCACCTTCAACTCTTCTACTGCCTGCTTATAAGGTGATAAAAATTCATCCCAATTTTCCATTGCAGCCTCCATCAGTGCTGTTCGGCGAAAAAGACTCGTTCTACTTTTCCCACCATTTCCTCGCCGTAATTGCCGTTCCCTTCAATATTAGCAACGAGCTCTTCCATTTCTTCTTGAAATGAGGCAAGTGTAAATGTTCCGTCCGTACCGACCACTTCGAGTGGATGCTTGCCATCAATCGCTTTTTTTATGTCCAGCCATGTGCTTTCGTGCAAATACACATACACATATCCAGGTTCCGCTTCAGCCAAATACACAAAGGCAAAGGCGTCTGAATCGGTAATCACCTGGTTCCTTGCCTGCAAGTGTGTGACTTCAACGTCTTCTTCTGATAATAGACGAAGCACCCCTTCCACCCATTCTGTGTTCGTAAAATGCCATTTTGTTCTCATATCTAATTCTCCTTTATAACGTCCGTTCATTCAAAACATCGTAACCATTTTACCACATTTTGTTCTTTTAAACATTGTCTGAACAGGATACAATGAGAGTAACGACTTTTTTGGAAAAAGAGGAAGATAAATGAACCAGGAAATTGAAATTGAATTTAAATGTTTGCTGTCAAAAGAACAATTTGATCAATTGGTTGAATCCTTTCATCCCGGCCCCTTTACCACACAGCATAACCATTATTTCGACACGGCTGACTTTTCGCTAAAAGAAGCCGGTGCTGCCTTGCGCATTCGTGAAAAAAATGGACGAGCTGAAATGACATTAAAGGAACCAGCTGAAGTCGGATTGCTTGAATCAACCGTTGCTCTCTCAAATGATGACGTAACTGCTTTCCTATCTGGTGGCATTCCAGATAACGATGTGATGGCTGCTGCCCGTAAACACACCGGTAAAAATGCCTTTTTTCATTTCGGTACATTGTCCACAACACGGGCTGAAATAGATTATAAAGGTGGGCTGCTCGTTTTTGATCACAGCACATATGTAAACCAAGAAGATTACGAAATTGAATATGAAGCAAAAGATCTTTCAGGTGAGCAGACTTTTCTTGCGCTTCTAAATTCATTCAATATCGAATATATACCGGCTGAAAATAAAATTCGCCGTTTCTATCACGCACAATTTCAAAACGGAGGCCATTAACGTGGATACAAGCTTCTTTAATACGATGATTCGTTCAACGATGATGAATGCCATGCCAGCAACGAAGACTACTTCTCCTTTTTTGACACCAACAGCTCATTCTATGGTCTTCGGATCCATTTTACAGCAGGCGCTCGTGCAGGGACTTGAAATTGTAAATGCAAATGAATCGAGCACCGTTGCCTCTGGGCCTGCTCTTTATACAAAAGCCGGTGCAGACGTTTTATCGGCCGCGGGGACAGATTATGATGATATTATTACAAGGGCTGCAGAAACATATCATGTGCCGAAAAAACTCATTCAATCTGTGATCAAACAGGAATCCAATTTTAACCCGAATGCGGTCAGCTATGCAGGCGCGTCCGGACTCATGCAGCTCATGCCAGCAACCGCACGTGATCTTGGTGTACAAAATTCGTTTGATCCAGAACAAAATGTGTTTGGGGGTACCAAATATCTGCGTCGAATGCTCGACATGTTTGATGGCAACACAACATTGGCACTTGCAGCCTATAATGCAGGGCCAGGCAACGTAAAAAAGTACGACGGCATTCCGCCGTTCAGCGAAACACAAAATTATGTAAGAAAAGTAACCAGTTACTACAATACGTAGAGCTGGTTTTTTTGTGTGAAGCACTTCATTTGTTTTATAACAGAAGCCTTGTTAAAATGAATATATACTATGAAATAAAAGGAGTACATTTTATGGCCAAGCAATCCAATGTTCCATACGACATCATTGGCGAAGAACAGCTTTCAAAGCTAGTTGACGCATTTTACAGCCGCGTTTCGCAACATCCGGATCTTGTGCCGATATTCCCCTATGACTTAACGGAGACGGCCCGGAAACAGAAGCAATTTTTGACACAGTTTTTGGGTGGTCCTCCCCTTTATATGGAAGAACACGGGCATCCCATGCTCCGAGCACGCCATCTGCCATTTCCAATTACACCGGTACGGGCAGATGCCTGGCTAGCTTGTATGAATGCGGCAATGGATGAGGTGCAGTTACACGGAGATTTGCGGACTTTCTTTTTTGAACGGCTTACACAAACGGCACGCCACATGGTGAACCGGCCGAATGATAAGGATGATGTTCTGTGAATTCAATACAATTACCTGATCGTATTTGCTCTAACCGACAAAAACCGCTCGAGCTATATGTATTTGTTGATCCACTTTGTCCGGAATGCTGGGCACTTGATCCGAAGCTCCGGAAACTGCAGATAGAATATGGGCATTATTTTAAGCTGAAGCAAGTGCTGACCGGAAAACTGACCTCTTTAAATGCACCGAGGCGGCCCCTTGCTGTTGAACAGAGCGGACTTGCGTGCGATGAATCGCTCTGGGTGGAAGACTCTGTTTCCTCTCCTTTTCTTGCATCAATTGCGATAAAAGCAGCGGAACTGCAAGGAAGAAGGGCAGGAAGTAAGTTTTTACGTAAACTGCAGGAACAGTTTTTTTTAGACAGAGAGAATGTATCTGATTTAGCTGTATTGAGCCGGTGTGCAGAAGAATCAGGACTAGATAAAGGCGAATTTTTAAATGATATTCATTCCACTGGGGCGACGAAAGCCTTTCAATGTGATTTGACGATTACATGTGAAATGGATGTAGACGAAGCACCGACGGTCGTGTTTTTCAATGAACGAATAGAAGATGAAGGCATTAAAATTGCTGGACTTTATTCATACGATATTTACGTTCAAATTTTGCAGGAAATATTGGAAGAAATACCCGAGCCGCTCGATCCACCGCCGCTTGAAGAATTCATGCAATATTTCAGAATTGCAGCAACGACTGAAATTAGTGAAGTGTACGATTGTTCAGAAGTTCATGCTTTACGAGAATTGAAAAAGCTGCAGTTACAGCAAAAAGTGCGCAAAATCGATACAAAGCACGGCACTTTCTGGGAGTATATATAATAAAAAAGACGACAGTGCTGCTGGCGTCTTATACCGTTGACAACTCCGCTTTTCAATAGTTCCACTTGAAGCGAGGTTGTTTTTTTATTTTTTAAAAACGCAGACGCAGTCTTCTTTTTGAAGGCTGCGTCTGCGTACTGATTACGATTGAAGAGTCGCTCATTATGACGTGTAAACAATGGCTACTTTTCTGCTAAATCTTATTAACATTCGAGTCTATCCACTCTATCTGCAAGTTTACACACTTTCTTTTCAAGTTTATCTACTTTCTTTTCAAGTTTATCTACTTTCTTTTCAAGTTTATCCACTCTATCTTCAAGTTGATCTACTCTATCTTCAAGTTGATCTACTCTCTTTTCAAGTTTATCCACTTTATCTTCAAGTTTATTCACTTTTTTTCTTAAACGATCAATCTGTTCTTGTTGACCTGCTACCATTTCCTCCAACATAGCTAACCGTCTATCAACGTTGTTACCATGGTCGTGACATCCTGACATACTATAACCCTCCCTTCAATTTTTAAATTTAAATAAAAGCATTTTTCTTCTGTTCTTGTTGATCTGCTACCATTTCCGCCCACATGTCTAACCGTTTCTCAACGTTGTTAGCATTGGCGCTTCCTTGTTGAATTTGCCTTTGATGTGCCCTAGCAGTCAATTCCTCCCTTCTTTAATAAACTATGTTAAAAAGAAAGAAGTGTTTGGACGTACCGATCAGTACAAGCACATTTTTAAAAAAACCAAACGATAAACTAGATTCCCTATTGAGAACGTTCATTCACTGGTATTACACTTTTCTTCCTAAGCGTAAACATCTGTTTCTTCACGCATAGAATAATGCTTTTTTAATTTTTGATTATGAAAAGAATTGATGAGGAGTGATGATTAAAAGGTTTGATTCAGTAGTTGATGATTGTAATCTAACTGATGTGAGTTTTTCTGCGTCAACTAGAAAAAGCCCCGCTGAAGCGAGGCTTTTCCTTACGAACAAAGGGGATGGAAGAAATTTTTCACAGTCAAACAAAGGGGTATATGTTTATAAGTGATCAATTTCACACCCTTATCCTATCATGTTTGGCACATATATTGCAAGGTGCGTCCGATCCGTTCACCTAATTGTCATAACAATGGATTTGACAGTATTAAATCCCATATTAAGACAATAGTTTTTCCATTTCTTCAAGTGACTGTTCAAACACTTTGCATGCGGATTCAATGGCATCAGCTGCCGTCATATCCACACCTGCACTCTTTAATACGTCAATTGGATCAGCTGAGCTGCCAGCCTTCAAAAATTCATTAATGTATCGTTCTGCAGCAGGTTCGCCGTCTTCTAAAATTTGCGAAGACAACGCAATCGCTGCACTTAAGCCCGTCGCATATTGATATACATAATAATTATAATAGAAATGTGGAATGCGTGCCCATTCAAGCGCAATTTCTTCATCAATAACCATGTCATCGCCGAAATATTTTTTATTTAATTCATAATACGCCGCGCTTAATCCGTCCGCTGTCAATGCTTCTCCATTTTGTGCTTTTTCACGAACGAGGTGTTCATATTCAGCAAACATCGTCTGGCGGAAAACCGTGCCGCGGAACGTTTCTAAGAAGTGATTCAACAAGTACATACGCTTTTTCTCATCTTCTGTCGTTTTCAGCAAATAGTTATTCAAAAGCGATTCGTTGCACGTGGATGCCACTTCCGCAACAAAAATCGAATAATCACCATAAATATATGGCTGATTCGCACGTGTGTAGTAACTGTGAATGCTGTGACCGAATTCATGAGCGAGCGTAAACAAGTTATTTACATTATCTTGCCAGTTCATTAAAATGTATGGATTCGTGCCGTACGCACCGGATGAATACGCCCCGCTGCGTTTCCCTTTATTTTCAACAACATCCACCCAGCGGCCTTCAAGCCCTTGTGCGAGAATGCCATTATACTCTTCCCCAAGTGGTTTCAATCCTTTTAATAAAAGGGCCTTTGCTTCATCATAATTCACGTCAAACTTGCCTTCTGCGACGAGTGGCGTGTACAAATCGTACATATGCAGCTCATCGAGGCCAAGCACTTTTTTACGAAGTGCGATATATCGGTGCAAAAGCGGCAAGTTTTTATTGATCGTGCTGACGAGATTGTCATACACCTCTTCTGGAATATGATTACGTGATAACGCAGATTCACGTGCACTTCCGTAATGTCTGACATGAGCGGAAAAATTATCTTTTTTAATTTGCCCTGATAATGTAGATGCAAACGTGTTTTTGAATTTTCCGTATGTTGCGTATACCGCTTTAAATGCTTCTTCGCGTACACGGCGGTCTGACGACTCTAAAAAGCGAACGTAATTACCATGCGTAATTTGTACGTTTTCCCCATTTTCATCTTGAATGACCGGAAACTCAAGATCTGCGTTATTCAGCATCCCAAACGTTGCACTTGATGACCCGAGCACATCTGACGCCTGCGCCAGCAAGTTCTCTTCGACTGCTGACAATACGTGTGGACGCTGCTTATTCAAATCACCAAGCACTTTTTTGTAAAGTAAAAGCGGCTCGTAGGAAGCTACAAAGCCATTAATTTTTTCCTCATCAATGGACAAAATTTCTGGATCAGCAAACGACAATGCGCCGGCAATTTGCGTATACAGCATCTTCGCCCGGTCATTCATTCCTTGATAATGACCATTTTGCGTATCTTCATCGTAACGCATATGTGCATACGTATATAACCTGCCCATGCGCTCTAAAAGCGTATCCTGCCACGTAAAAAACGAATATAGCTGCTCAGCGCTGTTACCGAGTGTGCCATTATAAGAGGCCGCAGCACCAGCAAGCTTCCCGATCGTTTTAAATTCTTCTTCCCATGCTGTATCTGTTTCAAAAATATCTTCCAGACGCCACTTTAATTCTTCCGTAATCTCACTACGTGCCGGAAGCTGTTTTACTTGATTGTCTGCCACGTTAAAAACCTCCCTTTATTTATAAACCATTCTCCTTCTTTATTGTATATTCCTTTTTCTTATTCCTCAAAAAATCAGCCTGTCTATAATTCGCTTTTCATGTGCGAGACAAAATTCCTCTTCCCTCCGTATTTTTCCACCCCTTGACAGACTGTCCATCCCTCTTTTTATACCGATTTCATTAAGAAGCGCTACGTAATCTTCTGCTGCTTGTTCCGGTGTCATCATCGGAGCGAGCGGCATAATCGTTTCTTTTAAATGACCCTTCTGAATACGTCTACGGATAATATTTGCCGCTTCTTGCATCGATCCATTTTTACGGTCATGCACAATATAAAATTGCCACTCGGCCGCATGATTGCGAATGGCCATGCCACTTCGTACCGGCAGGCCGATTTCTTCCGACAATAAATATGGATTTCGACCTGATTCATAAACGGTCCGAAAAAACGGATGATTTCGCGCATTGCTATAATAAAGCGATCGGTCGATCCATTTTCGTTTTTCATCAAAAAAGGGTGCGAGTGGAAACATAAATTCAGTTAAAAATACAGCGGACGGCGGAAACGTCATATCCTCTATTTTCACATCAAGGCGTACTGCCTGACAGAGCGATATGGTTACCGGTATGATTCGTCCGTAAATGGTAAATAATTTAAAATCCGGACAATACGCAACGAAATAAAAGCCAAGCTGTGCATGATAGCGCATAAAAAGCCGTTGAAACGGTGTTAATTTCACATATCGCCCTTTTCGTTCAATCGAAGGACCACCATATATCCAAAAAGGATTTAAACCACGCATCATATATTTCTTCGTCCGTTCTCGGAATAACGAAGCTGAAATGGTTGAACATTGGTATTCAACGGCAATCGTTCCCGATAATATATCAGGTCGCTGCGTTCCATCGGGCAGACGCGCTTCCATTATGGCATCGTGCGTTCTTATTATCCAGTTAAATAAATCGATTTTGGCAGCAAGGTGACGTGGTGATTCATGTTCGGAAAAAGAGTCACAGGAAGAGTATGTTTCGTGAGCAAAGTGTGGAATGTTGACATCTCCCGCTTTAATGACGACCGGGCGGCCGCACTGTGGGCAAAAATGAGGTGTTTTTTTTAAGCTTAATGCCATCTGTTTCGCATCAGGTCCGGCAAGCACAACGGGCTGTCCATTTATATCGACTGCCGCCAGCATACAACCACTTCCTTTCACACTGTATTGTATCATTCGACACATGATTAGGCATTCCTTTTAATAAAGTAAAACGTCATACATGATCAAAATCCCCACTCGAAAGCCCCCCTTTCTGCGTAGCACGACAAAAAAAGCCTCCTGAATCAGAAGGCTCTCCCATTATGAAAAATATTGGCGTACCGTTTCAAATACATTGTCATCGATCACACATTTTCCGTATTCTTGCAGCGTATGAATGGTCATTCGTGATTCGTGCGTATATTCAAGCAAAATGCTAAGTGCATCGTCAATAGCTTTTTCTTCAAACCGCTCTTCTTCAAATTCAACAAATAAATAATAGCGGTTTTCATGTGCGTAAAGAGATGTGATCAAATGATCGAGACCGCCACGATTGCTAAGCGTAATGACATCTTCAAAATCTTGGAACGAAAGAATAAAATCAAGTGGTTGTTCATCTTCTTCCGCTCGGTCAAAATGCTCTTCAAGCAAGTCTTCAATCTGTCCTTCTACATCAAGCTTATCACTTGTGAATGGAAGCTCAAGCTTTTGGCCGTCTTTCGTTAAGTTTGCTTGTGTTACTAAAATTTCAAGCCCTTTATCAAGTGCATGCACTTGAATCCAAAGGGGACCATCCACTGTGAAATCTTCTTCATCATGGACTTCCTCCATCATATCCCAGAACAGTTCTTCGCTGCGCTCCCGGTTGTACCAGATTTCTTCGCGATCAAAGCCCCGTTCTTCTATATCAACATACGATATGAAAAACTTCACCGTATTCTCATTAATGCGTTCGATTTCCATAATTGCGGTCTCTCCCTTCCATTTAGAGGGTTGTCGGGAGTACGGAAAACAAACTCCTCATCCCTTTGTTCTATTGTATGATAAACATGTCATAAATGAAAATAGAAAGACTCCAAAATCGGAGGGCTGTCCGCTTATTCTATCTGAATTTTTTGATTTATTCAAGTGAATTATACAAAAAAAATCCCTGCATGAATTGCAGGAATTCTCTCTCCATTAGTTAACCATACGCCGTGCTTCAAGCAACTGGAATGTACGAACTTTCCGTGGTAAGAAGCGGCGGATTTCATCTTCATTGTAACCGACTTGCAAGCGCTTTGCATCCATAATAATCGGACGGCGAAGCAATCCCGGATTTTGGCGAATCAATTCAAACAAATCTTGAAGAGGAAGCGTTTCAAGATCAACATCCAATTTTTGAAAAATCTTTGAACGTGTTGAAATGATTTCATCTGTTCCATCCTCCGTCATACGCAAAATCTCTTTAATTTCGTTAATGCTTAGCGGTTCAGAGAAGATATTGCGTTCCACGTAAGGTATTTCATGTTCTTCCAGCCATGCTTTCGCTTTACGGCAAGATGTGCAACTTGGTGATGTGTATAGTGTAACCATTCCTCATTCACACTCCTTAATTAAAATGTATAATACCTGTCAATTTACACCTGTAAATTTGAGGAATTGAACGTTCATGGAGATTTCAAATAATTAGTGAAACTCCTCAACAACCGGCTACATATGTATTATACCATGAAATGACATTCATTGAATATGGTTTTCATTATATCGTAAAAATTATTTGTTTTGTTCTACACAATAGATTATACCCGAGAAATGTGTCCACTAAACGTCAAAAACATTTTTTTAAAAATAAGTGTAAATGGTTTTAAACTATTTTTCATTCCGCTCTTCTTTAAACAATTTGATTACAATTAAGCACTCCTTGAATATTCAGTCTGTTTTGTTTATAATCATACTCATAATAAGATGAAGCGAAGTGAGAATTGATTTATGATGAAAACGATTTTTTCCGGTATTCAGCCGAGTGGAATGATCACAATAGGAAATTATATTGGCGCATTAAAACAGTTTGTAGAACTGCAAGATGATTATAATTGTTATTTTTGCATTGTCGATGAGCATGCCATTACCGTGCAGCAAGATCGTCTTGAATTACGAAAAAACATTCGCAGTCTGGCAGCGCTTTATGTCGCCGTTGGACTTGATCCGGCAAAAGCAACATTGTTCATTCAATCCGAAGTGCCCGCACACGCGCAGGCAGGATGGATGCTGCAGTGTGTTGCCTACATTGGTGAGCTTGAGCGAATGACACAGTTTAAAGACAAATCAGCAGGCAAAGAAGCGGTCTCAGCAGGTCTCCTTACTTATCCGCCACTGATGGCTGCCGATATTTTGCTCTATGATACAGATATTGTGCCGGTTGGCGAAGATCAAAAGCAGCATTTAGAATTAACGCGAGATTTAGCGGAACGTTTCAACAAGAAATACAATGATATTTTCACGATTCCTGAAGTGCGTATTCCAAAAGAAGGTGCGCGCATCATGTCTTTACAGGAACCGACGAAAAAAATGAGCAAGTCTGACCCGAATCAAAAAGCATTCATTACACTTCTCGATGATCCAAAACAAATTGAGAAAAAAGTAAAAAGTGCGGTCACAGATTCAGATGGTATCGTGAAATACGATAAAGAAAACAAACCAGGTGTTTCCAACTTGCTGTCCATTTGTGCTGCTTTTGAGGGTGTACCGGTTGCGGACGTCGAAAAGCGGTTTGATGGAAAAGGGTACGGCGATTTCAAACAAGAAGTGGCAGACATCATTATCCGAAATCTCGCTCCCATTCAATCCCGCTACCATGAGCTTATTAACTCGGATGAACTGGACCGTATTCTTGATGAAGGTGCAGAAAAAGCGCGTCGTACAGCAGGCAGAACGCTTAAGAAAATGGAAAATGCAATGGGCCTCGGCCGTAAACGAAAATAAAAAAGAAATCCCGCCAATCAGTTTGGCGGGATTTCTTTCACGTGGCGACACCCATCTCATGCTCATACATTTTCTCAAAAAATGGACGCCCTTTAATAATTTGACCGCATATTTGTTCATGTCGTGGGCTCCATCCAATTTTTACTGCTTCGCTAAATGTGCTCGCTGCCATATCCCAATCCATTTCTCGAATCTCTTCATAACGATCCGGCATCCATTCCGTCAGCCAATACTTTAATTCCGGCTCATTTTCTGATTCAATGAGCTGATCAACAGCAAGTAATAACAACTGCTTTAACTGCCGTTCTTTCCGTGTCAGTCCGATCATCCATTCAGGTGCTGGCTCAATTAAGCTGTATGTTTTCTCATTCATTTCCGGAAAATAAAATGGTTCTGCTGCATGACAGTCCGCCATTTCACGGACAATTAGTTCATGCTGTGGCATAAGTCGGCTTTTTTTCACAGGTACACGGTACCCCATCGTCTCAATCGCCATCATCCGTTCTCCATCTGAAGCAATAAAACAGTATTCCAACATTTCCACCTTACTGCCTTTTCGAATAAATGCTTTGCTTTCAATTTTCTTCAATAAATCATCCGGTAGCTCACCTAGAGAATTCTCCATATAATCCATGGCTGATTTCCTCACAATCAATACAGGGACTTGATCCAACATCACCATGCCGTCATCTTTACGCCACTCATGAAAAAAACATACATTGCATCCGTTTTCTTCTCCTTCAAACCAGTTGACCCATACATCATGAAGGTATAGCATCAAATTCCTCCTTGAACTCCTTATTATGGGTTCATTATCGTCACGTTTCCGTTAATTTATTCCTTCAACCCCAAAATAATGAGTACCCAGCCAAGGAAAAATAAATAACATTCTGGTCTACTGATTGTGAAAGATAAATAATCTGTCCATGTCATGCCCGCTGCAAGCAAATTAAAATACATAATAAAACTAACACCGCCAGCAACAGCAAAGCCGAATCCTGTTAAAAAGATCATGAATCGCATCTGATCACATCCCCGCTGCTTGTCCTGTATGTATATGCAGCATCGAAACAAAAAAAACAGGCCGCGGCCTGTTTTAGGATTAATCGTTATATTCGGTTAACACGATCGTTGCATTGTGACCACCAAATCCGAGTGAATTGCTCAGCGCAGAACGAACTTCTTGCTTTCGTGCTTCATTCGGCACGTAATCAAGATCACATTCTGGATCTGGATTGACTAAATTAATGGTTGGCGGTACAAGATCATTTTTAATAGTCAGCGCGGTGAAAATCGCTTCTACCCCACCTGCTGCACCAAGCATATGACCCGTCATTGATTTCGTAGAGCTAATCGAAAGTTTTCGTGCATGGTCGCCGAAAACCGTTTTAATGGCAGCCGTTTCGAACTTATCATTGTACGGTGTACTTGTACCGTGTGCATTGATATAATCAATGTCTTCTGGTGCAAATCCTGCATCATCAATGGCTATTTGCATAGCACGTGCTCCACCCTCACCTTCCGGCGCAGGCGCTGTAATATGATAAGCATCACCTGTCGAACCATATCCCACGATTTCCGCATAAATAGTCGCACCACGTTTTTTCGCATGCTCCAATTCTTCAAGAACGACAATACCTGCTCCTTCACCGATGACAAACCCATCGCGGTTCGAATCGAAAGGACGGCTTGCTGTTGCTGGATCCGGATTGTTTGAAAGCGCCGTATTTGCACAGAAACCAGCTACGGACATTTGGGTAATCGGAGCTTCTGCACCACCTGAAATCATCGCATCTGCATCGCCGCGTTGAATCACTTTAAACGCATCCCCTATGGAGTTTGTACCCGTTGCACATGCAGTTACGGTACATGAGTTTACTCCTTTTGCACCTAAATAAATGGATACTTGCCCTGCTGCCATATCTGGAATAATCATCGGCACAAAAAATGGACTGACCCGGCGGTAGCCGCGCTCTAAAAATATTCTGTATTGGTTTTCAAATGTTTCCATTCCACCAATACCCGAACCGATCCAGACACCGATACGTGATGCATTTTCATCATTAATATCAAGGTTTGCATCCGCGATCGCCATTTTCGCTGCTGCAACGGCATATTGAGTGAAACGGTCCATTTTACGTGCATCTTTTTTCTCCATAAATTGTTCAGGGTCAAAGTCTCTAATTTCTGCCGCCACTTTTGTGGGATAATCGTCTGCATTCAACCGGGTTAACGGCTTCACACCACTTTTTCCTGTTGTGACACTGGCCCATGCTTCTTCTATCGTACTTCCAACCGGTGAGACAATGCCGAGACCGGTAATGACTACTCTTCGCTTTTCCACGTTTTCCACCTCTTTATTGTAATCTGCTATTAGCGTCCCCACTTCATTGCGATAGCGCCCCATGTTAATCCTCCGCCAAAACCGACCATCACGATGACATCATCTTCTTTAATCTTTCCCTTCTCCAGTTCTTCTACAAACGTGATCGGAATCGATGCAGATGATGTATTGCCAAATTGATTGATCGTTACCGACATTTTTTCTGGCGACAGCCCGAGACGTTCGCGGGATGATTCCATAATGCGAATGTTTGCCTGATGGGGCATTAAAAAATCAACATCATCTTTTGTTAAACCCGCTTTTTCGAGCACGTTAATCGCTGATTCACCCATTTGACGGACGGCAAATTTAAACACTTCACGTCCATTCATCTTGACATATTCATCCTGATATAAATGCTTGGCGCCCCGTCCATCTGCACCGAGCTCAAATGAAAGGATACCCCGTCCATCTGCAACTGGACCAAGAATGGCTGCTCCAGCACCATCTCCGAATAAAACGGCTGTATTACGGTCTTCCCAATCAACGGATTTTGACAGTTTTTCTGCACCAATGACGAGAATGTGTTTATACGTGCCTGTTTCCACAAACTGTTTCCCTGTAATGATAGCGTACATAAACCCGGCACACGCCGCACTTATATCCATCGCTGCTGCATTCACCGCACCGATTTCTTGTTGAATCAAGCATGATACAGAAGGAAAACGATAATCGGGTGTCACCGTTGCTGTAATAATGAGATCAATTTCTTCTGGATGAATTCCTGCGTTCTCAATTGCTTTTTCCGCTACTTTCATCGCCATATAGGATGTATCGATATCATCTCCAGCAATACGGCGTTCTTCAATCCCTGTACGCGTGCGAATCCATTCATCTGACGTATCCATCTTTTTTTCCAAATCCGCATTCGTTAACACATTTTCGGGAATGTATCTGCCCATTCCCCATATTCCAGCGTTCATCAAAACGCACCCTCTTTCACATACATTAGTAATATCAATTATTAAGACTTGGTCCTAATTTTACTGAAAACAATTCATGATTGCAACTAAAAAAATGAAAGCGGACTCCTATTACTAGGAACCCGCTTTCATGTATCAATGTTTCTCAATAGGATCGTTTGGAATTAGAGCTGTCAAAATGAACAACAAAATCGTAACGACAACGGCGACCAGAACGCCTGTTTCAGCATGAAACGGAGCACCGTTCATCGATGACACAACGTATACAACCATTTCAGACAAGAAAAGTGTCCAAACAAATGTCATAATATATTGCACGTGTAAACCTCCTTCACCTTACATTTATGTACTCTGTTTATAATCTTAGCATATTACGGGATCGGCGGCATAAAAAAGTTTTTCTTTTTCTTGACGATTTTTGCAGTAAAATAAAAAGAATAGAAACTAGGCAATAGCCTGGATAAAAAGGGAGATAATATGATGGATAACAAACAGATGGAATTTATGCAAATTGCGATGAACTATTTACCAAATGCACAGGAAAAAATGAAAGAAGCCGGTATCGAGTTTTCTCCTGCAATGGCAGAGCCCTTTTTTGGCTTATTTATGAACGTCATGCAAGAAGCGTATGAACTCGGCAAAAAAGATGCACAAACGGAAAAATAAGAAAAAACAGTGCCGTCCATAATACGGCACTGTTTTTTTGTCTCATTGAATGTTGTTTCTGACCACTCACTTCCTAACGACGAGTTCACCCTCTTTTACATCGACGACTGCCGTTGCACCTGGCAAAATCTCACCGGCAATAATCGAACGAGCTACTTTTGTTTCAATTTGCCGTTGAATGAATCGTTTCAATGGGCGGGCACCGAAGACTGGATCATAGCCTTCTTCTACAATGATATCTTTTGCCTCATCCGTAACAGAAAGGGTAATTCCCCGATCCGCCAGACGCTCATCCAATCCCACCAAAATTTTACTTGCAATGTCTTTTAAATTGTCACGTGTAAGTGGTTTAAATAGCACGATATCATCGACCCGGTTCAAAAACTCCGGCCGGAAATGAGCACGCAGCTGCATCATCACATTATTCTTTGCTTCTTCCGGAATTTCTCCTTCGCTTCCCATTTCAAGCAAATGAGACGACCCAATATTAGACGTCATAATGAACACTGTATTTTTACAGTCAACCATGCGTCCTTGTGAATCGGTAATCCGGCCATCATCCAGTATTTGCAACAAAATATTAAACACATCCGGATGCGCTTTCTCCACTTCATCCAGCAGCACGACAGAATATGGCCGACGGCGAATCGCTTCTGTCAACTGACCGCCTTCTTCATACCCTACATACCCTGGAGGCGCTCCAACAAGCCTTGACACGGAATGTTTCTCCATGTACTCGGACATATCAAGACGAATCATCTGCTCTTCACTGTCAAACAGCACATCGGCAAGCGTCTTCGCCAACTCCGTTTTACCGACACCGGTTGGTCCGAGAAATAAGAAAGAGCCGATTGGGCGATTCGGATCTTTAATACCCGCTCGTGCCCGCAGTACCGCATCACTGACAAGTGATACAGCTTCATCCTGTCCAATCACCCGCTCGTGTAAAATGTCTTCAAGACGCAATAATTTTTCACGCTCGCCTTCCACCAATTTCGTTACTGGAATGCCTGTCCAGCGCGCCACAATCGATGCAATTTCTTCTTCTGTTACTTCTTCACGAAGGAGCCGGTTCTCTTTTTCATCCGCAGCGCCCGCTTCCAAGTCGACTAATTCTTTCTCTACAGCCGGAATTTGTCCATGGCGCAGCTCAGCTGCCCGATTTAAATCATAACGGCTTTCTGCATCTTCCAGTTCACGACGCAGACGATCGAGTTCGCCCCGCTTCTCTTTTACATGCATAATCGCTTCTTTTTCACCCATCCATTGGGCCTTCATGGTATCTGCTTGTTCCTTTAAATTGGATAATTCTTTTTGAATGTGAACAAGACGCGCAGCACTTTCCGCATCTTTTTCTTTTCGCAGCGCTGCTTCTTCAATTTCCAGCTGCATAACACGTCTCATCACGGCATCGAGTTCAGTCGGCATCGAATCAATTTCCGTCCGGATCATCGCACATGCTTCATCCATCAAGTCAATTGCTTTGTCCGGTAAAAAACGATCTGTAATATAGCGATTGGACAATGTGGCAGCTGCAACGAGCGCCCGGTCGTGAATGTTTACGCCATGATGAATTTCAAACCGTTCTTTCAAGCCACGCAATATCGAAATTGTATCTTCAATCGTCGGTTCTGACACGAGTACAGGCTGAAAACGTCGCTCCAGTGCCGGATCTTTTTCAATGTATTGGCGATGTTCATCGAGCGTCGTCGCACCAATACAATGAAGTTCACCCCTTGCGAGCATTGGCTTAAGCATATTGCCCGCATCCATCGATCCTTCTGTTTTCCCTGCACCGACAATTGTATGAATTTCATCAATAAATAATAAAATATTGCCTTCGCTTTTCTTTACTTCATTCAACACGGCTTGTAACCGTTCTTCAAACTCCCCACGAAATTTGGCACCAGCAATGAGCGAACTCATGTCAAGCGAAAAAATCGTTTTATCTTTCAAGCCGTCTGGTACATCTTTGCGAACAATTCGCCAAGCTAGCCCTTCTACAATAGCGGTCTTTCCTGTTCCCGGTTCTCCAATTAATACTGGATTGTTTTTCGTTTTCCGCGATAAAATCCGAATCACATGCCGGATTTCATCATCACGGCCAATGACTGGATCAATTTTCCCCGCACGTACTTCTTCGACTAAATCACGTCCGTATTTCGCTAGTGCTTCATAGCCTGCTTCTGGATTTTGTGTCGTCACTTTTTCATTCCCCCTAATCTCATGAATGGCGTTTAAGATGGCCTTTTCCGTCACGTGTTCTTTTTTTAAAACGTCTGCAATCACTTTGCCTGCTGAAAAAATCGTCGCTGTCATATGTTCAACGGATAAATACGCATCATCGAACTCTTTTTGAATGCTTGTCGCTTTTTGAAACCATGTGTTCAATCCACTTGATAAATAAGCACCGTACTGCGCGTCTCCAGAAACGACCGGCTTTGTTTGAATCGCTTGCTGCAAAACGCGGAGCAACACAGCTCTTTTCATTCCTGCCCGCTCGAGAATTCGGCTGAACAGTCCATCTTCTTTTGAAGTGAGTGCTATCATCATGTGCACGGTATCCACATCAGAATGGTTTCGTTCAACAGCGCTTTGCTGAGCTGCGGCAAGTGCTTCCTGCATCGTATATGTCATGTTGTCCATCTTCATCCCAAAACCTCCTTGACCTTTTTTGACCTTTCATTCATTTTAATTTATTCCCTTTTTTTTCGCAAAGATAACGGCGTGATTAACTTTATTTTATCGGCTTTCAGGGACGCATTTTGTCTGCCACCGTTAGACGGAATCCATCCGACAACTATTTTGTTTACTTGCTTGTGGAACAGGAAGTCAAAGAACTTTCTAAAACAAACTCCGCTGTTTGGGGTTGATATGGGCTTGAAAAACTTCGCTATTTTGTCGGATGGATCGCTGAGTGCTGTATGAAAACCCAACGTTTTTTCGAAGATTGGAGAAGAAACTCGCCAATGTAAGAACCGATTACCTGCAAAAAATCTCAACCACCATCATCAAAAACGACGATGTGATCGAAATAGAAGACTTGCAGGTATCCAACATGCTTAAAAACCACCAGCTCTCGAAAGCCATCAGTGAAGTGTTGTGATCAGAGTTCTGTGCAATGCAGGAATACAAAGCAAAGAGGTACGGGAAACAAGGTCATCGTTGTCGGGAAAACATTCCCTCCCAGCCAGCTCTGTTCCTCCCGCGGATATCAACACAAAACGGTGAAAGACCTGAAGCTACGCGAATGGACATACAGATGCGGCAGGCATCACGACCGAGACATCAATGCCGCAAACAACTTAAAAGCAGAAGCACTCAGACTTTTACAGGTTTGAACACGTCGGAGGCCAATGCCGTTTGTATGATGAGCCGCAGAGGCTGTGGAGATTGCCTGATCAAAAATGGGCGGTGACGTTGGTGTTCTCAAAAATCCCCCACTTCAACGAAAATGCGTTTCTTTCGTAAATGGCGGGTAGTTCATACTCGAAAATAACTAGTTGTTATGCACACTTAACACCTTTACAATAAGAGATAAGGAGGTGGAAATCGAGTGGTATTTGACCCGTCGCTTTCACGTACACTGGAAGCTTTATTTACAGAAGAGCAACATGTGTGTTCGTTTAAAAAAGGCACTTACTTGTTTCAAGAAGGGGAAGCGGCATCTAACATTTTCTGGCTGCAGTCCGGCAAAATACAGATTGGCAAAGTTATACCCGATGGTCGTGAATTAACCATTCGGATTTCAAAAGCAATGGATATGCTAATTGAAATGGCACTGTTTGAAGAAGATGCGAATTATACAATGAATGCCAGAGCCATCGAATCTGGTGAAGCACTTGTCATCCCCCGATGGAAACTAGAATCGGCGTTGTCATCAAAAACGGAATTAATGGTGCAGTGGCTTCGCTATACGCATAACCACCATTTACGGACACAGTCAAAGCTCCGAGATCTCGTCTTGAACGGGAAAAAAGGCGGTGTTTATTCAACACTGATTCGGATGGGCAACACGTTTGGAGAAAAAACAGAAGATGGTCTACGACTAAATGTGTCGCTGACGAACCAAGAAATGGCGAACTTATGCGGCACGTCGCGTGAAGTCGTCAATCGGCTGCTTTCGGAACTGAGAAAAGAAGGCATCATTAAAATGAAGCGTAACCGTATCATATTATGCGACATTGATTATTTAAAACAGGAAGTGAACTGTGAAAACTGTCCGATTGATATGTGCCAAATTGATTAAAAAAGATGGAGGGTCCCCAAGTATCGGAGTCCTCCATCTCTTTTTATTGAATGCCTAATGCAATTTTTGCATAGCGTGACATCATGTCGCGTGACCATGTCGGCGTCCATACAATGTTCGTTTCCACTTCTTTCACTTCTGGAATATCGGCAAGCGCTGCTTTCACTTGATCGACGATAACGCCGGCAAGTGGACAGCCCATTGACGTCAATGTCATCGTAATTGTTGTTTTTCCTTCCGCGTCCATATCGACGTCATAGACAAGCCCAAGGTTGACGATGTCAATACCGAGTTCCGGATCGACAACCTGCTCAAGCGCACCCATAATATTTTCTTTTAAATCTTGATCCATGTTAAAAAACACTCCTTCCTTTTCTCATCTCTTCTTATCATAACAGACAAACATATAAATAAACAAAAAGCCTGCCTCTTTACAAATAAGGGCCCTACCCTCTACACTTAAAAGGAGAAACAGGAAAAGGAGAGAGAGATGCAGAATGGAAAAACATTTAATTGTACTTGATCTCGATGGAACATTATTGACTGATGAAAAAACGATCTCTTTCCGAACGAAGCAAGCGATCCATGCGGCAATGGAGCAAGGCCACGAAGTAATGATTGCAACGGGCCGCCCGTTTCGCTCCAGTGTACCATACTACAGTGAGCTCGGATTAAAAACACCGATCGTCAACTTTAATGGTGCATTCGTTCACCATCCTGGCAATGCCAAATGGGGGATGTTTCATGAGCCGATGGAGTTAAAAACAGCAATCGATATCGTTGAAGCATGTCAATCGTTCACTTTTCAAAATATCATCGCTGAAGTACTCGATGATGTCTATTTTCACTATCACGATGAAAAACTCATCGATGTATTTGAAATGGGCAGCGCCGGCATTACATGCGGTGATTTGCGCAACATGCTGACTGATCATCCAACAAGTATGCTCATTCATGCGACAGAAGAACAGGTGCCAGAAATACGACGGCATTTAAGCGATGTTCATGCCGAAGTGATCGATCACCGGCGTTGGGCAGCGCCGTGGCATGTTATCGAAATCGTCAAAAGCGGCATGAGCAAAGCAGTCGGCTTAAAGCGTATTTCCGACTGGATCGGCATTCCGCCCGAACGCATTATTGCTTTCGGTGATGAAGACAATGACTTAGAAATGATCGATTTTGCCGGCATCGGGGTCGCAATGGGCAACGGGATTAAGGAATTAAAATCGATTGCGAATGAAACGACCGCTTCAAATGAAGACGACGGCATCGCCCTTTTTCTAGAAGAACGGTTATCACTAAACATACACGTTTAAACTGAATAAACAAGGATGGTTATGATGGAACGCATTCAATTAACAGATGACCTGTCATTTTCCCGATTCATTCACGGATCATGGCGACTTGCCGACTGGCAATATTCTACTAAAAAAACACTTGATTTAATTGAACACGCAATGGAGCGTGGGATTACAACATTCGATCATGCTGATATTTATGGAGGCTATACATGTGAAACGCTATTTGGCGACGCACTAAATGAAAAACCATCATTGCGTTATCAAATGGAACTCGTCACGAAATGCGGCATCGTTTTGCCGTCTGAACAGCGCCCTAAGCATTACAATACCACGAAACCTCATATTATCGCGTCGGTTGAGCAATCATTGCGTAACTTGCGAACCGACTACATTGATTTGCTGCTTATTCATCGACCGGATCCGTTTATGGACCCTCATGAAACAGCGGAGGCATTCGTTCAGTTAAAAGAAACAGGAAAAGTACGCCATTTTGGTGTGTCCAACTTTAAAGATCATCAATGGCGGATGCTTGAATCACACATGACGTTTCCGCTCGTAACGAATCAGTTAGAATTATCTGCCTATCATCTTGAAAACTTCGAAGACGGCACACTTAATTTGTGCCAGGAAAAACGAATTGCGCCAATGGCTTGGTCTCCGCTTGCAGGCGGTTCTATTTTTAACGGTACCGATGAAAAAGCCATCAGACTTCGTCAAACACTTCAAGAAGTTGGCCATGAAATCGGTGCAGACAGAATAGACGAAGTCCTTTACGCATGGCTCATTCGTCATCCAGCACAGATTATGCCGATTATTGGTTCCAGCAAAAAAGAACGGATTGACGCTGCTGTAAAATCACTTGATCTATCACTCAATCATGACCAGTGGTTTGCTATTTTGCAAAGTTCCATGGGCCATAGCGTTCCATAAGCAACACTAATCTATCTTTTTCAAACAAAAAATAGAGCTGTCCTAGGTCAGTTATTCACTGACTTTTGGGACAGCTCTTTTGTTTATTCCTTACCTGCTGCACGTTTTCCACGTTTCCAGACGATATAAAGGAAAATCATAAAGGTTACATAAACGATGATCATTGCACCAATAAATGCATAGTTGATCCCTGTTTTTTCCGTAAGCGCATAAACTTCCGCTTCTTCACGGTCTAAAATAATGGTGAACTCCCCGTCCGCAGCACGTGACATATCACCCGCTAACAGTCCGCGCAATTCTTTTTCAGGATCAAGTTCATCTACAGGTATCGTTACTTTTTGTGTTTCTCCTGTATTATTAATCGCAACAATCAACGTTTCATTTTCATATTCCCGTTTAAAAACGGATAGGCCCTCTTTTTCATAAAGGGGCTTGTACGACCCTTGCCGCAGCGCCGGCAAATCGGCACGCAGTTTAGCAATTTGCTTTATGTAGTCAACAAGTTCCTGATCCGTCCGAAAATTCATTAATCCGTGTGCATCAACACCAGACTCTCCATTTTGTGCAATTTCTGATCCATAAAAAACAGCCGGCGTCCCCGGTGTCGTATACATATACGTCAGCGCCATTTTCCAGCGAGCGCCAGGGAACATGTTCTCATTCGCCATATCAAGCGTAAATCGGTCTGTTAACGCAGAATCTGCCATATGAATGATCTCCAAAGGATCTTTGAACACATCCTGCTCTTTAAGCAGCAGCTCTTTCACTTCTTCTGAAGAACGGTCAACCGTC
Source organism: Domibacillus aminovorans (assembly GCF_001643235.1). GTDB lineage: Bacteria > Bacillota > Bacilli > Bacillales > Domibacillaceae > Domibacillus > Domibacillus aminovorans. Next base: position 42,590 of record NZ_LQWY01000001.1, read on the forward strand.
GCAAACTGCTTGCGAAGCGGCTCCTGCATCCATGCAGCTGTCACCGAATCAAGACCTGCTTCTTCATAAGCAGCCGCTTCTTCGGGCGTCACATCATTCATTTCACCAATTAAGTGAAGGGCCGGCAATTTCTCGTCAAATGCTGTCCAGAAAGAAGGAGCAGCACCAGATGCATTGCTGAAAAAGTACCCGTCAATGCCTGTATCATCGGCAAGCTCGACCGCTACATTAATCAGCGCATTTTGCACGTCTACATTCGCTGTATTAATCTCAGCCATGTTTCCAAGCCAATTTGGCTCCTGTGCACTTGAGAGCGATGTAAACCAATCCTCTTTAGCTGGATCACCTGCCCACACATGCTTCGTGCTCACACGTGTTGCTGGGAAATCAACAAGAACCCGAATATCCAGTTCATGCGCCTTTTTTACAAGACGCTGCAGTTCTTTTTTCGATCCGAACTGCTCATTCATCTTGCTATAATCCGTCACACTGTAGCCATGATAGGCCCCTGCCTCATTTTCAAAAACAGGCGACATGACAATCGATGTGATCCCTAGTTCCTGTAAATAATCAAGCTGGTCTTCTACACCTTTGAAATCTCCACCTTGATAAGCGGATGGATCTTCATTGTTTACTTGCGCATTATTCGTAGGATCACCATTCATAAAACGGTCTGTCATTAAAAAATACATCGTTTCATCATGCCATTCCTCACTTTTTTCTTCCGCTAATACGGCGCTTCCAGAAAAAAGGAGAAGCGGGATCATGACGAGCGAAAATAATTGTCTTTTCACTGCCTTTTCCCCCTGCGTCAAAGTGGTTATGCTAACCTTTAGAGTACGCTTTTTACTACTTTGCGTCAAACAATGTTGAGATTGTTCAAGAAACGGACAAAAAACGCCTCTTCCTTTTCGGAAAAGACGGCTATTTGTCAGTCTGTTCTTTTTCAGTTGGAAAAGGTTCTGAAGAGATCAACGTTTCAGACCTTGTCATATGAATCGACACAGCCCGCACCGTGTATATAAACAAAATGAATACAAGCAGCCATAATAAAACAGGTAACACTTGATCAGCTCCTTTTCTTTTATTATAACAAAAAAGCTGCGCTATTAAATAACCGCGCAGCTTTTTTCGTCGAAATAAGGAATCTACTTTTAAGCGATTCCTGGAAGTGCAAACCCTAGAATAATTGTGATAAGAAGCAAAAGAACGGCCCCAACTAACACGCCGCCTGTCCCTTTGCCTTTCTTTTTGCGGACAAGCGTCATTTCCATTAAACCGATCGTTAAAATTCCACCGAGCATTTTAAATCCATAAAGCATCGGATTTAAGCTGTCAAATGTCACAAACAACATGAACCCTGTGATCAAGATGAGCACATAAAACAGGCGCAGCGCCATATGCAAACCTTTAGATGGTTTGCCTAGTGCGATAAAAAACAAAACAACGGCTACGACCCATGTTGTAATGTGCACATGTGTTGATGATGTTAAAAAGTCCATAATTTTCCCCCTCCTTTTTGCACTATTATCTTACCACATAATCACTGTACTTTATTTGTCAAAGTACCGACACCTTCAATTGTAATGTCAACAGAATCGCCTGCTTTCAGCATTCTTTTGGGATTCATTGCATAACCAACGCCAGCTGGAGTACCTGTGGCGATGATGTCACCCGGTTCAAGCGTCATACCTTTTGATAAGACATGAATAATTTCGTCGATCGGAAAAATAAACTGGGATGTATTCGACTTCTGCCGTATTTCTCCGTTTACTCTCGTTTCAATCGACAGGTTATGTGGATCTTCAATATCCTCTTTTGTTACAATCCATGGCCCCATCGGGCACGTTGCATCTAAGCTTTTTCCAAGGAAAAACTGGTGATGGCGATTTTGAATGTTGCGTGCTGTCACATCATTTAAAACGGTATAGCCAAAAATGTAGTCAAACGCATCTTCACGGTCAATCTCTTTTCCTTTTTTACCGATAATGACCGCCAATTCCCCTTCATAATCAAGCGAATCCGTCAATGATTCATATGCTGGAATCAGCGCATTTTGTGCTGATACCGTTGTCGGTGCTTTTGTGAAAATGATCGGGTGTTCCGGAATACTTGCTTCTCCGCTCATTTCAACCGCATGATCTCGATAATTTTTCCCAACACAGAAAATATTTTTCGCTGGTCTTGGAATCGGTGCCAGCCATTCAATTTCTAATGCTTTTATTCCTTTTGATGTAGTAGAAAAATCCACAGCCGCTTTCATAAATTCGGGCTGGCCAATTGCTTCTCTCAGCGTTTTCGGCGCGTCATTCATTTCTGTTAAGTTTACGACCGTTTTGTCCCAGTCATTATAGATTCCATAATGTTCAACCCCTTTATAAACAAAGCTGATCCATTTCATCATTATTTCCCCCCTTTTCCATATGTAACAGTACGCCAAAGCGACTCCATCGGTCCCCTCTTAAATCGATCTAGCCATAAATTAGATACGACCACTTGTACAGCAAAAATGGTCAAACAAATCCACATACTAGTTAAAATGGTTATTTGACCGTAATAACCGAGGCCGTAATGATAAAAAATGAGTGTCCCGATGACAGATTGCATTAAATAATTGGTTAATGACATTTTCCCGGCAGCGGCGAACGGTTGCAGCATTTTTTGCGGCCATTGAAATGTGCACAATAAAACAATGAGTACTGCGTATGATATAGCTAATATCGGACCGCCAATCGAATCCTGCACGTACATGTACGCAATATTATTGCGGTCAAGAACATGCGGTACCCCTTTTAACAAAAGGCCGGCAATAAAAAACACAAGAAAAGTGAACGTCGTTTTTTTCGGATGAGTTGTCCATTTGTCAATGACATTCAATTTATAAGCACCCGCACCGATGATTAAAAGTGGAAAGATTGAAATGATTTGGATTAAAAATCCTCCGTCCACAAGGTTTACGTTCATCCAGTCATGTATTCGCTGCATCGTAATTTCCATATACGATCCACTTCCATACGCGGCAATGGATTGTGAAACAGACGCAATATCTGTCCAATACAAAGCGTTATATGGATCTGAATAAGCAGCCAGCATGAGCATCATGCTTAACAAAACGGCTGGCAAAAACAAAAGAACGAGACCGACAATAAGTAGCATACGTCCAGAAAAACGTAAAAAAAGCAATAGAAGAAAGCCGCATACTGCGTAATTGAATAAAATATCGCCTGGCCAGATGAAGAAAGCATGAATGAGACCGAGCAGCAGTAAAAAAGTAAAACGGCGAATACCGGTCCAAGTAAAAGACCTTCCCTGCTCTCTCGCTTTTGCATACTGCATCGCCACGCCAAAACCAAACATCATCGCAAACAGCGGGTAAAAACTAGCCTGTACGAAAACATCAACCCAGGAAAAAATAGTTAAATCCTGTGATGTTTTCCACCATTCATATGGATTGTAATAAAAATAAGGCGAATGAAACGAAAACATATTGACGAGAAAGATACCGAAAAGCGATAGCCCTCTCAATACATCGATCGCTAAGATTCGCGGTTTTTCCCCTGTTGATAAAGACTGCAAGCAAAACGCTCCTTCCAGGTTATAATATAACTTTCATAATCATAACAGAAAAAGGCGATTTTCACGTATACTCGATTACGTGTGCACCGTCCATAAAGAAGACAAACTTTTTATGCAAAGGCCGTTTCCAAATGCGTTCTATTGCTTTTGCGTACAAAGTAATTTGCATGTCGTATCGTTTACGCAAAACAGGCTCTGCTTCTGTAAACCCGCCCGCAAAACGATCTGTGATGCGATCGGTTTTATAATCAAGCAAATATAGATTCCCTTTATACTCGAACAAACAGTCAATGACCCCTTGAATTAACACTTTTTCATCTAAATCCGCAGTTCCTGCTTCACGTGCTGACACCCCCATATTAAACGGCAATTCGCGGTGGACACGGTCGGCTGCCAGCAGCATTTCCCCCGGTTCTGATTTGAAAAAGGCAGCAACCATTTCGGTATGGATGACTTCCGTCTGTTCGACTGTTAATAATTCTTTTTCAATCAGCTTCTCCAAAAGACGTTCCACTTCAACTTCTTCCGGTGCTTTTTCAAGGCTTATGTGCTGCATAACTGTATGGACAGCTGTTCCAATTTCGGCTGGTGACAACTGTTTCATTTGCATAAAACGCGGTCGTCTAAATACAGGACGACGATAATCGCTCGCTGTCTCATTCGCAGCCCCTTCACTGTAAATATCATTCATTCGTTTTAAATCGGAGACCGACTGTTTCGAACGAAGACTCACCGCTTCGGGAAACGCGTACTCCCACCTCATTCGTTCTTCAATATCTCCTTTTTCCGGTGACTGTTCCGGATACGGCTGACGTTTTTTTATGTAATCCAGCCACATATCCTGCTCGATCTCTTGTTTTTTTTCATCGGTTAAAAAGAGTTCCGCTGATTCAATGACAGAAAAAGTGAAACGAGATGGATGATCTGCCAATAACAGATGAGTGCCATCAAGATCCGTATGGCGCATTAAGACAGGGCCTATCCAGTCCATGTAAGACGTAGCGGATGCTCTTACTGCATCGCTTAACAACATCGATTCTCTTTCACCTGACAATACCCAGTTGGCTAGTTTCTTCTCGGCCCTTTTCACAGAACCAGTAATAAAAAGTTTTTCTTTTGCGCGTGTCATCGCGACATAAAGTACACGCATTTCTTCCGCAAGCAACTCCAGTTTCTTTTTCCGCTGGAAAGCAAGCTGAACAAGAGAGGGCCAAGCAATTCGCTTATCAGGATTCATGTATTTAACCGCCACGCCGTAATCTTTATCAAACAGCACGCGGCCATTTAAATCCATCATATTAAAGCGTCGTCCGGCAGCAGCCATAAACACGATCGGAAATTCAAGCCCTTTACTTGCGTGAATCGTCATAATACGGACAACATCTTCCTGCTCTGACAACGCACGGGCTGTCCCAAGATCATCGCCCCGTTCACGCATTCGCTCAATAAAACGAAGAAAACGGAACAAACCTCGGAAGGACGTTTCCTCATATTGACGAGCCCGGTCATATAAAGCACGTAAATTCGCCTGACGCTGCTTTCCACCTGGCATTCCGCCTGCAAATGCATAAAACTGCGTATCACGATATAATTCCCATATTAAATCGGACAAAGCACCGCTTCGGCCAATGGAACGCCATTTCTCCAGATATTCTAAAAACGGACTCACTTTTTCTTTTAAAGATTCATCACCATTTCGGTCATCCATAAAAGCTAGCAGTGATTCAAAATAACTGCCTTTTTTCGATGCAAGTCGAATTAATGCGAGTTCATTTTCACTGCAGCGTACAATCGGTGACCGCAAAACAGCAGCCAGTGGAATGTCTTGATATGGGTTGTCAATGACTTGCAGTAAAGAGAGCATGACAGATATTTCTGTCGCTTGAAAATAACCGCCAGATGTGCTCGCATAAACCGGAATACCGGCATGTTTAAATTCTTCCATCATTTCCGGCACCCATGTGAGAGAACGCATTAATATGACAATATCTCGGTACTGTACAGGCCGCTCTGTTTTCGTTTTCGGATCGTAAACAGGTTGTCCCGATTCAATTAACTCTTTTATTTTGGACGTAATATACCGCGATTCAACCTGTGACTGTTCCGCATCTTCACGATCGATGTCTTCTTCTGCTATTTCATCTGGTCCATCGCTGCTAATTAACGCGATTTCAACAGGATAAGAGCCATCTGGGTAATCTGCACCCGGTACGAGCGCTTCTTCTGGGCCATATTCAATTTCGCCGACATCTGTCCCCATAATTTGCTGGAACAAATAATTTGTCCCATCGAGCACTTCACTGCGGCTTCTATAATTGCGCGACAACCCTATTTTAAGTCCAGAAGCAAGGCCATCTGTGCTGAAACGCTTATATTTTCCGAGAAACAGCCCCGGTTCCGCAAGTCGAAATCGATAGATGGATTGTTTCACATCACCCACCATAAACAAGTTGCCTTTTTGTTCATCATTCGCCGACACAAGGCTGACGATTTTTTCCTGTACCATATTAACATCCTGATATTCATCAACGAGCACTTCCTTGAAGCGGCGTTTATACGAATCGGCCGCTTTTGAAGGCTCTCCATCTGTCATTAAAATCGACAACGCGTAATGCTCCAGATCACTAAAATCGGTAATGGCACGTTCTCTTTTTACGGCTTCATACCGCTTTGAAAAAGCAAGAACGAGCTCAGCAAGCCGTTCTACAACGGGCTTCATTTCAGCTATATCACGCAGCCAATTTTCAGGCTTACGGGCAAAAAAAGTATCCTTTAACTCATTGATCAACTTTTTCGCATTGTCCCGAACTGTCTTCGACCGCTCCTTTAGCCCCTCATCATAGTCGTCCCCTTTACACATTTTTAGTGTCGGAAATCGAACCGTTTGAAACGCATTGTACATCTGTTCCCACGTTTCACATTCCAAAATGGCTTTTACCGCCCGGGTATCTACTAAAAAATTTTCTGCTCTCGGCACAGGTCCCCCTGGTAATTCCGTCATCATTAAGCCTTCATCTAAAAGCGCCAGCGCACTTTCAAGCTGGAAGCGGATATCTTTTTTTAACGGATCAATAAAAGACAGATCATCAATGGATTCTGCTGTTTCATATACTGATGAGAGTTGATGAAGCCATTCGTCCGGATCCGGGTGTGACCTGGAAAAATCAAAAAGACGAATAACCGCTTTTTGCAGTTCGACATCGCTTCGATCACCAGAAAATGTATCGACCAATCGATAAAATGATTCATTGTTCTCTTTTCCATATTCTTCTTCAAGCAAATCTTCTAACACTTCATCACGGATTAACACCGCTTCTGTATCGTCCGCAATTCGAAAAGACGGATCAATATCGACCATATAATAATATTTCCGAATGACTTCCAAACAAAATGAATGCAATGTTGAAATGGATGCTTTATTTAAAAGACGGAGCTGACGGCGCAGCCGGATGGATGCCGGCTCACGCTCAATTTCCCTTTCGAGCGCTTCACCAATCCGATGTCTCATTTCTGCGGCGGCGGCGTTTGTAAAGGTCACAACGAGAAGCTCATCCACTTCAACAGGCGATTCTTCACGGATGATCTTTTGAATAATTCGTTCAACCAGCACGGCAGTTTTTCCAGAACCCGCTGCTGCCGCAACTAAAATATCGCTTCCATGTGCGTAAATCGCTTTCCATTGATCATCGGTCCAGAGCACATCTGTCGGCTTCTCGGGGATATTATACAATTCCGTCATCACCATTCTCCTTCATCTTCTGAATGATTTCTTCATTTTTATGTGGTCGAATCAGTCTATAGCTGTTTTCATCCAATGTATCGTCGAACTGGCACACTTGCCGGTATGAACAAAATGTACACGGTGTTTTTTTGTTGTAACGATACGGTGTAATATCAACGGCTCCGGATACAATATCATTACCTGCATCTTCGTATAATTTCCGAACATGACGCCGCATCGTTCCAAATGAATCATCGTCCACTGTTTTCGAACGGGCGGTCAGCGTGCCATCCTTTTTAAAACCTGCCGGAATAATAAGCGAGTCTCCCGTTTCAAGCTGCTCATCCATTAAATGAATGGCTTCATCTTCACCGAGAACAAGCCCTTTCATACGGAAACTTTTCATAATTTCTTTTTCAATTTCTTCAATTGTCATAAATTTTTTCGTATTTAAATAAGGGTTATGCACATGGAAATAAAGGACACCACCCGGACGTGCTTCTTTGCCTGTTAAAATGGATGAATTCGTCAACACAATATCAAGATATGTTAACATTTGCATCGCAAATCCATAATAGATTTCCGTCATATCGACATCTCTGCTGCCCGACTTATAATCGATAACACGCAAATATGTATCGTTATTCCCTTCCGCTTTATCTACACGGTCAATTCGGCCGGCAAGCGACATACGTGCACCGTTTTTCAAATGAAAGACGAGCGGAGGCAATTCAGACCGTGGACCAAATGCAAGCTCAATACCAAGCGGCGAAAAACCGCTCACTTTTGCTTGGTCACTCAGTACCGTTGAGGCCCGGGCAATAATTTGCTCGAGTTTATGCTGAATGTATGAATACCGATTGGAACTCATTAAAATTCGATTTTGAAGCTTTGGTGCAAGCTCTTCCACTGCACTTTTTGCAAATGTGCGGCACTGTTCCAATGTAAGTTCCGGCCACTTCATTCCACGCTTTTCAACTTCTTCAGCTATCCATTTCAATGCACCATGAAACAGGTCGCCAATATCTGGTGCCTCAAGACGATACACAAGGCGGTCACGCAGCTTTAACCCATGCCTTGCAAAATGGCTGAACGGGCACGAATGGAACGTTTCCATTCGTGACACACTCGCAATCATATCCGTTCCGTATAAATCAATACCGGTCTGCGGCTTTAGCACGTTCGTTTTATTTTCGTAATATAAGCTATCCAGAACGAGCCCTGCTTTTCGTTTAAGCGGACTTTCCATATAAACATTGTACGTATCCCACCAGAACGAATGAAGCGGATATCCACGCTTCTTCAATTGAAGCTGCGAGGTTAAATAAGACAGTGTCGGCTCGGGATAGCCAATGTACTCGAGTTGCTCTTTTGGCTTCAAATCAGCTGGATCATTAGCTAAAAGCTGTTCATTTAAACCGCCAAAAAGTTCTCTTAGCCTTTTAATATACGGTGACGGCTGCAACGATTTCCCTTCTGAATCGGCAATCGGCCATGAAATATATAAGCGGCTCGCAGGTATGGTCACCGTACGGTATGCAACGAATTCTTCATCAAGCAGTCTCGTTTTGCTTCCCGGTGCAACATTCATCCCTGCCGCAATGAGCGCTGTCCGTTCCTCATCGTCCAAAATACCATCTTCCATTTGACGCGACGGAAAAACACCGTCATTCATGCCAACGACAAATGCAGCTTCAATGCCGGCCAAACGTGATCGTTCAGGGTTCGCTACAATGACTTGATCCGCAGCCGGCGGAACAATTGAAAACTCAAGCGCTTCAAGACCAGCATTCAAAACAGAAGCGAATTTTTTTGCATTCATCTGCTCATCTCCTGCCACTTCCGCAAACTCATCAAGCATACCGATGACCGCATCCCACGCCTGATTATGCTGAGCCGCGGCCGCTAACTCGCCCCGTTCTTCCGCTTCGATTGATAGTTGTTCGATCTTTTGTGGAATATTCAAGTCTTCAATAAATTGATATAAAGATCGACAACATTCAAGTGCATTTTTTGCGTGTTTTAACCGCCTTTCTAAACGATACAGCGGTGTCGAAACAGCCTCTTTCATCTCATTTAGCTGAATCTCAAACGCACGCTCTTCATCCGTCTGAGCGACACTTGTAAATTCAAGACCCATATAACGGCGGTACGTCCATCTTTCGCCGTTCGTCCAGCGATCGCCGTATATGCCATGAGCCAGCACATAATTTTCAAGTAAATCCATGCGGCGGCGCACGTTTTCACGTGGTTCATCAAATGGAAAAAGCAAATCGGTTTTAACAGCACGGAAAATAGCTTCATACCGCCACTTTCCACTGATCACTTCAAGAGATGAGCGAATCAATTCAATAAGCGGATGATTGAGCATGGGCCGCTTCTGATCAATAAAGAAGGGGATATTATAGTCATCAAATACCGTTTCAATAATGGACCGATATTCTTCTCCATTGCGGATAAGGAGCGCGATTTGTTTATAGCGATAGTTTTCTACACGCGCCAGACGACGAATTTCACGTGCCGCGCCTTCTATTTCTGCCCTTCTTCCTGCCGCCTGCATAATCGTTAAACCGGAACTGCTTTCATGTGTGTTTGCTGGTCGTTTGTCAAACTGTGTTTCGAGATGAATTAATGATTCATTTTTTTGCCGCTTATGTCCTTGAATGACGATATCGTCTTTAATATCGATACCTGCTTCAATCGCATTTTCATATAAATCATGATACGTCCGGCCTGTTAAACGGAATAATTCAGTATCATCCGGATCATCATGCCGGAACGATCGATCGGTCGTCAATGAAATCGTCACATGCTGTGCTGTGTCCATCAAAACGCGAATTACATCATGTTCCTGTGGTGTAAAGCTGTGAAATCCGTCTATATAAATAGTTGATTCTCGTATGTAATCTGATTTGACGATCATTTCTGCAAGAAGACGCATATAATCTTCGGAATCCGTATATTTGTCCACAAGTGCCTGATCAAACTCTGTATAAATTTTTTGCAAATCATTTAATTTATCCGCAAGTGCGGCCGGAACGCTTCTAAGATGTTCCACCATATCATCTGGGGTAATTAAATATTGTCGGAATTCAGTAAGCATTCCTTCCACCGTGCTGACAAAACCGGTTTTATCTGCAGCTTTTGAAAAAACCGATAACTCTTCCCTATTTTCTTCGATAATTTTTCGAATCAAAATGTTTCGTCCCGCCGGGGTAATGTGCTGCCTGCTCATCCCGCCTTCTTCCTGCAAAACACGCCAAGCAAGACGAGTAAAGCTGTATACTTGCGCACGAATGGTACCACCAAGATCGTCATCTGCAGCCAGCTCGTATTCAGATAAAAAAGACATTTGCTCCGGCACGAGATAAATAATCGGTTGTCCTTCCGGATCATCGAGTATACGTTTTTTTATTTCTGAAATCATCCAATCCGTTTTTCCAGAACCAGATCGGCCAATAACAAATTGCAGCCCCATTACAACCCCTCCATTTCATTACTATCTACTATAACAAAGATCATACGTTCGTTCAAAAGAAAAACGAAAAACCACATCTATGATATGGCTTTCATTTTTCAAGTCGCTTTTCCAATTGTTTGCCGCCAAACCAGAGGGCGATCATAATACTAGCGATAACAGCGGTTCTGCCAGGCTGATGAATGAGTGCGGCCACATCATATCCAACATAACTAATCGTGAAGATCATGACTGTTTTCCCAGCCATCACAGCAAGCAAATATTGAACGATGCTAATTCTCGACAAACCGGCCACGATGTTCACAATAGCAGATGGTGTAAAGGGAAAACAAAGCAACAAAAACACCGGTGCAAACCCGTGGCGGTCTACCCAATTCATCATTTTACTTATCTGCTTATTTTTTTGCAAAAAGGATAAAAACTTTTCGCGGCCATACCGGCGGATTAATAGAAAAACAATAAATGAACCGGTTACAGCACCGCCCCATGAAATGAAAAAGCCGAACCACAGCCCGAACGCGTTCACATTGGCAAGAACGAATGCGAACAGCGGTAAGAACGGTAAAAATGCTTCTAAAAGCGGCAGGAGAAAGCCTGGCAACGGTCCAAACGATTCATATTGATTAATCCAATCCATGATTCTTTCTGTTGATAACCATTCACTCAAGTTCATTCTTTAAATCCCTTTCAATTCAATCAACGTCTCAAATCTTTTCCCTGTTCTCTTTCTATCCAATCCGAAAACGAAATAATCATTCTTTTTTTGCCCTTTACCCATTTTTTGCGTTCCACTTTCTCTATCTTACCGTTGAACGTAATTATTTTCGTTCTTTTTTGAAGTTCGTTTGCCAATGCCAATTGACTGAATGCGACATGCATCGAAACATTCACGATTACTTTTTGTCCATCTTTAAACAGAACTTCTGTCTTTTTCTTGTCGATAATTTTTAATTCCTTTACGTGAAATAAAGATATCCATACACAATCAGGTTTTAAATGTGAAACAATCGGGAAGAGATAAATACCTTCGATGTGATCAATCACAATAGGAACTTTCGATTTAGTGCCAAGCAGCAGCTTTGATGCTTCCCTTCTTCCATCGTAAGTAGACAAGTGATGAAGACAGCTTTTCTGAATAATGGTTAATGCTTTCTCGTTCATTAAAACCGGCTTCTTGTTGCTTTCATACATCCATGTACACGTACTCTCACCAAATTGAACTGGTTTTAACATCAGTGTTTCCGACTGTACAAGAAGTAGTTTTCCAGCCTGTTTTAATGGATTTCTTGTCATCTTGCTCATCCTTTTCACCTGAATTGTTCTCACATTTTCATGTTACCATGCCGGTGTTATTTTTGTCCCTTTTGCCACAAGATTTAATTTTCTAAAAATTATAAACTTTCTGTTGATTAGTTGCTTAAAATTTCATATAATATAAAAAAGGTATCCGAGGTGATTAAAATGGAGAACAATAATTATTTTGCCGAAATGATGAAGTCCCCGATGCCCCGTGAAAAAGAAAAGACAGTGATGAGTGAATTTATCGATAACTTTCTTAAGGATATTTTATACAAAAAAGAAAAAGCACTTTTAATGGATAAAATCGATCATTCTCTTGATAACGACGATCGTTCAACATTTATGACACTTTCAGGTGAATTAAAGCAGTTAGAAAAGGGCTATCATACATCATAATTTCCTTCAAACGAAATGAATGCCTCAATAATTCAACAAAAAAAGCCCCGTATCTATTTTGATACGGGTGCTTTTAAACGCGTACATCCTCTTTTTTATAACATTGATAAAATCGTTAAAATCCCAATAGAACCAAGTACTGTAAAAATAATGTTAATACCCGGAAAAATAAGCGTACCGAGTGTTGCATGCGGGACATTTCTTAATATGCCCTGCCAGAACAAATGAAAGCTCTGCACTTTTCTCCAGCAGACCATATGTGAGCGCTGCCGGTATGTAGCCGATAGCAATGCCAATCCCTGCGTACAACCCTTCTTTAAATTCGGCCGTATTTCGCAACTAGCGCTGCCATTTTTCTTCCTCCCAGCTTTCATTCCCAACAAATTATATTGCTTTGCTCCTACTTCGACAACAAAAAAAGCCGCAACCGGCGACTTATAGTCCAATCTCCAAATATTCATGTGCCAGTACGATCGTACCCTCAAACAGTTGAGCTGCTTCCTCTTTTAACTGTTTGATATCACCGAAATGCGGCAAGTGTGTTAAGACCAGTGTGCGAACTCCGGCCTTTTGGGCGATGATACCCGCTTCTTCTGACGTCATATGACCAGCGGAAGTACCGTCCATTCCTTTATATAAATTACTTTCTGCAAGCAATATGTCTGCTCCCTTTGCAAATTCGATCATTTCTTCTTTGTAAGCTGTATCTGCTGTGTACACAATCGTATGACCGTTTGCTTCAAATCGCATGGCGAAGCAGGGAACCGAATGATTTGTTTTCAATAATGTGACTACAAAAGGACCGATTTGAATCGTCTCATCAGGATGATAGGCTACGCCTGTGGTCATCTTTTTGTATGTAAGTGTGCTAAAGCCTTCACTCTCTTGATGACCATAAATAGGCAATGGTTCTTCACGTGTTTTCATTGTAAATGAATCAATAAGCAGTGCGTGCTGAAGTACACCAATGTCCGCAATGTGATCAGTATGGTAATGTGACAAAATGACCGCGTCCAGTGCTGCAGGTTTTGTGTAGTTTTGCAGTTTGGATAAGACACCACTTCCGCAGTCAAGCAATAATTGAAAGCCGTCTTCGTTAATTAAATAGCCGCTGCTCGCTTCGTTTACTTTTGGAAAACCGCCCCAGCAGCCAATAACCGTTATTTTCATGTTCATTTCTCCCCGCTTTTTATCCCGCATTAACAGGTAGTAATTACCTCTACTTCAAGAATTCAAAAAGAATTGTATGTAGTTTCACTTTAACTTTATACTATTCCCTTTTACATAAAAATTAAAATAGATTTTCAAAAAATAGTTGACGAAACCTCATCTGTTATAATACAATTAAGCCATCAAATAAAACAGTTATATAACAAGGGAGAGAGACACATGATTAAAAGCATCGTTGAATTTTTCAAAAACTTACCCGCCAAAGAATGCGCAAACTGCGGCTTATACATTGAAGAGCAGCATGACTGCTATAGCAACATATGTCCTACTTGCTCAAATATTAAAGACATTTAATAGACTTGCCAACATATTTCATATAAAACACCGGCCAAGGCGCAGCCGGTGTTTTTTGCTGTTTAATGATTCATATGGCTTGCCCGATCACGATCCATTTCCCCATAAATAATATGTGTGAAATAATTATGGGAATTATTTAGAAAGAAAAAAAGACGGCTATTTGCCATCTTTAAGCTGTTTCAAATCGACCATACTGCCGCTTAAATTGACCGCGGAAATAAATCGCCGTCAACGTCATATTAAACAACGAAAACCCGATTAAGACCGCTGCGTTTTGCCACATAAAGGCGTAATCACCACTTGATATAACCGCCCGGAATGCATCAATCGAATACGCCATCGGCAGTAGTCTATTTATATGCTGTAGAGCATTCGGAATAAGTTCAAGCGGGAATGTACCGCCGCTCGCTGTCAATTGGCTGATTAAAATTAAGACCGCAATAAACCGGCCCGGATTGCCAAGAATCGTTGCGAGCATTTGAATCAGCGTCATAAACGATACACTTACAATGACCGCCATAAGGAAAAAGCATGGCACACTTTGCACATGAAGATCGAGTCCAATTAGCAAAAAGATTGTGGCCGCCATCGCCTGTACAAACCCTACAAGAACAAATACGCCTAGTTTTCCTGCAAACCAGGATCGTGCACTTTTCGGCTGCATCAGTGGTTCTTTCAATGAAAAAATAATCGTCAGCATAATCGCTCCAACAAATAAACCAAGTGATAGCATGTAAGGCGCCATGCCCGTTCCATAGTTCGGTACGTCATGAAAAGCTTTCTTGTCTACAGTGACTGGTTCCGCCATCATGTCGTACGTCTTGTCATCTGTCTGAACATCGCCTGCTTCTTCCGCTGCTTCTATCAGCTCATCTTGCAGTTCTTTCGTGCCTTTTTCAAGTTCAATAGATCCCGAAACAAGTTCTGCGGATCCATTCGCCAGCTTGTCGGCTCCGTCTGTCCATTCATGCGAGCCGCCTGCAAGTTCAGTCAAGCCGTCGGATAAATCTTTGGCGCCTTTCGCAAGCGTATCAGAGCCTTTTTTTGCTTCATTTAACTTCTCCGCCATCGTATTTAATCCTGTCACAAGATCCTGCTCACCAATTTGAAGCTGTGCTGCACCTGTATTTATACGCCCTGCGCCTGCTGCCAGTTCTCCGATTCCCGATTGCAGCTGCGTCTGTCCATCTTGTATATCACCGAGACTATTTGACAACTGGTCCATATTTTCTGTTAAGGCACGGGATACAGATTGATTGATCTCGTTTGCACCGGATGCAAGTTGACCGCTGCCCGTTTGCAATTCATCAAATCCCGCTTCAATGCTAGCATTCATTTTCTCCTGGTTCGCTTTCATGGATACTTCCATTGCTGCCATCTGTTCTTCCGTCATTACTTGTGCTAAAATTGGCTGCAACTGTTCCATCTGCTCCGTTTGAGCAGCGCTAATCTGATTTTTCAATTCTTCTTCAAACTGCGTCATGCCAGTAGTCAAATTAGCAGCACTGGCCGCGATCATGCCTGTACCTTCTGACAGAACAGGCAGTTTTTCACGAAGTTGATCCACACCTGTTTTTATAGACGACGTGCCTTCCTTTAATTCCGTCATTCTTCCATTTACCTTGTTAAGGCCTGTTTCAAGTTCAACAGCACCCGAAGCCAGCTTTTCTGTTCCCGTTTGCAGCTGTTTGCCACCATCGATAAGTTGTGATTGCCCTTCACTAAGTTGTACGAATCCATTGGATAACTGATCAGCTCCCATTGCGACATCTTTGGATCCTTCACTTGCTTTTTCAATACCTGATGAAAATGTTACTGAACTATTTGCCAATGTTTCTAGATTTTTTTTCAATTTATTCGTACCGTCTGTCATTTTCAACGCACCTTCATCAAGTTTACCTGCGCCGTCTCCTGCTTCTACGTAACCGTCACCCATTTTCTTTATGTTATCAAACATTGTTTCAGCATATGTTTTGGTTACGCTCTTCTGTAGTGATGCGCGAATTTCTTTCATCGCGGACTGGCCAATTTGTGACGAAACGAAATTATAACTTTCATTCGGAATATACGTTAATTCAAGCTTTTCCGGCTTTTCGTCCATTAACGTTGTCGCATTTTCCGAGAAATTTTTTGGAATTTCAATGACCATATAATATTCCTGCTGTTCAAGTCCATCCTGCGCTTCTTCCTGTGTCACGAAATGAAAATCAAAATTTCTGTTTTCGCGTAATTCCTTTTCCAGTTCGTCCCCGAGATCCAATTGTTCTCCTTCAAAGTCTGCGCCCGCGTCGCTATTGACAACCGCAACCGGCAGCCGGTCAAGATGTCCATAAGGATCCCAAAATGCCCATAAAAACACACCTGAATAAAGGAGTGGAATCATCATAACGGCAATCACGGAAATGAGCAGCATCCGGCTTTTCATGATCTCTTTTATTTCTTTTATAAACATATAAATACCTCCCAAATATAAAAATGACTATTTTGTTCATATGGTCATTTTTATTTAAAAATAAAAGGACAGGCATTAGATTGCCAACCCTTCAAAGACGTACAATTCAAACAAACGGGCAATTTCTTCTTTACTTAGCGCTCTGCCGCGCCGCTCCCAATCAACGACAAGCGTAACATAGAGCTTCAGCATAATAAACGCCGCAATTTCGGGGTCGCACTGCTTAATTTCATTCCTATCAATCGCCGCTGATACTTGATTCTTAATATAGCCGACAATGGCGTCTTCCATTTTTCTCACCGCGTCAATCACGGCCGGCGTACCCATTTCTTTTTCCTCCTGAAACAACTTGACAGCCAGCTGATGTTTCGTGCGGAACTGAAGCATTTCAAATAAAGCACGATGTACATTTTCATGAAAAGAATGCGTCTCTTGAACGACCGATTCTGCTGCCTGTTTCATTTCTTGGATAAGTATTGTCATAATGTCTTCAAATAGTTCTTCCTTATTTTTGAAAAACGTATAAATGGTTCCTTTGCCGACGCCCGCAAGTTTGGCGACTTGATCCATCGTCGTCGCTTTGTAGCCAAACAATGTAAATGATTTTGTTGCTGCTTCGATAATGAATCTTTTACGATCAACTGCCATTCATTTCACCTCATTTTGACCAAAATAACGAATTGGTCATTTCGTTCAAAATTTATTTTATGTCTTTTCTTATTTCTTGTCAATGTAAAAAAGGGCTATCCAAAAAGTTAGAGATTATCTAACCCGAACAGCCCTTTTTCACAACCCATTTTCTTTTTTTAGCGACGAATGGATACTTTTCTGCGACAAACATTTGGCTTAAGAAATAAGCTAATAAGCCTGCTGCCGGTATTCACTACTTTTTTACAATTGTATTCTACAAAATTCGCCTTTTTAACGTTCGGCGTGTTCTTTCAAATGTTTCATGACAATATCACCGAGCGCTTCAATAAACTCTGGACGCGCATTCGGCATAGCTGGGCGATAATAGGCTGCACCCACTTCATCTGTGACGACTTTGCATTCGTAATCATTATCATATAGTACTTCAAGGTGATCCGCTATAAATCCCGCAGGCACATACATAAACGCTTTATATTTATTCGTTTTATACAAATCACGCGTTAAATCCTGCACATCTGGGCCGATCCATGGCTCCGGCGTATTACCGGCACTTTGCCAGCCAACTGCGTAACGTTCGACGCCTGCAGCACCTGCCAAAAGATCTGCTGTCTCTTTTAACTGATCAGGATATGGGTCACCCGCTGCAATGATTTTTTCCGGCAAACTATGTGCTGAAACGATTAAGACGAAATGCTCTTTTTCTTCTTCTGTCATTGAATCGACCGTTTCTTTAATTTTGTCTGACCAGTATTGAATAAATTTCGGCTCATGATACCAGCTTTCAATCGATGTAATCGACGGTCCTCCAATTTTCGCTGACTCTTCCATAGCACGGTCATTGTATGACTTTACGCTGAACGTCGAGAAGTGCGGCGCAAGAACGATAGATACCGCTTCTTCAATGCCATCGTTTTTCATTTGCCCTACAGCATCTTCAATAAACGGTTCAATGTGCTTTAAGCCAATATACATTTTGAATTCAATTTCATCTTGCATCTTATTTAAAAACGCCTCAAGTTCTGTTGCTTGTTCTTCCGTAATTTTTGCAAGAGGAGAAATGCCACCTATCGCTTTGTAGCGGCTTTTCAAGTCATCTAGCATGTCATCTGACGGTTTTCGGCCGTGACGAATGTGCGTGTAGTAGCGTTCAATATCTTCTTCTTTATAAGGCGTGCCATACGCCATTACAAGTAGACCCATTTTTTTCTTTATCATATATATCCACCTCATTATTGATTAGTTCTCTTTATTTTGACACGAACGGACTTCTAGTTCAAAGAGGAATGCTTATTTTGCGCTATATTCATGAATAAATGATGTTAAACGCTTTAATGTATCCGGACTTACTTCAGGGAAAACACCGTGTCCAAGGTTAAAAATATGCCCTGGAGCAGCCAGCCCTTGATCCAAAATTGCTTTCACACGCTCTTCAATCACTTCCCAAGGAGCCAACAAAAGGGATGGGTCAAGGTTGCCCTGCAACGTTTTCGTTAAGCCCATCGCCCGTGCTTCCTTGATCTGCAGACGCCAGTCAAGGCCTACAACATCAACTGGGAGATCATGCCATTCTTTCGCGAGATGGCTCGCACCAACACCGAACGTAATAAGCGGTACATTTTCACTGCGCAGTTCGCTGAAAATACGCTCCATAATTGGTTTAATAAATGTACGGTAATCGGCAACGTTTAATGCGCCGACCCATGAGTCAAAAATTTGAATCGCTTTTGCGCCTGCCTTTACTTGCGCACGCACATATGTCACCGTCATGTCTGCAAGTTTATCCATAAGCGCAAACCAAGCTTTTGGCTCTGTATACATAAAAGCTTTCGTTTTATTGTAGTTTTTTGATGGGCCGCCTTCGATCATATAACTAGCAAGTGTAAATGGTGCACCAGCAAATCCGATAAGCGGCACATTTAGCTGCTCTTGCGTTAACAATTTAATCGTGTCAAGAACGTATGGAACATCACTTTCAGGATCGATTTGGCCAAGCTTTTCCACGTCTGCTACAGAGCGAACAGGATTCGAAATAACGGGGCCAATACCTGATTTAATATCGACATCCACACCAATAGCAGGCAGCGGTGACATAATGTCTTTGTATAAAATTGCTGCGTCCACATTGTACTCCTCAACCGGCAAACGTGTCACATACGCACAAATTTCCGGTTGATGGGTAATTTCAAATAATGAATATTTTTCTTTTAACTTTCGGTACTCCGGCTGCGAACGGCCTGCCTGTCGCATGTACCAAACCGGTGTATATTTCGTTTTTTCTCCCCGTGCCGCTTTTAAAAAAGTCTCATTAATTTGCCTCATCTTGATTAATTGCCACCTTTCACCGATTAACATAACTATTGCCTATTATAGCCCACCATCTCAATGTTTTCACTATAAGGATGCTTTGTTCGAAAATTTGCCAAATGAACCTGTCCACAAGTGTTAAAATTGGAAGAAAGGGTTTACATTGCGGTATAATACTTGTTGAGGTGATTAGGATGAATGTATACATTACAAACGGAACGTATGATTTCTTGAAAACGATTCAAACGAAGCATACAGCAGAAAAGATCGTGCTGATGGAAGGTACAGATGGAGCCGCTCTCGTTCATGAAACGAATGGGAAAAGCGTGTTTGAATCACCGCGCCGCTATGAAGTGGTCGATGGTGCCGGGAATATAGAGGATCGTGGCTATGTTGTGTTGAATAACATTCCTGTTACAGATGAAGGCCGTCCGTTATTTGAACATCGATTTAAAAACCGGGCTGGAGCCATTGAGAATGAACCTGGTTTCATCTCAATGCGTGTATTGCGTCCGCTTGACTCGGATACGTACGTCGTTTTCGCGCAATGGGAAGACGTAAAAGCGTTTGATAATTGGAAAACATCAGATGCCTTCAATCACGCACATAAAAAACGTGGAACACAAGAAGGTCCTGATAAACAGCCAAATATTTTCTCTGGACCCTCTTATTTGAAGACCTATACGATTCCTAATGAAGATTAATGACCAAAAAAGCTGCCCGCATTAGGCAGCTTTTTTGGGTAAACGACGGTTAAGGATCGAAGCGAGTAAGAAGAAGATGGCTGCACCGAGCAGCCAGCCTGCCGCTGCATCCGTTGCATAGTGCGCTTTTTCGGCGACCCGGCTTATGCCTGATAAAAAAGCTAAAAGCAATGCCGCACTGTACGCGATCCTTTTTTTATTTGTATAAATCGATAGAAAATATGCGAGCAGCAAATAGAAAATGATACCGACCATTGCATGTCCACTCGCAAAGCTAAATCCATCTTCACCGTGTGGGAAAGCCGGACGCTCTCTCGCGACCCATTCTTTTAATGCTTTATTTAATATGTTACCGCCACCCACACCGATCAAAATTGCAATGGCACCGATGATATTGCGCTTCCAAGCAAGAAAGCAAATAAGCAGAATGGCTCCCCCGCCCAGTATCATTTCTGAGCCTAGAAATGAAAAGATTGGTAAGAATGAGTTTTCGCCCAATATTTGAAATATCTGATCATCTAATATCCCTGCCCACTCTGACTCCCACCCTGTTAATATAATGACAAATAATATGAGGCACACCACTCCACCCCAAATCATCGGACACTACTCATTTTTTCCAGCCTAGAAGGAGCATATATTTTCGTAAAAAAGATAGAAAAGACGAGTGAAGCAGCGAGTACGATCACTGCACCGGACAGCGTTCCATTTATGCTGGAAAGCCCGCCGAAAAGAATAGACTGTATCAACATGACACGCATCAGTAACTTTTGCACCGCTGCTTTTTTTTCAGTATTACCTGCCGGATAAAGACGCGGCCAGATGATATAATCGTGACGTACCGCAATCGGCATCAGCTGAAAGCCGGTTAAATAGAGGAACAAAAGTGCTGCAATGAGCTGTACAGCCATCGTGCCGCTAAACAAAATAATAAAGACTGCAATAATCGTTAAGCGAATGTACAAGCCAAAATATTCATTCATCCGCACAAAAGTCCTGAATAGCAAGTACGTGTGTGTCCCGTTTTGTGGACCTGGTAATAGTCCGTCGAGCCACGCCCGCCGGCTCACAGTCCCGCGTAAATGCGGCACATCAGTAAACATATTAGCAATTCGGTAAAAACTAGCCAGCCTTTTTTCTTCCAGCTCTGCAAGCAATTCCCACTTAAGCGGACGATTGCCCTGACGACCCATATGGAAAAGCCAGAGCAGCATGAAAAAGACAGCTAGTCCGGCAATGGCCATATAGCCGGAAAACAAAGCATATAAAAGCGCAAAATTTTGCAAAAGTCGTACGACCAGATCAATCATCCGCTTTTCATTAGACGGTAAATTAAGTGCTTCCAGCCGGCAAAATAAATTCCAAAGCTTAGCAGCCAGAAGCACCACCAGAAAGACAAAAAAGCTTCCAAATCCAGTCTGTTTCACAGCGGCATACATCGGCATTGAAAACGCAAGTAATGCCACTAAAACATAAATTTGTGCGGCAAAGCTCGTCCATACAGCTTTTTGCAAATAGGGTTTCATTTCTTCTTCAAGTGGCAATAAATACACTGTATCCGGCCGCTTTATGTATGTATATACCGGACTCCACACAAGGACAATAGCTAACACAACCGCCATTAAAAGCGGGGCTGGAAACGTTTTATCAATTGTTTGTACCCAGCCGCTGTAATAATAAAGAATGGCACCGAGCCCGAAGACGAGGACGAATAATAAATGATCATTTAACATGTAGCGCGTATATTTGCGGACTTCAGCGTAATACGACGTGACCCGTTCTTTAAAAAGCGCATCTGCTGAAAACTTCATAGCGATTCTTCCTTCGTTAACTCTACATAAATATCATCAAGCGCGGCTCCTGGCATACTGAACTCACGGCGCAGCTCGTCCATCGTCCCTTTCGCCCGTACACGTCCTTCATGCAAAATAATAAATTTATCGCAATACTTTTCCGCCGTCGCAAGAATGTGTGTCGACATTAAAATGCCTGCACCGCCTTCTTTCATTTTACCCATCCAGTCGAGCAGTGAGCGAATACCAAGCGGATCAAGTCCAACGAACGGTTCATCAATAATGTAAAGCGCCGGTTCAGTTAAAAACGCGCCCATAATCATGACTTTTTGCTTCATTCCTTTTGAAAAATGAGCGGGAAACCATTTCATTTTCGATTCTAATCTAAATTCTTTTAAAAGGGGTCCAATTCTTTTTTTATAATCTGACTCCGACAATCCGTATGCCATCGCCGTAAGCCTCATATGTTCTTCCAATGTTAATTCATCATATAAAACGGGCGTCTCCGGCACGAATGAAAATTGACGGCGGTATTCAGACGGATTTTTTTCAAGTGTCTGTCCTTTAATCGTCACCTGTCCTTTTACTGGTTCCATCAAACCAATAATATGTTTAATTGCTGTACTTTTGCCGGCACCGTTCAAACCAATGAGTCCGACAATTTCATTTTTACTGACGTCAAATGAAACATCATGCAGCACCGGTTTACGTGTGTAGCCGCCGGTCAAATCCTTTACTGTTAATAAAGACATATCACGCGTCCTCTCCTTCTTATCCATTAACTGTATTGTATCAAATAGAGAGACAGTACACACAGTTTCCCGTCCTGTCATTGTGTGCTAAAATTTTGATAATGAACCTTAAAGGAGTGTTTGATAATGAATGATTGTATTTTTTGCAAAATTGTAAACGGTGACATCCCCTCCGCAAAAGTGTATGAAGATGAGCACGTTTATGCATTTCTAGACATTAGCCAAGTGACAAAAGGCCATACACTCGTTATTCCAAAAGTACATAAAGAAAATATTTTTGAACTGATGCCTAATATGACTGCTCCTTTGTTTGAATCCGTCAAAAAAGTTGCAGACGCGATCCAAGCTACTTTTTCACCGAAAGGGCTTAATTTACTTAATAATAACGGTGAAACAGCCGGTCAAACAGTATTTCACTATCACATTCATTTAATCCCGCGTTACGGATCCAATGATGGTTTTCATCCTGTTTTCAAAGAGAATGATGAATCATACGATTTAAAAGAAATCGCGGCATCCATAAGCGCTCACCTGTAACGAAGCAATTTTACACGTTTGTAAAAGATGGGATTCGGGAAGAGCTATTCTATACATGTATGCAGTTTGGCTATAGAAATGATTAATGAGGTGAAAGTATTGAATAAAAAGTCTTTATGTATAGGATTATTAACAGGCCTCGCAGCAGGTGCAGCAACTGCTCTTTTAAATACACCTTCGAGCGGTCGTGAAACGCGCGGTAAGATGAAAGATGCACAAGTCTCAGCGAAATTAACTGCGCTGGAAGTAAAAGATAATGCCGGTCAAGTAAAGGAATCCATTAAGCGCCTCATTGATGCCGCAAAACAGGATGTACCGGAAGTGATCAGTAATGTTAAAGTGAACGCCGCACTTTGGAAAGAAAGTATAGCACCAAACAAACAGGCGCTGCAATCTGAAATTGTTCGCCTTCAAAAAACAGTAGAAGATTTGCAAGAAAGTCTTCCACACCCTGCTCCAAAGAAGTAAAAAAGCGCGCAGAAGATGATGTAAATCCTCTGCGTGTTTTTTTGTTTTCATCTATTTCGAAAATTTCGTGAATTAAACTCTTTCTATTTTTTTATTTTATTGGCATAATATAAATCAATTAGTCTATTTGATTTGGAACGGGATAGGGAAAATAAAAAAAGAAGGTGCAAATATGTCAAATCATCAATATACGATGAAAGAAGCGTTTATGTTCAGTCAGCGTATGGCACAATTGTCTAAAGCACTATGGAAAGCCGTTGAAAAAGATTGGCAGCGCTGGATTAAACCGTACGATTTAAACATTAATGAACATCATATTCTTTGGATTGCGTATCATTTAAAAGGTGCCTCCATAACGGACGTTGCGAACTTCGGCGTGATGCACGTATCGACCGCTTTTAATTTTTCGAAAAAGCTGGAAGAGCGCGGATTTTTAACTTTTTCTAAAAAAGAAGAAGATAAACGAAACACGTACATCGAAATTACAAAAGAAGGCGAGCAGCTGATTTTCGACTTAATGGAGCAGTATGACCCCGAAACAAACCTTGTGTTTTCAGGCAATGAACCGCTTCGTGAATTGTTCGGGAAATTCCCAGATCTCGCCGAACTGATGGCTATTATTAAAAATATTTACGGTGATGACTTCATGGACATTTTTGAAACATCTATCCATAATATTGAAAAAGACTTTAATGAGGAGAGCGGAAAATTAAAGCAGGCAGCACAAACAAAAACATCCGGTTAAGCAACGAGCAGTCCCGATGTTTTTATTTTTATAAAAATTACACTTGCTTTTTAAGCTCTTCCGTCGTAAATTATGTATTATTATGTACGGCGGAGGTTATGTTTTATGAAGTGCTGGCGAATTTATAATTTCGAAAAAACATATGGTTTTAATAAACTGTTTTTCGTTTCATTCGTGACGACGATGATTGTTTTTTCACTCGCCTTTTCATCTATGCAGTCTTATTATTCAGAGCCACTATATGCAACAGGTTTTGCCTGGTTTGCTGCCGGCCTTCTCGCGGTTTATCCGCTTCATAAATTGATTCACCTCCTCTCAGTGGTCACACTTCGTCCAAAAATGACGTGGGAGCTAAAATATTCTTTTTTGCCAGTTTTAACCGTGACTACTCGAAAACCGGTCTCTAAAAACCGGTTTATTACTTGCTTAATATTGCCATTTCTCATTATGACGCCCCTTCTTTTAGCCAGTGCCGCACTATTGCCGCACTATTTGCACTATTTCACAATAGCTGCGGCTTTTCATACTGGCATTTGTTCATTTGACTTTCTTTATTTAAAGACGATTGTCTCATGCCCTAAGGACTCGATCATCGAAGAAGATATGGATGGATTTGAGATTTTAATTCCCGATGAACCACCCGCCTGGCGTTGACGCCGGCGGGTTCTGTTTTCATTTTAGACAACAGTTTGATATAGTAATTGATACAGGAGAAAAAGGGGGAGGTTATACTGTGATTGCGCTTATGATTACGTTTGTTATTTTTTCAATATTTATTTTGTTCCATATAAATCGAATGACGAACTTACTATGTATCCAAAAAGAAATTCCAGAAGAGCGCCATAAAAAAATTTTCCGGACAGTGAATATTTTAATCGTCATCTTGCTGTCCACTTCTTACATTGAAATACTATACGTCTAGATCCGCCTTTCCTTTTCCATGTTCTTGAATTATGTTATAGTTGTTTGTGATATCTAGACTAAAATTTCTGTCACGATACGACAGATGATAACTAGGGAGTTGTTATTTGGATGAAGAAATGGGCACTACCTCTTTCACTAGCAGCAGGTGTTCTCGCACTTTCTGGCTGCAATGGAGACGGCAACGTCATCGCAACATCAAAAGCAGGCGACGTTACCGACATGGAATTGTATGCAGAAATGAAGGAAAAATTCGGTCCACAAATGGAGCAGGCACTGCAAGAATTAATGCAGAAAAAAGTCCTCTCTGAAAAATATGAGGTAACGGATAAAGAGCTGGAAAAAGAAATGAAAACAGCAAAAGAACAGCTCGGCGATCAGTATGAAATGTTTTTAGCACAATATAGCCTTGACGAAGACGGCTTTAAAGAATTTTTGAAGCTTGAACTTCTCCGTGAAAAAGCAGCGCTCGCTGATGTAAAAATAACAGATGATGAAGTGAAAAAATATTACGATACTTGGCAGCCTGAAATTAATGTAAGCCACATTCTCGTTGAAGATGAAGCGAAAGCGAAAGAAGTACAGCAAAAGCTCGCTGATGGTGGGGACTTTGCCAAACTTGCTAAAGAATATTCAACCGATCCTGGTTCAGCTGAAAATGGTGGAAGCCTCGGCTGGATTGATAACGCAGGACGTGCACAGTTCGTTCCCGAGTTTACAAAAGCACTTGGCACATTAAAAGTAAATGAAGTGAGTAAACCTGTAAAGTCCGATTATGGTTATCACATCATTAAAATTACAGAACAAAAAGAAAAAGGCTCTTTCAAAGACATGAAAGATCAGATGACAAATGAATTGAAAAAATCCAAAATTGATTCTGATACTCTTCAAACAAAGCTTGATAAAGAAATGAAAGCAGCAGATGTGAAAGTCACAGATGAAGACTTAAAAGGCGCATTTGAAACAGAAGATGACGCAAAATCAAAAGAAGCAAAATAAAAAAGCACCTTCACGGGTGCTTTTTTATTTTATAAACAGTGGTTTATAAAAAGATCGGTTATCAAGTGGAAAAATACGCTCGGAAAACTCACCGGGCTTCGTTCGTTCCATCGCTCGGTCAAGCATATTCATTTTCGCATCGAGGTTATCAATATAATGGAGCATTTCTGCTTCCTTAATCATCGGCGGCTTCGGACTCCCCCATTCCGCTTTCCCATGGTGGGACAAGACCACATGTTGAAGGACCATCACTTCTTCTCCTTCAATGCCAAGCTCTTTCGCCATCTGGCCGATTTCATTTACCATAATGGAAATATGGCCAATCAAGTTCCCTTCCGCTGTATATGTCGTCGCGACTGGACCCGATAATTCCGTTACTTTGCCAAGATCATGTAAAATGACGCCAGCATAAAGTAAATCACGATCCAATGATGGATAAAGATCCGCGACGGATTTCGCTAGCTTTAGCATCGATACAACGTGATACGCAAGACCAGATACAAATTCATGATGATTTTTCGTAGCAGCTGGGTATTCAAGAAATGGTTGATAGTATTTTTTCAATAAAGAACGGGTAATGCGCTGTATATGCGGATTTTTCATTTCAAAAATAAACTGCGTAATCGTCTCGGCCATTTCTTCCTGGCTAAGCGGAGCTGTTTCGACAAAGTCTCCTGCATCCATTCCATCTTGCTGTGATGCCGGACGAATTTGACGAAGTTTCAACTGCATCCGTCCGCGGTAATTTTGAATGTCACCCGCTACTTTTACAATAGTCTGCGGTGCATACATTTTTACGGTCTCATCTTTTGCATCCCATAATTTCGCTTCAATTTCTCCACTCGTATCTTGCAGCATAAGCGTTAAATATGGATTTCCATTCACGGCTGTACTTTTGACAGCCGATCTGATCATTAAAAAGCAATCCACGCTTTCGCCTGCTTCATACTGTGTAATTCCTTTATCCAAGACGTCACCCTCCTCTTTACACTCTTCTGCTAATTATATCACAGATCATACGTTCTTTTAATAAAGATCATGCTTTTTTCTTCACTGAAAATCGTATACAATAATCGTATCACGTCTACAAGGGGATTGAAAATGTATAAACTAACTGTTTTTAAAAAAGACGGAAAAAAATTGCTTGATCAATCTTTTGAAGCCAAAACGGATGATGAAGCGAAAGATCGAGGTTCACAAATTTTACACGCGCATGCATATGAAAATTATACCTATCGTTGCACATCCCCCGAAGGAAAATTACTTCTTTTCCATGAATAGAAGGAAGCGCGTTCAAAAAAATTGAATGCGCTTTTTTACTGGTTGTTAAAGATCGGCTTGCGTTTTTCTAAAAAGGCGCGAAGCCCTTCATGATGATCGTCACTTTCGCGCATTTTCAACTGTCCATGTTTTTCAAGCTCAAGTGTTTTTAAAAGCTGTGGTCTGTTTAAGTCGGCTATTATTTTTTTCGTTTTAATCATTGCCTGAAGCGGCTTTTGATGAAGTTCATTGATCAGATAAGCTACTTCTTCCTTTATCGTACCCGATGCAACAGCACGATCTGCAAGCCCCATTTCTGCGGCTTCTGTCCCACTCATTACTTTTCCATCCCAGATCACTTTTTTCGTTTTGATCGGCCCGATACGTTTCTCAAGCATAAAGTGAGCACCACCATGTGGAATTAAACCGATATCAATAAAATTCATCGCCAATTTCGAATCCGTTTCGCATAAGATAAAATCAGCTGCAAGAGCAATGCTAAGCCCAAGACCAGCAGCTGCACCGTGAATAGCTGCTATGGTCAGCTTTGGCATTGAATAAAACGCCAATGCAATGTCTGTTACTGTGTCCTTAATACCATTAAACTGTGGTTCATCTATCGTTGACATCATTTCTTTTATGTCTCCCCCAGCTGAAAAAACGGGGCCCGCACCGGATAAAACGACGATTTTCACATCACTATTTCCACTTATCTCTTTTAAATATTCACACAGTTCTTTCATCAATGCAGTATTCAACGCGTTCATCGACTCCGGCCGGTTTAATTGAATGTATGCTGTTTCCCCTTCAATTAAACAAAGTAGATTTTCCATCTTTTCGCCCCCCGTCATTCTATTTTAAGCATATAAAAAAATAAAATGAAACTTTCTTCAATAAGTGTTTACCATCCATCCCTCTTCAGTAAACGATTTTTTGTCATTTTTCACGCATACGGGGAAAAGACGCTCCCCGATCATGTAGGGAACGCCATCACAATCAGTGCTTGTACAATACCGATCAAGCCACCAAGCAAAGCGCCGAGCAGTGTTATCATTTTTAATTCACGATATGTGATATCAAGAACAATCCTTTCTAACCGGGCTATCGAGAACGTTTCAATTTGCTTGCGGACAATATCGGCGATTTTCAGTTTTTTCATAAACCCCGGAATGTATACCATCATTTTCATAATACCTTTATCCATTATTTCCGGAATGAGTACGCCAATGATTTTTTCTTCAAATGGAAGCGCATAGGCTGATACTGGCTTATTTAAAATCATTTGAATATCTAGTTGTCCGATAACGAATTTCTTCGCTTTATTCTTAACTTTCTCATCAGAAAATTGATCAAATACGTCCGCCCATTTCCACTCATTTATTTTATCCCATTCATTTTTCAAAATAACATTCAATAAGTCTTTCGTGCCCGGGCTCGTTAAAAACTTTATCATTTCCGAACGAATTTTATCTTCAATCGGCGTGTTGCCTAGCACCATTTGGATCATCCCTCCAAACTTGCCTCTTTCTCGGAGAAAATTATTGGTCATTTTTTTCACACGATAACGGCCGACTTCACCAGAAAAATATTCAACACCTTTTTGTAAAATATAAGAAGACACTTCTGGAATTTTGCTTTCCATTTTATCAAGCCATTCGACTGGCAGCGATTCTTTTACAGTTTGATCGATATAAAAATCTTTAATGGAATTGTATTTTTGATCAATCCATTCATTTATTTTTACTTCTACTTTTAAGCCAGCTTCCGGAATGTGTACTTTTTCGAAAAATTCTGTTACCGTTATGTCAGATTGGATCCACTTTTTCACTTTTGCCTGCAAAAATGATTCCATTTCACTGCGAAATTCAGATTCGTTTAATTTTTGTTCAATCGTTTCCGGTGTTAATAACTGTTCATCAACAATTTTGCCCACCTGCTTTGCCAGTTCTGCACGTCGTTTCGGGATTAATCCTGGTGTGAATGGAATACGCCATTTGCCAATATAGCGGACCTTATGGGGTCTGAAGAGCATTTGAATCGCTACTGCATTCGTGACACCGCCAATCACCGCACCAATGACACCCATAAATAAAATAAGCCAAAGATCATTCAACATTTTTCCACCTTCCATGTATGTAAAAACGATACCGATTCCCAGACGGAACGGCATCGCTTCAGCTTTCTGCTTTTTAGCCACTATATGACGCTTCTTAAATCGCATTGCCTGCTTTTTATTCCATTAATAGGTAATTATATATGGATATTATAGCATATCACCCAAAAAAATACTTGTGAGGTCTACTCCCCATTAATAGGAAACAACTACCTGCTTATACTTTGTATAAATGATTGCGTACAATCCATACTACTAGCATAATCAACAACGGGTCGCACCGGCAGCTCCGGGCGATCAATCATACGCGGCGGTGCAACTCCGTCAGACCCGGCCAAAACAAGAAAAGGGAGATGAACAGTAATGGCAAACAACAACAACAGCAGTTCAAATCAATTGGTCGCTCCAGGTGCACAACAAGCAATTGATCAAATGAAGTATGAAATCGCGTCTGAATTTGGTGTTCAGTTAGGTGCTGACTCAACATCCCGTGCAAATGGTTCTGTTGGTGGCGAAATTACAAAACGTCTTGTTCAAATGGCCGAACAGCAATTAAGCGGCTTCCAAAAGTAAATATTTAAAAGGGGAGCCATCTCAAAAGCTAGACTTTTGAGATGGCTCTTTATTATTTTTTCTTCTTTTTCTTTTCAGACAGATTCACCATTTGCAGTGGATCAATCCAGCGGTCATATTCTTCTTCGTTCAAATAGCCTGATGCAAGTGCTGCTTCTTTTAGCGTTGTCCCCTCTTTATGTGCCGTCTTAGCGATTTTCGCTGCTTTTTCATAACCGATATGCGGATTCAGTGCTGTCACGAGCATAAGCGACTGTTCCATTAATCCACGGATGACGTCGAGATTCGCTTCAATTCCTGATGCACAGCGTTCATCAAATGATCGAATTCCATCTGCTAGCAGGCGAATTGATTGGAGCGTGTTATATACGATAACCGGCTTGAACACATTTAATTCAAAATTCCCCTGACTTGCAGCAAATCCGACGGCTGCATCATTGCCGAATACTTGAACAGCTACCATCGTGAGTGCTTCACTTTGCGTCGGATTCACTTTCCCTGGCATAATGGAACTACCCGGTTCATTTGCTGGAATCGATAATTCCCCAAGGCCGCTTCTTGGACCACTTGCAAGCCAGCGAACGTCATTGGCTATTTTCATTGAATCAGCTGCCAATGCTTTTAAGGCACCATGTACAAAGACCATTTCATCATGACTCGTTAACGCATGAAACTTATTTTTCGATGAAACAAACGAATAACCGGTCTGCTTTTTTAACTGTTTCGCTGTTTGTTCACCAAATGTTGAATCCGCATTAATACCGGTTCCGACCGCTGTCCCTCCGATGGCCAGATTTAGCAGCCCTTCTTTAGCCTGGTCAATCATTTCTTCACTGCGGACAATCATATGACGCCATCCTGAAATTTCTTGACCGAGCGTTAACGGCGTCGCATCCTGCAAATGAGTACGGCCGATTTTAATAACATCCATATATTTTTTTTCTTTCTTTTTCAACGTCTTCTTAAATTGCTCCAATGCCACTTTTAAACGTTTTTCAATCTCATCGTACACTGCAATATGCATAGCCGTTGGAAATGTATCATTCGAGCTTTGTGACATGTTCACATCATCATTTGGATGAATAAATCCCTCTTTTCCCGCAAGCTCTGAAGCACGTCTCGCCACCACTTCATTCACATTCATATTGGATTGCGTGCCGCTTCCTGTCTGCCAGACGACGAGTGGAAAATGTTGATCCCATTTGCCCGCTAAAATTTCATCACACGCTTCAATAATCACGTTCATTTTGTTTTCAGGCAGCTTGCCAAGTTCACCATTTGCGGCAGCCGCTGCTTTTTTTAAATGAGCAAAAGCATAAATCATTTCAATCGGCATTTTTTCCGTTCCAATTGGGAAGTTTTCCACACTGCGCTGTGTCTGTGCCCCCCAATATTTATCTGCTGGCACTTTCATTTCACCGAGAGTATCATGTTCAATTCGAAACTCCATTATTCATTCCTCCTTCAAAATTCATCTATTTACACGTTTCCCTTTTTCCGGCACATCATGCCTTCAAAATAGAATAACGGTATAAAAATTCCAAACAGTTCATAAATCTTTCTTCTTTTTATTACTTTTTCATAAAAGGTTTATGTAGTAGAAATGACGGGAACATGATTCAAAACAGGTGCTTATGAGGTGACGTAGATATGTTAAAAACAATTTTAATGATTATTGGTGCCATTGTTGTTATTTCATGGATTATTTCGATGTTTTAACATACAAAAGAAGGATTCCTTGACGGAATCCTTCTTTTTTAGCTGTATTGTTGGCCATACACTTTTTCTTCGTATTGACGAATGTAATCTTCCTCTGTAAGAGTAACAGAAATCTCATCCCATCCGTTTAAAAGCATTTTTTTCCAGTATGGATCGATGTCGAAGTGAGCTACAAACCCATTTTCATCTTTTACCGATTGCTCTTCAAGGTCAACGTGTAAACGGTAGCCTTCTTCTTTTGAACGCTCCATAATCACCGCTACTTCTTCTTCCGTTAACTTAAGAGCAAGAATACCGTTTTTCACACTATTGTTATAAAAAATATCAGCATAGCTTGGCGCAATGATAATCCGGAATCCATAATCAAGTAATGCCCATGGCGCATGCTCACGTGATGAACCACATCCGAAATTTTCACCTGCAACAAGTATTTCGGCGCCTTCATATTGTGGCTGGTTCATGATGAAATCTTCTCGTTTATTGCCATCGTCATCAAAGCGCCAGTTATAAAAGACAAACTGACCAAAACCTTGACGCTCAATTCGTTTTAAAAATTGTTTTGGAATAATTTGATCCGTATCAATATTTGTACGGTTAAGTGGACAAACGACACCGGTAAATTGATTAATTGGCTGCATAATAGACCGCTCCTTTATTATGATTAATTGACGCTTGATAATTGGCGAACATCCGTAAAGTGACCCGTCACAGCTGCTGCTGCTGCCATTGTTGGGCTGACAAGATGTGTTCTAGCACCATTACCTTGACGTCCTTCAAAGTTACGGTTTGATGTTGATGCACAACGTTTGCCTGCCGGAACAATATCATCGTTCATCGCAAGACACATAGAGCATCCTGAGTCACGCCACTCGAACCCTGCTTCCATAAAGACTTTATCAATTCCTTCTGCCTCTGCTTGCTGCTTCACTGTTTGCGAACCCGGTACAACAATGGCTGTTACATTGTCTTTTACTTTACGACCTTTCGCTACTTCAGCTGCTGCACGTAAATCGCTAAGACGAGAGTTTGTACATGAGCCAATAAAAACGAAATCAACAGGGATATCAGTTAACTTTGTACCTGCTTCAAGGCCCATATAGTCAAGTGCAAGGCGAACCGATTCTTTATCTGCTTCACGCTCAAATTGGTCAGGTGATGGGACAGTACCTGAAATACCGCTGCCCATTGACGGATTTGTTCCCCATGTCATTTGCGGCTCGATTTCTGTTGCATCAATTTCAAGTGTTTTGTCGTATTCTGCTCCTTCATCTGTTGCCAAAGCCAGCCACTTTGCTGCTGCGGCTTCAAATTCTTCACCTTGGGGAGCATAGCGGCGTCCACGTAAGTATTCAACAGTTGTTTCATCAGGGCTTACGAGACCTGCACGTGCGCCTGCTTCAATAGACATATTGCAAATCGTCATGCGCTGTTCCATTGTTAAACTGCGGATTGCTTCACCTGTATATTCCATCACATAACCTGATCCAGCATTTACGCCAAATTTCGCAATAATCGCAAGGATGATGTCTTTTGACTGAACACCAAATCCAAGTTTTCCATTCACTTTAATTTGTAACGTTTTCGGACGTTGCTGCCAGATTGTCTGCGTAGCAAGAACATGTTCTACTTCACTTGTACCAATACCGAATGCAAGTGCACCGAACGCACCGTGTGTCGACGTATGACTGTCTCCACATACAATCGTTTTCCCTGGTTGTGTTAATCCAAGCTGTGGACCGATAACGTGCACAATCCCTTGATCTGGATGATCAATATCTGCAAGCTCAATACCAAATTCACGGCAGTTTTGCTCAAGTGTTTCAATTTGTTTTTTAGAAACTTGGTCATTAATGATGTGACGGTCAATCGTTGGTACGTTATGATCCATTGTCGCGTACGTTAAATCAGGCCGTCTGACGCGGCGTTCACTAATCCGCAATCCTTCAAATGCCTGTGGAGATGTTACTTCATGAACAAGATGTAAATCAATATAGAGAAGATCCGGTTTCCCTTCTGCTCTGTTTACAACATGATTTTCCCAAATTTTTTCGATAACGGTTTTCTTCGTCATGCCCAGTCCCTCCTCTTACATATGTGTATTTTTGATAAAAAACGGGGACCCCTTCCTTTCCTGCAATATTTGCAAGTAAGAATAGAATCCACCGTGGCTTTTCCCTTTACATATAAACGATAGTATCAGTTAAAACATCTGATCCGTTTGCTACACGTTGTGTCACGAGTTCAATCATTTTATCCGTTCCGACCACTGTACTGCCTTCCATTTGTAAATCCGGTGTGCAATATCCGTCGTTTAAGACAGACTGTACAGCACGCTCAATCGCTTCTCCTTCTTCACGCATGTTGAATGAATATTTCAACATAAGCGCAGCCGATAGAATCATCGCAAGCGGATTTGCTTTATTTTGTCCGGCAATATCCGGGGCAGAACCGTGGACCGGTTCGTATAGACCGAAGCCGCTTTCTGACAAACTTGCAGATGGCAGCATACCGAGTGAACCAGTAATCATGGATGCTTCATCACTCAAAATGTCGCCGAATAAGTTTTCTGTCACGATGACATCAAATTGTCCAGGGCTTGAGATAAGTTTCATCGCCGCAGCATCGACATACATATGATCAACTGTCACACTCGGATAATCTGATGCTTTTTCATTGACGATTTCACGCCACATACGGCTTGATTCAAGAACGTTCGCTTTATCAACAGACGTTAATTTGCCTCCGCGTCCGGCGGCAAATTCAAACGCTTTGACAACGATCCTTTCAATTTCAGCTCGTGTATACTGAAGAGTATCCACAACGACTTCATTGTTCTCACCGCGGCGTTCACTCGGTTTCCCAAAGTAAAGGCCACCTGTTAACTCACGGACGATCAGCATATTTACATTTTCGGCAATTTCAGGCTTAAGCGGAGAAGATTGCACGAGTTTCTGAAATGATGGAATCGGACGTAAATTCGCAAACAGTCCAAGTTCTTTACGAATCGCGAGCAAACCGCGCTCCGGACGTTCTGCTGACGGCAAGTTATCCCACTTTGGACCACCTACTGCACCGAGCAGCACAGCGTCACTATTCCGGGCAAGCCCCAGTGTTGATTCCGGAAGCGGCGTGTTATGTGCATCAATCGCTGCACCACCGATATCGGCATACTCAATTTCAAATTCGTGACCGAAACGCTTACCTGCTGCCTGCAAAACTGCAGCAGCTCCTGATGCGATTTCCCGGCCAATTCCATCACCTGGCAATACGGCAATTTTCTTCTTCACGTAAACCCCTCCGTTGCATTAAATATGTGCTTTTTCAACTCCAGATTGTCGTGCTTGTAATGTGACCGCACGATTAACTGCGTTTAAATACGCAAGCGCGGATGATTCAAGAACATCCTGTGCGGTGCCGCGGCCACTTGATTCCATTCCGTTCAATTGAACGCGGACATGTACTTCAGCGAGTGCATCTCGTCCGCCGCCAACCGAGTTGATTTTGTAATCAAGCAATTTCACTTCTTCGTCTACTATTCTTTCAAGCGTATTATAAATAGCTTCAACGCTTCCTGAACCGGTACTCGCTTCAGTTACAGTTGTCCCATCAGGCAAGACAGCTGAAATCGTTGCTGTCGGAATATGCTCTGTTCCATACTGAACTTGTATGCTTGACAATTCATAGCCTTTTACATCCGTTGCTTGCGTTTGCTTGTCTGCAAGAATGGAGAATAAATCTTCATCTGTAATTTCTTTTTTACGATCAGCAAGTTCTTTAAACGTTTTGAACGCATCATTAAGTTTTTCTTCTGTTAATTCAAAACCAAGTTCTGCTGCTTTACTTTTAAACGCATGGCGGCCGGAATGTTTCCCCATTACGAGCTTATTGGCATTTAGTCCAATCAATTCTGGCGTAATGATTTCGTATGTTGTCTTTTCTTTCAACACACCATCCTGGTGAATTCCTGATTCATGAGCAAATGCGTTGTCGCCAACGACTGCTTTATTTGCTGGGACAATCATGCCTGTCAACTTGCTGATCAAGTTGCTTGTGCGCTTAATTTCATTTAGCTTCAAACCAGTTGTCGCTTTGTAAAAATCGTTACGTGTGTAAAGAGCTACTGCCACTTCTTCAAGCGCCACATTACCCGCCCGTTCACCGATTCCATTAATTGTTCCTTCAACTTGACCCGCGCCGCCTTCAATCGCCGCAAGCGAGTTTGCTGTTGCCATGCCAAGATCATCATGACAATGAGTGGATAAAATCGCTTTGTCGATATTGCGGACATTTTGCGTCAAATATTGGAAGATTTCTTTAATTTCCCGCGGCGTAATATAACCGACCGTATCAGGGATATTAATAACCGTTGCACCAGCATCGATTGCTGCTTCTGCTACCCGTGCAAGGAAATCGAGTTCTGTTCGGCACGCATCTTCTGCAGAAAACTGTACTTTTGCAAAATTTTGTTTCGCATATTTAACAGATTCCACTGCACGTTCAACCACTTCTTCTTTACTCATCTTCAATTTATACTCTCGATGAATGGGGGAAGTTGCGATAAAGACATGAATGCGTGGTTCTTCTGACCCTTTTAACGCTTCCCATGCTGCATCAATATCTTTTTTGTTTGAGCGGGCAAGACCAGTTACAGAGCTGTTTTTAACGGTATTCGCAATTTGCTTAACAGCGTCGAGGTCACCGGGAGAAGCGGCTGGAAAGCCCGCTTCGATGACATCTACACCTAATCGTTCTAGTTGCTTTGCAATTTCGAGTTTTTCGATTGTATTTAAGTTTACACCTGCGGATTGTTCTCCATCACGCAAAGTTGTGTCAAAAATCTCAATTTTTTGCACCAGAACCCACTTCCTTTTTGCCTTGTTTAATAAATGGCATTAATGCACGTAGCTCTTTTCCAACAACTTCAAGTTGATGTTCACTTTCACGACGAGTGATTGCTGTAAACTCTGGACGGTTTAATTGGTTTTCCTGCAACCAGCCTTTTGCAAATTTACCTGTTTGGATATCAGTCAATACATCTTTCATGCGTGCTTTCGTTTCAGATGTAATTACGCGTGGTCCTGAAACGTAGTCACCCCATTGTGCTGTATCTGAGATTGAATAGCGCATGCCTTCAAGGCCGCCTTCATACATTAAGTCAACGATCAATTTTAATTCATGCAGGCATTCGAAATAAGCAATTTCCGGTTGGTATCCAGCTTCAACAAGTGTTTCGAAACCAGCTTTAACTAGTTCTGCTGTACCTCCGCAAAGAACGGCTTGCTCACCGAACAAATCTGTTTCTGTTTCTTCACGGAATGTTGTTTCAAGAATACCTGCGCGTCCTGCACCTACACCTTTTGCATAAGCAAGTGCGATATCTTTCGCTTGTCCTGTTACATCTTGATAAATAGCGAATAATGCAGGTACGCCTGCGCCTTGCTCATACGTGCGGCGAACAAGATGGCCCGGACCCTTTGGTGCAGCAAGGAATACGTCCACATCAGCCGGAGGTACGATTTGGTTAAAATGTACGTTAAAACCATGAGCAAATGCAAGAGCTTTTCCTGCAGTTAATTCAGGCTCGATTTCTGCTTTGTAAACAGCAGTTTGATATTCATCTGGAAGAAGGATCATGATAAGATCTCCTGCCGCACTTGCCTCACGTACTGTTTTCACGTCAAATCCGTCTGCAGTTGCTTGATCAAATGATTTACCTGGGCGAAGTCCTACCACTACATTTACGCCGCTTTCACGAAGGTTCAAGGCATGTGCATGGCCTTGAGAACCGTAACCGATGATTGCAACCGTTTTGTTAGAAAGAACCGCTTCGTTAATGTCACCATTGTAATATACTTTTGTCATTTTCTTCATCCTCCAAAAATTGTTTGATTTTTTTTATTTTAATTTAAAATAGAAAACGGTTTTGATTCCGACACAAGGCGCTGTGAACCGCGTTTAATCGCTGTTTGTCCTGTGCGGGCTACTTCTTTAATTCCATAAGGACGAAGAAGTTCAATCATCGCTTCGATCTTTTCGAAGTTTCCGACAACTTGAATAGTAACACTATCTTTCGCCACGTCAATAATCGTTGCACGGAACGGCTCGATAATGACGTTAATTTCAGCACGCGTCTGCGGCGTCGTCATTACTTTGAGAAGCGCAAGTTCACGCGTCACAATGGCCTGATCCGTAATATCATTTACTTTTAATACATCAATTTGCTTGTTGAGCTGCTTTAGAACTTGCTCAACCATGCGGGCATCTTCCACATGAACGACGAATGTCATTTTTGACACGCCTTCCGTTTCCGTTGCACCGACTGTAATACTTTCAATATTAAACTGGCGGCGTGTAAATAATCCGGTAATCCGGTTTAAAACACCGCTCTGATTAAACACAGTTGCTGTTACAATTCGTTTCATTGCGGTTTCACTCCGATCATTTCATGAAGTCCTTTACCTGGCGCGATCATCGGATAAACCATTTCTTTCGGCTTAATGCGGCAGTCAATTAAGACTGGCTCGTTATCCGTCAATGTTTCGCGCAATACTTTCTCCGCTTCTTCCTCAGTCGAAACTTTGTAGCCTCGAATTCCGTATGAATCAGCCAATTTTACGAAGTCTGGCTGTACCGGGATAAGCGACTGTGAATAGCGCTCTTCGTAAAATGTTTCCTGCCATTGACGAACCATGCCGAGCGCCATGTTATTATATACAATAATTTTAACTGGCAGCTTTAATTCAGCAACAAGACCTAGCTCTTGCAGCGTCATCTGGAATCCTGCATCACCAGCAATCGCTACAACAGTTTTATCTGGTTTTGCAATTTGTGCACCGATCGCTGAAGGGAAACCGAAGCCCATTGTACCTAAACCGCCTGATGTTACCCATTGATCTGGTTTGTTGAAACCATAATATTGCGCTGTCCACATCTGATGCTGTCCAACGTCTGTCGTCACAATGGCATCGCCTTCTGTAATTTCGTGAATCATCTTCATTAAGAGTTGCGGTGAAATCCCTTCGCCATCTTCCGTATTCCAGAGTGGATTTTCCACTTTGTCCTGCTGCAGTTTTGCACGCCATTCATCTGCTTTTGGCGCTTCAAAATCAAGGCTCATAATCTTTTTCAATGCCGCACGGGCATCCGCAACGATCGGAATGTGTGTTTCAACATTTTTACCGATTTCAGCAGGATCAATATCAATATGAGCAACCGTTGCACTAGGTGCAAAATGAGCTAAATTTCCTGTCAAACGGTCATCGAATCGTGCACCGATATTAATAAGCAAGTCTGTTTCATAAAGGGCCTTATTCGCTGTATTTGTGCCATGCATGCCGCCCATGCCGAGGAACAATGGATGATTCGCCGGGAATCCACCAAGGCCAAGCAATGTGTTAACGACCGGAATTTGCATTTTTTCAACAAATTGAAGCAACTCTTTAGATGCTTTTGCATGCAACACTCCTGCTCCGGCCAGAATAACCGGTTTTTTCGCCTGTGCAAGCGCCCCCCGAAGCTTTTTCACTTGCAGACTATTCGGTTTAAAGTTCGGCTGATAGCCTGGAAGATCAACTTCCGTTACAAATTCAGGCTCACCGATCATGCCCGCAATATCTTTCGGAATATCGATTAATACTGGCCCCGGACGTCCTGTTGTCGCAATATGAAACGCTTCATGAACGATTCTTGGCAAATCATTCATATCACGAACTTGATAATTATGTTTTGTGATCGGCATTGTAATCCCAATAACATCTGCTTCCTGAAATGCATCTGTACCGATAACGCCTGTCGCAACCTGGCCTGTAAAAACAACAAGTGGAAGGGAATCCATCATTGCGTCCGTAATACCCGTTACAAGATTTGTCGCACCTGGACCGGACGTGGCAAGAACAACACCTGGCTTGCCGGATACACGTGCGTATCCTTCAGCTGCATGAATCGCTCCCTGCTCGTGTCGGGCTAAAATGTGACGAATTGGATTTTTATATAATGCATCATAAAGTGGAAGAACGGCTCCGCCTGGATATCCAAACATTACTTCTACATTTTCTTTTTTTAATGATTCAATGAATATATCGGCACCGTTCATCGGACCTGCTGACGCTGCTGTTGTGTCTACTTTCAATTCTTTTACCTTTGCATTTTGGTTCATTATTATTCTCCCTCCAAATATTGGTTTTTTCCGTATTGGCAAGAGGTGACTTCTTCAGGTCCTCAAGATAGGGGCACAAAAGCGTTACGACGGCTGGCTTGGTCGTCGGGCGAGTACCCATACACAGGACGCGGCAGCTCGCGAGCGTTGTCTTACTTAAACAAAAAGAAAAGTCTCTTCACGCCTGCGCCTGCCTAAACAGTATACGCAGGGGTGAAAAGACCTCATCACTTTTCACGGTACCACCCTGATTCACGGCACTTTTCTCAAATGCCGCCTTATGGACCATCGACCAACCGACCGGTCCTTTTGATAACGGGTGACTTGCACCCGGCTCTCCCTACTGGATGACGTTCAAGAAAGCACTCAGAGGGGATGTCGCGGTAGGATACATTCCCGGCTCTCAGCAATAACCGGTTCTCTGTGAAATGTAAGTTCCTACAACTTTTTCCTCGTCAACGTGTTGTATGTTCTGAATTCATTAAATTTTCATGACGCCGCCTGTATTAGCGGATGTAACAAGTTTCGCATAGCGTGCTAGCCAGCCTTTTTTAATTTTTGGTTCAGGCTGTACAAAGTCGGCTTTACGTGCTGCCAATTCTTCATCTGTTAAATCAACATTCATTGTACGATTTGTTAAGTCGATAATAATTTTATCACCATTTTTGATGAATGCAATAGGTCCACCTTCCGCTGCTTCCGGAGATATGTGTCCAATTGAAATACCGCGTGATGCACCGGAGAAACGTCCGTCTGTCATCAATGCAACTTGTTTACCTAGACCTCGTCCGGCAATAGCAGATGTTGGTGTTAACATTTCCGGCATACCCGGACCACCTTTTGGTCCTTCATAGCGAATGACAACAACATGTCCTTCTTTTACTGTACCATTGTTAATATTTTCAACTGCCTCATCTTGCGATTCAAAAACAATCGCTTCTCCTTCAAATACTTTAATGGAAGGATCGACGGCTCCAACTTTAATTACTCCGCCATCAGGCGCTATGTTCCCATACAGGATAGACAAGCCGCCAACTGGGCTGTAAGGATTTTCT
Organism: Domibacillus aminovorans; assembly: GCF_001643235.1. Taxonomy (GTDB): domain Bacteria; phylum Bacillota; class Bacilli; order Bacillales; family Domibacillaceae; genus Domibacillus; species Domibacillus aminovorans. The sequence continues at coordinate 83,788 of NZ_LQWY01000001.1, forward strand.
TTCGGACGAATTACGTTTTCGTTTTTAATCTTTGCCTCTTTTACGTTTTCATAAACAGATTTACCTGTGATCGTAATCCGATCGTTATCGAGCGCGCCTTCGATTGAACAAAGCTCGTTAATAATCGCACTAATTCCGCCAGCATTATGAACATCGGCCATTGTGTAATCCGATGCCGGGCTGATTTTCGCTAAATATGGAATTCGTTTTGCCACTTCGTTAATCTCATTTAAATCATAATCAATTCCTGCTTCATTTGCAATCGCCAATGTGTGAAGTACCGTATTCGTTGAACCACCCATTGCCATGTCGAGCGCAAATGCATCGTCAATTGCTCTTTTCGTCACAATATCGCACGGTTTTAAGTCGTTTTCAATTGCATTCATTAAGTATTGTACCGCTTCTTTAATAAGACGATGACGCTCATTTGATGTTGCTAAAATCGTTGCGTTGCCCGGCGGTGTCAAACCGAGCATTTCCATCAATGAATTCATTGAGTTTGCAGTAAACATACCCGAACACGAACCACAGGTTGGACAGGCATTTGTTTCAATATCATTAAGCTCTTCTGCTGTAATTTTTCCTGATAGATGAGCGCCGACGCCTTCAAATACAGATGTCAGTGTAAGCGGCTGGCCTGTTGATGAGGTTCCGCCTTCCATCGGTCCTCCGGAAACGAAGACAGATGGGACGTTCGTTCTTACAGCCGCCATCAACATACCCGGTGTAATTTTATCACAATTTGGAATATAGAATACACCATCAAACCAGTGTGCATTAATAACGGTTTCTGCTGAATCCGCGATTAGTTCACGACTCGGAAGTGAATAGCGCATTCCGATGTGGCCCATTGCGATCCCGTCGTCGACACCAATTGTGTTGAATTCAAACGGAACACCGCCCGCTTCACGAATTTCTTTCTTTACGACTTCGGCAAATTTATTTAAGTGGACGTGACCCGGAATAATGTCTATATACGAGTTACACACCCCAATAAATGGTTTGTGTAAGTCTTGCGTCTTAACACCGGCTGCATAAAGCAAACTCCGATGTGGGGCGCGTTCGATCCCTTTTTTGATCATATCGCTGCGCATTGTATCTCCTCCAAGATGACTGGCCATGCATGCATGTATTCATTCATGCTTTTGACATAGTGGTAAAATATTTTTTAATCTGAAAATTAAATTTATATTGTGTTCAATGATAACGTGCTTTTCCACTTTGGTCAACACCTTTCAACCATTTTTCCGCCATAATTAGACTTATTTTTCAACCTTTTATGTCGAAAGCGGTTTCGTTTAAAACATTAATAAATAAGGCCGAATGGAATTCCATTCGGCCGCATGATTAAAACCATTCATTTAACTTATCAACAAATCGATCATACCAATTTTCTTCTTCTGTTTTTGCGTCTTGATCTATTGTATCGACATCAAATGACGTTTCTCCTATATCGGGCATTATTTCTTCGACAATTTCTGCAAACAATGGAACAGCACCATCCGAACTGTTGCCAGATAAGTAATTCGTTTCACTTACTTCTTCCACGCCTACCCAAACAGCCCCAACTAAATTTGGTGTATACCCGACAAACCATTGATCTTCCGTTCCGGTAATCCCTTCAATTGGCACTTGCGTTGAACCTGTTTTACCAGCAATATCAATACCGTCCACTTGCGCTTTTCGTCCCGATCCCCGCTCAACGACCCCAAGAAGCATCGATGTCATCGTATCTGATACTTCTTTTGTTGTAACTTTCACTTCTTTCGTTTCCCATTTGGGTTTAATATCGCCCTCTGGTCCAACAATTTTTTGAATAAAGAAGCTTTCTTTTCGAATCCCTCTATTCGAAAACGTCGTATATGCTTCAGCCATTTGAAGCGGTGACACTCTCGGTTTTATATCTCCGAGTGCGATCCCCAATGTTTCATCTTCCGTTTTAAAACCGAACCGGTGTAAGGCATTGAGTCCTTTTGTTAAACCTATTTGATCGAGCAGCCAGACAGTCGGGATATTGAGTGACTTTTCAACAGCTCGGTACATTGGTACTTCCCCTTCGTATGTGCCGCCGAAATTAGATGGAGAATACCCGCCTGCTCCTTCACCAAATGTCATTGGTTCATCTTTCAACATATCTGTCGGCTTGTACCCAGCTTCAAGAGCTGGCGTGTAGACAACAAGCGGTTTAATTGTAGAGCCCGGTGACTTTTTCATCTGCGTCGCAAAACTGAAACCACGGAATACATGTTCACCCCGCCGGCCAACAACAGCCAGTACACCACCTGTTTTCGGATCCATTAAAACAGTGGCACTTTGTGCATCTTCCCCACTTACCGTTTGAGGAAAAACGGAGCTGTTTTCGTATACATCTTCAAGTCCCGACTGTATATTCTGATCAAGTGTTGTATAAATATTGTAGCCTTGTGTAAGCAAATCATCTTGTGTTAAACCAAAACGCGAAATCGCTTCATTAATCACAGCATCTGCAAAATGCGCATATTTTCCTTTTAGCGGATCACCGCTCGTATCTTTAAGAACGACACTTGTATCCGCTGTTTCATCTGCCTGCTGCTGCGTTATATATCCGTATTTGACCATTTGATTTAAAACTACTTTCCGCCGGCCGAGCGCATTTTCCATATTGTCAATTGGATTGTAGCGTGACGGTGCTTTCACCATCCCCGCAAGCATCGATGATTCTGCTCTCGTTAAATCTGACACATCTTTTCCAAAATATTTTTTCGCTGCATTTTGAACGCCCCATGCACCATTTCCAAAATAGCTCGTATTTAAATACATCTCTAAAATTTCTTCTTTTTTATATACTTTTTCAATTTCAATCGCGAGAAATAGTTCCTCTATTTTTCGTCGATATGTTTTTTCTGGCGACAACAGCGCATTTTTCGTCAACTGCTGTGTAATTGTACTCGCTCCCTGCACGCGTGATCCTGCCATGACATTTGTAAAAGCGGCTCGGAATATGCCTTTCACATCAAATCCGCCGTGTTCATAAAAGCGACTATCCTCAACAGCGACGATCGCTTCCTGTAAATGCTCGGGTATCTTGTCAATGGATACACTATCTGTTCGGTTCGCAGAAAGTTTGCTTGCTTTGTCTCCGTCACGATCATAAATGATTGTCGACTGCGACAACCCTTGCTTTAATGTCTCCACATCCGCGGATTTCATAAAATAAAAACCAAATCCAAGTCCCACAAGTAAGACAATGGATGAGAGCAAAATTGTAATCTGCGTCATATGAAACTTGTGCCAAATATGTTTTATAAACCTTTTTATTACTTTCATTTCTGTCTTTTTCCCTTCTAAAAAATGCGGTACGGACTGTTCTCATTTTAAGCACACTCTGTCAAATTGCAACAAAAATGACTAAAAACAAGGCCTATCCCTATACGAATCGGGTACGTAATAAGTTCCACTCTATCAAAATAAAAAGATAAAAAAATAAGCGTGGCAGCTGCCCGCTTATTTTATTTCTGGTTTCTTTTTATCGTCATCGTCTTCCATAACATTTTTCATGCCACGTTTAAACTCGTGTAATGTTTGACCTGCTGCACGGCCTAGCTGCGGAAGTTTCGACGGTCCAAATAATAAAAGCGCCACAATTAAAATGATAGCTACTTCGCCAAATCCAAGATTCATTATGCATCAGGCTCCTTTGCGATGATTGTGCATATCCAGTATAATCGAAAAACATTTTTTTGAAAACAAAAAGGAAAATAATCGATATGCCCATTTTCTTTTTATCACTATTCATTTCATCCCTTTTTTCTGTTACTCGTATAACATGTATTTGAATGAAATATGTATACAATCACAAATATTATATATATTTCATTGCTGCTACTCCTCTTCAAAATTCAATCAAAAAATTTTTTCGAGTATGCTAAGATGAAAAACGTGTTAATTTTGCATACTACGTTTAACCTTCCACGAAGTTGGTAATATAGTACTGTTACGTTCGCATTATTGTCTAGCGAGTATTTTAGTTACTGATGCTTAATTTCTATAGGGACTGGGTATAAAAAGTATAACCATCATACTAAAGGGGTCAGCAGTCATGAAAAATAAAACAATCTTATTTCTGTCGCCTATTAATCATCTGAGCATGATGGCAGAAGGATGGGCAACCCGCTTAAATAAGCCATCCTGGAATGTGATCAGTACTTCTTGTATGAATGCTGATTACGATGTCTTACCTGTTGAAGCGATGAAAGAAGTTAATATTAACATTGAGAGTCAGACACCACATTCGCTTAAACCTCAGCTTGTTCATGATGCTGATGTCGTTGTTGCTATTTATGATTTTCAGCGTGACAGTTTACCGGCGCTTCCTGATGAAGCAGGACGGAAAGTATTACGCTGGAATATACCCAATCCAGTATATTATGAAAAAATGCCCGAGCGATGGGCGGCCTATCAGATCGTCTGTGATGAACTTGCCGTCAAAATAAAAGGGCTCGAAAAAGAGTTAATTATGGCCCCTTCTTCGAAATAACATTTGTCGAAGCAGGGGATTTTTTTGAAACTTCTTACGATTTTTGTACGTACATATTGTTGAAAGGCAGGGATTATATAGATGGAAACGAAAGAACAATTATTAGAAGAACTTGAATCGATTAAACGCTGGGAAAACGATCAAAAAGGATTATGGATCTGGGATAAACTTGCTCGTCTTCCATTTGCTTTTCTCGATCGAATGACTCCCTCATTTATCCAAAAACGAATCGGTGCCCTTCTGGATGAAATAGGTTACTACATTCAAAGCGGTGGCAAATATTTAACACAGCAGCGCGGTACTTTGAAAAAACTGGAACGCAATGCAGGAATGCCTGTTCATGCTATTGAAGATGTTACAAGTATTCCACTGAGAGCAATGGATGAAACAGCCCTTTCTATTCAGAAAACTCACGCAAGTGCTGCAACTGTACAAGGTGCCACAACCGGTGTCGGTGGGTTTTTAACACTTGCTGTAGATATTCCAGCAACGCTTGCTATTTCATTGAAAACATTGCAGGAAATCGCGGTTTCATACGGATATGATCCAAACGAACGTGAAGAGCGCATCTTTATTATTAAATGTTTGCAGTTTACGTCATCGGATGTAGTGGGCAAAAAAGCCATTTTACAGGAACTATCTGATTATACGAACCGCAGTAATAACAAACAAATCATTTCCCATTTGCAAGGCTGGCGTGAAGTCGTTCTTGGTTATCGAGAGCAATATGGCTTTAAAAAATTATTCCGTCTCGTACCGATTGTCGGCATTGTGTTCGGAGCCATATCAAACCGTTCCATGATTGAAGATATCGCCGATGCTGGCATGATGCTGTACCGGAAACGCCGTATTTTAGAACGGATGATATCTCTAGATGCAAAAAATGAATCTGAAAATCGCCTTTAACGCGGTTTCTCAGATTCGTTTTTTTTTCGTTAATTTGTCTATTTCATTTTTATCCCCGTATAAATAAAGCTTATCACCTCCTTGGATCATTTCTTCGCGGAGGTCTTTGCGCACATTCATTTCACCTCGCTGAATAAATAACAAATTCACATCTTGTCCTTGACCAAATACATCACCGTTGTGTATCTTTTTCGGTCCCGTGTATTTATTTACGTAATCGCTTTTCCATATTTCCGCTTAATCCCGTCTTTTCCATGTGTAAAGACTGTCGTCCGTCCATCTACAACCGTTTCGATATGAACTGGTCTTCCCCACAGTGTATATATGTGTGGCATCGTATGCTCTAAATAACTAAGATCAAGCTCTGTACCTTCATACGAATGAACGATATATAACTCACCTGCATTTATATAATTGCTGTCTGTCACACTTAAATATGGAAAGCCGCTATTCACTTTGGATGCGGTCAAATGATCCCGAACATTCTCCCAGTTTTTTTCTGTAATCGTCCAATGACTCCCCTTTTTTTCGTACAAATACATCTCTTCTTTTTCTACAAATTCTTTCGTCATGTAATTTCGTAAAAACGATAGATCCGATTCCATCGCACGTACCTCAAACAGTTTGTCACGGCTTCCGTACTGTTCTTCAATGTGCTCGTACAGCTTCACACCGACATAATATGGATTTAACCCCATTTTTGATGGCTGAACAACTTCTGCGTTTAAACGAGCATAGTCAATGGCTTCTGCCTCAGGCAAATCAAGCTCACGCATAATTCGCATGTGCCAGTAAGATGCCCATCCTTCATTCATAATCTTCGTTTCCATCTGCGGCCAAAAATAAAGCATTTCTTGACGCACGATCATAATAATTTCTCGCTGCCAATCTTTCAAAATAGGGCTGTTTTCCGCAATAAATTTAAGTAAGTCTTTTTCACGTATAGGTACATCAACTATCGGTTCTCTTTCTACTAAAGGGTCCCATAAGTCATCATACAAATGCTTTCTTGGAGCCGTTATTAATTGATCACCGCCGCCAATTTCTCCATGCGGATCCACATGCTCTTCAATTGACAGCACTGCATCTAAAAATGTTTCCACTTGCTCAATACCAAACTCATCTGTCAACGCTTGAATACGGGCAGCAGCCGACTCCATCGACGTCACCATTTTCCGATTTGTTTTTTTGAAGTGTGCATTGTTTTTAAAAAAGTCGGCGTGAGCAAGTACGTGTGCCACAATTAATTTGTTTTGAACAAGTGAATTCGTATTTAACAAAAACGCACTGCACGGATCCGTATTAATAACCAGTTCATATATTTTACTGAGCCCCATTTCATACTGGAGCTTCATTTTGTAAAACCGTTTTCCAAACCGCCAGTGCGAAAAACGGGCGGGCATCCCGTATGCACCGAACGTATATATAATATCAGCCGGACAAATTTCATAGCGCATCGAATAAAAATCGAGACCAAAACCGGCGGCAATATCCGTTATTTCATCAATTGCATATTGAAGGTCGTTCTGTTTCATCCACCATCCCCCCTGACTCATTTTATGCAGAAGGATCATAAACATGAAAAAAGAGAGACAGAAATAACCTGTCCCCCTTTTCCCTATCCTAGCAAATTTTGAATTTTTTCCATAAATTGTGCTTGGATACGTTCAAGTTTTCTAGATACACCTTCAAATGATTGATCTCTCACACCGAAATAAAATTTCACTTTTGGTTCGGTTCCAGATGGACGTGCACATACCCAGGTACCGTCTTCAAGGAAATATTTCAATACATTTGATGACGGCAGGTCAATTGTTTCTTTCACCTTTGTCATGATGACCGACCGTTCACCCGTCTGGTAATCTTCAATCGATGCGATAGGAATGCCTGCAATGTCAGCTGGTGGATTCTCACGGAATGACGTGAGAAGCGCATCAATTTGTTCAGCACCGTCTTTTCCTTTCAATGTCAGCGATTGTAGTCCTTCTTTGTAATAGCCTACACGCGTATATAAATCCATTAGTGCATCGTGAAGCGTTTTGCCTTGCTTTTTATAATATGCACATGCCTCAACAGCCATAAGCGCTGCTTGTACTGCATCTTTATCGCGGGCAAAATCACCGATTAAATAACCATAGCTTTCTTCATATCCAAATAAAAATGTATACTCGCCTGTTTCATTATATTTTTCAATTTTTTCCCCAATAAATTTAAAACCGGTTAATACGTCTTCACATGAGACACCGTATTGTTCCGCCGTAACGCGTCCGAGTTCAGAGGTCACAATCGTTTTAAATATACGGCCATTTTCAGGGATAGTCCCTTTTTCTTTTTTCTGGGAAAGAATATAGTCAACCAGTACAGCACCCGTTTCATTCCCCGTTAAAAGTACGTATCCGCCTTTGCCATCTTTCACCGCAACGCCAAGCCGATCTGCATCCGGATCGGTTGCGATTAAAATATCTGCATCGACTTTCTGTCCATCGCGGATCGCCAGTTCAAAGGCTGCTTTTTCTTCTGGATTCGGTGATTTCACCGTTGAAAAATTCGCATCCGGCTTCTCCTGTTCCGCAACGACTGTTACGTTTTTATAGCCGAGTGCATCGAGTGCCTGGCGAACCGGCTTATTGCCTGTCCCGTGTAATGGAGTATATACAATATGAATATCTGTTTCTTCTGCTGCCTGAGGCCATTCAGAAATCGTAACGAGCTTATCTACATAGGCGGCATCCATATCCGCGCCGATCATTTTAATCAGCCCATTTTCTTTCAATACCGCCTCATCTTCTACTTGAATATCAAGCTCGTCGCCTGCTGCATATACTTTTTCAATCACACGGTCGGCCGCAGCCGGCGCCAATTGTGCTCCATCCGGACCATATACTTTATAGCCATTATATTCAGGTGGATTGTGGCTCGCTGTAATAACGATCCCTGCATATGCGTTTAGTTGACGTACCGCAAATGACAGTTCAGGTGTTGGCCGGAGTTCATCGAATACGTATGTTTGAATGCCAGCAGAAGCGAGTGTTTTGGCACTTTCGATTGCGAATTCAGGTGATTTATGACGCGAATCATACGCAATGACGACACCGCGTTTTTTTGCTTCAATTCCCTGCTCTACTATGTATGCAGCAAGACCTGCCGATGCTTTGCGGATCGTATATACATTCATGCGATTTATACCGGCACCAATTTCGCCGCGCATTCCACCTGTACCAAATTCAAGATTTTTGTAAAAAGCGTCTTCTAAACTTTTTTCATCCGTTTCAATCTTCACAAGTAATCCATTTATTTCTTGATCAAGCGCCGGATGATTTTTCCACCGGCTATACTCTTCTTTCCAGGCCACAGGCAATCCCTCCAAACTCGTATTTCCACTATCATACCACCAGTTTACGGAATTTTACAGTATGAATTTAGCACACATTGTTTTACTTTTTATCGTAATTCAGACTATAATGCTATTGTTCACAAATTAAATTCATAACGGGCAGGGATAATGATGCTAAAAAAAGACAATTTACTTTTCATCGCATGGGCTACATCTTTTACAGCGATGCTCGGCAGTCTTTATTTCTCGGAAATTGTCGGATATGAGCCGTGCGAACTTTGCTGGTATCAGCGTATTTTAATGTATCCGCTCGTTCTTCTACTAGGACTTGCTGTCGTAAAAAAAGATATAAAAGCAGCGATGTATTCTTTATTGATGTCTGGAATTGGCGGACTCATCTCGCTTTACCATTACGGCATTCAAAAAGTGACCTTTTTAACAGATGCTGCCCCGGCATGCGGACGTGTTCCATGTACGGGTATGTATATTAACTGGCTCGGGTTCATTACGATTCCGTTTTTAGCCTTTACGGCATTTACAATTATTTTCATTGCTAGTTTATTGATTTTAAGAGGAAAAGGAGAATAAACGTTGAAAAAAGTAATAATTTTTGCAGCGGTGCTCGTACTGATTTTCGGTGGGATTGCCTTTATTACACAGTACCAGAAAGAAAAAGCTTCAGAAGGAAATCCGTACGGCAAAGATGATCTTGATACTGAAACGGTGAAACAGCTTGATGATCCAAACTACCAAAATATCGTACAGCCTGACGATCTGGCAGAAAAACTTGAAAATGGTGAAGATGCCGTTGTGTATTTCTTCAGCCCTACTTGCCCACATTGTCAAGAAACGACACCTGTGTTAATGCCTATTGCAGATGATGAAAATGTAGACGTTCTTCAATACAACTTGCTTGAATTTGAGCAGGGATGGGAGGATTATGAAATTGAGTACACGCCAACGCTTATTTACTTCGAAGGCGGGGCCGAAAAAGACCGTCTTGTCGGCAGTCAGCCGGATAGTGAATGGCAGTCATTCCTCGGAAAAGCGAAAGAGCAATAATAAAAAAAGCTGTCTTCTGCAGTCAAAATGCAGAAGACAGCTTTTTTATTAAAGAAATTCAGCATGTTTTCGTTCATGAAAAAACGATAATGGGAACGGGAAATCAATCTGATAACTCCGCAGCGTGTTCACACTTTCAGTGAATAGTTCCTCATATGAAGAAGAAATATGCGTTGTTTCCAGGATAGAAACAATCGTGTTTAACGCTGTAATCACACGGGAAGCATCTTTTAATGACTCCACATAAGCAAGCGTCTCGTCTTCAATATGAAAAAACTTTTCTACTTTTATCACATCAGCCATTGTCGAATCGATATAACGAGGAAAGACATGATGCGACAAATAAGTACTTAAACTTTTTATTTTTTCTTCCTGTTCAATTGTAGAAGACATGATCATCGTCATGGGACAGCCACCTTTACTTGCAGTCTCCTATAAGAATACCATACAATCTTATTACACTGCATCGTTATTTTTCAGAAAAGGATGAATGTAATGAACACAATTCGACAAGGTTCGATATTAACCGTGAGTATCCCAAACGAATGGGCCAATATAACGGTAGAAGAACTGTTTTTAACGATTTGGAAGCTGCCAAAAAAATTGCTGCATCGCTGGCGAATGGATCACCTGGTCAAATTGGATGGAAAGCTGATCGATTGGCGTGTCCCGATGTCGTCTGGTTCCCGCCTGTCCGTTCCTTTTTTTCAGCCTGGTCCATTTGGGGCTGATCCCGTTTATCCAGCTCCCTCTATATTATATGAAGACGATCACATGATCATCGCCAATAAGCCGGCTGGCATGAAAACACACCCAAATTCAGATAATGAAACAAATACGCTACTAAATGGTGTCTGTTATCATGCTTCACTCTCAGGTGACACACTGCCTGTCCGTCACGTTCATCGCCTTGACGAAGGGACAAGTGGTGCTGTATTATTTGCGAAGCATGAAGCGGCCTATGCCGTTTTTTCACGTCTTCTTGAAGAAAAAACGATTTATCGGACGTATTTTGCCGTTGTAGATGGAGCGATTAAAAGAAATTCTGGAATCATCAATCAGCCGATCGGCAAAGATCGTCATCACCCGACACGGCGGCGCGTTTCACCGACCGGTCAAAATGCCGTGACACATTATAAACGAATCGCTGTACAAGATGGGCGTTCACTGCTTGAATGCCGTCTTGAAACAGGGCGAACCCACCAAATACGCGTTCATCTTGCATCACTCGGTCATCCGATTGTAGGTGACACCCTTTATGGCGGATCCGGATCCAACTCATTTGATCATCCGTTGCTTCACGCGGTGAAATTGACAGTGCCTAACCCTTTTACGAATGATTGCATTGCCACTGAAGCTCCTGTACCTATTATATTGAAAAAGCTTTTTCCTCAGAACTACTTCAATTAAAATAAATCTTTTGCTCAAAAAAATTTTATTTTTCTTAAATTTGTTCTGATAAAATTGGAAGGATCTGTTTAACATTTCCTGATTCATCACTTGCATCGACTGTTTAAAAAGAATAGTATTAACATGGATTTTTAAAAGTTCTTATTTTGGAGGTGTTTGATCCTGTTTAAATTAACTGAACATGGAACAACAGTGAAAACGGAATTATTAGCCGGTTTGACAACGTTTTTAACAATGGTATACATCGTAGTCGTCAATCCGCTCATTTTGCAGGATGCCGGTGTTCCGTTTGAGCAAGTATTTACGGCAACCATTATCGCTGCCGTTGTCGGGACGCTCTGGATGGGGTTGTTTGCTAATTACCCAATCGCCATTGCCCCTGGGATGGGAATGAATGCTTATTTCGCCTACTCGGTTGTCGGTTCGCACGGCGGGATTACGTATGAAACGGCTTTTTCAGCTGTCTTTATTTCTGGATTATTGTTTGTCATTTTGTCTCTAACGCCACTCCGGCAAAAACTAATTGAAGCGATTCCGGAAAATTTAAAGCACGGTATTTCAGCCGGAATTGGTCTTTTCATTGCCTTTATCGGATTGCGATTAACCGGTATTATTGCTAGTGATGCGAACAATCTAGTCAAGCTCGGTGATCTGCACAGTCCGTCGGCACTTCTTGCGCTGTTTGGATTAGCCATAACGCTTGTCTTACTCGTACGCCGCGTCAACGGTGCTTTATTTATCGGCATGATCGTGACTGGCCTCGTTGCTTTTTTCACCGGACAGCTTTCGTTCGAAAATGGCTTTATCGAAGCGCCGTCTTTGCCGGAAGGACTTCTCGCTGCGAATCCGATTACAGCGTTTGGCGATGTTATTCAGTACAGTTTGTATGCTGTTGTCTTCTCTTTTTTGATGGTGACTATTTTTGACACGACCGGTACAATGATTGGCGTTGCCCAGCAAGCGGGATTAATGAAAGGCAATACAATGCCACGTGCACGACAAGCACTCTTAGCCGATTCAGTTGCGACGTCTGTAGGCGCAATGGTCGGTACTAGTCCAACAAGTGCGTATATTGAATCATCTACCGGTGTCGCAGCCGGTGGACGAACTGGTTTAACGTCTGTCACTGTCGCTGTTTTATTTATTCTAGCCGCTTTTTTCGGACCGCTCGTCGCGTCCGTATCCGGTATCTCAGCGATTACCGCACCGTCACTCATTATCGTTGGCTGCCTCATGATGGGAAACGTTGCGAAAATTAACTGGAATGAACTCGATGAAGCATTCCCAGCCTTTCTCATCATTTTAAGCATGCCGCTCACCTCAAGTATCGCAACTGGTATTGCACTCGGATTCGTATCATACCCACTCGTGAAAATAGCGTGCGGGCGCTATAAGGACGTTCACCCGCTCCTTTATATTTTTGCTGTATTGTTCTTTTATCAACTTGCCTTTTTGCCCCATTAAAAGACCTCTTCAAAGCCGAGATATTGGTTTTGAAGAGGTCTTTTTTTTGTCTGCTCTGAAATGGATTAAAACGTTCTTTACTTTTCAGGTGTGAAAAAATACGTTAATGCTGGGTATACTTCCTCACGCTTTTTGATCACATATGAACGAAACAGCGGATTCTGTACTTTTCGAAAAGCTGACATAAGCGGTGTCGTCCGGTTGTATTGATTCACTTCACCGTAACCAAATAGCCGACAATGCGGCAATAATGTCTCCAGAAGCTTCACGCACTGTGAATTATCCGATGCTAAGTTATCACCATCAGAAAAATGAAATGGGTAAATGTTGTAGCGATCCGGTGAGTACGTTTTCTCTATTAGATCGAGCACAAGTGAATAAGCAGATGAACAGATCGTACCTCCACTTTCTCCTTTTGAAAAAAAATCATTTTCTTCTACAATCTTAGCTTCTGTATGATGCGCAATAAACACAATATCAACGGCCATATATTTTTTTCTCAAGAACCGTGTCATCCAAAAGAAAAAACTACGGGCAATGTATTTTTCAAATGGCCCCATACTGCCGCTCGTATCCATCATCGCAAAAATAACAGCTTTTGACTGCGGTGTTTTTTCTTCCGTAAACGAGCGAAATCGCCTGTCTTCTGGCAGCACCGGAAAAAAAGATTGTGTGCCCGATAATGAATTGCGCTTAAAGGAGGCCATCAATGTTTTTTTCTTATCAATACGTGCGGTCACGCCTGTTTTGCGGATATCATTTATTTTCCAGTCCGTAATGAATGACGTCGATTTTTCTTTTTCAATTAAACGCGGCAGTTCCATTTCTGAAAACAACGCTTCTTCAATTTCAGCAAGGCTGACGTCTGCTTCGTAATAGTCTTCACCACGCATATTCCCTGCTTTTTTCCCTTGTCCGGGTGCCGGCTCTCCCCCAGCTCGGGCAATCTGATCCCCAACATCTCCTTTTCCCTGTCCTGCATGACTGCTTTTTTCTTCCGCATACCGAATTCTATATTCTTGAAGTGAACGGATCGGCAGTTTCACAACTCGCTTGCCATCCGACATAATAATTTGCTCTTCTGTTACCATATCGGCCATATTTTTTTGAATAGCTTCTTTCACTTTTTGACGATGCCGTTCTTGATCGTCAAACCCTTTACGATGAAGCGACCAGTCTTCTTCAGTTAGATGATAAAATTTCTCCAATTACTTAGCCTCCCGTTTTAATTTTTCAAACGACGGGTAAACTTACAGAAAATGAAATATGAGGTGACTTATCATGAATTTTAAAGAGCGTGAAGTCGAGCCTGTCAATTCTATGGTCACTAATTTTGAAGATATGGAACAACTTGGACGTCAAATGGAGCGCCAGCGCACAAATGATGAATTAAAACAGCATGATCGCCAGCCCGATCCTGTTCAGTATGATAAACAAACAGATGGAAAACAATAACCCGGTTAGCAGTTAACCGGGGTTTTTTATTATCGATTCAACAAACCACCAACGTAACGAAGCAGTTCATTTGCTGAAACGGAATTATAGCCGCATTCATCAATAAGCCGCGCGGTTACGTCATTCATCTTTTTCATATGCTGTTCATCTGGTGCAACCGATGATGTCGTAATCTTTACAACATCTTTCAAATCAGAAAACAGCTTTTTCTGGATCGCTTCACGAAGTCTGTCATGCTCGCGGTAATCAAATTTTTTCCCTTTTCGAGCGTAAGCTGAAATCCGAATGAGCATTTCTTCACGGAATGATTTTTTCGCGTTTTCCGAAATACCGATTTGTTCTTCAATCGAACGCATTAACCGCTCATCTGGGGTCATTTCCTCTCCAGTCAACGGATCATCAAGCTTTGTTTTGTTACAATACGCTTCCACATTATCAAGATAATTATCCATCATGGCCCGCGCAGATTCTTCATACGAATATACGAATGCTTTTTGCACTTCTTTTTTTGCTGTTTCATCATACTGCTTACGCGCTTCTGAAATGAACTGCAAATATTTATCCCTTACGTCTTTTGAAATAGACGGATGACTATCAAGTCCATCTTTCAATGAGCGCAGTACATCAAGCGCATTGATCGAATTTGTTTCTTTTTTAATAATCGCCGCGGAAATCCGATTCATAACGTAGCGTGGATCAATGCCGTCCATTCCTTCATCAGAATGCTCTTTTTTTAACTCTGCCGCATCTAAACCAGTCAATCCTTCCACAGCAGCTCCATCATACAGCTTCATTTTCATCACTAAATCAATATTCGCACGGCTTGATTCTTTCAAACGCGTTAAAATAGTAAACATCGCAGCTGTTCTAAACGTATGTGGAGCAAAATGAACGTCTGTCGCTTCGCTTTCATGCACCATTTTCTCATAAATTTTCTCTTCTTCCGTCACCTTTAAATTGTATGGAACTGGCATAACAATCATCCGTGAATGGAGTGCTTCATTCTTTTTATCGGCAATGAATGACCGGTATTCCGTTTCATTCGTATGCGCAATAATCATTTCATCGGCTGAAATAAGTGCAAATCGGCCTGCTTTAAAATTCCCTTCCTGTGTGAGCGACAGCAAGTGCCATAAAAACTTCTCGTCGCACTTCAGCATTTCCTGAAACTCCATCAATCCTCTATTCGCAATATTTAATTCTCCATCAAACCGGTAAGCACGCGGATCTGACTCTGATCCAAATTCAGCAATCGTCGAAAAATCAATGCTGCCGGTTAAATCGGCAATATCCTGTGACTTCGGATCAGACGGACTGAATGTTCCGATCCCTCGGCGTTTGTCTTCCGAGAAAAAAATACGCTCTACAGGCACATCTTCAATACGTCCGCCAAATTCATGCTCAAGCCGATAAGCATTTAGCGGTGACAGTGATCCTTCAATACGTATTCCATACTCGTCAAAAAAGTCATCACGCAGCTCTCGTGGAATTAAATGAAGCGGGTCTTCTGCCATCTGGCACTGTTTAATCGCATATACAGCGCCCGCATCCGTTCTCGTAAATTGTTCCATTCCTCTTTTAATCTTCGACACAATCGTTGACTTCCCGCCTCCAACCGGTCCCATTAACAATAAAATCCTTTTCCGTACATCGAGCTTCTTCGCTGCTGGATGAAAATATTCTTCTATAAGCCGTTTAATTGCTTCATCCAGTCCAAACAGTTCATCGCTAAAAAAGGAATATTGACCACCTTCAACGCCGGCAGACCGAATCATTTCATATATACGTGCATGGGCCGGCATGGCAATATGCGGATGCTTTTTGACTAACTCCAAATACTCGCGAAACGTCCCTTCCCAGCGTAGCTTTTCTTCTTCAGCACGACATAATTGAATTTTTTCTAGTATTGACATTAATAGCTCCCTCCGCTCCGCTCATAATGGGCGTATTTAACGGATTTTATGCAATCGTATCTTCATTTATGAAAAAACAAACGTCACGATTTTGAAAAAAAGAAGCGTTCACAATGCCGCCCATATCCGCTATAATGAAAACAGATCTGTACTTTCACGTTGAAGGAAGGAGTATGAATCCATGAGACTATTAGGTGTTCTTGTTGTTTGTGTGGCATTTTTATGGGCCATTTTTACATCAGGTTATGATGACAAACCAGGTACTAAATAATAATAAAAAGGCTGTACCGAATGAATCGGTGCAGCCTTTTTAATGTAAGCCTGGGAACTTTTGCTGACGGAGTGCCTCATACACAAGAATCGCTGCCGTATTCGACAAATTGAGTGAACGCACATGATCGTTCATCGGAATGCGCAGGCAACGATCAATATTGGCTTGAATCAGATCTTTCGGCAGGCCAGTCGTCTCTTTTCCAAACATAAAATAATAGTCCTGCTCCGGATCACTATAATCAAAACTCGCATGATCCTGCGTGCCGAACTTCGATAAATAAAACATATTGCCATCCTTATTTTTCCTAAAAAAATCATCGAGCGAATCATAATAGGTAATATGAACATACTCCCAGTAATCAAGACCAGCCCGCTTTAACATTTTATCATCCGTCGAAAAGCCAAGCGGTCGAATTAAATGAAGCTGTGTACCGGTCGCAGCACACGTTCGTGCAATATTTCCCGTATTTGCCGGAATTTCTGGCTGATACAGCACAACATGAACAGTCATTAATCATCACCTCTTTTCAAACACTCATTATAGCATGGAACGCAGCTTTTGAAGTGCTTTTTCCATTTCAAAAAGGACTTCTTCGTCCTTTTCCCGGCTAAGCGCCTCCTTCAAAGCCCGTTCTGCTTCCACACCGCCAATTTGCCCGATTGCATATGCCGCTGTTCCCCGCAAAACAGGGCGTGGATCTTCTTCAAGCACATGAATAAGCGCTCCGAGTGATGATTCTTCTTTAAAGTGGGCAAGTGCAATGATCGCATTACGCTGAATCGGCTTTTTCCCTCGCCACGAACCGGACATCTGACCGAATCGCTCTTTAAATTCTTTGTTGCTAATAGATAATATCGGCTCTAGAAGCGGTTTTACCTGTTCCAGCTTAGGTGTCATTTCCTCATGAATCAGTACATGCTTTCCCTTGTTTTCCGGGCAGACCGTCTGACACGTATCACAGCCGTATAAACGGTTACCTAGATGTTTGCGAAACTGCTCCGGCAGGGAGTCTTTCGTTTGTGTTAAATAGGCAATGCAGCGCTGTGAATTCAACTGGCCGCCTTGTACGAGTGCACTTGTTGGGCATGCATCAATGCATTTCGTACAGCTTCCACACTGATTCTCCATCGGCGTATCAGGCTCAAATGGCACGTTCGTCAACATTTCACCAAGATATACGTACGAACCAAACTCTGGCGTAATGATCGCACAATTTTTTGCACTCCAGCCAATACCTGCACGCTCTGCTACCGCCCGATCCGATAATTCACCCGTATCGACCATCGAACGAAATTGGACATCTGGCAGACGCTCTAATAAAAACGATTCAAGCATGGCAAGTTTTCGTCGAAGTATCGAATGATAGTCTTCGCCCCACGACGCCCGGCAAAATAAACCGCGCCGCTCGCCTTTTTTTCCTTTCGGCGCATTCTCAAGCCTCGATGGATAAGCAAGTGCAATAGCGATAATGGATCGCGGCTGATCAATCAAAAGCGCTGGATTCACACGCTTTTCAATGTCTTTTTCTTCAAAACCAGAAGCGTAGCCAAGCTCTTGCTGATTGATCAATTTTTGCTTCAACTCCAGAAATGGATCGGCCGCCGCAAATCCGATTTTATCAATGCCGATTTCTTTGCTGTAGTTGATCAGTTCCTTTTTTAATTGCCGATACATTTCTTCACCTCTTCACAGAAAAAACAAGCAAACGGAACGCAGTCCGCTTACTTGTTTAAACGTTCTTTTATTTCCTCAATTTGCTGTAGGTGACGCTTTTCATGAAGGCCGATAAATGGCACCCACTGACTGAGCCGCATTGGTCCAAATGACGGATGCGGATATGATTTTTGTTCAAGTTGGTCTTCATCAGTCTGATCAAGAAGCCGTATGAGCTGATCGCGTGAAATATATAGACGATCTTTCATTTGCTGAAGCGTCCGATACTCATACATGGGGGTCGCAAAATCAGGTGCGACTTTTTTATTGGAGCGATCGGTTGTTTTTTCAATTGGCTGTGGATCAACTTTTTCGCTGCCCGGATTTTTCAGCTCCGATGCAATCGCTTTTGTAATCCCCTGCTCCATTAAATATAAATGATCAAGCACTTGCATAATCGTCCAGCTATCGCTGTCAGGGCGTTTATTTAACTTATCGTCTGTTAGCCCGTCCACTGCTTCTAGTACTTCATTTCGGTACTGTTCATTTTGCTTTATATCTTTAGAAAGCATATTGTCTTCCTCCAGAATCAGTGAAAATCCCTCATAGGGGTACATAAAATTATTTCACAATTCGAAAGAAAAGTCGACTAATGTGTGTCAGCTGTAAATTTTACTTCCTGTCTCGATAAATTCTTCTGATTTTTGTTTCATGCCGATTTCCATAAAATCTTCGTCTTCTGCCGCTTGTTTGCGAAGATCATGTGAAATGCGCATCGAGCAAAATTTCGGTCCGCACATAGAGCAAAAATGAGCTGTTTTTGCGCCTTCTGCCGGTAGTGTTTCATCGTGGTATTCACGCGCCCGGTCTGGATCGAGCGATAAATTAAACTGGTCATGCCATCTAAATTCAAAGCGTGCTTTGGACAATGCATCATCGCGTTTTTGCGCACCCGGGTGACCTTTAGCAAGATCAGCCGCATGAGCCGCAATTTTATAAGCAATAACGCCTTCTCGAACGTCTTCTTTATCGGGCAGTCCAAGATGCTCTTTTGGCGTCACATAGCAAAGCATCGCCGTCCCATGCATCGCAATCATCGCCGCACCGATCGCCGATGTAATGTGATCGTAACCCGGTGCAATATCCGTTGTCAATGGACCGAGTGTGTAAAACGGAGCACCTTGACAAATCTCGATTTCTTTATCAATATTTTCTTTGATTTTATGGAGCGGCACATGACCAGGTCCTTCAATCATAACCTGGACATCATGCTTCCAGGCAATTTTTGTTAATTCACCAAGTGTTTCAAGCTCCGCAAATTGTGCTTCATCGTTCGCATCAGCAATCGATCCCGGACGAAGACCATCGCCGAGTGAAACCGAAATATCGTACGCTTTTAAAATCTCACATATCTCTTCAAAATGCGTGTAAAGAAAATTTTCCGTATGATGGGCAAGACACCACTGTGCTAAAATGGAACCTCCGCGCGAAACAATACCCGTTGTTCGTTTAATCGTCAATGGAATGTAACGAAGCAGTACACCGGCGTGAATGGTAAAGTAGTCAACACCTTGCTCAGCCTGTTCAATTAATGTATCACGGTACACGTCCCACGTTAAATTTTCAGCTACTCCGTTTACTTTTTCAAGTGCCTGATAAATCGGTACTGTTCCAACTGGCACCGGCGAGTTGCGAATAATAAACTCGCGCGTCGCATGAATATTTTTCCCGGTTGATAAATCCATGATGGTGTCCGCTCCCCAATGCGTCGCCCACGTCATTTTTTCTACCTCTTCTTCAATCGATGAGCTGACAGCTGAGTTCCCGATATTCGCATTCACTTTCACATGAAAATGGCTGCCGATGATCATCGGCTCATTTTCTGGATGATTTATATTCGCTGGAATAATAGCCCGTCCTGATGCCACTTCTTCTCGAACGACTTCCGGGTCCATATTTTCACGAATCGCAATGTATTCCATTTCCGGTGTGATCACACCATTTTTCGCATAATGCATTTGTGTTACATTTTTACCAGGCAATGCACGTCGCGGAATGTGGTCAAAGTCCGGTTGAAACATCGACGCTGCCTCTTTCGCTCCGTTATCTTCCGGTTTTACCGTGCGGCCTATATACGTTTCTGTATCATTCCGTTCTTCCACCCAACGCTCTCTCTTACGTGGCAGACCTTTGTGTACATCCACAACAAATCCCTTTTCTGTATACGGCCCGCTTGTATCATATACAGTAATCGGTTCATTTTTAAATGTACCTGCATCTGTCGCAGTATCACTTAGCTCAATTTTCCGAAACGGCACACGCACATCTGAACGCGTACCTTCCACATATACTTTTTCACTTGCCGGGAACTGCGATTGAAGCTCAATTTTTTCACTTTCCAGTCGATTCATTTCTATTTCCCCCTCATTATTGCTGAACCGGATCTGGAAGACACACAATGCAAACAAAATAAAAACGGGTTCTTTTAATAGATAAAAGAACCCGTGAAATAGTGTTGTAAACGACGCATAAGCCGTCTCTCCCTACTTCCCTACGCTGGTATCAACCAGATCAGGTTCGAAGGGTCAAAGAGCCTTATTCGCGCTCTTCTCTCAGTCCGGCTAACGGACACCCCCAGCAGATATCAATATGAAACTGTACACAACCTTACCATAGACAAAATAGTCTGTAAAGTTATATTTTTCTTTTAATGATCTTTAATGACTTATTTTTCAAAAAAATAAATGCTAACGTCTTCATATTATATATGGGCATTGCGAATAACATTTGCCATGTTTTGATTTGGATAGTCTAACTCTTCATACTGTCTTATTACTTTTTCTAAATCAAATTCTACCCGTTCAATCGATGTGCTCACGCACTTATCTTCAATGTCAACAATTGCGTAAGAAGATTTTTTCACACCATCAAATGGCAGCCCAACACTTCCAATATTAATGATGACTTTCCCATTAATATAACGTATATACGGCTTGTGAATGTGGGCATACACATAAATATCCGATTCTGTCGATGTCATTAACTTTGTTTTGATCGTATCATCCGATTCAACTGGAAGAACAACGTCAAACAAACTATCCGGTGTCGCATGAAAAGCATTAATCGTAAGTCCTGCTTCTTCAAAATGAAGTTCTGTTGGAAGTTCATTTAAATAATCAATATCTTCTTTATTTAATTTCGATACAATCCACTCTCTCTCTTTATTCATCATCTCCAATGACTGATCCGGCACTTCACCCTTTTTTACACCTCGCACAACCCACTCGTCTGCGTTTCCTTTAATCACATTCACATTTAATGACTGCACTAGCTGCAAAGATCGTTTCGGTTCTGGGCCACGATAACAAATGTCTCCTAGAACATAAATCGTATCTACCTGTTTTTTTTCAATATCTTTCAAAACAGCTTCAAGTGCAACAGCATTGCCATGAATATCAGAAATAAAGGCCATCTTCATTTATAAAACACCCTTTCATGCTATGTAGTTCTTCCATGTTAACATGTTTTTTATCAGTTAGTGAAACCGCATAAAGAAAAGAGCTCCTACATAAAGTAGAAACTCTCTTCTTTGACGTCTTAAAACGTTCTTTTATACCGGTGGCCGGGGTCGAACCGGCACGATCTTGCGATCACAGGATTTTGAGTCCAGCGCGTCTGCCAATTCCGCCACACCGGCAATACTTTATGGAGGCGGCAACCGGAATCGAACCGGTGATAAAGGTTTTGCAGACCTTGGCCTTACCGCTTGGCTATGCCGCCTTAAAATAATATATGGAGCGGAAGACGAGGTTCGAACTCGCGACCCCCACCTTGGCAAGGTGATGTTCTACCACTGAACTACTTCCGCATAATAAAATGGCTGGGCTAGCTGGATTCGAACCAGCGCGTGACGGAGTCAAAGTCCGTTGCCTTACCGCTTGGCTATAGCCCAATAAAAATTAAAACATGGGGCGATCGAGGGGAATCGAACCCCCGAGTGTCGGAGCCACAATCCGATGCGTTAACCACTTCGCCACGACCGCCATTATATTGTTCAATTAATTGGCAGGGGCAGTAGGAATCGAACCCACACTGGAGGTTTTGGAGACCTCTGTTCTACCGTTAAACTATGCCCCTTTAGATGGTGGAGGGGGGCAGATTCGAACTGCCGAACCCGAAGGAGCGGATTTACAGTCCGCCGCGTTTAGCCACTTCGCTACCCCTCCATTATACACTGTAAAAAAACAGTGGTGCCGGCAAGAGGACTTGAACCCCCAACCTACTGATTACAAGTCAGTTGCTCTACCAGTTGAGCTACACCGGCTACATAATGGCTCAGGACGGAATCGAACCGCCGACACAAGGATTTTCAGTCCTTTGCTCTACCGACTGAGCTACTGAGCCAAACGAAAATATGTAATAAATATGGCGGTCCGGACGGGACTCGAACCCGCGACCTCCTGCGTGACAGGCAGGCATTCTAACCAACTGAACTACCGGACCAACGATTGCGGGGGCAGGATTTGAACCTGCGACCTTCGGGTTATGAGCCCGACGAGCTACCGGGCTGCTCCACCCCGCGATGATTAAAGCATTATATGGTGGAGGATGACGGGATCGAACCGCCGACCCTCTGCTTGTAAGGCAGATGCTCTCCCAGCTGAGCTAATCCTCCAAATGGTGACCCCTACGGGATTCGAACCCGTGTTACCGCCGTGAAAGGGCGGTGTCTTAACCGCTTGACCAAGGGGCCAATCTTTTATCTATGTATAATGAGAGTATTCTGGCGGAGAGCAAGGGATTCGAACCCTTGAGACAGTGGTAACCGCCTACACGATTTCCAATCGTGCTCCTTCGACCTCTCGGACAGCTCTCCAAAATGGCTCCGCAGGCAAGACTCGAACTTGCGACCGATCGGTTAACAGCCGATTGCTCTACCACTGAGCTACTGCGGAATAATTTGTCCAGCAACAGTGACCAAACTCCAAGCTATAAGCCATCACACCTATGTGATCAAAAGTCACTCCAGCGATCTGTCTTATGCCTGCTAGGTTTATTAATCGATCACTTTTACTTTTTTTTAACTGCCAGGCGGCGTCCTGCTCTCACAGGGGGAAACCCCCAACTACCATCGGCGCTGAAGAGCTTAACTGCCGTGTTCGGGATGGGAACGGGTGTGACCTCTTCGCTAATGCCACCTGACTGTTTAAGACATCTATTATTATAACATAATAAATGCGTTTGACAAGAACTTTTTTGTTCTTTTAAAACTGGATATCAGGGATTCGTATGATACGTATAACACCAATTATTGTTTCGTGTTGTCAAGCCCCAGCCATCCCAAATGGGCCAGCTGGCACTTTTCGTTATTGGTTAAGTCCTCGATCGATTAGTATTCGTCAGATCTATGTGTCGCCACACTT
>NZ_LQWY01000002.1 GCF_001643235.1 Domibacillus aminovorans
GATGATAACTACTTAAAAGGAATGGAAACCATTTATAATTTCCCTGGTGAATTTATGAACAAAACGATTGAGTTTGATGGTTTTTCGTTTAAAGGAGAATCCGTGAATGATCATCAACTCTTTGTACTGCGCTTTGGTGTTATTCATTGCGTAGCAGATTCAGGAGCCTTTGGCATGTTAGTAGAATTTCCAGAAGAAATGGATCTTCAGGATGACGAATGGATTCATGTAAAAGGGAAATTATCCTCCGTTTATTATCAGCCTTTCAAAGCGACAATTCCGTTTCTCTTAGTGGAGGAGTGGAATACGATTGAAGAGCCTGAAGATCCTTATACCTATCGGATGTCCTAGATTTGTGATAGCTATAGAAATCAAAAAATATAAAAAGTGCGGTCCAAAAGTTACGGTGTCAGTCCCAGAACGGGAAATCGAAGAAAGCACTCACTGCTGGGGAATGAATGAAACCGCGAGTTCAACAATCAGCTGATCGACGAGACGTTAACGACGTTTAATATCGATCGTTCGACTGGTATTCGCAGGAATCCCCCTCTTCAACGACGTAAGGAGGGGGAGTTCAAAATAGCCAAACAGTAAGTATCGCGCGCAAGATATTGTCGCCTTATGTGCATGGTGTCCAGGTTCTGCTCAAAGCATTCCAATACGGTTGCCTGCCAATTGAAAAATAGTCGATCTTGTATTCCGATATCTTGTCTAAAGAGTAACAATTTCGGCCATCAAATATAACCGGTCTATTCATCAACTTTTCATATTGATCGAGAGAGAATGTTTTAATCTCGTCCCAATCAGTATTGATAAATACCATATCTGTATCAGTCAGTGTTTCTTCAATAGATGATGCATACTGAATTTTTTCTCCAATCATTTTTTTTGTATTTTCCATTGCTTTTGGATCATAAGCCACAACGGATACACCATTTGCTATTAATTCGTTTATGATCATGATGGACGGTGATTCACGAATATCATCTGTATGGGGCTTAAATGCCAGGCCTAATACAGATGCTCTTTTTCCTTTTAAGCTTCCAAAGTAATTCTTTGCTTTTTCCACTAATACATAGTGTTGACGGCTATTCACTTTCATCACGGCCTTTAAAATGTCCGGTTTCTCTCCTGCTTCTTCACTCATTTTCAGCATTGCATGGGTATCTTTCGGGAAGCAAGAACCTCCGTATCCAATTCCGGCCTTCAGGAATTCACTGCCAATCCGGGAATCAAGCCCCATTCCAACAGCAACCTCTTCAATATCAGCTCCCACTTTTTCACATAAATTAGCGAGTTCATTTATAAAGCTGATTTTCATGGCCAAAAAAGCATTAGAACTGTATTTAATCATTTCTGCGCTATGAAGATCTGTTTTAAAAATAGGTACGTTAAATGGTTTATTTATTTCTTCAATAATGGCTGCAGCTTCCGAACAATCTGAACCGAGAATGATTCGGTCTGCGCAAAAAACATCTCGAATCGCGGAACCTTCTCTTAAAAACTCAGGGTTTGACACCATGGTGATGTTTCGTGTTTTTTGTGCATTTCTTTGTATGGCTTGTTTGATATTCGTATTTGTTCCCACAGGAACAGTGCTTTTCGTTACAACGATTACGTTATTTTTGGTCGTATATTCACCGATCATGGCAGCCGCATTGTTAATATAGGTAAGGTCGATGTCGTCATTTAGCTGTTTTGGTGTCCCTACTGCAATATAAATGATGTCCGCGTCTGATAAGGCTTCTTCGGGGCTGTCTGTAAAAAATAAACGCCGGTTGTTCACATTCTTTTTCAATAACTCATCCAGTCCAGGTTCATAAAAAGGGGAGAGGCCTGTATTTAATTGGTCCATTTTTTCTTTATCAAGATCGTAGCATATAACTTGGTGGCCTATATCTGATAAACAGACACCCGTTACCAGACCCACATGCCCTACGCCTATGATTGTAATGTTGTTCATAATAATTCCTCTCAATGCATAATAGTGCAACGTAGCTGCCTTCTTATTTTATACAAAAAACAATGTACTAAAAATAAGAAATGTTACGTTAATAAATTCCATATGTCAAATGAAAAGGTATAGTTAATCATAAAATTGTATTGACAATGAAAATCAATCTCTTTATAATTCGAAATGTAAATGAAAACGATTATCAAAATACATAAATTAAAAAAAGAAAGATAGGAGACGATTTTATGAAAAAAAGAGAATTAAAAAGAATTTTCGCGAAATTCTTAGTGGTAGGTGCCAGCGCAACGCTTTTAACTGCTTGTAACAGCGGTGGAGACACAAAGGAACCTACAGAAACTACTGAGGAAACAGCGGCAACAGAAGAAGCAGCAGATGATGCAGAAAAAGAAGAAGTAAACTACGCTCAAGTTTTTGAAGAAGCAAAGACTGAACTGGATAAAGCAAAAGAAGGAAAAGAAGTAGATTTCGATAAAGTGACGGATTTATATACTAATAATTTGCAAAGCTTAGTTCAAGAACGGGATGCAGAACTTGAAAGCAAGCACGATGAGCAAATTACAGCAGCACTGCAGGCTGGAAAAGATGGCTCAATGGACAAAGTCGTCGTAAAGCAAATTTTTGATAAATTGATGCAAAAAGTGTTCTATACAACGATGAAGCAGGAATTTAAGGAAGTAGAAGAAAACTGGAAAGATAAAGAAGCAGTCAAAGCGGAAGTTGAAGAAGCAAAAGAATTTTATGCGATCCTTAAATCAACAGTTGAAAAGCGCGATGCTGCGAATGGAACAACAATGGTGGATGTGATTGCCGGTGGATTTGATGAAATCGATAAAGCAGTTGAAGCCGATGATCTGCTCGCATTCCAGCTTGGCAAACAAGTAGTTGATAAAACGTTCATGAAAACGTTCTACTTGGCAACGGGTGCGATTCCAAACGGCTATGCAACAAAAGTGGCAGAAGAAGCGAAAAAAGATGAACAGCTGGCAAAAGTGGAACAAGCAGAAGGATGGGCTTTTTATCAGTCACTTTCAAAATACTTAACAAATCATGCGCCAGAAGATGCTGCTTTTATTGAAAAACAATTTGATTTGCAGACAGATGTCAAAACATTGGATGCCGCTCAAGTAAACAAAGCATTTGTACGCGGATTTGCTCAAACGGCGATTGACGAGTACACAGAAAGCCTTGAATTGTGGGGAGAAGACAAATCGGTTATTACCGCTTTGGAAGGTGCCCTATTTATTGATGTAATCGGACAAGATATTAAAACATCGCTGGGCGAGGAAGCTTACACAAAATTAACAGAAAAAGCACAGCAGTATCTTGAAGCAGCAAAAGCAAAAGATAAAGCAGCAGGCGAACCTATATTGAAAGAAATGGAAGCGACATTGCAAACAGTTATTGAAAAAGCAAAGTAAATCGTCTTTTGCTTGAAAAAACCTTGTTTAGTACACAAGGTTTTTTCCTTTTTTCCTAAAGGATTGATAAGATGGTGAAGAAGCTTTTAATTGAATAAATGACTGAGGTGTTACGCTTGAAAATTATTGTAACAGGCGGGGCTGGATTTATCGGTAGCCATCTGGCCAAAAACCTAATACAAGAAGGCCATGAAGTATACATAATAGATTGTCTTCATCCTTATTACTCTATTGAAAGAAAAAGAAAACATTTAACCAATATTGAATCACATGGTGCTTTTCATTATAGTGACCTTAATTTATTGAATCAGGACGAAACAATGGCTGAATTTATCCGAATCCGGCCGGATGCAATCGTTCATTTAGCTGCCTTGCCCGGAGTGGCTTATTCCATTGAAAAACCGCTTGAGTATGTTGACTTTGATATTAAAGCGACGATCAATGTGTTAGAAGCCGCAGGAAAAGCTGGTGCTTCAAAGATTGTGTTTGCTTCTTCTTCTTCCGTATACGGAAATCAAGAGGGGCCTTTTACAGAGGAAATGGCGGTTGGAAAAGTCATTTCACCTTACGCGGCTTCCAAATTTTCAGCGGAATCTTTTTGCCATGTGTATGAAGATTTGTACGGTTTTCAAATGAATATTTTACGGTTTTTCACGGTTTACGGTCCATGGGGCCGCCCCGATATGGCGATCGGCAAGTTTATTAAGCAGTTAATACGAGGGGAAGAAATCACCGTGTTTGGTGAGGGAAGAGCCCGTGATTTTACCTATATAGAGGATATCATCCATGGTATTTATCTGACTTTGACTGTCCAAACGAATAGTGACATTTTAAATATTGGCTCCGGAAGGCCGATTACGATGGATACGTTATTGCAGGAATTAAAACAGCATTTCCCTGATATGAAAATAAACAAGGAAACGTCTCGCACCGGAGATGTATTAAAAACATGGGCGGATATTAGTAAAGCTAAGCGGCAGCTTGGCTATGAGCCAAAGGTGGATTTTAAAAAGGGGCTCGATGAAACAGTAAAATGGGCAAAAGAGAATGAAGTATTCCTTTAAAACGGTCCTCTCGATTTTAACACTCGCTGGTTTTGCATTTTTAACGATTCATTCCTTCGATGCAAACTATTTAGGAAACAGTATAAAAAAAATCTTTCAGCATCCTGTCCTGCTCGCAGCCGTTCTGATGGTTTATTTTCTTTCCTTTTGCTTAAAAGCAGCGGCATGGAAACTTTATTTAAATGGGAAAGCCCACTTTTCAACCTGTCTAATCGGCATTTTATACAGCTTATTGATCAATCA
Source organism: Domibacillus aminovorans (assembly GCF_001643235.1). Taxonomy (GTDB): domain Bacteria; phylum Bacillota; class Bacilli; order Bacillales; family Domibacillaceae; genus Domibacillus; species Domibacillus aminovorans. The sequence goes on from NZ_LQWY01000002.1 coordinate 4,701, forward strand.
TCTGCTTCCTATCAAAGTCGGAGACCTTGTGAGGGCGAAAATAGCCAGCACAAGAGAGCCCATGCTGAAAGATGATGAAGCCTTTCATTCTGTTGTTGTATTGAGATTGCTGGATATGTTTTGCTTGGTTGGCATAGCGATGATTGGTTTATGGGCTTTGAAGGTTCAATTCCGCTTTCCACTGTGGCTCCTTATGATTAGCAGTTTTATTAGTCTGCTTGTTTTATTCACAGTTCATCATTATGCGCCCATTTTTTTGAACAAGCATATTCAATTGTTCAAAAAAGCGTTCTCTGGGAAAAAGGGGCTTTTCATTATTGCCTGCACCTTTTTAAGCTGGCTGCTCGAAGCCGGAATTCTGTATGGGACAGTGATGATGCTGCAAGGAGATTTGTCTTTTTTGGCATCGGTATTTGCCAATAGTGTAACGATTGCAGGGCAGGTTCTTCAAATCACGCCGGGCGGCATCGGCAATTATGAAAGCTTTCTTGTGTTTGCCTTAACTTTATTTGGTTTTCCGGTCAAGGAAGGCTATACGATCGCTGTTGTAACCCATGCGTTGAAATTTGTGGTTTCTTATATAGCCGGAGCCGTTGTGCTTCTGCTATATCCGATCTCGTTCAACACAATGAAAGAATGGATCAAGGTAAGGAGAGTGAGAGAAAAATGAAAAGTGCATCTAAATTTGAGAAAGTGGCTGCACGCTGTTGGAATTTGTTAAATGAAGGGAAACCCTTTACACCGATTTTTGTTGTTGGAACAATGTTGCTGTATCATCTGATGACTCTCGGATCGATGGACGAAGCGCTGGATCTTTTCAGCGCGTTTATCTACGTGGTTCCTTTGTTAATCTTTTTTTATTTGTTTGATTTTCCACTGTTTTTAAGAAATTATTTATGGGCACCGTTTATCGTTTATTTAATTGTATGGAACAAAGTAGAGGTTGAGCTTCTGTTTTTTGCTGTCGGCCTTTATTTCTTTTTTACCGTGTTTTTTTGGGGGACTTTTTATTATCACCTGCGAATTGGAACTTCATGGTTGAATTTTACCCGCTTTTGGAAGCTTGTCATGAAAAATAGTGATTCGACGAGTGGAAATGCACAGGAACAGCTACCAAAGTTTTTGTTGGTTTTATCAATTTGGGAATGGGTTTTTGATGAAAATCGGATCGGCGGAGAAATTGATATCATGAACTTGGGTTTGTTTTATGGATTTGTTTTACTATTTGCTTACATCCTTCACCGCAATCTTTTTGACTGGAAACCGGTCATGTATGAACGTTACACGAAAGAAGAGTTTCCAGAACCGACGAAAAGCCTTTCTGAAAAAGTGGTGGTGATTGTCATTGATGGAATGAGAAAAGAACGCTTTTATGAAGCCCATACACCGTTTTTGGATTCTTTAAAAGAAAATGGCACGGAATACATGAATATGGAAACCGTCTATCCTGCCAGAACGGTCGTCTGCTTTTCATCGATGTTCACCGGCACATATCCGATGGAACATGGCATTAAGTCCAATATGGTTTGGAAGCTCGGGATCAAGGTTGAAAGTATTTTTGATGCCTTGCGAAAAGTAGGCAAAAAAGGCAGGTTGCTCGGAATTGCCCATTTGGTGGATTCCATGGGAAGTGATGTGGAAACAGTGACTGCTGTGATGCATAACGACAAAGCAGATCCAAACATCATGGAAAGAGCGAAAAAAATTATGAAAGAACAGGACCCGGACTTATTTATCGTCCAGATGATCGCGACGGACCAAACAGGCCACAGCAGAGGCGTATTATATGATGAATATATACAAAAAATACAAGAAGCCGATGCGTTAGTAGAAGACTTTGTTTCCTGGCTGAAGCAGGAAGGCAAAATGAATGATACAACGCTTTTCATTTGTGCGGATCACGGACAGGCAGATGGAATCGGTGGGCATGGCCATTTAGATGAAGGCGAGCGCTTCGTTCCATTCTTTGTACACGGTCCAAATATTGCTAAAGGGAAAAAAGTGGAAGAAAAACAAAGTCTCGTTTCATTAGCGCCAACCTTATCTTATTTATTGGGAGCTCCTTATCCAAGCCATAGCCGTGGAAAAGTATTAATGGACGCCATCGTGCAGAAAGAAGAGAAGAAACCATGAAAAAACAGCAGGTGATTGTTTTTCTGCCAGCGTATAATGAAGAACAGTCAATCAGAGAAGTCATTCAGAGTATTCCGAGACATTTTCACCATCAGGTGGAAGTAAAAGTGCTGGTTATTGATGATGGGTCAAAAGACAACACAGTTAACGTAGCCAAATCAGCAGGAGCCGATTTCATCGTTAGCTTTGAAAAAAACCGCGGTTTAGGGGCAGCGGTGCGGGCGGGGTTACAGGAATGCTTTGACAGAGGAGCGGATATCGGGGTCATGATTGATGCAGACGGCGAATACCCGGCCAGTCAAATTCCGGACCTGTTGCAGCCAATTCTTGCAGGAGAAGCTGATTATACGATGGGTTCCCGTTTTTTAGGGACGATTAAAGGCATGAAGGTTCATCGCCGCCTTGGAAATTATGGATTTACCCTTCTCCAAAGCCTTGTATTGAAAAAGTGGATTTTTGACGGACAATCAGGGATGAGAGCATTCACGCGTCAAGCACTTAAGCATGGAGAAATCATCCATGATTACAATTATGCACAAGTCTTGACTTTTAACCTTGTCAGACAAGGCTTTCGAGTAAAGGAAGTCCCAATTCAATACCGGGTGCGTACAACAGGAGAATCCTTTATTACGTTTAGAGGGTACTTGTTTTCCGTTATACCTGCAATCTGGAAAGAATTAAGGCGACCTGTTCAAAAAGTGAAAATAGATGCCAGCGCCCATAAGGTAGATCTTAAAGGCAGCCGTACATTAAAAGCTCAAAAGCAAAAAACGCATATAATAAATCTAAAATAAAAATTGACTTTTTCAATGATAATCATTATCATTTGTATAGGGGGATTTAATATGAAAAAATGGTTGCTTTCTTGTCTTTTATTCGTCTTTGTTTTGAGTAATTTGAATGTATTATCTGTGGGTGCTTATACATATGGGGACCCCAATGAAGAAGCATTAGCAGAAGCATACAAAGCAATGATGCTTGAATTAAATAAAAATCCAGCTGATTATGCTACGGCAAAAAAGCATTTTGAGACAGTAAAAGAAGAAGTGGATATGCATATGGGGCCGGAACCTGCAAAAATCATTCTTCAAAATCTTGAAGATGAAGATAAAGAACGAGTGATTGAGAATATGGATCAACTACTTGTTTTAAATATGGCTAGACGATTGGAAAACATAGAAAAAAACTTCACAGAATATGATACGAGTAAGCGATTGCTGGCAAAAGCTCATGCAACGTATGAAGCGCTGTCTCCTAAAGTTGAATCACGCAATCCAGAACTGGATAAAGAAGTAAAAGCAGAATTTGATCAAGCTTTAAAGGCTCTAGGAAACCCAGGACTTTTTGGTGTTGGGAAACAAGAAGCGGATTTAGATCAGTTTAATGCGAGCAAGGAAAAGATTTTGACTTCATTACAAAAAGAGTTCGACTTGAAAAGTTTGGAAATTGGACATTTTTCAGAAAGTGCGACAGAAAAAGAGAACGGAAAAAATGAATGGACGGATGTTTCAAATATACGAAATTGGATTCCGCTTTTACTGATTGTTGGACTTCTCATTGCCGTTATTGTTGTGGCAAGACGTAAAAGGAAAAAATGATCGTAGACGTTCATCCTTCATATTTCCTATGTGAGGAGAGGAAAAGGTTTTGGAAGTACAAGCGTTATTAATCATGTTCCGTGAGGTCTTGGAAGCCTTATTGATTGTCGGCATCATCACCACGTATTTAAAACGAATGGACAACAAACAATATACAAAGTACGTATGGCTGGGAGCAGGGCTTGCTGTACTGGCAAGTGCTGGCGTCGCTATGCTGTTCCAAGTTGTTTTTACCGGCTTTACGTCAATGGGCAGCGAAATGTATTTAAAGATCGGCATTATGCTGGTCTCGGCTCTCTTGCTAACCCAGATGGTGTTTTGGATGGCAAGCCATAGCAAAGACTTAAAAGGGGATATGGAAGGGAAAATGAACCGTTTTATCTCAACGGGCAACATCGTTGGCATGGTCATTCATTCCTTTTTAGTCGTCTTACGTGAAGGGGTAGAAACGGTCTTTTTCTTTGCTGCGATTACAGGGGGCAACATCGGTGCTGGGATACAGGGCTGGGGAGCTATAACAGGGGTTATCATTGCGTTTATTGTTTCCTACTTCTTCTTTAAAGGCACGATGAAAGTCACGCTTAAAACGTTCTTTAAAATTACCAGTGCATTTATTATTTTGATTGCCGCTGGTCTTTTGGTGCAAGCCATTTCAATGATGCAAGATTTAAGTATTATCGGAAGTGTTATTCCGCATCTATATGATCTTACTTGGTTCCTTCCAGAGCACTCCATTGATTATGATCACTATTTACGGGATCATGGCGTTGCTCCTATCTTATCAGGAGATATCGGCATTTTTCTGAAGGCGTTATTCGGATATTCCTCTATGCCGTCCATTGAAGAAGTCATCGCTTACATTGGCTATTTTGTAGGGATTTATTTGTTAACGTCAAATAAAGGGATTGAGAAGAAAGAAATATCAAACCAGATCAGCGATATAAAATCCCAAGCATAATAGAAATTCATTTTCTACAAGGAGTACAAGGCATCTGCCTTGTACTTTTTCCTTGTGAAAAAGGTTTTCTTAAGCTCTAACATAAGAAAGGGGTGGCGACATGGCGAAGAAAGAACGTTTTGTTAAACAACTGCACGTGTCAAACAGCGTCGTTATGATGATAAGCATTCTATCTATAGCTTTTTTATTGTGGACCCAGTTAAAGTACATTAATTCTTTTGCTGCTACTTGGGATCAAGTTGATTTTTCGTTGGCTTTGGATCGATATGATTTAATGGCCATGCAGCCACATTTTCCTGGATATCCTTATTTCATCTTAGGGGGGAAATTGGTTCATTCATGGGTAGAAAATCAAACAGCCGCATTAACGGTTTTTAATATTTTGTTTTACTTTAGTGCTTTATTTCCGATGTATCAACTGGCAAGAGAGTACCTTACCCGGTCATCTAGCTTGCTTATGGTCTCTCTGCTGTACTCTTCTAGCTATATGCTGGTTATTGTCAACCAGCCAATGTCGGAAGGGGCTGCAATAGCTTGCTTATGGTGGTATTTTTGGAGCATCGAAAAAGCACTCAAGGAAAACAATCGTACGGCTAAGATTTTACCACTGTTTTTGTTTAGTGTATTGCTTGGGATTCGATTGTCTTACTTGCCATTCGCTGTCGGCCTGCTTTATCTAATTTATAAAAAATGGGCAATGAAAAAGTACACAATGAAACAAATTGTTTTTCATTTAGGTGTAGCCATGCTATTTCAATTCTTCTGGGTAGGGGCTCTTATTTTCTCTGAAGGCAGTTTAAAAGGATTTCTAAAACTTTCCCTTGCCTTTACAAGTGGCCATTTCAATAGTTGGGGCAATACAGCGGTAGCAAGCAGCATACCCTTTTGGGAAAGGGCAAAAACACTTGTGATGGATAACGTAATATGGACCGGGGTCTCTTCTCAATCGCTCTTTTTATTTGTACTATATGTTTTATTGATTGGCTTATATTTCTATCGTTTTAGATGGAGTATTCTAAAACAACATTCCGTCGAGCAGTTAGCTGTCATAATGAGTATTTCTTATTTCTTCTGGGCTCTTTTTGCTCAAAATATTGATAAACCAAGACACATTCTCCCTATAGCCATGTTCCTTCTTTTTTTGTTGTTATTAAACGTGTTAAACAAGTTTAGCCATTCAATTATTTTGATTCTTTTTATGATGCTCTTAATTGGACAATCATTTAACTCCTTTCTCCTACTAAAAGAACAAGCCACTAGGGAGCCAGCCACTTATCAGCTAGCCAGCTACTTAAAAAAGCTTGATGAGCCTGCAGTGGTCTATGCGTGGGAAGAAACCAGGGTATTAGAGTACTTGAATGTTCCTGTCTCCTACAATAAGGTTGAAACGTATCCTATTTTTCTTCATGATCAATCTTATTATACAAACAGCAAAATCTTATTAACCGATAAAGTGTTGAAAGGCTTTGAAACTCAGGAACAAAATCTTACGAACAGAGTTGAAAAAGTAAAAGAATTTAAATCTAATGCGCTTTTTGATCCCGTTTATGATCGCATCATATTGTATGAATGGAAGTAGCTAGGAAAGGAAACTGAACAAATCCGCTTCGTATATTGAAGCGGATTTGTTATTTCTTACCGAATTTAATAAACGTCATTTCATCTTCAATTAATCCGCAGGCCGCACACTGGATTCTCCGTTTTGGCCTGTTGTAAACAGTATGGAAAGGACCTTGTTCATTCGGACCTTCAAGATGATGTCCATTATGATATCCAGAAGCATTCCTTATTATTAATACAATGAAAGTGTGATCAGATTAGACGAATTAAAAGAACGAAAAGTATTTTGGAGGGATATGAGTATTATTATCTCTGTGTTTGTTTTATTTGCTTCAATACAGGGTTTCTACACTACTTTTTCGCTTGATCAAAAAGCCGTTTTTCAGAACGTGACTGGGTATGCCCATTTGGGAGGTGAAGTCACGCATGAAAAGATATAAAAATTATATTGACAACGTTCAAAAAATATAATTTAATAAGCTTAACAAATTAACTAAAACGTTTAAGTTGTTTTAAAGTTAAGGAGGGACACGAATTGTTTCTTGGTATAGATATAGGATCAGGCGGTACAAAGGTTATCTTGCTTAATAAAGAAGGACAACCGGTTGGGTCATCTGAAGTTTCGTATTCATTCGATGTTCCAAAAGAAGGTTGGACTGAACATGATCCAAATGAATGGTGGACAGCGACATTGAAAGCGCTAACCAAACTATTTGAATACAACGATCCCGCCAAAGTGGAAGCTATTGGAGTCACTGGCCAAATGCATAGCAGTGTACTACTGGATTCACAAGGTGCTATTATTCGAAAAGCTATTTTGTGGAACGATCAAAGAACTGAAGTAGAATGCAAAGAAGTTTTAAAACGTATTGGGGAAGATAAATATCGATCATTAACGATGAATACACTTTTTCCAGGGTTTACACTTCCAAAAATCATGTGGCTAAAAAAGAATGAGCCAGAACATTACGAGCGAATATCAACGATTTTCATGCCTAAAGATTTTATCAATTATAAATTAACAGGTGTTGTGGCAACTGATGTTACAGATGCTAGCGGGACAGGAATCTTCGACGTTTATAATCGAAAGTGGAATTCAAGTATAATCGACGAACTTGAACTCAATCCGGAATGGTTTCCTCCCCTATACGAAAGTATAGAGGTGATTGGGGAAGTCAAAAGTGCTGTTGCAAAAGCGACTGGTTTAAAAGAAGGAATACCTGTTATTGCTGGAGCTGCAGACAATGCTGCAGCAGCAATTGGAAACGGCGTCTTTAAGGAAGACAAAGGATTGATTAGTGTAGGTACCTCGGGAGTTGTACTAGTACCTATAAAAAACAGACCTGACAAGGAATTTTTAACAAAAATAAATTCTTCTCTTCATATTTTTTGTCATGCCCTGCCAAATACGTGGTATGCCATGGGTGTTACACTAACTGCCGGTGAATCGCTTAAATGGTTTCGGGATGCATTCGAAATCGAGGACGACTTCCAAAGCTTAATAATGAAAGCAAAGGCAGTAGACCCGGGATCGAGAGGACTCATCTTCACTCCTTACTTATCAGGAGAACGTACCCCACATAATGATTCGAATGCTAGAGGTGTTTTCTACGGCATGAATTTGACCCATCGTAAAGGAGATTTTATCCGTTCAGTGATGGAAGGGGTTTCATTCAGCTTAAAAGATTGTCATGAGCTGATTAAAAACATTGCTACTGTAGATTCCTTTGTAATAACTGGCGGTGCTGTAAAGAGTGATTTGTGGAGTCAGATTTTAGCAGATGTATTAGGAGTGTCGCTAAAAAAATCTGCTCAGTTTGAAGGACCTGCAATAGGCGCAGCAATCTTAGCAGGTATTGGTGTTGATCACTGGAAAACCCCAGATGAAGCAAACAGGAAAGTAGTGAACGAAGACTTGATTAACCCGAACGAAGAGCATTATTATTTATATAAGGAAAGCTTTGCAAAGTATCAAGACTTATACAAAAAGCTATCGACTGAATAATGTGGTCTACAAGTAAAGGGAGTTAGAAAATGGTAAAGAAAAAGAGACCAACGTTATATGATGTGGCAAAAGAGGCTAACGTTTCAATAGCAACTGTATCAAATGTTTTAAATAATAAGGACGAAGCAAGTGAAGAAACAGTTAAGAGGGTCAATGAGGCCATAAAATATCTTGGATATTCTAGAAATGAATCGGCCAGAAGTTTAAAGAGTGGAGATAGTAAGCTAATTGGTTTAATCGTCCCCGATAACAACCCATTCTTTACCGAAATACTGGACGGAATTCATGAAGAATGTGAATATTACGACTGGCAAGTCGTAGTGGCGACTTCTGAGGAAAGCGAAAAAAGACAAAATCAGTTAATAGATTTACTCTCAGCCCAGCAAGTAAGCGGAATCATTCTTGCTCCTGTTTCAAAAACACTTAACTCGGCAAAAATAGCCGGAAAAGCACCTATAGTATTGATAGATCGTGATGTAGAAGATGTTGAGCTGCCTATTATAAAAGCAGATAATATTGATGGAAGTTTTAAAGCAACAAAGACGTTGCTGAAAAACGGTCATAAAAGAATTGGTCTTATACTAGCTTCACCAGGAATTAGTACTACCGTAGAGAGAAGACAAGGCTACATAGACGCATTAAACAGCCAAAATATAAAAGTAGATGATGAACTCATTCAATTTGGCGGCAACTATACAGGGACGAAGGCTCAAATGAATGGGGGCTATCAAGCTGTTATGAATATGATGAAATTACCTTCACCGCCGACCGCTATTTTTGCTACTAACCATCTGTTAATGATGGGAGCGGTGAAAGCGATAAAGGAACTACAGTTTAATATCCCTAGAGATATTAGCTTTATCGGTTTTGATGACCATCCTTGGCAGGAAATAAGCGATCCTCCTTTTACGATCGTCGCTCAACCCGCTTTTGAAATGGGAAGACAGGCTGTTCATGCTTTACACAAATTAAAATCAAGTGAAGAAGTGATCTCAACTTCTTTGCCGCTGCAGCTAATTATTCGCGAATCATGTGGAACGGTAAAATAAGGGTCCACATGATTTTTATCGACTTGAACTTAAACGTTTAAGAAGGGAGAGATGTTAGATGACTGTTCAACCGTTTTTATTAGAAATGAAAGGGATTTCAAAGTTTTTCAATGGAATTAAAGCCATCAGCAATGTCAATTTAAACATCCGTAAAGGAACGGTTCATGCATTAATGGGTGAAAATGGAGCGGGAAAATCAACAACGATGAAGATTTTATCTGGAATCTATAAACCAACTGAAGGAACCATTCTCATGGAGGGGAAAGAAATTTTTCCGAATACACCTAAAGTGGCGTTAGACTATGGAATTGCGATGATTCATCAAGAATTGAGTCCCATTTTTGAAATGACAGTAGCTGAAAATATATTTCTAGGCAGAGAGCCTCTATATTCGAAAGTCCATTTAGTAAACTATCCAAAAATGTATAAAGACACGAAAAAAATGTTTGAAAATCTTGATTTATCGATTAACCCAAAAAAGAAGATGAAAGAATTAAGTGTTTCAGAGATTCAAATGGTCGAAATCGTGAAAGCGGTCTCTTACGATTCGAAAGTGATTATTATGGATGAACCTACATCCTCTCTTGCTGATAAAGAAGTAGAACAACTATTTAGCATTATTAATCGATTGAAAAAAGACGGGAAAGGAATTATTTATATCTCACATAAAATGGATGAAATTTTCCGGATTTCTGATGACATCACCGTTTTTAGAGATGGAGAATACATATCCACAAATCTAGCAAAAGACCTTGATCAAGAAACGTTAATTAAACAAATGGTCGGTCGAGAGCTTACCGATGTCTTTCCTGAGAGAAACCGCTCTGTTAAAGAGGAAATAGCCCTTAGTGTAGAAGGGATTTCCGCACCAGGTTATTTTGAAAATGTCAGTTTTCAAGTGAAGAAAGGAGAGATTTTAGGACTAACTGGTTTAATGGGGGCAGGGCGAACAGAAGTTGCAAAAGCGATATTTGGCATGATTCCTATTGAAAGTGGCTCTATTAAACTTAAAGGTGAACCAATAAACATTAAGGAACCGAAAGATGCGATTAAACATGGAATTGCTTTAGTAACAGAAGATCGAAAAGAAGAAGGACTAGTGCTCCCTATGTCCGTTAAGCAAAACATTACTCTTTCATCATTAAAGAGCGTCTCATCAGGTCCTATGATGAAAAAGAATACTGAAAAGCAAGTAGCAGACGATATGATTAAGAGCCTCAAGATTAAAACGCACCATAGAAATCAGCTTGTAGAAACGCTGAGTGGGGGAAATCAGCAGAAAATTGTCTTAGCTAAATGGCTTTTAACAAATCCAACGATCTTAATTTTAGATGAGCCGACGAGAGGCATCGATATTGGCGCTAAAACAGAGATTTATAAGCTGATGGATCACCTTACGAAAGAAGGATACTCTATTATCATGATTTCATCGGAAATGCCTGAAGTTTTGGGAATGAGCGATCGGATCATTGTACTGAGTGAAGGAAAAGTGATGGGAACACTAAGTCCAAAAGAAGCTACACAAGAAAAAATATTAAGTTTGGCTACAGCCAACAAGGTGGAGGTCTAAAATGAATAGCCAATTATCTACAAACTCCTATAAAGAAACAAAAGAAAATTCCAATGCCAAGTTTAAACACTTGTTATCAGAATATGGAATTCTGCTTGCTTTATTAGGTATGGCGGTCGCATTAACGATTTTAAGCCCTAACTTTTTAACGTCAGCTAATATGTTGAACCTCTTTAAACAAGTATCAATTAACGCCGTTTTAGCTATTGGCATGACTTTTGTTATTTTAACAAAAGGAATCGATTTGTCTGTTGGTTCCATCTTAGCTTTCTCAGGTATTATTACAGCATCTTTAGTTGTAGGAAATGACACAAATCTATTGCTTGGAATTGTTGCCGGTCTTGGAGCAGGATTATTTCTCGGTGCAGTTAATGGCATCATCATTGCCAAATGGAAAGTAACACCTTTTATTGCCACATTAGGAATGATGGCAATTGCAAGGGGGCTTACTTATATCTACAGTGAAGGTCAGCCAATTTCCGGTTTATCAGATGCTTTTCTAGTTATTGGAACAGGCGGCTTTTTAGGAATACCAATTTCAGTTTGGGTTGTTCTAGTTGTCTTTATCATTTGTACTTTATTACTCTATCATACGAAATTTGGTCGATATGTTTATGCAGTCGGTGGTAATGAGAACGCTGCCAGAACATCGGGCTTGAATGTTGATAGGACATTAATGTCTGTTTATTGTATTAGCGGCTTACTTGCGGGTCTTGCTGGTGTTCTTCTAACATCTCGTATTTCATCGGGTTTACCGCAATCGGGGATTTCCTATGAACTAGATGCCATTGCAGCAGTTGTTATTGGTGGAACAAGTTTAATGGGAGGCCGCGGCCGCCTGTGGGGAACATTGGTAGGGGCACTCATTATTGGTGTCTTAAATAATGGATTAGATTTATTGGCGGTATCCTCTTACTGGCAGCAGGTGATTAAAGGAACGATTATTATTATTGCCGTTTTAGTAGATCGTAAGCGAACATGATGAAGGTAAGAGAAGGTATAAACTTTTTTATAAGCTGTGTTATATGACGCTGTTGATCTTTGGTTCCTTTCAGCTCGCTGAAAGGTGTGTGAAACCTCGGTTATACACGATTGAGCCAAAAACCGTTTTATCAACAATATTGTTTAACAAAGCTTTTTTATAAAAATAAAAATTTAGGGGGAAATTTCATGAAAAAGATCAAAAATTCATTTTTAATGCTGGTTATCTTGGCATCTATCGCCATTGTAGCAGCATGCAGCTCTAATCTACAAACAAGTTCAGACAGCAAAAACAGCGGGGAAAAGAAAGATACGGATTCCATTACAATTGGTTTTCAAGTTTATGGCTTACGCGGGGAATTTGCGACAAATTTAACGAACGCAATGAAAGAACAAGCAAAAGAATTAGGTGTAGAACTTGTTGTAATGGATGGAAATTACGATGTTAGCACAGCTATTTCACAATTGAAAAACTTAGAAAGCCAGCAAGTAGACGCGATTATTGTTAACCCAATTGATCAAGAAGCACTAAATAACACTGTTAATGGAATTGTAGACGCAGGTATACCGGTATTAGGCGTAAATGCGTTCTTATCAGCTGAAAAATTGACTTCTTATGTTGGTTCACCAGACGTAGTTGCAGGCGAAACAGAAGCACAAGAAATTGTAGATGCTTTAGGTGGAAAAGGAAATGTCGTTATTTTTGAAGGGCCAATTGGACAAACGGGTCAAACGCAAAGAAAAGAAGGTATTTATAACGTCCTCAATGAAAATCCGGAAATTAAGGTGATTGCCGAACAAACGGCCAACTGGTCAAGAGCAGAAGCGATGACGATCATGGAAAACTGGATTCAAACTCACGGTGATAAAATTGATGGGGTTATCGCTCAAAATGATGAAATGGCCATTGGGGCAATCAATGCATTGCGTGCTCAAAACATGAATGATTTACCAGTCGTTGGAGTGGATGGGGTGAAAGACGCTCTTCAAGCAGTAAAAAAGGATGAAATGATTGCAACGGTTTATCAAAATGCGATTGAACAAGGAAAAACAGTCGTTGAACAAGCAGTGAAAGCTGCAAAAGGTGAAACACTTGAGAAAAAGTATGAAATTCCGTTTGAGCTAGTAACAAAAGAAAACGTAGATGAATACCTCCAAAAATAATGAAAAAGTATTTAAGAAGGAGTAGTTGAATGTGATAAAAGATACAACAAAAACAGACGATTTTACAGATCTTAAAGGTACGATGAAATCAGCAGTGCTTACAAGTGTAAAGAATATCGAATTGCAGGAAATCGACATTCCAACACCAAAAAATGATGAGGTTTTGATTCGTGTAAAAGCGGTGGGCCTCTGTGGATCTGACGTCCATTATTATGAACATGGTAAAATCGGAAACTTTATTGTTGAAAAACCAATTATTTTAGGGCATGAAGCATCCGGAGATATCGTTAAAGTAGGGAAGGCTGTGACGCATCTTAAAGAAGGTCAGCGTGTATCAATCGAACCAGGAGCAACTTGTGGTGAGTGTGTCCATTGTAAAGAAGGGCGTTACAACTTGTGCCCAAGTGTAGAATTCCTTGCTACTCCCCCTTATGATGGAGCTTTCTGTGAATACGTAGCGATGAGAGCTGATTTGGTCTTCCCTATTCCAGACAGTATGAGCTATGAAACAGCTGCACTAGTAGAGCCCTTTTCAGTAGGGGTACATGCGATTCGTCGGGGAGATCTTCAGCCGGGTGAAACAGTAATTATCATGGGAATGGGTCCGATTGGATTAGTAACAGCTGCTGCTGCTAAAGTGGCAGGAGCAAAAATGATTATCGGAGTAGATTTAGAACAAAATCGTTTGGATGTTGCAAAAGAAATGGGTGCTACTCATACTATTAATTTGCGTGAAGAAAATCTAGACGAAAAAGTGAATGAATATACGAATGGTTTTGGGGTAGACTTAGCAATTGAAACAGCGGGCAGTCCTAGTGCAGTTCAAGGAACACTTTCTTCAGTACGAAGAGGTGGAAGAGTAGCTATTGTGGGAATGTCACCTCAAGATGAAGTTCCTATGAGCATTTCTAATATTATCGACAAGGAAGTTGATATTAAAGGTATTTTCCGTTACCACGATACGTATCCAACTGCCATTGAAATGCTTTCATCAGGTGAAATTGATCTTGAAAAAATCATTACAAATGAATATCAATTAGCTGAAGCAGCGGAAGCTTTTGAAAGAGCGATTCATGATAAAACAAACACACTGAAAATCATGATTTATCCAAGCTAATTATAACATTCAATCTTTGGTTTCTCGAAGTTCTATAAATCAGTAAAATATATATCCACCTTTTTGGAGAATGTAGGAATCTACCTCAACAACAAACCAAAAAGGTGGATCTTTTTTTACAATCTAAAGTATATCTTTTTAGTCCTGCCTACTTGATAGGGGTCCTATTACAATACAGAGGTCATCTACTGGCTGCATGAGCAGCCAGCTTTTTTAAACTGTCCATTTTACAGAGCACAGTTGAACTTATATAGAATGCTTTTTTACTGATTTCGCTAGGTAGCCGCCTCTAAACTTTCTTGCTTCGTAAGAAATTAAAAATGCGGAAGGCTCATATTCTTGTATTATCGAAAATACCTCTTTTTCTCTGCTTCGTAATGTTAAGATTTCAAGTTGAAAACGTTGACTGTCTTTTCCTTCACCTACAAATAATGTGACACCAAAACCTTCTTGGCGTAATGTTGAGATGAAATCATCATTTCTATTCGTAATATTTGCGACAATTGTAGTATAACCAATTGCAAGTTTCCCCTCTACATATCCGCCAATGGCAATTCCTAAGGCAAAACCAATCGCATATACAAGCATGGCCCAAATACTTTGCTCACCGGTAAAGATAATGGCTAAACCAAATACATATACTAAAGCTTCTATAAATCCTAAAATGGAAGCAAGGAGCTTTTTTTCCTTTACTAAAAAAATAATACGCAGCGTATAGACCGGTACATAAATCAATTGAAGTAAAAAGATCAATAATATATCCATGGGTGCGCTCCTTCTCACTTATAAGTGAAGAGTTTAGTTACATAAAAACCAAAAAAGCTTACAGAAAAGATGAAGGATTCTTCTGTAAGCCGAGAAAACAATAACCTGTAGCAAGTTTGGTTTATAAATATCCTTTAATGTTTATTTTTGGTATTACTTGCCTCGCTCAGCGTAAGTGATTTCGTTTCAGGAGCCCAAGCGATTGATACAATTGCGCCAATAACAAGTACAGCTGTGAGACAGAGCATTGTATATTGAATCCCTATACTTGCAATCCCCATTGGAAGCAAGAACGTACCAACTGCCGCACCTAATCTACTTGCAGCTGTTGCAAGTCCTACGCCGGAAGAGCGGATTTCTGTTGGAAAGCTCTCGGCAGGAAATACCCCAACCAAGTATTCTGGTTCAAAAAAGATGTCATTTTAGGCGATAACTTGCGCATGTTAGCACCTAGCATAAAAGCTATCTTTCCTCTTCTGGAAGATAGCTTTTATGCTAATTTGATGCCTATAACTAAACTGTCAAGTGCGGCTTCTACAATTTCTGTTGTAATCGAAGTAAGTTGATTAATATCTAGGATTCTTTCGATTTGTGTAAAAAGCCGTTGAATGAGTCTGAAATTACCGCATGTCATTTTAATCATGCTGGCTAATGCTTCACAACTATTAGTCTGTAAATACATTGTTATATTTTTTGAATGAATATGGCTGGACAAGCATATTAGTTATGGCTGCACGCCAATTTTTGAAATGCTCTGTTTCTCGATGTTTTAACTGATCTGCCTGTGTATTATACATTTCAACTAATACGAACTGGCAAGGGACATCTGAGTCTTGTAACACGTCAAAGCGAATAACTCCTGATTCTTTTAAACTGTTTGAGGCATTGATAATGGTTGCTTGCTTGAAAGAAGAAAGATATTCCTCCTTTACGAGAATTGAAACATGTACGATATACAATGATATCTCACCAACTTTATTGATTTGATCCCTCTTTTTATGCGTAAGTTAGATTTTATAGCGTTGCATCACATCTTTACAAAACATAGGGGCTTATTTTTCAAGATTGTTTGTAATTTCTTTTGCAGAAGCGATAACAGTAGGTGCCCAACTTAATACCTTTTCCTTTGAAAAACGGAAGCTTGGACCGCTTACACTAAGAAAGGAAACGAGATTACCTTGTTTGTCTAAAATCGGTGCTGAAATACCGTTTTCATTTTCATCTAATTCTAAAAAGTTCGTTGCAAATCCCTGCTTTCGGATAAGCTCAATTTCTTCATACAGTTCCTCACGTTCCGTAATGGTATGGGGTGTAAACTGTTCAAGCTGCCGATCCAACAAAATGTCTAGCTCACTCTTACTAAGATAGCTTAATAAAAGCTTCCCATTCGATGTTCCATGAAGAGGCATTGTCGAGTTAATATAATCTGCGACACGGATGCTTTGATTAGAAGGATTGATTTGATCAATTGTTAGTACGCCAAATGTTTTTGGTACACTTAGAAGAACAGACTCATGGACTTTCTCAAGCAATTGCTCCATTGTTCTACGCGCTCGACGAATGAGCGGACTGTATTGATCCATCCCGCTTATTAGTTTTGTTGATGCATAACCGAGCTGATAACCTTTTGTAAATGGATCACGCTCTATAAAGTCTTGTCCTTCTAATGTAGCAAGTAAACGCCATACTGTTGTGCGGTTCAAATTTGCTTTAACAGCTAGGTCAGCAGCTAAAACTGGTGTATTACTGTCGGCTATTAGTGTAAGCAATTTCAGTGCACGATCGACCGCTTGAACGGAGGAAACTTCCTGCTTTTTATTCGGTTTCTGGTTAGTTGTATTATTCAAATTATTCATATCAATATTATATCGTAATGCTATATCCTTGTCATTGTCTCCGTAGTTATTACTATCAATTGATTCGTTATTCACCGCTGTAGAAGTTATTTGTAGCGGACTCATATGTTTCAAGTTGATTTTGAATATACTCTTTTTCCTCTGAAGGTGCCATAAGCGCATTTTTAATCGCGTTAAACATTGCTTCGCGTGAATTTACTTTGATTTTTGTTTCATCTTCACATTGCGGATCAATCCAGCAAGCAACAAGTAACGAAATATCCCCTAAAGAATCTTTATCTAAAAGGCCTTCTTTAACCGCATCTAAAACTCCTTGACCAATACCTAATTGTGCAGCTCCGTAAAAGAAACGCTCATATTTTTCATCTTCAATTGTAATTTTATTAATTACGATCGTTGCTGGTTTGATGACATTACCAAGTCCTAGGCAAACAAGAAATGGTACATGACCTTTTGAAGGATTTGCTAATGTTCTAACTGCTTCAGCATGAGAGTTAGATCCTCTTCTTGCAATAATTACGTTTATATGACTTCCATTCGGCGCCTCACCACCAAACGCTTCACCAAATTTCCCATCTAAATTTGTTAATAAATCTTGTGCATCTTTCGTTACTTCAATATTTTGCATATTTTTCAGCTCCTCGATTTTTTCGTATTG
Source organism: Domibacillus aminovorans (assembly GCF_001643235.1). Lineage (GTDB taxonomy): Bacteria > Bacillota > Bacilli > Bacillales > Domibacillaceae > Domibacillus > Domibacillus aminovorans. The sequence continues at coordinate 22,115 of NZ_LQWY01000002.1, forward strand.
TGAACAAAATTTTCTCTTTATGAATTATTTAAAATTATAAAACAGATATTTGCTAGGTGTCAAATGAAAATTTTTAATTCTATTTTTTCGAAATACTAACTTTTTTCTTTGGATAAAGGATGTCATTATGCTTCATATATATAATGGCAATAAAATTGCAGAGAGATATTAATTAAAATAATTTTTTTGAAAATATCGAATTGACAAACCAATAAATTACGAATTATAATTTGCACATGTTTTCAAATAAAGAACAATATGTTCATAATGCGAACTAATATTCAAAAGGGGAACATTCGTTTAAATGCAGGGGAATTTAATAAATTTACAGGAGGTTATAACATGTCAAACGTACAGCTATCAGCAGAAAAACATTTAAACTTCATTAACGGTGAGTGGACCGGCGGCAATTTAAAAACATTTGATGTTATTAATCCAGCAAATGGTAAAGTAATTGCCAAGGTGCCATATAGCGGAAAAGCTGAAACAGATGAAGCAATTGAAGCGGCACATACAGCATTTCAAAGCTGGTCAAAGACCGCAGCAACAGAGCGTGCTCAAGTTTTAAGAAAAGTTGCGGAAATGATGCACGAAAATAAAGAGGAACTCGCAAAAATTATGACACTAGAAATGGGGAAACCACTTGCTGAATCAAGAGGGGAAGTAAATTATGCTGCATCCTTCTTAGAGTGGTATGCCGAGGAAGCAAGGCGTGTATATGGACGTACTGTTCCAGGTAAAAGTGCGAACAACCGTATTCAAGTTGTTAAACAGCCCGTTGGCGTCGTTGCGGCGATTACACCATGGAACTTCCCGGCAGCAATGATTACTCGTAAATTGGGTCCGGCACTTGCGGCAGGATGCACAATTGTCATTAAACCTGCAGAATCTACACCGTTAACAGCAATGAAGTTAATGGAATTTTGTGAAGAAGCAGGCGTGCCAAAAGGTGTTGTCAACTTAGTTACTGGTAACCCAGGAGAAATTGGGGAAGCATTTATGAGTAATCCAAAAGTTCGTAAAGTAACATTTACTGGATCAACAGCAGTCGGAAAACATTTAATTCGACAAAGTGCTGATACAGTGAAAAATATTTCGCTTGAGCTTGGTGGTCATGCACCATTAATTATTTTTGATGATGCAGATATTGAAAAAGCGGTTCAAGGTGCAATTGCTTCAAAATACCGTAATGCAGGTCAAACATGTATTTGCATAAACAGAATCTATGTTCAAACAAATGTGTATGACAAATTCGTATCAGCTTTTACAGAAGCCGTTAGTCAATTAAAAGTAGGAAATGGTCTAGATGAAGGTGTAGACATTGGACCAATGATTAATAAAGCAGGCTATGAAAAGGTTGATAAGCATGTACAGGACGCAGTTAGTAAAGGGGCAGAAGTAGTCATTGGTGGTCAAGGTGAAGTCGTAAATGAAAATGCTTGCTTCTATCAGCCAACAATACTAAAAGACGTAACATCTGAAATGGTCATTATGAGTGAAGAGACATTTGGACCTGTCGCACCCATTCAAAAGTTTGAAACTGAAGAAGAAGTAATTGAGTTTGCCAACAATACTCCATATGGTCTTTCAGCATATTTCTACACAGAAAGCGTAACGCGCGGAACGAAGATTATGGAATCATTAGACTACGGTATTGTTGGATGGAATGATGCCTTACCATCAACCGCACAAGCACCGTTTGGTGGTATGAAAGAAAGCGGTATCGGTCGTGAAGGTGGTATTGAAGGCATTGAGCCGTATTTAGAAACAAAATATGTTTCTTTAGGTCTTTAATTTCTAGCGTTGTTAAAGGATAGTATCAAAAGAGGTAGGAAAACGGCTGAAAAAAAATTGTATGATAGATTCGAAATGTACGCATTGCTCAAAAAGTATCATTGATTCGGATGTAATAAGTATCAGCCAGCAATTAGATGAAAAAATTATCATGTTGCAAGAATATTATATGGGATCTAATCTAAACAAACAGTGAATTTCCCTTCGAGGCTTACAAATTTACTTGATTCTAAAAGTATCACTTATAAGAGTTAATGAATATTACTAACATTTTATTTTAATGAATTCAATTATTTAATAGACTTCGCTTATTTCTGATAAGTGCCATTCTAGCCTAAAAAATTCACAAAATGATAACGGGGGTATATCTCTAAATGAAAATGAAAGCAGCTGTTTTAAGAGAAGTAGGAAAGCCTTTACAAATTGAAACAATTGACTTAGCTCCGCCAAAATCCAACGAGGTTTTGGTTAAAATCGCAGCTTCAGGTGTTTGTCACAGTGATTTGATTGCACAGGAAAGTCCAGGAACACCAAAACCAGTAGTTCTTGGTCATGAAGGAGCCGGTGTAGTAGTTAAAGTTGGGGAAAACGTAAAAAGCGTAAAGCCTGGTGACAAAGTAACATTGAGCTGGATTCCATATTGTGGTGTATGTGTATATTGTACAAATGGACAAGTACATCTTTGTGAATCAGCATTCGGTCCTATGGAGAAGGGTTTCTTACCAGAGGGAACATCACGTTTAAGTAAAGATGGAGAGATGATTTATCATGATTCTGTTTTGTCAACGTTTGCAGAATATGCAGTTGTTGACGAGATGTCATGTGTGAAACTTCCAGATGCAATGCCGCTAGAGCAGGCAGCACTATTAGGTTGTGGTGTTGCGACAGGTTACGGGGCAGTAGTGAATGCGGCAAAAGTTACACCAGGATCATCCGTTGCAGTGTTTGGCTGTGGAGGTGTTGGAATTAATGCGATTCAAGGTGCACGAATTGCAGGCGCAAGTAAAATAATTGCCGTTGATATGAAACCGCAAAACTTAGAAGCTGCGAAAAAATTTGGTGCTACACATGTTGTGAATCCTGCCGATGGAAATTTAGAAGAAGTGGTTAAATCATTAACGGACGGTGTTGGTGTGCAGTTTGCAATTGATGCAACAGGGAATACGAAGGCAACTGCAAGTGCGTGGGATATTACACGAAAAGGTGGAGTAGTCGTTGTTGTAGGATTCTATACTACGAAAGAATTAACAATTAATGCTGAATTGTTTCACCGCCGTGGAAAAACATTAAAAGGAAGCAGCTACGGAGATATTAATCCACTTCGTGACATTCGAAATCTTGCACAGCTTTATTTAGATGGAAAATTAATGCTTGATGAATTAATTTTAAATACACTTCCATTAGAAGATATTAATAAAGCATTTGACGGATTCCATGATTGTTGTGGAGTAAATGTTGGAAGAACAGTTGTTTCATTTCAAGACCATTCAAAGAACGAAGATGAACAAGAGCTTACTGAAACAGTTTAACTAACACATCTTCTTGATTCATGTCGTTCAAATGAATCAAGAAGATCATTTATGCTACTTATGAAAAGTGGATAAATTTATTATATCTATTTATTTTCCTTTCATCATTTGAAAGGGCTTACTTCAAAACGTGAGGTGGATTTTAATGAAAAAATTGACGCCAGTATTTATTATCTCATCAGTAATGACATTGATTTTTATTATATGGGGTGCTTTAGTACCTGGAAATTTAAGTGCAGTAACTAGTACAATTCAAACGTTTTTACAAGGGAATTTTGGTTGGCTTTATTTAACTGCTGCTACAGTATTCTTAGTTTTTTTACTTTATTTAGCTTTTTCTCGTTATGGTCAAATCAGGTTAGGGAAAGACACTGATAGACCTGAATTTAGTACTTTTACATGGTTAGCAATGGTATTTAGTGCAGGTATGGGAATCGGTCTTGTATTCTGGGGGGCTGCAGAACCAATTAGCCACTTCCATAATCCACCGTTTGGGAAAAGTGAATCTGCTGAATCTGCTGCCCTAGCAATGCGTTATTCATTCTTTCATTGGGGATTTCATGCGTGGGCCATTTACGCTATAACAGGATTAGCGATAGCATATTTTGCATTTAGAAAAGGGGCTTCACAAGTACCAAGTGAAATATTACGTCCAATATTGGGCAATAAAGTAGAAGGTGGACTTGGTCGAGCTATCAATATCATCTTCATCATGGCAACTGTTTTTGCTATTTCGGGTCCACTAGGAATGGGTGCAACACAAATTAGTGGAGGTATTTCATATTTAACAGGTATACAAAATAACTTTACAACTCAAGTAATTGTTATCGGAGTTGTTACAGTTCTATTTATCCTATCTGCCCAAACTGGTCTTGAGCGAGGAATTAAATATTTAAGTAATACTAATGTCATACTTGCGATCTTCTTAATGATTTTTGTGTTTTTTGCAGGACCAACAACCTTTATTATGAATGTATTTACATCATCATTTGGTGATTACATTCAAAATTTACCGAATATGAGCTTAAACCAACGTCCATTTGAGCAATCCTCTTGGTTTCAAGACTGGACAGTCTTTTATTGGGCTTGGTGGGTTGCTGCTGCGCCATTTGCTGGTTCCTTTATTGCACGTGTTTCCAAAGGAAGAACAGTACGTGAATTTGTATTAGGCGTGCTTATCGTACCAACAGTTTTCGGAATATTGTGGTTTAGTATATTTGGTGGTACTGCAATTTCTTTAGAAATGTTTGATCATTTTGGGGTAAAAGAAATTATGGACAATCAAGGAGTAGAGGTTGCCTTATTTACTATATTACAGGGATTACCGTTTGGTACAGTAATATCATTCCTAGGAATTATATTAATTGGTACATTCTTTATTACAACTGCAGATTCCGGAACATTCGTCCTAGCTATGCAAAGTAGTAATGGCAATTTAAATCCATCAAATTCCATGAAATTTACTTGGGGTATTCTACAATCATTAACTGCCATTGTTTTGTTATGGTCTGGGGGCTTAGGCGCAATAGTCAGTGCGTTAATCATTATTGGTTTCCCGCTTGTCATCATTTTGTTACTTACAGTTTTCTCTTTATTGAAGTCCTTTAAAAATGAGACAGATGAAAAAAACTTAAATGAAGAAAAAGAAAAAGTTAGTTAATAGCGCAATAATAAACATTGAAAGTACGAAGGTCTCAGATCTTTATACTTTTTATATAAAAAGTTTACAAACAAAATAGATGATAGAGAAAAAGTCTAAAGGGAAAGAGAATTCGCAACGTTAGGAGAAAGAGAATATGTCAAATTTGCGAGAAGAAGCTCTCAACATGCACAAAGAAAAGAAAGGGAAACTAAGTGTTTCTTTAAAGGTCCCAGTACGTGATGCAACAGATTTAAGTCTTGCATATTCTCCTGGTGTAGCGGAGCCTTGCTTAGAAATTCATAAAGATGAGGATAAAGTTTACGATTATACAATGAAGGGGAATCTTGTGGCGGTCGTATCAAATGGAACTGCTGTACTTGGTCTCGGGAATATTGGCCCGAAAGCAGCCATGCCCGTTATGGAAGGAAAAGCAGCATTATTCAAATCATTTGCAGATATCGATGCATTCCCTCTTTGTCTAAATACAGAAGATCCTGATAAAGTGGTCGAAACAGTTCGATTGTTGGAACCCACTTTTGGTGGAGTGAATTTAGAAGACATTGCGGCCCCTCAATGTTTTGAAATAGAAGCTCGTTTAAAAAAGGTTTGTCAAATTCCTGTTTTTCATGATGACCAACATGGAACAGCGATTGTCACGGTTGCTGGGCTAATCAATGCGTTGAAACTAGCAGACAAAAAAATAGAAGAAGTTCGTGTTGTGATAAATGGGGCGGGTGCTGCAGGGGTGGCGATTATTCATCTTCTTCTTCGTATTGGAGTAAAAGAAGTCCTATTATGTGATACAAAAGGAATTATTTATGAAGGTCGTCCTGATGGGATGAACCTATTCAAGGAGAGATTAGCTCGTCTTACGAATAAGGAATTAAAACAAGGGACATTGTCAGAAGCCCTTTTAGGAGCAGATGTGTTTATCGGCGTATCCGCTGCAGGAGCCGTCACGGAAGAGATGGTTCGATCGATGAATCATCATCCGATTGTTTTCGCGATGGCTAATCCTACGCCTGAAATTTTTCCAGATAAGGCGAAAGCAGCCGGTGCATTCGTTGTAGGGACAGGCCGTTCTGATTTCCCGAACCAAGTCAATAATGTTCTTGCATTTCCAGGCATTTTCCGCGGGGCTTTAGATGTTCAGGCAAAAGAAATTAACGAAGAAATGAAGCTTGCCGCCGTTTATGCGATTGCTGAATTAGTCTCTGAAAACCTCCATGCAGATTATGTGATTCCAGATCCATTTGATCGAAGAGTAGCCGCATATGTAGCTGCCGCTGTTGCAAAAGCAGCAATAGAAACGGGTGTTGCCCAAAAGGTTGTTAATCCGGCAGAAATACAAGACCGATTGCTTATGCTCTCTAAGGAAAAAGAATACGCATAAAAAGCAGAGGATATTACCTCATAGCCATCAGGTTAAGCAAAGCGCTGACAAAAAAGACGTTTTACAGAGAAGTTTTGATGTAACCTTCCATTAGAAGTCAATGGGAGGTTTTTTATACTATTTCATCGGCGTTTCCGACTAACGAAAAAACGCCAACGATAACACTTGATAGGTAGATTATTAAAAATGTATAAACATTGAAAAATAGACTATTTGTATCCTGGCTAAACCAACCGAACCGATAAATTCGTGAGTGTTCATTGGTTGGTATCGTAAATAACCTTTCTATTACAATAAATCTAACAAATGAAAAAAGAAGTAACCCCCCAAGTTAAATAGTTCATTTTAAAAATGAATCACTCCTGATTAAAATATAACCATTTTTATGGTGAAATGATAGATCAATTTTAACAGAATAAGTTCGTATATTACTATAATTTATCTAGTAAGGTCTGCTTATTTTGGTTTTTTATAGTATAATAGTAAAAAAGAATCAGGGGGCATATGTTTACATGACAGGGCAAAGAAGTGGGGGAATACGGAAAAAGCGTCGGCTGAAACGGTCGATACGGCTCACGGTAGCAGCATTTTTTTTATTGATTATCGGGGCGCTTATGGTGAATGTGGTGGCGACAAAGCAAGAAGTGAGCAATGTAGAAATTGAGCAGCAGCCGAAACAAATAGTGGAACCGAAAGAGCCTGAAAAAACAGCGATTACGATTAGCGCAGCCGGCGATTTTACGCTTGGTACGGATGAGGCGTTTACATATGAAGGATCATTTCCACATGAGGCAGAAAAAAATGGATTGTCCCACTTTATCGGTGGACTCGGTGGTGTGTTTGAAGAAGATGATCTGTCGACGGTTAATTTAGAAACAACATTAACAGAAGCGACGGAAAAAGCAGTGAAAAAGTTCCGCTTTAAGGGAGATCCAGCGTATGCGCAAATTTTGACGATGGGCGGTATTGAAGCGGTCAACTTGGCGAATAACCACATTTATGATTATTTGCAACAAGGATATGATGATACGATTACGAATCTGGAAAAAGAACAAGTCGGGTATTTTGGCTATGATAATCAATTTGAAACGGAGATTAAAGGCGTAAAAGTCGGTGTGCTCGGCTATGAAGGCTGGCAGGATAGCGCAGAAATCCGTGAACAAGTTGAGGGAGATATTCAGAAGTTGCATAATGATGGCGTGGAAATCATCGTCGTTCATTTTCACTGGGGCGTTGAACGAAGCTATGTGCCGGAAGAGTCGCAAAAAACACTTGCCCGGTTTGCAGTAGACACGGGAGCGGACCTCGTTGTCGGTCATCACCCGCATGTCGTGCAGGGAATTGAAGAGTATAATGACAAGTTTATCGTCTATAGCTTAGGAAACTTCATGTTCGGCGGCAACCGGAACCCAGCTGATAAAGACACATATGTGTTCCAGCAGACGTTTCATTTAGAAGACGGAAAGCTGACGGATGAGAAAGAAGTAAAAGTCGTGCCGTTTTCGATTTCATCCTTAACCGAGCGAAATGACTACCAGCCGACTCGTTTAAATGGCACTGAAAAAGAACGGGTGATGAATAAAATTATTGACGTATCGAACCAGATCAACGGAACGAACGTTGACTGGATGAAATATGAAACAAAACCGTCCAATTAATGGGCGGTTTTTTGTTGCGTACATGTTGAAAGAAAGGGCTCTTAATCTTGGTTCATTTATCTAAGAAATGCGCATATAGATTTCTTTTACCCAGGGAAAAAGCAAGATAAACAATATTTCGAAAAAACAAAAAATTTTTTGAATGTTTTATTCTTTAGGAATAAAGGTATATTAATTGTAACAACTAGGAAAGGACAGAGAAAAATGAAAGAAAAATCAGATAAATTTATTATATCAGCATATAATAGAGCAGTAGAGCTCCAACTTGAAGAAGAATTTATACGAATTTTAGAAAATGAACTCGAGCGACGAGGGATTAAATATAGATTTTACTGCGCACAACGTATGTGATATATGAACCAAGTTTTATTTAGAAAATCCCCAAACTTCTTCAAGGGTATTCCGAAAAAGCTGATCGAGCTGTGGGGTTGGGTCCGGGATGTGGAAACTGACGCTTTTGGCGTACGCTTCAAGCATGATCAATTCTTCTGTCAAAAAAGTATTGATCATGCTGACTTTAGGCTCGAGCTCAAGTTCGTCACCAGCGATTTTTCGTTTAAGTAATGTTTCGATTTCTGTTTTTAACGGTCCGTTCGGTACGATGCGTTCAAGCAGTGTGTGAAATTCGAGCGGTGGGAATTCATTGTACTGCTCAATCCATTTTGCAGCGAAGACCGGTCTGAGCACGTAAAAATATTTTTTGATTTTCACTTGTTCCCCTTGCAAAAATTCACGGAAGTTTTTGTTCGCCATATTCAAGTAATGATACAGGCAGGAAGAGGGAATAAAAGTGACCTCACTCAACGTTTTCATCCGATCAATCGTCGAAAAGGCTTCGTAATACACAATGTTTGACCGCAGCCATTCAAGCAGCGGCGGATTTGATTTGCGGAACAATTTCAATGCTTTCGTCAGCTCCCAGCCGCTTACATCAAGCAAATCGTTGATGGGCAGCTCTATGACGTCACGTTTTTTGCCGACACCGACTGGATCAATGCTTAAATAATAATTGGTTGGATGCACGTAAATAAACCGAACATCATAATCACTGTCTTTCGATGGAAATCCCCACGCCCGACTGCCAGATTCACATGCGTACAATATTTTCACATTGTAATCTTCTTCGATTTTTTTCAGTGCATCAAGGATCGTTTTGTTCATTACGAACACCTCCAATTCACCATTAAAACTCACTTACGATAATCTCTTTTACCTCTTTCATCACATCATCAGGCAGCTTTTCGACAAAGACGGCATTTCGAGCGGCAAGATCAAGCGATTTGATGTGCTGACAAAGAATAGCTCCGGTTGTGTTTGTTCGATCATCTAAATTGACATTGAGAGGAAAGTCAGATTTTGAATTTGATATCGGGCAGACAAGAGAGAGGCTGCTTAATTTATTAAAAAAGTCGTTGCTGACGATGACGGCAGGCCTTCTTCCGCTTTGTTCATGCCCTTTTTGGGGGTGAAAGTCGAGCGTTACAATGTCGCCTTGTCTGGCTTTGTAGGTCATTGTTCTTCACCAATGTTTTTACCTATGTCCAGTTCATCCATTTCATGTTGTACGGTTTTCAAATTATATCCAGAAAATCGTTCTTGAATGCTCATCGGACTGTTCTTTTTCTTCATGAACACTCCTTCTTCTTGCACGATAAATGAAAGGATATCACCAGTATCTGCATTTAGCGCCCGACGTATTTCAATAGGGATTGTAATTTGGCCTTTACTCGTTACTTTTGCTTCGCTCATCTTAATCACTCCTTACTTTTCCTTACTTTACTATATGTGATGATGTGCATTTCGTCAATTCGCAAACAAGAATAGGAATAGTTAAAGTGATGATAAATTTGGGACAGAAGAATAAAAGTAAGTAAAGCGAAATAATAAAAAAGTTATTATCTGAGTTAAATATTGGTTGAATTGCAAATAAAGATTATGGTATTCCATTGATAGCAACATATGTTTTCGACAAAGAGCCATATCTTCATTAAAGACTTTTATCTAAACGTAGTGGGATATGAATTTCGGCAAAAATAAATTACAATAATGTTATAATAATTTGGAAATAGAAAGGATGTGTGTGTATGGAGCAGGAGTCGATGCGGTCGGAGATTTTGTCATGGATTAAGGCGATTGTGCTGGCGGTTGTCGTGACGGCTGCATGTAAGTATTTTTTCTTTGCGGGCGTTGTCGTACACGGGGAGTCGATGTTGCCAACGTTTGAGGATAAAGATAAAGTGATTGTAAGCAAGATGACGCAGATTGAGCGGTTTGATCAGATCGTGTTTCATGCGCCTGATTCCGAAGATAATTACATAAAGCGTGTTATTGGTGTGCCAGGTGATGAAGTCGAAATGAAAGATGATATTTTATATATAAATGGAAAACCGACAGCAGAGCCTTATTTAGATGAAAATAAGAAGAGCCTGATGATCGGACAGAAGTTGACCGCTGATTTTACGTTAGCGGAATTGACGGCTCATGACACGGTGCCGGACGGGTATTTGTTTGTGCTTGGTGATAACCGGACGGTGAGCAAAGATAGCCGGATTTTCGGCTTGATTCGTGAAGATTCGGTGATTGGTGAAGTGCAGCTGCGGTTTTATCCGCTGAGTTCGATTGAGGCTTATTAAAAAAACGTTCCGCGCCAGGGACGTTTTTTTGTTTACATGTTAAATGGATGTTAAGCAATAGAATATTTTATTTTTGTAAAGTTTAAAATAATTTCAATAGGCAGAATTGATGGAATCATATAAAATATTATAATGGGTGGGTATTTTAACCTAGAAAGGAATACGATTTTATGTATATCTCGATTAGATGGAAAATATTAATTCCGATCATTTTTTCGCTCGTTCTTGTGTTTGCAGCGTTCTCGTTTTTTTTAACGAATCAGATGGAAAAGTCGCTCGTACAAAAAGGAGAAGCGGTCGTATCATCAATTCAGTTTGGATTGGAAGATATAATTGTGGCACGTGAGACAGCGGAATCGATACTGGAAAAAGAAATGATTGGCCAGGCGGCGATGACATCGCTTTTGTTTGAGAAAGGAACAACGTATGAGGAGCTTGTTGCACTTGCTAAGAAATCTGGTCTTGATGAGTTCTGGATTACAGATGAAAAGGGGAATACGGTTTTAACAAATATGGCCCCGTCTGTTGAGTTTAATTTCGGAAGCGATCCGGATGGACAGGCATATGAATTTATGAAACTTTTGACGGGTGATGAAACAGTCGTGACGCAAAAAGCTGCGGTGCGTTCGCTCGATGACAAGTTTTATAAATTTGTCGGGGTAACAGGCTGGGATGATTTGCGCATTGTGCAGGTTGGACGCGATGGAGCGATGCTGACGGAGCTTGATCAGCACATTGGCGTTGTGCCGATGATCGATAGTTTGAAAAATGAATTAAGTGACGAAGTGAAATACGCCGCTGTTTTATCAGCTTCAGGTGACGTGGTGGCGTCCACGAATGAATCGGTGTCACTGGGAACAGGCTTAACGGATGGAAAACAGTGGAAGGGCACTATTGATGGAAAAAGTGTTATGTATTTTGGGAAGTCGCTATCTGACGGGCAAATGCTTGTCGTGGCGCTATCCAATGAAGTCATGCAAACGGTGCAATGGTATACAGGTTTGGCGGCATTGATCAGTGTGATGCTTGTTATTTTTATTACATATTTTTTTGTGAGACGATTGATGAAGCCTCTCGACGTGATGAGGGGATCGCTTGAAGAAATCAGTAATGGGAAAGGTGATTTAACGGCACGTCTTCACGTATCAGGAAATGATGAAATCGGCAAGCTTGCATCTGCATTTAACAAAACAATTTCTGAAATACAAGCTATTATCGTTGGGGTGAAACAAACAGCGTCGCATGTGGTGGAGTCAACGATGTCATTGTCGGCATTGACGACGGCGACGACAGATGAAACAGTGTTTATGTTGGAATCGGTGCGGCATATTGAATCGGGCGCGTCGACACAGACGGCGATGACTGCTGACTGCGTACAGACGACAACGGCTCTGGCGCACAGGCTTCAGGACATAACGGAAGCGTCAGGAGAATTATTCGGCCAGTCAGAGAAAACGAAAGAAGCGGCTGAAACAGGCCAAGGCATCATTATAGAGGCAATCGGGCAAATGAACATCATTGATGAATCCGTTCATGCTTTGTCGGCAACAATTGACGTTCTTCAGTCAAATACAGTGGAAATTGGCTCATTTCTGTCCACGATTTCCGCCATATCCTCTCAAACAAATTTGCTGGCGCTGAACGCTGCGATTGAAGCAGCACGTGCCGGTGAACATGGACGAGGATTTTCCATTGTCGCTGCTGAAGTTCGAAAGCTTGCAGAACAGACAGACGATGCGACGGGGCAAATTCAGTCATTAATTAGTCGAATACAAGAGGAAGTAGAGAAGTCCACAAAACGGATGACTGAAAGTAGCGAGTATGTGGGAAAGGGAAAAATAATTACAGAAGAAGCGGGAAAATCATTCATGAATGTGCTTGAAGAAATTCGTGGCATGGCGGTAAAATTGAAGGCAATCACGACTGCGACAGATGAAGTAGCAGCCGGTACGGAAGAGGTGAACGCTGCAAATGAAACGATTGCAGGCGCATCCAATGAAGCACAAAGCCACATTGAAGACATTGCTGAAAAATGCACGGTGCAAAGTGAACGGATGACCGAGATGGGTACGAGTATTCATGAACTGCGTGAAAGCTCCGAACAACTCCACAGCAGTGTCCATCATTTTAAAACAGACTAACCTAACCGATCGTTTATGAGCAAATTAGTGGAAAATGTGTAGAGGAATAGCGTTGCGATTAAAATGTGACAGTACGTGTGATATACTTGCTACTCATAAACAAGAGAAAAGAGGCAAATCATGCTCACATTTGAAGAAAAAAAAGCGATTATTGAGACATTCCCGCAGTTGACGGCAAAAGATGTTTCGATGAAGCGCATCAATTACCATTTTGAAGACAGTTTGTATGAAAAAACAGTCGTCGTCCATCATCTGCATCCGAACGGAAATGGATTCGTTTTCGTCGCCGATTTGCCAGGCTATGAGGTAAATGATAAAGGACTTGTCAACATTCGTGAGGCAAGTGAAGCGGAGCTGCGCGCAGCGATTGCGGATTCAATTCGCTATCTTTCGGATAAACCGGAAGATGAAGTCATCGAACAAGTACCACTTTCCGAAGAGCAGGAATGGCGGAATCGAGACGGGCAAACGCTTCTCCTTGTAAACGAAGATTTATTGTGGAATGTATACACAGGACTGAATTTAGAAGAAAGTTTTGAATCATTTAAAGAGGCGGAACGGTATTTGTTAGAAGAAGGGTTCCGCCTGTATACGAAATAAATAAAGAGCCGCTCCTAAGAGGAGACGGCTTATTTTATGTGGTAATACTCTTTGATGAAGTGCATAAATTCATGAAGTCCCGGCTCGTCTCGCAAATTGGCGAGCATGCCGCGCAGGACGGGAAGGCGCGGTGATTCGCTTTTTAATTCTTGCTCAATGACATCGAGTGAGATTAAAATATCTTCGTCTTTCCAATCAATTTTCAACCCGGCGAGCCAGTCGAGGATCGTTTCGTCATTCAGTTTGTCTTTAAACAGCTCATTCATGACAGCCGGATCAATGATAGGGCGAGCGGCTCTTTTTCTGAAGCCTGCTTCCATATCGTCTGCACTGTGTAAGAGAAATATAGCAAATTGGTGATAATCGATTTCGGCTTTGTCGATCATCATGACATGAATAAACGACTGCTGAATGCCTTGCAGCGCAATGGACAAATCCCAGAAATACGGTTTGATTATGTCACCGTAAATGGACATGAGCCGTTTTCGATAAAACCGATGCGTTTCCAGCCGCATTTTGAAAATAAATGCTTCAATTTCATCGTTAAACGGAATGGCATTTTCCCGTGCTTGCATAATGAGAAATTCCTTATGCTGATGGATTTCGCGCACCTGACATTCGATTTGCTTCACAAATTTGTCCCGTGGTGTTAAATCCTCCTCTTCAATGGCGATCAATTTATCGTACATTAACTGAAAATAATAATGCAAAATGGCAAGCAGGAGTGCTTCTTTTGATTTGAAATGCAAATAAAAGGCGCCTTTTGATATGCCGCATGTGGTCGCAATTTCTTGAACGGAGGTCGCGCTGAATCCTTTTTCTGCAAATAATTTTATCGCTTGTTCAATGATGTATTTTTCTTTTTCGTTCATGGTAGGTCACCTCATTGGTCTATTATGACCTAATGGTCACCTTATTGAAACAATTATTTTATTGACGGTTGACCAATCGGTCATATATATTTATAAAAAAGGGTGACCAATTGGTCAAAAAGGAGATTTTTCATGAATGGCTTGATTCATTTCGTCTTAAAAAACAAATTCGCTGTTTGGCTGATGACGATTATTATCACCGCTGCGGGTTTGTACTCCGGGCTATCGATGAAGCTCGAGACAATCCCAAATATTACGCCGCCGATTGTGACGGTCATGACGGTGTATCCAGGTGCGACACCCGAAGAAGTGGCGGATAGTGTATCGGAACCAATTGAAAAACAGCTGCAAAATTTAAATGGCGTGAAAGTCGTCAGTTCGACGTCGTATCAAAACGCGTCGTCTGTTCAAGTGGAATATACATTCTCGACAGATATGGAAAAAGCGGAGCAGGAAGCAAAAGAAGCACTCGCTGATGTGGATTTTCCGGAAAATGTACAGGAGCCGGACGTTTCCCGCTTGAGCATTAACGCATTTCCGGTCATGGCGCTCAGTATTTCCGATGAAAGCCTGACACTGAGAGAACTGACGACAACGGTGGAGGAAGAGATTTTACTGGAAATTGAAGGGGTGGAAGGGGTTGCATCGGTTCAAATTTCCGGTCAGCAGGTGGAAGAAGCGACGCTTGTCTTCAACCAAGAAAAATTGGCGCAGCTTCAATTAGATGAGGAAACGGTTAAGCAAATGATTCAGGCGTCTAATATGAAGGCACCGCTCGGATTATTTACGTTTGGCAATACAGAAAAATCGGTGATGGTTGACGGTAATATCTCGACGCTGGAAGATTTGAAAAATATGCAAATCGGTCCAGTGAAGCTGTCTGACCTTGCAGATATCGAACTTGTCGGAAAAGCAGAATCGATTTCGCGAACGAACGGTCAAGAATCGATCGGTTTGCAAATTGTGAAGTCAGCCGACGCGAATACGGTAGATGTTGTGAACGCTGTGAAAGAGAAGGTCACAGAATTTGAAGCGGATATAGATGGACTGACGGTTACATCGACATTTGACCAAGGTGCGCCAATTGAAGAGTCGGTGAAGACGATGTTAAGTAAAGCATTATTTGGTGCGTTGTTTGCTGTTATTATTATTATGCTGTTTTTACGTGATGTGCGTTCGACGGTTATCTCGGTTATTTCGATTCCAATGTCGATTTTGATTGCGCTCATTTTGCTGAAGCAGATGGATATTACGTTAAATGTAATGACGCTCGGTGCGATGACGGTGGCGATTGGCCGTGTTATTGATGATTCGATTGTTGTTGTGGAAAATATTTATAGAAGGTTGTCACTTGAAGGAGAAGCATTGAGGGGCAAGGAACTCATCCGGGAAGCAACGAAAGAAATGTTTGTGCCGATTATGTCTTCTACTGTTGTGACGATCGCGGTATTTTTGCCGCTCGGCCTCGTTGAAGGGACAGTCGGGGAGTTGTTCTTGCCATTTGCGTTAACGGTTGTGTTTGCGCTTTTGGCATCGCTTTTGGTGGCGGTAACGATTGTGCCGATGCTGGCGCATACGATGTTTAAGCGTGGGGTAAAAGCGAAGACGCATGAAGAAAAGCCGGGAAAAATGGCAGCATGGTATAAATCGGTGTTGAACTGGACGTTGAATCATAAAATCATTACGTTTTTAGCGGCGATTTTGCTTCTGGCGGGAAGTTTTTTGCTCGTGCCGAAAATAGGCGTCAGCTTTTTGCCAGGTGAAGAAGAGAAAATGGTCATTATGACATATTCACCGGAACCGGGCCAGACACTTGAAGAAGTGACGGATATTTCAACGGATGCAGAAAGCTATTTCATGGACATTGAGGATGTCGAGACGGTTCAGTATTCAGTCGGTAGTGAAAATCCGATGAATCCCGGTCAAACGAACAGTGCGATGTTTTATGTGATGTATGACGCAGAAACAGAGAATTTTAGTGAGAAAAAAGAAGATGCCATCGCTGATTTGCAGGCGAGTGTTGATAAAGGCGAATGGGCGTCGCAAGACTTTTCTGCAAGCGCCGGCAGCAACGTGATTGCAGTGAATGTATACGGCGAAACGATTGAAGACATTGAGCCGGTTGTCGGTGAAATTGAAGCGATTATGAACGACAGCGACTCATTTAAAAAGGTTGAAACGGGGCTAGCTGATTCGTATGAAGAGTATACACTCGTTGCCGATCAAGAAAAACTGGCCGCAGCAGGTTTAACAGCGGGTCAAATTGCGATGGAACTAAGTCCTATGCGAGAACGTCCCGTATTGACGACCGTTGAAAAAGATGGCGAGGATGTCAATGTGTATTTGGATGTACCAGTTGAGACGTATGAAACGATTGAAGATTTAACAGGGAAAGAAGTGACATCACCGCTCGGCACGTCCGTTGCGATTAATGATGTGATGACGGTAGAAGAAGGCAAGACGTCTGATACAGTATCACGCCGTGATGGAAAAGTGTTCGTTGATGTAAGCGGTGAGCTAGAAGGCGATGATGTGTCGGCCGCGTCAGCTGATTTGCAGGCGGAACTTGATGCGCTTGATTTGCCATCTGGTGTAGACGTATCAATGGGTGGTGTGACGCAAGATATTAATGAATCCTTTACGCAGCTTGGTTTGGCGATGTTGGCCGCTGTCGCGATTGTGTATCTCGTTCTTGTGATCACATTTGGCGGCGGACTTGCACCGCTGGCAATTTTGTTCTCCCTTCCGTTTACAGTCATCGGTGCACTTGTAGCATTGTTGATTGCGGGTGAAACGATTAGTATTTCGTCCATGATCGGCGCCTTGATGCTAATAGGAATTGTCGTGACAAACGCGATTGTATTGATTGACCGGGTCATTCGTAAAGAAAAAGAAGGATTGCCTGTGCGCGAGGCGTTGCTTGAAGCAGGGGCGACACGATTGCGGCCGATCTTGATGACGGCGCTCGCTACTATCGGTGCCCTGTTCCCACTCGCTTTAGGACTTGAAGGTGGCGGATTGATTTCAAAAGGATTAGGTGTCACGGTCATCGGTGGATTGACGAGTTCGACGTTACTAACGCTCGTTATTGTCCCGATTGTGTATGAAGCGTTGTCGAAATGGATGAGGAAAAAAGCATAATTTGAGTGATAGGCAGTCTTCTATTAGGGAGACTGCCTGTTTTTTGTGGCGTTGTGTGCGAATCTGGAAAAATAGGTGCGATTTCAAGGAAGGATAGAGTGGCATGGCACATAAAAAAGGATGCCCCGGGTTAAAATGGGGCATCCTTTTTATGATGAATGGCGGTCTTTTGATTTGCCGATTCGTTCTTGTACTTCGCCTTTGATTTTGTCTTTTTTACCGTCTGCTTGAAGGCGGGCATTGTTTACTGCGTTTCCAACTTGATCTTTCACTTCGCCTTTTGCTTTGTTGAAGGCACCTTTGATTTTGTCACCGAGTCCCTTTTTATCGAGAGCCATGTTACTAAACATCTCCTTTTAGTGTTGTGTAGTAGATGTTTACCCGGCTCAAAATCAATTAAACATGATCATCATTTTCAACGATAGCATAGCGGTCGGTTTCTTTTTCAGAAAATCGGTTATACCGATGTTTGTAAAGGGCAAACAAGTATTGAATCAATACTTTGATTAGCGCGTATGTTGGCAGCCCGATGAGTACCCCCACGACGCCATATAAATGAGCAGCTGTCAGCAAGACGAAAATGATCGTAACCGGATGAATTTGCAGTGATTTCCCCATAATTTGCGGAGAAATAAATTTTCCTTCAAGCAGCTGTACGATCGTCCAGACGATGGCGAGCTTGAGTACCATAAATGGCGATGTGACGATGGCAATGATGATTGCCGGTGTAATCGCAATGACTGGTCCGAGATAGGGCACGACGCTTGTAACGCTGGCGATCGCTGCAAGTAGCAGAGCATAATCTAGGCCGATGATTAAAAATCCGATGTACATCATGATTCCAATGCAAAGACTGACAAGCATTTGTCCTTGGATGTAGGAACGAAGCTGTTCATCCATTTCAATGAGCATCGCACCGGTACGTCCGCGCATTTTTGGCGGCAATACGTGCAGGAAGCCGTTGTACAATTTAGTACCATCTTTCAATAAATAAAACAAAATGAATGGAACGGTGACGAGCGAGACGATGAAATTAGTAAGCGTGGCAATTAAGCCTGTGACGCTGTCTAACGTTTGACCAGCGATATCGGAAAAGTTCTGCGTCAGCGAACCAAGAAACTCTTCAGCGTTCGTCTGCATGTTTTTTGAAATTTCCATATATTGTGTTTCGAACGGTGAATTGCGTGCCCACATGTCAATGTCCATACCGAGCTGGCGAGCATATCCAGGGAATGATGCGATTAAGGCTTCTGTTTGATCGCGTAAAAAAGGAAGAATTGTTAACAAGAGTATCGTAATCAAGCCAGATAAAACGACGAACACAATTAAAATGCCCCATCCGCGTTTTATTTTATACCGCTGTAATGCATTGACGAGCGGGCTTAATAAATAGTAGCCGACGATTGATAAAATAACTGGCAGGGCCACCGTCCCAATGAAACCGCTCAGCGGGTCAAAAATAAATGATATGTTGGAAAAAACCATAATAATGAGCCCGATTAAGAGCACAATACTTAAAACGAAAATCGAGGTGCGTCCGCCTAAAAAACGGACGAGCGGTGGCCGTTGCGGCTCGTTTTCTTTCATGACGCCAACTCCTCATACTGTCTTTTCTTAATTATAACGCACTGGCCAAAAAAACACGCATTTTCCGCTTTTCTGAAAACACTATTTTTTAAGATAGTCATAAATTCTCTCTTATAATGAAGAAAAAGGGAGGTCATCGCATGCACATTGTACTTATTATTGCTGGCGCGGTGCTTGTTGCATTCGCTTTCAATTTCTTTTTAATTCCACATGAAATTTTGAGCAGTGGCTTAAGCGGTATTGCGATTATGCTCGGTATTATAACGCCGCTCAACACTGGCGTGCTGAACTTGCTACTCAATTTTCCGCTTCTTATTCTCGGTGTCATGAAACTAGGTAAACGGTTCATTGCCTATACGATTTTGTCCGTCGTCACATTATCAATTGGGCTCTATGTTGTGCCTGTCATCAAGCTTTCAACCGAACCAATTTTGTCCTCCTTATTTGGCGGCGTACTGACCGGTATAGGGGCAGGCATCACATTCCGCGCATCAGCGTCATCGGGCGGATTGGATATTATTGCGATGCTATTAGCACGAAAAAGAGACTTTCCACTCGGTTTACTATTGTCGATGATGAACGCCGTGATCGTCGTGTTTGCTGGGTTTTTGTTCAGCTGGGACACGGCATTGAACACACTGATTGGGATATATGCGACCGGAAAAGTCGTTGATATGATTCATACGAAACATATTAAACTAACGCTCAACATTGTCACTTCTAAAGGAGATGAAATATGTGAAAGGTTGCTTGCAAGTTTGTACCGGGGCATTACCGTGATGGATGCGAAAGGGGCGTACTCCGGGGAAAAACGGATGGTGCTCATGACAGTTATTACGCGTTATCAACTAAATGATGTAAAGCAAATCATTCACGATGTGGACCCGACTGCATTTGTAAATATAACGCAAACCGTCGAAGTAGTCGGATTGTTTCACCGAGAATAAGAAAAAGCCGACCCAGAGTGGATCGGCTTCGTTTTGATTACAGAATGTCTGTGACTTCACGGTCGATCAAACTTGCTTTTTTTACGGAAAGAAACGGGCCGGTTGTCGAAATGAACGCGCCTGATGCAATGATCGCATCCATTGCCTGCTGAATAGCCACGGCATTGACTGGTTCGATCGGTGCATCAATCGTGACGCTCGCGCTTCCGCCCTCTGATGTGTTGAATTGGAGCTGCAATGTTTTGGCCATAAGAAAAGCCCTCCTTTTTTAGTTAGTTAATGATAGAAGTGTCACTGCGTTCGACTGATGAAAGCGGCAAAGATGAAAGTGTAGCAATTGCTGCGGCCGCTGCTTGGAACTGATCCGCTGTTGAGACTGGATCGACGTTTGAATACGACTTCGTTTTAAATACTGCTTTGCCAGATTCATCAATCCCGTTATCAAACACGAGACGAAGCGTCGATTTGTTTAATATTGACTGAGCCATGTTGTATCCCCCTCCTTTCATTTGTTATGTACAGCGAAAATTTGAAAATCGATACTCTCATTTGAAAAAAGTTTGTTTGGTAGAAAAAACGTCGCGTTGTCTGCCTAAAGAAACGTACGAACTATTTGAAGCGGGCACATATTTGAAACATGTTACGGTTTCATTTTGTCCGGAAGGGTCTGGATGGATTGGATGACGCCATCGAGTTTCGTTTCGATCCGGTACAGTAAGTAAAACGTGACTGCGATCGGGAATCCGACGTCTTGGATAAGCGGCAAAATCATGTCCATAGTGGCATTCCTCCTTTCTCCTTGTTATATACAGTGAATGCGTAAAAATCGAAACTACATTGGCGGCACTTCTTTTCATCTTGGTCGATGACGACGATTCGCCGCACGTTAAGAGGACTTGAGAAACAGGGATTACTGCTTACGGACAACTTTAGCGTAATGGCATTTGACCGAACGAAATGGTATACGATTGATTACGAGATGATAGAATCGATGATGAGCCCATTTGATCATGTTAACGGGGAGAAAGCGTCTGATCAGACAGACGATATGACCACATTGGCTACACCTATAACAGAGAGTAACAAACAAAAGACTTCAACAGGAGATTATTCTTTATCGGAACGCGAAATGTTTGAGAAATCACTTGGGAATGAACGTGTCGCAGAAGCGGTGGAACTCGCCCGGGCAAAAGGTATTACGACATGGGCATACATACGCGCCATTTTACGCAATTGGGAGAAAGAGAATGTCAAATCGAAAAAACCAGCCCGGAAAGAGATGCTCCCAGACTGGTTTAAAAAAGAAGAGACAGTCGTTGAATGTGACGATGAATTTGAAAAAGACCGCGTATCATTTTTAGCAGAGCTCTGTGGCGTCAAGCAATAAGTCGATGGCACGTCTTATTTGAGAGACCTTTGTGCTTCATCTACAAGAATGATGGCGAGTAGTCAGAAATAGCAGCGAGCGATCAGAAATCGAGGAGAATGGTCAGAAAGGAGAAAATATATCTGCATTATTAAATGTAAAGCCCCAACTTCTTAATAGAAGTCAGGGCTTGAATGATTGAAGCAAAAAGACAAATTCTTTTTATCCCGCATTAACGGGCAGTAAGACCCCCACTTCAAGTTTTCGAAAAGAAAAGAAGGATAAGTGGGGGATGAAGAAAACTCCCCCTACTGAATGAAGTTTCACTTTATCCTATTATTATTCCGTTTTTTCTTCAGTAGTGCCATCTTCCGTTTCTTCTTCTACTTGATCTTCTTGCTGTTCATCGTCGACACCCGTATCTTGATCTTCTCCCTCAGCGCAGCCCGTCAATCCCCCAAGTGTTAAAGTAGCGGCCATTCCACCAACTAGAAATTTTTTCTTCCAATTAGAATCCATGAATAACTCCTCCTATATAAACGGATTTGATGAAACATGCACTCCCTTTACAAAGTAAAAGAAGCGAAAGGTAAAGCATAGTGACTATAACACGAATTAAAATGGAAAAGTCTGAATTTACAAAAAATTAACATTAAGTAATAGATTTTTTATATAAACTTTGTAATGATGTGGTACTATTTACAAAGTTTATTAGAATTCATTGAACAGGAACCAGAGTATTCCAGATTAAGTAAATCTGTGTTTTTCTGAAAAATAAGGGTACATATATGGCATACTACTAATCAAACTCGAACTACGGGGATAAGGAGATGCAATCGTGAAAACACAATTAATGAAAATGCTGGATGCGCGGAAAGAGGAAATGATTCAAATACGCCGCTATTTACATGAAAACCCCGAGCTATCGTTTCAAGAACAAAAAACGGCTCAATTCATCGTGGACTTTTACAAAGGAAAAGATATGAACGTTCAAACGAATGTTGGAAATGGCCTTGGCATCATCGTCACCATTCATGGTGGCAAACCGGGGAAAACGATTGGTCTCCGGGCTGATTTTGATGCACTGCCGATTTTTGAAGAAACGGATGTGCCGTTTAAATCGAAAAATGAAGGCGTCATGCATGCATGTGGACACGATGGGCATACGGCATACATGTTAGTGCTGGCCGATTGCCTCATTCAGTTAAAATCGTCAATTGCAGGTTCGATCAAAATTATTCATCAGCATGCGGAAGAAACACCGCCAGGCGGCGCAAAAAGCATTGTTGATTCCGGTGTACTTGATGATCTGGACTCGATTTACGGTATTCACTTGTTTCCGACTGAACCGGCGGGTGTGGTCGGCTACCGGAGCGGCTATGCGATGGCCGGCAGATCGTATTTTAAACTCGTCATTCAAGGCACAGGCGGCCACGGATCTTCTCCTCATATGGCCAATGATGCTATTATCGCAGGCGCTCATTTTGTCACTGCTGTTCAAACGGTCGTCAGCCGCCGGTTAAATCCGTTTGAAGCAGGTGTCGTAACGATCGGTTCTTTCGACGGAAAAGGAACGTTCAATGTGATCAAAGACAGCGTGGAGCTTGAAGGAGATGTGCGCTACATGAACGGTGATACACAGCAGCTAATCGATAAAGAAATTCATCGCATTACAAGCGGAATCGAAGTGGAATTTGGCGTCAAATGCGAGTTGACGTATACATCTGATTACCCGCCGCTTTACAATGATCCGCAAGTGACTGAAACGGTTGTGGCCAGCCTACAAAGCATGAATGATCCGGATATTCAGAAAGTGATGGAATTTCCGATGATTTCGGCATCAGAAGACTTTGCTTACTACGCTGAAAAAATTCCAGGCACCTTCTTTTTCATAGGCTGTAGACCAAAAGGAGTTGAAACACCGTATTTTAACCATCATCCGAAATTTGATATTGATGAAGACGCTCTCCTCGTCGCTGCGAAATCAGTCGGCCAAGTCGTTTGTGATTATTTTAAAGTCGATTAATTCATCTATCAGCATAAAAAAATCTCCTTGGGACATTCCAAGGAGATGCTACCTATCACATGCGGCGATTTTCCACCGTTTTCAGCCGGTTTTGCTGATCGGGGACGCCCGCGATAGCTTCGAGTTTTTTATTTTTTTCCACTTGAATCTGTTTGACATTTTTTTCGAACACTTCATCGTAATTTTCTTCTTTTTCGCTCATTCAACTCACTCCTTTGAAATCAATTCACGTTAGTTTTTCCAGGAGTTTGCGATTGTATCCGCGATGTTTTTACCATTGGTGATGCAAGCCCCAATGCCGACACCGTAATACGAACAGCCGGCGAGTAGCACATTAGGGAAAAGATCCGCCATTTTTTGTGATAAAGACGAGACGGCCTGACTATGCTTCAAATGGTAATTAGGCATTAAATCTGTCCATCGTGTCACGTTAACAGAATGCGGTTTTTCGATTATGCCAAGACTGTTCTGAATATCAGACAGCGCCGCTTTCGTTAATTCCTCTTCATTCATTTGTTTCAACGCTTCATAATTTGGATTTGAGCTTTTGTAAAATAACCGGACTAATAATTGGTGATGTTGAGACGTATGCGCCCATTTTCGACTCGTCCATGTACAGGCATCGCACATTAAGTCGCTGCCTTCTGTGACGATAAATCCGGTCCCGTCAGCGGGGAGGCGGTCATCGGAAATATCAAATCCGATATAGACGCTCGCCAGCGATGAATTAGTCAGATCATTGAAATCCGCATCGAGCTCCGGCGCTTTCAACATGCGCTGTGCTGCGTCATGCGGAGTGCTCAACACGACAAAATCAGCTTGAATGTTTTCGTCGTTATCAAATGAAAGTTCATACGCATCGCCCGTTTTTTCAATGTGGGTGATACGGACCCCTTTTAACACACGTGCATTACCGGAACGTTCCTCAAGACGGTCAATAAGTGTTGAAAGGCCGTTTTTAAAGGAAATAAACTTTTTGTTACCAGCAGATTGAAAGGTTTTTTTGTTCTCGGAAAATCCTTTAATAATGCTGCCATATTTATTTTTGTAATCAAGTAAATAGGGCAGTGTGGATTTCATCGTCAGCGTATCCAGTTTCCCTGAATACACACCGGATAAAATCGGAGAAATTTGTTTTTCGACGATTTCTTCACCTAAAAAATACTCCAAAAATGAGCCGACAGAACTGTCGATTGTAAAGTTATTTTCCGTTTTTTCAAAGTCAAGCATCGCTTCCTGCTTGCCTTTCTCTGAAATTAATGTGCTGCTAAAAAGCGACTCGACACTTGTCGGAATGCCGAAAATGGTGTCTTTAGGAACTTTATGCAGCATATTGTCGGTGTATATATAGGATGTACCCGTTTCGTTATAGACGAGTTCATCAAGCAAATCAAGTTCCTCGATGAGCGGCATCACACCTTCGTTTCGAGCGACAATCGAATCGGCGCCTGCTTCCATAATAAATTCATCGTTTCTCACCGTGCGGATTTTGCCGCCGAGTTCCTCGTTTTGTTCAACGAGAATGACCTGTAGATTTAGTTGTTGTTTTTGTAAATAATACAAGGCGGACAAGCCCGTGATGCCGCCTCCGATAATGACAGCTGTTTTCATAAATGTTCACTCCTCGCCATTATAATAGCATTTTTTCAACAGCTGTCTGCAGGTCAATTTCGACATTTCCTTTAATTGCGCGGCTGATCATGCATGATTTTTCCGCTTTTTCCATCAGTTTATACGCAAGCTGGACATCTTTTTCTGTCGCCTCCGCTTTTAATACGATAGTTGGCCGGTGAATAATTTTTTTATACGTAATTATGCCGTTCGTCACATCGACAATGCCTTCTGATTCCATTGTGAGGGAAACCTTTTCGAGCTTATTGCGCTCTAGCATCGCAGCAAGCGTAATAATGTAGCACGTTGCGGCCGCTCCGAGCAGCATCTCATCAGGATTCGTGCCGACGCCCGGACCATCCATTTCAGGCGGGATGGACACGTCTGTTTTTAAATTCTTTGCTTCAATTGTCCCGACATCATTCCGGGCACCAGGCCAGTCCGCTTTTAAATGAAAGATATGTTCCGCCATTTAATCCTCTCCTTCCGTTCAGTGTAACTGATTTTGCTGAAAATAACGCCAATCCTGCTCTTGCTTTCCTTTTCACGTTATCTTTACCTTATAGAAGAAATTTGACGAGTGGTCAGAAATAGTAATGAACGGTCAGAAGAGGCAGCAGTCATTGCATCGAAAAAAGTGCTGCCGGATTCGTTTGATGAATGAAATGTATAAAACACAGTTATTAATGCACTGTACGATTATCACCTAAAATTTTATAATATTCTTACAATTAGAAAGGGGGATAATCGTGTGAAAAAGTCATTAGTCGGTGTGGTTGTCTTTACCCTCGTTCTCAGTCTCGTTGGCTCATTTGCCAGTGCGGCTACGTTCAGAGATGTTCCGGAATCGAATCGTTTCTATGAAGAAATTGATCTGTTATCGAATCTTGAGATTATTTCGGGATTTACAGACGGTACATTCAGGCCGGAAGAAAATGTGACGCGTGCACAAGCAGCCATTTTAATCGGAAAAACATTTGACCTTGACGGTACAAAGAGAACAACATCGTTTTCAGACGTTCACTTATCTAATACAGCGTCAGGCTACATTGAGTCTGCTGTTGAAGAAGGAATTCTGTCCGGGTTTCCAGATGGTACGTATAGACCAAATCAAACCGTCACACGTGCGCAATTAGCGATCATCCTCGGTCGTGCATTTGACATCACAGAAGCGGTGGACATTCACTTTCCGGATATATCGAAAACGTCTGCTGCGTATCCATATATTGAAAATGTGGTAGCGGCGGGAATTGCATATGGATACGAGGACGGTTACTACAGACCGAATAGGGCTGTCACAAGGGAACAGTTTGCGGCATTTCTTGCACGTGCCTACGTTTATACGCCTGAGGCTCCTGAAGAAGCAGCCCTTTCTTCGTTTTTCCTAAAGAACGGTCAAACGGCTTCATTTAGAGGAGAGGGCAATGAGTATGCAACGTACACGACGCGTACAGTATGGCACAATAATAAACATGTAACGGTGTATGAGGACAATGGCGGCACAGTCGTGGCACGGACGTTTCGGATAGAAGATGATCGGATTGTCGTTGTGCGTGAAGAAGCGGAATCATACGAAGATTACACGCCAACTGTGAGTGAATTACAAGCGCTTGAGCCGCTCTATACGTATTTACAGCTTCCGCTTGAGAACGGTGCTTCGTTTGACGGCTGGACTGTCATCGATGATTCGGCTGTTCTATCAACTCCGCTTCGAACATTTAACCGTGTAATCGTCATCGAGAAAATGAATGAACATGGAGATGTGAGCCGTAAGTATTTTGTAAAAGGATATGGCGAAGTGAAGGCCGAATATGAAATGGAGGCAGATGGTGAAACAATTGTGATTACATCTGAGATTGAACAGATAGAATGATCTGACATATATATTGAAATGATTATAACAGTTCATTTAAGACTAAAAATAGTCTTCATTCCTGTTAAAGGACAGAGGGCTATTTTTAATATGGATGATAGAGAAGGTAGGGGAATGAAAACAGAAAAAGATAAAATGTTAAGTGGCGAACTGTATTATGCAGCGGATCCGGAATTAGTAAAAGAACAGATAAATGCCCGAAGAATAACGAGGTTATATTAATGAAACAGTAGAAACAGAAGACCGAAAACGCACAGAACTATTAAAAGAACTCTTTGGATCAGTGGGAGAAAATAGTTATATAGAGCCTGTTTTCCGTTGTGATTACGGCTACAATATTCATGTTGGCCAAAATTTTTATGCAAACTTTGATTGTGTATTTTTGGATGTATGTGAAATTCGAATAGGGGATAACTGCCTTATTGCTCCGGGCGTACACATCTATACAGCCAAGCATCCAGTCAATTAATAAATCGACCATGGAACCAATCCCCGAATCATTATCAACTGTTTTTGAGCTTTTTTGCATAAAAAAACCGATTCTCTTTTTTTATTGTTGAGAACCGGTTGATGGTGGATCACTATGATTAATTCGGCTATATAAAATCACACTCTTCATCTTTTATGACCAAACTTTTTTTGTTCCATGAAAATTCCGTATTCTTGTGCTTTGACAATTTTTTCACCATAAGCGTTTATTGCTTTTTTCACTACTTTAATAAAGTTCATGTTCATTCTCCTATTCTAAAATTATTTATTTTGTTCGATGACAACGCCGCATTGCTGTGCTTTTAAAAGTCCATACTCCTGCGCTTTGACAAGGTGTTTTCCGTAAGCATTCATCGCTGTTTTCACTGTTTGAATGAAGTTCATGTCCGTTCCCCTCTTCCTATTTGGTATGACTTAATTATCGGTCATAAAGTACTTTTTATCAAAGTGAATGTAAACGGCAACAATCCGGGTGTAAACGATAACATTGGCAATGAAAGCGAATAACATGAGCCTTT
Organism: Domibacillus aminovorans; assembly: GCF_001643235.1. GTDB lineage: Bacteria > Bacillota > Bacilli > Bacillales > Domibacillaceae > Domibacillus > Domibacillus aminovorans. Next base: position 49,935 of record NZ_LQWY01000002.1, read on the forward strand.
TTCTCACTAATTCATTCTTTTTCTTCAATTATCGTTATTTTCCATATTAATTAACTTATACAAACGAAATTTTGTTTAATTTAGTCGATTAGGGAGTAAAAATGATTGGCTTGTTGTGTTAAAATATATAAAAAAAGGAAAATGGACGAGGTGGTTTAACAATGATTTTTGCGTGAATCAATTTAAATGCGTTGTGCTTTGTAATTTTAAAATGTCATATATTCATTTAAAAGGATTGAAAGCGCTTTTATATTTTGATAATCTTTGTTAATAAAGAACATGAATTTCTTATCAAGTTCGCCATCATATTTCAGAAAATTAAAAAAGTAATTTTTAAAATGGATAAATGGAGGCAGATAAACTTGAATGAAATTTTAATTGTTGAAGACGATATGGATACACAGAAGATTATATCGATGAATTTATCTCTTGAAGGCTTTGGCTATACGATTGCCGGAACGGGAATGGAAGCTGGGAAAATTTATTTAAAGAATGGATAGAGGGAGGCAGATAAACGTGGATGAAATTTTAATTGTTGAAGACGATATGGATATACAGAAGATTATATCGATGAATTTATCTCTCGAAGGGTTTGGCTATACGATTGCCGGAACGGGAATGGAAGCGATTAAACAGGTTCGGGAAAATGAACCCGATCTTATTCTTTTAGACATCGAATTACCTGATATGAACGGAATTGATTTATGTCAGCAGCTGCGTGAAATGACGGCTGTCCCCATTTTATATGTAACCTGTAATAATGAGGACAGAGAAAAAATTTTAGCTTTTGCGATGGGGGGCGATGATTATATTGAAAAGCCCTTTAATTCGAGGGTTTTAATCGCCCGCATTAAAGCCCACTTAAGAAGAAATTCGATCAACCACAATCAAAATGCTTCTAAGAAGCGCATTTCTTTTGACGATATTGTCATCGATCTGTCTGCCCGGGAAGTAACACGGAATGGAAAAGTCATTGAATTAACAGCGAAAGAATTTGAACTGCTCACCTTTTTTGCTCAAAATCCAAATCAAGTATTCTCAGCGGAGCAGCTATTAGATCAAATTTGGGGATATGATTCGTTTAGTGAGAAGAGTACGATTATCGTCCATATTTCAAATTTGAGGAAGAAGATTGAAGATTATCCAGTAAACCCTTCCTACATCGTTACAATGAGGGGGGTAGGCTACAAGTTTGTTCAAACGTCCATTTAAATTTAGGAAATCTTATTATTTTAAAATTTTACTATTTACAACGATGATCTCTTTTATTCCGTTTGTGATGATCGCAGCATACAGTATGTACCAAGGAAGCAATTTATCGAATCAAATTATGAAAGATCATATAGCGGATACAAAAAAAGAAGTTATTTCTCAAAAACAGTTATATCTTCAAAAAGAAACGCAAAATTTGAATACGGATTTGCACAATCTTGAAAATACGTTAAGATTAATTCAAAAACAAGCAGAAACCATTTATAGTCAGCCTAATCTAGCTCTTACAAATGAACTGAATTTGACAAAAGGGAAAGAAGGCTATTTGTGGGAAACATTTGAAGATAAATATGAAAAAACAAATGTTTTTATTAGTTCTTTATCAAGTGGTTCGCCTGAGGCTACAATCAATGACTTGGAAATAGCCAAGCAGCTTGAACCATTGTTTGTTCAAACGATGAAAAATGAATCCATGATCAATGCCGTTTACTTAGCGCTGCCGACTTCTTCTTGGTTATATTATCCTTTTCTTGATGTAGAAGCAGCCATTGCGGAGAAGACATTTTCACCGGATCTGCGTTTTCAAGATTATGAATTTTATACAGTATCTTTAAATCCGGAGCGTAAAGTGAAATGGACGACACCTTATATATGGTCGGCTAAACCGATTGGCGATGTAACGAAACAGGACTGGCTCATATCTGTCGGAGCACCTGTTTATTTATCTACAGGCGATTTTAAAGGGATGGTCGGTTTAGATGTGCCAATTGAAAACATCACAAACAAATTAATGAATGTTGAATTCAGTGAACCAAACGCCTTTGCCTTTTTAATCGATGAGAAAGGGAATTTTATCTCGGGACAAACGAAGGCAGACGGGATCAAGGAAAACGAGTCCATTATGAAGAGTGCGTTAAAAAATAAAGAAGGCATCCTGCCAATCACGTATTCGAATTCGGATGCTTATCTGTTATCTTCGTCATTAAATAATGGATGGAGTCTCAACTTTATCATTTCAGAGTCGGATATTGTAGAACCTATTGTCAAAAGTACAAAGGCACAGACAAATAAGCATATGCTTCTTTTTTTATCTCATCTTTTCGTATTTTTAATTTTCGGAATTGCCATTCTACTATATATGACGTATCGATTTTCACGAACGATCACCCAGCCTATTGATCAGTTAACGAATGCACTAAGAGAGAGTGCTGACGGTAATTTTGTGAAAGAACTTCATATTAAGCAAGAAGATGAAATTGGCAACTTAGCAGTAGCGTTTAACTTTATGAACCGAAAAATTCAAGAATTAGTTGGCGAATTAAACTTAAAAGCCCATCAATTAGAAGATAAAGTGTTAGAGCGGACGGAAGAGCTGGAAAGTGCGAATGAACGGTTAGTGAATACGAACCAACAACTTCAAGAATCAGAGAAACGACGAAAAGAATTTATGTCACAGATTTCTCACGATTTAAAAACGCCATTAACGTCTGTCAGGGAATACACGGAAATTTTAGTGAATCATCCAGAACTTCCTTACGTGCAAAAAAAAGAAATTATGAATTCCATCTTGCTGCGCAGCAACCATATTATCCAATTAATTAATGACTTATTTGAAATGAATACGGATGATGATGGAGATTACGTCAAAGAAGTCATTCCATTTGATTTCTTAATAGAACAATCGTTAGACATGATCGCGATCCGATCAGAAGGATGCGATGTAGAAATTGCGAAAGACTATGAAATAGGTTCACACTTCATTTTTGCTGACCCTAAAAAAATGAATCGCGTATTTATTAATATATTGGAGAATGCCGTTAAATATTCCAAACCAAAGAATAAAGAAAAAATAAAAATCGATATTTCCGCATATCAACAAGATAAAAATCTGATCATTACGTTCAAAGATTATGGAATCGGTATATCAGAAAATAATAAAGAAAAAATCTTTCTTCCGTTCTTTCGAGAAAAAAGGACAAAAACCGAAAAAATTAAAGGAAATGGATTGGGTTTGTCGATCGTGCAAAAAATTATTGCCGCACACGAAGGTCAAATTTTAGTAGAAAGCAAAGTAAGCGTAGGAACAACGATTACGATTGTACTTCCGTTAGTTGAAATATCGGACTTTTAACAACCTGGGCGGATACTACTTAGTAGTGTCCGTTCTTTTGTTGTATATGGATGTCAATATTACTTCATCTAGGCGACAGAAAGTATGCAATGATTAATTGAATATTTATTATATTTAGAATTTATGGAAAGTTTATTGTTAGTTAATATAGACTTTAGGATAACTTTATAAATAAATAAGGAGTGAAAGAAATGAGTGCAGAAACAGCATGGTTAGAAGAATTGACGTATTTAAATGATAAGCCAGGTGTGAAGCTCATTAAAGCTGGAACGTATAAAAAGAAGGAACTAAATGACATCCTCGGTATCCCGAATCTTGAAAGCCAAATTATCGACGTTCCGGTTTGCACAGATAAACATGCTCTACAAATGGGCTATTTCTCGATGCAGCCTTCAGAAGACTTTGAATTTACGTACACATTCTTGGAAATCAAAATTGTGTTCAGAGGAAAAATCATTGTTCGTGATGATCAAGGGAAAAAATATGTAGCTGAAGAAGGCGACGTATTCGTTTTCAGCCCAACAACAACGGTTATCTTTGACGGTGAAAGTGACGGAGACGCTTTTTATACAGCACATCGCCTGCCTGAACCTTCATTTGTATAACATAACGATTAGGAGGCGGAACATTGGAAGTCATTTATGTAAATAAAAGCAACCGGCATACGTTTCTCGCAGAAAATGAACCAAGTGTGATCGCCTTAGGCTTTTTTGATGGAGTTCATTTAGGTCATCAACAAGTTATCAAAGAAGCTAAAAAAATAGCAGATGAAAAGCAACTGCAGCTCGCCTGTATGAGCTTTTTCCCGCACCCTAAAGAAGTGCTTAAGAGAGACAAGAAAAAAATGCAATATTTAATGCCAATGATCGTCAAACAACGAATTTTGAAAAAGCTAGGTGTGAAAAAATTTTACATCGTGCAATTTGATCAAGACTTTGCTTCCTTAACACCTGAGCAATTTGTCCGAAAATATCTTATTGACTTTGGCGTAAAGTATGCAGTAGCAGGATTTGACTTTAATTATGGCCAATTCGGAAAAGGAAATATGGATCGAATAAAAGAGGACTCGAAAGGCTTGATTGAAGGAATAAAAGTAGAAAAAGTGGAGTTTGGTGGAGAAAAAATCAGCTCTACTTTAATAAGAAAGTTAATTTCTTCAGGGAAAATGGATATTGTCCACCGCTATTTAGGTGAGCATTACCATATACAAGGAAAGATATTTTCCACTAAAAATAGTGTTGAAGTCGTAGCGAGCCCTTATTATCTTCTTCCTCCCCCAGGAGTGTATGAAGTGAGTATTACGAACGGGGATGAAATAGACAACCAAGTCGTATTAGTAACACAGGAAACGCCTAAAATTATCTTTTCTGCTCATAACAATCGTTTATTAGTAGATCAAGAAGACATTCACATTGGGTGGATCAAACGTTTATCACCTGGAATGTTTACGATTTTGGAGGAACAGCCTTCCTTATCCCAGGAAGCGTAACATGTTGAATAAACCGGTTATACTACCGGATTTATTATAGAAAAAATAAAAAATGAAAATGATGGAGGTACAAAAATGAGTGCAGAAACAGCATGGTTAGAAGAATTGACGTATTTAAACGATAAGCCAGGTGTCAAGCTCATTAAAGCTGGAACGTATAAAAAGAAGGAACTAAATGACATCCTTGGTATTCCAAATCTTGAAAGTCAAATTATCGACGTTCCGGTTTGCACAGATAAACATGCTCTACAAATGGGCTATTTCTCGATGCAGCCTTCAGAAGACTTTGAATTTACGTACACATTCTTGGAAATCAAAATTGTGTTCAGAGGAAAAATTATTGTTCGCGACGATCAAGGGAAAAAGTATGTAGCTGAAGAAGGCGACGTATTTGTTTTCAGCCCAACAACAACTGTTATCTTTGACGGTGAAAGTGACGGAGACGCTTTTTATACAGCACATCGCCTGCCTGAATCTTCATTTTTGTAATACAAAAAAGTGAAGAAAGTGATAGATGTCGTTTTTATAGAAACTGAATTTTCGAAATAATAAAAACTAAACGTATAGGAGTGTTAAACATGAGCCAATCTACAACAGAATCAACAAACTACAACTATTTAAGTAAAGAACCGAGCATTCAAATTATTAAAGCAGGTACTTTCCAGAAGAAAGAATTGAATGATATTCTAGGGATTCCGGCACTAAAAAGCCAAATCATTGATGTTCCGGTTACGTCAAAAGAAAATGCGATTACGATGGGTTACTTCGATATGCAGCCTGGTGAAGAATTTGAATTCGTGTATGAATTTTTAGAAGTGAAATTCGTCATTAAAGGTAAATTTGTCTTGCGTGATAGAGAAGGAAACAAATATGTAGCAGAAGCAGGAGATGTTGTCATCTTCACTCCGAATAAACCGGTCATTTTTGATGCTGAAAGTGATGGAGAAGCTTTTTACACGGCTCACCGTATCCCTGAAAAACCATTTTTGTAAAACTGACATAATCGTTTGTTCTATATGAATAGGCAGTAAGAAAAAAATAAAATTATTGGAGTGTTAAACATGAGCAGAGCAGAAACTAAAGATAATTATACGTACTTAAGTCAAAAACCAGGCTTACAATTAATTAAAGTTGGAAGCTATGACATGAAAGAATTGAATACAATATTAGGGATTCCAGAAGTGAAAAGCCAAATTCTTGATATTCCGATTACTGCAAACGAAAATGCAGCAACAGTAGGATTATACGCAATGCAAGAAGCTGACAAAGGTTTCGATTTTAAATATGATTTCTTAGAAATGAAAACAGTTGTCACTGGGAAATTTGTTTTAAGTGATGATCAAGGAAACAGCTTTACAGCAGAAGCAGGCGATGTTGTTATCATCAACCCTGGCACAACGGTTACATTCCATGGTGAGAGCGATGGTACAGCGGTTTATGTAGCACATAGATTGCCAGAACCTACATTTGCATAATTGATCGTTTAACTAGATTTTAAAGTCAAATCATAAATGTTCCCGTTTGCACAAATGAAAGCGCTGTGAAAACGGACCAATGGGGGATGGGAACGCAGACGAAGATCGTTACTTTCTGTGGGCCTCCCCCGCTGAATAAAGTTTCATATTATTTATTAGATTTAGCCCTTATATATTCTAATTTTTCGCAAAGCAAAAGGGGGGTTATTGAACAATGCATACGGTCAATACCATGAGTTATCAAGATTTTGATTTTGAGGTGAATGGTCAAAAAGCGTTATTAGAAGATATTTTCCCAGGTTTCAACGAATACGACCGCATTGGTGTCGTCGTAAGAGAAGTTGGCGGTGGGATAGGGGCAAGTGCCTTGCTGATGTCAGCGCTTACACGTTTTTATGACTTCTTTCGCCCGAATCTTGGCACCGAGCCAGGTCAGCAGTTTATTTATCCGGAATTCTTTGTCTTCCATGTTGGCAAAAAACATATGTCACATTATTGGATGGACATTTGGCCGCCGCATAAAGAAGTGTTGATCGAAGAGGACGATCCGGAACAAATTTTGGAGGCGATTAATGATCGTGGCATTACCCGTCTGCTCGTTGAAGACATCAATCCTTCACATCCTATTTTTTTAAGAGAAACGTTCAACGCTGCCAAACATCGTATCGTCAGCGCTTTGGCATATTCTCCGACGGGCCGCGTTGAAAACAGTGATGTGAAAATCACAAGTTGTGAAGCTGCTGAAAAAAATGTTGTTGGCTCTATCCGGATTTCAGAAGAGCTTTCGAAAGAAGCACTGGATCAGTTGGAGGAAAGACGCGAATCACTTAAAGTGAACGGTCGTGTTACGGAAACATACCGACAAATTGGCGTTGTAGAAGCATTGCATATGCTTACCGAGAACACGGAACCAGGTGAAACGACACGCAGCTACTTTGCCTTACTTGAGATGGAAGAAGAGATGGAAGTGTAATTGTTGATCGTGTCTCTGAATAACGAAGAGTGATAAGCAACTCTCTCAATATAAATTTTTAATCTATAATTACAGAATATTATGAATAATAAATATATATTTAATTCATTTAAATAAAAAACATCTGAGGAGTGGAGAATGATGACAGTTAATAACACAACAATCGATAACACAAAAGTAGCAACAGAAGGAGTTATGCAAGTTCCAAGCTGGTGGACATGCCCGCCAGGATATGAAGAATTGCAAGCAAAGGCACATGAGCTTGGGAAAAATGAGCTGCTTCCAAGAGCTGCTATCTCGGATCAAGAAAGTCGTTATCCTCGTGAAAGTTTAACGAAAATTGCAGAAGCAGGATTTGGAGCAGCTACTCTACCGACTGAGCTTGGCGGTGTTGGCAAGGGGCTTACTGGTTTTGCTGTATTAGCTGAAAGTTTTGCTCAATATTGTGCTTCTTCAACGATGTGCTGGGTCATGCATACAGCGGCAACGCAATTAATGTATGTAGCAGGAAATGAAGAGCAGCATAAGCGTTTTATCCCTGATGTGCTTAAAGGAAAAGTGGGCGCGTTAGCTTTCAGTGAACCAGCAACCGGAAGTCACTTTTGGAATGTTGTCAGTACAGCACCGCGCAGTGGAAATGGTTATTTATTGAATGCAGACAAATCTTTTGTTACGAGCGCTGGAGAAGCCGATTGGTATATCGTGGCGACTACGTATCCAGAAAGTACAAATGATGATAAGTTAATGTTTTTAGTTACAGATAATAATCAAGAGGGCATTACACAATACCCATACAATGCAATGGGACTACGCGGAAATTCCAGCGGTCCAATGAAGTTTAGAGACGTTTATGTTCCTGCGGAAAATCGTCTAGGCACTGAAGGCGGAATGAATTTCCACAATGATAATACACTTGATCCGTTGTTCTTATTAGGAACAGCTGCATGTTGGACTGGAATTGCGCAAGGCGCTCTTAATGCAGCAATTGACGGTGCCAAGAAGAAAGTGCATGCAGATACTGGGAAATCCGTTGCTGGATACCAAGTCATTCGTCATGAATTGGCGAAAGCTCAAATTACGATCGACAGTGCAAGAAGTATGCTGTACCGTACAGCTGAAGGTCTAGATCAGGCGATTGCAAATGGTACGCCGCTAGAGAAATGTCTTTTCCCTGTTTGGCAATTAAAAACGCATGCTGCTGACATTGTTATTCAAGTAACAAACCAAGCGCTGCAAGTTTCAGGCGGTAGAGGTTATTTGACAGGTCAAGTGGAAAAATTCTTACGTGATGGCCGTGCCGGTGCCGTTATGGGACCAACGAATGAAATTTTACGTGAATGGATCGGTAAATCATTAATCGATGTTCCTTGGTTCGAGTAAAAGTATAGAAGATACGAATATTTCAAATAGAAGATAAAACATACTAGTATATACCGGAACCGAAGGGAAGTCATTTGGTTCCGGTATCTCTCTCCATTGAACGAATTTTCATCGTAAGAAGCTGTTAGTATAAGGAGGAAATTGAAAATGAAGTTGCTAGGAATTTCAGGCACGATTACAGGAATAAAACCATTCATTGTCGTTCAAAAAATATTAGATGAAGTAAAGCAAAACCATCCGGAAATCGAAGTGGAAATGCTTAATTTAAGAGATTATGATATTCAGTTCTGTGATGGGCGTGATCCGTCAACGTATACAGGAGATACGAAGAAAGTGATCGATATCGTTTCCTCAGCAGACTTTTACATTATCGGTACACCGATTTTCCAAGGATCGATTACGGGTGCCCTTAAAAACTTGTTTGATTTAATTCATCCGAAAGATCTACGCAATAAAGTAATGGGGTTTATTGCAACTGGCGGAACGTATCAGCACTATTTAGTCATTGAAAATCAATTGAATCCAATTGCAGGATATTTCCGTGCTTACGTTGCACCGGGATTTGTGTATCTGCATAATGATCATTTCAATCGTCAAAATGAGATAATTGATGAAGACGTGTTACAGCGTTTGACGGCTTTAGGCGAAGAAGTTGTCTATATGCAAAAAGCATTAAAAGCGCCAAAGAACGATCATCAGTATACGGTATAAAAAGAGAATAATAAACGGTATGTTGAATAACCTCTTTTTCGAATCATTCACATGAGAAAAAGAGCGTTTTTCTTTTAGCTTTATGATAGACAAGGATTAAAGGCGAATAAAAAAACAGAATATTTAAAAAATAAAAGCATTTTAGTTGATGGGTTTTTTCTCTACGCAGCCATTGGAAAAAGTTGGAATTATCTATATTCTTAGACGTGAGCAAAGGCTAGTGACCATGAAGAACCATGGCAGGAAATCTAGCAAACTCAAAAAAGAGAAATAAAGTGAAATGTCCGTCAGCAGGAGGTCAGACCCACAGAATGTGGGTCATTCAGATGTTGTTAGTCTGTGTTCCACTACCCACTATCCCTTACTCACTAAAGAGGAACTCAGGTAAATAGCGCTGCGTCCTGCGACAAAAATTAAAACGATTTCATTTAGGAGGGCAATTATTTTATGAGTTCATTGGCAGCTGCAAAAAAGAAACACAGAGAAAAGACAGTACGTTGGGGCTTTATGTGGGCTTTATGGACAGCCGTCTTATGGGGAGCATGGTATATACCGGGATCAGCGATCTGGTATGAATTCCCTTTCGGTTCTATGGCTATGGCGACAAATGAAGAGTATATAACCGTCGCAGCGGTCATCGCCGGTTTAAATGCCGTCGCTGTTTTACTGTTTATGTTTATATGGCTTGGCGTTTTAGGGAAGTGGAAAGATTACGGTCGCACGATTGTTCATTTTAGAAAAGTGACGAAATGGTACTTTATCGCTGCCATTTTCGGAGGACTGATGGCGATTTTCGGAAGCTTTTTGGCCATCGGCTTTGTTGGCGGTGTTTTCGCGGCCGTTGCAGGGCTAATGTATCCCATTGTAGGCTCTATATTAGCGAACAGATGGTACGGTGAAAAGATATCGCGGAGAGCGGCGATCGGCATCGGTATGATTGTTGTCGGAGGAATCGCCGTATTTGCTCCGGGTATTGTGGGAGAAATACAAAACAGTTCAGGTGCCTGGTTAGGCTATATAGGCGGTTTAATGGCAGCAATTGGCTGGGGAGTGGAAGGAGCGATTGCTGGACGGGCACTAGACGTTACAGATCCAGATGTAGGCTTAACACTTCGATTTACAGGTGAAGTTTTCTGGTGGGTAGCTGTCGTCTTACCTCTATTTCTAATATTTGGAGATGTGCCTATTTTGACGATTATTGGTCAGACACTGACATCGGGCGCAGCGGTAATCTGGCTACTTTTAGCGGGTATCACTTTTGGTTTCTGTTATGTGTCCTGGTACAAATCTTTCCCATTGATTGGTGTTGGAAGAGGACAAGCAATCGGGGACTTATACGGGATTTTTTCAATCATTTTTATCAGTATTTTCACGCTAACTATGCCAGAATGGAATTTCATTTTAGGCGCATTGGTTGTTATTACCGGCGGGTTTGTCATGTTTACTGAAAAGAGGGATGAGATGGAAGTCCTTCGTGCAGTTCCTACAGATAGGAAAGATAAAGAGGAGGCGATCTAAATGCCTAAAATGCATCTTAAAGGAAGAATATTGCAAATCGTACGAGAGAATACCTTGGGAAAATCGGAAAAAGGCATATGGGATTATGATATAGCCAAACAAGTTCTTACAGAGTACGAGCTGCAGGGAGCCTATGCGATGGGCAGCGTCCGGATCGCGCTAACGGATTTATTTTCAGGAGCGTTGATCGAAACGAGTGAAGAAAAGTTAGACAATGGTGAGCACTTCGGTAAAGATAAAGTATTATTTAAATATACACTTACAAGCTTTGGTGAAGATCGGATGAAGGATGCAGGAATCATTTAAAGTAAAATACAAAAAAAGGAGTGGGTTTTGTGCTAGAAATGAACGGATTTTGGGGCTTTGCCTCTGCTCCCTATGTATCGATAATCGGAATAACTGTAATATCCCTAATATGTCTAACTATAGCTAGGTTGTATGTGACCAAAATATGAGTCGTTGTTCGTTGAATGAGTACTAGAATCGGATAAAATAAAAAGCCGTCTCAAAGAGGAATTTCCTGAGGCGGCTCTTTCTCATTTTATATAGTTCAACTTTCCGAAAAATAGTAGAATAGGAAAAGAGAGGGGAATAATATGGGGTGGATTTTACTTACGTTAGGTATTTTTGCAGAAATTATTGGAACCATATCTATGAAGTTATCAGAAGGCTTTACCAAACTGATTCCATCTATTTCTATTTTTGTTTTTTACGGACTTAGTTTAACGCTGGTGACGCTATCGCTTAAAAAAATTGATATTAGTATCGCTTACTCGATCTGGGCCGGGCTCGGAACAGCGACAGTTGCGGTAATCGGATTTATTTATTTTAAAGAGCATCTATCTCTCTTAAAAGTTGGTTCGATTGTTTTGATTGTTTTAGGTGTTGTAGGATTGAATTTAGGAGAAAGTGCTCAAGATGAGGAATCTGAAATGGTTATGCCTGTTGAGAAAGTGAAATAATGACGATGTATATTTTGATGGCTTCGAATCCAAAAATTGAAGCCTTTTTCTTATGTTAGTAAAGCCATCTCTTATATCATTTTAATCAAATAGAAAAGAGGAGAGAAGATGATGCATAACGAAAAGACGATGCAGACGATTGAAGCAGAGTGGCATTCACACCTGCCAAAAATAGAAACGGCAACATTTGGCATGGGCTGCTTCTGGGGAACGGATGCACGATTTGGACAGTTGCCCGGTATCATCCGGACGCGTGTCGGCTTTGCAGGCGGTGCAACAGAAAACCCGACGTATCGTGGCATGGGGGACCATACCGAGACCATTGAAATGGATTTTAATCCAGAAATCCTATCTTTTGAAGAAATTTTACACATATTTTGGAACAATCATACGTCAACGAACAGAGTGAATTATAAAGAGCGGCAATACATGTCCATTTTGTTTTATCACGATGAACAGCAGAAACAATCCATTCTGAACGTGAAAAAAGAGCTCGAAGACGATCGAAATGAAACGATCGAAACAGAAGTTGTACCGTATTCTGGTTTTACATTAGCGGAAGAGCACCATCAAAAATATTATTTAAAACGGTTTTCTATAGCCGTTGATCTACTGAATACACATTATCCATCTATGGATGCGTTTACTCATTCCACATTAACCGCCCGATTAAATGGGTTCGTGAGAGAGTTTGGTACGTTGAATGACATTAAAAATGAAGTGAGCGATTGGGATATAGGTGAAGATTCCCGTCAAATCGTGCTGGATATATTGAAAAGAATCCGCTGGTAGAGAGGCGAACTTCATTAATGAGTAAAAAAATAATAAAAAGAGATATGTTAGGCAGCTTGAATCCGTTCTTTATGCGGGCTCTCGCTGCCTAATTTTTTTGGAAACTCTTCACGTTGTAAATGCGTATTTTTTCAAAGTGACCTGAATACGCCTTAAGACGTAGTTTGAAATATGGCTCTAGCTCATTACGAAACATTTCAATCCTCGGTAAGATAAATGTAAGTTAATTGAGGAGGTGGAGGAAATGAAAAGATGTATGTTATTCGTCGGTGGATTGATCGCGTTCATTGTGTTATTAGTAACACTTGGGCCTATGATTTTATTGGGTGTCGGCGTTTTATTGCTGTATGTCATTTTTAAGCAGTTCATGAAAAGTGGATCGACCGCAGGAAAAATCGGCTGGGTGATTGTCGGTCTGCTGCTTCTTAGTACGGTTGTGTTATCTAATATTCATGCGGTGATCGGTTTTGTAGCGGCCTATGCCTTGTATGTCGTGATCTCAAAGTGGAGAAATAACGATCATGTGTTAGAAGGAAAAATAGTAGAAGAAGATGATCCATTTACTAATTTTGAACGGCAATGGGCAGAACTTAATAAATAATGAAGAGGAGATCTACATGAACCTATTTACACGTATTAAACAATCGATTTCAGCGGACCTTCACCATATGTTAGATCGAAAAGAACAACAGACCCCGATTGCAGCATTGAACCATTATTTGCGCCAAAGTGAGCAAGAAAAGGACAAGGTAAGAACACTGATCGAACGACAGTATCGGTTGAAGGATGAATTTATAAGTGAATATCACCACGCGCAGGAACTTGCGGATAAGCGTTTCGCACAAGCGAGTATCGCTAAAAAAGCGGGCGAAGAAGAACTGCATACATTTGCAATGAAAGAGTACGAAGACTATCAATCACGGGCAGAAAGAATAAAGATGTTAGTGGAAGAATCAACACAGCAGCTGGAAACGTTGGAACACAAATATGAAGAAATGAACTATAAGTTAAAAGATATGCACTTGCGGCGCATGGAACTGATGGGGCGTGAAAACGTGGCACGCACGAATCATCGGCTCAATAAAGTGATCGCAGATGAATCGGACAAACGATCTTCTCGTTTCACTGAAATGGAACAATACATTGACGGGTTAGAGAGAAAAGTGAATCATTCTTATGAGCACCATACATTTGACAGCAAAATGGCCAAGCTTGAAAAAGACATACAGGTAGATGATCAAGCTGAGGCTTACTAACACATACCTTAACAGCTACGTTTACATGATGATAGGTATGTCAAAAAAGGGATAAATGTTATACTGAACAGACATAGTGTTTGGTGTCTGTTCGAATACATAGAAAGGGGGTCACCTCCATGTTTCAACGGTTGACGACAAATATGTTCAATTGGATCATGATTTTTGGGGTGATCCTCTTTATTATTGAAATTGTTTTTTTTGATGGCGGTATTATTTTTTCTGCTTTATTTTTTAGCGTATTAACATATGTTGGCTGGAAGAAATTAAATCGCTTATGGGGAAAATGTTTCTTTTGGGGAGGCTTCATCAGTTTAATCGTAACCATTTTGAACATGATCGCTGTGCGCTTCCTTTTTATCATTGGTATTATTTTATTTCTCATCCATTATGCGAAAACGAAAAAAGAAGCAGAACGAATCGAGCCGATGTTTCGTATGAGAGAGGGAAAAGCGGCGGCAGAGCCAATCATTCAACTAAAACCGTTATTTACTCATAAAATTTTTGAAGATCAGAAAACGGAAAATACGGCTTATCAGTGGCGGGACGTAAATATATATGGAGGGTTTGGTGATCGGATCATTGATCTGAGCAACACGGTTTTACCTGAAGACACGGCTGTTATTTCAATCCGTCACATCATTGGAAACATCGAAATTTATGTTCCTTATGAGGTAGAAGTGAGTATTCATCACAGTTCTATTTTTGGCCGTGCCCATCTCTTTGGAAACCATCATGAGAATTTAATGAATCAATCCCTTCTATATCAGACAGAAAACTATCATTCAACTTATCCAAGAGTCAAAATCATTACCTCTTTATTATCTGGAGACATCGAGGTAAAACGGGTATGAGCATCATGATCCGTCACATGATCACAGCCGCTTTGTTCAGCCTATTCCTTTCTTTTATGATGATTAGCGTAACACTGGCTGCTTTTCCACTGGAAGATTGGTCGATCCTTTTTGAACAAAAAGTAGCCGACGTCTCTTTTTTATTCGTTATTTTAATCCTCCCTATATTAACTGGTTTAGTCATTGGGATATTGACGGGTTGGTATTGGCGGCAGAGGCTTCATCGGATCGATCGACAGCTGAATGAACTAGTAAAAGGTCAAACGTATTTAACAAATGACGAACGATACAAAGAATTGAAAGACATTCAACAACGGATGGAACAAGTGCAGGAGAAGTTTAGAATTCAAGCAGAACACGCGCAGCGTTTGGCAACGGAACGAGCTATCGAACGGGAAAAAAGCCTGCAGGAAATCGTCGTTCAGGAAAGGAATCGCCTCGCGCGAGAATTACATGATTCCGTCAGCCAGCAATTGTTCGCAGCATCGATGATGATGTCGGCCATTAATGAAACAAGTCTTCCGGAAAAATCACCTATTCATCGACAGCTGCAAATGGTCGAAACGATGATTCATCAATCACAACTTGAAATGCGGGCGTTGTTACTTCATTTAAGACCTGTCGCATTAAAAGGAAAATCACTGCAGGAAGGTGTCGAAGAACTGTTAATAGAGCTGACTCAAAAAGTACCGATGGAAGTGGACTGGAAGATAGAAACATTCACCGTTGAAAAAGGAATAGAAGATCAGTTATTTCGAATTTTGCAAGAGTCTGTGTCGAACACGCTTAGACATGCGAAAGCAACGGCACTCCAAGTCATGCTGATTGAACGGGATGATACGATCATTTTAAGAGTGACCGATGATGGAAAAGGGTTTGATATAGAAAACGTTCGATCAGGCTCGTACGGGCTCCAAAATATGCGTGAACGTGCCTATGAAGTAGGAGGAATATTTAAAATCATCAGTTTACCAAACGAAGGAACACGGTTAGAAGTCAAAATTCCACGATTGAAAAAAGAAGGTGAGAATTATCATTAAAATAGTATTTGCAGATGATCATGAAATGGTCCGAATCGGTGTATCTGCCTATCTATCTTCACAACCTGATATGGAAGTCATCGCTGAAGCAGACGATGGCGGAGGGGCTGTTCAGCTTGCTTTATCCTTAAAGCCAGATGTCATCTTAATGGATCTTGTGATGGAAAAAATGGATGGGATTGAAGCGACGAGACAAATTATTGAAAAATGGCCTGAAGCAAAAATCATTATCGTGACGAGCTTTCTTGATGATGAAAAAGTTTATCCTGCCCTCGAAGCCGGTGCGACAAGCTATATGTTGAAAACATCAAAAGCGAGTGACATTGCAAATGCAATACGCGCTACTCATGAAGGGCAATCTGTACTAGAACCGGAAGTGACAGGGAAAATCATGACACGGATGCGGGAAAAGCCGATGGACCAATTGCATGATCACTTAACCAATCGAGAAATGGAAGTTTTGCTGCTGGTCGCACAAGGGAAAACGAATCAAGAAATTGCTGATCAGTTATATATCTCGTTAAAAACAGTCAAAGTTCACGTCAGTAACATGTTAGGAAAGCTCGACGTACAAGATCGAACGCAGGCCGTTATTTATGCATTTAAGCACGATTTAATTCAGTAAACATCTTGTTCCCCAAGATTAATTACCTCTAATTGTTACGCCTGTTGAAAAAATGAAATCATGACGATTTATGTCTTGAAGGCTTCGAGTCCAAAACTTGAAGCCTTTTTCTTTTGCCATCTAAACTATCTTTTGTATCAATAATCTAGCATCAAGAGAAAAAGATGGTATCGTTTTGAGAGAAGAGTATGAAGACGTTCATAAAGAATTGATTCAATTGTTTAAAGAAACAACCGTTGAACGGACTGGAAGAGATGAGATCATCGAATATACGCTTGAGGCAATAATGATCGGCAATGGAACATCACATATCGTCAAACCCGCGTTTGAACGAGGGACACATGGCGGCAATTCGACAAACAGCGTTCTTCGCCCTGTCTTTAAGGCGATGGGACCGGCAATTAAGCAAGACGAGACAATCGGAGATATTTCCACACTTAACATTGCCCCGACGTTATACGACTTATTAGATATAGAAGCTCCGCCGTTTGTGGAAGGTAACAGCAGGAGAGAATTATGGAGAGAATAACAAAACAACGGTCTGCCCCGTGCAGATCACTGTTTTATTTATAATGGCCATGATGAATAGAAAGACATGTAACAGGGAATAGATTGAAATATTATCGAAGCATTATCGTGCCCTGCTTAGTGATTGACAGATATAATAAAAAGGTTATATAAGGAAAGCATCGTACATTAAATAGTAAAGATACAAAAAAATGGAGGGGTACGAGATGAAAAGAGTTAAAGTTGCCGGTCTTTTTACGGATAAAAGCAGAAATACCGAGTTTTTCATACTCAAACATAATGGCCGGCATATTGCTGCACTTCCAGAAATGTATGTCTCATTTTATGTTGGGGACGGACGTGAAGCCGCATTGAAGGTGTTAACGGGACCGTTGTCTGCAGGGGACGCAGAAAAATTGTATAACACCATTTTTGACTATGTTTGTACTCATGGGAACGAAGAAATGGGCTTCGTCAGCTGGTTTGAAGAAAAATATGGTCTCCCGTGGTATACATTTAACGAGGGGATGCAAAAAGCTGGGGTGACGTTACTTGAACGGGATCAGGCATTTAATCATGCCGTGTCTAGGTACTACAAGGAAAAAAAGATAGAGGATAAACGTCAGCCTGATTTAAGCAAATAAGAGTGAAATGGATCCGCTTTTTTTGTGTAAAAATTAGGAATTCATACAAAAAGATCAAACAGTATCCATTCCGTTCTTTATGTAAAGAGAAACTCTTATCAGTGGGGATATAGACAGATCGTTCTTATTTGTTCCGAAAAGCCATTCTGCCGTTCAATATTTGATTAGGACTTTTTAGCTGGAACATACCGGCTTCTGTAGAATAATCAATTTTCACTTTTTCATCATAAAAGACCATTTTTGGTTTTTCAACAAGAATAGACATGTCATTCGTCTTAAGTAACACATCATGATCCTCGTCAGGTGCGTCCACATACCATAACGTTGGGATGCCGTTTAGCACACAGCCATTTCCTTCTGTGTCCCATTTTAATTTTAAAAAACCATCCTCTCGATTTTGCAACGCACGTATTTTTTCAGCTGCAGCTGATGTGATTGTAATCTCCATCAATCTCCATCCTTTTTTCTTTTCAGTATACCATATTCGTTTTTTCACGAACCAATAGAAAAAGCCTTCCCGTTTTTAAATCGGAAAGGCTTTTATTATGCGACGTTCTGATGTAAATCTGTTTCCTCAATCAACCATATATTTTTCGATATCATCCAGCATTTGATGCGCGGCTAGCACACCGCCTGCTGTATTCCAGATCGCGTCGTCCACTTTATAGACGCTTCCGGCTTTTGCGGCTTCAAGATTCTGGAATAAGGGATCATTTATCCATTCTTTTTCTGCTTTCACCGCTTCACCGTCGCCTGTGTCATAAGTGAAATAGAAAATGACGTCGCCGTCCATTGCGGGGATTCGTTCTTTCGTTGCATTCGTTTCGGCAAAATCATCTTTGTCCTGTTCAGCAGGACGGGCAAAGCCAAGCTGCTCCAAAATCACACCTGAAAACGTATCTTTATGATAAATGCGTGTGTCGCCGGCCATAAAGCGAACCATCGATACTTTCTGGCTTAATTTATCACCAAATGTTCCTTTTAGTTCCTCAATGTGGTCGTTATACTCTGCCAGTACTTGTTGGCCTTTTTCTTCTTTATTTAATGCTTTCGCATACAGTTCAAAGTTTTCCTGCCAGTCGCCGCGTAACGTTTCCGAGAAAACTGTTGGTGCAATGGCCGTCAGCTGCTCGTAAATGGCTTCCTGACGCATTTTGTTGCCAATAATTAAATCAGGCTGCAACTTCGCGATTGCTTCCACATTCACGGGGTCTTCCATTCCCACAACTTCGACGCCTTCCATCTTTGTTGCGATGTGATCATACCAAGGATCGCCTGTCCATGATTGAACGGCTCCAACTGGTGTGACGCCAAGAGCGAGAAGAGCCTCTGTTCCTTCATTTGTTAAAATAACGACACGTTCCGGTGTTCCTTTGATTTCAGTTGAGCCCATTGCGTGCTCGACCGTGTATGTATCCGTATCCGGTTCAGCTGCCGTATCTTCATTTTTTTCTTTGTTTCCGCACGCTGCTAAAAAGAGTATTAGCACAGCTACATTAAGTAAAAACCATTTTTTCATTCTCGTTCCTCCTGAAAAATAATATGTATTTGAGCAGAATAGTCTGTCCACCTCAAAAAAAGAGGGCGATCCAAATGGGCGTTCGGATCGCCTAAACCTGCACAATGAATCGGTGGGGTTAAGAACTTTGATAATGATTATCATTACCGCTTACCACTATTATCATAAACACTATTTCCGAATCTGTCAACAATTGAATGAAAATGATTTTCAAAATCATTGACGAAGGACCAATGTCTTTTTACAATGAAAGAAGTGAAAAACTTTGACAGACAGGAAGCGTTTACGATGACAATAGGAAAAAGTGTGACGCTGCTATTGATTGGAACGGCCGTTGTAGTCGTTTTAATGGCAGCAAGCGTCGTGTACGGCTATACAGATACAACGTGGAAAGGGGTATACGATTCATTTACGGCCTTTAATGGGTCCAATGAACATTTAGTCATTCAAACCGTCCGCATACCGCGTGCGCTTATTGCGGCCTGTGTGGGTGCGAGTCTGGCGATGGCGGGAGTGATCATGCAGACACTCATGAAAAATCCGCTCGCGTCACCGGACATTCTCGGTATCAATTCTGGTGCTGGCTTTTTCGTTGTCCTAGGGCTTGTTATGTTCGGCATAAGCGGCAATCAGTCGATAACATGGCTTGCTTTTATTGGGGCAGGAGTAGCCCAGCTGCTCGTATTTGTGCTCGGTTCAGCTGGGCGGGAAGGATTGACACCGATGAAAATGACGCTTGCCGGTGCGGCGATAGGAGCGATGTTTTCATCGATGACGCAAGGCTTTCTCGTCTTTAATGAAGCGATGCTGGATCAAGCATTGTTCTGGCTTGCAGGGTCCGTGGAAGGAAGAAGTCTTGATTTGTTACTGTCAGTATTGCCGTATCTCACAGTCGGCGTTTTTGGGGCCTTACTTATAGCGGGAAAATTAAATGTGTTGTCGATGGGGGAAGATATCGCTCGGGGGCTTGGTCTTCATATAGGTTTTACAAAAATCGTCGCGTCGATCTTAATCGTTTTACTAGCAGGAGGGGCAGTAGCGGTCGCCGGTCCAATCGGATTTATTGGCATTATCATTCCACATATTGCGCGGAGCTGGATCGGCTTGGATCATCGCTGGCTGTTACCTTTTTCGGGCCTGCTTGGAGCGGCCCTGCTTCTCGTATCCGACATTGCAGCGCGCTACATGATTATGCCGCAGGAAGTACCGGTCGGCGTTATGACCGCGGTCATAGGTGTGCCGTTTTTCATTCACATTGCTCGTAAAGGAGAGAAAAGCCGATGAAAGCATTCCGTCCTTTACATGGAGCTGTTTCATTATTAATTGACCAAAGAACTGTCTTTAAAATCATCTCTTTATTTGCGTGTCTGCTTATTGTCTTTATTGCAAGTGCCGCTCTTGGCGATATTAAGTTTAGCCCAGTTGTGGCATTTCAAACGATTTTTGGTTTCGGTGATCCGTTTCAGCATATGGTTGTTTATTCGTTTCGCATGCCGCGTATTTTAGTGGCGCTCTTCGCGGGTGCGGCGTTGGCGATGGCTGGCGCGATTTTGCAAGGACTCGTCCGCAATCCACTCGCTTCACCTGATTTAATCGGGATGACAGCTGGTGGAAGCGCGGCAGTCACGGCGTTTCTCGCAATCTTCAGTGACAAAAGCAACGCGCTCACGGTCAGCATCGGCTGGCTGCCGCTCGCCGCGTTTATCGGTGCAGCAGTAACAGCGCTGCTCGTTTATATGCTCGCTTGGAAAAATGGCTTGTCGCCAATCCGTCTTATTTTAATTGGAATCGGTTTGACCGCCGCGATGAAAGCCGTGACGACGATGATGATGATCATCGGTCCAATTTATCAAGCGTCTAAAGCAAATATGTGGATGACCGGTTCAGTGAACGGGTCATCATGGAGTGACGTTTTAATGATCGCACCGTGGACGATCATCAGTCTTGTTGCTGTCATGATGGCCGGCCGTCATTTGAACATGCAGCAGTTTGGCGATGAACTCGCCATCGGTGCCGGTGCACGGGTCGAACGACAGCGCATTTTCTTTCTCGTACTTGCTACGGCACTCGTTGGCGGTGCGGTCGCCTTTGCGGGAGGCATCGGCTTTGTCGGATTAATGGCACCTCATATTGCACGCCGTCTCGTCGGTTCTCACGCAGGAGGGCTTATTCCAGCAACTGCGCTGATCGGTGCGATTCTCGTCATGCTCGCTGATCTTGCCGGCCGTACGCTCTTTTTGCCACTCGAAGTTCCAGCCGGTGTGTTCACCGCGGCAATTGGTGCACCGTACTTTATTTACTTATTATTTCGGACGAAAGGATAGATGAAGATGAGTGCTATTATAATGGACAGCGTTACACTCCGTTATGGAAAAGAAAGCATTATTGAAGAACTCGATTGGACCGTGCCGGAAGGGAAAATAACGGTGCTGATCGGTGGAAATGGCTGTGGGAAGTCGACGCTTTTCCGGTCCGCTGCCCGTCTTTTGAAGCCATCGTCTGGTCACGTATTGCTAGACAATATCCTTTTAGAAAAGATGTCGACAAAAGAAGCAGCACGCAAAATGGCGATTTTGCCGCAGTCACCGGCTGCACCGGAAGGATTGACGGTCTTGCAGCTCGTGAAACAAGGCCGCTATCCGCACCAGACGTGGCTGAAGCAATGGAGCGAAGACGATGAACAAGCTGTGCAAAAGGCTTTGCGGGCGACGTCGATGTTGGAACTCTCAGGCCATCCCGTCGATGAATTGTCCGGCGGCCAGCGTCAGCGTGCCTGGATTGCGATGACGCTTGCGCAAAATACGGATATTCTTTTGCTTGATGAACCGACGACATATCTTGATATGACCCACCAAATTGAGATTTTAGATTTACTGTTTGAATTGAATGAACAGGAGGGCCGCACGATTGTGATGGTGCTGCACGACTTAAATCTCGCCTGCCGCTACGCCCATCATATCGTCGCTGTTAAAGATAAGACGGTCTATGCAGAAGGCGCACCAGAACACATTGTCGACGCGGACCTCGTCAAACACGTCTTCGGCCTTGACTGCTTGATTGACCGTGATCCGCTTTACGGGACACCGCTTTGCATTCCGTTTGGAAAAGGACGGAGAGCCGTTACCGGATAAAAAGACCGCTTCTAATGGATGTAGGTCACGCTAAATTGGATTTCCTTCCGATGAGAACAGCTCAGCCGGAAGGAAATTGAAACATTTTGACAAGTGAAACGTACGTATACATGAAGAAAATAAAAAAGGGTGAACGTTTATGTATATGGATATTGAAGAACCGGAGCTCCATATATCAACAAGTGCTGTAAAGGTATGGCGGCTGAGCAATACAATCGGACATGGAATAGGGATTTTTAGTATAGTGGTGCTCCTCGGATTGGATTACCGATTTGGGTGGTGGAGCTGGATTAGCTGGGTTTTATACGGGCTGACTGTTATTGTCGTGTTGTCGGCGATTTATTCCATTTTTGTTGAACCGCCTTTGCTGCAGTGGACGTGGCGGTATGGCGTGAATGAAGAATACGTACAGCTGAAGCATGGCGCTTTGACACGTGTTCATGTGCTCGTACCAATGACGAAAGTGGAGTACGTCAAAACAAACCAAGGGCCGCTCATGCGGAAATTCAAATTGTATAATGTGGAAATCGGCACGATGGCGTCCTCTCATTCGATCCCGGCTGTACCGGAAAAAGAAGCACTGGCGCTGCGGGCTCAAATTGCGCAGCTGGCAAAAATAAAGGATGAGGAATGACATGAAAAAACGTCTTCATCCTTTTCGAGTTGTATTGTCGATCGTGAAAATTCTCAAAAATCTGTTTTTTCCAGCGGTTTTTCTGTTTATATTTCATTCAGCTTCAGAAGCGCAGTGGGTGATGATCGGACGAATCGGTCTGTTTTTGTATATCGCTGTAAGTTTGATTGTATCGATTTTAACATGGTGGACATACCGGTATGAATTCCGTGAACGAACATTGCACGTGTACAGTGGTATTTTGGTGAAATCCGAGCGTAATATGCCGGTAGAACGGATTCAAAATGTACAAAAACATACATCGTTCTTGCATAAATTGCTGCGTATGACGTCATTGACGCTTGAAACGGGAACAGGCGGCGACGAAGCATCGGTGAAGCTCGATATGATTACATTTTCGGAAGCAGCGCGCATTGAATGTCTGTTGAATCAAGATGAAGAGGAGAAACATGATGAACGGATGGTTCATTTTACAGTGAGCCGACGTGAACTGATTAAAGCGTCATTTACATCTCTCAGTTTTTTTGCGATTATTCCGCTTCTTGCTTCTTTTTATTTCACCATCGATGACTTTTTCAAGTTGAACGGTGTAACGAAAGACGTCATTGATTATGTGATGGGTGCATTGTGGGTGCTTGCACCGATCAGTGTTGTCCTGCTTATTGTTGGTGCGGCTGCCGGGGTGATCACAACGTATTTACGCTATGGAAACTTTGAAATTGCGTCTGATGAAGAGCGTATTTATTTGAAAAAGGGTGTGTTAAATGAATCCTTTTTTACGATAACGAAAGAAAAAGTGCAGGCGGTTAAATTAAATCAATCACTGTTGAAGCGATGGTTCGGATTAGTTGGAGTGGAACTGATCAGCGCCGGCAATGTCGGAGAGGAGGAAATGGAAACGAATTCACTGTATCCATTTTTGCCGGTAAAACAGGCATACACGATTGTGGAAGAATTACTGCCGGCCTATAAAATTGAAACGGACATGGATCAGCTGCCTCGTGCATCGCTTTGGATGAAGCTTATGCGGCCGAGTTACGTGTGGCTGATCACGACGGTCTCACTTATCTGGTGGAAACCACAATTCTGGTACGTTTCACTTGTATTGCTAGTACTTATTTTTCTCACGCGCATTCTTGAATTTTACAACGCCCGCTATAAGATGAGTGATACATTTTTGCAGTTGAAAACAGGTGCATTTACAACGGTACTGCTCGTGACGAGCCGGCAAAAAATCCAGGAAATCGAAGTGAAGCACAGTCTTTTACAGCGGAAGTGGCAGCTTGTCTCCATTAAAATTGCTAATAGGGGCAGGCCGGTTCATTTTTCGGAAATGGCTGATTTACCGGTTGAGTCGGCTGAGAATATTTACAACTGGTACGCAAACAGGCTATAAAAAAGAGTAGAAGACCGGTAAAGTGACCGGCATCATGTTGGCCTGAACCAATTAGAATCCGCAGTCTACATGCTGTGGGTTTTTTTGTTACAATAAAAAGAGCATAGGGAATGTGATAGAACTAAGTAAAGAAGCGATGGTGAAAAGGAGATGGAAATGAGATGGAAGAAGAAAAATCACTCATTGACACGCTGCTGAATGACACGCCGCCAGACAATTATTTAAAACAGGAAGCGCACCAATTAAAGGAAATAGACATGGATGAGCGTTCAGAACAAGAAGAGTCGGACAAGCCATTACTGCCGCCTGAAATGATGACCGTGATTATGATCGCAGGGTTGATCGGTGGCATGATGCTCGTCGTATATACGCTTATTTTTTGGGTTTTTTGATCAGAAAGTTAAGTGAGTGGTCATAACGTAAAATAAATGATCAGAAAGGATGACTTTCTTTTGAAAGAGTCAATAATATCCTTTTTCGAGTAGACAAGCCGCCTCCGTGTCAAATGGAAAGCGGCTATTTTTATAAAATGGGTGAAAGTAACCGGGCAAGTGATTCGCCAATTCGTTTTGGGAAGGTGCGGTGTTCATACCGCTCCCGGCTGATCGGAACGGAATCGGAAAAATCCTTCAAAAAATCGACTTCGACTTTTTCAACAGCAGGCGTCCGGTTGTATAAAAAGGTCATAAGCTCATGATTGAGCCGGAAGCTGCGAACATCAAAGTTGGCGGTGCCAACAATGGCATGCTTTCCATCAATCAGTAGCACTTTTGAATGAATAAATGAATCATCGCGGTACGCAAATACTTTGACACCGGCACTTAATAAATCTTGAAAATAGGAATTCGTGCCATAGAATGAAATCGCGCGGTCGCCTTTGCCCGGCACGATGACGCGCACATCTTTTCCACTGCGGGCAGCGAACCGTACAGCAGCGAGTGCTTCATCGTCCGGCACGAAATAAGGAGACGCAATCCAAATTGACTTTTCTGCGGATTGAATCATTTCCATCATCGCATCGCGTACGTCACGTTCTACGTTATAAGGCCCGCCATACACGGTTTGCACCATTTCATCCGCTTCATGTGATTCGGACGGAAAATACGCATCAAATCGAAATTTTTCTTTTAATTCATCAAGCAACGACGTTTTTGCGCTAGTCGCATGAATCCAGTCGGTAATAAACGATTCTTGCAGCTGGCGTACAGCAGGGCCTTTCATTCTCAAATGTGTATCACGCCACACTTCAAATTGGGGTGTGTTGCTTTGATACTCTTCGCCGACGTTCAATCCACCGGTAAAACCGGTATGTCCGTCAACAACGACCATTTTGCGGTGATTGCGCAAATTCGCGGTGCGTGTAAACCAGGGCGACGCGATCGGATCGAAAGCATATGCTTCGCCGCCCGCTTCTTTTAATGGGCTCAAAAAGGATTTGGATAATCCAGATGAACCGAGTCCATCATATAAAAAGCGGACATGTACATTCGCTTCAGCCCGTTCAACAAGCGCATCACGTATGTTTGCTGAAATTTCATCTTCCCGGAAAATATAATATTGAATATGAATGTGATGTTCCGCGTGACGGATTGTATCTAAAATGGCAGGGAATGTTTCATCGCCGTTCGTTAAAATATCAACTTTATTGCCGGCAAGTGCTTCAAAACCGGTCATATTTTGAATGTTTTTCGCCTGTGGAAGCATGGCGGATATATCCCATTTTTCTCCATGAAACCGCATGGATGTAATAAACTTCGTCGTTTCTGTAAGGACAGATTTAGGAAGCCTCCGGTTGCGGGGATCGCGTCCGAATACAGAATAGACAACCGCACCTGCGAGTGGAAAAACGAGTACAATCGCAATCCAGGCCACTTTTGAATTCGTACCGCGTGAATCGAATAAAAGCAAATTAAATACGACGAAAATCGAAATGATTCCCGCAAGATACGTAAACGCGACCGATAATTCATTGGAAAAGTAACGGAGTCCAAAATAGATGAGCGCAACAACGCTAATTAATACGATAAGCTGCACCGCTTTTTCTCTCATGGCCGAACACACTCCTCTCATCTACTACTCAGTTTACCCGTATTTTTTAGAAAGAGACAGTTGAAAATTAAAAAAAGATACGGTATAGTGAAGGAGAATAAATGAATGAATATTCATTCAAAGGAGGACGTGAACGTGGTTCAGCACATTCAAAAAGCAGCGGTTATCGGGTCTGGCGTGATGGGTTCGGGCATCGCTGCGCATTTGGCGAACGTTGGTATTCCCTCTATTTTACTGGATGTCGTCCCGGAAAATGCTGAAAACCGAAATGTTCTTTCTGAAAGCGCTATCCAAAAGTTATTCAAACAAAAGCCAGCACCACTTGTGTCTAAACAGAACGCAGCTCTTATAACAGCTGGTAATTTAGAAGATGATCTTAAGCAATTAGCGGAAGCAGACTGGATTATTGAAGTGGTTCTAGAAAATTTGGACGTCAAGAAGACGGTGTTTGAAGCAGTAGACAGTTATCGAAAGCCAGGCAGTATTATTTCTTCCAACACATCAGGCATTTCTGTTGAAGCGATGAAAGAAGGCCGGAGCGATGATTTCAAAAAGCATTTTCTCGGCACGCACTTTTTCAATCCACCGCGCTATTTAAAGCTGCTTGAACTTATTCCGACGTCACATACGTTACCAGAAGTCGTCGACTATATGAAAATGTTCGGTGAAGATGTTCTTGGAAAAGGTGTCGTGCTCGCGAAAGATACACCAAACTTTATCGCCAATCGGATCGGCACGTATGGATTGCTTAACACGATGCACATCATGAATGAAATGAAGTTGTCTCCAGGTGAAGTCGATTCCATCACAGGACCACTCATCGGCCGTCCGAAAAGTGCCACATTCCGGACGCTGGATGTCGTCGGACTCGATACATTCATTCATGTGGCGAAAAATGTATATGATCAAGTAGACGGTGAAGAAAAAGCGGTCTTTGACGTACCGGATGTGCTCCTCCAAATGCGGGACAACGGCTGGATCGGGGCAAAAGCTGGGCAGGGCTTTTTTAAAAAGGATGGGCAGACGATTCTCGAATTAGATCCAAATTCAATGGACTATATAGAACGCAAAAAAATGAAAGCGGATTCAATAAAAGTGGCGAAACAACAAAAAGGGTCAGCAAAATGGAAAACGCTTGCTTATGCAAATGACGAAGCTGGCCAGTTTATTTGGAAGATGCTTGCCCCAATGCTTCTCTATTCTGCCGGGTTAACCGGTAAAATTGCGGATAATATCGTCTCGATTGACCGGGCAATGAAATGGGGATTTGGCTGGAACGAAGGACCATTTGAAATTTGGGATCATCTCGGTGTCCGGGAGGCCCTTCAAAAAATGGAATCAGAAGGACGCGTTATTCCGGGCTGGGTAAAAGATATGCCGGGCCATTTTTATCAAGACGGTCACTATTACGATCCTGCAACAAAATCGTATAAACCGATTGATCAACAGGCAAAAGTGATTGATTTAAAACAACTGAAAAAAGAAGGGAAAGTCATTAAACAAAACAGCGGGGCAAGCTTGATCGACATAGGTGACGGTGTGGCGCTTTTAGAATTTACATCACCGAACAACGCGATCGGCATGGACATCATACACATGATCAATGATGCTGTTGAGGAAGTTGAGAAAAAGTATAAAGGTCTCGTGATTGGGAATCAAGGAAAAAATTTCTGTGTCGGTGCGAATCTCGCGATGATTTTAATGGCTGCCGGAGATGAGGATATTTGGGAAATTGACATGGTCGTCAAAGGGTTCCAGCAGGCGATGATGAAAATAAAATACAGCACAAAACCGGTCGTCGCCGCACCGTTTGCGATGGTGCTCGGCGGCGGAACAGAAGTATGTTTACCAGCTGCGCACATTCAAGCATCGATGGAAACATATATGGGGCTCGTGGAAACGGGTGTCGGTCTTATCCCAGGCGGAGGCGGCAATAAAGAACTGTATATTCGCCACCTTGAACAAATGCCAACAGGTGTAACGGTCGATTTACAGGCGGTCGCGAACAATGTATTTGAAACGATTGCGATGGCGAAAGTGTCAACGTCCGCATTAGAAGCGCGTGAAAACAACTATTTGTACCGGGCAGATGGTATTAGCATAAACAGTGATCATCTTTTATATGATGCTAAACAGACAGCGATCTGTTTATATGAAAAGGGCTACACAGCGCCGATCCGCAAAAAAGTACCGGTCACAGGTGAAACGGGTTATGCGATGTTATTGCTCGGCGCCCAATCGATGCATGCATCTGGCTTTATTTCCGATCATGATTTAACGATTGCCAAAAAGCTCGCCTGGGTCATTGCAGGGGGCAATGTACCGTTCGGATCGGAAGTGGATGAACAGTATTTACTTGATTTGGAGAGGGAAGCGTTTTTACAGCTTGTCACCATGCCGAAAACGCAGCAACGCATGCAGCATATGCTCGTTAAAGGGAAACCACTTCGGAATTAAAGGGGAGAAAAGAAATGAAGGAAGCGGTTATTGTCGCTGGTGCACGCACACCTGTCGGCCGGGCAAAAAAAGGGACACTCCGTTACACGCGTCCGGATGATCTCGGCGCGCTCGTTGTAAAAGAAACGTTGAGACGAGCGGGAAACTACGAAGGGAACATTGACGATCTCATTATCGGATGTGCGATGCCAGAAGCAGAGCAAGGTATGAACATGGCACGAAACATTGGCGCTCTCGCTGGACTTTCACATGACGTGCCGGCCATTACGATCAATCGGTACTGCTCATCTGGCTTACAGTCGATTGCGTATGCGGCAGAACGGATTATGATCGGCCACGCGGACACGATTATCGCCGGGGGAGCGGAATCAATGAGTCTAGTTCCAATGATGGGCCACGTCGCTCGTCCGAACGTGCGGATTGCAGAAAGTATGCCAGGCTATTACATGTCGATGGGGCATACGGCGGAAGAAGTGGCGAAAAAATATAGCATTTCGCGCGAAGATCAGGACGCGTTTGCGGTACGTAGTCATGAACGGGCAGAACGTGCGATTGCAGCGGGAAAATTTGTGAATGAAATTGTACCGGTTGATGTGACAAATAGACATGTCGATGCGAATCATAAATTGACAGAAGAACATGTCTTGTTTTCTATGGATGAAGGGGTACGACATGGAACGACGGTTGATATATTGGCGAAATTACGGCCGGCGTTTTCTTTGGCTGGAACCGTGACAGCGGGCAATGCGTCGCAAACGTCAGACGGTGCCGCAGCGGTCCTCGTGATGGAGCGAGAAAAAGCAGAGTCGCTCGGTTTGAAGCCCATCGCCAAGTTGCGCTCTTTTGCGGTCGGAGGGGTACCGCCGGAAGTGATGGGCGTAGGCCCGGTCGTCGCCATGCCAAAAGCGCTGCAACTGGCGGGGCTTGAATTATCACACATTGATTTGTTTGAGTTGAACGAAGCCTTTGCATCACAGTCAATCCAAGTCATCCGCGAACTCGGGCTGAATGAAGACATTGTCAACGTAAACGGAGGGGCGATCGCACTCGGTCATCCGCTTGGCTGTACAGGGACAAAATTGACGTTATCGCTTCTTCATGAATTGAAACGGCGCAACAAGCAGTTCGGGGTCGTGACGATGTGTATCGGTGGGGGAATGGGAGCTGCTGGCGTCTTTGAAATGATGTAACAAAGGGGGAAGTGAATCATGGCAGCAAGAGGCGGTTCCTTTTTAATAGAAGAAGTGGCGTATCACTCGATTTTTACACCGGAAGATTTTTCGGATGAACAGAAAATGATTGCGAAAATGACGGAAGACTTTGTATCAGGCAGCGTTTTGCCGGAATTGCCCTATCTCGAGAAGCATGAATTTGACCGATCTGTGAAACTATTGCAAGAAGCAGGCGAACTTGGACTGCTTGCTGCAGATGTGCCGGAAGAATATGGCGGATTGAATCTTGATAAAGTGAGTTCTGCGCTTATTGCTGAAAAAATGGCGGTCGCTGGCGGTTTTTCCCTTTCACACGGGGCGCACGTCGGCATTGGTACACTGCCGATTGTGTTATTTGGAAATGAAGAACAGAGGCAGACGTATTTGCCGGACCTGGCTATGGGAAAACGATTCGCGGCGTATGCATTGACAGAGCCTGGTTCCGGCTCAGATGCGCTCGGTGCGAAAACGACTGCTCGTTTGAATGAAGCGGGAACGCATTACGTGTTAAACGGAGAAAAACAATGGATTACAAACTCTGCATTTGCGGATGTGTTCATCGTATACGCGAAAATTAATGGAGAACAATTTTCAGCGTTTATTGTAGAGAAAGGCTACCCAGGCGTATCTACTGGTGCGGAAGAAGAAAAAATGGGCATTAAAAGTTCATCAACGCGGACACTCATTTTGTCCGATGCTGAGGTGCCAGTGGGAAATTTGCTGGGCGAAGCAGGCCGTGGTCATGTGATTGCGTTTAATATTTTGAACATTGGCCGTTATAAATTAGGCGTCGGCACGGTCGGAAGTGCGAAGCGGGCGCTCGATATTTCATTGAAATACGCAAACGAACGCCAGCAGTTTAAAACGAAAATCGCGAATTTTAATTTAATAAAAGAAAAGTTTGGTACGATGTCTTCAAAAGTATATGCAGCAGAAAGCGCCATTTACCGTACTGTTGGCTACTTTGAAGAGCAGATGGGCGCATTGTCTGAAGAAGAACGAAAAGACGGAAAGAAGGTTGCATTGTCGATTGCCGAATATGCGATTGAGTGTTCACTTTGTAAATTTTTCGGAACGGAAGTGCTCGATTACGTTGTGGATGAAGGGGTCCAAATTCATGGCGGCTACGGCTTTATGGAAGAATACGAAATTTCAAGAATGTACCGCGATTCACGCATTAACCGTATTTTTGAAGGAACCAATGAAATTAACCGCTTGCTTGTGCCGGGTACATTTGTGAAAAAAGCGTTCAAGGGTGAGCTTCCATTGTTTGAAAAAGCACAGGCGCTGCAAGATGAGCTGATGATGCTTATGCCGGAAGAGGTGGGTGACACGGTGCTTGCACAGGAAAAAATGCTCGTGAAAAATGCGAAGAAAATAGCGCTTCTTGCGGCAGGATTAGCCGTTCAAAAATATGGCAAAGCGCTCGAAGTTGAACAAGAAGTGCTCGTCAACATCGCCGACCTCGTAAACTTAGTGTACGCAATGGAATCAGCCGTCCTTCGTACAGAGAAAGCGATTGAAAAGTTTGGCGAAAAGAAAAGCAACCAGAAAGTATTGTATACGCAAATTTTCTGCCAGGAAGCATTTAACGAAATTGAAGCGCACGCAAAAGAAACACTTGTTGCGATCGAGTCTGGCGACAGCTTGCGTATCATGATGTCGGCTTTACGAAAACTAGGCCGCCACACGCCAGTTAACGTCATCGCCAAAAAAAGGGAAGCGGCAGACAAATTAAGCGATGCGTTGAAATATGTCGTCTAACATGAGAAAAGACAGCCAGGTATCATTTGGGCTGTCTTTTCATTCTTTCATCTGATCAAGCATCGAAATTGTATCAACAAGGTGATTGTTAAAAATCTGCTTCGCAACAGATAGCAGTTCAACAATCATTGGATCACGAAGCGAATAAATGACTCGGGTTCCATCTTTTGTGCCTGTCACAATGTTTTTTCCGCGCAAAATGGTCAACTGTTGAGAAACAGTGGAACCTTCACTGCCAGCGAGGCTTTGAAGTTCATTGACGCTTTTATCACCTTCAGCTAGCAGCTCAAGAATTTTAATCCTCAATGGATGAGCAAGTGCTTTAAAAAAATCCGCTTTAAATTGTTGCATATCAAGATTCAATCTTTATTTCCTCCTTCTCACAAATAGGTTGTTGTCCCTTAGAAAAGGCTTCACACTCTCTAAAGGCAAAATGTCGGCAGCCGAGGCATTTATCTTTATTTAAATGTAACAGAGCGGCGTTGATCGCGTCACCTGTATGAGTGAAAAAATGATCTTCACCCATCGATTCGTATAAGCCTGTTTTCTTTAATACGCTTTCAGGCTGAGGATTTAATCCGGATATGAAAACTGTTCTATGTTTTGAAAAGCTTTTGACAATACTGGATAGGTGCGCTTCTCCGGTCGTATCCATAAAAGGCACTTTTCCCATTCGAAGCAGCAGCACCTCTGGTTTATAATTGACGGTCTTCATGATCGATTGCTGAAACGTTTGCGCTGCTCCAAAAAAAAGCGGTCCTTCGATATTGTATATACTAATTTGCGGGCAATCGTGCGAATCGGTCACGACATGGCTTGCCACTTTCTCATGTTTGTCGAGAGGATTAGGCAACGCTTTTTCTACCATCATTGTATCACTCATTCGTTTCGTAAAGATGACGACAGTGAGAAGCAGACCGACTTCGACCGCAACGGTTAAATCCATAAAGACGGTTAATAAAAACGTGACGACTAATACGAGTGAATCTTCTGTTTTCGTTTTGACTAAATGAATAAAAACGTGCCGCTCACTCATATTCCAAGCTACGATCATTAAAATAGGTGCCATGCTTGCTAATGGAATTTTTGATGCGTATGGCGCGAAAAGCAATAAAATGATTAAAACAACGAGTCCGTGCATAATACCGGACACGGGTGAAACAGCCCCATTTTTAATATTGGTTGCTGTTCTCGCAATGGCGCCTGTCGCCGGGATACCGCCGAACAAAGGCGTCACCATGTTGGCAATGCCTTGTCCAACCAATTCCCTGTTGCTATTGTGTTTGCTATTTGTCATCCCATCTGCCACGACAGCCGATAAAAGCGACTCAATGGCACCGAGGATCGCAATGACAAAAGCAGGTCGAATCATTTGCTGCATCTTTTCAAACGTGATCTCTGGCATATGAAATCGAGGAAGTGTGCCGGAAATGTTGCCATATGTCGAACCAATAGTAGCCACTTCACCTGGATATAGAAACGTGGCCAGCAATGTGGAAAAAACAAGGGCAATGAGTGGTCCCGGTATTTTCGGAAATACCTTTGGTGTATAAATGACGGTTAGTAAACAAATAACAGCTGTTAGGATGCTATATCCGTTCACAGTATGAATATTTAGTACGGCTTCTTTCATATTATCAATGAACGCCTCGTGTTTTTCGACGCCAGTCAAACCGAGAAAATTCGGAATTTGCCCGGTGAAGATAATAATGGCGATCCCAGATGTGAAGCCGATTGTGACCGGACGTGGGATAAAGGTAATGAGCGCGCCTAATTTAAAGAGACCCATTAAGAATAAAAGAATCCCAGCTAAAAAACCGGCAATTAATAAATTTTCAAACCCGTATGTCATGACGATGCTGAATAAAATAGGGATAAAGGCACCAGTCGGTCCGCCAATTTGAAAGCGGGAGCCGCCGAACAATGAAATAAGGATGCCGGCGACGATGGTCGTATAAATGCCGTATTCAGGATTCACACCTGATGCAATCGCAAACGCCATCCCTAAAGGAATAGCAATAATCCCGACAACGAGCCCTGATAAAAGATCTTTTTGAAATGTTTGTAGGGAGTACGGTTTATATCTGCCGGTAAAAAACCATTGATGCATATGAATCACCCTCTTAATATCTATATATTTGATTATTTGAATATATATAAGGTATGCTTCTTTTTTTAGATTGTCAAAGGGTTTTTGCAAAAGTTGTCGAACTTCATTTAGTCGAGGTGAAAAATATGAAATTTTATTGGTATCCGAAATGCGGAACGTGTCGCAATGCGAAAAAGTGGCTTGATGAGAAAGGTGTTACGTACGAAGCGATTCATATTGTCGAAGCACCGCCTTCAAAAGAAGAGTTGAAACGGGCATATGAAAAAAGCGGACTACCACTGAAGAAATTTTTCAATACAAGCGGGCAAAAATACCGTGAGCTTGGATTGAAGGATAAAGTAGCCTCTGCATCTGATGACGAACTACTTCATATTCTTGCGTCAGACGGCATGCTGATCAAACGTCCACTCGCGATTGGCGATGAAACGGTAACGGTTGGCTTTAAAGAAGATGAATATAATGCGAAGTGGCAGTGATGATCTTGCATTCTGTCTGATGAATCAGTAAAGTGTAGAGTAGAGTATACTTATTTTAATCTGGAGGTATAAACAAATGAATGTGCCTAAAGAGCTGCGTTATTCTGAAGAACATGAATGGGTGAAACAAGAAGACGGGAACGTGCGCATCGGCATTACTGATTTTGCGCAATCTGAACTAGGTGATATTGTATTTGTTGAGCTGCCAGCTGTTGGTGATGAAATTAAGGCTGACGAGCCGTTCGGAAGCGTAGAATCCGTTAAAACAGTTTCAGAGTTGTACGCACCGATCAGCGGAAAAGTTATTGAAATCAACGAAGAACTTGAAGACAGTCCTGAGTTCGTAAATGAATCTGCTTACGATAAAGCATGGATGATTTTAATTGAGCCGTCTGATGCGTCACAAATTGACAAATTGATGACAGCAGCGCAGTACGAAGAAAGAGTAAAAGAAGAGTAATTGACGGGCCGGTCCATTGCCGGTCTTTTTTACTTTGCTTTTTTCCCGGAAACAAGTGAAAATAGAGTTAACAACGTGCAGCGGGGTGATGGTGATGATTCTGGAAAAAGCAATTATCGTCGAAGGGTTATCCGATCGTAAACGAGTGGCTGAAATTGTGAAAGAACCGGTAGACATCATTTGTACGAATGGGACGATTGGCATATCGCGTCTAGATGAACTTGTAGATGAATTGTTCGAGCGGGATGTGTACATTTTAGTCGATGCAGATGCATCGGGTGAAAAGCTGCGCCGTCAGTTTAAACGTGAGTTGCCTAATGCCCGTCATCTCTATATTGACCGTAAATATAAAGAAGTCGCTTCTGTCCCTTATCGCGATCTTGCGTCTGTTTTAATGGCGGCGAATATCGATGTACGCGGGGAGTTTTTAGAGAAAG
Organism: Domibacillus aminovorans; assembly: GCF_001643235.1. Taxonomy (GTDB): domain Bacteria; phylum Bacillota; class Bacilli; order Bacillales; family Domibacillaceae; genus Domibacillus; species Domibacillus aminovorans. The sequence continues at coordinate 85,148 of NZ_LQWY01000002.1, forward strand.
AAGGATTGCCATAACAATGAAAACAATTCAATCAATTTACGATTTTATAGCCGCCCCCAAAGCGGCTTTATATGTGTACACGCCGATGTGCGGCACATGCCAAGTGGCCGGCAGAATGCTTGATATTGTTGAAGCGATGAACATTGATTTGCCGCTTGAGCGGGTTAATTTAAATTATCATGAAGACATTGCCCGCGAATTTGCGATTGAAAGCGTTCCTTGTTTGCTTTTAATGTCAGAAGGAAAACTTAAAAAGAAAATTTACGCTTTTCAGTCGGTTCCCTATATATATGAAGAAATGATGTCTCATTTTCAAATAGGATAAAATTGTAAAAAATATACATTTTTGCTGTTGACATAACTGTCATTCCGGTGGTAGAATCCATTCATATTCATAATAACTCTTATCAAGAGAGGCTGAGGGATGTGCCCGATGAAGCCCGGCAACCATCTTTTTTAGAAAAGGTGCCAAATCACACAAAGCAATGTGCTTCGAGAGATGAGAGAAAGGGAACTTTACGCACTGCCTTTCTGTTATTATCCGCAGACAGGCTTTTTTTGTGAAAAGGAGTTAACAACATGATTTTAATTGAACAGGCAAAGAAAATATTTCAAACAAAAAATGGCCCGGTTACGGCCGTTGACGATATAAATCTTTCCATTTTAGAAGGCGAGATTTTCGGTATGATCGGCTATAGCGGCGCAGGTAAAAGTACGCTTATCCGCATGTTGAACGGCCTTGAGACACCGACGGAAGGATCTGTAACCGTTGCAGGGCGGACGGTATCAAAAATTAAAGGCAGCGAATTACGGAAAGCGCGCCAAGAAATCGGTATGATTTTTCAACACTTCAATTTACTTTGGTCTCGCACAGTGCGCGAAAATATTGCGTTTCCGCTTGAAATTGCGGGCGCGCCAAAAGCGGAACGGGACAAACGTGTGAATGAATTGATCGAGCTTGTCGGTCTTGATGGACGCGGAGACTCCTATCCTTCGCAATTGTCAGGCGGCCAGAAGCAGCGTGTAGGTATCGCTCGGGCACTCGCAAATAACCCGAAAGTATTATTATGTGATGAAGCAACATCGGCGCTTGACCCACAGACGACGGATTCCATCTTAGAATTACTCGTCGATATTAATGAACGCCTCGGGCTGACAATCGTGCTTATTACACATGAAATGCACGTTATCCGCAAAATTTGTCATCGTGTTGCGGTAATGGAAGCGGGTAAAATCGTTGAAATGGGCCCGGTGCTTGATGTATTCCGCCGCCCTGAACAGTTAATTACAAAACGATTTGTCCAGCAGGTGACGGAGCCGGAAGAGTCGAAAGAAACAATCCGTCATTTAGTAGAAGCACACCCAGATGGGAAAATTGTTAAATTAACGTTCGTCGGTGTATCGGCTGAACAGCCGGTCATTACAGAAATTATTCGACGCTTTGATGTCGCGATCAACATTTTGCAAGGGAAAATTTCGCAGACGCAAAATGGTGCATACGGAACATTGTTCGTTCATTTAACCGGTAATGCTTCTGAAGTCGACAAAGCAGTGGCGTTTTTAGATGCGCAGCAAGTAGATTCGGAGGTTATTACGTATGATTGAACAATGGTTTCCAAATGTAGACTGGGAAAAAATGTGGGAAGCGACACTTCAGACGCTTTATATGACGAGTATTTCTGTCGTTATCACATTCGTTCTCGGCCTTTTGCTCGGCTTATTGCTCTTTTTAACATCGAAAGGACAGCTGTGGGAAAATAAAGCGGTCTATGGCATCACGGCGGTTATTGTCAATGTCTTCCGCTCAATTCCATTTATCATTTTAATCGTCCTGCTCATTCCGTTTACGAAAGCGATTATCGGCACGATTATCGGTGAAAATGCGGCGTTGCCGGCACTTATTATCGGAGCGGCCCCATTTTATGCACGTATGGTTGAAATTGCGCTGCGTGAAATTGATAAAGGTGTGATTGAAGCGGCAAGAGCAATGGGGGCATCCACAAGTACGATTATTCGAAAAGTGCTCATCCCAGAATCGTTGCCAGCACTCGTTTCAGGACTCACCGTCACAGCGATTGCCCTTGTGGGTTACACAGCGATGGCGGGTGTCATTGGGGCAGGAGGACTAGGAAATCTCGCCTTTTTAGACGGATTTCAGCGCAGCCGTAATGATGTGACACTGATGGCGACAATCGTTATACTCATTATTGTGTTTATCATTCAGTTTATCGGGGACACGTTCACACGAAAACTGGATAAACGATAAGATAAAATATTTTCAGGAGGAATGACATGATGAAAAAATGGCTTCTCGGGTTTTTAACAGCCGCGATCGTGCTTGCTTTGGCAGCATGCGGAGGTGGGGAAGAATCAACAGATAAAGAAAAAGCAGATTCTGGTACATCAGAAGAGGACAAAACAATTGTTGTAGCGGCAAGTCCCGTACCTCATACAGCTATTTTAGAAGAGGCAAAAGCTGCATTAAAGGAAAAAGGATATACACTTGAAGTAGAAACATTTCAAGACTACGTTTTGCCGAATAAAGTGTTAGATGAAGGAGAAGTGGATGCGAACTACTTCCAACACGTACCTTACCTTGAAGCTCAAAAAAAAGAACATGGCTATGATTTTGTGAACGCTGGGGGTATCCATGTTGAACCTATTGGCGTTTATTCGAAAAAATACAAAAGTTTAAAAGAACTTCCAGATGGAGCGAAAATTATTTTAAGTTCATCTGTTGCGGATCATGGACGTCTTTTGGCCCTTTTTGAAGAAGCAGGATTAATTACATTGAAAGACGGTGTCGTGAAAGAATCAGCCACACTCGATGATATTGCTGAAAACAAAAAGAATTTGAAATTCGACTATGATTATGAACCTGCTTTGCTTCCACAAATTTATAATAACGATGAAGGTGATGCCGTCATGATTAACTCAAACTATGCGGTAGATGCCGGCTTGAACCCACTCGAAGATGCAATTGCTCTTGAAGGAAAAGACTCACCATACGCAAATATTATCGCTGTACGTGCCGGCGATGAAGACAAAGAAAAAATTAAAGCACTTGTTGATGTTCTTCACTCTCAAGAAATTGAAGACTTTATGTTGGAAGAGTGGGGCGGGGCATTCGTACCGGTCAACAAATAAAACGTTAGAAACGCCTGGCTGTGAGTCAGGCGTTTTTTATGCTAAATTTTCAAATAATTGTGAATTCAAGAGGATATCGTTTATATTTTGCGAATGAGGAAATATAGAAGAGTATGCTGGACCTCACAACATGTGAGAGAGACTGAGCCGGGCTCACGGCTTTTGCGTGTCTTACCTGCACACTGCTATTATGAATACCGGAGGAACATTTGGTGCGGAGTGGAATTACTCTAAGCTAGATCACTTTTTGCTCATATAAATGAGCGGAGCATGCCTCCCAAAAAAACGAAAAGGATTGATTCCCTATTAGTAACTCACTGAATATGAAGTACACAGAAGGCATGGAAAAAGCAATGCATGCATCCCACGGCGTAGGCTACGCAGTGTACAGTCAGAAGCATGAAGTGAGAATTGACGTCGAGCAGCAGCGTGAAGAAGAATATCTTACAAGCAGACGCATCGTTGCCGATTTTAACAGCAAACTTACCAATCACTTATCATAACCACATGGAGAGAAGCCGGTGTAAAAAGCCGGTTTTTTTCAATTTATTTGAGAATACTATTTATAAGCAATATCAACTGTTGAATATAAATGCGATTTGTTATAAGATTGTAATGAGAATAAAATGAGAATAGAAACAATCGGTTATTAAAGCCGATGAATACGGAGGGTAAATCATGTCACAATCAACGTTAACAGTTAAAGATCTTCACGTCTCAATTGACGGGAAAGAAATTTTAAAAGGTGTGAACCTAGAAATTAAAGGCGGAGAATTCCACGCGGTTATGGGACCGAATGGAACGGGTAAATCTACTCTTTCATCTGCGATTATGGGTCATCCTAAATATGAAGTTACACAAGGAACGATTACGCTAGACGGTGAAGACGTTCTTGAAATGGAAGTAGATGAGCGCGCACGTGCGGGTCTATTCCTAGGCATGCAATACCCGAGCGAAATTACAGGAGTAACGAATGCCGAATTCCTTCGCTCAGCTGTGAATGCGCGACGCGAAGAAGGCGATGAAATTTCATTGATGAAATTTATTCGTCAGATGGATAGCAACATGGATGTGCTTGAAATGGATCAAGATATGGCACAGCGTTATTTAAACGAAGGTTTCTCCGGCGGTGAGAAAAAACGCAATGAAATTCTTCAATTGATGACAATTAAACCGAAAATCGCGATTCTCGATGAAATTGACTCCGGTCTTGATATTGATGCTTTGAAAGTTGTTTCAAAAGGGATTAACCAAATGCGCGATGAGAGCTTTGGCTGCCTGATTATTACTCATTACCAGCGTCTGCTTGATTACATCACGCCTGACCATGTTCATGTTATGATGCAAGGCCGTGTCGTTAAGTCCGGTGGACCGGAACTGGCGCAGCGCCTCGAAGCAGAAGGATATGACTGGATTAAACAGGAACTTGGCATCGAAGACGAAACGGTACAGTAATCGGAAGGGGCAGGAGGATAATTATGACTGAAACAAAATGGTTGGTTGATGAGTCGGTAATCCGCGACTTTTCAGCTACAAACAACGAACCTGAATGGCTGTTAAATACTCGTCTTGATGCATTTAACAAAGCGGAAGAATTGCCGCTTCCAAAGCCGGATAAAACGAAAATCGATAAATGGAATTTCACACAATTTGGTATTCACAATGTGAATAGTACGCCGTACGCATCGATTGCGGATCTTCCTGAAAAGGCGAAAGTAGTTGTCGGCGAGGATAACACGGTGCAAAACGTATACGTTCAACGAAATGGTGTGCCGTCTATTTTAAATATATCAGCTGAATTGAAAGAAGCAGGCGTTATTTTTACGGATTTTGAGACCGCAGTGAAAGAACATAGCGACCTCGTTCAAAAGTATTTTATGACGCAAGTGGTTAAAGCAGACGAGCATAAATTGACGGCTCTTCATGCAGCGCTTGTGAACGGCGGCGTCTTTTTATATGTACCGAAAAACGTGGAAATTAAAGAACCGGTACAAGCAGTGTTTATTCAGGATGACAAAAACGCGGCAATTTTTAATCATGTTATCGTCGTAGCGGAAGCGAACAGCTCCGTCACGTATGTAGAAAACTACATTTCTACAGTGGAAACAGAAGCAGGCGTTGCGAACATCGTCACAGAAGTAATTGCAGGTGACAATGCCCGCGTTTCATACGGAGCGGTTGATACGCTTGCTGAGAATGTAACAGTATATGTAAATCGACGCGGTGTGACAGCTCCTCATGCACACATTGAATGGTCACTCGGAAGTATGAACGATGGCGATACGGTTTCCGAAAATGTAACGAATTTAATCGGCGACGGCTCTTATGCGGATACGAAAATGGTCGTTGTTGGCAGCGGCAAGCAGTCCATGAACTTTACAACGAAAGTCGTTCATTTCGGTAAACATACAGAGGGCTATATTTTGAAGCATGGTGTCATGAAAGATGAAGCGAAGGCAATCTTTAACGGGATTGGTAAAATTGAGCACGGTGCTTCGAAATCAAATGCTGAGCAAGAATCACGCATTCTCATGTTAAGCGAAAAAGCACGCGGCGATGCAAACCCGATTTTGCTCATTGATGAAGATGATGTAACGGCAGGACACGCCGCTTCTGTTGGCCGTGTCGATCCGCTTCAGCTATACTATTTGATGAGTCGCGGTATTACAAAGCGGGAAGCAGAACGTCTTGTCATTCATGGATTCCTGGCACCAGTTGTCAACAAATTGCCAATCGAAAACGTGAAGAAACAACTAAAAGGCATTATTGAAGGGAAAGTTCGTCAATGAATGCGAAAGAACTGAAAAAGTACTTTCCCATTCTGGATCAAGAAGTAAACGGTCATCCACTCGTTTATCTTGACAGTGCGGCAACATCTCAAAAACCGCTCCAAGTCATTGAAGCAATTAGTGACTATTACCGAACGTCGAATGCGAACGTCCATCGCGGCGTTCATACACTCGGCAACCGGGCAACGGATTTATATGAAGGTGCGCGTGATAAAGTACGCCGATTCATCAATGCGGGATCAACGAAAGAAATCATCTTTTTGCGTGGGACAACGACGGCACTTAACCTCGTTGCCGAGAGCTATGGACGTGCCAATGTAGGAGAAGGCGACGAAATTGTTATTACTTACATGGAACATCATTCGAATATTATTCCGTGGCAGCAGCTGGCGAAATATACAGGTGCTACGCTGAAATATATACCAATGCAAGAAGACGGAACGATTTCATTGGAAGATGTGCGGGCAACTGTTACGTCCAACACGAAAATTGTTTCTGTCATGATGGTATCAAATGTACTTGGTACGATTAACCCGATTGCGGATATTACGAAAATTGCCCATGAACATGGAGCTGTAATGGTTGTAGATGCAGCACAGGCTGCGCCGCATATTCATATTGATGTACAAAAGCTCAATTGTGACTTTCTTGCTTTTTCTGGCCATAAAATGTGCGGACCGACTGGTATTGGCGTATTATATGGGAAAGAGCAACTACTCGATAACATGGAGCCGATCGAATTTGGCGGCGAAATGATTGACTTCGTTGGTCTTTATGAATCAACATGGAAAGAACTTCCGTGGAAATTTGAAGGCGGTACACCCATTATTGCGGGTGCGATCGGTCTTGGGGCAGCCATCGATTTCTTAAATGAAATTGGCATCGATGCCATTGAACAGCACGAGCATAAACTGGCGTCCTATGCACTTTCAACATTGACGGAAATTTCGGATCTGACCATTTTTGGCCCGAAAAGTGGCCAAGACCGTGCAGGTGTTGTTACGTTTAATTTAGGTGACGTTCATCCACATGACGTGGCGACGGTTCTCGACGCAGAAGGCATTGCTGTACGTGCCGGCCATCACTGTGCACAGCCACTGATGAAATGGTGTGAAGTATCCTCTACAGCACGCGCAAGCTTTTATTTGTACAACACAGAAGAAGATATCGACAGACTTGCCGCCGGTTTGTTAAAAACAAAGGAGTATTTCTCAGATGTCTTTTAATAATTTAGACCAACTGTACCGTCAAGTGATTATGGATCATTACAAGAACCCGCGTAATAAAGGATCGATTGAAGACGGAAGCGTCACAGTTGATATGAATAATCCGACGTGCGGTGACCGTATCCATTTGACGATTAATGTAGAAGACGGGATTGTCACGGATGCGAAATTTGACGGAGAAGGATGCTCGATTTCGATGTCTTCTGCGTCGATGATGACGCAGGCGATTAAAGGAAAAGAGATCGATGAAGCGCTTCGTCTGGCAAACGTTTTTTCAGATATGATGCTCGGCAAAGACTATCCAGAAGACTTAGACCTTGGTGATATCGAAGCACTGCAAGGTGTTGCAAAATTTCCTGCACGTATCAAATGTGCAACATTATCGTGGAAAGCGATGGAAAAAGGGCTTCAACAAGAGAAGTAAAATTGACAGGAGGAATGCAACATGGCAAAAAAAGCCCCTGAAATTGGTGATTACAAGTATGGTTTCCATGACCGTGACGTATCACTATTCCGTTCAGAACGTGGTTTGACGCCGGAAATTGTGAAAGAAATTTCAAAAATGAAAGAAGAACCAGAGTGGATGCTTGATTTCCGTTTGAAATCACTGGACCATTTTTATAAAATGCCAATGCCTCAATGGGGCGGCGATATGTCCTCTTTGAATTTTGATGAAATTACGTACTATGTAAAGCCATCTGAAAAATCAGAGCGTTCATGGGATGAAGTACCGGAAGAAATCAAGCAAACGTTTGATAAACTTGGTATTCCAGAAGCAGAGCAAAAATATCTTGCTGGTGTATCTGCTCAGTACGAATCAGAAGTTGTGTACCACAACATGAAAGAAGAGCTAGAAGACATGGGTATCGTCTTTAAAGACACAGATTCTGCTTTGAAAGAAAACGAAGATATTTTCCGCAAGTACTGGGCGAAGCTTATTCCGCCGACAGATAATAAGTTCGCAGCGTTAAACTCCGCTGTTTGGTCAGGTGGTTCTTTCATTTACGTACCACCTGGTATAAAAATGGATACGCCACTTCAAGCGTACTTCCGCATTAACTCAGAAAACATGGGTCAGTTCGAACGGACGCTCATTATTGTTGATAAAGAAGCAAGCGTGCATTACGTAGAAGGATGTACGGCACCGGTTTATACAACGAACTCACTTCACTCGGCTGTCGTTGAAATTTTCGTTGAAGCGGGCGGATACTGTCGATATACGACAATTCAAAACTGGGCAAACAATGTGTATAACCTTGTAACAAAACGTGCGATATGTGAAGCAAATGCGACAATGGAATGGGTCGATGGCAACATTGGATCAAAATTAACGATGAAATATCCAGCTGTTATTTTAAAAGGTGAAGGTGCGCGCGGCATGACATTATCCATTGCCCTAGCCGGTAAAGGACAGCATCAAGATGCCGGTGCAAAAATGACTCATTTAGCACCAAATACATCATCAACGATCGTATCAAAATCTATCTCGAAACAAGGCGGTAAAGTAACATACCGTGGAATCGTTCACTTCGGACGTAAAGCGGATGGGGCACGTTCAAATATCGAGTGTGATACGTTGATCCTGGATAACAAATCAACATCTGATACTATTCCATATAACGAAATTTTGAACGATAACATTTCACTTGAGCACGAAGCGAAAGTGTCAAAAGTATCCGAAGAGCAGCTATTCTACTTGATGAGCCGCGGTATTTCACAAGAAGAAGCAACTGAAATGATCGTAATGGGCTTCATCGAGCCGTTCACAAAAGAACTGCCAATGGAATATGCCGTTGAAATGAACCGTCTGATCAAATTTGAAATGGAAGGGTCAATAGGATAACCCCGAAAAACCCTTTATATATCAAGGTTTTAAAAGAAGACGAACATCGATAAGATAGCCGCGTACCAAGAATGTACCAAGTCTGGTGAGACTACTATCATTCAAGTACATGAGCGGCGAACTTATCGAGTTCGTCTTTTTCTATTTTCTCGGTGATGTGTAAATAATCAGCGGTTGTCGTAATTTTTTCATGACCAAGACGTGCAGCTACATATTTCAATGATGCGCCTGATTCAAGCAGCAGGACTGCGTGTGTATGACGGAAGACGTGCGTGCCTCTATATTCAACGCCAGCTTTATTACATAATTGAACCAGTGTCTCACGAATAACGGAAGGTACATAGTAATTGCCACTTGTTTGCTGGATAACCAAGTTGTCTGGGTTTTTTATCATTTTCCGACAGAAGACTCCCTCTTCAATCGTGTGAAGGGCGAAGCCCAATGATAAGGGGGAGATGAATGTCGGTTAGGCGATAGCCTAAAGGTATTTCTTGTCAATCATTTTCGAATGAAATATAATCAGTCTTAATAAACATAAGGACTGTTATAACAATGAAATTAGACAGTAACAATCATTCAGTGTTCTTGTTGCATTATCATCTTGTGTTGATCGTAAAATATAGAAGAAGTGTCATAGACGACAACATTTCAGACTATGCAAAAGGCAAGTTTGTATCGTTAGGTAAGAAATACAATATCTCTTTGTTGGAGTGGAATCACGATGAAGACCATATTCACATTCTTTTCAAGGCACACCCGAATACAGAATTATCAAAGTTCATCAACGCCTACAAAAGTGCAAGTTCTCGACTGATTAAAAAAGATTTTCCACAAGTGAGAAAAAGGCTATGGAAAGAAATGTTTTGGTCAAGAAGTTTCTGCTTGCTGACAACAGGCGGTTCTCCTATTGATGTCGTCAGAAAATATATTGAAAATCAAGGTATAAAGTGAGGTGAAAAGCAATGCTAGTCAACAAAGCATACAAGTTCCGCATCTATCCAAACAAAGAACAAGAAATTCTCATTGCGAAAACGATTGGTTGTTCACGATTCATCTTCAATCATTTTCTTGCAAAATGGAATGACGCATACAAAGAAACAGGAATAGGATTGTCTTATGGTTCTTGTTCTGCTGAACTACCTTCCCTTAAAAAAGAGCTAGAGTGGTTGAAAGAAGTAGACAGCATTGCGATTCAATCCTCATTGAAAAATCTTGCTGATTCGTACTCTCGCTTTTTCAAGAAACAAAACAACGCACCACGTTTCAAGTCTAAAAAGAACAACGTCCAGTCTTATACGACGAAACAGACAAACCGGAATATAGCTGTTTTGGATAAGCATATTAAATTGCCCAAACTTGGACTTGTTCGCTTTGCAAAATCAAGAGAAGTTGAAGGTCGTATTCTAAATGCGACTGTTCGACGCAATCCAAGTGGTAAGTATTTTGTCTCTATCCTTGTCGAAACAGAAGTTGAAGAGAAACCAAAAACAGGTTCATCCGTTGGTATGGATGTTGGATTGAAAGATTTTTCCATTCTTTCAGACGGAACAGTATATAAGAATCCGAAGTTTTTCCGTTCACTTGAAAAGAAATTGGCGAAAGAGCAACGTATTCTTTCACGTAGAAAAGAAATGGCCATCAAGCAGAAGCGTAAGCTGTCTGAATCAAAGAATTATCAAAAACAACGCATAAAAGTAGTTCGTATTCATGAACGAATGGTCAACTCACGCACCGACTACTTGCACAAAATCAGTACCGAGATCATTAAAAACCACGATGTAATCGGCATTGAAGATTTGCAGGTGTCGAATATGTTAAAGAATCACAAGTTAGCAAAAGCGATCAGTGAAGTATCCTGGTCGCAATTTAGAACGATGCTTGAGTACAAAGCAAAATGGTACGGAAAACAGGTTGTTGTGGTCGGAAAAACATTCGCCTCAAGTCAGCTTTGTTCGATTTGTGGATACAAAAACAAAGACGTTAAAAATCTCAATTTGCGTGAATGGGATTGTCCAGAATGTCAGACTCATCATGATAGAGATATTAACGCAGGACAAAATCTTAAAAATGAAGCATTAAGACTTCTAACCGCAGGAACTACGGGGTAGCCTAATCAATAACTGACGGATACGTTGGTGATCTTAGGAATCCCCCACTTCAAGCAACTCGTAAGAGTTCTAAGTGGCGGGTGGTTCAAGTTACTTTTCTTTATATTGAGTCTAAAATCTCGGACTAAAAACTTGGAGGGTGGACGAAAACAATTAAGATGAAAAATAGAATAGTAAAAAACGTGACGTTATTTTATTTTTTTATTGCGATCATTTTTACGTTAGTGATACATCTACTTGTACCTTTAGTAAGTCATGCAGCCGAGCTTTCAAAACCTATTGTATTAGGACCGCATTATGATGTTTTTCGTGATCCTTCCAATGATATCAAAATTGATGATATCTTATCCGATGAATATGACAAGTCCTTTGTTGCAAGTACTCAAAACTATTTGTTCTTCTGGCATACTGATGATACGATTTGGCTTAGGCTACATACTGATGAAGTAATACATGACAAGCAAGAGTCATACTGGTTAGAAGCAACAGATAAAATAGATAGTATTGAGATATTTTTGGTGAAAGAGGACGATTCATATGAAATACAAAAAGGTGGAATTTCAAATATAAAAAGTAAAGAAATTCAATTTCGTTCTAATTTGTTTAATATAAACGATTCATCTATAAAAGAAATTTATATTAAATTAGACGGAGTACTACCATTGAATTTGATTTCTTTTCTATATACAACAAATGGATTTGTAGAAAAGATTATAGAGTATAAATTTTTAACAGGAATTTTTTATGGTTTTCTGTCTGCATTATCCATTTATAATTTATTTTTGTTTTTTTCTTTAAAAGAAAAATCTTATTTATACTATGTTTTGTATATGTTGAGCTTTATGTTATTTCAAGCAACTATGAATTCATTTGATATTGAATTAGCAGGCCGATTTTTACCTGAATGGTTTTTTACAAGATCTGTAGTGTTAAGCTGTAATATGTTACTTTTATTTATGATATTATTCGGAAGAGAATTTCTTGAGCTAAAAAAATATTTGCCAAGACATAATCAAATGTTAAAGGTGTCATTATGGATAACGATCTTGTCATTTGTGGCGGTGTTTATCACTCCCGATGTGTCCATTGTCAATAATTTCACAACGATACTTGCGATTGTTGTACTTTCGTTTCTTTGGATTTCAGGATTATGCTTATTGCTAAAAGGACATAACATGGCACGCTTTTATATGGTAGGGTGGACTGTTTTACTTGGTTCCATGATTATTCAAGCATTAGGATTTTTAAGTATTGTTCCATTTCACCCGCGACTATATGAGGATGTTCCTGCAATCGGCGCTATTTTTGAAGCAATATTTTTGTCATTAGCGTTAGGGGATAAAATTAGCATTATTAAAAAAGAGCATCAAGAAATGCAACAAAAGTTAAACGAAACCCTTGAGCATAAAATAAAAGAACGAACGCAGCAATTAGAGAAAGCAAAACTGGAGTTTGAAAATTTAGCGAATACGGATAGACTAACTCAAATACCTAATCGTGTACGATTAGATCATGTCTTGGAAGATGAGTTGAAACGTGCTCAGAATCAGGAAGTACCGCTTTCTATCATATTGTTAGATATTGATCATTTTAAGGCAGTAAATGATGAATTTGGTCATCAAGTAGGTGATATTGTGTTAGTAGATGCAGCTAAGCTATTAAAAGATAATATTAGGGAAATGGATACGATTGGCAGATGGGGAGGCGAGGAATTTTTAGTTATTTGTCCACAAACCACACTAGAAGATGCTTTACAGCTTTCAAAGAAACTTCGTAAAAAATTAGAAAATCATAGTTTCCCAATAGTAGAACGAAAGACGAGTAGCTTTGGAGTCACTTGTTATGCTCAAGGTGATTCATTAAATACTTTGATATCAAGATGTGATAAAGCTTTATACCATGCTAAAGATAAAGGAAGAAACTGTGTTGAATATTTGATAAGATAACGTCGTGCCTGTCACTCCCCGAAAAATTTTGTTTCATATCCATGTTTCACGAGCTTTGGATATAATACTTGTTTTAAAGATGATATAAAAGAACTCATTTACTTATGATAAGGTTCACCTCAATTAATTCTAAAGATAGCCGTAGACTCTATCTATGATGTACACCAACTTTCTGCAAGCTCTTTCCAAGCTGTAGCTCTCTTTTCTTCCGCCCTTTTATTAATACATCCTAAGCTTGAAGTGCTCTTAATTCATGATTTGGACGCTGATTCATTTTGAGGCGTTTTTTGAAGAAACTCAACCAATGTGACTACTTATCGTGATTATCTGATCACTTGATGTCGTTTCTAACCACTCACAATGATTTCTGACCGATCAACAAAAAAGGTCTCCCCATTGCGGGGAGAGATCCTCATTCTATTAACGACATGGCCATATTCTTTTTCAATTCATCCTCCGGCGGTGAGAATATATGGATGTATTTTACTGAACGAGAGATCGGGATTTTTGCGTGACACCACGCCTTGATACTATGTATATGTATCTTTTGAAAACGGTAAATTCACGCGGCCTGCGTAGATTTGTTCTGCTTCATAAACAAAAAGTGATCGATTCTTTTTCATCATTTCCTCTCTTTTTACCGTGATAAATTGCATTTTTTATTTAAAATTATTATAATATGTATATTGATTGGAAAGGAGACGATTATCCATGCAAGTACAAGAACATGAAATGTTCGATGAAGTACAAGTAGTCCTTGATAAATTACGCCCATTTCTGCTTCGTGACGGCGGCGACTGTGAACTCGTTGATGTTGAAGACGGGATCGTAAAACTTCGTCTGCTCGGTGCATGCGGCAGCTGCCCTAGCTCCACGATTACATTGAAAGCTGGGATCGAGCGCGCACTGCTCGAAGAAGTGCCTGGCGTCGTTGAAGTGGAACAAGTTTTTTAATAAAGAAGGAGCTGATCCAATATACGGATCAGCTCTTTTTTAATCGAAGTGCAGTACTTCTTTATTAACGAGCGTCCTTGGGTGACGATTGTCAATAACAGCTTCAATATTCTCGCAACACGTCATCATCATCGTCATGCGTGTCTCTTTTGAAGCGCTTCCTATGTGCGGAAGCGCGACGACGTTTTTCATCGTTAAAAAAGGATGGGCCGCATGAAGCGGTTCTTTATCAAAAACATCGAGTCCCGCTGCTGCAATTTCTTTTGCTTCGAGTGCTTCAATTAGCGCCTGCTCATTTATAATAGGCCCACGGCTCGCGTTAATAAAGATCGCTTCATTTTTCATTTTCTGAAAATGTTCTCGTTGAAACAAACCACGTGTATCGTCGGTGAGCGGCGCCAAACAGATGACAAAGTCCGCTTCCTCAAGCAGTGCGTCAAGTGAACGATATTGCGCGCCAAGCATTTCTTCCGCCACTTCATGACGGTTCCTGTTATGATACAATATATCCATATCAAAGCCCGCTGCCCGTTTCGCCACAGCTGTCCCAATTTTGCCCATGCCCACGATGCCAATTTTTTTATGATGGACATCCGTTCCGACGAGCATCATCGGCGCCCAGCTCGTCCACTTTCCATCTTTCACAAATTCCGCCGCTTCGATTACTCGGCGAGCAGTAGCCAGAAGAAGGGTAAATGTTAGATCTGCTGTCGTATCCGTAAGTACATCCGGTGTATTGCAAATCGATACACCATGCCTGCTTGCTGCATCAAGATCAATATTATCAATGCCAACCGCCATATTCGCAACAACTTTTAACGAGCCGGCTCGTGAAAATAATTCTTCATCCACCACATCTGTAATGACTGTCAGCAGCGCATCCGCTTTTGATACCTTCTCTAGAAGGATCTCTCGTGGAACGGCTTTATCCGCTTCCTTCCACATCTCTACGTCATACTTAATGGCTAGTCGTTCAAAAATCGCATCTGGTACTTGTCTCGTCACATACACAAATGGTTTCATCTGTGCACCTCTTTTCAGATTATTCTATTTTATTGTACCATTTTCATTACGAGTATGGCACAATGAATATGGGTATGAATATATTGTATAAAAATATAATGACGAAAAAAGGTGTGATTCACTTTGTCTTTAGAAAAACAACCTGTAATGAGTATGTCAGAAAAAACAGCGCGCCGCTGGATTGCGGAACGCGGTGTGAAAGTGGAAGATATCGCGGAACTCGTCGTTTACTTGCAACAGCCGTACCATCCGAATTTACGACTGGAAGAAGCAGTTGTACACGTGGAAGCCGTTTTACGAAAACGTGAAGTACAAAATGCCGTGTTAACCGGTATCCAGCTTGATATGCTAGCGGAGAAAAAGATGCTTGAAGAGCCTCTTCAATCGATTATTGAAACCGATGAAAGCTTATATGGGATTGATGAAACAATTGCGACGGCGATCGTGAACGTATACGGAACAATTGGATTAACAAGCTATGGGTTTATCGATAAACAAAAACCTGGTATTTTACAATTGCTAAACGATAAATCAACCGGTCAGGTGCATACGTTTTTAGATGACATTGTCGGTGCAATTGCTGCTGCTGCAGCAAGCAGATTGGCCCACCGCGCAGCGCATACGGAATAAATGATGAAAGGAGCTATCTCATAATAGACAGCTCCTTATTCATTCTCGGAGATGTTTACTCAGCTTTCTCTGTCAAATGGTGCGAGTGGTTTAAGCGCTGGTCCTTCGAGCACTTCGCCGTCATATGAATAGCGCGAGCCATGGCATGGGCAGTCCCATGAACGTTCGGCGTCGTTCCATTCTGTCTCACAGCCCATATGTGTGCACGTCGTATTGACGAGATGACAGTTCCCTTGTTCGTCTTTATATGCACCGGCTTTTTTGCCGTCCACGACGACCAGTCCACCTTCATCCGGCTGCAAGTCATCGACCGTTTTCTCTGATCCTTTCAGCTTTCCGCCGATTAATTCTTTTGCGACTTTTGCATTTTCAGTCACAAATGTTTTCACATCGGCTCGTTTCATTTTTATCCGTTTCGGATCAAACAATTCGGTAAATCGATTTTCTCGGCCCATGACGAGATCACTCATAATATGCGCAGCTATTGTGCCGTTCGTCATTCCCCACTTTGCGTACCCTGTCGCGACGAGAATGTTTTCAGCACCAAAACCGATATACGGCACACGATCCAATGTGATTAAATCTTGTGCCGACCAGCGATACAAAATGTCTTTAACGCCAAAATGAAGCTGCGTAAAGTCGTTTAATTTTTCATAGTGATGCATCGTTTCCTGTTCGCTGCGTCCTGTTGGATGATTCTCACCGCCGACAATCAACAATTTTTCCCCATTTTCCATCGTCGCGTAACGCAATGACCGCGATGGTTTATCCACACTGATGTATATTCCTTCTTCAAGTTCCCTGTCACTTTTCACACCGATCGCATAAGATCGCTCGACATGTAGCTTTGAAAAATATAATCCGTCAAAGTCGTTAAATGGAAAATGAGAGGAAACAATGATCTTTTCGCTTGTCACTTCATATCCATCTGTTGTATGAACTTTATTATTTTCTATTGATTCCGCCCGTGTTTCTTCAAAGATGAGCACTTCATCTGCCATATCCCAAATAAGTGCTTCCAAAAATTTGACTGGATGAAACTGTGCCTGGTCACGCATCACAATGGCTTCTTCTACTTTAAACGGGAGCTTCATCCTTGCTTCCGTTCCCGCAAGTCCCCCGTTAATCCCGAGAATTTCATACGCATCGAGCTCTTTTTCAATTTGCGAAACTGTTTCTTTCGTTTCCGCATACACGTAAGCATCCTGCGTTGTAAAATCACAGTCAATGGACATTTGTTCTGACGTCTTCTTTAAAAAAGCGATCGCTTCTTCTTGTGCTTCATAATATAATCGGGCTTTTTCTTTGCCGATCGTACCGATCAGTTCATCATAAATAAGGCCGTGCTGCGCTGTTACTTTCGCCGTTGTAAAGCCAGTCGTCCCATCTGTCAACCTTCTCGATTCGAGTAAAGCAACCTTTTTTCCTTCTTTCACTAAAAGCCAAGCTGTGATAATTCCCGTCATCCCTCCACCAACGACTGTCACATCAACTGTTACATTTGTAGTTAGCGGTGCAAAAGACAGCGATATCCAATGATCTTTCCAGTACGACTTCGATTTTTTCGGGAGTTGCATGAATACCCTCCTAATAGTGGTCATGCTATCTGTATACCCCCACTCGTCTAACTTTATCCAGTAAAAAAGATAGTTAGCTCATCATAATGAACTAACTATCCACTAATTTATTATCTAAGTTTAAGTAATCACTGTTTCTTAAATAGGCCATTCATTTAAATTTTGAGTCGTGTGAGTTGGCTTGATTTCGTAGCGGTCAAGATGGTGTGGCTGTGTAACACCTGTGTAGACGAGCAATGTATCGATGCCAATGCCAATACCTGCACGTATATCCGTATCATAGTAATCGCCGACCATAATTGTTTCTTCTTTCGTTGTGCCGAGAACTTCAAGTGCCTGCTCCATAATAACTGGTTCCGGTTTGCCAATGAAGACAGGCTGCGTTTCTGTTGAGACCGTCACAACAGATGTAAGCGAGCCATTGCCAGGCAGGAAGCCGCGCTCTGTCGGAATGGCGATGTCGCCGTTTGTCGATATGAATCGAGCACCGTTTCGGACAGACAGACATGCACCTGCGAGTTTTTCATATGTAAGGCCTCTGTCAATACCTGTCACAACGTAATCTGGGTTTTCATGAGTAACAACCTCTAATCCTTTATCCGCAAGTGCTTCAAGAATTCCATCTTCGCCGATCACATATACGGATGCGCCCGGTTTTTCATCGTGAATAAACTGAGCTGTCGCCCGTGACGTTGTAAACACGTTTTCCGGCGTCGTATGAATACCCATTTTCACAAGTTTATCCGCCACCTGCTTCGGCGTGCGTGATGAGTTATTCGTAATGAACAAATACGGGATGTTCGCCGCATTCAATCGATCAATAAACTCTGGAGCACCTGGAATAATGTCCGTACCGAGATACATCGTTCCATCTAAATCAATTAAATACCCTTTATATTTTGTCAATTTTCTCTCTCCTCACTCAGGTAAAAATGCGGAAACGGGCCCTAGTTCGTTTTCTAGATACGCACGGACTCGTTTCGGAAAATCAATCAATTCTTTTTTATTCGCGATTAACAGCGCCGCCATTTCATCATGTGAAATATCGGTGTAGTCGCGGACGAGCGTTTTGCGAAGACCGATCACATCTTTCAGTGGTATAGCCTGCTCTGGCGCAATAACTTTTTCATCATTCAGAATATCAATGATGTCTTCGTAGCTGCCGGGGTCACGCATAATAAAACCATCGATCATCGCGTTGCCGACATCGATGATCGATTCAACGATTCTTTGCGCAAGGCGTTCAAGCGCCGCCCGTTCAAGCGGTGTTACCCATACCGAGTGTTGCTCAAAAAGGGTCAATTGCTCTTCCATAAAGCGGAGTGTTGCTTCCATTTTTTTTCGGTCAATAAAATACACAAGCATCCATCCTTTCCGCTCTTATTGTAACATGTGATACAATGGTTGAAAATGAACGAGTGGAGGACCACCGATGAGTGAAC
The DNA here is from genome assembly GCF_001643235.1 of Domibacillus aminovorans. Classification (GTDB taxonomy): domain Bacteria; phylum Bacillota; class Bacilli; order Bacillales; family Domibacillaceae; genus Domibacillus; species Domibacillus aminovorans. Next base: position 103,833 of record NZ_LQWY01000002.1, read on the forward strand.
GCTTTTTTCTTTACGATGAAATGGACACGACGACGACGCGTTTCGTCAGTTTTGCTGGTGACCATGCGAGATATGATCTTGCCTTGATGCAAACGGACCGCTACTACGGAAAGCGGATCGTTATAAACTTACAAGGAAACAAGTATGCGATTATTGGCCGCGATGATTTGGACGAGCCCGGCTATATTGAGTATGCATTTGATTTGAGCGAGGAAGAAGCAGCCGAATTAAAAGAATTTTTGTATGAAGTCATTTAATGATGAAGCTTTGTTCATTGCGGACAGGGTCTTTTTTCTTGATTAGCTCCTATTTTCATAGATTCGCGCACATTAGCAATTTTGTACACAAAAAACCGGCTTCATCGGCCGGTTTTTATTTTGCACTTGAGACGGGCAGCTTTTTTAAAATAAAATAGCCGCAGCCAAAGTTGCAGTATTCGAGTAAGTAATCCCGTATAGTAGAATATTTATTATCATATGATGCTTTTTTGTTGCCGTCGTCGAAGAATCCTTTTAGCCGCAGTTGGCCGTAGCCCCAGTCGCCGACAATGAAATCATATTTGGATAAAATGTCACTATAGCGGGCGCGGAAGGCTTCGTCGTTAAAACCATCCATCCGCTCTTCAATGAGGTCATAGGTATCATTTTGAATGGTAATCATTTTGCTGCCTGCGCCTCGCCTTTTTCATGTCTCGCTTTTGCTGCTGCATTTACTTGTTCATCGGCATGGTAAGAAGAACGCACCATTGGACCCGCTTCACAGTGACTGAATCCTTTTGTCATCGCGATTTCACGCAGCTCTGCAAATTCGTTCGGATGATAATATTTCACGACTTTCAAATGTTTTTTCGATGGCTGTAAGTACTGGCCGATCGTCATTATATCCACATTGTTCGCACGAAGGTCATCCATTACTTCGATGATTTCTTCTTTTGTTTCGCCGAGACCGATCATTAAGCTTGATTTCGTCGGGATCTCTGGCTGCATTTCTTTCGCTCTGCGCAAAAATTCGAGTGAGCGGTCATACTTCGCGCGTGCACGAACTCTCGGTGTCAAACGGCGCACTGTTTCGATATTATGATTTAAAATATCCGGTTTTGCATCCATAAGCATTTGCAGATTTTCTTCAATGCCCCCCATGTCAGATGGCAAGACTTCGATCGATGTAAACGGATTTTTCCGACGAATTGCCCGAACCGTTTCCGCAAAGACGTAAGCGCCGCCATCTTTTAAGTCATCACGGGCTACTGCTGTGACTACTACATGCTTTAAATTCATTTGCACAACAGAATCTGCTACGCGTTCCGGTTCTTCTAAATCAAGCTCTGTTGGAAGACCTGTTTTCACAGCACAAAAACGGCATGCACGCGTGCAGACACTGCCCAGAATCATAAAGGTTGCGGTACGGCGAACAGCCCAGCATTCGTGAATGTTTGGACATTTTGCTTCTTCACAAACGGTATGTAATTGCTTTTCGCGCATCATTTTCTTCAAACCTGTATAGTTTTCGTTCGTGTTCAATTTTATTTTTAACCATTCCGGTTTACGCAAATATTCTTCTTTTGTGCTCATTTGCTTCATCTCCAATCATTGGACAATATAAGGCTAACTCTATCATAATTACTAACTAAATAAAAGCCGAACTGCCTATAACAGACATCCCTGGCTTCTTTCATTAATAAGACCCTTCTGTATGATACAAGCAGGCAAGAGAATATATTACTGATTAGCTACTTTTTTCTTTTTCAAGGAAAATGCAATCGCACCGAGCAATGCAAATGTGACGAACAGTCCTGCAAATGTGCTGCCCGTAAAACCAAGCATAAGGTAGCCGATCATCGCAATGACCGCCGAAAGAAGTGCATACGGAATTTGCGTCATTACGTGATCGATATGGTTACTACCAGCACCCGTTGAGGACAAAATGATTGTGTCGTGAATTGGCGAGCAATGGTCTCCAAATACCGAATCTGCTAGTACAGCTGGAATTTTACGTCCATGAAAAACGACCTCGCCCGTTTGAATCGCACGATCTTCATGCTTTTTCATCGGACCAAAATCTCTGTTCAACAGCGCAACAACGAATACCATACCAAGTACCGCCCAGATGTAATAATTCATCGGTATCATTTGCATATATGCTGATAAATCTCCACTTGATAAGCTGTCAATATGCCCCGGTCAAGCCGATAATGTAGAACCCCAGCTTGAAACCGGCGCGACTACACAAACCGGTACAGATGTTGAATCGATAATATAGGCAAGTTTCGTACGGGAAATTCAGTAACGGTCTGTAATCGGACGTGATACTTGCCCGACCGCTAACGCATTAAAATAATCATTGATAAGAATACCAAGCAGTGCCGCCATTACTTGCGCGCTCGCACGTGATTTCACACGTTTTACTGCCCATTCGCCAAATGCGCGGCTGCCGCCAAAAATATTAATAAATGCGGTAATCATACCGAGAATGAGCAAAAAGAAAATGATGTATAAATTCCACATACTCCATTCAAAAACGCCCTCAGTCACCGTATAAACATTGTCTGAAAAAGCAGACCATACGATGGAAGCCGTTTTGCCAATACTAAACTCCACTAGCAATAATGCTGCTGCGATAATGCCTACACCAAGTGACAAAAGGACACGGCACGTTACGATCACCATGATAATCGCCAGTACTGGCGGTAACAGTGAAAAGATTGTATTTTCCATACTATTTCTCCTCTACATAAGCATACAAAAAAAGCAATGAGAGACTGCGTTCATTGCTCATGCGTTTAATTTCGTTTGCATCTTATCAGAAAACACGAACCTTTACCACCACATTATTTTGCTGGGATACCGACCGAATCCGGATTGTAATAATTCGGTACAGTGCCATGTACAAGCCCCATCGCGACTGGCAATGTTTGCTTGACTACTCTCGTCTCTGATGCAAATGGCACGATCACTTTCACATTGACTTCGAGTGCAATGTATACTTCAACATAGGCTGAATTAATGCCAAACGGTTCCACTTTCGTCTTCACATTGGAGTTAACGTCTCCGAGTGCATAAAATCGAATCGGTATCCGCGGCCCGAGATTGCCGAGTATCGCGTTGTTCGTAATCTGTCCGAGTGGAATGGTATAGGCAATTCCTTCTCCTTGCATGGTCCTTTTCACATCAATATCAACACCTGACAACTTTTCTAGCTCTTGTAAGTTTCCTGCCTCTGCTTGATCTAAATTTTCCTCCGCAAGTTCGGTTACTTCAGCGAGCACTTTATTGATCACTTCCGCGTTGAAAGTTGTTGCACCTCCTTCTCCTTTCTCTGTAATCATAATGTCTTTTATATCAAGGTTTTCTGTAATTTCTTTACTTATGGCTTTTTGTAACACCATCGAAGCAATTTTTTCGGTTTGCATGTCTGCAAAATTTAAGATGACCGGCTGAATATTCCTGTTAATCAGCCATAAAATAAATAAAATACCGATGATAAATAAAAGGACAGCCATCATAAAGCGGTGGCGTATGGACAACTGTGACTTGCTTCGCCATTTTCTTCGTCGTCGCATAAAAAAACCCCCTTTCCGCATTGTATGCGGAAAGAGGCTTCATAACTTCAATAATTTCCATTCTAATACGTCGCGTAAAAATTCCGGCATAAAATATGTTTTCATACGTGCCCGGTGAAGTCCTGCAAAATAATGACCGTATGTGAACATGTCGAGTGTCGCCAGTTTGTACGTTTTTTTCAAATCAAGTACATTCCCGTCGATGAAAAAAGCTGGGCCGTCCATCTCAATCCGGTCGTAGACGAATCGCCCCATCACTTTCCCGCGAAAACCGAGTCCTTTAATTTGCATATGCGCCCAATTTTCGTCACGCGTCTGGCGCAGTACTTCGGATAGTTCCGCTCCGGTCAATTCAATCACACACGGATTAATCGGATGGGGAAGCAACCTGTGAATATCGTATTTCGTCACCGTGCCGGCTGATAAATTTCCGAGCACAACACCTGCATTTAAAAACGAACAATCTGCACTGCACCATTCCGTCAGCGCTTCTGTCAACATTTGCGGCAATACAGATGGCTTAAACCAATCGCTCGTTAATGTCTTTTCAAGATGCACAACCGGTATAGACAGCACCTTTTTCCCACGTTTTATAAAAGATTCCTGCTGTTCTTTTTCATCGTATGGCGCTTTTAGTGACTGATTCGTTTCATATACGTGTGCCCGTTTTGCACAAATGGTACGTGTTTCTTCATTAATAATAATTTCCACATGACCGGTAAAATAACCATATTTTCCAGCCGCCGCAAGCAATGTACCATTTACTTCTTTTCCTTCGTGAAATATGTGATGCGTATGTCCCCCAAGAATAACGTCTGCTTCTGTTTCCTGCGCTATTTTTTCATCGTCATACATGCCGAGATGGGACAGCACGACAACGAGATCTGCTCGCTTTTTGAGCGCTTTAATTTGCTTTTTCAACTCGTCCAACGGATCTTTAATCTCCCAGCCAATCTCTTCATAAAAAGCTGTATACTGCGCCGTTGCGGACGTCACCGCAATCGTCACATCCCCCGCCTGAAAGAAGGTGTACGGCAATACCCATTCTGGACGCGCACCATTTTGATCAAAAATATTCGCGCAGAGAACCGCAAACTTCGCCTGTTTATATAAGCGATTTAACCCTTCTTTCGGTAATGTAATGCCTTCATTGTTTCCAATAGCGACCGCATCATATCTTGACTTATTTAATAACTCCACATTGAAAGACCCGAGCGTCCCTTCTGTTAAAGGATGTGCGCGGTCTACATGATCACCGATATCAAACGTAAATATGTATTCGCCTGCTTCTTCATGAATGTGTCTTCTTTCCTTTAAAAAAAGAGCAATGCGCGGCCAATTTTCAAAATGACTGTGTAAATCGTTTGTATGGTAAATATGTATCGTTTTTTTCATAAATAATTCCACCTTTTAAATGATGCCCTGCCAGATGAGACGGACACCGACAAAAATAAGAACGAGACGAAGCAGAAGCACAACCGTTTTCGAGGCGATTCGCGCGTTCAGCCAGGCACCGAGTTTAGCACCAAACCAAGCGCCCGGGACGAGTACAGCGGCGTATAGCCATTCAACATTGCCGAGCGAGATGTGCGTAATGCTTGAGACACCTGCCGATAAGAAAATCAGCAACATCGATGTCGCCACCGCGACGTGCGGCGGAACCGCAAATAACATAATCATCGCGGGTACCATAAGCGAGCCGCCGCCAATGCCGAACAGTCCGCCAAAAAAGCCAACAATAAACGAGGCGAGCGTTCCAGTAATCGGCTCGATTGAATATGTATGCGTGCCTTCGTTATCAGTAAATGTTCGGAGTATACCACGTGTACCAAGTATCGGTTTTGCACGATTTTTAAACATGAGTACGAATGACATAAACACCATAAATAAGCCAAAGTACAGGCTGAACAGACTCATGTCGAGTCCTTTGTTCGCATACGCGCCGATGATGCTGCCTGGTGCACTGCCGATAAAAAGAATAAAGCCGAGTTTATAATCCACCTTTTTTTGCTTCATGTAGGCGAGCGTTGACGACAGACCGGTAATGATTAAAATAACCGATGACGTGCCGACCGCGATTTGCGGTGAGACCGGATCAAGCAGTGATGTGCCGCCAAGAAACAGCAGCGCCGGCACAATAATAATGCCGCCGCCGAGACCGACGAGTGCGCCGATCGCTGCGGCAATAAGCCCGATCGCGAGTAAAATAAGCCATTCCATAACGAGTGGTCCTCCTAAAAAAGATCAAGCTGACGTGAGGCTAAATTGTCATAGTAAATGCCGGAGAGATCGAGAAACTGCTTTGCATTGTCTGCCGCATCACCGCCGGAATTATTGTTAAACAGTATATATACGTCTTTAGACTGCGTTTTAAGTTCGTTTGTAAAGTGAACCCATTGTCGCAGTTCATGCTCGTTGTAGCGATACAAATAGCGTACTTCCCGCCAGTTTTTATTTCCATTTTTCTGCCACCCGATCCGGTTGCGTCCGTGCATACGGATCAATGTTTTTTCTTTATGGGTTGCCTGAAGCACAATCGGAATCGATCCATCGCCAGCCTGCGGTTCATCACATACTGTATGAATCCATTTTTCCTGTTCTAAAAAAGTAAGTGTTTTATCAATAAAAGCGGCTTTATACCACGTTTGATTGCGAAATTCGATCGCAAGCGGCGCATCGCCCATTTTTTCTTTGCAATACCGAAGATACGTGACATTTTTACGTGTACAGTCAAACCATGGCGGAAATTGAAACAAAACCATCGCCAGCTTATTTGATTCAATCATCGGCAGCAGCGACAATTGAAACGCATGAAACATCTCTTCTTTTGACTCAAATGGAATGTCGCCCCGCTCGTGTCCGGTCATTCCTTGATATGCTTTTACGACGAAACGGAAGCCATCCGGCGTTTCATCAGTCCACTTGCGCATATTCCGCTCCGGTTGTACGGCATAAAAGCTCGAATCAACTTCAACTGTCGGAAAATGAGCCGCGTATTCCGTCAATTTATCACGGGACCGTACACCTTGTGTATAAAGCGTATCGTGATCCCCCCATCCTGTTACACCCGTATAAATCATACGTGATCACCTCATATAAAGAGTGTAGCATAATTATTAAGCTTATGTTAATTTTGAAAATCCATATAAGACTTTTCACCTATTAGACCAAAATTCTGTTACACTATTGGTAACGAAATGAGGAGGAAGTATCATGGCCTGGGGGAAATCAAAACAAAAAACGCAGATGAATATAGAATTAAAGGAAGCAAACGAACGTATTGCACAATTAGAACAGGAAAATAGACACCTTCAAGAAACACACGCTCAATTTTTCGAACAGTTTGAAGATACAGTGCTAAACACAATTGGACAGCATCAGCAAGTTAATCAACAGCACTATGATCTCGAAGAACTTATCGCGCAAATTCAACGCCAATTTGATGAAGTAAAAACGCTTGGTGAACAAACGAGCAACAACTCTCACCAACTTGTCGATACCGGCCAATTACTGCTTGATTCATCCGGTGCACTGTCCCAAAAAACGACCGAACATGAAAAAATGATGAATGAAAACACACGGCTTGTCCATAGCTTAGAGCGTCAGATGAATGACACGGCAGAAAGTATGAAAGAGCTCGGCGAACATTCGAAAACAATTAAAGACATCGTTCAAGTAATCAGCTCGATCGCCAGCCAAACAAATTTACTTGCACTTAATGCCTCCATTGAAGCCGCACGTGCCGGCGAACATGGGAAAGGCTTCGCCGTTGTCGCAGCAGAAGTACGAAAACTAGCTGAAAGCACAGCTGAAAGCACAAAGCATATTGAAGAAGTGACGACAACGATTCAAGCGAAAATTGAAGATGCCGAAAAAGCAACATACAGCAACCAAGATGTGCTGAAAATGGCAACGAGCATTAATAGCCAAGTTATGTCAATGATGGCTGAGATGGCCCAAATTTCCAACAAGGTTGGTGACAATGCCCGTGCTTCACTAAGTGGTATGAACAGCCAGAAAAAGTTGAGCGATGATGCAATTCACCTCATCGAAAATACGAGCAGCTATTTCAACGACATTACGAACACGATTACACAACACATTGAAGATTCCAGAATAGTCGATGAACAGCTCGCCAGCATTCAAGAGGATATCACGAACACAAGCACACACCATATTGGAGATGCCTCAATTGCGGACGAACAGCTCGCCAATATTCAAGATGTTTATTGAGTGCAACCTAGACTTTTTTCTATCAAAAAAATCCCCTCGCGAAAGGGGATTTTTGTTGTATTAACCGATTGAACCTTCCATCTCAAATTTTTTTAGAATCAATATTTCATCAAAGGTCAACGTCATTAAATTCAGCTATATAATAGAAGAAACTAAAATATAAAGGTCAACAAATTTGAACGAATTTCAGTAATATTGGTACATTCTTGGTACGTTTTTGGTTCAAAGCAACACCTAACATACAAAACGGTATCACAGATGGTATCACGATAAAGCTGTATATCATGCCGCCCTTTCCTTACAATTGAGGATGGGGCCTTTTTGTTTTCCTTGAATATCTTTCCCAATTTTCTCACATTTTGTCGTATGATAGTAAAAAAGCCATATGGAGGGATTTGTATGAAATTAAAAGTGCTAGTGGCTGCCGGCATCATTGCGCTTGCCGGGTGTGGAAGTGATCCAGCTACTATTACGACCGCAGAATTTAAACAGCTGGAAGAAGGAATGTCTTTTGATGAAGTAGAAATTATTGTCGGCGGAAAGCCAGAGGAAATACATGAGATTCCAGACAGTGAACTAATCGATTATAACTACATTGGAGAAGACGGTGTGGAAAAAGACGCAACTGTATCTATTCTTTTTAACGACGGGAAAGTTGATGTTATCACGGATCTGGGATTGTTAACAGAGGATGCACCTGAGGATATAGCCGCGGCAGAAGAAAAGTCTATAGATACTTCTGTTTTTAAATTTGCTAAAGAAACTGAAGTTACCGATGCAATCGATATTAACAAGCATGTTACAGTTTTTGTTGCCATGAGTGAAGAATTAGCCCCTGGATTAGCTGTTCAACATGTCATCAAACAGACTTACGATTTCCTTCAGCAAACGGATGTCGAAGGAGCGGAAACAATAACTATAGCTGTTACCCAGGGTGGACAGAAAATTGCTATGTACATTGTTCAAAAAGATCAATTTGCACCTGACGCCGAAAAACCTATGACCGATGTAGTATTGGCAGCTTCAAAAATGGAATTTATGACACCGGAAGTAGAAGCATTCGGACAGAGTTTAGGAACTTGGTAAAACAAAAAACCCCGGCCGCAAACGCGTAACCGGGGCATTCTCATGTTCATTTTACCTTACTCATTCGATGCATCATAGACCACACTTCTTCTCGTGTAACCGGACGTTGCGGATACGTGCCATCACTGATGCCGTTTTCTTTTGCCCACTTCTGTGCTTCTTCAAATCGAGGAGATGGTGCTGCGTCTTTTTTATACTGTTCTGCCACTTTTGTTTCCTCCTCTTTTACTTGATCTGAACCTGTCGCAACTGCACTTGAGCCTGTCACAGATTTAGGAGTTACACCGACCGCTTTACAGATACCATCCGCTGTTGCCTGGCATAGCTCGTTAAAATATGTCTGGTTATTAAGCAGATCCATATCAGCCTTATTATCAATAAAAGCCATTTCAAGCAACAAAGCAGTTGCGTTCGTCCCTTTCAACACCACTAAATCTGGACGCTTTTTAATTCCACGATCTTTTACCTTGTATTTATCCAACACCTTTTTAATTTCTGCATGAACAATGTTAGCTTCTTCATTTGGCGAATAAACTAATGTTTCATAACCTGTACCGCCGCCTGCATTAAGATGAATAGACACAAAAATCACAGCACCATTTTTGTTAGCTATGGCACATCGCGCTGCTAAATCACGGCCTTTATCAACATTCAACGCTTTATCGGATGTACGCGTGTAAATAACCTTTACATTATCCGGCAGGCGCTTTGCAATTTCACGGCCTATTGACGCTGCGTATTGATATTCTTGGCCGTACTTCACTGCACCTGGATCGGGAAGCCCATGGCCAAAATCGATGACAATTATGATTTCTTTATTCACTTCAAGCCCTCCTTCTTTAATATTTCTTCGTTACGACGTGCTTTTCGTGTGATGTTGTTATTTTTCCACCATGCCCATACCGACGCGCAAAAAGCAATGATTGTCGATACACCCATCTCAATCATTTCATCATCAAATGGCAGTGGTGAATATCCTTTTACCGCTAAAAGTTGATTAAACCACGCAACAAAAAGAACCAACGTGCGGACGATGGTCCCGTTATCGATATTTTTCATGTTCATTTCTCCCTCACATTCTGTTTAAAATAAATAAAACAACCGGCGTTAAGACGCTAAACGTAATGCCTAGCCCCCACTTCATCATTTGATTTATCCCTGAAATATCTTTTTCGTTTTGCTTCGCTATCTGCAACGCTTCTTTTGCGATGTCATCCGTTTTCTCTTGAGCATCTCTTAGCACGCGTACATCTTTTTTTACTTCAAGCGACGCATCTAGCTTCCCTTCCATTCTAGCAAGGGATATTTTCACATCATGGACCTGTGCTTGTAAATTATTATCCACGGCAGTACCGCCTTCCTGAAGTTATTATGACGCTTGCGGATCTCCCTGTTCTTTCAACTGCCGCTCTAAATCAGAAATCTTTTGCAATAACAATTCATTTTCTTTTAATGTTTCCTGATGGGCAACTTGCTCCATTTTTAAATCTGCCATGATAAAAGCAGTAGTTTCACCCGCTTTTTGTGACTCGCTAGACATTGAAGCTAAAGCTAATTGAACCCTTTGTAATTGAGACTTTAACGTTTTAATTGTTTTTTCATAATCTACTTTTGAATCCATTCGTTGCGCCTCCCTTTTATACGATTAGATTAAGTTAACATATCCTTCAAAACTGCCATTGTAGACGTATAATCGACCATTCCCCGTATCAACCCTTAGTTCTATCGTTTGAGTCGTCCACGGTTTGACATATTGATTACCAGGATGCACGTGGCCTGAACGTGAAAATGCATTGTCACTTAGACCATTCAACAGCCACGCGTTGCCTGCTGTGTTAGCACTACCCGCTGATGATGCATACCCTGCTTCGTCTGCATAACTGACAGATGAGGGTTTATTGTTTCCATATATGACTGATTGAGCCGTCGATAAATCCACGATGCTTTTCACACCAACATCATTGTCAAACCTTACTTTACTTAATGATGCCAATGCCGACAAATGTAAATCACCATTAGCTTCAAGTTCTAGATCGCCATTATTCAAGGAAGTGATTCGAGAAAAGTTGCTAAAGTAAATGTTTTTCTCTCCCCCGATTGTACTCCCTAACCAAAGTGAATCGGCCACTGTTGTGATACCATTTAGATCAATTTTCGAAGCGCTAATCGTCACAGCAGAGGCTGTCTGATTAATACGGGATATCATCTCGACTCCGTTATAATCCGTGTAGCTGACTTTGCTACTTATCTCTCCTGCGTTGATCTGTACTTGCGTCTCTAGTTCTCCGAGATCCTCATCAATACGATTAACCTCTATCGTCACACTGTCCGCTAATTGCGTAATACGACTGTTCGCTGCTAAAACTTCACCATCAAGTCGTCCAACTTCTGAGGTAATACGATCCGATTCGATCTGAATTCGGGCATAAACTTCTAATACTTCACCATCCAGCCGCTCCACTTCGAGTGTGATGCGCTCATTCGTCTGTTCAATTTTCGAACGGTACTCTTTTTTACTTGCATCAAGATCCACAATTGTTTCAGTGAGCACGTCTGAAAATGCCGCTTTGACATTTGATAACGTTACTTTCATGCCGCCTTTCACAAGCGGATTTCCCTGCCTTTTCATGACTCGAGTTTTCAGCAGCAGGTCTAGTTTCGGATGGATCAACCAGACTCGTTCCCCGAGATCCGGAATCCCTTTATAACCTTGTTCATTCAATTCCGCGATCGAAACATCTATCGAGATTTTCGGCAGATATCGATCACCAAGCTCTTGTTTAATGTGTTCCGTTAAATCAGCAGACACGCTAAAGTTATCATCGTAAACCGGATCAGCATAAATTACGCCGTACAGTTGTACTGTTGGCGCCTGATATTCAACCGCAAGGTTATTGCTCCCATAACCCTTAATCGCCGTGTATAGATCAGTAGAATCGACTGAATGTGCAATGCTGCTAATGTTGTGTTTAAATCGAAACTGAAAATCTTCATCCGGACCGATCTCCTGAGCGAAAATCAAATGTCGTCCTGGCATAATCTGCACTTCGCATTTGAGCGTTTCACACATTAAACGGATGAGCTGCACAGCATTACTGTTGCCAAATGCATCGAGAAACAACTGTGGCAGAATGACGCCCTGCACTTCATACGTCCATCCGGTACCAGCTAAAATAAAGGAAGCCTGTTCCTCTGCTGTTCGTGTGCCACCTTGAATGCCTTCAACATTGTGACCAGTGAGCTCAAAAAAGATATGCGTGGCCCGAACATTTTTACTTGTTCCGTTTCCAGTAACGTTTTTAATTTTAAATTCTTGACCATTAAAATCGACAATGCATTCTTCTTCTAATAATTCGTGGCCAGGATTCTTAATGTTGCTGTTCTTTCGATCAAACAAAAAAGAAGTGAACGTCAGGGAAAATACCCCGTTCACTTCTTCCTCTATTTCCGGATTTTTAATGAGTGCGAGCGGCTCACACCGCCCGTCTAAATGTGTGACTGAAAGAATGATATTCACCTTCTTTCTTTTTGAACCACCCGCCACTTAGAACTCTTACGAGTTGCTTGAAGTGGTGGATTCCTAAGATCACCAACGTATACGTCAGTTATCGATTAGGCTATCCCCGCAGTTCCTGCGGTTAGAAGTCTTAATGCTTCATTTTTAAGATTTTGTCCACCAT
>NZ_LQWY01000003.1 GCF_001643235.1 Domibacillus aminovorans
TTGGTGGAGGATTGGGAGAGTAGAACGAACGCTTCGCTAGACGATGTCATATCGGTTTCGATCAAGCACGTGCGGAGCTCGCAGCCAGGTTCAAATCAACAGACTAAATGACGGTTTATAAGTATAGGGGTTCCGTCATTTACACAAAATTCTTGACGCTCCCAAATTTTAATGAAAAACTTCATTTATTTAAAAAGACTTTCTTCTAGGATGGAAATTGATAAATGAGTAAATATTTCTCGAATGTCCTCAATCGCGCCCAATTGTGGAAGATCAAAGGCCGTTGAAGCTGTGGCGCATTTATTGAATTTTAGCACCAGTTCGTTAAATAACAGAAAAGGACAGTTTATGCTTTGTAGCTATACATGCTAGAATTAGAGAAGGAAAAATAAATGAGTGACTTAAGATCGATACAGTAAAAAGAGTAGCCTAAATTAATGTTTAGAAGGTGTTGTTTATGCCAGACTGGTCTTATCATCCATTAAAAAAACTTTTACTAGATAAAACAAGGCCGAAAACAAGCCGAGAGTTTCTTCATAAATCCATGAGTACAATATCATCCATTCCGGGTGGTCGGGATCTTATTGGATTTTTAGGGCATATGAAACCCCCACGGGAATTTCAAAAGGAAATTTATCATACTAGATTTCCTTCTCCTATTGGGTTAAGTGGCCATATTGATCCTAATTTGTCAGGTATTAACGCCTTCCAAGAATTAGGCTTCGGATTTGTAGAAATTGGACCAATCGTGTTAAACGAACCTAAAAACCAAATAGAACCAAGAAGGGAAAATAGTCATATTCTGTTTTCTAATCATCAAGAGAAGGTCCCTCTCAAATTGGCGATTAAAAAATTAACAAGTCTGAATATTCGAATTCCTATATTTGCTAAGATAGATGCACAAGTAAAAAGAAATGAATGGGACATAATTGTACAACATTTAACGCCTTTTGTAGACATTTTCATCGGAACAAGTGAGCAAATTAACTCATATGTAGATCAAAGTTTAATATGTTTAGAGCGTTCTTTTTATGTATCTTTTTCTGCTGATGAAATTAACAAAAAAAAATTAGAAATGGGGAAATTAATACAGCATACATGTATTGGAGGTATTGTCGTAAATGCTCCTCATCGAACGGAGGACAGCTATTGGCATGAAGTTGCAAATGCAAATGAATGCCTAGCTAAAATGGCAAAACAGGTTAAAGATTTACATCCTGAGCTAATGGTCATAACCTCTGGCGGTGTGGAGACACCAGAGGAGGCTGGTGCTTTAGTTCGTGCTGGTGCAGATCTGGTAATGCTAACAGATGGCTATGTAAAAGCTGGGCCAGGGTTACCAAAGCGAATTCATGAACGATTATTATATGAAGAAGCCCGACCTATTAAAAAACAAAACTGGTACTGGTCATTTCTGTTTGGTCTCTCCATCGTAATTGGAGGAATCATTGCCTTATATTTTGCATTTACGAGTATTATCCTCCCTTATGATGAATCGTTTATCGGACTGACAAAAGCTGATATCCTACAAGTAAATCCACTCATCTTATCATTTATGGCACATGATAGAATAGCTCTAGCTGGAACGATGATATCTGGAGGAATATTGTACATCCAGCTTGCACGACACGGAATTAAATATGGCATGCATTGGGCAAGGATTGCTTTTCATAGTGCAGCAATCGTAGGATTTCTAGGTATTTTTCTTTTTATCGGCTTCGGTTACTTTGATTGGTTACACGGTTTATTTTGGCTTTTCTTATTGCCGGTATATTATTTTAGTTTTAGGGAAGGAAAAAGAGCCACAAGTACCCCATATTCTATTCATGGAAAGAATGATAAAGCGTGGCAATACGGGCTTTATGGACAACTCATGTTTATTATACTAGGATTTTTGATAGTAGTAGGCGGTATAGTTATTTCTACTATAGGTGTATCCAAAGTTTTTGTACCAACTGATTTAAGCTTCTTGTGTATGTCACCTCAAATGTTAGATAGTATGAGTAACAATTTGATTCCCGTTATTGCACATGACCGAGCAGGATTTGGCAGTGCCCTTATAAGTGTTGGTTTGCTTTTTTTAATGCTTTCCTTGTGGGGTTTCAGAAAAGGGGAACGTTGGGTTTGGAATACCCTTGCTGTCGGGGCATTACCTGCGTTTATAGCGGGGATTGGAACGCATATATATATTGGATATACAACCTTTATACATTTACTACCTGTTTACCTTTTAATAATTTTATATTTATTAGGATTAGTATTATCTTATCCTTTCTTAAAAATGAAATAAAGCCGTATCGACAAATGGATACGGCTTTCACATAAGATAATTATAGGTCTATAAGAAATTCTTCTTAAATGGATAGAAAGGAAGATGGGCTTTGAAAAAAACAATTGGGTGGACCCTAATTATTGGCCTAGTAGTCGTTATGATCAGCCTTGAAACATTTTTGGTCAGTGAAAAAAAGAAGTGCAGGAAGCTGGAGAAGTTTCAAATAATAATAAAGAACTGCTTACGAATGAAACAGAACTTGAAGAAACTAGAATAATCGAAGGATTTAATGATCCTGCAACAAAAGCCCAGAATCAAAGAACACCAGAAACAAGGGAAATGGAAGTAGCAAGAGAACAGGCTCTTGAAGCAAAGTATAAGACCGAAACAGGAAAAGATGTAGAAGTCGTCGCTCTTGAAGGAGAAAATGTTCACGTAGATGGTATTGTAAAAAACAGCGACGATCTCAAATTTGGATACTCAGAATCAGATGTAATCCGTGTTATGCATTTGATGACACACCAGAAGATTATAGCGGAAGATGTATGGGGAGCTGTCCCAATGACGCCTTCAACAATCGACCAGCTTATCACACACCTTAAAAATCATCCAGAATACGATCCAGATTTACTTTATGTAGCCCAAAGGTGGAAAGAAGGAAATTTTAGCGCAATCGATCATGAGCATAATTATCTTCACACTAGATTGAAGGCAACTAAAGGAGCTGCAACAGGAATTGCAACTTCAGAACAAGAAAAAGAGTTTGTTCTTAAATATTTTGATCCAAGCGTAGCACGAGAAATAGGCTTCCAATAATGGGAGCTTATTTTTTAGCTCAATAATAGCTCTATAATTTTCAATTTAATTGAGACTGCTTTGTCTTTTTTTTTACGGCTAGGAAATCTGAAGGCTGTATTTTATTGAAAGACCAAAAAGTTGTCTGAAAAACAATAAGGTTGTTTAATTTTTTGTTCGTACTGTTGATTAATGATTTACTTGTTATTTTTCAGAAAAAACTATAATTTAGATACAAGACACCTACGGAATTGGGGCAATCCATATATGAGTCACCTTAAGTTTTTTGTTTATCAATTCGTATTAATCAGTGCACTTATTGCTGTCAATTATTATTCTGATGAATACATCAGCAAACCATTTGGCTCTGTTGATTTACTCGCAATAGGTATAATTGCTTTCCTCGCTATAGTAACCATTAGTTTGACAAATAGACTTTATAACCGTTTGGGTACTATCCGATTAAGGAATAAGATTTTACTTACAATCCTAGCCTTTGTTTTAGTTTGCCTATTTATAGTATTATTCACTGTAGCAATGACATCTTAATTTTTAATTCTTAATACACAATTTGTGTCAATTGCCGTCTAAGTTGGGATTAGTGCTGCTTACTTATATCTTCGAACTGTTGATTACTCTCCGGTTTCCATTTAATAAATCAATATACATAAATTTGGGAGGCAGGTTTAATGAATACCTCGGCTATCAATTGGTTTGATATAACTTTCCAGTTGTTTTGGCTCGTTCTTTTAGCTTCATTGGTTTTTCTTGTATATAAAGTTATTAAGATTAAACGAACGAAAAAGAAGTTAAATCGATAAGTTATAAAGGCACCTAAATATTCTAGGTGTTTTTTATTGTAAAATTTGATGACTCTCACAATTGAGCTCTCTTTGTTGAACAGTTTCGGTCTACTACCTAGATATCGGTTCATTTTATCTTTTTTTGAATAATTGTCTAAAAGGTACGAGTTGTAAAAGGATTTCTTCTTCAATTAACGAAGCAGGATAATTGAACAAGAAATCATTGGGAAAAATGGTTATAAGACAAAGGATATTTAATTTTTATTTAGGAGATAAAACAATTCTTACATTTTTTAGAAAACAATTTCTTGAAGACAGAATTAAACCTATACTGTTTTTACAGGTAATATTGGTAACCTGTGCAATAATCGTTTATTTACAAACTTATAATAGGATAGATTATTTTTATTCTGGGATTTTGAACATCATTGCAGGAGTGATTTTTTTTATTAAATGGTATTGAGATATACATACTTAAAAAAAGTGGGATTTGTTCTTAATAGATACTTATCAGATACAATCAGATGGCTTATGTCACATTAACAGGGTAGAGGTCGCAGGTTCGAACCCGGTAGGAATCATAAAATATAAACCCTTTAAAACCCTTATGGGGAAAGGGTTTTGGCGTGAAAGACCACTTCTTCGGAGGTGGTCTTTTTTGTTTTTCTGTGCTGAAAAGTGGGTTTGGTGCCATGTTGGTGCCGAAGCGGTTTATTTTGATTTTGGGAACAGGGCATCAATTTGTTTAGCAAAACTTTATTTTAACTCGAACAGTGGAATGCTGGTTGATGGAGTGGATTTTAGCAGGAGATTATTTTGGTTGTACAGAGATTGTGAAGTTAAAATAAACATTTCCGATCAGTTTGATAAAAAGTGCTTAAGCATGGTATAAGTGTAAAAGAAGCAGGGGCATTTTGCTTTTTAATTTTGGGATAAGGGATTGGCCTGGTATCCCATAATGAGAGGATTTGAATTTGAATATGATAGATAATTTTTGGCGTGATTTACCACGACCTTTTTTTATACTGGCACCAATGGAAGATGTGACGGATGTTGTTTTTCGCCATGTAGTGAGTGAAGCAGCCAGACCTGATGTGTTTTTTACAGAGTTTACAAACACGGAGAGTTATTGTCACCCAGAGGGGATCCATAGTGTGCGTGGGCGTTTGACTTTTACAGAGGATGAACAACCAATTGTAGCCCATATATGGGGGGATAAGCCTGAATACTTTCGGCAAATGAGTATTGGTATGGCGAAACTAGGCTATCGGGGTGTGGATATCAATATGGGCTGTCCTGTACCTAATGTGGCACAGAATGGGAAGGGAAGTGGCCTTATCCGTCGTCCAGAAGTTGCAGCAGATTTAATACAAGCAGCAAAAGCAGGAGGATTGCCCGTAAGTGTAAAGACAAGGCTTGGTTACACGGATGTAGACGAATGGCACGACTGGCTAACACACATATTGAAACAAGACATTGTTAATCTTTCCATTCATCTGCGTACAAAAAAGGAAATGAGCAAAGTAGATGCTCATTGGGAACTAATCCCGGAGATTAAGAAACTTCGTGACCAGGTGGCACCAGATACACTCTTGACGATCAATGGGGATATTCCTGACCGTCAAACTGGCTTAAAGCTCGCTCATCAATACGGTATTGATGGGATTATGATTGGGCGTGGTGTTTTCAATAATCCATTTGCCTTTGAAAAGCAGCCGAGAGATCATAGTAGTAAGGAATTGCTTGATCTCTTAAGGTTGCATCTGGATCTCCATGATAAATATTCAAAATTAGAGCTACGTCCGTTCAAGGCTCTTCATCGCTTTTTTAAGATATATGTCCGTGGGTTTCGAGGGGCAAGTGAATTAAGAAATCAATTAATGAGCACAGAGTCAACAGATGAAGTGCGTGCATTGCTCGATAACTTTGGGTCAAAGAATCTTGATGGAATGGGGGAACAGATGGAAGTGTCCCAATTCAAGGTAAAAGCGAAGTAGGACGTTAAACTGGTGTGCCCCCAAAAAGTTAGAGTTTATACTAAGCAGTTAATTGGCTGGTGTGAAGGCGGTATTGAACCGGACTCATTCCCGCCAATTTTTGCTTTATACGCTTGTTATTATAGTAATCTATATTAGGTTATGAATTTGCAAATTAAAAGTACGCAAATGGGGAAGATCATTATTTTCTTCAATTTATGTCTGAAATTAGGAAAACAGCTTGTTTCGCTTTGACAGGGTAGCGGTCAATGAGGAAATTCCTCGGTTGAAATCAATAATTTAAACCCTTATAATACAAAAAAGACAATAACGGTCTAAGTTCGGAAAATGACCGTTGGACTGGACGGACAAGAAACAGCGGTATATAAGGGTTTTCAGTAGGATAGAGCAACAGCCTCCTAAGCTGTAGGTCGTAGGTTCGGATGTTATGTTGTCAAAGAAAAATAATTCTGACACGCCTCTAGGGGCGTGTTTTTGTTTGGTAATTAAAGCCCTTTTTAAACTGAAAGCTTTATCATCTCCAGTCTCTTTTATAGTTATTAGATAGACAATTGTCGTATATCCTGGAAAGTTCTTCTCCGGAAGAGTTCCCAACAGAGTATCTGGAGTTATCCAAGGCAAAAGAATATGAACAAATGGCAGATTTGGTAATTGATGAGCGTTTTCCTGATCGGCAAAAAAGAATTGAAGATTATGAGGCATCAGCCAACGATTCAGCCGTAGAAGAGTATGAAATTAAAGAAGTAAAAGATGTGACAGAAGAAACGGCAAAGGTTGTGGCAGTGTTAACGTTGAAAGATGGTAGTGTTTATCAGGTGCCTTTGAATCTTGTGAAAGAGGCTGGGGAATGGAAATTGCATATCGGTTTCGAAGGTATTAACAAAGATAAAGATTTTAAAACTATTAAACCAGCAGCTGGATTTTAAAGATTTGTTTGAATGAAAAACACTTATAAGTCAGTGCTTTTGGAAAGTAAGAATTAATATAATCAATGCAACATAATAGTAATTATATGGCATTCACAACAAACAGCCCAAAGAATTTATTGATTCTTCGGGCTGTTTGTTTGCAGTATAAAGAGAACATTGATTCGAAACGAAAATAGAAAATATTAACTATTTAGGATTTCGGTGTAGAGTTAAAAGGAGTCAGCTTGTTTTTGATACAAAATAAATTAACTGAGGTGCCAGAATGATCAATTATCTGAAAGGATCTGGAAGTGCCATTGTAGTAACAATGTTAGGTTTAGCAATAATGGCTAAGGGATTAGGTTCTTTTGATGACTTTTATGTGGGCCTTATATATGTTTCTGGTTTTTGCTATGTATTTGGTTTGTTAGGTCTTGCCTGCTTATTTTAATAAAGGCTTTTTTCGTAAACTTTGTTGCTTTTGAATAATACAAGAATATTAAATGTTTTTTCTTACTAATGTATAATAGATAAATAGATGGAAAATAATGTTATTTTACAAGGGGTTATTCAGATGGTTGAATGGGTTCAACAAGCAGATGGAATTTGGCAATACATCGCTTTATTTTTAATATCAATATTGCCATTACTGGATGTTTTTTATATTATTCCAGTAGGTATTATGTTGGAGATGTCACCTGTAGCCGTTGGGATTATTGCTTTTTCAGGAAATTTTATAATGGTTTTAGTCTTTGCAATATTTTTTAGACAAATTTCTAAATGGCGTAACAAACGGAGAGAAAAAAAGGGGAAATTAGAGCCAGACATATTTGGGGAAAATATGGTCTTCCAGTGTTTGCTTTGCTTTCACCCTCGTTACTTGGAACAGATTTAGCAGCTTTAACAGCTCTTTTGCTAGGTTCATCTAGAATTAGAGTAATTACTTGGATGGGAATCAGTTTAGTCATTTGGTCAATTCTTATGACAGTTGGCTCTGTTTATGGCCTCAAATACGTAAATTGGTATTAAATTTAGACACCATAACAAAAAACTATTTATCTAGTCAGTAAATAGTTTTTTTGTTGTTAGCTAGGATAGTATAATCTCTGAATAACTAGATCAATACTGCTGAACAAATACAACATAAATGCAATTATGTTGTATTCAACAAAAAGACAAAAACCAAGCGCTATCCCTTACCATTCAAGGGATGGCGCTTGGTTTGGTTTACAAGAAGGAAACTAAATGCAATATTTTGGATCATTGTGTTATATTCAATACAACATAATGTATCTGTTTTACGGCTCGATTAGTTTAAAAGGAGCAGCAACAGTTACTTGGTTCTCTGAGCTATGTTCTTTTTCATAGTCGCGAAAATTTTTGATAATACGATAGTTACCAGCAGAAAGTTCCTCACTAAAAATTTCGAATAAAATCGCTTCGGATGCTGTCTTGTTAGGAGCAAGGAGATGCCCTTCATCGGTAAAAAACATTCCTTTTTTAAGTGGAACACTATACCAGGTTCCATTCACGTTTTTCTCTAATAAAAAGTTAGTTCCGTAAAGGAATGTAACCTTCCCATCATTTTGCAAAGTAACCGCGACTTCATTATCCTTTGTGGTATATTGCTCTTTTTTAAGCTTGATTGTAATTCCCTCTTTAGAAGACGGAAGGTCCCCATGAATCTTAGCTTCGGATCGTTTTGGTTCTAGTTGACAGGCGACTAGCAAAAGGGACACTATCGTTAAGAAAGAAATGAGTATCGTATGCTTTTTCATCAAAATCTCTCCTTTCCATGATTCACACAATAAGCATCACCGAAATGATCAAACTTTTTTATGAAAATTAATGAATTAAGCAAACGAAAATACCCCATTTTGATCAATCTTTTTTCAAAATGGAGTATTTTTATTTGTTGTTATAAACAGATTTTTGGAGTGTTTTTAATCAAACTTTATTTTAAAGTTACATTATCTACCTCGATCAGCCGCACAAAGTAATTTTCAAACATATATTCACGTGTTGTCCTCATGCATGTCGATGGTTATCGAGGCTATAACGACATACCAAAGGTGAGGCTTGTCGGCTGTTGGGCACATGCACGTTGTAAGTTAGATGAAGCACTGAAAGCCATGCCCCAAGAAAACTAATTAAATTATACAATAAAGCGCCCACGGAAAGACACGTGGGCGCTATTTGGCGCTTACTTATAAAGTAATAGATATTTCATTTAATTTATCTTTTTGCAAGGAAATTAATCGATTGTACAAAACCCCTCTGGTATAACCAATCTGCTATTTCATAGTAGATTTTAATCAAACTGCTTATTTTAATGTTTGAGTAGAGACTACTTTGTTACAGCTTCTTTTTTTGTGGCTTCTATTGATGGTGTGGCTTTTACTGCAGATGCCGTTTTTACTTCAGTTGTCGCTTCTACTGCAGGTGTCGTTTCTGCTGCAGGTGTCATTTCTACTGCTGATGTCGATTCCTCTTTAGAATTAAGTGGAGAAGCTAAAGCTGTTCCTGCTATTACTGAAACAGCTAATGTCGTTGCCCCTATTAACAGAACTTTTTTCATTTCAAATTCCTCCTTATTGTTAATCGCTGTGCGATATAGTATGGGATGTCGTTTCCCACTCATCTAATTTAACTAATGAATGTGACAACAATATGACGGTGAAAAAATGTAGTGTATCCACCTGACATATGATCACTTATCTAAAGTCAAATCCCTTGCTTAGATAGGAAATAATGCGTCGTTGTCATTTTATTGTCATATTCAAGGTATACACTAACGACTTAGCTCTTATTGTGATAAGTTAATTACAAAGTATTGTAGAAAGGATGTTTTATAGTGAAGCATATCTTACTCATTGAGGACGAATTGCCGATTATTTACATATTAAAAGCGTATTTGGAAAGAAAGGGTTTTTCGGTGATTTCCCATTCAGGCGAGGGTGATGTAATTCAATTTTTTTTAAATTGTAACCCTTCATTGGTACTTTTGGATTTGATGTTGCCTCAAAATGATGGGCTTGAGGTTCTAAAGCAAATCCGTCAATATGGTAGTTGTCCTGTCATTATCCTAACGGCTAGAGGTAGTGTGCCCGAACGACTAGCAGGACTTGGACAAGGGGCTGATGATTATATTACAAAGCCATTCGATCCTGAGGAGGTTGTGGCTAGAGTTCAAGCCGTATTACGCCGTCCCTCACATTTAGAAGATAATGAAATTATTAGATTAGGTCATCTTGTAATAAATCTTACTACTCGTACAGCCTCTTTTTATGATGAGCTAATTCCTTTGTCACCACGTGATTGGGGACTGCTCGCCTTCCTAGGAAAACACCCCAATCAATGCTTTACTCGCGATCAACTATTAGATTATGTATGGGGTATGAATTATGAGGGTGCAGATAGAGCTGTAGATGCTTCAATCAAAAGAATTCGTCAACACTTGCGTGAATGGTCACCAGACGAGGGCGAAATTAAAACAATACGTGGAATGGGGTATGTGCTACGTGTTAACTAACTTACAGTCTGATAAAAGTATCCCTTTACTGCGTTTTTGGACTCGTAGATATGCGGGAGTGTTAATAGCCATTATTATCTTATTAGGGATTGTCGCTGGTGTATGGCTAAAAGTAAACGAAAATCAACAAAACTTTCAAATACTACAGGCAAGAGCTGAACAACTTAGTGTTTCATATATACGCGCTATGGATATAATACAATCACAACCAAATTTTCAGCAGGATCAATTACCTAGCACAACTGCTGTACCTACTACACCCGCTATAGCAACGGAAGTAGCGCGTCCGGTTGCTCAAGATTATATGCAGGTTTTTAATGAAGAGGGTCATAATCTTGTTAACTTTTCGAGTCTAGATATATCAATATCCAAGACTCTTGCTAAAACACCGCCTACTATAGAAAGTGTGCTAAGCGGTAAAAAAACTAAAGAAAAAATTGAACTTAAGGATGTTACATGGCTACGTGTAGGCATCCCCCTAAGGAAAGAGGGAAATGTTATAGGTGCTTTATATTTAAGTACCCCTACCCCTTCATCAGAGATGCTTTCGAAGAATATAGAAACTTATGGATTTCTTGTGCTTATTATTTTAGGAATCGCATTTGGAGGTTGGCTTGTAATATATCACCTTTCTAGAAAATTAACTCGTCCCTTACATCAATTAACGGAAGCTGCGAGACAAGTCTCGGAAGGGGATTACTCGCCGAATCTGCCATCAGCAACGAAAGTAAAAGAAGTTGAATTACAACAACTATTCTCTTCTTTTAAGATGATGACAAAGCGTTTGCAACAACTTGAACAAATGAGAACAGATTTACTTGCAGGAGTTTCTCACGAATTAAGGACCCCTGTTACTTCGATTCGTGGTATGATTCAAGCCGTCCAAGGAGGCGTTGTCACAGGGGAAACAGCAGATCAATTTTTAGTAACAACGTTAGAAGAAGCTAAAAGAATGCAAAAAATGGTAGAAGATTTATTAGATTTTACGTCATTAGAATCTAGCACAATTCATGGAGAGTTTGTCTTATTATCTCTCTCAGAGGTAATAGAAGAGGTAATCCAACAGGTTCATTCCATAGAAGGTTTTAAAGATATAGACATTGATGTCTCTCCTTTAATCAAACCACTGAAAATAGTAGCTGACAGAGGTCAGATTAAGCAAATTCTGCTTAACCTCTTAATGAATAGTGCAGGAGCAGAGGCTACTAAAATCACTTTAAGCCTCAATATGGAAGAAAAAAAGCTGTACCTTGATATATTAGATAATGGTAAAGGTATTGCAGAACAAGAAATTCCTTATATTTTTGAACGATATTATCGAGGAGACAGTAAAAGAAAGAAGAAGCAAGGATTAGGGCTTGGGTTACCTTTAAGTCGATTACTTGCTGAAGCTAATAATTGTGAATTGTTCTTAATATCAACCTCACCGCATGAAACTATATTTCGTCTCATGTTACTTATTGAATAAACTATTAGAGGAAGTAAAATAGACAAGTAAAACAAACACCCCCTGAATCGTAATAGTTTGACATACGATAATAGAAGGTGTTTCTTTCTTAGAAGACATATACGAAATTAGGTTGTTTTTTCACGTAAAATTAGATTAGGTACTAATCGAATATAAATAAGTTCACCTGCAAGCTCAACGATTGTCTGCGTTACGATTACGGCAGCTACCAGCGTGCTTAACTCGTTGGGCAACGCCAAGGCAAGAGGAAGAACTACAAGAGAATTGCGTGTTGATCCACTGAAGATAAGGACACGGCCTGATCCTGTATCGAGCTTAAACCACTTAGCGATAAATCGAGAAACAACAGGTACGATGATCATAAAAGCAACATATAAATGAACAAAACAAGATTTGTTTATGTTTAATATTCTTTTTCATTCAAAGGGCTTATTTTTCTTCTCTTAAAATACACAATAATTTGGAAGGGAGTGAGTGTATTTTATGAAAAATTTATTCAATAAAGATGTACAGTCACTCGAAATTTCTGGGATCATAAAAATGTCTGAAATAATTAAAACATACGATGGTGTCGTGGCATTAACAATAGGCGAACCTGACTTTCAAACACCCTTTTTGATAAAAGAAGCAGGGAAGGCTGCCATAGACAACAATCGTACGTTTTATGCACCAACGGCGGGGGAACCCGCACTGCGAAAAGCAGTGTCATCATTTATGGAACGGAGATATCATTTATCGTATAACCCCGACACTGAAATTATTGTCACGAATGGGACAACCGAAGCCGTGTTTCTTACGTTGAAGACCCTTTTGTCACCAGGTGATGAAGTTATCCTTGCAACACCCGCTTATCCAGGGTATGAGCCCGTTATAAAGTTGTGCGGCGGTGTACTCGTGCCTATTGATGTTAGCGGCACCCGTTTTAAGTTAACAAAAGAACAACTGGAGCAAGCCATTACACCTAAAACAAAAGCAATCATTCTAACGTTCCCCTCTAATCCAACAGGCGCTATCCTAACAAAAGATGAGTTAATGGATTTGGCGAAAGTCATCGAAAAACATAATGTTTTCGTCATTTCAGACGAATTGTACAGTGAATTGGTTTTTGATCAACCTCATCAATCTATCGCTTCATTTCCTTCTATAAGAGAAAAAGTGATTGTTATTAATGGCGTGTCCAAGTCTCATGCGATGACGGGATGGAGAATCGGATGTACGTTTGCGCCTTCCTATATCACCAATGAACTGTTTAAAGTTCATGAATGCCTCAATACAAGTATCTCTTCTATCTCACAAGAAGCCGCTGCCTATGCCTTCAATCACGGAGAAAAAGAAGTGGAACAAATGAAACTCGAATATCAAAAACGGAGAGATTACTTGTGTAAACGATTAAATGCCTTGGGATTAGATACAATTGTGCCTGATGGAACGTTTTATGCGTTTCCAAGTATAAAAAGATTTCATCATGATTCGTATGCATTCAGCATGGAACTGTTGGAGCAAGCGAAAGTAGGTCTTCTGCCCAGTACCGTTTTTACAAAAGGAGGGTCGGATCGACTGCGTATCTCCTTTGCTTATTCGATGGAAAAATTGAATGAAGCGATGAATAGAATCGAGCAATACTTAAAAAACAAATAAAAAAGGCATTTAAAACAGATTTCATTTTAAATGCCTTTTTTTATGAGCATACTTTTGCTCTGTACCTTTGTAAAAATGATGCCGTGTTAAATGCCGCTTTCTGTTGGTGTTTGTTCGGTTTGTAATGGCTGTGGTTCTGCAACAGGTTCTTCGGATGGCGGTTCTTCAACAGGCGGTTCTTTCGGTGTAGGAACTTCAGGCGTTTCCACAGATTCTTGCTTCAGGATCATTAATATCTTTTACCGCTTTTGCTATCTAAACTTGTTTAAACGTGAGAGGGGGCATGATCTCACCAATTGTCCGATTACTCTTTATCAAGTGGATAGGGGCAGTTGCACTCCTGCAAGCTGTTATTAATTCAGTACCGTCCGATTACTTAAAAAATACTGGAAACGGTGATAAAAATGGCTAGCAACTTTTCATTTTTTCGTGCGAAATGGGATGTACTTGCTAATTTAGTGGAGTCAGCAGAAAGAAATGTGTATGTGGACCCTCATACAACATTAATGAAACTGCGCTTGTTTGCGGAGACCATGACGAAATACATTTTGGCATCTGAGAATATTCGTGAAGCATACAATACGACGCAAGTGGATCGGACTAATACGATACGGCGTGAAGGAATTTTAGAGCCAGAATTCATTCAAATGATGGCGCAAATGAATAAACAACAAGATAAATAAATCCTTGTTGTATCAACGATTGAAGATGCTTTTGGACAATATTGTCCGTTATCAACTTATAAAGGAGTCGCTTCATAATGGAATTAATCGAACTACAAATGAAAAAAAGCCTTGTGGTTTTAATTTCCACAAGGAGCTTTTACATTTAGTATAGGGTAGGGGTAGGATAACAGGCAACAGCATCAATAAGTCTTGGGTCTATACCATAAAACATCCAGAATGCACCGTTCCATCTATATCCGGAAATTTCGCCATACTCGACACGAGTTGGATAAAACCAAAAACTTTCCCCATTTCTAAGCCAAACATAAGTGTTTTGAAATACACAGTCTATGATATAGGATGGAGAAGAAGGCTTTGGTGGAATAAACGGTGGTGGAGGGAATTCAGGTGGCATACGATTTCACTCCTTTATTAGATAGTTACTCAACATAATATGCTGAAATAAACAGAAGTGATCTAGGGCAATTGTGAAGGATTCTACTTAAGCTAACGGGTGTATTAGTTGAAAAAGTGAACTATAAAATCGGCTTCGAATGAAAAATATAATGACTTAGATCACATTGTAAATGAATTGGACAGAATGAATACTGAACTTCAAAAATAGTGTTGAATTCTTCTTCTTTAGAATCGTCAATCAAGACGGTTCTTTTTTTGTGCTGCAATGAGTTAGAATTTTCAACACGCAATATTTACCGTCAGGTTATGATTACTACAATTTGATGATGATACGTCTTTATAAAATGCCTTTTTAGGATTTTTTCACCATAACAAATATGACAAGCAGGTTACGCTTTTATAACCTGCTTTTTTTTTTGAAAAAAGTGACCTGATTAAATCCAAGCCCTGTGTGCGTTGAAGCTGGTGGTGAAAACAGGAAACTATTATTATGGAAAGCTAGTTTAATTTGGAAGGTTAAAACCTATTGCAGGATTGCTAGATTTCCGGCAACATTAAACCCGAAGCACGGGCACCACATTCACAAACAAATGACAAGGGAGGATTCCAAAAATGAAAAAGAATCTACGTATGGCCGCGATTGCCGGTGCAATGTCAATTGGAATATTTACAGCAGGACAAGCAGAAGCCGCTACACCAACTTGCAACTGGAATCAACCTGTTCAATATAAAACATATAATGGTGAAAAAACAGCCGTAAAAGTACAACAGCCGGCTCAAAAAGCACCTGCTGCACCAGCACAATCACCGACAACAACACAAGCGCCGGCAGCGCAGCCAACAGCAACAACTGGTTCTGTCAGCCAATTTGAAAAGCAAGTGTTTGAACTTGTGAATCAAGAGCGCGCAAAAGCAGGAGTAAAAGCACTTCAACTTGATACGAAGTTAAGTGATGTTGCCCGCACGAAGTCAGCGGACATGAAAAACAAAGGCTATTTCTCTCATCAGTCACCTACTTACGGTTCGCCGTTTGATATGATGAAACAATTTGGCATTACGTACAAATCAGCTGGTGAAAATATTGCAAAAGGACAACAAACACCAGAAGAAGTAATGGATGCTTGGATGAATAGTGATGGACACCGTAAAAATATTTTAAGTGCCGACTTCACGCACATCGGTGTTGGATATGTAGACGGTCATTGGACACAAATGTTTATCGGAAAATAAATCGATTCTCCCGCTGGCTTATATGCTGGCGGGATTTTTTATCTTTCATTTCCTGGTTTTGAGAATTTTACATTTTTCATTTTGGTGGGAAGTTCAGATGTTGATTTGTATATAGCTGCGTAAATAACTAAGCCACCTTTTCTTGTTGAAAGATTAACCAGGAAAGGTGGCTTTTATTAAAGTATTTACCTCGATGATTTAAGGGCATATATTCGCTATTTCCGCTATCCTCACCGCCGTTTTTTTCTATGATAAGACTCATTGAGAGAATGGTCAATGATATCTTGCGCCTGGTCAGATTTTATCCTGTATGCCCAAAAAGAACGAAAAAAGACCCTGTGTGATCAGAACTTATCCATTCTTGAAAAATGACTTGAATGTCAAGTAGTTCGTTTACATGAGCCGCTCCTTTTTAAAATGTAGGTTTCGTGCGAAAGACCTTTTCATTAAGAGATCTTTTTTTCTCGTTTCGCTGCTTGATCTATCATAAATATCAGTGTTAGAGAAAAGCCGATAAAAGAAAATACCCAAAAAATACCCGTAAAACCGTTAATCCCGGCAGACAGCATGGCAATGAGAATAAGATAAATAGTAAAGAAGCTTTGCACGATAATGGTTAACCCGATTTTTTTCATAAGAATCGCCTTTTTTACAAAACCGATGTATCGATGTACTTGCCAGACAAAGACTGCGAGTGTAACAAAGAAAAACGTATATGCAGCAACATTGATTACATCCTTGATGGTCAACGATTCCATAGTAGCTAAAAAACTGATGATGATTTCCTTCATGATCCACCGCTCCTTTCATACCTATTTGAAAATCCTATTAATATCCTTATTCCAGAATAAGAGGGTATAATCCTCATTGTATCCAAAAAATCCAAATTAAAAACCATTATACTTCGCATTTATAAAGTCGGTAAAAAAAGATTTTCCAACAAACCACTTTTAGGTTGACGATTACATTTTTATTTATATAGATCGGGGATGATGAAATTTAGGGATCATTCACTATTTTCATTAAAATCATTCATAAACCAGCTTGAATTCGGAAAGGCTAAAAAAGCAACCATTAAAAAGGAGTGAGCACTGTGGGACAAAATCATCAATTTAAGCCTGGGCAAAAGGCGCCGAACAATGGATCTTATGTGGAAATTGGCGAAACAGGAAGCACGGTAAACGATCCAAAGAAAATCAAGCTGGAAGCAGGAGATACTTTCCCAGATACAACAAATCACAATCGTGTTTGGACGTATCAGCCCAAAACATAATCACTTAAAAATCTTTCCCTAATTCATTGAGCGTATCATCATATTTTTGTTTCTTTTACACACAATAAAAATAAGCGGAACGAGCAGATGGCACAATCATATCTATAAGAACTCATAAGCGCTTCAAATAAAAGAACGGCAGATACTTAAGACAAAGTGAAATTTTTAACTTTAGCCAGCCGATAATGGCTGGCTATTTCGTTCCACCAAGTCTTTTAGGGAAACATATAACTTGTGCCAATTTTATCAGATCGGATTCGAAGATAAAGTGACTCGTGCAGCGGCGGCAGTGATGATTGGTCGGGCGTTGAAATTAGATGGGGTGAAAAGAAAAACAGCATTCGAAGATGTAAACGCCACAAATTTCGCATCAGGCTCTATCGATTCAGCGGTAAAATCAGGAATTATTTCAGGCTACCCAGACCATACATTTAAACCGGGGGAAGCGGTTACCAGGGGACAATTGGTTATATTTTAGCGCGTGCATTTAATTTGTAAGGTGGAAAAACTGTAAATATCAAAGACGTGTCAAAAAGTTCCACAGCTTATCCATATAATCAAAAGATTTTAGCGGCACAGATTACAACTGGCTATCGAGATAATACATACCGCCCCAATATGGAGGTAACTTGTGCTCAATTTGCGGCCTTTACGGCACGAAAATTAAATTTGATGTAACAATGAAGTTGAAAAATAACACCGCATCATTACAACAAAACGTGTACCGTCAGTAGACTTAAACGTTGAAACATACTTTGAAGACAATGAAACTTACAATTTACATAAGGTGAATAAAATAACAGAATAAATAAATCGAGATCGATAGAAGACCGCTTTTTTAAATAAAAAAGCGGTTTTTTTATCTTTTGATGCATAATTACGCTGAGTAATGGATAAAATAAATTAATGAAGGAAAAGGAGTGATTGCCATGGAGAAACGATACTTGCTTTTATTCATAACGATCTTTATTATAATTGGTGCAAGCGCCCCTGTATATGCTTACGAAGACGAGCCAACGGGTACACCGTTTGAACAGCTCGAAAAAGAAGGCATTTCATTAAAACACTATATCGTGACATTTAAATCACAAGATATCGAAAATGGCTACTACCGGGCTGTTTCTAGTAATGGTGAGACCCTTCGTTTTAAACAATATGATGTTGAAATTGAACTATCTGTCGGTGATCGTATCCGTTCGTACTGGGAAGATGGCGGTTTTAATATAGCAGAATACGTGAAACCAAAACGGATTGATTATAAAGTAACGCGTGTATGGAATGAACATAATGAAACGTATTACGAAGGAACAAGCGCTTCAGATGGTGATATCATCTTTACAGCAGAAAATGTAATGGGTCAGAAAGTAAAGACCGGTCAGTATGTTACAGCCGAGTTTGACCAAATGTTTATTGAAAGCGGTTTAATCTGTGTATATAAAAAGAAATAAGGAAGAAGGGCGATCCCATTTAAGCGGATCGCCTTTTTACTTTAATTCAATATTTTTTGGTTTTACGAATATGTAAATCTTCATATAAATTTAAAAGCCGATCCAATTCTTGGCTATACTCGATCGCAAGCGGTGAAGTGAGTCCATTATCAAACGCGATGTTGAGAAGCTCGGTACGCTTTTCTTCAATTGCGGACAGTAGCATGTCTTTATTCATAGCGGACATCCCTTTCTTATTCTACCTGTAATAGTATACCCAATCATTGACTTATTTTCAAAAAGAACTGCCAAATTGTAGTTTTTTTCTGTTCACAATTTATTCAGAGTACGAATGAGGCCAGTTCTGTTACAATGGGAAGGAAAGGATGTTGATGATGGCTGATTTAAATATTTTTCTGGCATTTGGAGCAGGGTTTTTAAGTTTTATTTCACCGTGCTGTCTGCCGCTTTATCCTGCCTTTTTATCGTATATTACCGGCATGAGTGTGAATGAATTAAAAAACGATAATGCAATGCTTCAGCGCCGCAGTATGCTGCACACACTATTCTTCTTAATTGGATTTTCCCTTGTCTTTATTTTGCTTGGGTTCGGTTCGTCCTTTATCGGTCAGTTTTTGAAAGAGTGGGATGACTTAATCCGTCAACTTGGCGCCATTTTTATTATTTTCTTTGGCCTTATTGTAACAGGTATATTGCAGCCTAAGTTTATGATGTCGGAGAAAAGGGTTGCGTTTAAAAACCGTCCGGTCGGCTATTTAGGATCCGTACTCATTGGCCTTGCATTTGGTGCAGGGTGGACGCCGTGTACTGGCCCCATTTTACTTGCAGTTATTTATATGGCGGGGACGCATCCTGATTCAGCGATGCTGTATATGATCGCATATACGCTCGGATTTGCCATTCCATTTTTCGCACTTTCATTCTTTATCGGCCGGATGAAGTGGATCCGGACAAATAGCGCTAAGATTGTAAAAATCGGCGGTTATGTTATGATCATTATGGGTATTGTGCTCTTTTTTGACTGGATGACAAAAATTATTATGATTCTCACTCCACTATTTGGAGGATTCACTGGTTTTTAACACGTTTGAAGGAATGATTGACATGGATTGGATGATCTGGGCATCATCAGTAGCCGCTGTTATGATGGGGATCGCTGCATTCTTTGTCAGAATGCGTGCAGCTAAAAAGCCGACAACAGCAAAGAAAATCATTATGCCACCGCTGTTTATGAGTACCGGAGCTCTTATGTTTTTATTTCCGGAGTTCAGGGTGACTTGGTTGGAGCTGCTTGAAGCAACAGCGGTCGGGATGGTCTTCTCTCTTTTATTAATGAAAACGACAAATTTTGAAATACGCGACGATGCGATTTATTTGAAACGATCGAAGGCATTTCCGATTATTCTAATGACCCTTTTAATCGTACGTATTATTAGTAAACTTGTTTTATCGACGACAATTGATATCGGGGAACTCGGTGGTATGTTTTTCATTTTAGCATTCGCGATGATCGTCCCGTGGCGTATGGCGATGTACAGTCAATATATAAAACTAAAACGGCAGATGTCTGTTCAGATGATAGATACCACAAAAAAAAGCACCATTCGTCCAATTTGACGAATGGTGCTTTTTTCTAAAACAAATGATTATATGGTGAAGCATCAATCTGCATTTCATCAAGTTTTTTGCGCAAAAATTTATGGTCACGTTTCGGTGTAGCCATAATGTAGCCACGTACGATAAGATCAGTTGATATGTGGCGCGCTTTTTCTTTTAATGCAAGTTCACCGATTTTGCCAGCAATTTTATGGCGGGCGACGTCACGAAACAATTCAGGCACTGGACTAACGAGTTCTTCAAGCATTGCTTTTTCATTCTTCCCCCAGATTTTCCTTGTCTGATCGACATAATACTCTTCCCAATCCATATCTGATCGGCCATCTTGCTTCGGCATTTTTTTCAAAAACTTGCGGAACATAAAAAAACCACCGATCGCGAACAATGAGACAAGGACGACTGTCCATATCATAATAAAATAAGAAAACCAGCCTTCAAGCATGATCAAACCCCCGTAAGATTATCTTCTACTGTTTATTATAGCAAGAAAAGCACGCTTATTCATCCTTTTCATTCTCTGAATATTCCGTTATGATAAGAACATACATACGAATAGAGGTGAATCATGTGAAATTTATACATACAGCTGACTGGCACCTTGGAAAAATTGTGCACGGCGTATCGATGACAGAGGATCAGCGTTTCGTTCTACAAAAACTGATCTTGCTTATTGAGCGTGAAAAACCGGATGCACTTGTGATTGCGGGTGATTTGTACGATCGCTCGGTTCCAACGGCTTCTGCTGTTAATCTATTAAATGAAGTACTTTATCAAATTAATGTCGAAATGAATGTGCCGATTGTGGCGATATCAGGCAATCATGATAGTGCAGATCGTCTAGCATTTGGCTCGACATGGTTCCGTCAAAGCCGCTTTTATCTGGCCGGAAAAATCGAGAAAGAGATGTATTGTCCTGTGATCGAAGATGTTCATTTCCACTGTATCCCATTTGCGGAACCAGGAATCGTCCGTCACGTATATGAAGATGAATCGATTCATTCCCATCATGATGCAATGAAGGTAATCATAGGGCGTTTAAGCGAGAAAATGGATCGCGATGCCATTCACATTGCTGTCGGTCACGCCTTTGTGACCGGTGGGGAAACGAGTGACTCAGAACGTATTTTATCCGTTGGCGGAACAGGAAATGTGGGGGCTGAGCTGTTTAGCCCTTTTCACTACACCGCGCTTGGCCATTTACATAATCCGAACGCCATCCGTCATGAAACAGTAAACTATTCCGGTTCACTCTTGAAATATTCGTTTTCGGAAGCGGCGCATACGAAAAGTGTATCAATAGTAGAAGTAAACGGAAAAGGGACGTTGAGCGTGAGGAGAGAAGCGTTAACACCGATTCGTGATATGAAAGAAGTGAAAGGGTTATTTGATGAAGTAATGGAAATGGATGAAACAGATGATTATATGAAAGTAACGCTACAGGATGAAGGCGCGTTAATCGATCCAATGGCGAAGTTGAAGCAGAAATTTCCAAACATTTTACATATGGAAAGAGCAGCGGGAAAAATCCTTTCAATTGAAACGGTTTCTGCTAGGCGAAAGCGAAAAAATGAACTGGAATTGTTCGGTGAATTTTATGGGGCTATGACGGGACTTGATTTTACGGATGAAAAAGAAGCCTATATGGCAGCGGTGATTGATGATCTGAAAAAAGGACGTGATCAAGCATGAAGCCGATAAAATTAACGATGACCGCATTTGGTCCGTATGCAGGCCAAGAAGAAATTGATTTTTCACTGCTTGAAAACAGGAAAATGTTTGTTATTTCGGGCAAGACCGGTTCTGGTAAAACGACCATTTTTGATGCAATTAGCTTTGCGATGTATGGCAGGCCGAGTGGTGACAACCGGAGTGCACAAGAAATGAGAAGTCAGTTTGCACAAAAAGGACAGTTAACGGAAGTGGAATTGTTATTTGAACTGAAAGGTCGCCAATATGTGATCCGGCGTACACCACAGCAAGAAAAAGTGAAAGCGCGTGGAACGGGTACGACGATAGCGGGTGCGACGGCTGAACTAAGTGAAATAACAGATGAAGGAAAGAAAGTGCTGCTAGCAGCCAATGTGCGTGATACAGATGAAAAAATAAATGAACTAATCGGTCTAGAAGCGAATCAATTCCGTCAAATATTAATGATCCCCCAAGGTGAATTTCAAAAACTGCTCATGGCAAGCAGTCAAGATAAAGAAAAAATTTTGCAGAAGCTGTTTCAAACGGTTTTTTACAAACAAGTAGAGGATCAATTGAAAGAAAAAGCAGATATTTTGAAGAAAGAAGCAGGAAAAACAGTAGCTGAACAAATCACGATGCTAAAAAATTTGGCTCCATATTCAGATGAAATGCGTATTCTTCTAAACGAGGAGGACATGATGAAAGATGCAGTCTTCAAACAGTTGGATATCGATATGGACATGATGCAGCGAGAGCATCAAACGATGAAGGATAAAATTGTGAAGATTGGAAAAAAACGCGATGTACGCGTCGTAGAACGCGAGCGCGGTATGGCGTTGAACCGGCAGTTTGATCAGTTGATACAGTCAATTGAAGTAAAAAGACAGCTCGATGACCGACAGGAACAAATGCAATCGATTGCTCTAAATATCGTTCGTGGTGAAAAAGCAGAAAAGGTGCATTCATATGAAGCGCATGTTCAAAAAGCTGAAAAAGCATTGGTACTGGCACACGAGCGAAAAAAGGAAGCGGTGCAAAACAAAAAATCGGCGTGTGCGCAATTTGAACAAGCAAAGGAAGTGTTGAAGCGAGAAGAGAGCCGACAGCCGGAGCGTGATAAAACGATCGGGCGCTATCAACAGCTGGAATCAATGAAAGAATCTGTTTATGCTTTTGAAGAAGCGATGCAGAACGAATCAACATACCGGAAACAGCTGGAAAATACAGTAGCTGACGGTGTGCGATTGCGTGAAATGCTTCGGGAAATGGAACAAAAAATAAGCGAGGTCGAACGTTCAATCAAACCGCTTGAATTAGCGGGTGAACGGTTTATCGAAGCGGACCGGCTCGTTGAAAAAACAGAGCAGCTGCTTGAGCTGCATAAAGAAGCAAGAGTTGCAGCATCTCAATTGTCGACACTCGAAGCCGAGGGAAAAGAAACGGAGCAACGGTTCATCGAGGCCACGCAAAAAGCAGTTGAAAGTAAGAAACAAGTACTTGCTTTACGGCAGGAATTAAAGCGTGAACAAGCGGCTCTTCTTGCATTGCAATTGACAGAAGGCGAACCGTGCGCCGTTTGTGGCTCCATTCACCATCCTAAACCGGCTTATTTGGATAATGATGATCCGTTGATTCGTGAAGAGGCCGTCGAAGAAGCGGAGAAACATGCTTCATTGATGGAGCGAAAGAGTCATGATGAAGAACGCAAACTGTCATCCACCCAGTTTGCTATTCATACCGTAAAAAAAGAAATGGAAAAAATGAAAACCAAACTGCCTAAAGATCAAACGATTGAAGATGTTCAAGAAATGCTTCAATGTGTGAAAATGGACAGGCAGACGGCTGAACATGATCGAGAGAAAAAACAGAAACTGGCAGAACAGCTTCAATTGTTCAATCAGCAAAAAGAAATGATCGTGCAAAATATGGAGCAAAACCGGCAAACGGAAGCAGCTGAACAGCGCGCATATATTGAGGCGCATAGCTTTCTTTTGCAAATGAAAAAAAACGTACCGGATCAGATGCGAAATGTAGCTAAATTTATTGAAGCTTTTGACCAAGTAAAACAGCAAGTAGAACAGGATAAACAGCAATTCGAACAGGCCTGTACCTCGTATCATGAATGGCATTTGACACTCCAGTCAACGGTCTCGATTCTAAATGAACGAGAGCAGGCGATGATAGAAGCAGACGCGTCATTCAAAGACGCGGCTGCTACCTTTTCCGAAAAGCTTCTGGAAAATGAATTCGTCACTGAACAGTCCTATCAAGAAGCAAAACGGTTTGTCGATCATCTTCTTCGGATGAAGGAGTCAGTGGAGCGATATAACGAAGAGCAGCGTGCGATTCACATGAAAATTCGTGAATTGGAAAAGGCAACAGACGGTCTCGAGCGGATCAATCTTGATGAATTGAGCGATACAATTGACGCGTTGAACGACGAGATGAACGAATGGACACATAAGGCAGGGATGCTTGCGGCGCAGATGAGTGAGTCGATGCGGACAAAAGAGGCGGTCATGCGTCTATCCAAGCAAATCGCGCGCGTTGAGGAAGAGTATCGTCTTGCCGGACATATGTATGATATTACACACGGGAAGAATGAATTGAAAGTGACGTTTGAACGTTACATACTTGCGTCTTTTCTAGAGGATATTTTAATCGCTGCGAATACGCGGCTTATCGGTATGACAAATGGACGATTCCGGCTTGAGCGGCAGACGGAGCGTGCAAAAGGAAATGCGCAGAGCGGACTTGATCTATTGACCTTTGATCAATATACGGGGGCAAGCCGCCATGTAAAGACATTGTCGGGCGGTGAAAGTTTTAAAGCGGCACTTGCTCTTGCACTCGGTCTTGCGGAGGTCGTGCAAAATTATGCGGGTGGTGTGTCACTGGAAACAATGTTCGTAGATGAAGGATTTGGTACGCTTGATCCTGAGTCCCTGGATCAAGCGATTGAAACGTTAATGGATATTCAATCAGATGGCCGGCTTGTAGGGATTATATCGCATGTACCGGAATTGAAAGAGCGAATTGATGCTCGTTTGGAAGTGAAGCAGTCAGAGGTGGGAAGCAAAGCGATGTTTGTGTTTTCAGGTGAAGTTTAAACAATTTTCATAAATAGTTCACGAGAAAGTGAATTTGTCCATTGAGTAATGAGGGGAATTCCTCTACGATGAATATATAAAAACCGTTTGGAGGGAACTTTTTTGAAGTTATTTCGTTATATGATAATCATGGGGATTGTAATAATTGTGTTGTCTGCATGCAGCAACAGTGATTTTCAAGGCAACATGGATGTAAATGTGAAGGATTTCAAGAATACGAATCAAGATGGAGAAGAAGTTAGTTTGTCCGATTTGAAAGGAAAAGTGTGGATTGCTGACTTTGTCTTCACAAATTGTACGACTGTTTGTCCGCCGATGACGAAAAACATGAGTGATCTTCAAGACAAGTTAAATGAAGAAGGGGTGAAAGATTACCACATTGTGTCATTTAGTATTGATCCGAAGCGCGATACACCGGAAGCATTGAAAGAATATATTTCCCATTATGAAGCAGATGAATCAAATTGGGATTTGTTAACGGGTTATGACGGCGATTATATTCGCGATTTCGCGGAAAAGAGCTTTCAAACATTAGCAGTTCCAGATCCAAATTCCGACCAGTTCATGCATGGAACGAGCTTTTATTTAGTGGATAAAGAAGGCACGGTTGTCAAGAGTTATGCAGGCAATATGGACGTGCCATTCGATGAAATTGTGCTGGATGTGAAGCAATTAACAGAACAACCTTGATAGAAGGCCCCGAATCACGTATTCGGGGCTTTTGCATATAAATAAATGAGCATAAAACAAATAAATAAGACTTGACTTTTATAAAATTCACAAAAAATTAATAATTTTTTAGTTGCAGGAAATTGGCTTTTTGTTTAAGATAAATGTACAGGTTTTTCTGAATATTTTGTTAAGGGGTGATTGTATGAACTATGGATTATACAAATATGGCTCAATGAACAGCGTAAAATGTGAATGCGGCTGGGAAGGGCAGCGTGCCGAACTCCGAAGTGCGCTTGTCGTGTTGGAACAAACAAAATGCGGTTCCATTTATGATGCTGAAGATGTTTATATTTGCCCGAGCTGTGGATCTAGAAAGTATTAATTCCTCTCTACTTGTTTCTCCCTTCGACTTTATATGATCCTTTCTTTACGACGACTTCGACGACCGCCAGTAGCCATTTGCCATCATGTTTTGAAGCGGAATCACCCTCATGATTCCGTTTTTCCTGTTTTTTTTTACAACCACTCTTTCGCCATTTATAATAGAGGTAGTCAAATGAGCGGAGGAATAAAATGTCGAATGTAGTCAATCAATATTTTGCCCATGAATACGAATCGATTGAAATGCTTGCTGATCGCATTAGTGACGCCCTTCACTGTCCCATTACAATTGAAGATGCGAATCATCAAATTATTGCGTACAGTCGCCATGAAGGAGAAATAGATCCGGTACGGATTGCAACGATTATGCGCCGTCGTGTGCCGGAGCATGTTATTAATAGCCTATGGAAAAGCGGAGCCATTCCGAAACTATTTGAAACAGAAGAGCCCGTCATCATCCCGGCGATTGATCAAGTTGAGCTCGGTGAACGCGTCGCCATTTCAGTCAGAAAGCAGGGGAAAGTGATCGGTTTCATTTGGGCGCAATCAAAGGCGCATTTTTCGGATGAGCAAATGTTTATTTTAAAGGAAGCCGCAAAAGCGGTGAAAAGCCAGCTTCTACAGCACGAGAAGCGAAAACGTGCGGCTGAAGAAAGCCATCAGGAGTTTTTTTGGAAGCTGTTAACGGGGCACTTCAACGGACGAAATGAAGTGGATCAAGTGAATAAGAGCTATGGAATGCCGTTGTCAGGTGAGCTGCTGACGGTAATTTTTGACTTTAAACGGACGATTGACCGTACACTTGAGCGGCAAATAGACTATCTTGTTGAAACGCTCCAGCAATTATCCTGTATAGCAAGAACGTACGATGGAGATCAGCTTATTTTACTCATTCGATTTCCGGATAAAGGTGAAACAGATACAGTGCAGCATTATATTCAAGATTTTATTGCGAAAGCATCAGAACGGCTGAAAGTACAGCCGACAGGGGCAGCGGGAAGTATTGTGAAAAATCCAATCGATGTGCAGACAAGCTATCAAGAAGCACTATATGTGCTGCGTATGAAAGAACTGTTTTCCACGATACAAGTGCCGCACTGTTACGAAAAAATAGGCATTTTTAAATCGATTGATGATTTTCGCACGGTCCGGAAAGGGATGAGAAATCCCATTATTGAAAAACTGAAAGCCTATGATCACATGCATCATGCGAATATGATTGAAACGATTTATACGTTTTTAGCTCATGACGGTAATATGAATGGGGCGGCTGGAGTTTTGCATGTTCACCCGAATACGCTTGCATACCGGTTAAAACGGATTACAGAAATTACTGAACTTGATTTGAAAGATATGAATGAAAAAACATTGCTTTATATTGATTTATTGATCCTGCAAGTGGATGATTCATTTTTGTGAAAATAGACAAAAACATCTCTCCTGATTTTTTATTTAACCTGATAAATATGTCGTTCATCAGTCATAATATGATGATAAGGAAAATAATCAACTAGGGAGATGAATTGTCATGATTATTGGTGTGCCGGGAGAAATTAAAAACAATGAAAATCGGGTTGCCATTACACCAGCAGGCGTTAGTTCATTTGTAAAAGCAGGACATCATGTACTTGTACAAAGTGGTGCGGGGATGGGAAGCGGTTTCTCTGATGAAGAATATAAAAAAACAGGCGCGGAAATTCTGAACATGGCGGCTGAGGTATGGAACCGTTCAGATATGATTATGAAAGTAAAAGAGCCGCTCGCATCGGAATACGAATATTTCCGCAATGGACTTATTCTTTTTACGTACCTTCATCTTGCAGCAGAGCCACTTTTAACGAAAGCACTTGTTGAAAATAAAGTGACAGCCATTGCATACGAAACAGTCAGTGTGAACCGGACGTTGCCGCTTTTATCGCCGATGAGTGAGGTAGCAGGACGAATGGCCGCGCAAATTGGCGCGCAGTTTTTAGAAAAGCAAGAGGGGGGGAAAGGGATTCTGCTTGGTGGTGTACCAGGTGTTAAAAAAGGTAAGGTGGCGGTCATTGGCGGTGGAATGGTCGGGATGAATGCTGCTAAAATTGCGGTTGGTCTTGGTGCTGACGTTACGATCATTGATTTAAGTGCAGATCGTCTCCGGCAGCTGGAAGATGTATTTGGTTCATCAATTCAAACGTTAATGTCGAATCCATTTAATGTCGCAGAAGCAGTGAGAGAGTCTGATCTTGTGATTGGTGCCGTATTAATTCCGGGAGCTAAAGCACCGAAGCTCGTAACAGAAGAAATGGTCAAGTCGATGTCAGATGGCTCGGTTATTGTGGATGTAGCGGTGGATCAGGGCGGTATTTTTGAAACAGTTGACCGCATTACGACACATGACAATCCAACATATATAAAGCATGGTGTCGTTCATTATGCTGTGGCCAACATGCCAGGTGCTGTGCCGCGAACATCGACTGTTGCGTTGACGAATGTAACCATTCCGTATGCGCTTCAAATCGCGGACAAAGGGTTTGAGAAAGCGGCAGCTGAAAATGCGGCTTTAAAATGCGGCATTAACACGCTAAAAGGGTTTGTCACATACAAAGCGGTCGCTCATGATCTTGGTTATGTGTATAAGCAGCTGGATGAACTAATATAACAGTAAAACTAAAACCGGTCATCAGCTGATGACCGGTTTTTTGTGTCATTAAAGAGCACTCAGTTCTTTTTGGATCGAATCCGTTGTACCAATGACGATTTTGGGCGTTTTCGCCGGGTCAATCCATTTCATTAGGACTGTTAAATGCGATTCACTGAGGGCAATGCATCCCGCTGTCGGTGTTGTACCGCTGCGCCACCGGTGAATGAAGATCGCACTGCCGGCATTTTTCACGACAGGATTTTCATTATAGCGAATAATAATCGCGTGTTTGTAGAGCGTATGATTCAGCCGTTCAAATGATTTCCAGCGTGTGGATGGATTGCCACGGTAGTATATCCATTTGTTGTAGTCTTTTGATGTAGCGTCATCTACCCAATAATGAAATTTGTTTGTAACTGTATAACGTGATTTTACGCCGGCAGGTTTTGCTGCAAAGCCAAACATTTCACCGATGGCATACATCCCTGTTGGTGTAGCGCCATTTCCTTCTTTCTTCGTAAAAGACAGTCCGTTTTTACCGGTGACAGCCGGTGAGACCCGTTTTAATACCCAGTTGCTCCCGGCTTTTTCATATAGTTTCACTGTTGCTATACTAGATGATGTCTGGCCTTCCGCAATGATTACCTGTTTGCTGTCAGTTACGTTGGATAATGCAGCGACGTATGGATCAGGGGCTGCTTCGGGTGACTGAGGAGAAATAGAAATAAGTAAAAGAATCGCTAAACACATATAAATCATATGCTTCACTATAAAGCCTCCTTTTTCTTTCTAACTAGTGACTTGAACTTCGGTCTAGCCGCAATTGCTGCGTAATCATGTTTCATTTGCGGCGATTCGATGCGCTTTGCTTCCTGTTGCATATAAAAGACCTCCCTAGTAGTTTGTAATTATGAAATCGTTTCCAATTAACGAAATTGTAACTCTATTCTAAGAAAGCAATTTCCAGATAGCAACTCTTTTTGACAAAAAAATAAACTTTTTCGATATTTCCTTGTTTTCCTTATTTATCTAGTAAAAACTCTCATTCATTTTCTTTCCAACTGATTTCGTGTACAATCAAAAAAAAGACAACAAATGGAGCGGATGGTTATGACGGAAAATAAATCGATAGGTGCAGCTGTTTCATCATTGACAGGTATGCGACTGCGCGTCGTTCATTCAATTTTGCATCAAATCAATGCGCGCGATTTAATTGCGTTAAAAGCAAAAAGTCAGTTTTCAAAAGAAGAGATGACACCGTTTTTCAGTGCCATTACAGCAGAAGCAAACAAACGAAGTGAGCAAATGGATGCTGAGCTGCAGCTCGATGTGTTTATTGCCTTAACGAAGATGTTAAAGCTTCCAGCTGCCCGTTTAAATGAAAAAGAAAAAGTAGCTGCACGCTCTGATGAAATCGTTCATAAATGGTTTGAAAAAGCGGCGAAACAGGATAAATTATTGACAGAGAAATTTGATCAGTCTCTTATCACGGACAAACTTGAATTTTTGCTTCACTATGAAAGTGTGAAAAGAGTGGAGCGTGTGCTGAAAAATGAAAAAGTAGATGAAAAGAAAGAACCGCTTCAAGAAAAGATCCGCCGATACTGGGAAGAAATGCCGGAATACAAACGAGTGCAAATCTATGAGCATCTCCATTTAAATCGTGGAACATTGTTTTCAGAGATCTTGGAAGAAAAAGGACTCGCTTCTTTTCTATTTGAAATGGGGACAAGAAGCGGTTTATCGATGTATGAAGCGCTGCTGTCTGATATTCGTACGGATGTGCCAAAAGGGGATCCTCGTTATTTATGGGTGCTTCATCCTGACGCATTGTTTACAACAGATGTCGCATTGAAAAGTCTCGTGTTAGGGAGTTGGATGCTGCCCTCCGCATTGCTTTTAATGTATATGTCGCCGGAAGATGATTTGAAAGAAACAGATCTGGCCGTGATTGCAGCAGAGTGGGTCAGAAGAGAGTCGAGTTACCAGCTGTTAATCAGGCAAATTAATGAATTGAAAGTAGATCAGCAGGAGACGGAGAAGCACATTGAATCGGTGCGGTTGGAACTTGGAAAGGCGATGAGTGCTGAAGAGAGGGCTCGGTCGGTCTATCGCAATTTACGGGAGCGTCTCATTGCCATTTTAAAAACAGATCCAGCACGCCCTTATTTAGGGGATATTAGCGTGTCTAATACACGAATTCGCGAAAAATTAAGCCGTGTGCAGTCTAAAATGAAATCGAATGAGACGAAAAAAGGGCTTCTTCAGTCTGTTGGGGCTTGGGTATCAAATACGTATTGGCAGACGGAAAAAAATAGTTTAGAAAAAAAACTGCACGTGTCATTTGAAAAAATGGCTGATGAAATCATGCGAAAGTATCCGTATTATGAAACGGATTTAATTTCAGAGATGAACACTGCCTTTATCACAGCGAACCAGTGGCAGTTTGAAAAGGAGCGTTTGCAGAAAAAAGAAGCGGAATCCGTCAAGTCGCTATCAGAGATGAAAAGTGAAGAGCTAAAATTGCGTGAGAAAGCAGCGGAATCCGCTTCCAAAACACCAGGATTAAAGCAGCTTGGCGCCGTTGACATACACGTGGAGAGCCCTATCATTTGATAGGGATTCTTTTATTTTTATCGTTTACATTTGTTTCACTTGAAGTTTTCACCTGTCTTTTCTATGATGAGGAGAGCACGTTTTAATAAAGGAGTGCAACGTGGTGAAACGACGAAAGTTACGAAAACGGGCAATGTATTTTTTATCCACTCCATTTATTATTCTAGGACTGCTTTTATTGATACTGTTTGCGCTTAGTGATTCAACATCTAAATTAATAGATTCAAAAAAAATTCCAGAAGAATTTATTCCGATTTACAAAGCGGCTGCAGAAGAATATGGAATTCCGTGGGAGCTACTGGCAGCGCATCACCGAGTGGAAACTAAATTTTCGACAATGGATCC
The DNA here is from genome assembly GCF_001643235.1 of Domibacillus aminovorans. Classification (GTDB taxonomy): domain Bacteria; phylum Bacillota; class Bacilli; order Bacillales; family Domibacillaceae; genus Domibacillus; species Domibacillus aminovorans. The sequence goes on from NZ_LQWY01000003.1 coordinate 31,500, forward strand.
GATGATTTCACCGGTCGGTGCAGAAGGACCGATGCAGTTTATGCCGTGCACATTTGTCGGTTGGCAGCACCCTACCTGCAACGGACTCGGTACGGGAGAAATTTCAGAAAAAGAAAAAGTAGACCCTGATGTCATTGCAAAATACGGTGGATACGGTGTTGATGCAAATGGGGACGGCAAAGCTGACCCATTTGATGTTGAAGATGCCATTTTTAGTGCGGCAAATTATTTGCAGTCAAATGGAGCCGCTGAAGGTGATTTAGAACGGGCCATTTTTGCTTATAATAGAAGTGATCAATATGTCTCAGATATTTTATATTATGTCGAGGAGTATTCGAAACAGGAAGAATGAGAAAAGAGTACCTAACCGGTGAAATAAAAAAACGTCTTTGCCATTCGTGGCAAAGACGTTTTTTTAGTGATTTTCTTTTTTATTGTAATAATCAACAGCAAATTGAGAACCTTCGCTGACCATTTTATTGTCGTCAATGTCTTCTGGATGGGGATTGCCGCCTTTGTAAACCGGGAATGCATCCCCTGGAGACGTTTCGCCGCTTAATTTCTGTTTCGCCTGGGTCATCCAGTCATCAAACTTTGTGCGATTTTCATCTTTTGACAGCCACCACGCTGCGGCACCGGCACCGAGAAGAAGGTAACCAAGTCCACCATTTTTTTGCTTCATCGTTTTTTTACTGCTATACATTCAAAGTCCTCCTTAGTAGTGTCACTTTATCGCTTGCTTACTAACAAGTTTACCCACATGGTATAAATTCAAAACATGGACCATTTTTTAATGAAAAAACAAAGCGTTTCGAAAAAAAGAAATGAGGGTATATTGTGTAAGGATGATCCAGGGGAAGGATTGGATTTAAATGGAACATACATTCCACTCGTCGCAATGGAAATGGATAGAGTTCAATATGAAAGACGATATCGACGCGAAAGAGCTTATGAAAAAACACTCTACATATAAAAAGTGGACCGATAGTGTGAAAACGAATAAAATGAACTTGCTTGAAATGTATACAGGTACCGCAGAGGAAGAAATCATCTGGGGCTCGCTCGTTTATATACAGGATCTTCATGAAAAACAAGAGAGACGTGTATTTCATTTTTATTTAACACGCAATGAACTTGTAACGGCAGATTTGAATTTAAATGAGCTGGATTATCTAGATGTAAAAGCAATGAAAGAAAAAATGCATCAATCAGAAACATCGATTGAAGGATTTTTTGTACTCATCGGTGAAATTATGGCCTACTTTTTAAAGGAAATTGATAAATTTGAAGTGCGGCTGCGTGATTTGATCTGGGATGTTAAAGAACGCAATAATACAAAAACGCTCGATCGAACGGCGAATGCTGATCATGAACTGCTTATCTGGAAAAATTTAATTATTCCGATGATCGAAATTCGTAGAGCGGTGGAAGAAGCATTTGGCGACGAGATTATGGAACAGCCGCAATATAAACGAACGAAGCGCCGCATTACACGTGCGCGTGAACTGATTCGTGAGTATGAAGAGGAAATCGATGCGCTGCTTGATCTTGAAAGTGTTGTTTCCACACACCGGGGGAATGAAATTATGAAAACATTGACGGTTATTACAACGTTGTTTACACCGGTGACTGCATTTGGTGCCATCTGGGGAATGAACTTTAAGCATATGCCGGAGCTCGAATGGAAATTTGGCTATTTATTGGCCGGTGTATTAATTGTGGCATCGACGTTTATTCTATATGCATATTTGAAGAAAAAAGGGTGGATGGGTGACATTTTATCGGTCCGTTCAAAAAAATCATTTTTCAAGTGATTAGTTTTTCTTATGAAAGGTGATTAACTTCTTGTTATTTACTTATATAGATCCGTATAATATGATAAAGGATGTGGGAAATTAGAAGAAAAAACGAATAACTAATTTTTCGGATGTCTTACATACTGATATTTAAGAGGGGGAACCGAAATGGCGAAAAATGATATATTTAACGCCCGCACAAGCTTTGACCTTAATGGTAAGCAATATAATTACTACCGCCTGGCTGCTCTTGAAGAAGCGGGAATAGCAAAAGTTTCACGCCTGCCATATTCGATTAAAGTATTACTTGAATCTGTACTTCGTCAATTTGATGGCTATGTCATTAAAAAAGACCATGTTGAAAACTTAGCAAAATGGGGACCGAATGTAGATAAAGAAGCAGAAGTTCCGTTTAAACCATCACGCGTTATTTTGCAGGATTTTACAGGTGTGCCGGTTGTTGTTGACCTTGCATCTCTTCGTAAAGCAATGGCAGACATCGGCGGCGATCCTCAGGTCATTAATCCAGAAATCCCGGTTGATCTCGTTATTGACCACTCTGTGCAAGTAGATGCTTATGGTACACCGGCAGCACTTGAACGCAATATGGTGCTTGAATTTGACCGCAATGCGGAGCGCTATGAGTTTTTAAGCTGGGCGCAAAAAGCATTTGATAATTACCGTGCAGTTCCACCGGCAACGGGAATTGTTCATCAGGTAAACCTTGAGTATCTCGCGAATGTCGTACATGCAGTTGAAACGACTGAAGGCGAGTTTGAAGCATATCCGGATACACTCGTTGGTACGGATTCTCATACAACAATGATTAATGGAATCGGCGTTCTCGGATGGGGCGTTGGCGGCATTGAAGCAGAAGCGGGTATGCTTGGGCAGCCTTCATATTTCCCTATTCCAGAAGTAGTCGGTGTTAAATTAACAGGCGAACTTCCAGATGGCGCAACGGCTACTGACCTTGCGTTAAAAGTAACACAAGTTCTTCGTCAACAGGGTGTAGTAGGTAAATTCGTTGAGTTCTTCGGTGCAGGTGTAGCTTCACTTCCGCTTGCAGACCGTGCGACAATTGCAAACATGGCACCTGAATATGGCGCAACGTGCGGTTTTTTCCCGGTTGACGCAGAGTCTCTTGATTACATGCGTTTAACAGGACGTGAAGAAGAGCATATTCAAGTCGTTGAGCAATATTTAAAAGAAAACGATATGTTCTTCACACCAGAGAACGAAGAACCAATTTACACGGAAGTCGTTGAAATAAGCCTTGCTGAAATCGAGCCGAATTTGTCTGGTCCGAAACGTCCGCAAGACCTAATTCCACTTACTCAAATGCAAAAAGCATTCCAAGAAGCAGTCAGCGCGCCTCAAGGCAACCACGGCTTCGGTTTGACAGCAGATGAGCTTGATAAAACAACAACGATTAAATTCAATGATGGTGAAAAAGTAGAAATGAAAACGGGTGCGATCGGCATTGCGGCGATCACATCATGTACAAATACCTCAAATCCTTACGTTCTTCTTGCAGCTGGTTTGGTGGCGAAAAAAGCGGTTGAACTCGGTCTTGAAGTACCTAAGTATGTAAAAACATCTCTTGCACCAGGTTCAAAAGTTGTGACAGGCTACCTTCGTGATTCTGGACTCCTTCCTTATATGGAAAAACTCGGTTTCAACCTTGTTGGCTACGGCTGTACAACATGTATCGGTAACTCTGGTCCGCTAAAAGACGAAATCGAAAAAGCGATTGTTGATTCGGATCTTCTCGTTACATCTGTTCTTTCAGGTAACCGTAACTTTGAAGGTCGTATTCATCCGCTTGTAAAAGGAAACTACCTTGCATCTCCACCACTCGTTGTTGCCTATGCACTTGCAGGTAATGTAAACGTAGACCTTCAAAACGAGCCGATCGGTAAAGGCAAAGATGGACAGGACGTCTTCTTTAAAGATATTTGGCCTGGAACGGCTGAAGTAAAAGAAGCGGTAAAACGTACAGTTACACCTGAATTGTTCCGTAAAGAATATGCTCAAGTATTCAACAATAATGCGAAATGGAATCAAATTCAAACGAGCAATGAAGCACTTTACAGCTGGAATGAAGATTCAACGTACATTGCGAATCCAACATTCTTCCAGGATCTTTCAACAAATCCAGAGCCGATTCAAGCGCTCACAGGCTTACGTGTAATGGGTAAATTCGGTGATTCTGTCACGACAGACCATATTTCACCAGCTGGTGCGATTGGTAAAGATACGCCAGCAGGCTTATACCTTCGCTCTAAAGGGGTTGAACCACGTGACTTTAACTCATACGGTTCACGCCGTGGCAACCATGAAGTAATGATGCGTGGTACGTTTGCGAATATTCGTATTCGTAACCAAATTGCGCCGGGTACAGAAGGCGGACTTACAACATATTGGCCAACAGGCGAAGTTATGCCGATTTATGATGCATGCATGAAGTATCAAGAGCAAGGAACAGGACTTGTCGTTCTTGCTGGTAAAGATTACGGAATGGGCTCTTCACGTGACTGGGCGGCAAAAGGTACAAACTTGCTAGGCGTTAAAACCGTTATTGCGGAAAGCTATGAGCGTATTCACCGTTCGAATCTAGTGATGATGGGCGTGCTTCCGCTTCAATATAAACTGGGCGAAAATGCAACAACACTTGGACTTACAGGTGAAGAAACAATTGAAGTGGCGATTACAGATAGCGTGAAACCACGCGAAGTTGTAACCGTTACAGCAACCAATAAAGAAGGCAAGAAAACAGAATTCCAGGCGCTTGTGCGTTTTGATTCAGAAGTAGACGTGGACTACTACCGTCACGGTGGCATTTTGCAAATGGTCCTTCGAGGCAAATTGCAAAATGTTAAAAGCGACAAATAAGTTATACAAAAAAGAAGCCGGTTCCATTTACTTGGAATTGGCTTCTTTTTTTAGAGAGATGATTGAATATTTTGTATAAAAATAATATTTAAGGAAATAATAACAATATAGAGAAAGGAGTGAAAACGTGCGTAAAATTCATAAAAAAACATTTGCAGATCTAATTAAAGAAAATAAAGAGGAACTGCTCGCGGATGCTAAAGCAATGAAAGTCCTTGAAGAAAGACTCGAGTCAAAGTGGCTTGCATATGATAAAACAGGAAAATAGGCCGGTATTCGTACCGGACTGTATACATAATTGTTAGTTGCTATTAAAATATGATTATAGTTTAATGGATTTTAAAAAAGGATTTTTAATCAGGCTTTGTTTCTTTTGCAAATTAAGTGCTTATTTAAAACCTTAACTTCATATGTTAAGGTTTTTTGCATAGATAAGAATTCTGTAAGAAGAAAGGATGATATAGGGGGATGGGGAACTTATTACGAACAATACATATACCCAAACTTGATGAAAAAACAGGTGCTCATGTACAGCAATATGTTAACTCACTGACAAAACCTCTTGGGAGTTTAGGCCGATTGGAGGATTTGGCGATTGAACTGGCAAAGATGACAGGAGATCCTTTTCCGGACGTGTCACCGCCGGGGGTTATTGTGTTTGCAGCGGACCATGGTATCACTGATGAGGGTGTATCTGCTTATCCGCAGGAAGTGACAGGTCAAATGGTCCGTAATTTTTTGAATGGTGGCGCAGCCATTAATGTATTTAGTAAATCAATCAACGCCAGCTTATACATCGTGGATATCGGGGTAGCTAGTGATATAGATGAGGAAGGGTTGATAAAGAAAAAAGTACGATATGGAACAGCTAATTTTTATAAGGAAAACGCAATGTCTCCTGATGAAGCAGTTAAAGCTATTGAAGTTGGCTATGAGCAGGCACAAAAAATGATTAACGAGGGAGCTAAATGCCTCATTCTCGGTGAGATGGGAATCGGCAATACGACCACAAGCAGTGCTATTGCAGCTGCTGTCAGCGAACAAGATATTCAAAAGCTAGTCGGAACAGGCACAGGAATTGAGAAGGACAAAATTCAGTATAAACAACAAATTATTAAAAGTGCTCTTGAAAAAAGAAATCCGAGGGCAGATGATCCTATCGACATTTTATCGAAAATTGGGGGGCTTGAAATTGCTGGAATGGCGGGTGCAATGCTTGCTGCTGCAAGTAACCGGATACCTATTCTTGTCGATGGATTTATTTCTGCAACTGCTGCTTTGATCGCGAAAATGATCTCCAGTCAAGTCGCCGATTATATGATTATGGGGCATCGTTCTTTAGAACCTGGGCATGACGTTCTCATTCAGTTGTTGGGAAAAAAGCCGCTTCTCGATCTCGAAATGAGACTGGGAGAAGGCAGTGGCGCTGCGGTTTCTTTTCCCATATTACAATCAGCTGTACTAATGGTGAAAGAAATGGCCACATTTGAAACGGCCCAAGTATCCAATAAGGAGTAATGGAGGATCAATGTTTGTTTACAAATGAAGAAAAAGAAGCGATTTACAAAGTAATTTATTCCAGAAGAGATGTAAGAAGCTTTACATCTGATCCAGTTCCTAAAGCAGCGATAGAACGGATTTTAGAAGCGGCTCATCACGCACCATCAGTCGGATTTATGCAGCCATGGAATTTTATTTTGATCGAAGAGGAAGAAATCAAACATCGGTTAGCATGGGCGGCAGATAAAGAGCGAAGAGCCCTTGCGATTCATTATGAAAACGATGATCGTTCATCAAAATTTTTGAATTTGAAAATTGAGGGAATGAAGGAAGCACCATTAACGATATGTGTCACTGCCGATCCTACGAGGGGAGGATCGCACGTACTTGGACGGAATTCAATACCGGAAACAGACATTATGTCGACAGCATGTGCCATTCAAAATATGTGGCTGGCATCCTGTGCCGAAGGGCTGGCAATGGGATGGGTTAGTTTTTATAAAAAATCCGATGTGCGGGATATATTAGAGATACCGCCTCATATTGATCCAGTTGCCTTAATTTCCATCGGTTATACAGATGGTTATCCGAAAGCTCCTATTTTGGAGACAGTCAAATGGGAAAAAAGAAAAGAATTGGAAAAATTAGTATACCATAATAAGTGGCCGGTATTAACGTAATGATAAAGGGATCCCTTACATAAACGGGATCCCTTTTATATTAAAATGGATTTACGGCAACTGGAATACCAGGGCGTGAAGAATCACTGCCACCAAATAATTCCCCTGTTTTGGGGTTTAATAATACGGCCTGCACATTGCCAATGGAAAGTGCAATGTTATCGAACTGGTAATTCATCTGCTCCAGCTTTCGCTTTGCTTTTTCTGGAATCCCTTCTTCATGCCAGATAAGCGGTCCGGTCCCATTATAAATGCGCGGCTCTTCAATAGCATCTTTTACATCCATTCCGTAGTCAAGAATATGGATCATCGTTTGCAAGACTGATGCAGGAATAGTCGGGCCGCCCGGTGAACCGAGTGTTAGGACAGGCTCCCCATCTTTAAATACAATGGTCGGTGTTTTCATGCTGACCGGGTATTTGCCGGGTTCGACAGAGTTAATACCAGCAGGATCTGGATCAAAATCAGTCATATCATTATTTAGTAAAAATCCATAACCTGGCACCATAATACCGGAACCGAAAAAGTGCTCGAGAGAAGACGTACATGTGGCAATATTGCCATCCCGATCAACAGCGATGAAATGTGTCGTCTCTGATCCGGGTTCTTTTTTATTTGATTTTTGATGATGCGGCTGTTTTACTTTATCATAGTCCCACGGATTCCCTTCTGTTATCGAATCATTGCGGAATTCAAAGTTAAGCAGTTCCATTCGTTTCGTCAAATAATCATTATGGAGAAGCCCTTCAAGGGGGATATCATAAAACGCGGGGTCGCCCATAAAAGCGAGTTTATCGGCGGTCATGATACGCAGCACTTCAGCGATCATATAATATTTTTCCCACGAATGAACGTCATATTGTGCGATATTCAGCTTTTCTAGCAGTTTCAACATATAGAGAAGCGAAAAGCCGCCACCATTTGGTGGAGAAGGGACAGCGATCGTATAATCTTCGTAAGTACCGGTCATCGCTTCAGACACTGTTGCTTCATATTTCTCCAAATCCTCTTTTTCAATAAATCCATCAAAAGATTGGACCGTTTTAACGAGTGCATCTGCAATTTCACCTTTATAAAAAGCATCCGTTCCTTTTTCTTGCACTAATTTCAATGTTTTCGTCAACTGCTCATTTACGACCACTTCTCCTTCTGTCAGTGGTACACCATCTGGAAAGAAAAAAGTGCGGGCTTCTTCGCCAAGCCGATCACTGAATCGTTCAAGGCCGGTATTCCACGTTAAGTTGACGCGAACACCTTCTTCAGACAACTTGACTGCCGGCGTCATTACGTCTGCCCAATTCATCGTACCGAACTCTTCCAGCGCTTTTTCAAACCCTTTTAAAATACCGGGTACTGCTACAGCTGTCCCAGGCGTCGATCGCTCGATAAATGATATGATGTCTTGATGCTCGTCAACAAAGACATTTTTATGTGCTTTATTTGGGGCGATGGAATGCCCGTTAACAACAAATGTTTTTTGCCTTTTCGCATCGTAGTACATAATAAATCCACTTGCGGCAAGCCCGGTGTTGAACGGTTCTGCTACTGCAAGAGCAAACTGCATTGCAGCAAGTGCATCCATTGCATTTCCGCCATTTGACAAAACATCCGCTCCGATTTGAGATGCTTCTTCTGTTGCGCTGGCTGTCATGCCATTTTTTCCACGCGCCTTCTGTCTATGTGATGCTTCTTTTTGATTGGCCCATATATGTTCCATTGTCATGATGGTTCCTCCGTCTCTATTTAAGACAAACGCTCAATTGTTTTGGCAAGAAGAGTTGTTCGTTCAATTAGTGAATCAACTACTGTATATTCATCTGTTTCGCTATGGGAAAATTCGCCGACCGGTCCAAGCCCGTCAATCGTCGGTATGCCAACACTTGCAGTGAAAGAGGCATCTGATGCACCTCCTGTTGACTCACCGTGAATATCGAGCCCAATTTCTTTACCTATTTCTTTCACACGATCCAGCAGCTTTTGCGATTCTTTCGTCATTTCCATCGGTGGTCTTGAGATCTCGCCCGACACTTTCGTATCGGTCCCTTGCACGATCTCTTCTTCCGCAATCGCATAAATCTCTTTTACGGTGTCTGTTGCCTGTTCTTTGCTTTGAACGCGTACATCAATGACTGCTTCTGCGTCGGGTGAAACAGTATTCGCAGATATTCCGCCGCTAATTAAGCCGACATTGACCGTCAGCCCGTTTTCAAGATCATTTAGCTCCTGCAATTTAATCACTTTATATGCGATTTCTTCAATAGCACTTCGACCGATTTCGGGCTCTACACCCGCATGGGCACTTTTACCGGTTACGCTCATCTTAAATCGTCCGACGCCTTTTCGTGCTGTGATGACACCTTCGTTTGGCCGTCCACACTCAACGATGAGACTGTAGTCTTTTCCTTCTGCTGCTTCTTTTATAAGTGATTTTGAAGAGGGGGATCCAACTTCCTCATCGCTGTTGAAGATAATATGAACGTTATGGAAACAGGTTAATCCCGCATTTTTCAATGCTTTCATCGCATATAAAACTTGAACGTGGCTGGCTTTTTCATCGTTTACACCAGGTCCATACGCTCTGTCTCCGATAATTTCAAATGGCCGTTTCTCTGCTTCACCGTCTGGAAATACGGTATCCATATGGGCGATGATTAAAATGCCAGGCCTTTTCGCATTGGGTGATGCAATACTTAAATGATTCCCGAATTCTTTTTCTCTATGTACATCCACTTTCATACCGGCGTTTTCAAACTCTTTTTGAAGAATCGAACCTATTTTATCGACGTCTTGTTTATTGTAAGAATGGCTGTCTGTATTGACGAGTTTTTCAAGAAGTGCAATCATGTTCTCTTTTTCGTTTTTCAAATACGTAATCAAAATAAATTCCTCCTTGCGGCTGATCTTTACCTATACCCGAAAAGACAAAAAAGATAAACGTTAGCGGAAAACATGGTAAAATAAATAGAGGTGCAAGTGAGATAAAGGAGTTTTTATATTGTTTATTTCAGAAACAGAGGTAGAAGTTCGCTATGCGGATACAGATGCAATGCAAGTCGTTTACCACGGCCAGTATGTCGTTTGGTTTGAGATTGGCCGCACACGTTTAATTAAAGATCTTGGTTTCAATTATGCAGACATGGAAAAAAAAGGTTTTGTTTCGCCTGTTGTCGATATTCGCTTATCCTATAAACAGCCATTTCGCTACGGAGAAACAGCGACGGTACGGACGTGGATTGAGGCACACAGTGGTATCCGCACGACGTACGGATATGAGATTGTGAATGAAAAAGGCAATGTGTGTGTGTTAGGTTCAAGCGTTCATACGATTGTTAACAAAGCTACATTCCGGCCGGTGAAATTTAAAAAAGAATTTCCAGAATGGCATCATGTATATGAACAGGAAAAAAAACCAGTTTAATGACATTTGGACTTAAACGGGTGGATGTGGAAAATGGAAACCGGTCATATTGCATTTTTAACACATTACTGGTACGATGAGCGGTTCCCGCATTACCGTACCGTAACGAAAGCAGGCTGTATTTATGTAGGCAGACTGGTGGAATGGGGATATATATACGGATTGACGCCGAAATGGATTGATATAGGTACCTCATCTAGGGCGCATTTTGACTTACTCGGTGAAAAACAGCTATTTATTTTAAAACATGAAAGATTAGACGATCATATTCGAAAATTTCAACTGGAATAGATCAATCGCGTATGTATTTATAAGTTGGTTCGTCTAATTGTTCATCAAACTCGACGACTAGATGATGCCCGTCAAAATACCATAGATCCTTATCTTCAACAAAATAGGTGACGCCGCCGTGCTTTGCTGTCACAGCAGCTTCAATCGGTTCTTCTTTCGAAACGCCAAGTGAAAACCCGTCATGCAGAGGACTGGATCCCCCATAGCGTACGTAAAAACGGATAAAGTCCCCTTTAGCTGCATACATTTCTTCTTCAAACCATTTTTTTGCTAGATTGTTCAATTGAATATTCATGCCGAATTAACTCCAATCCTTTTTTCTTAGTGTAGCACGGAATAATGTACAGTCAAAATAAAACACAAAGCAAGCGGCTTAACGCGATAACGTTAAACCGCTTGTTTCAATTTTTTTTACCAAAACTTGCTTTCGGTTCTGTTTTATTTTTAAGGCGGACAATGTTGGCCCGATGGCGGAAAAGGACGAAAAAGAATATAGCTGTAATCGCTGCGAGAAATGGGAGATCATTCGTATAAATTGTATGAATGATCGCATAGATGAATGCGACTGTAGCTGCCAATACAGAAGCAAGAGACACGTATTTTGTTAGTAAAAGGACAATAACAAAAATCGCAACTAAAAATAAAAAGACAAGCGGGCTGTAGGCAAGTAGAACACCAGCCGACGTCGCCACGGCTTTACCGCCGCGAAAACCGGCAAAAATAGGAAACATGTGCCCGATAACCGCAACAAGTCCAGCGATCAGCGGATGAAAGCCTGCATCGAACCAGATGGGCAGCAATGTGGCGACTGTTCCTTTTAAAATATCGACAGCAGTGACGACTGTACCTGCTTTTTTGCCGAGAACACGAAATGAATTAGTCGCGCCAAGGTTACCGCTGCCATGCTCACGTATATCAAGACCGAAAAAGACTTTGCCGGCAATGAGTCCAGACGGGATTGAACCGAGTAAATAAGCGATAATTAAAATAAGTGCTTGAATCAATTTCTCAATCTCCCTTTTCATAATGTATAATCATTTGAATAACGTTCATTCATCATTTTACCATGACGGGTGATGCGGCGGGAAAAATATTTCGGTTGATTCTCTCTTAAAAGTGACGTACTCTTTTAACGAAATACAGATGATATTGGTGAATGATTGACAAGTATGATATGATAGTTAGGAACATACGTTTCATTGTGCGGTTTTTTAGAAAGAGAGGGAAATTTTATGGCGGATTCAAAGCAACAACCAGTATACAATGATGAATCCATTCAGGTGCTTGAAGGACTTGAAGCAGTCCGGAAGCGCCCGGGAATGTATATAGGTTCGACGGATGGGAGAGGTCTGCACCATCTTGTTTATGAAATTGTAGACAACTCGGTCGATGAAGCACTCGGCGGACATGGTAAAGAAATCAATGTTACAATCCATGAAGATAATTCGATCAGCGTGCGTGACTATGGCCGCGGTATGCCGACTGGGATGCATCGCACAGGGAAACCGACAACAGAAGTCATTTTGACGGTTCTTCATGCGGGTGGGAAATTTGGTCAGGGTGGCTATAAAACAAGCGGTGGATTGCACGGTGTAGGTGCATCGGTTGTAAATGCTTTATCTGAGACATTGACTGTTACTATATGGCGTGACGGCTTCCGATATGAACAGCATTTTCAAGATGGTGGAAAGCCCGCCACGACACTTGAGAAAAAAGGTAAAGCAAAAACGACTGGAACAGAACTTCATTTTAAACCGGATCCGACTATATTCTCGACGACTGTGTATCAATTTGATACACTCGGCGAACGGTTGCGAGAGTCGGCGTTTTTATTAAAAGGATTAAAAATAACGCTTGAAGATAAACGGAAGGACCAGGAACAAGTAGAAGAATATTACTATGAAAACGGCATTGAAGAATTCGTCAAATACTTGAACGAAGAAAAAGACGCTCTTCATCCCGTTGCGTCTTTTTTCGGCACACAAAATAACATTGAAGCGGAATTTGCGTTTCAATTTAATGACGGTTTTTCAGAGAATGTTCTGTCATTTGTCAATAATGTCCGGACGAAAGACGGGGGAACACATGAAGCTGGGGCACGTGCAGCGATAACGCGCACATTTAATGAATATGCACGGAAAAGCAGTCTGTTAAAAGAAAAAGATAAAAATTTAGAAGGAACGGATATTCGTGAAGGGCTGACAGCTATTGTATCAGTCCGTGTACCGGAAAACATGCTTCAGTTTGAAGGGCAGACAAAAGGAAAGCTTGGCACAGGAGAAGCGCGCTCGGCAGTTGATCAAATCGTATCGGAAAAGCTTCTTTATTTATTAGAGGAAAACCCGGAAGTCAGTACACTTCTCATAAAAAAAGCAGTAAAAGCGGCACAAGCGCGTGAAGCAGCCCGAAAAGCACGTGAAGATGCCAGAAGCGGAAAAAAACGTAAAAAAGGCGAATCCATTTTATCTGGAAAACTGACACCGGCACAGTCGCGCAATCCAGAAAAAAATGAACTATATCTTGTCGAAGGAGACTCGGCGGGCGGTTCGGCGAAACAAGGACGGGACCGCCGTTTTCAGGCTGTTTTGCCGCTTAGAGGGAAAGTCATTAATACCGAGAAAGCAAAACTTGCTGATATTTTTAAAAATGAAGAAATTAATACAATTATTCATGCAGTCGGCGCCGGTGTAGGACCGGATTTTGCTGTAGAAGATGCAAATTACAATAAAGTGATTATTATGACGGATGCCGATACAGATGGTGCGCATATTCAAGTGCTCCTTTTAACCTTTTTCTACCGATATATGAAGCCGCTCATTGACAGTGGAAAAGTATTTATTGCGATGCCGCCATTATTTAAAGTAAGCAAAGGCACCGGCAAAAAAGAAGTTGCAGAATATGTTTGGACAGAACGTGAACTTGATTCTAAGCTGAAGAAAATGGGCAAAGGGACGACGATTCAGCGCTATAAAGGTCTTGGTGAGATGAATGCTGATCAGCTCTGGGATACGACAATGAATCCAGAAACGAGGACGCTGATCCGGGTAACGATTGACGACATCGCCCGTGCAGAGCGCCGTATTATGGTTTTAATGGGGGATAAAGTTGAGCCACGCAGAAAATGGATCGAGTCAAATGTTGCATTTGGACTTGAAGAAGAAGCAGTGCTCTTAGAAAATGATCAGTTGTCCGGTATCAGGGAGGAATAATTAATGGAAAAGGAAAACATTCAAGATTTACCGCTTGAAGACGTCGTTGGTGACCGATTCGGGCGGTACAGTAAATACATTATTCAAGAGCGTGCGCTGCCTGATGCACGTGACGGATTAAAACCAGTACAGCGCCGTATTTTATTTTCGATGCATACAGAAGGAAATACGCATCAAAAACCGTTCCGGAAAGCCGCCAAAACGGTTGGGAATGTCATTGGTAACTACCATCCTCATGGCGACTCGTCCGTCTATGACGCGATGGTCCGTCTTAGTCAGCACTGGAAAATACGGACGCCGCTCATTGAAATGCATGGAAATAATGGCTCTGTAGATGGCGATCCGCCTGCAGCCATGCGCTATACCGAAACGAGATTGTCCGCTATTGCGGGTGAACTGTTAACCGATATCGAAAAACAGACCGTTGATTTCATTCCAAACTTCGATGAATCGACGAGCGAGCCGGTTGTACTTCCCGCGAGATTTCCAAATTTGCTTGTCAATGGATCAACAGGAATTTCAGCCGGGTATGCGACAGAAATTCCACCGCATCGCCTCGATGAAGTAATCGACGCAGCTATTATGCGGATGGAACAGCCGGATTGTACGGTTGAACAGTTGATGACTGTTATTCCAGGCCCTGATTTTCCAACGGGTGGTATTATCCAAGGCGTTGACGGTATTGAAAAAGCGTATAAAACAGGCAAAGGCAAAATTGTCATCCGCAGCCGTGCAGAAATTGAAGACGTTCGCGGCGGCCGTCAGCGCATCGTTGTGACGGAAATTCCATACGAAGTGAATAAAGCATCACTCGTGAAAAAAATGGATGAACTCCGCATTGATCGAAAGCTTGATGGGATTTCGGAAGTGCGTGATGAAACGGACCGGACGGGACTTCGAATCGTTATTGATTTGAAAAAAGAAGCTGATGCTGAACTTACGTTAAACTATTTGTACAAAGCAACGGATTTACAGGTTGCGTACAATTTCAATATGGTGGCGATTTACAATAAACGCCCTATTTTAATGGGGCTGAACCGCATGCTCGATGCGTATATCGAACATCGGAAAGAAGTCGTGACAAACCGGTCTATATATGATCTTGAAAAGGCAAAAGCGCGTCATCACATTGTAGCGGGCTTAATGAAAGCTTTGTCGATTCTAGATGAAGTGATCGCTTGCATTCGTGCATCTAAAGATAAACAAGATGCAAAAAACCGTCTTGTAGCGGAATTTGCTTTTACAGAAGCGCAGGCGGAAGCCATTGTTACATTACAGCTATACCGGTTAACGAATACGGATATTACCGCCCTTGAAAAAGAATCGGCAGAGCTTGAAAAAACAATTGAGCAGCTTGAAGCTATTTTAGCGAGTGGGAATAAACTTGTATTAGTAGTTAAACGGGAATTGAAAGAATTGAAAAAAACGTATGCAACAGAGCGGCGCACAAGCATTGAAGAAAAAATTCAGGAAATAAAAATTGATCGTGAAGCAATGATTACGAGCGAAGAAGTCATTGTGTCTGTCACGCGTGAAGGATATATTAAGCGGACGGGCATCCGGTCATATACGGCATCCGGAGGGCTTCCGGCAATGAAAGAATCAGATGGTCTTTTATTTAAACAAGAGATGAACACGACCGATGTTCTTCTTGTATTCACAAGCAAAGGCAGCTATTTGTATTTACCAGTGCATGAGTTGCCAGATATTCGCTGGAAAGACACTGGTCAGCATGCTGCAGGTCTCGTAAACGGGTTGAAAGACGAATCCATCATAGCCGTTTATCCTGTCCAAGATTTTACAAAACAGAACTATATGCTTTTTACAACAAAAACAGGCATGGTGAAACGAACAGGGCTGTCTCAATTTAAAGTACAGCGCTACTCGCGCCCGCTGATGGCGATGAATGTAAAAGACGATGATGAAATATGTACAGTTGTGATGACAGATGGCCGTTCCGATGTAATGCTCATCACGCATTTTGGCTATGGCGTCCGCTTTGGAGAAGAAGAAGTACCAGTTGTCGGCCCCCGTGCTGCCGGGGTGAAAGGTCTAAGTTTAAAAGAAGACGATTATGCCATTGCGGCCATTGCCTCTCCGGATGGAGATCACGCGCAGTTTGTCGTTGTGACAAATCGGGGTGCGGTGAAACGGAGTGGATTTGACCAATTTGAACGGACGACAAGGGTGAAACGCGGTGTAGTGTTGTTAAGAGAACTGAAAAGCAATCCGCATCGTATCGTCGGTGCCGCTCTCATTGATGAACATCATGCATATTTGTTGAGAACGAAAAAAGGGGAAGATATTGAGATACACGTACAGTCATTTAAAAAAGTAGATCGTTATTCAAATGGTTCTTTTGTTGTTGATGAAAAAGAACAGGGAATGGTTCAGCGTCTTCTTTTGTCGGAAAAGACAGCAGATTAATAAAAAAAGCTTTGCGTCAGCATGATGCAAAGCTTTTTTATGATAATCAGTTATTTGGTTACTAAATACATTATGTACAAAATTCAAAATAATATATTTAAAAAACAACCAAATAAATAATATAAACGAAGACATTTGCATAATTTAGGGTGAGAGAAGAGGGATTTTCTATAAATATGCCGAAATGAAGTTACTAAATAGGCACAGTGTCTTGACTTTTTTGTAGAAAGAAAGGGGAATACACGGTCAGTGGACAAACTTTTAAAATTAGAATGTCAGAAGCAGGAATTACGATCTGCCAATCGTTTTACGCACGTAAAGGACAATCAGTTTGAAGAGATTTGTGGACATGTGGCAGAAGGAGTTTTATTTGTTGATGATGAATGGGGATTAACATATATAAACGAGCAGTATGAATCACTACTTGGTGTTGATAGTGGAGCATTGATCGGGAAGAATATATGGAGTGTATTTCCAGAGTGGAGCGGTAGTTTATATGAGCGGAATCTGCAAGAAGTCGCCGCGACACGGCAGGTGATGAAATTTGAGATTTTTTCTAAAATGTATAGCCGGTACTTTGAAATATGTGTGTTTCCTCAGCCAACAGGACTGTCCATATTTATGAAAGACATACATGATCAACATATGATGTGTACCCGTCTACGGGAAATAGAGCAGCGGATGATAGAAATGAGCGAAAATATAAGAGAAATGTTTTGCATATATACCGTTGGAGATATCGAAATATTATATATAAGCGAAGCATTTGAAGAAATATGGGGAATCAAGAGAGAAACGATTTATAAAAACCCTTTATCACTTATTGAAACTGTTTGTCTAGAGGACAGAGATATGTTTATTAGACAACTACACCACCCCGAAGGCACGTTCGATTATCAGATTATTCGAGCTGATGGCTGTATTCGCTGGATCCGCTCTCGCCAGAATGTCGTGTATAATAATCAGGATGAACCTGTACGTGTGATTAGTGTTTCTGAAGACATCACGGAATTAAAAGAAAAAGAGGAGCTTATTCACAATGCCGATACGCTCGGAGCAATTGGCCAGCTGGCAGCGGGTATTGCCCATGAGATTCGTAATCCAATGACAGCCATTAAAGGATTCGTGCAACTCTGGCAGCAAGAAACGTTCAATCCTTATAGTGAAATTATTTTATCGGAACTCGCCCGGGTTGAGTTTATTATGAACGAATTTTTAATGCTTGCAAAGCCGCAGAAAACGAAAAAAATGAATGCAGTCAATTTGCATGCCCTAATCGATGAAGTCGTCACATTTATGCGTGCGGAAGCGTCTTTAAAAGATATTGAAATTAAAATGGATATAGAAGGTTCGCTGCCATTGATTGAGGCGGAACCAAAGCAAATTAAACAGGTCATGATTAACTTGATAAAGAACGGCATGGAAGCGATGTCTGATGGCGGCTGTGTGGTCGTTTCAGCAACATGTGTACAGGAGTCTGTCCTCATCCATATCATTGATCAAGGAGTAGGTATTCCAAAAGAGGCTATTCCACGCCTTGGAGAAGCATTTTATTCAAATAAAGAAAAAGGAACGGGACTCGGTCTGATGGTCAGCATGAAAATGATTGCTCATCACAACGGCAATTTGTCTTTTACAAGTGAAGAAGGAAAAGGAACGAAAGCAACGATCACATTACCTGTAAACAAGGAAACTTGAGGTGAATATCGTGCAGATTATTGCTTTTTTCATTCATCTATTCATTTACGCCATTCCGGTTTTTTTCGTGACGCTATTTATCCGCTTATTTAAATCAGAACAAAAATTGAACCGGCGTTTAGGAGAAAGAGAGCGGTTGAAAAAAGAAGAGTAAGTTTTTTTCACTCAATTCATTCTTTTGTCGAAAAATAGGTTTCACCACTTTGAAATGGTGATATATTGAAGTAGACAAAAGAATGAGAGGTGAAGATTATGATTAAAGAATTTAAAGAGTTTGCGATGCGCGGGAACGTTATTGATCTTGCGGTCGGAGTTATTCTAGGTGCAGCGTTCGGTAAAATTGTGGCGTCACTTGTTAGTGACATCATTATGCCGCTTATTGGTCTTTTGCTTGGCGGAATTGATTTCTCCAATTTATCAATTACCGTTGGCGATGCAGTCGTAAAGTACGGACTGTTTATTCAAACGATTGTTGATTTTGTGATTATAGCCTTTTCTATTTTCCTATTTATTAAACTCTTTAATAAAATTTACATTCGTGAGAAAAAAGTCGAAGAAGCGCCTCCTTCTTTAACGAAAGAAGAAGAGCTGTTAACTGAAATCCGCGACTTATTACAAACAAAACAGCTATAAAAAGATGTCCGGGCAGCCGCCTGGCATCTTTTTTTATGAAACCTTTGTAAAAGCGAACTAATTTTCGTGCGCATTTAATCCACGTGTGTTACAATTGAACGCTCAGTCATTTTAGAAGCGGATTAGAACAGGGGGAACAAGGAGATTTACTTGGGGCGATAAAG
This sequence comes from Domibacillus aminovorans, assembly GCF_001643235.1. Classification (GTDB taxonomy): domain Bacteria; phylum Bacillota; class Bacilli; order Bacillales; family Domibacillaceae; genus Domibacillus; species Domibacillus aminovorans. Next base: position 50,211 of record NZ_LQWY01000003.1, read on the forward strand.
TTGTTTACAAAAACAAGTTTCTATCAAAAAATGCTGGAAGCCTTTTATAGATAATAAGAAAGCAGGTTTTAGAATGACTGGAAAAAATATACATAAATTCCCACTGCTCATTTTAATGATGAATATGTTTATCGTTATGACTGGAATCGGGCTTGTCATTCCAATTATGCCGACGATTGTTCATGAATTTGGAGCAAGCGGAAAAACATATGGATTTTTAATCGCTACGTTTGCTTTTGCGCAATTTTTATTCTCACCACTTGCTGGTGATTTATCTGACCGATTCGGTCGTAAAAAAGCCATTATTTTCGGTTTAGTGTTGTTTTCATTATCCCAATTTTTATTTGCTTTTTCAGAGACTCTTGTATTGTTATATGTATCCCGCGTAATCGGCGGGATTGGTGGGGCGTTTATGATTCCATCTATGATGGCGTTTGTTGCGGATATTACGACACTCGAAACACGTGCGAAAGGAATGGGTCGGCTCGGTGCTGCGATGTCATTCGGGTTTGTCGTCGGCCCTGGCATTGGGGGTTTTCTGGCAGCGTTCGGTTTGCGTGCACCATTTGTGATAGCTGGTACAGTAGCGACGCTTGCAGCTATTTTGTCTGTTTTCTTTTTGAAAGAGCCTGAAAAAGAGGCAGCAGTACAGACAGCGGTCAAGCAGCGTGAATCTCTATTAAAGCAGCTTGCTCTCTCAGTCAAGAAGTCGTATTTCATTTTACTCATCATGATGTTTACTCTTTCATTTGGTCTTGCCAATTACCAATCAACGATCAGCTTGTATGCAGATGAAAAATTTGGCTTTAGCCCATCAGATATCTCGATCTTAATGGTTGTTGGTGGTCTTGTTGGCGTGATTGTTCAAGCATTTGTGCTCGATCGTGTACTCGAGCGTTTTGGGGAAGTACGTGTCATGAATACGATGCTTGTTGTTGCAGGGATATCCATGCTGAGTATTTTGCTGGCGACTGGATTTGTATCGGTATTAGTTATTTCTGGCGTGTTTTTCACGGCAGCTTCCCTTTTGCGGCCAGCCATTAATACGACTGTATCGAAAATGGCTGGGAACGAACAGGGCTTTGCAGCAGGAATGAACAATGCGTATATGAGTATTGGTAATATGATCGGTCCAGCTCTGGCTGGAATGCTATTCGATATGAGCATGGGGCTTCCTTATATATTCGGGGCACTCATTATCGGTGTTACGCTCATTATTTGTATGAACTGGGCAAGAGGAAGGAAAAGACAAAACGTCTCCAGCTCGGTCTAATAAAAAAGAGTGCAGGCAGAGGAGGCCCGCACTCTTTTTTTATCCTCTTGATGCAAAATCGACAATATCATCCGGTGTTGCGGCTTTTAAATCAGGGCCGTTGATCAATGACTCGTCGTCATAACCCCACGATGTCCAGACGACACGAAGGCCGGACTTTTTACTTGCATCGATATCACGCTGTTCATCGCCGGCATAAAAGGCATCTTCTACTGTGTAATCGTACTGCTTAAGCAGCTTTTTAATGAGTTTGTCTTTGCTGAAAATGTATTTGGAAGATAAAATATCATGTACATAGTTGATGCCATTTAATTCAAGGCAATTTTTAATGATGTCGCTTGCGTTAGATGAAATAATAGCAATATGAATGCCACGGCTGTTCAATTCATCAAGCATTTGCTTTATACCGGGAAAAAGCGGAAGTGTTTCTCGGGATTCACGTACGTAGCGGTATAATTTCGGAGCGGCGAATGGTATGTTACGCATCGGGAAATTTAAATGACGGCACCGCTCTGGAATACTCATTCTTTTTAAATCATCTAAATCTTCCGGGTCAACTTTATTATAGCCTTCCTGTTCAGCAAAATTGTTATAGGCTTTAATAAACACCTGGAGGGAATCAGAAAGTGTTCCATCAAAATCAAATATTACACATTTTGTCATATAAATATCACCCTTTCGAATAAGGACAGAGTTGCCCACGTATACTGTTAGTTTAACACTGGAATGGTACGTCAAACATAAAAAAGATTTTTTTTCAGGATGTATGCATTCTGTTATAATGAGAAATGGAAAATCAAAAGAGAAGGAATGACCAATATGATCGTAAAAACAGATAAAGAATTGCAAGCATTAAAAAAAATTGGCGGCATTGTCGCGGCTATTCGTGATGAAATGCGAGCTTATACGAAACCAGGTGTAACAACAAAAGAAATTGATGAACTTGGGGGTCGTTTATTTAAAAAGTACGGTGCCATTTCTGGCCCTAAAAGTGAATATGATTTCCCTGGCTTTACATGTATTAGCGTTAACGATGAAGTAGCACATGGTATTCCGGGAAGCCGTGTTATTTTAGAAGGAGATCTTGTGAATATTGATGTATCCGGTTCCTATGATGGTTATTTTGCGGATACAGGCATTTCATTCGTCGTTGGTAAGGGCGAACCGATTTTAACGAAATTATGTGAAGCAGCAGAGCAGTCATTTGAACGCGGCCTTCTGAAAATAAAAGCAGGCGCCAAGCAAAATCAAATCGGGAAAGCCGTTGCCAATGAAGCACGCCGGAATGGATTTGCGGTCATTAAAAATTTAACAGGCCACGGTATCGGTAAATCACTACATGAAGCACCGGATCATATAATGAATTATTTTGATCCTTGGGATAATGCCCTTTTAAAAGAAGGCATGGTACTTGCGTTTGAACCGTTCGTATCAGAAAAAGCAGATATGATTAAAGAATCAGGGGACGGATGGACGTTCAAAACACCTGATGGCAGCCGAGTCGCGCAAATTGAACATACGGTCATTGTAACGAAAGGCGAGCCGATTATTTTAACGAAATAATCAGTTGCCAATTCTGAATATACAATACATGTTGTTCAGAATATTTATATATCAACGTTTCAAACCCCATATATCAATAAATTATGGGGCTGTTTTTTATTATTTTTACACTCTCTGACCATAAATTGACCATTTTTTATTTCATCCCTTTCCCAATAATTACGTTTTTCTTCTTTTACCAAAAAATCTTCTACTTTTATTGAAACGACAACATGCTGCATAGGATTTCTTTCAATGTATTCCATTCGTTTAGCATATTTAAAAACAGCATTGATTAAATTTTTAATGTCTCTTCCAATGCTGACTTAAAAAAAGGCATCCATTCTTTTCAAGAACGCTTTTGCGGATTGACTTAAATATTTATCATTACGATAAAACATTTCTAACTTCCTGGTAGGTGAATGCTTGATTGAAATTGCACGGATACCGAGCGACTGGAAACTTTCAATCAGTTGACTAGGTTGAATAGTAGCCCCAATCCCTTCTTTTACGAGTTGAAACAAGGAAGTAGCTGATCCTGTTTCCATAAGCGTATCGATAGAAATTTCTTGATTTTTGCACCATGTATCAATCAAATCACGTCCATAGAATCCCTTAGGATACATAACTAAAGGTACATTTACCAAGTTTTCCGGTAAAATAATTTCTTTTTCTGCTAAATCATGTTCTTTATTAACATAAAGACTATACGTTTCGGTATAAAAAGGTATACGATTTAAACGACTGTCTGGTTGAATCGCTAAACCAACCCCAATATCAACTTCATTTTCTAGCACTTTATTTAAAATATCAATTGATGGAATCACTTGAACTTTAGTATTTGGGAATTCCTTGTGAAAATCTATTAGTAATGATGTTAATCGATAATCAAGATCGGATGGTAGTACCGCTACACGTAAGTGACCGGTATTCAGATTTGTAAGATCTTCTATGGAATTTTTTGCATTTTCTAGTAGTTGAACAATTTGTAAAGCGTAAATATACAATGAATGCGATGATAAAGGAAGGAGGCGTTTCCTGTGCGTTTTGTTTATCTCGCTATGATTATATTTTTTGTTTCATTGAATTTAAGACCATCCATTACTTCTGTTGGTCCTTTACTTGATATCATCCAAACAGATTTAGGAATGAGTGGGGTGACAGCTAGTTTAATAACGACGCTACCTGTTTTTTGTATGGGCCTATTTGCCATTTTAGCCATTAGGTTAAATAACCTTTTAGGAATTGAAAGATCTTTACTTCTAGCAATGCTTTTGATATTAATTGCCACATTCCTTCGAGTGTTCGTCAATAGTAGTCTTTTCTTACTTACTACAGCCCTATTCTCTGGGGTTGGTATAGGAATTGCTGGACCATTAATTTCAGGGTTTATAAAAAAATACTTTCCTGAAAAGCCTGGTTTAACGGGTCTATACTCCGTATCTATGGTGACTGGTGCAGCGATTGCATCTAGTTTTTCTGTACAATTATTTCAAAAAATGAATGATTCTTGGCAACATTCATTAAGTTTCTGGAGTATTTTAGCGGTACCCGCTTCTTTACTACTTCTCCCACTTCTAAAAAAAGGGGCTACAAATAAAGATTCCATATCTATTTCAGCTTTATTTATAAAAAATAAACGTGTTAATTTGTTTATATTATTTTTTGGTTGCATGGCGGCTATTTTTTATACTGTAACGGCTTGGTTGGCTCCAATCGTGCAATCAACAGGTTTAAGCTATTCTCAATCTGGCATGATCCTCACACTGTTTACAGTCATTCAAATTCCTGTAAGTTTTTTAATTCCCATACTTGTTAGTAAAACAGGGGATAGAAAAACTTGGTTACTAGTATGTAGTCTCTCTGAATTAATAGGAATTGTATTGTTACTGATACATTTCTCCCCATGGGTAACTACTATTTTTCTAGGTATCGGAGCTGGCGGTCTTTTTCCTTTGGCTCTACTAATCCCAATTGAAGAAGCTAGTAATACAGAAGAAGCTATATCATGGTCTGCTATGATGCTATTTGGCGGCTATTTGTTAGGATCTCTTGGTCCTGCATTTATTGGGCTCACAGTAGATCTATTTGACAATTTTGTTCCAGGGTTGTTAGTACTAGTGATCATTATATGTATGATGCTTTTTACTATCTTAAAAATAGGGAACAACAAAGAAAACATGGATGAAACAAAATGAACCAACATTTGGAAGGTGAATGGTTTCTTTAATAACTTTACCTCTTCAACTAAACGGGTGCGTTAGTTCAAGAAAGTGAAACATAAAGTTCAATTTTAACATAATAGTTAATATATTGCATTAAAAGCTTCCGAAATCTATGAATTCCGGAAGCTTTTTCAATATTTATTCTCGTGGTGGCATAAGAGTCAGATCCTTCTATATATCCTGCTTTGATCACTTTATAATCATCATCCCAAGTTCTTGGAGTAACCGAACGACGTGGTTCAATCTGAAAAAGGACGGATTGTTTTATTTGTGAAAGCTACACATTAAAACGATGCTTGAATATGCTAGGTAATAATGTAAATTAATACTCGAACTTGAAAAGAGGTATATTATGATTCAACTATCGGGAAAGCCCTTTCAACGAAGTGATATGTGGCCGTCTGGTAGCATTGAAAGTATGATCATTCAACGGATGAATAAAGATACAGTCGTTTACTCGTATCGATCCATAGGTGAATTATTGTTTGAGCTTAAGTTACGAAAAAATATCATATTAAGTGCAAAAGCCATGAATCAAAGCAATGTGCGGTTTGAAGTATTTGCAAAGTCCCGTTGTAATCCTCGATACTGGCATTTGACGAGTACCGGCGGATTCCTGCTGCGGGATGGTGTAAAACCATCAGACGCGATTCAAGATATCTACAGGAACAGTTCACAATATGCGTTTGAATGTGCAACGGCAAAGGTCATTATCTATTACCATGCGGTCCTAAACCTTATAGGCGAATCCTTATTTAATCGATTATTTCAAAATATCTATTTATACAGCTGGCATGCTGATCCTGATCTCGGAATAACATCAAATTATACAGGCCATTTTTTGCCTGGAGATGTCGTATATTTTAAAAATCCGGACTTCGATCCGCAAACCCCTCAGTGGAGAGGAGAAAATGCCGTTATTCTAGGAGATGGTACGTATTTTGGACATGGGGTAGGAATAAAGACAGCTGAACAAATAATCCATGCTCTGAATCGAAGGAGAAAGCCGGGGACAAAGCAATCAGCCTATCTGACAAATTTAGTTACAAGACCATCTTTTAAACATTTGGCGAAACTTTCGATGTCACAAGGAGTTTATTTGAATCATAAATATCAACATATCGTCGTCCAACATAACGAAAGTTCGATTTCATTTGATCAATATGTGTTCTACTTGTAATCGCCAACCCGAAAGTGTTGGTTTAAAATAAAATTCGATTAAGGTGCTGCTGAAAACGATGATTTATCGATAAATAAAAGAACCTGTTTTTGAAAAAAAGATTGATCAAAAACAGGTTCTCAACGTATTTAAAAAGATTTCTTTTTATAAAAAAGTTTGATTATTTTCTGTGAAAGTTATTCAACGAAAGTACCTGTTAGATAAGTGGATTTAGAAAATCTATATATTTTTATTAAAGTGTTGGATGCCGGGGTCATAAAGTATGTATGATAGGCAAGGAGTGAATTGATGAGAACGATAAGAATTGCTTTATTACATTTAATCCCTATTGCTGGAGATATTAAATACAATCAAAACCTTATTGAAAAAGCAGTTAAGCATGCAGCAGAAAAAGAAGTAGATTGGGTTATAACACCAGAATTAGCTACTAGCGGATTACAGTTTACTCATATCATTGGAACTGATTGGATTAAACAACAACCCGATAAATGGATGACTAATTTTCATAACATTGTTGAGTCAATCAAAACAACTGTATTTCTTGGCTGTGCAGAAAAATCAAAACAAGATAATAAACTATACAATTCAGTTTTTGTGATTAATCAGAAAGGTGAATTAATAGGAAAACAAAAAAAGATTGCAAGGGTAGATAATTGGTCTACACCAGGTGAGTTCATTGAACCAATAGATTTGGGGTATATAAAAGTGGGTGTGCTGATATGTGCAGATGCCTATACAAAAAATATTGCGGAAACATTATTGACCAAAGGGGCAGAAATCCTAGTTGCTCCTTCATCTTGGGGACCAGGTTTACACGGACCGAACGGTGAGTGGGAACAAAGATCCATTGATACTGGATTGCCCATATTTGTGTGTAATCGTACTGGGGAAGATACGACTGTTTCCTTTTGGGAAGCTGAAAGCTTGGTTATTAAGAATGGTAAACGACTTCTTTCACATAAATCTGCACAATCTGCAATTTTAATTTTTGAATGGAATTTGGATGATATGAATTTAATTTCTTCTGATTTTGAAATTAATTATATTGATTGATTTTTTATTTAAATAAAATTCTTCAACAAACGGGTGGCAAGAGCAAAAAGATTCGAAAGGTCGTTCTCTTGCTTTATTTTGCTCAAAGGTATTCAGTAATCGGGTTAATAAGGTCATAGGGAAAATCAATTTGGATACATTATTTGATAAGGAATGATTCAATAATGAATTTAGTTGTAACCAAAGTAGGTAGAAACTTAAGACCAGATTCCACTAGGAAACTTTTCGTCTCTTTTTATCATCTCCAATTAATTGTACTAGAACCTTCGTAAGTGTATCACTGTTTGTGAAAATAAAAAGGCAAATAAAGCGAGTCATCGTCTAATTGATTGGACAGCATTTCCACCTCTTTCATATGTGGCGGAGCGTAATCATTAAACATAATATTACAAATCGTATATAATATGGATATAGTTAATAGAATATGAGGTGATGGGATTGCAATTACGATAACAGTTTGATATTCTGGTTCGATTATGAGAAGCATTCGGGGTGACCGTGGATTACTGGATTCCATACTACAAGTATATGCAGCAAAGGGAGGTCAAATAAAGATGTTTGATTACTTGGAACAGAGCCTAAATGTATACGGTCGAAATAAAACAGAGATTGCTATCCAGAAAACGATCAGGGATTATGTATCGCAGGAATTAGTACAACCATTGTTTTTAACGTTAGATGGCAGGATAAAATCCATTGTACAAGCTTTGAATGATAAAAACAGAGTAGAGTTAGCGATGGAGATCCTGCCGCACATTATAAGCTCAGTAAAACAGGTGGAGAAAGTTGGCCCGCAGGAGGTCATAATTGAAAACTACCCGACTTTCGTGCAAGAGGTTGCAGAATATGCTGATTATGTCATTCCTAAGTATTATCGGACGCATAAAGATGAATACCTGACAGGTAACTATCAGCGTGCCTGTATATCCTCATTGGTAGACGGTCTCGTGTATAGAGTGAATGCAAATATGAAGAGTCCATCGATATCGCCACAGCTTAAAGCCACTGAAAAGCAACAGAAATTCGTTGAAAACCTGATTAAAATAAATAAAATCAAACTCATAAAAAAGAGTACAGAACTTACCAGAGAAGAGGCGGGCGTGATCATTGCTGTCTTGCACCACAATGCCACAGGTGAAGAAGCGAATACATTATGTCAGAGTCTTATAAAGCCGTTATGATGACATTGGTACAACTTGAGCTTTTGTGATTTGGTGGAAATGATGGAGGAACGGGGCTTATCCGTTGCTCATATAACGATCATGCGTTGGGTTCATCAGTATGGTCCTGGATTAGACAAGCGAATCCGTCGTCATCTCAAGTAAACCAATGACTCTTGGAGAGTCGATGAAACATATATCAAAGTAAAAAGTCAATGGATGTACCTGTATCGTGTTGTCGATTCGAAAGGAAATACCATCGATTTTTACCTAAGCAACACAAGAAATCACAAGGCTGCAAAGCGGTTTTTAAAACTTTGCAGTCTTTTCATAATTCTGAGCCTCGTGTCGTGGCAGTCGATAGGAACCCGGCTTACCCTACAGCAGTTGAAGAATTGAGAAAAAAAGATGCCATTAGGCATCCAAATAAGACCAGTGAAATATCTCCATAACATAGTGGAAATAGAAGCTATGCATATGGTGAAAAAAGGCAACTTGTTTCACGGGATAAGTCTGTCCAAAATCAGGTGAAGTTCATCCATCAACTATTTAGAATTGTTGCTTAAGACCGAATTCCACTAGGAAAATATTCGCCTCTTTTTATCTTCCCTTTTATCATTCACATCTGTACTTGAACTTAGGCTCTGTCTGAATATAAAAAGCATTTCTTACTTGTGCACTCCAATTTGCAAAGGCTGATCTCCATTCAGGAGTGTTAAAGAATTGATCAACAGTTTGAGTTTCAGAATGCCAAACTATAAATAGGTTGAGTGGGGCAATTCCTCCCGCCCAAATTCCATTATTTGCGTCAGTATCTTCTTCCCTTACTAATAATAAGGGTAGACCAAATTGAAAAGCCATTGAAGGTTCTACTTGTGAATAAACGGATCCTTCCCAGAACGGAGTGGATGGTGGAAGGGGTCCTGTATTGACGCCAACTGTTTGAATTTTAAAACGACGAAGGTTTACTGCCAACATTCCATAGCTTGATGAAACTAACCGACGAATATCAGTTAAAATGGATTCGGGATAACTTTCGCTTAAAGGTAATGTACGCGGAAAAAGCAAAGCATTCTCAATCTCTAAAATTAGACGGTTTAGAAACCGTTGTTGGTTGTCATTTAAATGAGTTGTCGTACTTAAAAATATGGGAATACGATAAGCACGGTCAATACACTCTTGGTGTGCCGATTCTATTTTTGCTTTATCTTTACGTAAAGAGCTATGCTCATTATTACTCACTTTCTCACCTCCTTTTTTTATTAGTATATGGAAAAGGAATAAGTGAGTTTGGACATAACAGCTAGATTCCATAATATAGGGGCTTTATAAAACAAAAATGAATAATTTTGTCTAAATTTGAATAATTTTATAAAAAATTTATTTAATTTAACTGAAGCAGGAAATAAGTAATTTATCATTAGCTATCCAAAAAAAGCTTTTTGAATGAAGTCAATGTTGAGGGAAAAATATAACCCACAACAAGATTGTGGCTTGTGTAAAGCATGAATCAAGCCAAGGGAATATTCTTTTCTCGGCGATTTGCAATTTGAAATGATTTAAGACTCTTCGTGAAGTCCCACGCGTTCAGGTTTTTACAAATAATCATTCATCTAGATTTTCTTTAGCACAGAAGTATTACTTAAAGAATTTTCACAAAATTAAAACTATATTGAAATAAAAATTCCTTTTCTTTCTAATATAGTTACTGTTTTGAATTTAATCAGTACATGTTGATTAATAAGTGTTTCCCTGAAAAATACAATTGTATTCTGTTGGAGAATTTATTATTATAAGATAAGTAATTTATGTATTATATGACGAAGGAAGATAAAAAATCTTTCTAACTGTTAGGAATGTTTAATAAGAAGTGAAGAATGATTTTAGGAGGCAGCTTTTAAGATAGATTGAAAAAAGTGGCGCCCGCTTCATCATTTCGATACCGAATAGAGAGTGTATTAGCAACTTGCTTGAAATTGTGGCAATACTGTAAGAGGAGGAAATGAAGTGGCAAACAAAGAATTGAAGAGAGGCTTGGAAGCACGTCATATTCAGATGATTGCTTTGGGCGGTACAATTGGTGTTGGCTTGTTTATGGGTTCAGCCAGCACGATTAAATGGACGGGTCCATCCGTATTGCTTGCTTATGCAATCACAGGGATTTTTATATTTTTCATTATGCGAGCAATGGGAGAAATGTTATATTTAGAGCCAAGTACAGGTTCATTTGCGACATTTGGCCATAAGTACATCCATCCATTAGCAGGGTATATGACGGCGTGGAGTAACTGGTTCCAATGGGTTATCGTTGGGATGTCAGAAATTATAGCAGTTGGGGCATACATGCAGTATTGGTTCCCAGACCTGCCTGCTTGGATACCAGGTATCATTGCGATGGTAATTCTTGGTGCAGCGAACTTAATTTCTGTTAAATCATTTGGTGAATTTGAATTTTGGTTTGCGATGATTAAAATCGTTACAATTGTATTGATGATTATTGCAGGGTTTGGTCTGATTTTCTTCGGATTTGGTAATGGAGGAGACGCAATTGGATTATCTAATCTTTGGGAACATGGCGGCTTCTTTGCAGGTGGCTGGTCAGGATTTTTCTTTGCTCTATCACTAGTTATTGGGGCTTATCAAGGTGTCGAACTAATTGGGATTACAGCCGGTGAAGCAAAAGATCCTCAAAAAACATTAACTAAAGCGATTCAAAGTATTATTTGGCGTATTTTAATCTTCTATATTGGTGCGATTTTTGTCATTGTAACGGTTTACCCTTGGGATCAACTAGATTCCATTGGAAGCCCATTTGTAGCAACTTTCGCGAAAATTGGCATCACGGCTGCAGCAGGAATTATTAACTTTGTCGTCATCACAGCGGCAATGTCCGGCTGTAACAGTGGTATTTACAGTGCAGGACGTATGCTTTATACATTAGCAATGAATGGACAAGCACCAAAGTTTTTTGCGAAAATATCTCATAATGGTGTGCCTTTATTCAGTACGCTTGGTGTGCTGGTTGGTTTAGCAATGGGCGTTATTTTAAGTTATATTGCACCAGAAAATTTATTTGTGTATGTATACAGTGCAAGTGTACTTCCTGGTATGATTCCATGGTTTGTTATTCTGATTAGTCAAATTCAATTCAGAAAAATAAAGGGAGCTGAAATGGATAATCATCCATTCAAAATGCCTTTTGCACCGGTGACAAACTACTTAACAATCGCCTTTTTAATTATGGTTTTAATCGGTATGTGGTTTAATGATGACACACGTATGTCGCTTATTGTAGGAATTGTTTTCCTAGGTATCGTTGTCATTAGTTTTTACGCTTTTGGAATGGGCAAGCGTGTTCCAGTAGATGCTCAAACAGAGGATCAAGAGACTAACTGATAATTCACTTTGTTTAATGTTAGAGTAAGCAATAGCCAGTAAAAAAATCAATGAATAGGGACAGTTTTGACAAATGTCCCTATTTTATTTTTGAAAAACCGCACTTAGACACATCACGGTGAATCGTACCATAAGTAAATAAGGTAATAAACTGAACTATATTGCAAAATTAGGAATTCGGATAAATAGATACTGGAATGTTAGTTTTTGAATTAAAATGTTAAAGTTACATCTGCATCTTTAGTGAATTCTAAAAACGTGACTGCTACGCCAACTTTAATACGACCCACAAAAGCATTTTTTCTAATCCCATAACATTAATAATCATCTGACACCCAATCAATGTGCTCTCCATCTCTTGAGACATTCTACGTGATCTAGGATAGAATGATCCCTACTTTTATACTCATATTCTTTTTCCTTATTCAATAGCATTGAAACTGCAGAATAGTAATAGAAGACACTTTAATTCTTTTGTATTTGAAGTTATTTTATTGTTATGAGGCAGGATTTGCTACAATTGTGACTGTATCGTATTGACCTCTTTGTTATTCATTATTTTCTAATATTCCTTTTTTATGTATAAAAACTATCAAACTTCCCCATCCTGTGGAAAAGGGAGTGTGATCTGTATGGCAGTTTGGCGAAGCGGTGAGGATGATCCGCTTTCTCTTACGGCAGGTGGGAATACGAAGCCCCAAAGTAATGATAGTAGTCTATTTTCTCTTTCAGCGGCTGAAAATACGAAGCAACTTATCGATCTACTCGGTAAATCAGGAGATCTAAAAGAGCGGACCTTTTCATATGAAAAAGCGGAAGGCCGGCTTTTGTATTTTGAAACTATCGTAGATTCAGGACGGATTGAAGAAAGTATTCTTCGGCCTCTTTCGGAAACAGACATGCAAAATGTGGAAGAAGCACTGACGGTTCTGGAACGAGAGGAAATAGCGGATCCAGACAAAGCAATCGCCGCATTAATGCAAGGGAAAGTGCTTCTTTTCCTTGAAGGACGTTCGGTATGCATCGCGTGTGGCGTGGAAACATTTTTCTTACGCAGCATTATGGAGCCAGCGAATGAAAAAGTAATCCGCGGCTCCCATGATGGCTTCGTTGAGAACTTAAACACGAATATTGCCTTAATAAGAGAGCGTCTTAAAAGTCCAGGACTGATGATCGAGTATGTCCAACTTGGACAGAAAACAAATACGCGTGTCGCGATTATTTATGAAAAAGAAATCGCCAATCCAGAGCTTGTCGAGGAGCTAAAGCGGCGTGTGAACAGCATCGATATGGATATGATGTTTGATCCTGGGTTTTTGGAAGATATGGTCGAAGATTCAACGTTGTCTCCATTTCCGCAAGTGTTGAATACAGAACGTCCGGACCGGGCCATAGCAAATATAATGGATGGAAGAATTGCACTATTTGGAGATGGGAGTCCGACCTGCATCATCATGCCGGTGACTTTTTTTGCTCTGTATCAGTCTCCGGATGATTACAACGCCCGCACCATCCCCGGCTCCTTTTACCGGCTGCTCCGGTTTTTGTCCTTTTTAATCGCGATCCTGATGCCGGGTTTGTATATAGCCATCGTCGGCTTTCACCTTGAAGTGTTGCCAGCCGATCTAATCTTAACAATAAAAGGGGGCGTTCAGACCGTTCCGTTTCCGCCGATATTTGAAGTACTGGCCATGGAGACGGCTATTGAAATCATACGGGAAGCCGGTGTGAGACTTCCGACGCCAATCGGACAGACCATCGGGATCGTCGGCGGTCTCATCATCGGTGATGCCGTTGTCAGCGCAGGGTTTGCCTCACGTACAACCGTTATTGTGGTGGCGGTCACGGCCATTTCATCCTTTGTCGCGCCGTCAGCGGAAATGAGTACAGCTACTCGGCTTATTCGTTTCCCGTTAATGATCCTCGCTTCTTTATTTGGTTTTTACGGCCTTATGTTTGGAGTAGTGCTTATTGCTATGCACCTGTGTAAGCTTGAATCACTCGGCAGGCCTTATTTTGCGCCATTGGCTCCTTTTCGTCTGAAAGACATGCTAAGAGATACGTTTATAAAACAGCCTGCTTGGAAGAAGAAAACACGGCCGCTCGACAGTCATCCAATTAGAGAAGGCGCGGAGTTCGGTTCAAGAGAGTGGGTGAAAAAATGAAATCGCCCGCAACGATTTCGCCTGTTCAGCTGTTTTTCATTATCTTGCAAACACAAATAGGCATTGGCCTTATATCGATTCCTTACACGGTCCAAGAGGGAGCAGGAAAAGATGGATGGATTTCCATTTTGCTCGCTGGTCTTTTCGTACAAGGAGGCATTGCGGTGATCTGGCTGCTTTCGTCGCGTTTTCCAGGGCTCACCTTCTATGATTTTGCACCGCTTCTTGTCGGAAAAATCATCGGTACCGTGTTGACGATGATGTATATGCTTTTCTTTTTTGTCATGGTTTGCTATCAGCTGTCTGTTTTTCTTGCCATATCATCCAACTGGGCTTTTCCACGAACACCGCATGTCGTCTTTGCAGTGTTGACTGTCGCAGTGTCGGTTTACCTAGCAAAAGAAAATTTGAGGATCATTGGACGATTTCACATTCTAGCTTCTTTTTTACTCGTGTCTATTATATTCGTGCTCCTTCCCCTCATTCCACACTTCGAGATGCGATACTTGCTGCCATTCGCTTCAAATGGAGTGGAGGACATTATGAAAGGCGTGGGGAAAACATTTAATACGGCGTTTGCAGGATTCGAACTTTTACTTTGGTTGTACCCTTTTACGGAAGGATCAAAAACAGCTAAATGGAAAGCAGTTGCCGGGGCAAATGCGGCAACCAGCATCATCTATGCAATACTTGCTTTTGCTTCTTCTGCTATATTCAGTCCAGAAGAAATAAAAGTCGTTCCGGAGCCGGTTCTATATATAATAAAAGAAGCCGAACTGATTGTCGTTGAACGGATTGATCTTCTCTTTTTGACGGTATGGGCCGTGTTTGTTCTGACGACGATGATCAGTTATTTGTATGTGGCATCGACTGGACTGACGCACCTTTTAAAGGCGAAGGAGCACAAGAAATCGCTCTATGTATTGGCTGTTCTCGTTATTCCAGTGGCGATTGCCACTGAAAATCGGATGGAATTAATGAGAATCGGGGATAAAATCAATAGCGTATCCATCATTCTTCTTTTTGTCATCCCTGCCTTTCTGCTAATGGTTGCGTTGATCCGAAAGAAACGGGAGGAATCGGTGTGAAAAAATGGATTGGACTGGGGCTGTCCTGCCTGCTGTTGGCAGGCTGCTGGGATGAACGTCAGCTAAAAGAGAGAAGTATTATCTTTGGAGCAGCAATCGATGCGCCTTCAAAAGAAGAAATCGCGTTTACAGTTGCCATTCCAGAACCGGGCAACGAGCAAAAGCCGGCCTCTACAAAACAAGTCATATCAGCAACGGGACGAACGGTTCGAGAGAGTACACGTAAAATCGATCGTAAAGCAAGTGCCGTTGTGGAAATAGGGAAAATGCGTGTTTTACTCATTAGTAAAGAATCGATCCAGCATGACATTTATCCGCTGCTTGATGACCTCTATCGGAATGCTAGAAGCCCGCTGAATGCCAAAATTATCATTACGGAAGGGAAGGCTGAGCCTTTTTTTAGAAATGAAATAGAAGGAGAACCGCTGTACAGTACCTATTATCATACTCTGATTGAAAGCGCCGAAGACTCGACAATGGTGCCAAACACGAATCTACAGCGATTCGCTTCGCCGCTATTTGATAAAAGTGACGGCGAAGCGGCGATGGCCCCGCTCATCACGTTTAATAAAGAAGAGAAGATGGCGGAAGTAAAAGGAACAGCCCTTTTTAATGATCGGCGTATAGCGGGTGAATTATCTGTAGCAGAAACGACCGTTTTGCTTTTAATGAACGACGAAAAGGGGAAAGACGCTACACTAACATTCCCAATGGGCAAAGAAGAAAATATGACGATTCGGATTGAAAAAATGAAACGGAAAATGAAACTCCACATGCCGAAGGACGGACCAGCATCGGTTGATTTATCGTATCAATTGAGCTACCGTGTGACAGATTATCCGCCAGGTCACTTAGAGGAACAGAAAGTGGTGAAAAAAGTGAACAAAAAAATCTCAGACGAAATCAAACAGTCGATGGATAAAACGATGGATAAAATAAAAGAAGCCGAATCCGATATATTGGGCATCGGGCTCAGTATGTCGGCAAAGGATCCGGACCGGTTTAAACAATTAAAATGGGAAAACGCCTATCCGGAATTGAACGTCAAGATTCATGTGAAAGCAGAGATCATCGAAAGCGGAATTACGTTCTAATGCCTAGTGCGGTGAAGAACCAAGCGATCAAAGATATCAAAAGTGCATTTGATTCCAATGTGTATCCGATGTTTGAAATTGTTTCATGACAGAGGTCTCCGATCACCGATCATTTAATAAAAAGTGGAGAAGAAATAGGCTTGATGAAACAGGCAAACACCACGCTAAGTGGTGTTTGCAGGGTCAGTATTTAGTTTAAATAATTAATGTTCTCTTAAAGCAGCTAAAGGAACATTTTGTTCGTTCTGCGGTTCATCAAGAGGATAAATTCTAGCCGTTTCGTTGCTTTCTTCCACATGTTGAATATAGATGGGTACTTCATTGAAAGTGACATTAGCCATCACTGGTGAAGCAGCAATTTCTTGCGCTCGTTGTTTATTCATGATCATGACCTCCTTTCGATTTGTAACAGTAATAATGTTTACTGAAAAGCTTTAATTATTCTTAATAATAAATATTAAGCTTCAGTTGTGTTGAGGTTCAATTTACGGGTGGAAAAGGGTGGAATTATGCCGTGGATAGGGCGTGGTATTGAAGAAATAACAGATAGATCAATATCTTAATTAACAATGTGAAAAATTCAAAATGTTGAAAAGGTGGAAGTGCAACCAGTGTTTGAAATCATACCGAAATACACAGTTACATGCCATCGCTGTAACGGATCGGGCAAGCGAATAAGTCCGAAAACAGGCCACCCGATTAATTGTGAACTCCGTGTAAACAGTACGACAAAAAGCAACTATTTCAGGATAAGGATAGTTGCTCGAAATGGGGTAGGGCTTCTAAATAGGAGGGAGAAAGGGCTCCTATTTGTTTTTAGTTTAGGCCAAATAATCAAATTTGTATCCAGTAGACACAAAACGTGTAGCAAGTAATATAAAAAAGTGCATTCCTCTTTAGTTAATCGAGAGACGTTGTTATTAATATAATGGTTGTTGGTTCTGACAAGGAGGAAACTCATTTATATCTTGGATCATACGATAATCGTATTGTTTTAGTGCAAATTGAGATTGATACAAATATTCAATAACAAAAACTTTTCCTCCAGACGCATTGCATAAAATACCTGAAGTTCCTTGACCGTTAGATAATGAGATTCCTACTGGTTGACCAATTAAGTACCTAATTTTATGTTGCCACGGCATATTGATCCCTCCTTTAAATACATCTTATGACTCCAATAAATTTGGGTTCTTGTAAAGGTTCAATGGGTTAAAAAGTATGTCACATTTCGTTGAAGCTACGTTTAAAGAGAGGTCGATAGGAATGGAATTTTTAATACAAACAATTCGCATTACAAGAGCGGAAAAGAGAGTGGATATAGTCGGTATGGTAACAGTTTTTTAACGGAATGTTTAAAAATTGATGAGGGGGAGCAGGAGTGTATTTTGCAATAAAAAATAGCCAGGTTAATACCTGACTGTAAAAGAGTTAGAAATTGACCAGTAGGGTTTGGGGTGTGACGAAAAACCGTCGTACAAAAACAGTATGTCCATTCCAGAAAAGTTTATACAAAAAAAGCCGAAGAAAGTCCCCGGCTACAAACATTGGAAAGATCTTATTCATGAAAAAGTATCACGCAATAACAGTTTAACCATTGAAGACTACGCAAAAACGGAAAATTTAATCAACAGTAGACACACACTATGTAGTAAAAATTGATTTGAATGGGGTGCCAGATGAAAGAAAAGAAGGGCCCAAATAGCCCTTCTGCAAGTAGGAAAGTTTTTATGCTTTTGGAACATCGATCCATTTAATTATTTTCGCTGGATTTCCACCTATGACTACATTATCAGGGACATCTTTTGTCACGATTGCACCTGAAGCAATAACGACATTATTTCCTATTGTTATTCCAGGATTGATGACAGCTCTTCCGCCAATCCAAACATTATTACCGATGGTTACTGGCTTGCCATATTCGGCACCCGAAATTCTTTCAAATGGATTTAATGGATGAGTAGCAGTATAAATATGTACGCCTGGAGCAATGAAGCAGTTATCGCCAATTCTGATTTCACATACATCCAAAAATACACTATCAAAATTGGCGTAAAAATTTTCTCCAACATGGATGTTATAACCATAATCACAACGTAGGATAGGCTCAATGTGTATATTTTCTCCAGTAGAGCCAAAGAGTTCTTTTAATAGGGTTATACGTTTGTTGTTCTCAGTTTCTAACGTCTGGTTAAATAATCTTGTTAACCGGCGGGCATTTTCCCGCTCATTCATTAGTTCAGGATCGGCTGAAAGATATAATTTACCATCCAACATTTTTTCTTTTTCAGTTCTCAATTCTCTTCCCCTTTACTACTTAGTTTTAATCACACGTTCGGAATTATTGTAGCTAAACGGAGAGAAAAAAGGAAGTTGCTTAATGAACAGTACGACAAAAAGCAACTATTCCAGGATAAGAATAGTTGCCCGAAAGTGATAAAAATAAGGCTTCTAAATAGGAGGGAGCAAGAGACTCCTATCTGTTTTCAGTATACGCAGTAACGATTCAAACTGTGAAAATTCAATCAGTTAAATGAACAATCCATCGATATTACAGCACAAAAAAAGCCAGGTTGCCCTGACTAAAACGAGTGGAAGGAACTTAATTATGAGAAAACTTAACACAATAACAGTTTAACCAATACAAAGAAATATATACAAAAAAGCCAGGAAAAGTCCCGTACAGTGATGACGTTATTGTTTGATAAAATACTATCGACGCAAAAAAGCGCAGTGAAAAGAAGGTTTAAAAGTCGATACAGTCATGAAAAAGAAGAAGCCCTTATTTCAAGGACTCACGCTTTGAATTTTCCCATCTATAAATTGCATAGGGAGTACTTAGCTTACTTTGAATGTAACTTTGAGGGTTAGAAGTTGTAATATATCCATCTTCAATCTGTTGGGCAATAGCCATATTGTACATGTGTGCAACTCGGCACAAGCCATCAATCATGTCATAAAGTTCATGGGCAGCTTTTCGTTGAATAGTTGACCAAGCCTGAATTTCGGCTAATTTTTTCCTTACATTTTCAAGTGTTTCTAAGTCGAATTTTTCTTCAAGCATTTTTCATCTTCCTCTCTGTGATTTAATAAACAATCTTATTATTGAGGAAGCTTAATTATTACAAAAAGTTAATTAAGATTATATTGATATTACAGCATAAAAAGCCGGGTTGCCCCGACTTTAAAAACCGGAAACTAAAGTAGAAAAATGTTCCGGAAAATAATATTATTTCCATTTTAATTAAAGATTAACTAAAAAACCGAGGGGAGCCAAGCCCCCCGGCCGGGAAGAGTGAAACTGTCATATGCAAGAGGGAACTCTCGTGTAGTAACAGTTTAACCATCCGAGAGGAATTTATGTATGACACTCGAAATTATATTCAGTAGACCCATAAGGAGAAGCAAAATGAAAGCCTATGTACTAAAAGAAAAAACAGGCAGATACCGTTGCCATAACGTTTATGTGAAAGATGAAAGTTACCACAGAAACATTGTAAATGCTTCTATGAAAGGTCATCTGGATCGACTGAAAAAACTGGGTATGTTACGTGGGAAGAAGGAAAATCGCGGATGTTGAGAGTGATTTAACAGAGCGCATTTTAAAAAGCTTTAAAATGGTTCGTGGGTGAAAATGCGGATATTCCCCCAAATACCCACGAAACATCCCATAAAAGCAAAATGTTATGACGTAAAGTGAAAAACGGCAGCAGTCCGAAAGAAATGCGGGACTAGCTGATCAAACGCATCGGTATGACGCAGGGACGGGCTAAAATCATTGCTCGTGATCAGATCGGATCCATTCATGGACAGTTGATAGGTCATCGTCACAAGGGAATGGGGATCAGAAAGTTTAAATGGAGCACCTCACAGGACGAGCGGGTCCGAGAAGCTTGGATGGGGCAACTTTCGAGTATGCCAAGTCGCCTGCTGTTGGCTGGCCTGGTACTGATTATAATTGCCGTTGCACGGATAACCCTGTTTTTGAGGATGATTGAAGACGACTAACTGCCTTAGGTAAAATGATTCTGACAGTCGTTCCTTTACCAAGTTGACTGTTAATTTCTATCGTACCGTTGTGGTTTTCTATAATCCGTTTGCACATCATAAGTCCTAATCCTGTCCCTTTTTCTTTTGTTGTATAAAAAGGTTCAAACAGTCTTTTTTGTCTCTCTGGTGAAATCCCGCTCCCTTGATCAGTAATTTTTATTAAGAGGCTATCTTTGTTTACATTTTTAAGCGAAACCACTATTTTTTGAGTAGACTCGGTAGTTGCTTCAAGAGCATTTTGTATCAGGTTCATTAGAACTTGTGTTAAATGATTGGGGTCACAATGAGCAGTGATTATAGAATCAGAATTAATAAATTCGATAAGGTTTAGCCCTTTTAGACTTGCTTGGGGTTTCATAAATTCTATAACACGAGAGACCAAAGCTTTAATGTCTGTATTTCTAAATTCCATGCTTTCTTTAGGTTTAGATATACACATAAATTCATTGACGATGGTACTAATTCGGTTTAATTCATTAAGCATTATCTCAAGGTACTTATCTGTTGCTTCGTCAATTGAACTTTCTTTAATTATCTGGGCAAACCCTATTATAGATGTTAAAGGATTTCGAATTTCATGGGCAACTCCAGCCGCTAATTCCCCAATTAATGAAAGTTTTTCTAGTTCTTGGATCTTCATGGAATTCTTCCGATACTCTGTAATGTCGATAGCTATACTATTTACTTCAATAATTTTTGAATTGATAATTACTGGAGTTAATGAAGCAAGGTAATGGAATCCATTTATGTATCCTTCATAGTTAACAGGAACACCATTCCAGGCCAGTTCATAAAATTTATGTTTTTGATTTGCCTGATTTTCAGGTAAGAATTCATGCAAAGATTTACCGATAATATGAGAAGGGGAAAGTCCTAGTTTTTCTAGAAACTCACCTTCAATGAACGTATGGATAAAATCGTTATCTTTCTTTATAAATTTAAATACAAACCTATTTGGTCCTGGGATAAGATTTTTATAATCAATTTTATTATTGTTAATATTCTGATTGTTTTCCTTGTAGCTATAATCCATAGGTCACATCCTTTGTTTATTTTAATGGCTGATAAATTCAATTCGTCATAATCGATAACATCCCTTTAAATTATAAAGTAATTTTTGCTATTTTTCCTCACATGATTAAATTTAATATTGGAAAATGTTGAAAGACCGAAAATAGGTCTTTTTTATTGCCTGGAAGGGGGTGAGAAAATTGTGAAGGTACAGCGATACGACCGCATGTTGATTACAGATTCTATGTTCCAAAAGGATTCTGCTGGCTTTTAACTGTTACCGCTTCTATGACTAGGC
The DNA here is from genome assembly GCF_001643235.1 of Domibacillus aminovorans. Taxonomy (GTDB): domain Bacteria; phylum Bacillota; class Bacilli; order Bacillales; family Domibacillaceae; genus Domibacillus; species Domibacillus aminovorans. The sequence goes on from NZ_LQWY01000003.1 coordinate 71,746, forward strand.
CGGGATTTTTCCTGATCAACGTGGTGATGGACCGTGCAAATGGAAGCAAAGTTGCCAGATGATGTATTCAGTGATTTGGCGATTCACAAGATTGATAACAAAATGATCATATTTTTAATATTTAAAGATATTATATGATATATCCATACTTCAAAAAACTCATGGAAGATGAGTGTTAATACACCGGAAATATGATATAGTAACATTCGATATAATGCACATACGATTTTAACGAAGTGAAATGAAGGCATTCATTTGAATATTGGTGAATGCTCTTTTAAATCGTAATAATTATTATTTGCAAATCGGAATGATTACTATATAATAGATGATACATCATATTTGGAGGGGTTTATTGTGAAAAAATGGGCAGTTATTGCCGCCGCCCTGTCATTAGCACTAGCGGCATGCAGCAATGAAGAAGATAAGGAAGCAACATCAACAGAAGAAAATGAAGCCAGCCGATTGACTGTTTATACAACTATTTACCCGCTTGAATATTTTGCTGAGCGGATTGGCGGCGATACGGTGAACGTGGAAAGTATTATGCCGGCAGGTGCAGATGAACATACGTACGAACCGACAACAAAAACAATACTAGAGCTGGCTGAAGCCGATTTGTTTTTATACAACGGCTTGAACCTTGAGCCATTCGCAGAAAAAGCGGAAGAAACGCTGGCAGGAGAAGATGTCAAGATCGTGAATGTTGGTGAGCATGTCAATGTGGAAGTGGACAGCCATGAGAGTCATTCACATGAAGATGAAACAGCTCATGAAGAAGGAACAGAAGACGGTCACGCGCATGAAGGTGAAACAACAGAAGGTGGCCATGATCATGAACACGGCGGTGTTGACCCGCACATATGGATTGATCCGATGTTGGCGATTGAAATAGCAAGCGTTGTGAAAGATGAACTTGTAACGTTAAATCCTGATGGGAAAGGGACGTATAATGAAAATTTTAAATCGCTAAAAACAGATCTTGAATCGCTGGATGAACAATTTCACACGATGACGGACGCCGCAGAACAAAAAGAAATTCTTGTGTCTCACGCAGCTTACGGCTATTGGGAAGAATCATATGGCATTGAACAACTTAGCATAGCTGGTCTTTCATCAACGGAGGAACCGTCACAAAAAGAATTGAAAGAAATTGCTGATACAGCAACAAAGCATAACATTAAATACGTTATCTTTGAACAAAATATTACACCGAAAGTAGCAAAAGTCATTCAAAACGAAATTGGTGCTGACTCACTCCGCCTTCATAATCTGTCAACTTTAACAGAAGAAGACATTGAAAATGGCGAGGATTATTTCTCTATTATGGAGAAAAATATTGAAACGTTGAAAACAGCCTTGGCGAAATGATAAAAAGCTGCTTCCCAAACAGGAAGCGGCTTTTTTGGAGAATGAACTGATAGGGGCTGAAGCGATCATGAACTGAAGGGTGAGATTTTGACGGTCAAATACTGGACTGCTAGAATTAAAGAAATATGTAATGGAGATGATTGCGTTGAACGTTACGAACATGATTCAAGCACAAAAAGCTTTTTTTGATACTGAAATCACACGCAGTGTCGACTGGCGGATTGCCCGATTGAATGAATTAAAAGCGGCTATTAAAGCACGTGAAGATGAAATTATGAATGCACTCTATCTCGATTTGCGTAAAAATAAATTTGAAGCATATACGACAGAAATTGGCTTTTTATACGAAAGCATTCGCTTTATGATCCGTCATCTGCCGCAATGGGCTGCACCGGAGAAGGTAAAGACACCTATTCATCAAATGCCGGCCGAAAGCTTGATTTTAACTGAGCCGTACGGTGTTACTTTAATTATTGGACCATTTAATTATCCGTTCCAGCTTGTAATCGAGCCGCTTATCGGTGCGATTGCAGCCGGCAACACGGCCATTGTGAAGTCATCTGAAAGTACCCCGCATACGTCCGCTGTCTTAAAAAGTCTGCTCGAAGATACATTTGATCCGTCGTTTATCGGCGTGCAGGAAGGCGGAAAAGAAACGGCTACAGAACTTCTGGCCGCGCCGTTTGACTATATATTCTTTACTGGGAGTGTGCCTACCGCGAAAGTTGTGATGGAAGCGGCTGCGAAACAACTGATTCCAGTAACACTTGAACTAGGAGGGAAAAGTCCGACGTTCGTTGATTATTCGGCTGATCTAAAACAGGCAGCGAAGAGGATTGCATGGGGGAAATTTTCCAATGCAGGTCAAACCTGCATTGCCCCGGATTACGTGCTCGTTCATCAAAATGTGAAAGCCGCTTTTTTAAAAGAATTGACGCTGTCTATGTTTGATTTTTACGGAGCGGATCCGCAAAAAAGTCAGGATTTCGGACGTATTGTGAATGAAAAGCAGTTTGATCGTTTGCAAACAATCTTGCAAAAAACAAACGGGAAAATTGTACAGGGCGGCGGGACTGATCGTGATGATGTCTACATTGAACCGACAATTGTGGAAGCGGGTTGGGATGATCCGCTAATGGAAGATGAAATTTTCGGCCCGATTTTACCCGTTTTGACTTATTCAGAGCTAGATCAAGCGATCAAATGTGTGAAAAAATTACCTAAACCACTGGCGCTTTACGTGTTTACGAAAGAAAAAGCAATCGAAGAAAAAGTGATTACGTCTATACCATTTGGCGGTGCGAGTGTAAATGATACGCTCGTTCATGTGTCGAGTCCATATTTACCATTTGGTGGTGTTGGTACATCAGGTATGAATGCCTATCATGGGAAAGCTAGTTTTGATGCTTTTTCCCATAAGAAAAGCATTATGAGAAAAAGCAGTTTACTGCAATCAAATTTATTGTATCCACCATATGATAACCGGGTTAATCTTGTACGAAAATTGATTCAATAAACAGGAATATATTGTTTGAAAATAGAATAATAAAAAACGAAGAGAAATGGAGGGGGACAAGTGCCAATTAGTTTAGAACGCTTAAAAGTACCGGATGAATTTATATTAACACAGGAAGAAATTATAGAAGAAGCGGTTCAATTTTTAAATCAAAATGGCTGGACTGCTCATGTCGAATCCACAGTAGGGGGTCACGATATTCAAGCTGAAAAAATGGAGTGGACCGCCTATGTAAAATGTAAAGGATCAAGAGGAAAACGGCAGCAAGAAGGAATGGTATATGATAATACACAGCTTCGCTCCAATGCGGCAGATCAAGTGGAAAAACTAATGCGTATACAGGAAGAAGCGGAAACGCCGAGTCTATTTGTTATGGCAAATCCAGGACTTGACCGGATGAAATGGACTGTCTCCAAACTGTCTGGAGGTCTTGATAAACTTGATATTATTCGCATGTGGATTTATCCAGATGGCGTTGTAAAATGGGACGTCCCAGCACATCTTTTACACGTTGCAAAATCACTTGAAATTGAGAAAAAATGAAAGGTTTAGTTGCAAGAGGATTGGAAAAATGGTACATTAGAGACAGCTGTTCGTACGTTTCAAAAGAAAATGGTCTATTGTTTTTTCGTCTTGAGATAGTAGCAAACAGCAAGAATGATTGTGTGCATAAAGTATAAGGAGGACAAGACATGTTACAAGGTAAAGTAAAATGGTTTAACGCAGAAAAAGGTTTTGGTTTCATCGAAGTTGAAGGACAAGATGATGTATTCGTACATTTCTCAGCTATTCAAGGTGAAGGCTACAAATCACTTGAAGAAGGCCAAAGCGTGACATTTGAAGTAGTTGAAGGACCACGTGGCCCACAAGCTGCTAACGTTGAAAAAAACTAATCTGATTGAAACTATAACAGGTGAAGCCTCGGCTTCACCTGTTTTTCGTTGTAGTTTTCCTTATGCATATTTTGAAAACGCTGTCAATACAATTACAGAAAAAATGTCACAAAAACGTTATAAATTGATCGAGGAATCGGATCTATTTTTATAAAAAAAGAGTACAATGTATGAGGAGAAAGAAAATGAAATAGAACAATCAGGAGGATGAGTATGTTATATATCGCAGCAGCTATCGTCGTTGTTGTTGTAGGAGTTGTACTCGCTAACCGTTATTTAGCCGGCCATAAAGTAGAAGAGGGATTGCTTGTTGTCAAGTCAGGGGACAGAGAAACAACTATTCCGATGAATGAAATTGTTGAAGTATTTGAAATGGATGAATTCCCGAAAGATCCATCATTTATCGAAAAATATATTGTCCGTCCGTACGTAAAAAAGAAACGTGTAGCTGTTTACACTCGTTCCAATGTATCTTATTTATTTGTATTACGTAATAAAGATCGGCTTGTAAAATCAGTAAAAACACAAAATCCACGCGTTCATATAAAAGCAAAAGTTTTGTGAAAACGGATGTTGATCCGTTTTATTTTTTTGAATAAATAAACCATAAATTTATTATGTAAACTTGATGTCTTCTTATGCTTAGTTATAGAAGGGGAAATGCCTATTTACAAAGGCTACAGAAGCTGTTACGTTAGAATAGTTAGTATGAAGAAATGGGGTTATCTATATAATGGTGATCTTTACGGAAGAGCAGCCGGAAGCTATCGTAACCAGTACATCATATTGCTGGAAGAAAAACATAGTCAAGGTAGAAGATGGATATTTAAAAAGTACCGGCATGATCACGAATACTCGTATTCCTATTGTTCATATTGATACTGTTGTGTACTCTTACAATCCGAAAAAGCCGGCCATTGTCCCGGTTTTAAAAATTATCGGCAAAGGTGCAGTGTTGTGTGAAATGGAGATTTCAGCTGAACATATCGAAGCTGTTCAAGACTGGATATTGTATGTGATTAATCCGTCGTGACCATACAAAGCCGCCTCTTATTAGGCGGTTTTTTATTTGCAAAAAGAAAGGAAGTTAATCAATGAAAGGATCTACTCACGCAGCAATTGGCGCTGTATCGGGTCTTGGTGTCTCTATCTGGATCAATGCTACACCACTTGAAACGGCTATTTTAGCAGGGGTTGGCTCTGTTGCTGCACTCGTTCCGGACCTAGACGTAAACGGGAAATTGGCGAATAAAATCACAGTCGAAAAGAAATGGCTTATTTTGTTCTTTTCGATAGCTGGCCTTTTTTTGGCGCTTTACAGTTATTTTATGCTGATCGGTATTAAACAGATGAGCGGTTTTCTAATTAGTATGGGCCTTCTTTTATTACCGAGGTTGTTCATTAAACAACGGACAATGCTATTTATCACTGGAGCACTCGTACTATATGCAGGGTGGTATATAAAAGAGACTTGGGTCATGTATACAGCTTTGTTTATTATATTTGCTTCACTTGTTTCGCATCGCACATGGACGCACTCTATTATTGGTGTAGCGGTTTTTTATTTTGTGGCCGTAGAAATCGTTAAAGAATATCCATTGCCTGGTTTATTTATGACGCTTTTGATTAGTTATATTTCTCATTTAATTGCTGATATGAAAATGTTGCCAGCAAATAAAAAAGGAACAAAATGGTTTTATCCATTATGGAAAAAAGAATTTTAAAAAGTCGTTTAAACGGCTTTTTATTTTTAATACATTATATGCAAAATTCAAATAAAAACAAAAAATTAGTATTTAATAAGTCAAATACGGGAATAGAAATAAAAAACGAACAGGAGATTATTTATATGTGGAAAAAATTTTTTTCAAGTATTGGCATTGGCAGTGTAAAGGTGGATACAATTTTACATGATAAAAAAGCAGCACTAGGTGAAATGATAAAAGGAGATGTGTTAATCTGTGGCGGCCAGACAGATGAGCCTATCCAAAAAATAAATCTACTTCTGTACCTGCAATATGAAGAAGTGCGTAAAGACAGCGATTTTTCATGGCATGATAAACATATAGACGAATTAACAATTGTTGTGAATCGACATATTAAAGCAGGAGAGAAAGATCGTATTCCATTTACGATGAAAATTCCAGCTGACGGTCCGAAAACCGGAGAAAAGCATAAATGGTTTTTACAAACGACAGTTTTAATTAATCAATCAGTTGATCCTACCGATGAAGATGAGTTAATGATTGTATAAAAAGCAGAAATCTTTCTGCTTTTTTTTTCATGAAAGGGTTTGACAATACGTTATTCGTGTTATATATTAATAAAAATAAATATATATTGTTATATAACAGAGGAGGAACAAACAATGGATTTGTACAAAGAGGCTTATGAACACTATACACAGATGTGTGAAAATTACGGCATGGACTGTATTCCTTTTTATCACTTTATGCACAACTTAACAGATGACCAGATTCAGCAGTACATACAAACAACAAAATAACTTTAGAAAGGTTGATTTATCACGGAAAAATCAAGTAAATGTGATGTCTAAAAACCCCGTTAACTTCTTGCAAAAGTAGACGGGGTTTACACATGTTTTTGCACGTTTATTTTGGGAAAATCACATTTCTTGTTCTTTTGTCATTTCAAGTATGGCTCCGAATGTGTTTTTCATTTTAAAAGCTGTAGTCTTTTTCATTTGATTAAATATGGCATACGTTACAAAAGGATAACCATTTTTTCTACAGAAAACAAAATTTTCACCGTGGTAATCCGAAACGCGAAGTCTGTTTCTTAATTTAAATTGCGCTTGCTTCTTCTTATGACTTTTTAATAAATCCATATCACTTTTATCAATATCAATTGTGCGAATAGCTGCTTTTATCTTCGGCGAAGTTAATTTGTATTCTCACATATTGTTGTTTTTGTTGTACAACGTTTTAGTGAACCGTATTTCGTTTGTATCAAAAAGGTGTTAGAGTCTGTTCTGATCGATCTTTTTTCAAAACAGGCTCTTGTCTTTTGTTCGTCTATCAAGGTTAAGAGGGCTATTTTGATCAAACTTTATTTCAAAGCTACACTAAGTACATACGGATTTCAAAAATAAACATAAAATTTTTTATTTTTTTAATATTTAATATTGACTAATAATAAAAACATTGCTAACATATTGAAAAATAAATACTAAGTATTTCAATAGGTTTTATTAATTCGTTAACCGGTCAGCCGGAGACGTTTCTTTAATACAAAGAAATGTCTCCGGCTTTTTTGGTTGATGAGCAAGCTGACCAGTCCGCTGGAGGCCTTTGCAACAAGCGTTATTCGTTTGCGGTAAAGGTTTTTTCTATTGGAGAGGAAGTAAAAAAAGGAGGAAATTATAAGAAGAAGATGCAGAAACGATTCAATACTAGAAGAGAAAAAATAAATGAGGTGAAAAGGATGACGGATAAAATTCGGTTTGAACACGTAACGAAAATATTTAAAGTGCGTGATACCGAACAAGGAAAAAGAGCGCTGAAGGAATTTACAGCGGTAAAGGACTTGAACTTTTCTGTAAAAGATGGTGAATTTTTAACACTAGTGGGTCCAAGCGGTTGTGGTAAATCTACTTTGTTGGATTTACTTAGCGGCTTAACGAAACCAACATCCGGTAGAATCCTTCTTGATGGGAAGGAAATAACGGGCCCTGGGTTAGATCGAGGAATTGTATTCCAACAATATGCTTTGTTCCCATGGAAGACAGCTTTAGGCAATATCGAATTTGGTTTAGAAGCAAAGGGTATTTCGAAAAAAGAGCGCATCGAACTAACTCGATATTACTTATCACTAGTTGGTTTAGAGGGGTTTGAAGATCGTTACCCTCATGAATTGTCGGGAGGTATGAAACAGCGTGTTGCAATTGCTAGAAGTCTGGCATTTAATCCAGATGTATTGCTAATGGATGAGCCGTTCGCAGCATTAGATGCACAGACGCGAGAAACACTGCAAAGTGAACTGTTAAGAATTTGGGAAAAGACGAAAAAAACAATTATATTCATTACACATGGAATTGATGAGGCTGTGTATTTAGGTCAGCGTGTAGCAGTTATGTCTACAAAGCCTGGATCGATTAAGCATATGATTGATATTCCTTTAGATTCACGATTAAACGAACTAGACATTCGTTCCCATCCAGAGTTTGTTAAAGCACGTCATCAAATTTGGAATTTACTTCATGGAAATATCTATCAAGCGGCTTCCATCTAATAAAAAATAAAAAGGAGTGATTATATTGTCAAATACAGAAAAAGTGATTGCTGTTCCAATAGAAAGAAGGCAACAAATACATTTTTCCTTTCATTGGCTGCAAAAACTTGTGAAACAGACAGCTGTCATCATACTACTGCTTTTAATTTGGGAGACTGTCCCACGTATCGGGCTAGTAGACGCAGCATTCTTTCCAGCTTTTTCTGATGTAGTGAAGTCTTGGTGGGCAATGCTTGTATCAGGTGAGTTGTTCGCCCATTTCACAGCTAGTATTGTACGCTCTTTAACGGGATTTATTTTAGCTTTACTGATTGCCATTCCACTTGGTCTGCTCATTGGCTGGTATCCACTAGCGAAGGATTTACTTAATCCAATTTTGGAGATATTCCGAAATACAGCAGCACTGGCATTACTACCTGTTTTTATGCTGTTACTAGGTATTGGTGAAACATCGAAAATTGCGATTGTGCTCTTTGCGTGCACGTGGCCGGTTTTATTAAATACGATTGCAGCTGTTCGCAATGTCGATCCGCTACTCATTAAATCGGCACGCTCGATGAATATTTCATCCTTTAAATTATTTATCAAGGTCATTTTACCGGCTTCTGTACCAACCATCTTTACCGGTATTCGCATGGCAGGTACTGGTGCTATTTTAGTCCTTATTGCGGCTGAGATGGTAGGTGCGAAAGAAGGCTTAGGCTATTTAATTACGTATTCACAATACAACTTCCAAATCCCTGAAATGTACGCGGGTATTATCACAATTGCTTTGTTGGGCTTACTAATCAATCAAGGTTTAAGCGTGCTCGAACGTAAATTTTCAAAATGGAAGCAACCAGTGCAATGAATAGTCTGAATGATTATACGTAAGCGAACATACTTTTTTTTGTATTAATTCTGATTAAAAAAATATGATAAATAGGAGTAATTGGTATGACAAAAAAACAAATGAAATTAGGTGCGTTTATTCTTTTACCAGGGCAGCATGTAGCAAGTTGGCGTTATCCATCAACGCAACCACATCGTACATTTGATTTGGATTACTTAACTGAAATAGCAAAAACGGCGGAATGTGGAAAATTCGATACAATTTTCTTTGCGGACGTATTTGGTCAAAATCTTGCAGAAAATACACCATCAGCATTGAAGTTAGATCCAGTCATCCTTATTTCGGCGCTTGCAGCAGTTACTAAAAATATTGGTTTAACAGCTACATTGACAACAACGTACAACGAACCATTCCAAGTAGCGCGTAAATATAGTGCTATTGATCATTTATCAAAAGGGCGAGCAGCTTGGAATGTCGTAACATCAGCAAACGACAGTGAATCTTTACTATTTGGTAAAGAAAAGCATTTACAACATGCTGATCGCTATGAACGCGCAGAAGAGTTTGTTGATGTCGTGAAAAAATTGTGGTTCTCGATTGAAGATGAGGCATTAATCATCGACAAGGAAAATGGTGAATTTTTAGATTTAAATAAAGTACATCCAGTAGATCATGAAGGAAAATGGTTCAAAGTACAAGGAACATTAGATTCTCCTTCAACTCCACAAGGTCATCCAGTCATTGTGCAAGCAGGTTCATCGGAAGCAGGAAAAGAATTGGCAGCAAAAACGGCGGAAGTGATTTTTACAGCGTGGCAAACGCTTGAGGAAGCACAAGCATTCTATCGAGATGTTAAAGGACGTCTTGCAAAGTATGGTCGTAAGCCTGAGGATTTAAAAATTATGCCTGGTGTATTTATTACAGTTGCTAAAACAGAAGAAGAAGCGATTGCTAAACGAAAAGAACTAAATAGCTATATTTTACCTGAAATCGGCTTAGAGTATTTATCTGGCTTTACGGGGGTAGATTTAACAGGTTATGACGTTGATGGACCAATTCCTGACTTTGCAGAAATAGAGGATCCAACAAATCCAGGTATCCGCCGAAATCTTATTCGCGGGCTAGTAGAGCGTGAAAATTTAAAAACACTTCGCGAAGTATATGAACGTATTTCTGGAGCACGTGGTCATCGCGAAATTGTTGGAACACCTTCACAAATTGCAGATCAATTAGAAGAGTGGTTCTTAAATGAAGGTGCAGATGGTTTTAACATTCAACCTCCAACATTCCCAGATGGCCTGAATGATATCGTTGATTTAGTAATCCCAGAGCTTCAACGCCGTGGTTTATTCCGCACGGAGTATGAGAGCGATACACTTCGCGGGAATTTAGGGCTTTCCGTACCGGTTAATCCAAATAAAAAACAGCCACAAACAGTGGGAGAATAAGGAGATAATATATGAAAAAATTAGCATCATTTATTTTAATAACAAGTTTAATCAGTAGTATTTTAGCAGGTTGCTCAGACGATCAGACAACATCTGCGAATGGAGAAGAAGATAAGGTACTACAATATCAAGGTTCACCAGGTAGTGTAAGCTTCCCTGAGCTAGCAGAGGACTTAGGTTATTTAGGGGATTTGAAGTTAGAGTATATAGGTGATAGTGTAGGCGGTCCAGAAAGTATTCAATTAACCGCGACAAAGCAAATTGATTTTGGTGCAGCATTCAATGGAGCCATTATTAAATCTCATTCACAAAATGTGAAAATAAAATCAGTCGTTGGATCTTACGGTAGTGATGAAAATACGTATATAGGTGCATATGTACTTGAAGGGAGCACGATTAAATCGGCAAAAGATTTCATTGGTAAAAAAGTAGGTGTGAATATTCTAGGTGCTCATCTGGAGTTTGTTACCAAAGATTATTTACGTCAGGGCGGCTTAACTGAAAAAGAAATTGAACAAGTGACATTAGTGACGGTTCCAGCAGCCAATGCTGAACAAACATTACGAAATGAACAAATAGATGTCGTTTTATTAAGTGGTATTGCGAGAGATCGAGCTTTAGAAACAGGAGGAGTCGTAGAATTATTTAAAGATATTGACGTGTTTGGTGCAGAATTTACTGCAGGTGATACGTTTTTTACAGAGCAATATATCAAGGATAATCCGAATACCGTAAAGCAATTTACTGAAGGGGTTGCAAAGGCGATTGACTGGGCACAAACAACGCCGAGGGAAGAAGTCATTGCACGCTTTGAGAAAATTATAAATGAGCGTGGACGCAAAGAAACAGCAGACAATCTTAAATATTGGAAGAGTACAGGCATTACTGAAAAAGGCGGTGTCATTAGACCATCAGAATATGACGTTTGGATTGATTGGCTTGTGAAAAGTGGTGAATTAAAAGAAGGTCAAGTAAAGGCGGAAGATCTATATACAAACGAATATAATCCTTTTGCTAAATAATTTTTTGATTAAATTCTTATTAAAAAAATAGGATAAATAGGAGTGGTTGATATGACGAAAAAACAAATGAAATTAGGCGCCTTTTTCATGATACCAGGGCATCATGTCGCAGCTTGGCGTCACCCTAAAGCAGAAGCTCATAATGTAATGAATTTTGATTTTCTAAAAAGGCTGGCGCAAACAGCTGAGCGTGGAAAGTTTGATATGGTTTTTCTTGCAGACGGTTATGCAGTGAGAGCAAAAAATCAAAAGGTCCTCGATCAAACTGTCAATACTCATTTTGAACCATTCACCCTTTTATCCGCACTTTCTGCGGTCACACACCATGTTGGACTTGTAGGGACGGTATCAACTACGTATAACGAACCTTTCCACGTAGCTCGAAAGTTTGCTTCACTTGATCATTTAAGCAATGGTCGTGCAGCGTGGAATGTGGTGACATCGAATACGGAAGAAGAGGCTAGGAATTTTAATCAAGAACATCATTTGCTGCATTCAAAGCGCTATGATCGGGCTGGAGAATTTGTCGATGTTGTCGAAAAACTGTGGGACAGTTGGGAGGATGAAGCTCTCGTTATAGATAAAAAATCAGCACAATTTGCAGAAGGTTCAAAAATACACGCTGTCAATCATAAAGGCGAATGGTTTTCTGTTGAGGGGCCACTAAATGTGTCCCGTCCTGTGCAAGGTCATCCTGTTGTCGTTCAAGCAGGATCTTCCGAAGATGGGAAGGAACTTGCAGCGCGTACAGCGGAGGTTATTTTTACTGCATGGCAAACACTTGAAGAGGCACAAGCTTTTTATTCCGATGTAAAAGGACGTATGGCGAAGTATGGCCGTAAACCTGAGGAATTGAAAATCATGCCTGGTATCTTCCCGGTAATCGGAAAAAACGCAGAAGAAGCAGAAGAAAATAAAAGGTTGCTTGAGGAACTGATTCCAGAGGAAGCGGGGATTTCCCTTTTGTCGGCCATGATAAGTTTTGATTTATCGAGCTTCCCAGTGGATGGACCATTGCCGGAGCTACCTGAATTGGATCAGGTAAACGGTGGGAAAAGCCGTTTTAAGTTACTAAAGGATCTTGCCGATCGTGAAGGATTGACGATTCGTAAACTGTATCAACGAATTGCCGGTGCCCGTGGACATAGAGAAATAAAGGGTACACCTGAACAAATTGTGGATCAAATGCAGGAATGGTTTGAAAATGGAGCAGCGGATGGCTTCAATGTTATGCCTCCTTATTTACCAGGCGGACTTGATGATTTCGTAGATCACGTCATTCCTGTACTTCAACAACGCGGACTGTTCCGCACAGAGTACAGAGGAAACACTTTACGGGAGAATTTAGGATTGAAACGACCAGCCAACACGCTAATTGCTAAAACAAAAGAAACGATATAACGGATGTTAGAGGCAGACGTGAACGTAGTTCTTGTTTGCATCTATCGGTTTTCTTGAATGGAGATGAAAAGCATAGCAGGATTAGTCCCTGAATCTCGGAAGTACACTTTTATTTTGACAGCATTAGTAATCGGTTCTTTTATTTCCATTTATCAGTCTGTTTCCTTGAATGTCTCATTACCCGGTTTTATGGATATTTTTGATACGGATTTGACTACGGTGCAATGGCTCATGACAGGGTTCACCCTCGTAACGGGACTCATCGCTCCTTTATGCGGCTATCTTGGAAATCGATTTGGAACGCGTGAACTTTTTTTATTTTCAGTGGCAGGGTTAATAATTTCGTCACTTTTATGTGCTTTTGCTTGGAATATTGGTTCGCTGATCGTATTCCGGGTCGTACAAGGTGTTTTTTGCGGGACTATTCAGCCTGTAACCTTGATGATCATTTATCAAATGCTTCCGGAACACAAACGTTCCATGGCTTTAGGGTTGTGGTCGGCCTCTTCTGTATTAGGCCCTGCATTAGCCCCTACCATCAGTGGCTGGCTTCAATCATGGAATTGGCCAATGATCTTTTTAATAATGATTCCGTTCGGAGTGATCGCATGGATATTTGGATGGTTAAGCCTAGAGAAAAGGACAGATTACCAGAAGTCTGCATTTGATGGAATAGGCATGATCGGCATTGTTTTCGGCAGTCTGGCTTTATTGGTTTTATTTAGTAATCTTTATCAGTGGGGAATACTTTCAGGAAAGTCAGTCATCTGTTTAATTATAGGGATTTTCTTTCTTAGTCACTTTATTTGGAGGGAACTTCGAATGAAGGAACCGTTATTGGAGCTGCGACTTTTTACAAATAAGACATTTGTTTTGAGTCTGATTACCTCGCTTATATTAATTAGCAGCCTGTTTACAGGAATTTATTTTATCCCATTGTATTTGTTAGAAGTCCATCAGATGACCCCTACTGAAGTCGGTATATTACTCCTTCCGCCTGCACTATCGATGGCGGTAGCCACTACGGTGAGTGCCAAATATTATGAGAGGGTCGGGCCACGGCCGTTGATATTGATTGGAACACTCTTTTTAGTGATTGCCACTTGGGAATTTAGTCGTTTAACGGTGGACTCGACTCCAGGTTTCGTCATGCTATGGATGACTTTTCGCTATATAGGACTTGGATTATCGATGACCTCTACAATCAACGCGGGGATGAGTGCGGTCCCATCTAATCTGTCTGGTGACGCTTCTTCTTTGATTAATTGGGCCAGGCAAGTGACAGGAGCAATGTCTATCGGAATATTCACATCTTTTTTCTATACAAGAATGGATTTTTATGGAAGTGTAGATGGTCTTTCTCCCGAGATATATGTAAAAGGATTGAATGATGTATTTATTCTGGCAACGATCTTGACTTGTTTGAGTATCCCGTTTTCGTTATTGCTTAATGGAAGACTGGGCTACAAAAAGAGAAGTGAATGGGCGAAGAGATAGAGGCATAAAAGGAACCGCTTGTGCGAGGTCCCATATTGAGAGGGGGGATGCTAAGCCGATTACGCTGAAGGTATCATGATTTTAAACCAAAAATGTATAAAATGTAATCATAACTAAAATGAATTCTATAGGAAATGAGGTTATCTATAATGAGTTTAACTGTTAAGCCTGTTGAGAAACTTACAAGCGAGGTTAAAGAATATCGTAAAGCGGAGCATTCTGTTAGTCCCTTATTTTTAAATCGTTGGTCTCCTCGTTCATATTCTGACCGGAAAATTTCTGATGATGATGTATATAGTATTCTTGAAGCTGCACATTGGGCCCCTTCAGCTTTCAATGATCAGCCTTGGCGCTTTATTGTAGCTAAGACAGAACCACAACTGAAAATTTTTCATGAGTTCTTAAATCCTTTTAATCGGGCTTGGGCAGAAAAAGCTCCAGTTCTTGTTCTAGTAGCATCAAGTAACCGAAGAGAGAATGGCGATCCAAACGAGGCACATGCATTTGATTCCGGAGCCGCTTGGGGTTACTTAGCGATTCAGGCAACTTTACTGGGACTTAGCACACATGCAATTGGGGGATTTGATAAAGATAAAGCTCGAAACTTGCTGAATATTCCAGATGATTTTGATCTCCATGCAGTTATTACCATTGGCTATCGAGGGGAAAAAGAAGCACTCGATAAGAATTTGCAAGAGCGTGAGAATCCAAGCACCAGAAAGGCATTAAAAGAAGTTGTTTTTGAAGGAGCAATCACTTCGTAAGCTGAGATAATATTCTCCAATTATAGTGACAACCTACTCAATCTTAGTTGCCATCAGCTCAGTGGAGTCCAGCGACAGAGAGTGGCCATTGCGAGGGGAATAAGTCTTCAGCCAAGTTTGCTTATTTGTGACGAACTAACATCCAGTTTAGATGTATCCATTCAAGCACAAATTTTAAATTTGCTGAAGGAGTTGAAGAGTGAAATCAATATATCCTATTTGTTCATTTCACATGATATAGCCACTGTGCAATATATGTGTGAACGAATTGCGGTTTTAAAAGAAGGCATGTTGGTTGATTTATTTTCATCCAAAGATTTCTTTTCAGAAAATCGTCATCCATATACCGAGAAGCTTGTAGAAGCTGCATTAGAATAATATAGAAATTTCCTGTAATCAATTCATAATTATTACGGTTAATGAGAACTCTTCTTTGAATAAAAAATTCCTGTAACAGTGGGGAGCGGTTGTTTAGGGGAGAGAGGGAACATGTATTGAATCATCGATCCTATCTTGCTTTAGCCGTCCCACTCACCATCTCAACTCTGACAACTCCCTTACTGGGAGCTGTAGATACAGCAGTTGTCGTGCACTTGCCTAATCCTGCTTATATCGGGGGAGTCGCCATAGGGACCATTATTTTCAATACGATGTATTGGTTATTTGGGTTTTTACGCGTGAGTACATCAGGTTTTACAGCTCAAGCACATGGAGCAAACAATGATATTAAAGGGATATTAGTCCTTACAAGACCATTTTTAATTGCCATTCTTATAGGAATAAGCTTTATTTTCCTTTTTATTATCACGTAACAGAAAAGCCGAGTCAAAAGTATCGTTATTTAACGACCTTTTGACTCGGCTTTTAGAGATCATTCTTTTAAAATGTTTTTAAATAAGAATTAGGAACGAAACCAATTACGTTAGAGCCGGCTTTAATAAGCGTCCAGCTTCCAACTTTATAGCCAATTATTACTTTCTCATTATGTTTAAGAATACCTACTTGAGCATAATTTTCAGACGGTCCCTTTTTTATAGGAAGGGATTCCGTATTTACATACATCTCTCCACTAAACGGAATCGTTGGATTGTTTATCCGAAGATTATAGTCAATAGCTCTTGCTAAGAATATCGCAAAGTCTGCTCGGATAATACTTAAATTAGTTCCGAAAGTGCCATTACCCATACCTTGAGCAATATCTCTTGATGTCAGAGCTTTTTCAGCTCCCGAAGTTGTATTTCCATAACTATAGTCGAACGATCTGCTGATCATAAGAGCCATTTCGCCACGAGTTACGTTTTCATAAGGCTTAAATGTACCATCTTTATAGCCAGATAGAATCTTCTTGTCTACGGCAGATTGAATATACCCCGATGCAAACATGCTGGCACTGACATCTATAAAAGAGTTCTCTCGTTTTGTACCATCAAGGTTTAAAGCACGACCAATCATGGCAGCAGCTTCAGCACGTGTTACTTGTTGACCTGGATTAAAATTACCTTTGAGATCACCATTCGTAATTTCTCCTTGTGCTAAGTATGTGATTTCCTTATACGCACGATATGAGGAACTAATATCATTAAATAAGGTTGCTTCTCCTGAATTACTTCCTTCTTTCACAACATATGCGTCTTTACTTTCAACACCAGTTGCTGACACAGATGTAATTCCATACGTATATACTTTGTTTGAACTTACTGTCTTGTCTAAGAATACCGTATTTCCTTTCGTATTATAGACAACATCCACTATGTTTCGTGGATCTTGATACGACTCTTCTTTGTTTCCTTCAAAACGATAAATCACATATTTTCTTGGTTGTTTACTATTTTGATCTTTGATTTCGAGCATCATACCAGCCGCATCCTTGTTAACTCGTACGAATGTTGGCTTTAAAGGTTGAGCAGCGTTTTTCCAAGAAGTTGCTGGAGTTACAGCTGTATAATTATAAAGTTGTTGCTTAAGAATCGTTGCATAACCAAGCGAATTATTTTGTATGCTTCTTAGGGAAAAGTGCATTTGACCTTTCGTTATTTTGTCAGCTCTGTTAGCTATCACTTGATTCGGAAGCTCCATTTTATTATTCCATGTTGCATCGGAGTCATTACCGACTTTATAATCTGCTAAACCAATATAGAGATTAACAGGATGAACTTTAGCATACGTTTGCACTTCATAGCTCCACCAGTTTAATAGAGTATTATACTTCGCAACTGATAAATTTTTAGACCAGTAAATTTGTGGAGTAATGTAATCAATGTTACCGTCTTTAATCCATTGTCTTGTATCTGCATATAAATCATCGTAATTATTTACACCGGCTTGTGTATCACTTCCAGTTGGATCGAGCGATTTATTACGCCAAACACCGAATGGCGAAACCCCAAATTGAACATGCGATTTAGTCGCTTTAATAGTTGAATATAAATTTTCAACAAGTTGATTAACATTATTTCGACGCCAATCTTCAATTTTTTTAAAAGACGTTCCGTATTTTTTGAATGCAGCTTGATCTGGGAATACCTCATTCTTTATTTTATATGGATAAAAGTAATCATCCATATGAACGGCATCAATATCATAATTAGATACTAATTCTTTGACTGTAGAAATTAAATAGTTTTGCACTTCAGGAAGACCGGGATTTAAATAATATTGTTGCCCATATTTAACTACCCAGCTAGGATTTGTACGAGCTACATTATCAGGCGCAAGACTTGTTAATGTTTGTCCTGGCATTGTTACTCGATAAGGGTTTACCCATGCATGTAGCTCCATACCGCGGTTATGCGCTTCTTCAATCATGATTAATAAAGGATCATAACCCGGGTTTGTTCCTTGTTTTCCACCTGTTATATAGAATGACCATGGAGCCAACTTTGAAGGATACAAAGCATCATTTGTTGGTTTCACTTGATAAATGACCGCATTGAATTTATTGGCTTTCAATTGATCCAATGTTTTACGTACCCAAGTTATATATTCGGCTTTATTCATTCCGGCTTTCATATCAACATTTTGAACAGTCGCAATCCAAGCTGCGCGCATTTCATTCTTAGGAGATGTATTGCTTGCTCCTTTAGTTGGTAAAGGAAAGATGGAAATAAATAAAACTAGTATCATAACTGCTGACATCATAAATCTAAACATATCTTTTTTCTTCATACGTAAAAATACACTCCTTGATTAAAAAATAGATTAATTTATTTTTTATGGATGAAATATGTGGAACGACAATAAAATCTTCATTAGCGGCACCTCTATTGTATTTATTTTGGGTAATTAGTAATAGTACGATCACCACTAATTTAGTATACAGGAAAATACAACCAAAACAAACTATATGGTAAAATGCAAATGTAAGATAAACGAAGAGAGGTAGGAGAATGATAGAGTGAAAGTACCATTTGGGAAGATCGGGCTCCTGGCGATTCTCGCAGCGGGTCTTATGAATAATGGTGAAGCGTTGGCAGAGTCATCTGTTACGTCCGCATGTGAGGCGTTTGGAAATGTGAAAACTGGCGTGAATTCGTCTTTTCAGCATGTGAACTGTCTTTTGACGAATGCGGCACTTGAAGCGGACATTCCACCAGAAGTTGTCAAAGCAGTCGCGACGATGGAAAACGGCGGCTGGAAGCAGTTTGATGCAAATGGGAATGCAATAATTTCAGCTGACGGTGGGATTGGTTTAATGCAGGTTACGAATCAATCAAACTACGATCAAGAAAAACTGAAAACAGATCTTGTTTACAATATCGAAGCAGGCGTTCAAATTCTCGACAGCATGTATGACCGCACATCATCGGATCTTCCGAAGATTAAAGAGGCGGGACGTCATGTGATTGAAAACTGGTATTTTCCGGTGATGGCGTACAATGGTACTAAGCCCGTGAACAGCCCCATTGTAAAAGGGACAGGCCTTGTGAATACAAATGCATATCAAGAGCGGGTGTTTGCAATTGTTGAGCAGAAGAGTTTTACAGGGGATAGAGAACTCGCGGCATTTTTGTTCCATGCGGATGATTTTGCTTATGATCCCAGTTCCAATCAAAATATTACTTTTTTGAAAAAAGAGTATACGCCAACGGAGGATACACATGAATCGATTTATGGGCTGAAAGCGGGAGATTATGCGATGACAACAGATGCAGTTAATCTTCGCACCGGACCAGGCACCATGATTATGAAACAGCTGTCCAAACATACAGTTCTGACGGTGACTGGACGGTTTGTATACGATCAAGGCAACAATCATTATGTTTGGTATCCGGTGAGAACGCCGGATGGACAAACCGGCTATATCGCGTCTGCTTATCTCCAAAAAACGGATCCGCCGGCTGTATCTTTTTCGGATGTGAGCACGCAAAACCGTTTTTATACGGACATTACGGTGCTAAGTAAACGGGGGATCATTTCGGGCTTCCCGGATGGGGCATTCGGTCCCCGGCAGATCGTAACTCGCGGACAGGCGGCGATTATGATGGCGCGTGCGTTTAATTTGCCGGTGAGCGAAGGAGACTACGTCGAAGCGGTGAAGCGAGATGGCATTATGTCGGGATTTACAGATGGGCATTTTTATGAAAACCGTTCTGTCACACGCGGACAAATGGCCATCCTTTTAACAAATGCATTTAACTTGAAGGAAACAGCAGCGATCACATTTATAGATGTTTCTTCAGCAATGAAGGCGTATGATTCGATTAAACGTGTTGTTGCTGCAGAAATTGCATTCGGATACGGGAATAATACGTTCAAACCAGATGATGACGTAACAAGAGAACAATTTTCTGCGTTTTTAAACAGGGCTCTTCAGGAATAAAAAAAGTGGAGAGTATAACGAGACAATAGATAGTGGTACTGGGGACGATGAATCTCTCACTGGCTCTTTTTATTAAAAGGAGGGCTGGTCATTAAATTCGGAAAGATGATTCTTATGAGTAATGAGAACTCCTTCATAAGATTTTTAAATCAAGCCCTATGAAACACAAAAAGTCATTATTTTGCATTTGGCACAGATCAAAAACCAGCGCCATTCCTTACAATTCAAGGAGTGGCGCTGGTTTAAATGTCTGGGAAGGGAACCAATGCCACTTCCGCTGACTCTTTCTCTAATAACTAATAAGACACTAATGAAAATTAGAATTGATCCTATCCAAAATATTAAACCTATATTTTCTCCTAGAAGAAGCCACCCTAGAAATGTTCCAACTACAGGTTGAAAAAAGAAAAATAAACCACCACATAAAGAAAGAAATATGACTGTAAATCAAATTTGTGAAATTACAAATGTCTTTAGAGCTTCATTATATAGAAAGCTATCAGAATTGAATAATTAGCCAATCTTTATTCCGCTAAAGGGCCAGATTGTTGAAGAAGATAAGTAATAATTGCAAATAAAACTAATATGCGATATATTGGTTTTATGAAAAAAGACATTATAAAACCAATTAAACGTTTGTCATTTAGAGATGAAGTATATCAAACTTTAAAAAAGTCGATTATCACTTTGGAATTACATCCAGAAGAACGCTTAAATGACAAAAAATTAGCAGAGAAGTTTGGAATTAGTCGTACCCCTGTTAGGGAAGCACTTAAACGACTTGAAGACGAAGGACTTGTTGAGTCACTTCCAGGGTCATCTACTCGCGTAGCACCATTAAAATTAGAGGAGGCGAAACATGCTTTTACTGTTGTAGCAGCTTTACATGCTTTAGCTGCTCGACTTGCATGTCCTTTATTGAAGGAAACGGATATTGAAAAATTAGAGTTTAGCAATAAAACTTTGCGACTTGCAATTGAAAAAGGTGATGTTATTAAGGCGGTTGAGACAGATGGAACTTTTCACAAGGTTTTCTTAGACGTGGCTGGGAACCCTGAAATAGTATTCGCATTAGAACGTAGTGTACCTAAAATTCAACGATTAGAGATTTCACAATTTACTACGCTAAAAGGGTTAAATTCGGTTGAGCAGCACAAACAAATTATATCAGCTTGTAAAAATCGGGAATACGAAATAATCGTCCGTCTTGTAGAAGAAAACTGGCTAAGTCTTGGCGAACTACTAACACAACAAGCGGACCCGAGGTGAGTTCAGTTGCAACCAATTTTAATAGGTATTTGTGCAGCCTTCTTTTTTGCTTTTACATTTGTTCTTAATGCATCTATGGAGCTGTCTGGTGGTAGTTGGATTTGGAGTGCTTCGCTCCGATATATCTTTATGGTTCCATTTCTCTTATGTATTGTAATAATTAGAAAAAATTTACGACCACTCTTAAACGAAATGAGAAAACAACCAAGAACATGGGTTTTATGGAGCTTTGTTGGGTTTGGGTTATTCTATGCTCCCTTATGTTTTGCATCTGCTTATTCACCTGGTTGGCTTATCGCTGGAACATGGCAAATCACTATTATTTCAGGTGCTTTACTGGCACCGTTATTTTTTGAAACAATATACACAAAGAATGGACCTTTACAGATAAGAGGGAAAATTCCCTTTAAAGGTCTTATAATGTCACTTATCATTCTGTTAGGTATTGTTCTAATGCAAATTGAACATGCAAAACAACTTTCTTTAGAAAGTCTATTATTGGGAGTTGTTCCCCTTTTAATAGCATCATTTGCATATCCTTTAGGGAATCGTAAAATGATGGAAGTGTGTGAAGGGCGTTTAGATGCTTATCAACGAGTGTTAGGAATGACATTGGCAAGTCTTCCATTCTGGTTTTTACTTTCCTTGTATGGCTTTTATACCGTAGGATTACCAAGTAAGGGGCAGAGTCTTCAATCTTTATTGGTGGCACTTTGTTCAGGAGTCATTGCTACTGTCCTATTTTTCAAAGCAACAGATAGGGTAAGAGGAAATATGCAAAAGTTAGCTTCTGTTGAAGCAACGCAATCAATGGAAGTACTTTTTGCATTAGCTGGAGAACTAATATTTTTGTCAATACCAATTCCATCTCCATTATCTTGGTGCGGTATTTTTATCGTCATTCTAGGAATGATTTTGCATAGTTATGTTTCAAATAGAAAAGAGGAAAGTCATTTTAAACAGTCAGTGAATCTTTAAATTATCTTTATAGCATCATAACTCGCAAGTTAGTAGGTAATATATGTTCTATTTGTCTAAATTGCTGAACATTATGTTTAATAGCATCTAATGAAACTTCTGCCCATGTGTCCCGATAACTATGTTGATTCATGTTGTTATCCCTCCGAATGTCTGCATGAAAAACCCCTCAAAATTGGTTTTTTGAGGGGACATATTGTGGTCGAATAAGTTAATAATTAGCTAACTTTTATTTCTTTTTCAAGAGTTTTCTCAACTGTTACATAGTCATAGCCAAGGTCTTTTGCAACAGCTTCATATGTGATTTCGCCGTTTGCAACGTTAACACCAAGCTTTAATGCACCGTTTTCAGAAATCGCTTTGAATACACCTTTGTTTGCAAGTTGCAATGCGTAAGGAACGGTTACGTTTGTTAAAGCGATTGTAGATGTTCTTGGAACTGCACCAGGCATGTTCGCAACAGAGTAGTGAAGAACCCCGTGTTTTTCGAATGTTGGGTTATCATGAGTTGTTACATGATCGCTTGTTTCAACGACGCCGCCTTGATCGATTGCCACATCCACGATAACAGAACCAGGTTTCATTGTTTTTACCATTTCTTCTGTTACAAGCTTAGGAGCTTTTGCACCCGGAATTAATACCGCGCCGATTAAAAGATCTGCTTCTTTTACAGCTTCCGCGATATTGAATGGGTTAGACATTAATGTTTTGATTTGGTTACCGAAGATGTCTTCTAATTGACGTAGACGGTCAGCACTTAAATCGATGATTGTTACGTCTGCACCTAAGCCAATTGCCATTTTCGCAGCGTTTGTTCCTACTATACCACCGCCAATGATTGTGACTTTACCGCGGTTTACGCCAGGAACGCCTCCAAGAAGGATACCTTGACCGCCGTTTGTTTTTTCTAAGAACTGAGCACCGATTTGTCCAGCCATGCGACCAGCAACTTCACTCATTGGAGTAAGCAGAGGAAGTGTGCGTCCAACTGCTACAGTTTCGTATGCGATGGCAATAACTCTTTTATCTTTAAGAGCTTGAGTTAAAGAAGGTTCAGCTGCTAAATGTAAGTAAGTGAATAAGATTAAGCCTTCACGGAAGTAGTTATATTCGCTTGAAAGAGGCTCTTTAACTTTCATGATCATTTCTACTTGAGCCCATACGTTTGCAGCACTTGCAATAATTTCTGCACCAGCAGCAGCGTAATCTTCATTAGTAAAACCGCTTCCGAGCCCAGCGTCTTTTTCTACTAATACTTTATGTCCGGCGTTTATAAATGAAACTACCCCAGCCGGAGTAAGAGCAACTCGATTTTCGTTATTTTTAATTTCTTTAGGTATACCGATAATCATATCGTGATTTCCTCCTTTAATAACTTGCTTTACATTTCCTTGCGACTTTATTATAGAGCGCTTTCAACAATTTTTCTTTATTGAAAAAGGAGAAAAATTTCACGGGTTTTTGATTTTTTTCACAAAACGTTCATAATCACTTAAACTTCTCAAGCTTGAGGTTAAGATAGAGCGTCCTCTTTTGATTCGGATCCTTCAAATCAATCTCGCCAAAAAATCATTTAATTTGTTGAAAGGCTGTTCTATCTGATTTAGAGAGATCAACAAAATTAATTGATGATGATCAATCGAATAAAGTGCAATCTTCAATTGTAATAGGACAATGAAAGAACTTCACTTACGACGTCGGCAAACTCCTCTAGACTGTAAAAATTAACTCTAAAAGGGTCATTTTTCATATATGTCATATAAAATTCCTCATTATCTAAATATAATTGATTTATTTTGTTATTCTGATAGGTTTATTAGCTTTTCAGGTTAATGATTTGTTTAAATCAACAAAATCACAACTTAATTTTTTAGTGAAATCACATAGAAGTTTGTTCACAAAAATGTTGTAATTATATTGCAAGCATTTAGAACTCACTTTTATAAAATGAAAGCGTTCACAACTAAGGTGCAGTGGAGGAGGAAGAAATCACTTTCTAAATTTCATAAGTAAGCAAAAAATTTCATAGGAATTTTCAACTCACTTCTCTTTTATTCAATAAGTATTTGATGGTAATTATTTATTTATATTTTAAGGAGAACAAACAGGGAAAGATAACATGACGATTACACCATAATAAACATCATGATCATGATGGATAATGAAAAGCCTAGTCAACATGGGAATTAAGGCTTGAGAGAGTAATCATGTTATTCATGTGATAACGACTGGAGGAAGAAAGTATGCAAAAGAATGCTTCAGGAAAAGGGTTACAGCGTGGTTTAGAGGAAAGACATGTTACACTTATGTCTTTAGGAGCAGCGATTGGGGTTGGCCTATTTCTTGGTTCAGCATCTGCCATTAAGTTAGCAGGACCTGGTATTTTGTTGGCGTATGTATTTAGTGGTATGATCATGTTTTTTATCATGAGAGCACTTGGAGAGATGGCAATTCAAAAACCTGTGGCTGGCTCGTTTAGTCAATATGCACGTGACTATTTGGGACCGCTTGCAGGCTATATAACAGGATGGAATTATTGGTTTTTATGGGTTGTTACGTGTATGGCCGAGATTACAGCGGTGGGAATTTACATGGAGTTCTGGTTCCCGGATACCCCGCGCTGGATTTGGGCGTTAGCAGCATTATTGATTATGGCAGCAGTTAACTTCCTTGCTGTAAAGGCGTATGGGGAAATAGAGTTTTGGTTTGCTTTAATTAAAATTGCAGCTATTATCTTTATGATTGCTATAGGTGTCGGCATGATTGTGTTCGGGATTGGTAACGATGGAATCGCAACGGGTATCAGCAATCTTTGGAAACACGGAGGATTTTTTCCAAATGGTATTACCGGGGTATTAATGTCGTTACAAATGGTTATGTTTGCTTACTTGGGAATTGAGATGATTGGTGTTACAGCAGGAGAAGTGAAAAATCCTGAAAAAACGTTATCAAGAGCAATCGATACAGTTTTTTGGCGAATTCTTATCTTCTACGTAGGTGCCTTATTTGTTATTCTGTCCATCTATCCTTGGACAGAAATTGGTACACAAGGAAGTCCGTTTGTTTTAACTTTTGAAAAAATCGGTATCCCTGCAGCAGCAGGAATCATTAACTTTGTTGTTTTAACGGCAGCTCTTTCTTCTTGTAACGGCGGTATCTTCAGTACAGCACGTATGTTGTTTAACTTAGCTGAAAATGGAGAAGCACCAAAGGCATACAATAAATTGAACAAAAACGGCGTACCTAATTTGGCGGTTTTAGCGACTGCAGGAGCTTTATTAATCGGGGTAGTATTAAACTACCTAGTACCTGCTCAAGTATTTACATGGGTAACAAGTATTTCGACTTTTGGTGCGATTTGGACATGGTGCATGATTTTATTATCTCAAATTCGTTACCGTAAAGGCTTAACTCTAGAACAAAAACAAGGTTTAAAATATAAAATGCCTTTATATCCATTTACTTCCTATTTGTCATTAACTTTCTTAATCGGAGTAGTTGGTTTAATGGCTTATTTCCCGGATACAAGAATCGCTTTAATAGTAGGACCTGTATGGTTAATTATTCTAGTGGCATTCTATTATGGGAAAGGATTCCATAAAAAAAATAAAGCACAAAATGAAGATCATAAATAAGTTA
This sequence comes from Domibacillus aminovorans, assembly GCF_001643235.1. GTDB lineage: Bacteria > Bacillota > Bacilli > Bacillales > Domibacillaceae > Domibacillus > Domibacillus aminovorans. The sequence continues at coordinate 97,446 of NZ_LQWY01000003.1, forward strand.
GCCAATTAACCAAGTTATGATTCTAAGCCTCTTAGAAAATGGATTGGAAACCTTTTAAGGATAACCAATCAAATCTAAGAGACTTTTTATCACCATTGTGGATGAAGAAAACAAAAAGGGGACTTCAAACAGAGTCCCCTTTTTATCTTTAGGTTACTTTCGTTGCTGCCACCACTATTGAATATAAACGATTGTCCTTTAAAAAAGTTGTCTGATTTAGTGCTGACAATCCAAATTTAATAAAAAGATACAAGGAGATACAAGGAGATACAAGTATGTATATTTGGAACATAAAAGAGTTAGCACAGGCACTAAAAGAAAGGCGTATTGCCGAACAGTCGAAAAGAACGTATTTTATTGTAGGGATTGCTTTGCTGGCAATAGGAGTGCTAACGTATCCGTTTCTGCTGGTAACCGAAAGGGCCAACACACTGGACATAATAGACATGATGATTTATAGAATGCTCAATCTTATCGGGCTATGCGCTGCGTACATGATCAATCAGAGTGGGGACCGCCAAGACTTTTGGCTCCGCTGCTTTAGTTTATTTATTCCGCTGACACTTCGGGTTATTCTCATTGTGTTTGTACTGAAGCTTGTCGGTTACGCGATACCTCCATCCATTTTCCCGCCTCTCCTTAGCGATGAAACAAACTGGTTCGACCTTTTCGTTTCCATCGGGACGGATCTTTATTTCATAGGGATGATGGTAAAGTATTTTAAAGTAATCAATAGGTAAAATAATAGTTATATAAGAATTAGGAAAGCTCAGGTGATCATAGATTGCTTGGGCTTTTTATATAGGCTCTGTTAAAGAACGTTATTGATTTTCTTGTTCCATTCCCATGTAAGAACGGGTTTCCTTACATAATCTATGGAGCAGGGTTTGTTCAATAAAACAAGATGCGTCCATCACGATAATAATGCCCTGCCTATAATAGTAAATATATCCATTTATACATAATATAACTATCATTCCTTATGTCTCATAAAACTTGTCTTAAAATGATTATCGTTGTAAATCCGCATTTTCCTGACGCTACTCCTTAAAGAAAGAAAGGTTAAATATGAGCATTGACAGACAAAAACAGATTTGGATTTTTTATATGATTCATATGGTATAATATGTTATATCATTAGTGGTAAATAATGCACTTTTTATTAATTACTAAAATAAATAGAGGGGCAGGATATCATGCGTATTATTAAGAAAAAATTAGACATTCAAGACTTTATTGAAAAGTTTGAATTAATAGCTTCATATGATGATGTTGGACAAAAGCATTACCTTGTGATTGAAGATAGAGAACGAGGAGGGGATTGGACACTGATGAAATATTCAGACAGCCAATGGTCCCTTCATGGCAAAGGCCTGAATTATTGTGATCATGATGAACAAAGTTTAGTTGGTAATGATTTTGTTGATTTTATTTGGAAAAATCGGAGCTTGTTTAATCGGAAAATTAAAGAAGCCGTATTAAGATAATGGTTGCTATGACAGGATCTACACCATCTTCTTCAATCTGTTTTTGCCAAAGCTCATAATGTACCTGAAAAGGTGCTAACAGCTTGAGATCCGAAGCCATAGCAGCTAACAATCCAGAAGCCATTATTGAAGGGATGATAATTATGTTTGTTTCAGTTACTAGGTTGCATCTAAAAGAAAAGCGTAAGTTACCTGTCTTTATTTGGCATACAGGCAAATCATTTAGTCAATCAAGAAAAGCAGAAGGTCTTTTGTATTCTTCATTTGATAAAGAAGGATGGGATACATACTGGACACTAACTGTATGGGAAAACAAAAATAGTATGAAAGAGTACCGAAACAAAGGGAATCATTTAAAAGCAATGAAAGTATCTAGAAATATTGCTGACGAATTAGAATCAATCAATTGGGAAGCCGATAATAAACCTTCTTGGGATGAATGTAAGGAGCGTTTACATAATAAGTTTGGAAGAAAATAAAATTAAGTTAAACTAGTTTTCTTCTTCAAGTAACGGGTACAAGATTTGAAGATCAGGTGCAAGCGATTGCTAATCGGCGAATCTACAAGCTAAGGCATCAGCCGTTTCAAGATCTAGATGATTGGCTGGAATCTTTCCAGTGTGTCTGGAATGAAAGATTCGATCGTTTGGATGATTATTTGCGTAAGTTGCAAGGGAAAGACTGACATTACGACGGAAAGAATTACTATGGAAAAGAGTGACCAGCTTAGTACAAAAATTTCTGGTAGGAGGAATTGAAATGTCCGAAAACAAAATAACAAACAGTATGACGACGAACATAGAAGGGCAAGTTCTTGTCATGGAGCGGATCTTCAACGCGCCGCGAGGTCTTGTATTTAAGGCATTTTCGGAACCAGAGCGCTTGGCAAGCTGGTGGGGACCGAGAGGATGGCAAACAGAAAATCGCAAATTTGAGTTTAAGCCTAATGGCGTATGGCATTATTGTATGCGGTGCATAGATGAGAATCAGGGAGAATTTTATGGTCAAGAATCTTGGGGTAAAGCTGTCTATCATGAAATTATTGTTCCTGAGAAGATTGTCTACACGGATACGTTATAAAAGGATAAAAAGCGAATGAAGATAGAGGATGTTGTTGTAAATGTGGAAAGTATCGCTTCAAAAAAAGATTCTGGGGTTGGTATTATCATTAAGCTTATTTCTGATCCTCCTATTAACGGCTTATTTTACCTATATGGAAGGAAAGCAAATAGCAGAGGATAGGGGCCGCTTGGCTTTGGAGTTATCAAAAACCATAGCTTTTATACCTACAATTGTCGACGCATTTAAATCGGAAGATCCATCTGATACCATCCAACCGATAGTTGAAAAAATTCGCCAAGAAACAGGTGCTGAATTCATCGTCGTGGGGAATGCAGAGGGAATTCGCTATTCCCATCCCTTGGTATCAGAGATAGGAAAGCCTATGATTGGCGGAGACAACGAACGGGCTATTCAAAATGGTGAATCTTATATTTCCGAAGCTCGTGGTTCTCTTGGACTTTCCATGCGGGGAAAGTCACCGGTATTTGATAAGAATGGAAACATCATTGGCGTTGTTTCGGTTGGATTTTTAGTAGAAGATGTTCGTCAACAAATCTTTAAAGATTTATCTAGAGAGATTGTCGTATCATTCATAGCTCTTGTCATATCCGTCATTGGCAGTTATATGCTTGCACGCAGTATACGTAAGGATACATTAGGGTTAGAACCTTTTGAAATTTCCCGTTTATATAAAGAAAAAAACGCTGTGCTTCACTCAGTGAAAGAGGGAATCTTAGCGATTGACCAAAATGGGGTTATTACGTCTATGAATCAGCCGGCAAAAAAACTGCTGAATATAAAAGGGTCTGTTCGCGATTTGAAAGTTGATAATCTCTTTCCTCCTGCTTATTTGTACGAAGTGTTGAAATCAGGAAGGCCGCAAATAGATAAAGAAATGCTGTGGAGGCATAAAAAAATTATTATAAATTGCACACCGATCTTTGACGATGAAGGGGTGAGCGGTGTAGTCGCTTCATTTCGTGATAAAACAGAAATTGAGCAGATGGTAAACACATTATCAGAAGTAAAAGTGTATTCTGAGGATTTAAGAGCACAAACCCATGAATTTACTAATAAATTATACGTGCTATCCGGTTTACTCCAATTAGGGAAATATGACGAGGCTATAAATATGATACAAAGCGAGACATCTGAACTGCAATCTCTAAACCGAATTGTCTTTGAACAGATAAAAGATACCAAGGTTCAAGCTATTTTACTTGGGAAGTTAGGAAAAGCCTCAGAAAAGAAGGTTACCTTTGAAATAGATATGCAAAGCTACTTAGAGACACTGCCGAGTCATATAAAGTTGTCCGAGCTTACCTTAATCCTTAGTAATATTATTGATAATGCATTTGAAGCTGTTTCTGGTATTGAGGAACCACTCGTAAACTTTTTCGCAACTGATATCGGAGAGGATATTATATTTGAAGTGAGTGACAATGGAAAGGGAATAAAACCAGAAAATATTTCTCTCCTTTTTGAACGGGGCTTTACTTCAAAAATAGGAAAAATTCCAAGTGGCTATGGACTTTCAAACACTGACCATGCAGTAAAAGAGCTAGGCGGTATCATTGAGGTGCACAGCGGGGCAGAAAACACCGTCTTTACAGTGTATCTTCCGAAAAGACAGAGAGGGAGAGAGGAATGGTTAAAATAAGAGCGGCCATTGCGGAAGATGATTTTCGCGTAGCAGACATTCATGAGAAGTTTCTGAATAGGTTTGAAGAAATAGAAGTAATTGGTAAAGCGTTAAATGCAAAACAGACTATTGAAATTTTGGATCAACAGAAACCTGATTTGCTTCTTCTTGACGTGTATATGCCAGACCAGCTTGGTTCCGATCTGCTTCCGGTCATTCGTCAAAAATACAAGCAAGTAGATATATTAATGATCACCGCAGCAACCGATAAGGAGATACTTGAAAAGGCACTTCACTATGGTGTGGAATATTTTTTAATAAAACCGGTAAAAATGGAGCGTTTCTATCAAATTATTGAGGAGTATCTCAATAAGTATCAGCTTTTGCAATCTAAACGAGAAATAGATCAAGATTTTGTTGATCTTATCTTTAATAAATCCTCCACGTCCACAACTGAACAGGAGACTTCGTTACCAAAAGGAATCGATGAAATCACATTATCGAAAGTAAGGACAGTCCTTGAAATAAGTAACAAAGGCTTATCAGCTGAACAAGTGGGCGTTCAAATTGGCGCTTCAAGGACAACGGCCAGGCGTTATCTCGAATATTTGATATCTGCTCGGGAATGTAAAGCTGAAGTGGTATATGGTGCAGTAGGGAGACCAGAGCGTAAATATTATAAAATTTGATGGAAATATCCTTTTAAAGAAGGGAAAGATCGGAATGTTATCAATAACATTCCGATCTTTCTTTTTATAAGAGATAGTTTATCAATTTACAAGAAGCTTTCATGGGCGTTTCTACTTTCTATGTGTTGCACTTAATACTACAACCCGTCAAGAAAAAATGTTTCCGGTATTATCAGGTGTCAAAAAGCTCCTGTGAACAAAATGAACAAAATCTTCAAAAAAAGTTTAAAACACATTAAATTGAAAACGCTTACAAATTAAGTTGCATAGTTTAAAATTTATTTAATTAGAATTGAGGGGTGAAGGATATGCTTGCTTTATTAGGGTTTTTAATGATACTCGTATTTATGATTTTAATTATGACAGGACGACTTTCAGCTATGATTGCTCTCATTATCGTACCCGTCGTATTTGCTCTTTTGGGCGGATTTGGCAGGGAAATGGGTCCAATGGCATTAGAGGGGATTAAAAGTGTAGCTCCAACAGGAATCATGATTTTATTTGCGATTCTTTTCTTCGGTATTTTGATTGACGCAGGAGTATTTGATCCCATTATCAATACGATTCTTAAGCTAGTAAAAGGAGATCCTGTAAAAATTGCTATCGGTACGGCTGTTTTAGCCCTTATTATTTCATTAGATGGAGATGGTACCACCACATACATGATCACCATTTCTGCCATGCTTCCCCTTTATAAAAGGATCAGAATGAAATCGCTTACATTAGCAGGGATTGCTGTTTCGGCATCAGGGGTAATGAACCTCCTTCCATGGGGGGGACCGACAGCAAGGGTGATGACTGCTTTGAATCTTGAAATGTCAGACGTATTTACGCCTGTTATTCCTTCCATGATTGGTGGTGTCCTATTTGTTCTATTCATGGCTTATTTTCTCGGCAGAAAAGAAAGAAAGAGGATTGGTGTGATCGAACTTGATTATGGTGTGGTGGCTCAAGAGGTGGCGGCTACAACCGAGGATATGCATCTTAAACGCCCGAAATTGATCGTCTTTAACTATGCATTAACAATAATCCTTTTAGTAGCTTTAATCATGGAATTACTGCCAACAACTGTATTGTTTATGTTAGGCTTTGCGATTGTCATTACTATAAATTATCCGAAAATGAGTGATCAAAAAGAACGTGTGGCCAATTACGCCGATAATGCTCTATCTGTTGTTTCAATGGTTTTCGCTGCTGGAATTTTCACTGGCATTCTTTCAGGAACTGAAATGGTGGATGCCATGGCAAACTCGATGATCAAGCATATTCCAGATGCAATGGGATCCCATTTTGCTGTAATCACAGCAGTAATTAGTGCACCGTTTACTTTCTTTATGTCTAATGACGCTTTTTACTATGGCGTTTTGCCATTACTTGCAAAAGCAGGAGCTGCATATGGAATTGATCCTGCTATGATTGGAAGAGCTTCTCTTTTCGGTTTACCAGTTCATCTATTAAGTCCTCTTGTTCCGTCCACCTATCTTTTGGTCGGGATGGTAGGAGAAGACTTTGGTAAACTACAGCGCGCTTTCTTAAAGTGGGCATGCGGATCGACAGCAGTACTAATTCTTGTTGCTCTCGTTTTAGGTATTATCCCATTGTAATATAGTTAATGATTATTACAAGGCAGTGGCATGTATATGTAGGTACGACTATTCAAGCGATTTTGACACGAAGGATATCGATGAAGAGACTGTTTCCTCTCTTCAAGTCGCTTAAAAGGTAGTTGTTACGTTTGATATATACGAGCATTCTGCTTCATTGTATGCACATGCTACTGAAATAAAAATTGTAGAGGAGCAGTAATAAAATTAAAAACCCTGAATGATTCAACATATTATTCAGGGTTTTTTGTTTGCAAAAAAGAAAAGTGAGTGAGAGCGTAAAATATCTTGTGTAAATGAATAAACAGAAAAAG
>NZ_LQWY01000004.1 GCF_001643235.1 Domibacillus aminovorans
CCCTGTGAGAGCAGGACGCCGCCTGGCACGTTAAGACAACTTAAATCATTAAGTTGTCTTTTTTGTATATAAATAAGCAAATAAATTGCAATGATTAATCAATTTCCTTTATAATTATCGTCAAATATAGTCAAAGTCAAGGTGGGGAACAGAATGAGAAACGTTTCTGATATTATTGAACAGTATTTGAAACAAGTACTCGAGCATAGCGGAAGCGAAATCGTTGAAATCAAAAGAAACGAAATTGCAGAAAAGTTCCAGTGTGTTCCTTCTCAAATCAATTATGTCATTAACACACGATTTACGATCGAGCGAGGTTATCTTGTTGAAAGTAAACGTGGTGGCGGTGGATATATTCGTATTATAAAAGTGACAGTGAGAGAGCAAAGTGATTTAATTAATCAACTTTTGGCACTAGTCGGAACACGATTGTCTCAATCTAATGGAGAAGATTTTATTTATCGTCTTCTAGAAGAGGAGGTAATTTCTACACGTGAGGCGAAATTAATGATAAGCGTTATGAGCCGCTCCGTGTTGTATATTGAATTACCCGATCGTGATGAACTACGAGCACGCATGATGAAATCATTTCTTTTATCTCTTAAATATCAGTAAGGCGGTGAATAATTTGATCTGTCAAGAGTGTCATGAACGACCGGCAGCACTTCATTTTACCAAAATAGTAAATGGAGAAAAAACAGAAGTCTATTTTTGTGAAAAATGTGCCCATGAAAAGGGAGAATATTTATTTGGCGGACATCCTGCATTTTCTCTTAACAATTTACTTAGTGGATTGTTTAGTTCAGAACCTCTTTTTTCATCTAATGCTGCATCTCATGGGGAAGATGAACATTGCGAGAAATGCCATATGACGTTTCAAAAATTTTTACAAACAGGCAAGTTTGGTTGTGCGCATTGTTATACAGCGTTTGATTCCAAGCTTACACCTATTTTAAAACGCCTTCATGGGGGTAATACTAGGCATCAAGGGAAAATACCAAAGAGAATGGGCGGTGCGCTTCATTTGCAGAAAGAGTTGCACCTGCTACGTGAACAGCTTAATGAAATGATTGCTAATGAGCATTTTGAGAAAGCGGCAGATGTTCGTGATCAAATAAGAGAAGTAGAGCATAAGTTGTCAGGTGAAGGGGGCGGTGCGTAATATGTCATTGGAACGCTTTATTAATCAGCAGACGAGTTCTTGGATGAGTGGGGGGGGCCCATATTCCGACGTCGTACTTAGTACACGTGTAAGGCTTGCCCGCAATTTTAGTGATGTATGCTTTCCAACCGTTTTTCAGTTTGATGATGCAAAACAGATTGTGGAGCAAATAAATACAGCTACATCAAAAAAATTATCTCTTGAGCTGCTCAAGATGGAGGACCTTTCGCCGCTTCAAAAAAGAGTATTGGTTGAAAAGCATTTAATCAGTCCTCTTTTAGCAGAATCTTCGCTGTACGGTGCAGCGCTTATTTCAGAGCAGGAAGATATCAGTATTATGGTAAATGAAGAAGATCATCTTCGAATCCAGTGCCTTTCATCTGGTCTGCAGCTACAGGAGACACTGAATGAAGCAAATCGTATTGATGATATGATTGAAGAAAGTGTTCAATACGCATTTGATGAAAAGCGAGGTTATTTAACAGCCTGTCCGACAAATGTTGGAACGGGTCTTCGGGCATCAGTAATGATTCATTTGCCAGGACTTGTGCTGACCCGACAAATGAACCGGATTATCCCGGCGATCAGCCAGCTTGGTTTAGTTGTTAGAGGAATTTACGGGGAAGGAAGCGAAGCTTTAGGAAACATCTTTCAAATTTCAAATCAGTTAACACTTGGCAAATCGGAAGCGGATATTATTAACGATTTAGGCAGTGTTGTACATGAGTTGATGATGAGAGAGCAATCAGCACGTGATGCGCTGGTGAAGACTTCTCATATTCAACTTGAAGATCGTATATTCAGATCATTTGGTGTTTTATCGAATTGCCGCATGGTTGAAACGAATGAAGCATTTCAATGTTTATCCGACGTTAGATTAGGGATCGATTTAGGGTATATTCAACATATATCCAAAAGTATTTTAAATGAATTAATGATATTAATGCAGCCTGGCTTTTTACAACAATATGCGGGTGGGCCGCTGCGGGCGGAAGAGCGCGATGTCCGGCGGGCAGCACTCATTCGAGAACGTTTAACGATGAAAGAAACTAATTAATATAAGGGGGAAATGAGTATGATGTTTGGTCGTTTTACGGAGAGAGCTCAAAAAGTATTGGCACTGGCACAGGAAGAAGCCATCCGGCTGGGTCACAGCAACATTGGTACGGAACATATTTTGCTCGGCCTCGTACGTGAAGGAGAAGGCATTGCTGCGAAAGCCCTTTATGGTTTAGGTCTCAGTGCTGAAAAAATTCAGGAGGAAGTAGAAGAGTTAATCGGAAAAGGCGACGGAGCTTCGAAAACCGTTCATTATACGCCGCGTGCGAAAAAAGTAATTGAGCTGTCAATGGATGAAGCACGTAAACTTGGCCATTCTTACGTAGGTACAGAGCATATTTTGCTTGGTTTGATCCGTGAAGGGGAAGGCGTAGCCGCACGTGTACTTGGAAACCTTGGTGTGAGTTTAAATAAGGCTCGCCAGCAAGTACTTCAATTGCTCGGAAGCAGTGAGGGAGGCGGGACGCAGGGCGGTCAGGCTTCGAATGTAAGCACGCCAACACTTGATGGTTTGGCACGAGATCTAACCGTTATTGCCCGTGAAGGAAGCCTTGATCCGGTTATTGGGCGAGGCAAAGAAATTCAACGTGTTATTGAAGTACTGAGCCGCCGGACGAAAAATAATCCGGTCTTGATCGGTGAACCAGGTGTTGGTAAAACGGCGATTGCAGAAGGACTTGCTCAGCAAATCATTAATAATGAAGTGCCAGAAACGCTGCGTGGTAAACGCGTGATGACGCTTGACATGGGGACAGTTGTTGCCGGAACAAAATACCGTGGAGAATTTGAAGATCGTTTGAAAAAAGTAATGGATGAAATTCGCCAGGCAGGCAATATTATTTTGTTCATTGATGAGCTGCATACATTAATTGGTGCAGGTGGTGCGGAAGGTGCGATTGATGCATCGAACATTTTGAAACCATCTCTAGCACGTGGAGAGTTGCAGTGTATTGGTGCAACAACGCTTGATGAATACCGGAAGTATATCGAGAAAGATGCAGCACTTGAGCGCCGATTCCAGCCGATTCAAGTGGATGAACCGACACTTGATGAATCTATTCAAATTTTAAATGGATTGCGTGACCGTTATGAAGCGCATCATCGTGTTGCGATTCTCGATGAAGCGATTGAAGCAGCCGTGAAAATGTCGGATCGTTACATTTCTGACCGTTTCTTACCGGACAAAGCAATTGATTTAATTGATGAAGCAGGTTCAAAGGTTCGTCTTCGTTCATTTACGACACCTCCTAACTTGAAAGAGCTTGAGGTAAAACTTGAGACACTCAGAAATGAAAAGGATTCGGCTGTTCAAGGTCAGGAATTTGAAAAAGCTGCTTCTTTACGCGATGCAGAGCAAAAATTGCGTGAAGAGCTTGAACAGACGAAAAATAGCTGGAAAGAAAAACAGGGAACGGAGAACAGTGAAGTAACGTTGGAAGATATCGCGATGGTCGTATCGAGCTGGACAGGGATCCCCGTTTCTAAACTGGCACAGACAGAAACAGACCGCTTGTTGAATTTGGAAGATATTCTTCACTCTCGTTTAATTGGTCAGGAAGAAGCGGTTACGTCGATTTCGAAAGCCGTTCGCCGTGCACGTGCAGGCTTGAAAGATCCGAAGCGTCCGATTGGTTCATTTATTTTTCTCGGTCCGACTGGTGTCGGGAAAACAGAACTTGCTAAAGCCCTTGCAGAATCGATGTTTGGCGATGAAGATGCAATGATCCGTATTGATATGTCAGAATATATGGAGAAGCATTCGACGTCACGTCTTGTTGGCTCGCCTCCAGGTTATGTCGGGTATGAAGAGGGCGGTCAGTTAACCGAGAAAATTCGCCGTAAACCGTACTCCGTTATCTTGCTTGACGAAATTGAAAAAGCACATCCGGATGTGTTTAATATTTTACTTCAAGTTCTTGAAGATGGCCGTTTAACTGATTCGAAAGGCCGCACAGTTGATTTCCGTAATACGGTCATTATTATGACGTCTAACGTCGGTGCACAGTCATTGCAAAAAAATAAATACGTCGGTTTTAACATTCAAGATACAACACAAGATTTTAAAGATATGAAAGGGAAAGTGATGGACGAATTGAAACGGGCTTTCCGTCCTGAGTTCTTAAACCGTATCGACGAAATTATTGTCTTCCATGCACTTGAAAAGAAACATTTGAAAGAAATTGTGACATTGATGGCGGATCAATTGACGAAGCGATTGAAAGAGCAGGATATTATAGTTGAATTGACAGAGAAGGCAAAAGAAAAAATCGCTGATGAGGGATACGATCCAGAGTATGGAGCACGTCCATTGCGCCGCGCACTACAAAAACAAGTAGAAGACCGGCTTTCAGAAGAGTTACTAAAAGGCAACGTCTTAACAGGCCAGCAAGTGATAGTCGATGTTGATGAAAAAGGCGAATTTATGGTTCGCACAGCAGCTGGCTCCATGTCGTAAATTTTTATGCAGCGGGTCTATATAGACCCGCTGTTTTTCATTTGAAAGGAGAACATTATTTTGGTTAAAAAGAAAACAAAATTCGTTTGTGGTTCGTGCGGCTATGAATCTGCAAAATGGATGGGTAAATGTCCCGGCTGTGGTGAGTGGAATCAGATGGTGGAAGAAACGGCAATTACCGGGACGCCGAAACGGACATTTATGCATACAGAGACAATGATGGCTAAACCATCACGTCTCATTGATGTGGAGACTGCACAGGAACCGCGCGTTGAAACAGGATTGAAAGAATTTAACCGTGTGCTCGGGGGCGGTGTCGTTCCAGGTTCGCTTGTCTTAATTGGCGGCGATCCAGGTATAGGAAAATCGACGCTTCTTTTGCAAGTTTCCTCTCAACTTTCATCAAAAGGGAGCAATGTATTATATATCTCAGGTGAAGAGTCTGTGAAACAGACGAAAATGCGAGCGTCGCGAATGAACATAAATAATGAAAGTCTTTATATATATGCAGAAACAAACTTACAGCTTATTCATTCAGCGATTGAAGAAATGAAGCCGGAGTTTGTCATCATCGATTCCATTCAAACGATCCATCATCCAGAAGTGACATCGGCACCTGGAAGCGTCTCGCAAGTACGTGAGTGTACAGCTGAACTGATGCGAATTGCAAAAATGAACGGTATTGCTATTTTTATCGTCGGTCACGTGACGAAAGAAGGCTCGATTGCCGGACCGCGTTTACTCGAGCACATGGTGGATACGGTGTTGTATTTTGAAGGAGAACGTCATCATACATATCGTATTTTGCGGGCGGTAAAAAACCGGTTCGGTTCCACGAATGAGATGGGTATTTTTGAAATGAAAGAAATAGGGCTAGAAGAAGTCGCGAATCCATCAGAAATTTTTCTCGAAGAACGGACCCAGGGGACATCGGGTTCTACGGTCGTCGCATCAATGGAAGGGACAAGGCCGGTACTTGTTGAAATACAAGCGCTTATTGCCCCGACTGTATTTGGCAATCCGAGACGAATGGCGACGGGAATGGATCATAATCGGGTAACGCTTATTATGGCAGTTCTTGAAAAGAGGGTCGGGCTGCTGCTACAAAATCAAGATGCGTACTTAAAAGTAGCGGGTGGTGTAAAATTGGATGAGCCGGCGATTGACCTCGCTATTGCTGTCAGTATTGCCTCAAGTTTCCGTGACGAACCGACTGGCGCAACTGATTGTTTAATCGGTGAAGTTGGGCTGACGGGTGAAGTGCGGCGTGTGTCGCGTATTGAACAGCGTGTAAACGAAGCGGCAAAACTAGGTTTTACGCGCCTTGTCATACCTGCAAATAATATCGGTGGATGGAAAGCTCCAACCGGTGTGGAAATTGTTGGTGTATCGACTGTTAATGAAGCATTAAAAATCATTTTTGGAAAATAAAAAATGGAACTAAATGCGTTTCAGTCGCGTAATAATAGCGCGGGGCTGAAAACGTGTTTATAATGAAAAGAATAGGGAGGTGAAATAAACATGTTAAAGCGCCTTGTACAGGGTGGATTCATCATTTTAGGTGGTACGCTTGGCGTATTTCTTATTTCGGACTTATTCCATTATTTTCATTTTGATTATCCATTTATTAATAATCCATACATCACTGCGTTCTTAGGTGCACTGGTTTTTTATTTGCTGACGTTTTGGGCAGTGGATTATATTGTGGAGTTTATTAAATGGATTGAAGACCGCATCGTTAATGCACCGCTTACGGATATTTTAATGGGTGGTCTCGGTCTAGTACTCGGACTGCTTGTCGCTATTTTAGTCGGTATTCCGCTCGCGCAGCTTCAATTGCCAATCGTCAATACTGTTGTACCGATCCTTCTAACAATTGCTCTTGGCTATCTCGGTATTCAATTCGGTTTTAAACGTCGCGATGAATTAACCTCATTTTTTTCATCCAATAAAGGACTGAAACGAAAAGACGCCCAGTCTGAAGAAGTATTGCCTATATTACCGGCTAAGTCTTTTAAAATTTTGGATACGAGCGTGATTATTGACGGTCGGATTGCTGACATTTGCGATACAGGGTTTTTAGATGGTACCATCGTCATCCCTCAATTCGTTCTTGAAGAATTACAGCATATTGCTGATTCGTCTGATACACTAAAGAGAACGAAAGGACGCCGCGGGCTTGATATTTTGAACCGGATGCAAAAAGAAATCCCAATTGATGTGGAAATGACTGAAAAAGATTATGAAGATGTTCATGAAGTAGATTCCAAACTTGTTAAGCTCGCCAAAGACATTGGGGGGATTGTGGTCACAAACGATTTCAATTTAAACAAAGTTTGTGAATTTCAAAAAGTATCAGTGTTGAATATTAACGATCTTGCAAATGCAGTAAAACCAGTCGTCATTCCAGGGGAAGAAATGCACGTGCTTGTCATTAAAGACGGAAAAGAACAACGTCAGGGCATTGCTTATCTCGACGATGGCACGATGATTGTCGTAGAAGACGGCCGCGATTTTATTGGTAAACAAATCGATGTCGTCGTCACAAGCGTATTGCAAACATCTGCAGGACGGATGATTTTTGCAAAGCCAAAACACGCATGATGGAAAAAGGAAAGGGTTTGAACGAATGAACTACTTTGTCGTGATTCCGGCTGCCGGAAAAGGAAAACGCATGAAAGCGGGCCGCAATAAATTGCTGCTTGAACTCGAAGGAAAACCTGTTATTATTCATACGCTTGCCGTGTTTGAAGCAGATTCTTCATGCGAAGGAATTGTGTTATCTATTCATCCGGACGAGCGATTCGAATTTGAACAGCTTCTTTTGACGTACAACATACAGAAAGTATACGCATTTGCGACAGGTGGTCAGGAACGCCAGCATAGCGTATACAGCGGCTTAAAAATGCTCCCGCCGGAAACAGACATCGTGCTCGTTCACGACGGTGCTAGACCATTTATCACGAAAGAAACGATTGCAAGGCTCGTCGAAAGTGCAAGCAATACAGGAGCAGCTATTGCAGCAGTTCTGGTAAAAGATACAATTAAACAAGCGGAAGGTGGCGCTGTGTCACAGACGGTTGATCGGTCTAATTTATGGTCGGTTCAGACACCGCAGGCCTTTCGGACGGCTCTTTTAGTATCCGCTCAGCAAAAAGCGGAAGAAGAACAGTTTCTTGGCACAGATGAGTCGTCGCTTGTCGAACGAACCGGCTACCAAGTTCAAATTGTTGAAAGCGATTATGATAATATTAAATTGACGACACCGGAAGACTTATATTTTGCCCGGGCGATCATTGCGAAAAGAAGCGAAAGTCAGGTGTAATTATTTATGTTTCGAATTGGACAAGGATTTGATGTTCATCAACTAACAGAAGGACGCCCGCTTATTATAGGCGGTATTACTATTCCCTATGAAAAAGGGCTGATCGGTCATTCAGATGCGGACGTGCTTTTGCATACAGTAGCAGATGCGTGTCTCGGCGCCGTGGGAGAAGGCGATATTGGCCGTCATTTTCCAGATACAGATAAAGCGTTTAAAGATGCAGATTCAGCGAAGTTGCTTGAACATGTATGGATGATGGTAAAAGAAAAAGGCTATAAACTCGGTAACATTGATTGTACGATCATTGCACAAAAGCCAAAAATGGCTCCATATATTGGTGATATGCAGAAGCGCATCGCAGAACTGTTAGAAGCGGATGCAAGTCAGGTAAATGTGAAAGCAACGACCACTGAAAAGCTCGGATTTCCGGGACGTGGAGAAGGCATTGCATCACAGGCCACAGTCCTTTTAGTAAAAAACTAAGCATAAAACAGCATGGGAGGGTACATAATTATGGCAAATGAAGTACGAGTTCGTTATGCGCCAAGTCCAACCGGACATCTTCATATTGGCAACGCACGAACAGCACTTTTTAATTACTTATATGCACGTAACCTGGGCGGGAAATTTATTATCCGTATTGAAGATACAGATCAAAAGCGAAATATTGAAGGCGGCGAAGAAAGTCAGCTTCAATACTTAAAGTGGCTCGGCATCGATTGGGATGAAGGCCCAGATCAAGGTGGCGATTATGGTCCATATCGCCAATCAGAACGTAATGATTTGTACAAAAAATATTATGAGCAGCTTCTAGAAGAAGGAAAAGCATATAAATGCTACTGCACAACGGAAGAACTTGAAGCGGAACGGGAAGCGCAGCAAGAGCGCAACGAAATTGCCGGCTATTCTGGAAAATGCCGTAACTTGACAAAAGAAGAACAGGCGGTACTCGAAGCCGAGGGACGACGTCCAAGCATCCGATTCCTTGTTCCTGAAGGTGAAACGATAGCCTTTGACGATATGGTGAAAGGGAACGTATCATTTGATTCAGATGGCATTGGCGGCGACTTTGTCATCGTCAAGCAAGATGGAACACCAACATATAATTTTGCCGTTGCCATTGATGATCATTTAATGAAAATGACACACGTTCTTCGCGGAGATGATCACATTTCTAATACACCAAAGCAGCTTTTAATTTACAAAGCACTCGGCTTTGAGCCGCCTGTTTTCGGCCATATGACATTAATAGTCAACGAAAACCGGAAAAAATTGAGCAAGCGTGACGAATCGATCATTCAGTTTATTGAACAATACAAAGAGCTTGGTTATTTACCGGAGGCCCTTTTGAATTTTATTACATTGCTGGGCTGGTCGCCAAAAGAAGAAGAAGAAATCTTTACGAAAGAACAAATTATTGAAGGTTTTGATGCAGACCGACTGTCGAAATCGCCAGCCTTTTTCGATAAGCAAAAGCTTCTTTGGATGAACAATCAGTATATGAAGGAACAATCGATTGAGCGTGTGGTTGAACTAGCGCAGCCTCATCTTATCAAAGAGGGATTGATTGAAAAAACGCTGTCGCCAGAACGAGAAGAATGGGTAACAAGTTTGATCGCGCTGTATCAGGAAAAAATGAGCTTTGGTGCGGAAATTGTTCAACTGTCCGATTTGTTTTTCAAAGAAGATGTTTCATATGATGGCGAAGCGAAAGAAGTACTTTCTGAAGAGCAGGTTCCAGAAGTACTCCGTTCATTTGCTGAAAAGGTATCAGCACTTGAACCATTTGAAGCAGATGGTGTAAAAAAAGCAATGAAAGACGTTCAAAAAGAAACAGGTTATAAAGGAAAAAAACTTTTTATGCCGATTCGCGCAGCGGTGACCGGTCAAACACACGGTCCGGATTTACCAAAGGCAATTGAACTGCTTGGAAAAGAAAAAATTTTAAAAAGGCTAAATGCCGTTCTTGATTAAAAGGATGGTACGTATATAATAGAGTATATATACAAAAAAACGTTGAAGAGGAAAAGTATGCAGCAGATGCCTTTCAGAGAGAACCGTCACTTAGCTGAGAGCGGTTTAGGCCTTTCTGTCTGCAGAAGTGCCCCTCTGAGTCCGCCGCTGAATATATGAGTAAGCGGTGGCGGGTCTAACCCGTTAACAAGTCAAGTTGGAAAAATAGCTATGCTATTTTTCAAACAGAGTGGAACCGCGTTTTAATACGTCTCTGTCTTTCAGAGGCGTTTTTTGTATGTCTGAAATTGGTATTTTGAGAGGAGGGACAACATTGTTTAAAGTGCTAAAAGAAGACATTGATATCATATTTGAACAGGATCCTGCCGCACGAAGCTATTTGGAAGTTATTTTAACGTATTCCGGTCTGCACGCAATATGGTCTCATCGTCTTGCGCATGGTTTTTATAAGCGTAAATTTTATTTTATTGCCCGGGTTATTTCACAAATTAGCCGCTTTTTTACAGGTATTGAAATTCATCCGGGTGCCCGTATTGGGCGTCGGCTATTTATTGATCACGGCATGGGTGTTGTCATCGGTGAAACTTGTGAAATCGGGGATAACGTGACACTCTATCAGGGCGTGACGCTCGGCGGAACTGGAAAAGAAAAAGGAAAACGTCATCCAACGGTGAAGGATGGTGCCTTAATTGCCACAGGTGCAAAGGTGCTTGGTTCGATTACCGTTGGAGAAGATGCGAGAATTGGTGCTGGTTCTGTTGTCCTGAAAGATGTGCCACCAAATTCCACGGTTGTTGGTATTCCAGGCCGAATTGTTGTTCAAAATGGCCGGAAAGTCGAAAAGGATTTAAATCACCGCAATCTGCCGGATCCAGTGGCGGACCGTCTGAACAGCATGGAACAGGAAATTGCCCGCTTGAAAAAGGAATTGGATGAAACGAAGAAAGGGGATTACGAGCGATGCCCGTAATGATGTATAACACGCTTACACGGAAAAAAGAAGAATTTATCCCGATTGATGAGGGTAAAGTGAAAATGTATGTATGTGGCCCGACCGTATACAATTATATTCATATCGGTAACGCCCGCCCAGCCATCGTATTTGATACAGTACGCCGCCACCTGCAATATCGCGGATATGCTGTGACCTACGTCTCTAACTTTACAGATGTGGATGACAAATTAATTCGTGCTGCTAATGAATTAGGTGAAGAGGTGCCGGTTATTGCAGAGCGTTTTATCAAAGCATACTTTGAAGATACACAAGCACTCGGATGCCAAAAAGCAGATGTTCATCCGCGTGTGACTGAAAATATTGAATTAATTGTTGAATTTATCGAACAGCTCGTTGAAAAAGGATTCGCTTATGAATCAGGCGGCGATGTATATTATCGTACACGCCGATTTGATGGCTATGGAAAGCTGTCTCATCAGTCGATTGATGAGTTAAAAATCGGTGCCCGGATTGGTGCTGGTGAAAAGAAAGATGATGCGCTTGATTTTGTTTTATGGAAAACAGCGAAAGAAGGTGAGGTTTCATGGGAAAGTCCGTGGGGAGCGGGACGGCCAGGCTGGCATATTGAATGCTCGGCAATGGCACGCAAATACCTAGGAGATTCGATCGATATTCACGCTGGAGGACAGGATTTAGCTTTTCCACATCACGAAAATGAAATTGCTCAGTCAGAAGCACTGACTGGCAAACCATTTGCCCGCTACTGGCTTCATAACGGCTATATCAATATAGATAATGAAAAAATGTCGAAATCACTTGGTAATTTCGTACTCGTTCATGACATTATTAAAGAAATCGACCCGGAAGTACTACGCTTTTTCATGTTGTCGGTTCATTATCGCAATCCGATCAACTACAATAAAGAATTACTTGACAGTGCTCACGCTTCACTTGAACGTATAAAAACCGCGTATGAAAATGTAAAGCATCGTAAGCAGTCCAGCACCAATTTGGCAGAAAACAACGATCAATGGCTTGAAAAAATCAATGCCCATCATGCCCGCTTCCTCGCTGAAATGGATGACGACTTTAATACGGCGAACGCCATCTCCGTTTTATTCGACTTGTCGAAAGACGCGAATGTGTACTTGCTTGAACCACACACATCTACAGCAGTCATCGATTCATTTTTGTCTAAATATGATGATATGCTCTTCGTGCTCGGACTTTCGATTCAAAGCGAGCAACTGCTCGATGAAGAGATTGAAGACTTGATTGAACAGCGCACTCAGGCGCGTAAAGATCGTGATTTTGCCCGCGCCGATGAAATACGTGACCAGCTAAAAGAGTTAAATATTATTTTGGAAGACACAGCGCAGGGTATCCGTTGGAGACGCGGATGATGAAACAGTTGATGGAACCATTAAAAGAGGCGCAGCAGCTGAACGGATTGGCGCTTGCATATATGGGTGATGCGGTGTATGAAGTATATATACGGAAATTTCTGCTGGAGTCGGGCCGTGTGAAGCCAAATGATCTTCACCGTGCCTCCACGCGTTATGTCTCTGCCAAAGCGCAATCGGCACAGCTTCATCGTTTACGTGAAAGCAATTTTTTAACAGAAGCAGAAGTAACTGTTGCGAAACGAGGCCGGAATGCAAAGTCTGGTCACGTACCGAAAAATACAGATGTACAGACGTACAATCATAGCACTGCGTTTGAAGCGCTGATCGGATTTTTATTTTTAACCGGTCAGCTCGAGCGAATGGAAGAAGTAATTTACAACATTTTAAACGACAGCGATGAAAAAGGGAGTGCGAATGCATGACGCAGGAACAAGAATGGATCGCCGGCCGAAACCCTGTACTCGAAGCATTACGGTCTGGACGTGATATTAATAAGTTATGGGTGCAAGAAGGATCTCAAAAAGGCTCGATTCAGCAAATTTTAAACAAAGCAAAAGAAGCGGGTATCCCGGTTCAGCTTGTGCCAAAAAGAAAAATTGAACAAGTTGTGCCGGAAAATCATCAAGGTGTAGCAGCTTCTGTTGCAGCATATCAATATGCAGAAATTGACGATTTGTTTGCAAAAGCAAAAGAAAGCGATGAACCACCTTTTTTTCTGTTGCTTGATGAACTAGAAGACCCGCATAATCTCGGCTCGATTATGAGAACAGCTGATGCAGTCGGTGTACACGGTATTATTATTCCAAAACGCCGGTCGGTCGGCTTAACTGCGACAGCGGCGAAAGCATCAACCGGTGCGATTGAGTATATTCCGGTTGTCCGCGTGACGAACTTGGTCCGAACGATGGAAGAGCTGAAAGAGCGGGGAATATGGATTGCGGGAACGGATGCATCTGGTGCGGAAGATTACCGACGGTTTGATGGCACGATGCCGCTCTGTCTCGTCATCGGCAGTGAAGGGCGTGGTGTGAGCCGTCTCGTAAAAGAGAATTGCGATTTTTTAATTCAACTGCCGATGAGCGGACATGTTACATCGCTGAATGCGTCTGTTGCCGCTTCTCTCCTCATGTATGAAGTGTACCGGAAGCGTCATCCACTGGGACAATAACGATGGACATTTTACTCGTAGACGGGTATAACATGATCGGTGCTTGGCCGGAACTACGCCAGTTAAAAGAGACGGATTTTGCCGGTGCCCGCGATCGCCTTATTGAATTGATGGCGGAATATCAAGGTGTACACGGCTGCCGTGTTATCGTTGTCTTCGATGCTCATTTTGTCAAAGGGACAGAAAAAAAGTACCGCGATTCAAAAGTGGAAGTCATTTTCACACGGGAAAATGAAACTGCAGATGAACGAATTGAAAAGTTGGCGATTGAGCTTAATAATATTCGTGATCAAGTGAGTGTTGCAACGTCCGACTACACAGAGCAGTGGGCTGTATTCGGACAGGGCGCGCTCCGCATATCGGCACGCGAACTTTTAACAGAGCTGAACATGATGCAAAAGTCGATTGGGAAAAAGCTGGATAAGATCAGCTATTACAAACCGCAGGTGCGAATACCGCTCAGCAAAGAGCAGACAGAAATTTTTGAGAAGTGGCGCCGCGGCGGCAAAATGAATGATTGACGTATAAAAAAAACGTACTGTATAATACTTCTAACTATGCTTTGCAAGCGGAGGGGGATGTGTAAGCTTGAACCGTTCGATAAGTATAAGTATGACGATGGATTCGCTGAACGATGAGCAGTTAGTAGAACTTGTACACAACGGCAACAGCGATGCCCTCGATTATTTAATTCATAAGTATCGCAACTTTGTTAGAGCAAAAGCGCGCTCTTATTTTTTAATTGGTGCGGATAAAGAAGATATTGTGCAAGAAGGCATGATTGGTTTGTATAAAGCGGTCCGAGATTACAAAGGGGACAAGCTTAGTACATTCAAAGCGTTCGCAGAATTATGTATCACCCGCCAGATTATTACAGCCATTAAAACTGCTACGCGACAAAAACACATTCCGCTCAATTCTTATATTTCGCTCGATAAGCCTATTTACGATGAAGAGTCAGACCGTACGTTAATGGACGTGCTAACAGGGGTTAAGGTAACAGATCCGGAAGAATTAATGATTAATCGCGAACAATTTACCAGTATTGAAGGAAAAGTGAATGAATTGTTAAGTGATCTCGAACGGCAAGTGCTTGCTTTGTATTTGGATGGCCGTTCGTATCAGGAAATAGCAGAAGAATTAAATCGACACGTGAAATCGATTGATAACGCATTACAGCGCGTCAAACGGAAATTAGAGCGGTATCTTGAGTTTAAAGAGATGACCAATTAATGAAAACTTGACGAAATATAGCTTTTAATGATACGTTTTAAGAATTGAAATGGTAAGGTGATTAAAATGGCGGAAAAAGTGCCGCTTGAATGTAAAGACTGCGGATCACGAAACTATTCGACGACTGTTACCAACGTTGCCGAACGCCTAGAAATAAAAAAATTTTGCGGTGTCTGCAAAAAGCATACTGTTCATAAACAGACGAAGTGACACCGGCGTATTTCATTTTGGAGGTTTTCAGTACATGTCACGCATTACACAATTTTTCCGTAACGTGCGCTCTGAAATGAGCAAGGTCAGCTGGCCGAAAAAGAAAGAATTAATGACGTATACAATTACGGTTATTGCAACCGTTGTGTTTTTTGCCCTCTTTTTTGCTGTGGTCGATCTAGGTATTTCATGGGTCATTCGGCTAATTTGATAACACGATCAGCTTTCTGGAAAATTAGTTGAATACACATTGTTTTTCCGTGCTATAATGGAATCACATAAAGAAACAAAAAAACCCGTTCAACGGGTTTTTTCATTTGGTTTAAATGAAAAGGAGGGAAGGACAAAAGTCCCTTTCTATGGAAAAAAATTGGTATGTCGTGCACACGTATTCCGGGTATGAGAATAAAGTAAAAGCAAATCTTGAAAAACGTGTTGAATCTATGGGTATGCAAGATAAAATCTTCCGTGTGATCGTCCCGGAGGAAGAGCAAACTGATATTAAAAACGGCAAAACGAAAGTGACGAAGCGAAAGGTATTCCCTGGCTATGTACTCGTTGAAATCGTGATGACGGATGATTCATGGTATGTTGTGCGGAACACGCCTGGAGTAACGGGGTTTGTCGGATCATCAGGCCACGGTTCTAAGCCAACAGCTCTTCTGCCGGATGAAGTAACATCGATACTGAAACAAATGGGTATGGATGAACGCCGCCGCGATGCTGAATTTGAAATTGGTGAAACAGTTGTTGTAAAAGAAGGTCCATTTGCTGATTTTGAAGGAACAGTCGAAGAGATCGACCAGGATAAAGGAAAGTTAAAAGTACATGTTAATATGTTTGGCCGTGAAACACCGGTTGAACTTGATTTTGATCAAGTAAACAAATTAACCTAAAAAAACGGCTTGAAATCTTGCGCGAAAAGTGATACTATTTCTTAGGTCAGTACGTCTAGTACTGTTAAGACTCATTTTATAATCATCTTTATTTAAATAAAGATAGACAGAGTGGGAGGGGCAAAGCCCCATGTACCACATCACGGACTTAAGGAGGTGTGTCTCGTGGCTAAAAAAGTTATTAAAGTTGTAAAACTGCAAATTCCTGCAGGTAAAGCAAACCCTGCGCCGCCGGTCGGTCCGGCACTCGGTCAAGCTGGTGTTAACATTATGGGATTCTGTAAGGAATTCAATGCGCGCACAGCAGATCAAGCAGGATTGATCATTCCGGTTGAAATTTCGGTTTTTGAAGACCGTTCATTTACATTCATCACAAAAACTCCGCCTGCAGCTGTTCTGCTTAAAAAAGCAGCCGGCATTGAATCAGGATCTGGAGAACCGAACCGCAATAAAGTTGCAACGGTTAAACGTGATAAAGTGCGTGAAATTGCTGAAACAAAAATGCCTGACTTAAACGCTGCTAATGTTGAATCAGCTATGCGTATGGTTGAAGGTACTGCCCGCAGTATGGGTATTGTGATTGAAGATTAATTAGTTGTCTGTTTTTGGGGTTGCGATGTGAAGAAGATATCACTTCACACGCAACCTTTATTCGTGGGAGGTAAATCCGTTAAAACCACATAAGGAGGAAATAAAACATGACTAAACATGGTAAGAAATTCCAAGAGGCGGCAAAACTTGTTGACCGCACAAAACAATATTCAGTAGAAGAAGCAATTGAACTTGTAAAGAAAACAAGTACAGTTAAATTTGACGCAACAGTTGAGGCTGCATTCCGTCTAGGTATTGACCCGAAAAAAGCAGATCAGCAAATTCGTGGTGCGCTCGTTCTTCCAAACGGAACAGGTAAAACACAACGCGTTCTCGTATTCGCCAAAGGCGAAAAAGTGAAAGAAGCAGAAGCAGCTGGTGCAGACTATGTTGGTGACAGTGAGTATATTACAAAAATTCAACAAGGCTGGTTTGAATTTGATGTTATCGTTGCAACACCTGACATGATGGGTGAGGTTGGTAAACTTGGTCGTGTGCTTGGGCCAAAAGGTTTAATGCCAAATCCGAAAACAGGTACGGTTACATTTGATCTTGAAAAAGCACTTCAAGAAATCAAAGCTGGTAAAGTTGAGTATCGAGCTGATAAAGCTGGTAACATTCACGTTCCAGTTGGCAAAGTTTCTTTTGACAATGAAAAATTAGTTGAAAACTTCGCAGCCATTTTTGACACAATGCTGAAAGTTAAACCTTCAGCAGCAAAAGGTGTCTACATGAAGAACGTATCTGTTACATCAACAATGGGCCCTGGCGTAAAAATAGATCCATCATTAGTTGCTCAAACAAAAAACTAAGTTGACAACGATCAATTTATCTGGTAAAGTGAATTTTGTTGTGAATATATATGTACATTTGTACCGTAGACAGCAGGGGCACATTGCTTAAATATCCTGCCGAGGACATGCGAAATAGATAGTGTGACAATTATGTCCGCTTTTCGTGCCTCCATGTCTTCCGGGACATGGAGGTTTTTTACGTTTCCCGTGACGGTATTAAATTATGGACAAAATCGTCCGTACAAATTCTACAGGAGGTGTAGCAGATGAGCAGCATTATCGAGAAAAAACAAGCGCTTGTCGATGAAATAGCTGAAAAATTTAAAAATAGTCCATCGACAATCATCGTTGACTACCGTGGTCTTTCCGTGGCCCAAGTTACGGAACTTCGTAAGCAGCTTCGTGATGCAGGCGTTGAGTTCAAAGTTTACAAAAACTCAATGACTCGGCGTGCGGCTGAAGCAGCGAGTATTACAGGTCTTGAAGAGTTCCTTACAGGCCCTAACGCTGTCGCATTCGGCAGCGAAGATGTTGTCGCTCCAGCTAAAATTTTGAATGAATTCGCGAAATCAAACGAAGCACTCGAAATTAAAGCAGGCGTACTTGAAGGCAACTTTGTTTCGGCTGAAGAAGTTAAAGCACTTGCAGAACTTCCTTCACGCGAGGGTCTTCTTTCCATGGTACTCAGCGTTCTTCAAGCGCCAATCCGCAACTTCGCTCTTGCAGCGAAAGCAGTGGCTGATCAAAAAGAAGAGCAAGGCGCGTAATTGTAAGGCAAGCTGCATAGCAGCATCGTAAATACAACCATATTTAAAACACACTAAGGAGGAAATAAAAAATGTCTAAAGAGCAAATCATTGAAGCAATCAAAGAAATGTCCGTTCTTGAATTGAACGACCTTGTAAAAGCAATCGAAGAAGAATTTGGCGTAACAGCTGCAGCACCAGTTGCAGCAGCAGGTGCTGTTGGTGGCGCAGCTGCGGCTGAGCAAACTGAATTCGATCTTATTCTTGCAGCAGCGGGCGACCAAAAAATTAAAGTTATCAAAGCTGTTCGCGAAATCACAGGTCTTGGCTTGAAAGAAGCGAAAGAACTAGTTGATAACACGCCTAAAGCAATCAAAGAAGGCATTGCGAAAGAAGAAGCTGAAGAACTTAAAGCGAAACTTGAAGAAGTTGGCGCTTCTGTAGAAGTGAAGTAATTTTTTGATACAATGATACAAAAGTCCGCTGGAAGCAGCGGGCTTTTGTTTATTGAAGGGAGAAATTTCTTTGGGTGACCATTATTTTTCCAAAACTCCGGACAGTCAACATCGCCCGCAGCAATTTACATACACACTGCGTGGGAAACAATATAAGTTTCATACAGATGCGGGTGTCTTTTCGAAATCTGAAGTAGACTTTGGTTCGAGACTGCTTATTGAGACATTTGAATGGCCGAAAATAGCCGGACCGATTCTTGATGCAGGATGCGGATACGGACCAATTGGTATTTCGCTCGCTGCTGAGCAGCCGGACCGCACGATTCATATGATCGATGTAAATGACCGGGCGTTAGCGCTTGCCCGTGAAAATGCAAAGCTTAACCATGTCGGGAACGTACAAATCTATGAAAGTGATCGTCTGCAAAATGTGTTGGAAGAGGGATTTGCAGTTGTATTAACCAATCCACCGATTCGCGCGGGGAAACAGACCGTATTTGATATTTTACAAAACGGTTTTGCGAAACTTGCAGAAGGCGGTGAAATATGGGTAGTCATTCAAAAGAAACAGGGCGCTCCATCTGCGATAAAAGAATTAGAGAGATTAGCCGGTTCATGTGATACGGTCGCCAAATCAAAGGGCTATTTTATTTTGCGTGCTAAAAAATAATTGACCCCAAAAAAACCGTATGCTATTATTGTAAAATGCCAATATAATAATTGTGCCCGTTTGTCAATGGGAATATTTTTCGCTGAAATGGGAACAATAACAACAAAATAGGGCCATTTGTGATAAAAATGAGGTTTTCTTTGACAAAACCTTTTTCTTTTTGTCTTATTGAGTATAGTAATACTCTGCCTTAAGATGAATTATAGGCAATTATAACGCTTGATTTGAGGGGTGAATCAGTTGACAGGTCAACTAGTTCAGTATGGACGACACCGCCAGCGCAGAAGCTATGCGCGCATTAGTGAAGTATTGGAATTACCGAATTTGATTGAGATTCAAACAGCTTCCTATCAATGGTTTCTTGATGAGGGTCTGCGTGAAATGTTCCAGGACATTTCTCCGATTGAAGATTTCACAGGCAATCTGGCATTGGAATTTATTGATTACAGCCTTGCGGAGCCGAAGTATCCTGTGGATGAATCAAAAGAGCGTGATGTTACGTACTCTGCCCCGCTTCGTGTGAAAGTCCGTCTTTTAAATAAGGAAACGGGTGAAGTAAAAGACCAAGAGGTTTTCATGGGTGATTTCCCACTTATGACTGAGACAGGAACATTCATTATTAATGGTGCAGAGCGTGTTATCGTTTCTCAGCTTGTCCGCTCTCCGAGTGTGTATTACAACGGGAAATTGGACAAGAACGGAAAACGAGGATTCACTGCGACTGTTATCCCAAACCGTGGTGCCTGGTTAGAGTATGAAACAGATGCCAAAGATATTGTGTATGTCCGTATTGACAGAACGCGTAAATTACCGATTACAGTATTATTGCGTGCGCTCGGGTTTGGCACTGATCAAGAAATCATCGACTTGCTTGGTGATAATGAATATTTGCGCAATACGCTTGAAAAAGATAATACAGAAACGACGGAGAAAGCGCTGATTGAAATTTATGAGCGTCTTCGCCCGGGTGAGCCGCCAACAGTTGAAAATGCGAAAAGCCTTATTGTTTCTCGCTTCTTTGACCCGAAACGGTATGATCTAGCAAGTGTTGGCCGCTATAAAATGAATAAAAAGCTTCATACGAAAAATCGTTTGTTTGGACAGCGCCTGGCTGAAACGCTTGCGGATCCGGAAACAGGTGAAATTATCGCCGAAGCAGGAACTGTTCTTGACCGCCGTACACTCGATAAAATCATTCCACATCTTGAAAATGGAGTATCGTTTAAATCATACAGTCAAACAGGCGGTGTGTTTGAAGATGATATGACTGTTCAATCAATAAAAGTATATGCGCCAAACAGCGAAGAAGAGCAGATCATCAACATTATCGGCAATGGCTTCCCAGAAATGAACGTGAAGAATATTACGCCGGCTGACATTATTGCGTCGATTGGCTATTTCTTCAACCTTCTTTATGGAGTAGGTAATACCGATGATATTGATCATCTCGGTAACCGTCGTCTTCGTTCTGTAGGGGAACTGTTGCAAAATCAATTCCGCATCGGATTATCCCGTATGGAGCGTGTTGTTCGTGAGCGCATGTCGATTCAGGATACGCAAACGATCACACCGCAGCAATTAATTAATATCCGTCCGGTTATTGCGTCGATTAAAGAATTTTTTGGAAGCTCTCAGCTTTCTCAGTTCATGGATCAGACGAACCCGCTGGCTGAGTTAACACATAAACGCCGTCTATCGGCGCTTGGTCCCGGTGGTTTAACACGTGAACGTGCAGGCTTTGAAGTTCGTGACGTTCATTACTCCCACTACGGCCGTATGTGCCCGATTGAAACGCCTGAGGGCCCGAATATTGGGCTGATCAACTCATTATCTTCTTTTGCGAAAGTAAACCGTTTTGGATTTATCGAAACACCTTACCGCCGCGTTGATCCGGATACGGGCTGCGTGACAGAAAGAATTGATTATTTAACAGCTGATGAAGAAGATAACTATGTTGTGGCGCAAGCGAATGTTCCGCTTAACGAAGACGGTTCATTTGCTGAAGAGGAAGTAGTCGCACGTTTTCGTGGTGAAAACACCGTTGTTAAACGCGAGCGCGCGGATTACATGGATGTATCGCCGAAGCAAGTTGTATCGGCTGCGACTGCGTGTATTCCATTCCTTGAAAATGATGACTCCAACCGTGCTCTTATGGGAGCGAACATGCAGCGTCAGGCTGTTCCTTTAATGCAGCCAGAAGCACCGATTGTTGGGACAGGTATGGAGTATGTATCCGGTAAAGACTCCGGTGCAGCTGTTATTTGTAAGCATGAAGGGATTGTTGAGCGCGTAGAAGCACGCCAAATTTTTGTCCGCCGCATTCAAGAAGTAGATGGACAGGAAGTAAAAGGCGATCTCGACAAATATAAATTACAAAAATTCATTCGTTCCAACCAGGGAACGTGCTATAACCAGCGTCCGATCGTTGCAGTCGGAAACCATGTTACAAAAGGAGAAATCCTCGCTGATGGTCCATCAATGGAACTTGGTGAACTAGCGCTTGGACGTAACGTTCTTGTTGCTTTCATGACATGGGATGGCTATAACTATGAAGATGCCATTATTATGAGTGAAAGACTCGTAAAAGATGATGTGTATACATCGATTCATATTGAAGAATATGAATCAGAGTCACGTGATACGAAGCTCGGACCGGAAGAAATTACACGCGATATCCCAAATGTTGGGGAAGATGCACTCCGCAACCTTGATGACCGTGGTATTATCCGGATCGGTGCAGAAGTAAAAGATGGTGACTTGCTTGTCGGTAAAGTAACACCTAAAGGGGTAACAGAACTGACAGCAGAAGAACGTCTTCTTCATGCGATTTTTGGTGAAAAAGCACGTGAAGTCCGTGATACATCACTGCGTGTCCCTCACGGTGGCGGTGGTATTGTCCTTGACGTGAAAGTCTTTAACCGTGAAGACGGCGATGAATTACCACCTGGTGTAAACCAACTTGTGCGCGTATACATCGTTCAAAAACGGAAGATTTCTGAAGGGGATAAAATGGCTGGACGTCATGGTAACAAAGGGGTTATCTCTCGCATTTTGCCAGAAGAAGACATGCCTTACATGCCAGACGGTACGCCGGTTGACATCATGCTTAACCCGCTTGGTGTACCATCCCGTATGAACATCGGTCAAGTGCTTGAGCTTCACTTAGGTCTAGCAGCCCGCTACCTCGGTATTCATGTAGCATCACCGGTGTTCGATGGTGCCTCTGAGGACGATGTGTGGGAGACAATTGAAGAAGCAGGCATGAGCCGTGATGCGAAAACGATTCTTTATGATGGCCGCAGCGGTGAGCCTTTTGATAACCGCGTATCAGTAGGTATCATGTACATGATCAAACTTGCACATATGGTTGATGACAAACTTCATGCTCGTTCAACGGGACCATATTCACTTGTTACACAACAGCCGCTTGGTGGTAAAGCACAGTTCGGCGGACAGCGTTTCGGTGAAATGGAAGTTTGGGCGCTTGAAGCATATGGTGCCGCTTATACATTACAAGAAATCTTAACAGTAAAATCGGATGATATCGTTGGTCGCGTGAAAACGTATGAAGCAATCGTCAAAGGTGAAAATGTTCCAGAACCAGGTGTTCCTGAATCATTTAAAGTATTAATCAAAGAACTTCAAAGTCTAGGTCTTGATGTGAAAATTATGTCCGGAGATGATCAGGAAATAGAAATGCGTGATCTTGAGGATGAAGATGACGTTCAACAAGCGGATTCATTAAATATCGTTCCTGAAACAGTCAAAACGGAAACAATTGGAACAAAAGACTAACTTGTTTTATAATCCTGTCCAAAAAGCGCTCTTTTTCAGCGCTTTTTGGGCGCTTTCAAGGAAAATGGGTAATAGAAAAGGGAGGTAGACCCCTTGCTGGATGTCAATAATTTCGAGTATATGAAAATTGGTCTCGCTTCACCGGATAAGATTCGTTCATGGTCTTATGGGGAAGTAAAAAAACCAGAAACAATTAACTACCGTACGCTAAAACCTGAAAAAGACGGCTTATTTTGTGAACGGATTTTCGGTCCTACGAAAGACTGGGAATGTCACTGCGGTAAATACAAGCGTGTTCGTTATAAAGGCGTTGTCTGTGACCGCTGTGGTGTAGAAGTAACAAAAGCGAAAGTACGCCGTGAACGAATGGGTCATATTGAGCTTGCAGCGCCAGTTTCACATATTTGGTACTTTAAAGGAATCCCAAGTCGTATGGGTCTTGTTCTTGACATGTCACCGCGTGCGCTTGAAGAAATTATTTATTTTGCTTCGTATGTTGTAACTGAGTCGGGTGATACAGCTCTTGAAAAGAAGCAGTTGCTTTCTGAAAAAGAGTACCGGGCATATCGTGAAAAATACGGAAAAAAATTCCAAGCGTCTATGGGTGCAGAAGCTATTAAAAAGCTTCTTCAAGATATCGATCTCGATAAAGAAACAGAACAGTTAAAAGAAGAGCTGAAATCAGCACAAGGACAGCGCCGCACACGTGCGATTAAGCGTCTTGAAGTGATTGAAGCATTTCGTCATTCCGGCAATAAACCGGATTGGATGATCCTTGATGTTCTACCGGTTATCCCACCGGAACTTCGCCCGATGGTACAACTTGATGGTGGCCGTTTCGCGACATCTGATTTGAATGATTTGTATCGCCGTGTCATCAACCGGAATAACCGTTTGAAGCGTCTATTAGACCTTGGTGCGCCAAGCATCATCGTTCAAAATGAAAAGCGTATGCTTCAGGAAGCTGTTGATGCGCTGATTGATAACGGACGCCGTGGACGTCCTGTTACAGGGCCGGGTAACCGTCCTTTGAAATCTCTTTCTCATATGCTGAAAGGGAAGCAAGGTCGTTTCCGTCAAAACTTACTCGGAAAACGTGTTGACTATTCAGGACGTTCTGTTATCGTCGTTGGGCCAAACTTGAAAATGTATCAGTGCGGACTTCCGAAAGAAATGGCACTTGAATTGTTTAAACCATTTGTGATGAAAGAACTCGTTGAAAGAGGTCTCGCGCATAACATTAAGAGCGCAAAGCGTAAAATTGAACGTGTTCAATCAGACGTATGGGATGTACTTGAAGAAGTCATTAGAGAACATCCAGTACTCTTAAATCGTGCGCCGACCCTTCATCGTCTTGGTATACAAGCATTTGAACCGACGCTTGTTGAAGGCCGTGCAATCCGTCTTCATCCGCTCGTTTGTACAGCTTACAATGCTGACTTCGATGGTGACCAAATGGCTGTTCACGTTCCGCTTTCTGCTGAAGCACAGGCAGAAGCACGTATGCTTATGCTTGCAGCACAGAACATCCTGAACCCGAAAGATGGAAAGCCAGTTGTTACACCGTCTCAGGATATGGTACTTGGCAACTACTACTTAACGCTTGAGCGCGAGGGAGCGGTTGGTGAAGGAGCTATTTTCAAAGACACGAATGAAGCGATCTTAGCTTATCAAAACGGCTATGTTCATCTTCATACGCGTGTAGCTGTAGCAGCATCATCACTTGAAAATCAAACATTTACAGAAGAACAAAATAAACAGCTTCTTGTCACAACGGTTGGGAAATTAATCTTCAACGAAATTTTGCCGGACACATTCCCGTACATTAACGAACCGACAAACAGCAACCTTGAAGTGAAAACACCGGAAAAATATTTCATTGCCGCAGGTGTGAATGTACCGGAACATATTGCTGAACAAGAAATTGTTCCACCGTTTAAAAAGGGTATTTTGGGTAATATCATTGCTGAAGTGTTTAAACGCTTCAAAATCACTGAAACATCGAAAATGCTTGACCGGATGAAAGACCTTGGCTTTAAACACTCGACAAAAGCGGGTATTACAGTAGGGGTTGCGGACATTGTTGTTCTAGGTGAAAAAGAAGGTATTTTGCATGAAGCACAGGCGAAAGTCGATAACGTCATGAAGCAGTTCCGCCGCGGTTTAATTACCGAGGAAGAACGTTATGATCGGGTTATTTCGATCTGGAGTGCAGCGAAAGATGTTATCCAAGGTAAACTGATGGACTCTCTGGATATTCGCAATCCAATCTTCATGATGAGTGATTCTGGTGCTCGTGGTAATGCATCTAACTTTACGCAGCTAGCTGGTATGCGCGGGCTTATGGCCAATCCGGCCGGCCGGATTATCGAACTTCCGATCAAATCGTCATTCCGTGAAGGTTTGACAGTACTTGAATACTTTATTTCAACGCATGGTGCACGTAAAGGTCTTGCTGATACCGCACTGAAAACAGCCGATTCCGGTTACTTGACACGTCGACTTGTTGACGTAGCACAAGATGTTATTGTCCGCGAAGAAGACTGTGGAACAGACCGAGGCCTTGAAATTAGCTCGATTAAAGATGGGACAGAAGTGATCGAAGCGCTTGAAGAACGTCTTGTCGGACGTTATGCGCGTAAAGCTGTTAAGCATCTGGAGACGGGTAAAGTGCTTGTTCATGACAATGAGCAAATCGATGAAGATTTAGCGAGAGTCATTGTGGAAGCAGGCGTTGAAAAAGTTTGGATTCGTTCCGCTTTCACATGTAACACACGCCACGGTGTATGTAAAAAATGTTACGGACGTAACTTGGCAACAGGGCAGGAAGTCGAAGTAGGCGAAGCAGTTGGTATTATTGCTGCTCAGTCAATCGGTGAGCCAGGTACACAGCTTACGATGCGTACATTCCATACGGGCGGTGTAGCAGGAGACGATATCACACAAGGTCTTCCTCGTATTCAAGAGATTTTCGAAGCGCGTAACCCGAAAGGGCAAGCGATCATTTCTGAAATTAACGGTACGGTTACTGCGCTTAACGAAGGCAAAGACCGTCAGCAAGAAATTGTTGTGCAAGGTGACGTGGAGACACGCACATACACAGCTCCATATACAGCCCGTTTAAAAGTAGCAGTAAATGATCCAATTACTCGCGGCCAGGAGCTGACGGAAGGTTCTATTGATCCGAAAGAATACTTGAAAATTAAAGATGTCACATCTGTTCAGGAATACTTACTGCGCGAAGTGCAAAAAGTGTACCGGATGCAGGGGGTTGAGATCGGCGATAAACACATAGAAGTAATGGTACGCCAAATGCTTCGCAAAGTACGCGTACTTGAAGCAGGCGATACAGATGTTCTTCCAGGCAGTCTGCTTGAAATTCATCAGTTCCGTGATGCGAACGAGAAGGTACTTCTTGAAGGCGGAGTACCGGCAACGGGTCGTCCGATTTTACTAGGTATTACGAAAGCATCACTTGAAACAGATTCATTCCTATCGGCTGCATCCTTCCAGGAGACAACACGTGTCCTAACAGATGCGGCGATCAAAGGGAAGCGCGATGAATTACTTGGCTTGAAAGAGAACGTCATTATCGGAAAACTCATTCCAGCGGGTACCGGTATGCAACGTTATCGCTTAACTGAAGCCAATATGAAAAAAGCAGAATCCGTTCCAGTAGAATAAAAAATTGTTTGTCGGTGTCTGTGCACGCAGACACCGACAATTTTTTTGCTAAAGACAGTTGACACTAAAAAGTGAAAGTGATAATATGATCAAGGTGTTCCTGTACGACCAACCTAACTTAGTTTGGATATAGGGACAAAACAATCGTTGCTATTATTTGCGAATGATGTTTTTGCAGTTTGCTGCAAGAACTTTGTTTTTGCCCAAAAATGAGCCACCTGGAAGTGTGGGCTTAGAAAAAAAGGAAGGGAGGATTTTTACATGCCTACTATTAATCAGTTAGTACGTAAGCCTCGTAAATCAAAGATCACTAAATCAAAGTCTCCGGCGCTTAATAAAGGATTTAACAGCTTTAAGAAAGCTCAAACCGATGTACTTTCTCCGCAAAAACGCGGTGTATGTACTCGTGTTGGTACTATGACGCCGAAAAAACCGAACTCAGCGCTTCGTAAATATGCACGTGTGCGTTTGAGTAACGGTATTGAAGTAACAGCTTATATCCCTGGTATTGGCCATAATCTTCAAGAGCATAGTGTTGTTCTTATCCGCGGCGGCCGTGTAAAAGATTTACCGGGTGTTCGTTATCACATCGTTCGTGGTGCGCTTGATACAGCTGGTGTTGAAACACGTCGTCAAGGTCGTTCTAAATACGGTACAAAACGTCCCAAAGCTCCAAAAAACTAATTTAACCTTATAACTTATTTTCCGAAAGGAGGAAAAAATATGCCACGTAAAGGCCCTGTAGCAAAAAGAGACGTATTGGCTGATCCGCTTTACAACTCAAAACTCGTTTCTCGTCTCATCAATAAAATGATGGTTGACGGTAAAAGAGGGAAATCACAAGCCATTCTTTACGCCGCTTTTGACACAATCCGTGAACGCACGGGTAATGATCCAATGGAAGTATTTGACCAGGCAATGAAAAACATCATGCCAGTACTAGAGGTGAAAGCACGCCGTGTTGGTGGAGCTAACTATCAAGTACCAATTGAAGTTCGCCCAGATCGTCGTACAACTTTAGGTCTCCGCTGGTTAGTAAATTACGCTCGCCTTCGCGGTGAAAAAACAATGGAAGAACGCCTTGCAGCGGAAATTATGGACGCAGCAAACAACACTGGTGCTTCTGTTAAAAAACGCGAAGACACGCACAAAATGGCGGAAGCAAACAAAGCATTTGCTCATTACCGCTGGTAATAATTAAATTAAACCTTAACCTAATCCAGGAAGGAGAAAGACATAGATGGCAAGAGAGTTCTCCTTAGATAAAACTCGTAACATCGGAATCATGGCTCATATTGATGCTGGTAAAACAACAACGACTGAGCGTATTCTATATTATACAGGCCGTATTCATAAAATTGGTGAAACGCATGAAGGCGCTTCTCAAATGGACTGGATGGAGCAGGAGCAGGAGCGTGGTATTACGATCACGTCTGCTGCGACAACTGCTTCTTGGAAAGGTCATCGCGTTAACATCATCGATACACCGGGACACGTAGACTTCACTGTTGAAGTTGAACGTTCTTTACGTGTACTTGATGGTGCCGTAACGGTTCTCGATGCTCAATCCGGTGTAGAACCACAAACGGAAACAGTATGGCGTCAAGCGACGACTTACGGTGTTCCACGCGTTGTATTCGTCAATAAAATGGACAAAATGGGTGCTGACTTCCTTTACTCAGTCGGCACAATCCATGACCGTCTCATGGCGAATGCACACCCAATTCAATTACCGATCGGTGCTGAAGACGAGTTCTCCGGCATTATCGACTTAATCGAAATGAAAGCAACAGTGTATGGCAATGACCTCGGAACTGACATCGAAGTCACTGATATCCCAGCAGATTATCAAGATCAAGCAGATGAGTACCGTGAAAAGCTAATTGAAGCTGTAGCGGAACTCGATGAAGAACTAATGGAGAAATACCTTGGCGGCGAAGAGTTGACGAATGATGAAATCAAAGCTGCGATCCGTAAAGGTGTTATCAACGTTGAATTCTTCCCTGTTATGGTTGGTTCTGCATTTAAGAATAAAGGTGTTCAACTTATGTTGGATGCTGTTATCGACTATCTTCCAGCACCAACGGATGTACCGGCAATTAAAGGTACACTTCCAGACAGCGACGAAGAAGTGGAACGTGAAGCAAGCGATGAAGCGCCGTTCTCGGCACTTGCATTTAAAGTTATGACGGACCCTTATGTCGGTAAATTAACATTCTTCCGTGTATATTCCGGTGTTCTTCATTCCGGTTCTTACGTGCAAAACTCAACAAAAGGAAAGCGTGAGCGTGTAGGACGTATCTTACAAATGCATGCCAATTCCCGCGAAGAGATTTCGCAAGTATACGCAGGTGACATCGCTGCTGCTGTTGGATTGAAAGATACAACGACTGGCGATACGCTTTGTGAAGAAAAAAATCTTGTTATTCTTGAATCTATGGTGTTCCCTGATCCAGTTATCTCTCTTTCTGTTGAGCCGAAAACAAAAGCTGACCAAGACAAGATGACGACAGCACTCCAAAAACTTCAAGAAGAAGATCCAACATTCCATGCACACACGGACCAGGAAACTGGAGAAGTTATTATCGCAGGTATGGGTGAGCTTCACCTAGATATTCTCGTTGACCGTATGCGCCGCGAGTTCAAGGTAGAAGCAAATGTTGGTGCACCACAAGTATCTTACCGTGAAACATTCCGTTCAAGCGCACAGGTTGAGGGTAAATTTGCTCGTCAATCCGGTGGACGTGGACAGTTTGGTCACGTTTGGATCGAATTCTCTCCTAATGAAGAAGGAGCAGGCTTCGAATTTGAAAATGGCATCGTTGGTGGTTCTGTACCGCGTGAATATGTCCCGGCTGTTCAAGCAGGTCTTGAAGACGCTATGAAAAATGGTGTTCTTGCTGGCTATCCGTTAATCGATGTTAAAGCTCGTCTTTTTGACGGTTCTTACCATGATGTCGATTCATCTGAGATGGCGTTTAAAATTGCTGCGTCATTGGCGCTTAAAAATGCGATTTCTAAATGTAACCCGGTTATTCTTGAGCCGCTTATGAAAGTTGAAGTTGTTATTCCAGACGAATATCTTGGCGATATCATGGGTGATGTTACATCACGTCGTGGACGCGTAGAAGGTATGGAAGCACGTGGTAACGCGCAAGTCGTTAAAGCGTTCGTTCCACTTGCTGAAATGTTCGGTTATGCAACAGCTCTTCGTTCTAACACGCAAGGACGCGGTAACTACTCTATGCAATTCGATCATTATGAAGAAGTGCCTAAGAGTGTTCAAGAAGACATTATCAAAAAAAATAAAGGCCAATAATTGATTTATACTCGCTAATCAAGTATAAATACTATTGTAAGCTTTCCCTTCTTCCGAAAAAGACTTCTTTTCCGGAAGAAGAACTATATAAAAAACTACTAATTTCTATATTTTGAAGGAGGACTTCCTAATGGGAAAAGCAAAATTCGACCGTTCAAAACCACATGTTAACGTTGGTACAATCGGACACGTTGACCATGGTAAAACAACTTTAACAGCTGCAATTACAACAGTTCTTGCAAAAACTGGTGGTGCAGAAGCACGTGCATACGATCAAATCGATGGTGCTCCAGAAGAGCGCGAGCGCGGTATCACAATCTCAACTGCACATGTTGAGTACGAAACTGCAACTCGTCACTACGCGCATGTAGACTGCCCAGGACATGCTGACTATGTTAAAAACATGATCACAGGTGCAGCACAAATGGACGGCGGTATCTTAGTAGTATCTGCTGCTGATGGTCCAATGCCGCAAACACGTGAGCACATCCTTCTTTCACGTCAAGTAGGTGTTCCTTTCCTAGTTGTATTTATGAACAAATGTGACATGGTAGACGATGAAGAGCTTCTTGAGCTAGTTGAAATGGAAATTCGTGATCTTCTTTCTGAATACGACTTCCCTGGCGATGACATTCCTGTTATTAAAGGTTCTGCTCTTAAAGCACTTGAAGGCGAAGCAGAGTGGGAAGAAAAAATCCATGAACTTATGGCTGCAGTAGATGAGTATATCCCAACTCCAACACGTGACACTGACAAACCATTCATGATGCCTGTTGAGGATGTTTTCTCAATCACTGGCCGTGGTACAGTAGCAACTGGACGCGTTGAGCGTGGACAAATCAAAGTCGGTGATACAATCGAAATCATCGGTTTGACTGAAGAGCCGAAATCAACAACTGTAACAGGTGTTGAAATGTTCCGTAAGCTTCTTGATTATGCTGAAGCTGGCGACAATATCGGTGCCCTTCTTCGCGGTGTAGCTCGTGAAGAAATCCAACGTGGTCAAGTACTTGCTAAACCAGGTACAATCACACCGCATACAACTTTTAAAGCAGAAGTTTACGTTCTTTCTAAAGAAGAGGGTGGACGTCACACTCCATTCTTCACTAACTACCGCCCGCAGTTCTACTTCCGTACAACTGACGTAACTGGTATCTGTAACCTTCCTGAAGGCGTAGAAATGGTTATGCCTGGTGATAACGTTGAAATGTCTGTAGAATTGATTGCTCCAATCGCGATTGAAGAAGGTACTAAATTCTCAATCCGTGAAGGCGGCCGTACTGTAGGCGCTGGCGTTGTAGCAACAATCCAAAAGTAAGTTTTGATCTGACAGTCCGGTTCTGGCCGGGCTGTTTTTTTTGTTTGAAAAAAAAATCCTATCATGTGTTGCAATCAATCCATAAACGATGTATAATAATCAATGTTGGTTTTTGACAGCGTTGATGCGGAAGGTTGCTGACACACCCGGCCGCTTTGCCATGGCGGTGATGTCAGGGAAAAATTTTCGCGGAGTATGTCTATTAGCTAAATAGGCGATAAAGGAGGGAAAATAATGGCAAAACAAAAAATTCGTATTCGTTTGAAAGCATATGATCATCGTATTCTTGATCAATCAGCTGAGAAAATTGTTGAAACGGCTAAACGTTCTGGTGCAAGTGTATCAGGGCCAATCCCGCTACCAACTGAGAAATCTATCTACACGATCCTTCGTGCGGTTCATAAGTACAAGGACTCTCGTGAACAGTTCGAAATGCGTACTCATAAACGTTTAATCGATATCGTGAACCCAACTCCGAAAACAGTTGATTCATTGATGCGTTTAGACTTGCCGTCAGGCGTTGACATTGAAATTAAACTATAATAAATAAACTAATAATTAACCAGGAGGTGTAACTCATGACAAAAGGAATCTTAGGAAGAAAAATCGGCATGACGCAAGTGTTTGCTGAAAACGGTGACCTCATCCCGGTAACTGTAATCGAAGCAGCACCAAACGTTATCCTTCAAAAGAAAACAGTCGAAAGCGACGGCTACACAGCGGTTCAGTTAGGCTTTGAAGACAAGCGTGAAAAGCTTGCTAACAAACCATCACTTGGACACGTGAAGAAAGCAGGAGAAGGCATCGCACCTAAGCGCTTCATTCGTGAGTTCCGTAACATCAACAACGATCTTGAAATTGGTCAAGAAGTTAAAGTTGATATTTTTGCAGAAGGCGACATCGTCGATGTAACAGGAATTTCTAAAGGGAAAGGCTTCCAGGGTGCTATTAAGCGCCATAACCAATCTCGTGGCCCTATGTCCCATGGTTCGCGTTACCATCGTCGTCCAGGTTCAATGGGACCTGTAGCGCCAAACCGTGTGTTTAAAAACAAACTTCTTCCAGGTCGTATGGGTGGAGAGCAAGTAACAGTACAAAACCTGCAAATAGTGAAAGTGGATGCTGAGCGCAACGTTCTTCTTATTAAAGGAAACGTACCAGGATCTAAAAAAGCTTTGATTCAGGTTAAAACTGCTGTTAAAGCAAACTAATTAACTTTTTTAGGAAAGGAGGAAACAGGAATGGCTAAAGTAAAAGTATTAAACCAAACGGGTTCTGAAATCGGTGATATCGAGCTGAATGACGCTGTATTCGGAATCGAACCAAACGAACACGTAGTATTTGAAGC
This sequence comes from Domibacillus aminovorans, assembly GCF_001643235.1. Classification (GTDB taxonomy): domain Bacteria; phylum Bacillota; class Bacilli; order Bacillales; family Domibacillaceae; genus Domibacillus; species Domibacillus aminovorans. The sequence continues at coordinate 32,564 of NZ_LQWY01000004.1, forward strand.
AGTTGTGATGCAAAGAGCTTCGTTACGCCAAGGTAATCACAAAGTTAAAGGTCGCTCGGAAGTTCGTGGCGGTGGCCGTAAACCATGGAAGCAAAAAGGAACTGGACGCGCACGTCAAGGTTCTATCCGTTCTCCACAATGGCGTGGCGGTGGTATTGTATTTGGTCCGAATCCACGCAGCTACAGCTACAAGCTGCCAAAGAAAGTACGTCGTCTTGCATTGAAATCGGCTTTGTCATCAAAAGTACAAGAGCAAAACATTCTCGTTTTGGAAACATTGTCTTTCGACGCTCCAAAAACAAAAGAGTTTGTAACAGTCTTGAAAAACTTATCTGTTGACTCAAAAGCATTGATCGTGACAGACACAGTAAACGAATTCGTTGCATTGTCTGCACGAAACATCCCTGGTGTGACAGTGGTTGAAGCTGCGGGCATCAATATCCTTGACCTGCTTGGACATGATAAACTTATTATGACAAAAGCAGCGGTTGAAAAAGTAGAGGAGGTGCTTGCATAATGGATTCACGCGATGTGATTAAGCGCCCCGTTATTACTGAACAATCTATGGCTGTAATGGCTGAAAAAAAATACACTTTTGATGTGGACGTTCGTGCTAACAAAACGCAAGTGAAGACTGCTGTTGAAGAGATCTTCGGTGTTAAAGTTAAAAACGTAAACGTTATGAACTACAAAGGTAAATTCAAGCGTATGGGACGTCATGCTGGCTATACAAATAAACGCCGCAAAGCAATCGTAACATTGACGCAAGATAGCAAAGAAATCGAACTTTTCGAAGCGTAATAAACGCATAAATTAGAAGAGGAGGGACACGAAATGGCGATTAAAAAGTATAAACCGACCTCAAATGGTCGTCGTAATATGACATCGTTGGATTATGCTGAAATTACAACAAGCACACCTGAGAAATCATTGCTTGAGCCGTTGAAAAAGAATGGCGGTCGTAATAACCAAGGTAAAATCACAGTTCGTCATAGAGGCGGCGGTCATAAGCGTCAATACCGTATTATCGACTTCAAGCGTGATAAAGATGGCATTCCAGGACGCGTTGCTACGATCGAATACGATCCAAACCGTTCAGCTAACATCGCACTCGTGCACTACGTTGATGGAGAAAAGCGTTATATCATAGCTCCAAAAGGCATTCAGGTTGGAACGGAAATCATGTCCGGACCAGAAGCGGATATTAAAACAGGCAATGCACTTCCGCTCGTTAATATCCCGGTTGGTACAGTTATCCATAACATTGAATTGAAACCAGGCAAAGGCGGACAATTAGTTCGTTCAGCAGGTACATCAGCTCAAGTTCTCGGTAAAGAAGGAAAATATGTGCTCGTACGCTTGAATTCAGGTGAAGTGCGCATGGTTCTTGCAACGTGCCGTGCAACAATTGGTCAAGTTGGTAACGAGCAGCATGAACTTGTTAACGTTGGTAAAGCAGGACGTTCACGCTGGTTAGGAAAACGGCCTACTGTCCGTGGTTCTGTAATGAATCCAAATGATCATCCACACGGTGGTGGTGAAGGACGCTCGCCAATTGGCCGCAAATCACCAGTTACACCTTGGGGTAAACCAGCTCTTGGTTACAAAACACGTAAAAAAGTTAACAAATCCGATAAATTTATCGTTCGTCGTCGTAAAAAATAACGTAATTGTCCTACGGTTCTACATACGAACCGTAGATCAATCACGAAGGGAGGTACACAAATGGGCCGCAGCTTGAAAAAAGGACCTTTTGTTGATGATCATTTATTCAATAAAGTTGAGAAGTTGAACGAGACTGAAAAGAAACAAGTTATTAAAACTTGGTCACGCCGTTCTACAATTTTCCCGACATTCATCGGACACACAATCGCAGTATACGATGGCCGTAAACACGTGCCTGTATACGTTACTGAAGATATGGTTGGACATAAACTTGGTGAATTCGCGCCAACGCGTACGTACAAAGGACACGTTGCCGACGATAAGAAAACAAGACGTTAATTGAGAGGAGGATATCCCAATGGAAGCTAAAGCTGTCTTAAAAACAGTACGCATTGCTCCTCGTAAGGCACGTCTGGTGATTGACCTGATTCGAGGTAAGCAAGTTGGAGAAGCAGTGGCGATCTTAAAACATACGCCTAAAACATCGTCTCCTGTAATTGAAAAATTATTAAACTCTGCGATTGCAAATGCAGAGCATAACTATGATCTTGATGTAAACAACCTTGTTGTAACTCAAGCCTATGTTAACGAAGGACCAACATTGAAACGTTTCCGTCCACGTGCAATGGGACGTGCAAGCGCAATTAACAAACGCACAAGTCACATAACAATCGTTGTGGCAGAAAAAAAGGAGGGATAATTCGTGGGTCAAAAAGTACATCCTCATGGACTGCGCGTCGGGATCATTCGCGACTGGGATTCTAAATGGTACGCTGAAAAAGATTACGCGGATCTTCTTCACGAAGATTTGAAAGTTCGCGGATACATTGAAGAGCGCCTTAAAGATGCTTCTCTATCCCGTGTTGAAATCGAACGTGCTGCGAATCGCGTGAACGTCACTGTTCACACTGCTAAACCAGGTATGGTTATTGGTAAAGGTGGTTCCGAAGTAGAAGCACTTCGCAAAGCTTTGAACGAGTTAACAGGCAAACGTGTTCATATTAACATTGTTGAAGTAAAAAGAGCGGATCTTGATGCTAGACTTGTAGCAGAAAACATTGCTCGTCAACTTGAAAACCGCGTATCATTCCGTCGTGCGCAAAAGCAGGCTATCCAACGGACAATCCGTTCAGGTGCAAAAGGGATCAAAACACAGGTTTCAGGACGTCTTGGCGGAGCGGATATTGCCCGTGCTGAACATTACAGTGAAGGAACAGTTCCACTTCATACTCTTCGTGCTGACATCGACTATGCACACGCTGAAGCAGATACAACATACGGCAAGCTTGGTGTAAAAGTATGGATCTACCGTGGAGAGATTCTTCCGACGAAGAAGAAAACTCAGGAAGGAGGCAAATAATATGTTGTTGCCAAAACGCGTGAAATATCGTCGTGTACACCGCGGCAAAATGCGCGGTCAAGCGAAAGGCGGAACAGAAGTAGCGTTCGGCGAATACGGTCTTCAAGCTGTTGAAGCTTCATGGATCACAAATCGCCAAATCGAATCTGCCCGTATCGCGATGACTCGTTACATGAAACGTGGCGGTAAAGTTTGGATTAAAATTTTCCCTCACAAACCATATACGAAAAAACCTCTTGAAGTACGGATGGGTTCCGGTAAAGGTGCTCCTGAAGGCTGGGTAGCGGTTGTTAAACCAGGCAAGATCATGTTTGAAATTGCCGGCGTTTCTGAAGAAGTAGCACGTGAAGCACTTCGTTTGGCAGCACATAAGCTTCCAGTGAAATGCAAAATCGTAAAACGTGAAGAAATTGGTGGTGAATCAAATGAAAGCTAATGAAATCGGTGAACTTACCACTGCTGAAATTGAACAACAAGTAAAGTCGCTCAAAGAAGAACTTTTCAACCTTCGCTTTCAATTGGCGACGGGACAGCTTGAAAATACTGCTCGTATTCGTGAAGTACGTAAAGCGATCGCCCGCATGAAAACCGTGATTCGTCAGCGGGAAATTGATAACCGATAATTGAAAGGAGGTTTGCACGATGAGCGAACGCAATCAGCGCAAAGTTTACACAGGCCGCGTTGTATCCGACAAAATGGATAAAACAGTAACGGTTGTTGTCGAAACATATAAAACACACTCTCTTTACGGCAAACGCGTAAAGTATTCTAAAAAGTTTAAAGCTCATGATGAGAATAACGAAGCAAAAATCGGGGACGTAGTGCGCATCATGGAAACTCGCCCGCTTTCTGCAACAAAACGTTTCCGCCTTCTAGAAGTAGTGGAAAAAGCAGTCATCATCTAATTAATGTTCGGATAAATGTTAAAGTCCGAAAGGAGGTAACCTAAATGATCCAGCAAGAATCACGTTTAAAAGTAGCTGACAATTCTGGTGCACGTGAAGTATTGACGATCAAAGTTCTCGGTGGTTCTGGCCGTAAAACAGCTAACGTCGGCGATGTAATCGTGTGTACAGTAAAACAAGCAACACCAGGTGGCGTTGTCAAAAAAGGTGAAGTGGTAAAAGCGGTTATCGTTCGTACGAAACGCGGTGTTCGCCGTAATGACGGTTCTTACATTCGCTTCGACGAAAACGCGTGTGTTATCATTCGTGACGATAAGAGCCCACGTGGCACACGTATTTTCGGCCCGGTTGCCCGCGAACTTCGCGACAGCAATTTCATGAAGATTGTTTCCCTTGCTCCTGAAGTAATCTAATTGAACTGAACAAATAAAAGGTCAATCAAGGAGGTGCGCAACATGCACGTGAAAAAAGGCGATAAAGTCATGGTAATCACAGGTAAAGATAAAGGCAAAACAGGAGTTATTCTTGCTTCTTTCCCTAAAAAAGACCGTGTCCTTGTTGAAGGTATTAACATCGTGAAAAAACACGCAAAACCTTCACAACTGAATCCGCAAGGCGGTATTCTTAGCCAAGAGGCACCTATTCACGTATCCAATGTAATGCTATTGGATCCGAAAACGAATGAACCTACTCGCGTAGGGTACAAAGATGTGGACGGCAAGAAAGTCCGCGTAGCTAAAAAATCCGGTGAAACTTTAGATAAATAATAGTGCCAAAGAAGGGAGGTATTCTAAGTGAACCGCCTTAAAGAAAAATATCAAAAAGAAATCACACCTGCTCTTGTGAGCAAGTTCAATTATAACTCTGTAATGCAAGTGCCTAAAGTTGAAAAAATCGTTGTAAACATGGGTGTTGGTGAAGCTGTTCAAAATGCAAAAATATTGGACACAGCAGTTGAAGAACTTCAACAAATCACTGGTCAAAAGCCAATGGTTACTCGTGCGAAAAACTCAATCGCGGGATTCCGTCTTCGTGAAGGTATGCCAATCGGTGCGAAAGTAACTCTTCGCGGCGAGCGCATGTACGAATTCCTTGATAAACTTGTTTCTGTTTCACTTCCACGTGTACGTGACTTCCGCGGCGTTTCTAAAAAAGCGTTCGATGGTCGAGGCAACTACACACTAGGTGTTAAAGAACAGTTGATTTTCCCTGAGATTGATTACGATAAAGTATCAAAAGTACGTGGCATGGATATCGTCATTGTTACTACTGCTAACACGGACGAAGAAGCTCGTGAATTGTTAACACAAATTGGAATGCCGTTCCAAAAGTAATCGCTATATAAGGGAGGCGAAAACGTGGCTAAAAAATCAATGATTGCGAAACAAAAACGCACGCAAAAATTTAAAGTGCAAGAGTATACACGCTGCGAACGCTGTGGGCGTCCACATTCTGTATTACGCAAATTTAAACTTTGCCGTATTTGTTTCCGTGAACTAGCTTATAAAGGTCAAATTCCTGGCGTTAAAAAAGCCAGCTGGTAATACACTGATTCCGGAAGGAGGTAAAAACAAATGGTTATGACAGATCCAATTGCTGACTTGCTGACTCGCGTTCGTAATGCGAACATGGTTCGTCACGAAAAACTGGAAGTACCTGCTTCCAATATCAAACGTGAAATTGCTAATATTCTCAAACGTGAAGGTTTTGTCCGTGACGTTGAATTCATCGAAGACGACAAACAAGGTGTTATCCGTATTTTCTTGAAATATAGCGGCAATGAGCGTGTAATCACAGGCTTGAAGCGTATTTCTAAACCAGGCCTTCGCGTATATGCGAAAGCTGATGAGGTACCACGTGTTCTTAATGGACTTGGTATTGCAATTATTTCTACATCAACGGGTGTAGTTACTGATAAAGAAGCCCGCGCTAAACAAGTAGGCGGCGAAGTACTCGCTTACGTTTGGTAATAATTTTTTAACGAATGGAGGTGCGAAACTATGTCACGCGTAGGAAAAAAACCAATCGAATTGCCAGAAGGCGTTACGATTACGAATAACAACAACGAACTTACTGTCAAGGGTCCTAAAGGAGAATTGATTCGCCAGTTCAACAAAGCTTTGACGATTGAAGTAGAGGGCAGCACTGTTACAGTAAGCCGTCCTTCAGACTCAAAAGAACACCGTACAATCCATGGAACAACTCGTGCTCTTCTTTCTAACATGATTGAGGGTGTATCGAAAGGATTCGAACGAAACCTTGAGTTGGTTGGTGTCGGTTACCGTGCCCAAAAACAAGGAAAGAAACTTGTTTTGAACGTAGGTTACTCTCACCCAGTGGAATTCGAACCAGAAAACGGTATCGAAATTGAAGTACCTGTTAACACAAAAATTAACATTAAAGGTATCGATAAAGAACGCGTTGGCGCAATTGCTGCTAACATCCGCCAAGTTCGTCCTCCTGAACCGTACAAAGGTAAAGGTATTCGCTATGAAGGCGAACATGTACGACGTAAAGAAGGTAAAACAGGTAAATAATGCCGCGTAGGCAACGGAAAGGAGTGACCTCGGGATGATTACAAAACCTGATAAAAATAAAACGCGTAAAAGACGCCACGCTCGTGTTCGTGCGAAAATTGCTGGAACAGAGGCGCGTCCACGCTTGAACGTTTTCCGTTCTAACAAGCATCTATACGCTCAATTGATTGATGATGCCAATGGTGTTACACTTGCAAGTGCTTCAACTATTGAAAAAGATTTCGGTCTTGAATCAACAAGCAACCAGGAAGCTGCTGCGAAAGTAGGCGAATTGCTGGCTAAACGCGCAACTGAAAAAGGTGTTGCTTCTGTTGTATTCGATCGTGGGGGCTACCTTTATCATGGCCGCGTTAAAGCTTTGGCTGACGCAGCACGTGAAAATGGCCTTGAATTCTAAATAAAAGGAGGGACACATTTAATGCGTCGCATTGATCCAAACAAACTTGAACTTGAAGAACGCGTAGTAACGGTCAACCGTGTGGCGAAAGTCGTGAAAGGCGGACGCCGTTTCCGCTTCACAGCACTCGTTGTCGTTGGCGATAAAAATGGTAATGTAGGTTTTGGAACTGGTAAAGCGCAAGAGGTTCCAGATGCTATTCGTAAAGCAATTGAAGATGCGAAGAAAAACCTTGTATTTGTACCGATGGTTGGCACAACATTGCCACATCAAGTAATCGGTCATTTTGGTGCGGGTGAAGTTTTATTGAAACCTGCTTCTGAAGGTACGGGAGTTATCGCAGGCGGACCTGTCCGTGCGGTGCTTGAACTTGCTGGTGTTAGTGATATCCTATCTAAATCACTCGGTTCAAACACGCCAATTAACATGGTTCGTGCTACAATCGAAGGGTTGAAAGAACTCAAAACAGCTGAAGACGTTGCGAAACTTCGCGGCAAGTCTGTAGAAGAACTGTTAGGATAAGGAGGGAATCACAATGGCTGAAAAATTACAAATTACCCTCACTCGCAGCCTGATCGGACGTACGCAAGATCAGCGCGAAACTGTTAAGGCACTTGGTCTTCGCAAAATGCATCAGACGGTTGAGCAAAATGACAACACGGCAATTCGCGGCATGATCAACAAAGTGTCTCATCTTGTGACTGTTACAGAAAAATAATTTTATTTTATAGAACAAGGAGGTGCACAAGCATGAAACTTCATGAATTGAAACCAGCTCAAGGTTCTCGCAAAGAACGTAATCGTGTTGGACGCGGAACTGGTTCCGGTAACGGAAAAACGTCCGGTAAAGGTCATAAAGGTCAAAACGCACGTTCTGGCGGTGGTGTCCGTCTAGGATTTGAAGGCGGACAGACTCCTTTATTCCGTCGTCTTCCTAAACGGGGTTTTACGAATGTGAATCGTAAAGATTATGCGGTCGTAAATATTGATACATTAAATCGTTTTGAAGAAGGTACAGAAGTTACACCTGAACTACTTATTGAAAGTGGCATTGTGAAAAGCGAAAAAGCAGGAATCAAAATTCTTGCGAACGGCAATGTAGAGAAAAAGCTGACAGTTAGAGCTCACAAATTCTCTGCTGCTGCGAAAGAAGCAATTGAAGCGGCTGGCGGTAAGACAGAGGTGGTCTAATGTTTCGCACAATCTCCAATTTTATGCGTGTGGGTGATATAAGAAATAAAATTATATTTACCCTACTTATGTTAATCGTGTTCCGTATCGGCACCTTTGTTCCAGTACCTTTTGTGAACGCGGATGTTCTCCGTAGCCAGGAGCAGGCTGGTTTGATTGGATTTCTGAATACATTCGGTGGAGGAGCGTTACAAAACTTCTCGATTCTTGCAATGGGAATTATGCCGTATATTACTGCATCCATCATCGTGCAGCTTTTGCAAATGGACGTTGTGCCAAAGTTCACTGAATGGTCGAAGCAAGGTGATGTTGGGCGGCGTAAATTGACTCAGTTTACGCGTTATTTCACAATTGTTCTCGGATTCATTCAAGGTCTTGGTATGTCATACGGATTTAACCGTTTGTACGGCGGGATGCTCGTCGAAAACAACAGCCTTTCTGGATATTTGTTAATTGCACTTGTGTTAACAGCAGGGACGGCTTTTCTTATGTGGCTTGGTGAGCAAATCACCGCTAAAGGAGTCGGCAATGGGATTTCGATTATCATTTTCGCAGGGATTGTTGCGGCAATTCCAGGAGCGGTAAATCAAATTTATGCACAGCAAATTGAAGGAGCGGGCGATCAGCTCTTCCTACGCATTGTTGTTCTGCTTTTGATCTTGCTTGCTGTACTGGCAATTGTTGTAGGGGTTATTTTCTTTCAGCAAGCGCTGCGGAAAATTCCAATTCAATATGCAAAACGCGTGGGATCAGGCGGCATGGCACCAATGGGGAGCCAGTCGACTCATCTTCCACTGAAAGTAAATGCTGCGGGAGTTATCCCGGTTATCTTTGCGATCTCATTCTTGATTACACCCCAAACGATTGGATCGTTCTTTGGATCAAATGATGTGACGACAACGATACAAAACATATTTGATTACACGAAACCGATCGGGATGGTCATTTATGTCGCATTGATTGTTGCGTTTACGTATTTCTATGCTTTCATTCAAGTAAACCCTGAACAAGTTGCTGATAACTTGAAAAAGCAGGGTGGATATATTCCGGGCATTCGTCCCGGAAAAAACACACAAGATTATTTGACAAACGTGCTTTACCGACTGACATTTGTCGGCGCAATATTCCTTTCAGCCGTTGCTGTGCTGCCAGTTTTCTTCATTCAATTCGCGGGTCTTCCACCAGCGGCGCAAATCGGCGGTACTAGTCTTTTGATCGTCGTCGGTGTGGCACTTGAAACAATGAAGCAGCTTGAAGCACAACTTGTAAAGCGTCATTACAAAGGCTTTATGAAGTAAGCACCGGGTGAAGTGTGACTTCACTCTAACCAGACTGAGGGGGAATATCAATGAATCTCGTGTTAATGGGATTGCCAGGTGCCGGTAAGGGTACTCAGGCAGAGAAAATTGTTGAAAAGTACGGTGTTCCGCACATTTCAACAGGTGACATGTTCCGTGCTGCAATGAAAGATGAAACGGAACTTGGCCTAAAAGCAAAATCATTTATGGATAAAGGGGAACTCGTTCCGGATGAAGTGACGATCGGAATTGTGAATGAGCGCCTTGCGCAATCTGACTGTGCAAAAGGATTCCTTCTTGATGGATTCCCACGTACAGTCGCTCAAGCAGAAGCGCTTGAAGATATTCTTGCAAACCTTGACCGTAAAATTGATTACGTCATTAATATCGGTGTTGATAAAGACATCTTAATGGGACGCTTAACAGGCCGCCGCATATGCAAAAGCTGTGGTGCAACGTATCATCTGGAATTTAATCCGCCATCTGAGGAAGATAAGTGCGATCGCTGTGGCGGCGAACTTTATCAACGTGCAGATGACAATGCAGAAACGGTTCAAAACCGTCTTGACGTTAATTTAAAGCAAACAGAACCATTGCTTGCTTTTTATCGCGAAAAAGGATATTTGAAAAACATTAACGGTCAGCAAGATATCAATGTCGTCTTTGAAAACATTGATCAACTACTTGAAGGCCTACGTAAATAATGATCATTTGTAAAACCCCTCGAGAACTAGAGATTATGAAAGAAGCGGGGCATATTGTTGCGCTAACACATCAGGAATTACAAAAATATATCTCCCCCGGTATAAGTACGATGGAGCTGGATGCCATCGCTGAAGCGTGCATTAGGCGCCACGGTGCAACACCTTCTTTTAAAGGCTACAATGGTTTCCCTGGCAGCATATGCGCTTCAGTAAATGCAGAGCTTGTGCATGGGATTCCGAGTGATCGTCGTTTGAAAGAAGGCGACATCATCAGCGTTGATATCGGTGCTTACTATAAGGGTTATCATGGTGACTCGGCTTGGACATACGCTGTCGGCCAGATTGTACCTGAAACGGAGAAACTTCTCGAAGTAACAGAGGAATCGCTTTACGTGGGGCTGGGTGAAGCGAGACCGGGTGAACATCTTTCAAACATCTCCCATGCAATTCAAACGTATGTGGAATCGAATGGCTTTTCAATCGTTCGTGAGTATGTTGGGCATGGTGTCGGGCAAAACCTTCATGAGGCTCCGCAAATTCCTCATTACGGTCCGCCGGGGAAAGGTCCAGTGCTAAAACCCGGAATGGTGCTCGCGATCGAACCGATGGTCAATGCCGGTCGTCGTTATGTAAAGACACTTGAGGATAATTGGACTGTCATTACGCAGGATGGAAAAATGTGTGCTCATTTTGAACATACAATTGCGATAACCGAAACAGGCTTCGACATTTTGACGAAAGTTTGATGGCAAAAGCCACTCGGGATGAAAAGTGAAGGGAGATGAAAAAATGGCGAAAGACGATGTAATTGAAATTGAAGGTACTGTCACTGAAACTTTGCCAAACGCCATGTTTAAGGTAGAATTGGAAAATGGACATACGATTTTAGCTCACGTTTCGGGCAAAATTCGTATGCACTTTATCCGTATCCTGCCTGGCGATAAAGTAACAGTAGAACTTTCACCGTATGATTTAACACGCGGACGGATCACGTACCGTTACAAATAACATTTATGGCGCTCCGGACTATGAAGGAGGTTGGAGAAATGAAAGTAAGACCATCAGTAAAGCCAATCTGTGAGAAATGTAAAGTCATTCGCAGACGCGGCAAGGTTATGGTTATTTGTGAAAACCCTAAGCATAAACAAAAACAAGGCTAATATTAAAGGGAGGTGCACATTTTATGGCACGTGTAGCAGGTGTTGATATTCCACGCGACAAGCGTGTAGTTATCTCATTAACTTATATTTTTGGTGTAGGTAGACCGACTTCTAAGCAAGTTCTTGCTGAAGCAGGTGTTTCTGAAGATACGCGCGTTCGTGATTTGACGGAAGATGAATTGAATAAAATCCGTGAAGTTATTGACCGCTTGAAAGTAGAGGGTGACCTTCGTCGTGAAGTATCTCTTAACATTAAACGTTTGATGGAAATCGGTTCATTCCGTGGTATCCGTCACCGTCGCGGACTTCCAGTACGTGGACAAAATACAAAAAACAACGCGCGTACTCGTAAAGGACCGCGTAAAACTGTAGCTAACAAGAAAAAATAATTGGTAAAGGAGGTCAATTTTCGACATGGCTCGTAAACAACAATCTCGTAAGCGTCGTGTGAAAAAGAATATTGAATCTGGTATTGCACACATCCGCTCAACATTCAATAACACAATTGTAACAATTACTGACGTTCATGGTAACGCTCTAGCATGGTCAAGTGCAGGTGCTTTAGGATTTAGAGGATCACGTAAATCAACTCCGTTTGCTGCTCAAATGGCTGCTGAAACAGCTGCTAAAGCATCAATCGAACATGGTATGAAAACTCTTGAAGTAACAGTTAAAGGACCTGGTTCTGGTCGTGAAGCAGCAATTCGTGCTCTTCAAGCAGCAGGCCTTGAAGTTACAGCTATTAAAGACGTAACGCCGGTTCCACATAATGGCTGTCGTCCTCCAAAACGTCGCCGTGTTTAATCTTCCTGTATAAAGAATAACTATTCCGGTTATAATGGAAAATTGACTGTTTTGATTCAGGAATTGACCAATTGTTATGTAAAATCGGGAATGGTAAACATGGAGAATTTCGGCTGGCCGGAATTTTGACGTATTCAAGGAGGGAAAATGGAATGATCGAAATTGAAAAGCCAAAAATTGAAACGGTTGAGATCAGCGATGATGCTACATTTGGAAAGTTCGTCGTGGAACCACTTGAACGCGGATATGGTACAACTCTAGGTAACTCCTTACGTCGTATCTTATTATCCTCACTTCCAGGTGCCGCGGTCACTGCCATTCATATTGATGGAGTGCTTCACGAATTCTCAACAATTGAGGGCGTCGTAGAAGATGTAACATCGATCATTTTGAATATCAAAAAACTAGCGTTGAAGATTTATTCCGATGAGGAAAAAACGCTTGAAATCGATGTGCAGGGTCAAGGAACCGTAACGGCTGCCGACATTACCCACGACAGCGATGTGGAAATTTTAAATCCAGATTTGCATATTGCGACATTGGGTGAAAATGCCAATTTCCGTATGCGATTGACGGCACAGCGCGGCAGAGGGTACAACCGGGCTGATCACAATAAAAAAGAAGATCATCCAATCGGCGTCATTGCGATCGACTCCATCTATACACCTGTTTCCCGCGTGAATTTCCAGGTGGAAAATACTCGCGTTGGACAGCTTGCCAACTTTGATAAATTGTCACTGGACGTATGGACAGATGGCAGTATCGGACCGAAAGAAGCGATTTCTTTAGGGGCAAAAATCTTAACAGAACATCTTAATATTTTCGTAGGACTGACTGATGAAGCACAGCATGCAGAAATCATGGTGGAAAAAGAAGAAGACCAGAAGGAAAAAGTACTTGAGATGACGATCGAAGAACTTGATCTTTCCGTACGTTCTTACAACTGCCTAAAACGCGCTGGTATTAATACTGTTCAAGAACTTGCGAACAAGAGTGAAGACGATATGATGAAAGTCCGCAACCTCGGCCGTAAGTCGCTTGAAGAAGTAAAAGCGAAATTGGATGAGCTTGGTCTCAGCTTACGAAAAGAAGATTAATTTACGACATCAATAAAAGGAGGGTATCTTCATGGGTTACAGAAAGCTAGGACGTACAAGCGCTCAGCGCAAAGCGATGCTCCGCGATCTTACAACAGATCTCATCATTAGTGAACGCATCGAAACGACTGAAACACGCGCGAAGGAATTGCGTTCAGTTGTTGAAAAAATGATTACACTAGGTAAACGTGGTGACTTGCATGCCCGCCGTCAGGCTGCTGCATATCTTCGTCACGAAGTCGCATCAACTGTTGAAGTAGAGAAAAATGGCAAAACAAAAGAGCAGCCAGTATACGCTCTTCAAAAATTATTTGATGATGTTGCACCGCGCTACACAGAGCGTCAAGGTGGCTACACTCGCATTATGAAGGTTGGTCCACGCCGCGGCGATGGCGCACCAATGGTCATTATTGAGCTCGTATAATAGCCAGTAAGACCGCGAAATGGGCAAAACAAAACAAACATTGCTTTGTTTTGTCTTTTTTATATGCATACGGAGCCGTTTGCTCTCATTCAACAAGCTTAGAGCGTTACGATGGGCGTATCACAAGTACCATGTGCGTCCCGTCTAGCTCATGCACCCCTCAACCCGACCGCAAGCAGCGGCAAGAATGTTTATTCTTTGGTTCGGGGTGCGGGCTTTTTTTGTTTTGTACGAACAGGGAGGAACAGCATGAATACAATAGTCATTTCAATCAAAGGGGTTTCTTATCAGTATCCAGAACAGGAATCACTTGCCTTAAACAATGTCTCGCTGGATGTGTATAAAGGAGAATGGCTGGCGATTGTGGGTCATAATGGATCGGGCAAGTCAACGCTCGCTAAGATGTTGAATGGACTTCATTATCCGTCTAAAGGTACCGTTATGATTGGCGGGTATGCACTCAATGAAGAAAATGTGTGGTCTATTCGTGAAAAACTAGGGATGGTTTTTCAAAATCCAGATAATCAATTTGTTGGAACAACGGTTCAGGATGATGTGGCTTTTGGGTTAGAAAATAACGGTGTTGAACATGGTGTCATGCAGGAGCGTGTTTTCGCCTCTCTTGAAAAAGTCGGCATGACTGCTTTTCTGAATCAAGAGCCGCACCATCTTTCCGGTGGACAGAAACAGCGCGTGGCGATAGCTGGCGTGATTGCTTTACGCCCGGACATCATTTTGTTAGATGAAGCAACATCGATGCTCGACCCACTTGGACGTGAAGAAGTGATGAATACTGTTCGTGAATTGAACGAAAAAGAAGGACTGACGGTTATTTCGATTACGCATGACCTAGAGGAAGCAGCAAAAGCAGACCGAGTGATCGTCTTGAATGAGGGCAGGCTGTATACAGAAGGAACACCGCAAAGTATTTTTCAATTGGACAGAGAACTTTTGAATCTCGGTCTCGGTGTACCATTTGCTGTTCAAATGAGTCAACTGCTAGCAGATGCGGGTCTGCAGCTGTCACAGCGTCATTTTAATGAAGAAGAGCTGGTGAGTGAATTATGGACATTAAACTTCAAGATGTAGAATACCGATATGCCGCCGGTACACCGTTTGAACGGCCAGCAATTGCTGATGTTTCCTTTCACATCCCCTCCGGCCAGTATGTTGCGATTATCGGTCATACAGGCTCGGGCAAATCGACTGTTCTTCAGCATTTAAATGTGCTTCTCAAACCGTTAAAAGGAGAAATTGAGATTGGAAGTCGTACAATTGCAGCAGGACGGAAGGAAAAGAATTTAAAAGAGATCCGCCGCCGCGTCGGCATCGTGTTTCAATTTCCAGAACATCAGTTATTTGAAGAAACAGTTGAAAAGGATATTTGCTTCGGTCCGATGAATTTTGGTGTAACAGAAAATGACGCAAAAAAACGGGCACTTGAAGCAGTCCGCCTTGTCGGTCTACCGGAAGATATACTGAAGAAATCACCGTTTGATTTGTCCGGCGGGCAAATGAGACGGGTTGCGATTGCTGGTGTGCTAGCGATGAAACCGGACGTCCTTGTACTTGATGAACCGACAGCAGGACTTGACCCACGCGGCCGGCAGGACATCATGAACATGTTCACAGGGTTGCAGAAGACGAACGGGCTGACGTGTGTATTGGTTACTCACAGTATGGAAGATGCAGCACGGTATGCCGATAAAATCGTTATTATGCATAAAGGACGTGTTCATCGCACCGGTACACCACGTGACATTTTTCGTGATGCAGATAGTTTAACGAGTGTAGGTCTTGATATACCGGAAACAGTTCGATTTCAGCAGTTGTTTGAAAAAAGACTTGGGCGGCCGCTTGAAAAGGTTTGTTTAACGCCTGAAGAACTGGCTGCAGAAATAGGCAAACTACGCGGTGAAATATCATGATGGAGAAAATTATTTTTGGCCGCTATTTGCCATCAGATTCCGTTGTGCACCAGATGGATCCACGTGCGAAGCTGTTGTTTATTTTTATATTTGTCGGGATCGTTTTTTTGGCGAATAACGTTGTGACATACGCGCTGCTCGGTGCATTTACCTTTTTGATTGTCTTTTTATCAAAAGTGAAACTGCGCTTTTTAATTGGGGGCCTTAAGCCGGTGCTTCTCCTCGTGCTGTTTACGTTCTTTTTGCATGTCTTTTTTACAAAAGAGGGGGATGTTCTTACACAATTCGGCTTTTTGACGATTTATAAAGGCGGTGTTATAAAAGGGATCTTTATTTCGCTGAGATTTTTACTGCTTATTTTTGTGACATCACTTCTTACACTGACGACGCCGCCTATATCGGTGACGGACGGAATTGAATCTTTATTTGGTCCACTTAAAAAGATAAAGGTACCAGTGCACGAACTGGCGCTCATGATGTCCATTTCTCTCCGATTTATTCCGACATTGCTTGATGAAACGGATAAAATTATGAAAGCACAGATGGCACGCGGAGCCGACTTTTCGAGCGGATCGATTTCAGACCGGGTCAAAGCAATTATACCTCTTTTAATACCGTTGTTTGTGAGCGCCTTTAAACGCGCGGAGGAGCTCGCGGTAGCGATGGAAGCACGTGGCTACAAAGGCGGCGAAGGCCGGACGAAATACCGGATTCTGCGCTGGAGCATGCGTGATACGATGGCGATGCTGTTTCTAGTTGTCCTATCAGCTGCTCTATTCATATTAAGGAGTTAATGGGAGAGATCAAGTTGAAACGGATAAAATGTGAACTCATGTATGATGGTTCGCGCTTTTCAGGTTATCAGTCGCAGCTGAACGGCCGGACGGTGCAGCAGGAGCTTGAAAAGGCCTTATACGTTATCCATAAAAAGACACCTGTTAAAACACACGCATCCGGCCGTACAGACGCCGGTGTACACGCGCTCGGACAGGTTGTTCATTTTGACACGCCGATCCAGATGCCGGCCGAAAGATGGGCAAGAGCACTCAATGGTGAACTTCCTGCTGATATTTCGGTGAAGTGGACAGAAGAAGTGCCTGACTCATTTCATGCACGCTATTCAGTTAAGGGTAAAGAATACCGCTACCGTATTTACCGGACACCGTTCCGAGATCCATTTCGGAATGCCTACGCCCATCATTATCCGTATCCGCTTGAGGTGAGGCGGATGAAGGAAGCGGCTCTTCATTTAATTGGTGAACATGACTTTACATCCTTTTGTTCGGCGAAAACCGATAAAGAAAATAAAGTGCGGACTATAACAGATATTACATTTATTGAACAGGGCAACGACCTTGAAGTGAGATTCGTTGGTAACGGATTTTTGTACAATATGGTTCGAATTATAGTAGGAACATTAATAAAAGCAGGCAACGGGCGCATTGAGCCTGCTGATGTGGCTGTTATTTTGGCAGACCGCGACCGTAAGCGTGCAGGGCAGACAGCACCGGCAGAAGGGTTATATTTGTGGAAAGTTTTTTATTGAAATGCATGGCAACTAAACCGAGTGTTGCATTTTTTCTTGACAATAAATTAAAGACAATATATTATAGCATATGGTATGTTATTTGACCCCACGATAAGCCCCGGAAGTTTATTCGTGATATAAATACATTGAACCGTAAAAACATTAACAAATCAGGAGGGTAAACAATGCGTACGACTTATATGGCTAAAGCAAGCGAAATCGAGCGTAAATGGTTCGTGATCGATGCTGAAGGCAAAACATTGGGCCGCCTATCAAGCGAAGTAGCATCTATTTTGCGCGGCAAACATAAACCAACTTTCACACCGCACGTTGATACTGGTGATAACGTCATCATCCTCAACGCTTCTAAAATTGAATTGACTGGTAACAAACTTCAAGGGAAAATTTACTACCGTCACAGCATGTATCCAGGCGGTTTGAAAACACGTACAGCACAAGATATGCGTGATAAAAACCCTGAAAGAATGCTTGAGCTTGCTATTAAAGGCATGCTTCCAAAAGGTTCTTTAGGCCGTCAAATGTTCAAAAAACTTCATGTATACGCTGGAGCAGAACATAAGCATGAAGCACAACAACCGGAAGTTTACGAACTTCGCGGATAATAAATATTAAAAGGAGGAAATGACATTGTCACAAGTTCAATACTTAGGCACAGGACGCCGTAAAAGTTCAGTAGCCCGTGTACGTCTCGTACCAGGCGAAGGTAAAATTCTAATCAATGGCCGTACTGCTGAAGATTATATTCCATTTGAAGCGTTGCGTACTGTGATCAACCAGCCGCTTGTTGCGACTGAAACAGGAAACAGCTATGATGTACATGTAAATGTAAACGGAGGCGGCTACACAGGGCAGGCGGGAGCGATCCGTCACGGTATCGCCCGTGCTCTTTTGCAAGCCGATCCAGAATATCGCCCAACACTTAAACGTGCAGGCTACCTTACACGTGATGCACGTGCGAAGGAACGTAAAAAATATGGACTTAAAGGTGCACGTCGCGCGCCACAGTTCTCAAAACGTTAATTTTTCGTTATCAAAAACCCTTTCTCCAACCTGGAGAAAGGATTTTTTTCATTTACAGGAAATTTCGTTCATATACTGTTTGTGACAGGAGGGACTGTTTATGAAGCGGATTGCTGTTGTAATTCTTCTGATTGCCATCGCCGCCTTTTTTTATCAAGATATAAAGCCTGTCTTTAATACGTGGAAGCTGCCGCTTACGGGTCTGACGATTATGATCGATCCCGGGCATGGGGGGATGGATGGAGGTGCGGGAGACGCTGACGCACTGGAGAAAGACATTGCATTATCCGTTTCAGAAAAGCTGAGAGATTATTTAAATGGGCAGGGAGCAGTTGTGTTAATGACCAGAGAAGAAGACAAGGATCTAGCAGGGGAAGAAACGAAGAGCGTGCGCACACGAAAAACAGAAGATTTGCAGAAAAGAAGCCGGCTCATTAATGAGTCGCGAGCTGATTTATTTGTTAGTATCCACTTAAATGCGATCCCATCAGAAAGGTGGCGGGGATCTCAAACGTTTTATGCTTCTCACCTGCCTGAAAATAAAAAAATAGCGACATCCATTCAGCGTGAGTTGACAGTTAATCTTGAAAATACAGAACGGAAGCCGGCAGAAATTGGACATGTGTATATTTTAAAAGAAGCAACTATACCAGGAGCACTTGTCGAAATCGGTTTTTTATCAAATCGAGAAGAGCGTCGTCTTCTGTTAAGTGAGGAGTATCAAGATAAAACAGCAGCTTCCGTGTCACGTGGTATATTGCGTTATTTTGAAAGCCAGTAACCGTTTTCCATCCTTCATTTACATGATTATGGTATACTGAGTAAAGTGAAGAATACAAGTGAAGGATGGTGCTCCCTATGATTACAGAAGCGCGAGTACGCGACATTGTGAACGCCCTTGAAGACCCTTTTTTACATAAAACACTTGCAGAAACGGGCGGCATTGAAGAGATTACAATGAGAGAAGAACAAAATCATGTGAGCGTGAAGATTGCCATCGCTCAAACGGGAACGCCTGAACAATTGCAGTTGCAAATGCGAATTGTGAATTCGTTAAAAGAAGCGGGCGTTGAAACAGTTGGCCTTCGTTTTACCGAACTGTCTGAAGAGAAAATAGCTCAATTTCGTGGTGCAGATGCTGGTGAAAAGGATGGGGGATTGCTTTCTCCAAATAGTGAGACTGTCTTTTTAGCCATTGCGAGTGGTAAAGGCGGTGTTGGAAAATCAACTGTATCGGTCAACCTAGCGATCTCACTTGCCCGTCTTGGCAAAAAAGTAGGTCTTATTGATGCGGATATTTACGGATTCAGTGTACCGGATATGATGGGGATTACAACACGTCCGGTTGTTCGTGGTGAAAAAATAATCCCCGTTGAGCGGTTCGGTGTAAAAGTCATTTCAATGGGCTTTTTCGTTGATGATAATGCACCGGTCATCTGGCGTGGTCCGATGCTTGGTAAAATGTTAAACAGCTTTTTCAAAGAAGTAGAGTGGGGCGATCTTGACTATTTGCTACTTGATTTGCCGCCAGGAACAGGGGATGTCGCGCTCGACGTTCATACGATGCTCCCACATTGTAAAGAAGTAATCGTGTCGACGCCGCATCCGACTGCCGCATTCGTCGCAGCCCGTGCTGGTGCAATGGCGCTACAAACTGAACATGAATTAGTAGGTGTTATTGAAAATATGGCTTATTTTGAAAGCAAATCAACAGGTGAAAAAGAGTACATTTTTGGTAAAGGCGGCGGTGATAAGCTAGCTGATGAATTACGAACGGAAGTACTTGGACGCCTGCCGCTTCAGCAGCCGGACTGGAATGAAGAGGACTTTGCTCCATCCGTTTATGCAGAAGATCATCCGCTTGGGGCAATTTATCAAGAAATCGCCGCAAAACTTGATACGAAACTATCTTTAAAGTAAACAGCTTCCGGGTCACAGCCCGGAAGCTGTTTATGTGAAAAGACAAAAATTGTCCACGTCTCTTAACCTTTCTTTTTCACTAGTGTATTGTTACAATCGAAAGAGAAGAATATACAGGGGGATTCATGCGTGGGTATACGAAACTGGATACGATTTTTTACACATACATTGCTGATCGGTGGAGCGGTTGCCGGTATTTTAGGCTTTATCATCCGCTGGGGAGAATTTTCACCACTTTTCGCAAATGGTGAATGGAAAGAAGTGCTGTCTGTTCTTGCTTGGCTGATCGGTGTTGGTTTTACATTTAGTGTCATTAGCCAGATGGGGTTCTTTGCCTACTTGACAATTCATCAGTTTGGACTTGGATTATTCCGCTCATACTGGAATTTTATTCAGATCGCACTGATCATTGTCGTGCTGTTCGACCTTGTCTATTTTCGGTTTGAAGCATTCGGCAATGACGGGGAAGCAATCGGTTCTTATTTAATTTTAGCAGCCGTTTTATTCATTGTCGGTCTCCTAGTTGCATGGCTAAAAGGAAAAGGGAAAAATAAGAATGTCTTCGTTGCAGCATTGTTCTTTATGATCGTCGTTACAACGCTGGAGTGGCTTCCTGTGTTGCAGGCAAATGAAGAAAGCTGGCTTTACTTAATGCTTTTTACACTATTACCATGTAATGCATTTCAGCTCTTAATGCTGCCGAAATACAATCAAAAAGTCTCAAAAGCCAATTAATCGGCCTTTGAGACTTTTTTTCATGGAATATATTGAATCTTTGTATCGCCGCCAATCATTTCAGACAAGCTGATTAATTTTTCTTTTTGGGATAAAATAGAGATCCATTTCTCCAATGCAAGCTGGTCCTCGTCAGTGTTTAATAAAACAATGTCTCCTTTACCTGATTCTTTTATAAAAGAATCAGCGGATTGGCTACGCAAATCAATACTCCATTGCACGGGCAAATAACCATGGGCAGCTGCAACGTGCAAAAGATTTTCATGTTCATTGCCATCTGCTGCCCGTAAAAAAACAATGTCTTTTTGGCCATGCGAAGCAAGTATTTTTTTTACAGCAGCAATTTCTTGAATGATCTTGTCCTCATTAGAAGAATCGGTAACAAGAACACCTATATCAAATGCTCTGTCGACAAGTAATTTTGATGCTTTTGGATGGTGTTTAAGCCAGGAGGAAGTAACAAAAAAAGAAGCAGTTGTTTCGTTTTTGATCAAAGCATGTACTAATTTCCCAATGTTTTTTTCTTGTTGATCCACATTTACTGTTAAAGAAATACCGCTCTGACCAGCGTAAATATTGTTTGTTGCTCCATCCATTGAAATAACGGGATGTTCGTTTTTAGGCTGCAAAAATAAGAAAAAAAGACAGGCTGACATAAGAAAAAAAGCAACCCATTTTAATTGTTTGGCACGTATAAATAGGAACGGCGTCATTGTCATAGCCCCCGATTTAAAAGGATTAAACAAAGTATATGAATGAAAAATAAAAAAATACGAAAAAACGATTGACCTTTTGTAGAGAAACATGTTAAATTAAATCTTGCCGTTGCGAAGACGCGAAGTTGCTGAAAAATGTTTTGAAAAAAATGTTGACAACAAAAGCGGCAAAATGTTAGTATATAAAAGTCGCTGTCGAACAGCGCAATTGAACATTGAAAACTGAACAGAATCAATAAAAACGTCAACGTTTTAGTTTTAAATCTTATCTGGCAGATGCCTGTCATCTGCAGATAAACAAATGAGCAAGTCAAACACTTTTTGG
>NZ_LQWY01000005.1 GCF_001643235.1 Domibacillus aminovorans
TGCCAAGGTGGGGGTCGCGGGTTCGAATCCCGTCTTCCGCTCCAATAATTGAATGATGTGCCGGGGTGGCGGAACTGGCAGACGCACAGGACTTAAAATCCTGCGGTAGGTGACTACCGTACCGGTTCGATTCCGGTTCTCGGCACCATTTATTATTAAGAAAAGTGAATAGCTGCGCCCGTAGCTCAATTGGATAGAGTATTTGACTACGAATCAAAAGGTTAGAGGTTCGAGTCCTCTCGGGCGCGCCATACATAACTTGCAAGGTAAACGATGAAGTGATTGGCAGGTTAACGTACTAAAATCGGGAAGTAGCTCAGCTTGGTAGAGCACTTGGTTTGGGACCAAGGGGTCGCAGGTTCGAATCCTGTCTTCCCGATCTTTTGTTTGATATAACTAAATGGGGCCTTAGCTCAGCTGGGAGAGCGCCTGCTTTGCACGCAGGAGGTCAGCGGTTCGATCCCGCTAGGCTCCACCATTTTTAAATTTTACAGGGGCGGTGTAGCTCAGCTGGCTAGAGCGTACGGTTCATACCCGTGAGGTCGGGGGTTCGATCCCCTCCGCCGCTACTTTAAAGGACCTTTAGCTCAGTTGGTTAGAGCAGACGGCTCATAACCGTCCGGTCGCAGGTTCGAGTCCTGCAAGGTCCACCACTCGACTTAATTGTATATATTTCGGAGGGATACCCAAGTCTGGCTGAAGGGATCGGTCTTGAAAACCGACAGGGGAGTCAAATCCCGCAGGGGTTCGAATCCCCTTCCCTCCTCCATTTTTTATTATTATCGCGGGGTGGAGCAGTCCGGTAGCTCGTCGGGCTCATAACCCGAAGGTCACAGGTTCAAATCCTGTCCCCGCAATCGTTGGTCCGGTAGTTCAGTTGGTTAGAATGCCTGCCTGTCACGCAGGAGGTCGCGGGTTCGAGTCCCGTCCGGACCGCCATTTTTTTAAAAAGGCTCAGTAGCTCAGTTGGTAGAGCAAAGGACTGAAAATCCTTGTGTCGGCGGTTCGATTCCGTCCTGAGCCACCATTTATAATATTGGCGGCTATGGCGAAGTGGTTAACGCATCGGATTGTGGCTCCGACACTCGTGGGTTCGATTCCCATTAGTCGCCCCATCTGATTTAATTTACTAGCTTCGCGGGTGTAGTTTAATGGTAAAACCTCAGCCTTCCAAGCTGATGTCGTGGGTTCGATTCCCATCACCCGCTCCATTATATATAATGGGCCTGTAGCTCAGCTGGTTAGAGCGCACGCCTGATAAGCGTGAGGTCGATGGTTCGAGTCCATTCAGGCCCATTAGTTTATTCCGCAGTAGCTCAGTGGTAGAGCAATCGGCTGTTAACCGATCGGTCGCAAGTTCGAGTCTTGCCTGCGGAGCCATATTCAATTGGGGAAGTACTCAAGAGGCTGAAGAGGCGCCCCTGCTAAGGGTGTAGGTCGGGTAACCGGCGCGAGGGTTCAAATCCCTCCTTCTCCGCCAGTTTGGCCCCTTGGTCAAGCGGTTAAGACACCGCCCTTTCACGGCGGTAACACGGGTTCGAATCCCGTAGGGGTCATCAATTTAAAAAACGCTTTAAGGAATTGTAATAATTCCTTAAAGCGTTTTTTTATTTCATATTATTAAATTCATAAAAACTTTACATGATTAAGATTGTTATTTAAATAGGAATTAGAGAATATAGTAATAGTTGGTCTTTCGAAGATGGCTTTTCTTGTGATGGGAATAAGATTAATAGAATATTAATTTTAAAAAAACAGACAAATAGAAGAGACGATTTTTATGAGTAACGAAGGGAGAATTATATACTTAGCATACATAATAAAAACTTAACTTCACTGAAAGATGCCCCTATTAGTTGCAAACACTAATTAACGGCTAGGTAGCACCCTGGCCTTTTATCCCTTCTTTAATTTCTCGAAAAAATGTAATGTTTTTAGAGCTTTTGTCGAATGTATGGTAATTCTTTTGAGATTATTTTATGATACTCCCTGTTGTGTTAGTGAAAATAAACTTACACAGGGGAGATGTAATGGTATCTACTCAATTAAGTTTAGAAGACTTATCCGTTCAAGTTAATGATATGCGTAAGTTACTGATAGCTGCTGGTTTAAAAAAGGGATTCACAGATAGTGAAACTCTTAAATATAGCGAAGAACTGGACAAGTTAATTATGCAATTTCAATTACAAAGATGTCTTTATTTTTAATTGGAAAAATAGATTCAAATAATTAATAAAATGAAGGAAGGAAATTTATCATTTATACAGAATACTAAAACTATTAGAAAAATACGGAATTATTCGAAATTTCCTCTTTTTCCACTTCACCAAGAATACATAACAAAAGGGTGTGGACCATGTCATCGAATTCATTTTATCCAAGCGATTTTGATCTTCATTTGTTTCATGAAGGAAATTTATTTAAAGCTTACAATTTATTTGGAGCGCATGTTCGAAATGGAAAGACTGTTTTTGCTTTATGGGCGCCAAATGCAAAAAAAGTACGGGTAATAGGTAACTTTAACGAATGGAATGGACATGCAGCAGAAATGAAGCGAACAACAAACGAAGGTGTGTGGTTTCTTGAGTTGCCAGAAAACCTAGAAGGATCTCTTTATAAGTATGAAATTGTTTCAGAAAGCGGAAGAGTAATTCATAAAACGGATCCATTTGCCTTTATGACGGAGTTACGTCCCAGAACAGCAGGTATTGTACATACACTTGACGGGTACATATGGCACGATGAAAAATGGCGCAGCCATCATCGTCCTTCTCATATATATGAAGAACCACTAGCTATATATGAAATGCATTTAGGTACATGGAAGAAAAAAGGTAAAGGAGAAGATGATCTTTATACGTATCGTGAATTAGCGGATATGCTGATCCCTCACGTAAAAGAGCAGGGTTTTACACATATTGAGGTAATGCCGGTCACAGAACATCCATTTGACCGTTCCTGGGGTTATCAAAGTACCGGCTATTTTGCAGCGACACGCCGATATGGAACACCCGAAGATTTTATGTACTTCGTCGATGAATGTCATCGCTATGGTCTTGGCGTTATTATGGACTGGGTGCCAGGTCATTTTTGTAAAGATTCGCATGGACTTCATAATTTCGATGGCGGATTTAGCTACGAATATGAAAACAATTGGGATCGTGAAAATTATGTATGGGGAACAGCCAATTTTGATTTGAGCAAAACGGAAGTGCATAGCTTTTTAATTTCAAATGCGCTTTTCTGGATGGATTATTATCATATAGACGGTTTTCGTGTCGATGCGGTATCAAATATTTTTTATTGGCCTAATCGGGATGGATTGGAACCAAATCCGCACGGTGTTTCTTTTTTACAGAAATTAAATAAAGCAGTGTTTGCATTTAAACCAGAAGCACTTATGATCGCGGAAGATTCAAGTGACTGGCCGCAAGTTACAGCCCCGGTACATCAAGGCGGCATTGGATTTAATTATAAGTGGAATATGGGCTGGATGAATGATGTACTTGATTACATGGAGACACACTGGAATGAGCGTTCAGATAAGCATCATCTGATGACATTTTCCCTCATGTATGCATATTCGGAAAACTATATTTTACCTTTTTCACATGATGAAGTCGTTCATGGGAAAAAATCATTGCTTGATAAAATGCCAGGAGATTATTGGCAAAAGTTTGCACAGCTTAGGCTCTTGCTCATGTTCATGATGGCGCATCCTGGTAAAAAACTGTTGTTCATGGGTACGGAGATAGCTCCTTTTTCCGAGTGGAAAGACCTTGAAGAAGTAGACTGGCACTTGATGGATTACGATATGCACCGCAGCTTTAATGATTATTTTAAACAGCTTATGCATGTATATAAAACAGTCCCTTCTTTATATGAATTGGACCATAGTCCGGATGGATTTCAATGGATTGATGTACACAATCAAGATCAAAGTGTTTTTTCCTATGTGCGAAAAGATAAAGAAGGAAATGCAGTTGTTGCCGTTTGTAATTTTGGAGATTACGGATACAGTGATTATAAAATAGGCGTACCTGAAATAGGTACCTATGAAGAGCTATTAAACAGCGATGAAGCGGCTTTCGGCGGCTCAAACCAAGTGAATAATACGAAGATTGAAGCGGTTGCGGAGGTAATGCATGGACAGCCTGCTTATGTCGATATAAATTTACCACCATTTGGCGCAGTATACTTACGGCGTATAGAAGAAGATAAAGGGAGGAACTAATATGGCAAAACAAAAATGTGTAGCGATGCTTCTGGCTGGAGGTAAAGGCAGTCGTTTAAAAGAATTGACGGAGAACTTGGCAAAACCAGCTGTACCATATGGTGGAAAGTATCGTATTATTGATTTCCCACTTTCTAATTGTGCAAATTCTGGTATTCATACGGTCGGCGTACTGACTCAGTATCAACCGCTCGTCTTAAACTCATATATCGGTATTGGCAGCGCATGGGATCTGGACCGTAGAAATGGCGGTGTGACGGTTTTACCTCCGTATAGTGAGTCATCGGAAGTAAAATGGTATTCTGGTACAGCAAGTGCGATATATCAAAACTTAAATTATATTAAACAGTATGATCCTGAGTATGTACTTATTCTGTCCGGAGATCATATTTATAAAATGAATTATGATATTATGCTAGATTATCACATTGAAAAACAGGCAGATGTGACTATATCGGTTATTGAAGTGCCATGGGTTGAAGCAAGCCGTTTTGGCATCATGAAAACGGATGAATCTTTCAATGTGACACGCTTTGATGAAAAACCAGAAAAGCCGGAAAGCAACCTAGCTTCAATGGGTATTTACATTTTTAAATGGTCGGTACTGAGCAAATATTTAGAAATGGATGAAAGTAATCCAGATTCATCGAACGATTTCGGGAAAGATGTCATTCCAGCGATGCTGTCAGATGAGTTGAAATTGGTGGCTTATCCATTTGAAGGCTACTGGAAAGACGTTGGAACGGTGAAAAGTTTGTGGGAAGCAAATATGGATTTACTGGATGATGAACAGGATTTGAATTTATTTGAACACTCGTGGCGCATTTATTCGGTTAATCCAAATCAGCCACCGCAAATTATTGGTAACGATGCCGTTATCAAACATTCGCTTGTAAATGAAGGATGCGTCATTGACGGTGAAATTCAGAATTCGGTTATGTTCCAAGGTGTTGAAGTAGAGAAAGAAGCGGTTGTGAAAGAGTGCGTTGTGATGCCGAATGCACGTATTGGACGAGGATCTTTCATTGAACGGGCAATTGTCATGAGTAATCTTGAAGTGCCAGAAAATACGATTATTCACAATAAATCAGATGATATTTTACTTATTACAGAAGCTTTCTTAGTAGAGCATGCACAAGAACGGACGAAATTGGAGGAAGCTTAATGAAAAAATCAATGCTCGGCATTATAGATGTTACAATGTATCCGGGAGAATTGGGTAAGTTATCTGCTCATCGTTCACCGGCAGCAATTCCATTTGCGGGCCGATATCGGTTAGTAGATTTTATTATATCTAACATGGTTAATTCAGGGATTCAAAGTGTCGCTATTTTCCCGCCTTCACCGTCTCGTTCGTTAATGGATCATCTTGGATCAGGAAAAGAATGGGATTTAAATCGAAAGCGTGATGGATTATTTTTCTTTCCGTCACTGTCCAAAGATGGACAATTAAGCCGTCTTGACGAACACCGTGATTATTTTGAGCGAAGCCAACAAAAATACGTGCTCGTGTCAAACTGCACGACGGTTGCAAATATGGATTTTACACCAGCGCTGGATCGTTTTATTAACCAGGAATGTGACTTACTTGAAATTACACATAAAGGCAAGTCAGCGGAAATGTATATTATATCGCTTCCTTTACTTATGGAAATTATTGATAATAGATATGAGACAGGTTATAAATCTGTAAAAGATGCAGCAGAGGATGAAAAATCGCCTTATACAAGATGCAAATATGAATATGATGGTCTTTTAAAGTGTATTAAAACGATCAATGACTATTATCAAACGAGTATGAATTTGCTTGAAAAAGAAAAATGGAGCCAATTATTTAATGAATTCCAGCCTATTTTTACAAAAGTAAAAGATGAACCGCCGACAAAATACATAGATGGTTCACAAGTTACTAATTCAATGATTGCAAATGGCTGTAACATTGAAGGGGAAGTGAACCACAGTATTATTTTCCGTGCAGTGTATATTGGAAAAGAGTCGATAATTCAAAACAGTATTGTCATGCAAAAAAGCAAAATCGGTAATAACTGTGTGCTTGAGCATGTCATTCTTGATAAAGATGTGGTCGTCGGAGACGGGGTTGTTTTGCGTGGAACAGCGGAAGAACCGCTTGTTGTGAAAAAAGGATCGGTTGTTGAGAATGCGGTGACAAGCTCATGAAGGTGATGTTTGCTGTATCTGAATGTGTACCATTCATTAAATCGGGAGGGCTTGCCGACGTGGCAGGCGCCCTTCCGAAAGAATTGGCGAAGCTAGGTGCGGATGTCCGGGTCATTATGCCAAACTACAGTATGATACCGGAAAAATACCGAGATAAAATGAAAAAAGTTGCCGTGTTTAATGTGCCGGTTGGATGGCGTAATCAATATTGCGCTATTTTTGAGCTTGTACAGGATGGGATCACATATTATTTCATTGACAATCTTTATTATTTTAGACGAGATAGCTTATATGGTCATTATGATGATGGCGAGCGCTTTTCTTATTTGACGCGTGCAGTGCTGGATTCACTATATCATCTTGATTTTTATCCGGACATTCTACATTGTCATGACTGGCACACAGGAATGATTCCATTTATGCTCAAAGTTGAACATCAGCATCGTCCAGGATACGAAAAAATAAAGACTGTGTTTACGATTCATAATTTAATGTTCCAAGGGATTTTTCCTCCGCAAGCTGTAACCGACTTGTTGAATTTACATAGCCAGCATTATCAAACAGGTCAGCTTGAATTTAACGGCAATACGAATTTCATGAAAGGTGGTATTGTAGCCTCTGATGAGATTACGACAGTAAGTCCAACGTATCGCAATGAAATTTTAAATCCGTATTATGGAGAACAAATGGATGGTATTTTGCAGGAGCGGCAAGGGAATTTAATAGGCATTTTAAATGGCATTGATTATTCGATTTATAGCCCAGAACAAGATGAGTCCATAGTACCTTATAAAGTAGGTGACATGGCTGGAAAAGCAGAAAACAAACAGAAGTTACAAGAATTTTTCCATTTGCCGGTTCGCGAAGATATACCCATTATCGGTTTAATTTCACGTTTGACAAAGCAAAAAGGACTGGACCTTATTACACGAGTGTTCCATCAAATAATTGAAGACGATGTACAGTTTGTTTTACTTGGGAGCGGCGACACTGAATTTGAAAACTTTTTTAGAGAAATGGAATGGCGATATCCGGAAAAAGTTCGTTCATATATTGGTTTTAATGAAAATTTGGCACATCA
Source organism: Domibacillus aminovorans (assembly GCF_001643235.1). Lineage (GTDB taxonomy): Bacteria > Bacillota > Bacilli > Bacillales > Domibacillaceae > Domibacillus > Domibacillus aminovorans. The sequence continues at coordinate 7,494 of NZ_LQWY01000005.1, forward strand.
AGTATATGCAGGGACAGACCTCTTTTTAATGCCTTCGCAGTTTGAGCCGTGTGGTCTTGGTCAAATGATTGCGATGAAATATGGTTCGCTTCCGATCGTTCGCGAAACAGGTGGCTTAAACGATACAGTCCGTTCCTATAATGTGGAAACGGAATCAGGCAATGGATTTTCATTCAGCAACTTTAATGCGCATGATATGCTGCATACGATTCGCCGTGCGATACACTTATATCAGAAAGAGCCGGATACTTGGGCGAAAATTGTCGAAGAGGCAATGAATGAGGATTACAGCTGGTCGCAGTCGGCTCGGGAGTATATGCGTTTGTATGAAAATGTATCGATTAGGAGGGAAAGCCATGTTTTCTGAAAAAAATGCGTTTCAGGAGTCGTTTAAAAAACGGCTTGAGCAATCGTACAGTATCAGTTTTAATGATTCAACCCGTGCCCAGCAGTTTGTGACGTTAAGCCAGATGGTTCGCGAGCATATTAGCAAGGAATGGATTGAAACAAATGAACGGTATCGCCAAGGTAAAAAACAAACGTATTACTTATCAATTGAATTTTTACTTGGGCGTTTGCTCGGTCAAAATTTAATTAATCTTGGCCTGTATGAAACGCTTGAAACGTGGCTTCGTGATATTGGCATACCTCTTGAGGAATTAGAAAATGTTGAGCCGGATGCGGGATTAGGGAATGGCGGACTTGGCCGCCTAGCTGCTTGTTTTCTTGATTCTCTTGCATCACTCGGCTTGCCTGGACATGGCTTCGGCATTCGCTATAAACATGGCTTATTTGAACAGAAAATGGTTGACGGCTTCCAGATGGAGCTGCCAGAAAATTGGCTTCGCTACGGATACGTATGGGAAGTGCGCAAATCAGACCTAGCTGTAGAAGTGCCATTTTGGGGAAGCGTTGATGTGGTTGAACGTAAAGAAGGCATGAAATTCCGCCATGTCGATGCAGAGTATGTAAAAGCAGTACCATACGATGTACCGGTTATTGGCTATGGCGGTGAGACGGTCAATACACTTCGTCTTTGGACTGCAGAGACATCGAGTTTTTCACTGAATCAAGATGTTCTAAAGTATAAAAAAGAGACAGAAGCCATTTCCGAATTTTTATATCCGGATGATTCAAATGATGACGGGAAAATTTTGCGTTTAAAGCAGCAATATTTCTTAGTATCAGCAAGTATTCGCTCGATTTTGCGCCAACATTTAAATAACGGGGGCGAGCTGCACAGTTTGCACGAGCGCGTGGCGATTCATATTAATGATACGCACCCGGTGCTGGCGATTCCGGAATTGATGCGTGTATTGATGGATGATTATCAGATGTCCTGGGAAGATGCGTGGCATGTAACGGAAAACACATTTGCTTATACGAATCATACAACATTATCAGAAGCGCTCGAACGCTGGCCTATTCGTATTTTCAGACCGCTGTTGCCGCGTATTTTCATGATTGTTGAAGAAATTAATGAACGTTTCTGTAAAAGCTTGTGGGAGCAATACCCAGGTGAATGGGAACGTATTGAGAAGATGGCGATTGTTGCAAAAGACGAAGTACGGATGGCGCATCTTGCTATTGCAGGCAGCCACAGTGTCAATGGAGTAGCAAGGCTGCATACGGAAATTTTGAAAAACCGTGAAATGAACGATTTTTATCAATTTTATCCGGCGAAGTTTAATAATAAAACGAATGGTATTACGCACCGCCGTTGGCTCTTAAAAGCGAATCCGGAGCTGACTGCGCTCTTGACAGATACGATTGGCGACGGCTTTAAAAAGGATGCATCAGAATTATCAAAACTTGCGCCGTTTGCGGAAGATTCAGCGTTTCTTGAAAAACTGTGGGATGTGAAGCTGAAGCGAAAAGAAATTTTAGCGAAACGCATTTTTGAACAAAACGGCATTAAAGTTGATCCGACATCAATTTTTGATGTACAGGTAAAACGGTTGCATGCGTATAAACGTCAACTCTTAAATGTCCTTCATATTTTGTCATTGTATAACAAAGTGAAAAATGAGCCATCGTATCATATGCCGCCGCGCACGTTTATTTTCGGTGCCAAAGCATCGCCGGGTTATTTTTATGCAAAACGCATTATTAAATTAATTCATTCTGTTGCTGATCTTGTCAACAATGATCCGGATACGAAAGGCTTAATTACCGTCGTCTTTATGGAAAATTATCGTGTGTCGCTTGCAGAGGATATTATTCCGGCAGCGGACATTAGCGAACAAATTTCCACAGCAAGTAAAGAAGCCTCGGGTACAGGGAATATGAAGTTTATGATGAACGGTGCCGTGACGATGGGGACGCTGGACGGAGCAAATGTGGAGATTTTAGAGCAAACAGGACCGGATGATATTTTTATTTTCGGTTTGAAAGCAGAAGAAGTGATGGCTTATGATCGAGACGGAGGATACCGTTCGATGGATTATTACCATCATGGTCCGCTTATTCGCCGTACATTGGATCAACTTGTTGATGGCACACTTGATGATAAAGGATTATTCGGTGTTATTTATGACTCACTGCTAGCTGAAAACGATCAATATTTTGTCTTAAAAGACTTTGAAGCCTATCGTATAGCACAGGAAGAAGCAGGACGCATTTATGAACAGGATCCTGAGCGCTGGCGCAAAATGATGGTCAAAAATATTAGCGGTTCAGGTATCTTCTCAAGTGATAGGACTATTAAAGAATACGCAAATGAAATCTGGAACATCTAATAAAAAAGCCGGTGCATACATTGCCGGCTTTTTTGCTGTTTATTTATCCTCGTCCTCTTTATAGAATTCATTGTAATTGTCTTTATCTTCTATAAAATCGGACGGTGTTTCCGATGTACCATAATCAGCTGCATCATTGAAACTGTCAATGCCGTCATCGGGGTGCGGCAAACGGTCTTCCGGGACGCGATCGGTTTCAAGTGTTTGGTCCGGTGTATGTTCGACCGAGTAAAGTGTTGTCGGTACAGCTTGAAGCCGTTCGAACGGAATGTCTTCACCGCTTTTTTTACAAGCGCCATACGTACCTTCATTCATTGCTTTAAGAGCGGCCGCTACTTTTACGAGTTCATTGCGGCTATGTTCATCTAATGTAATATCCCGTTCATGTACATATAGTTCTGTTCCTATATCCGCAGGATGATTATCATACGAAGACAATTCACCTGTATCTTTGCTGTCATCGTCCTGTTCAATATGTTTCGTTAATCATTCTTTCTGACGGAGCAATTCTTTTTTTTATTCAGCTAATTGATCGGTTGTTAACATGAGTTCTCATCCTTTCATTATAGTATAGATATAACCGTTTTTGCCCATGAAAAAACCCGCTCATGTGAGAGCAGGTTAAAAAAGATAACTTAAACATAAGCCGATTGATAAAAGAAAACCGTACATCGTATTCGTTTGAGCCGTTGACTTCATCGCAGGCATCATCTCAATTGGGTTCTTTTTTCCTTTAAATCCATTCACTGCTCTCATTGCTTTCGGAATGCTTAAATAGGTTAAAAACAGCAAGTAAGAACTGTAAACGCTGAAAAACAGTATGAACACCCATAGATAAGCGATAATAAACAATGTCGCAAGAAGCATGACAGCACGATCATGACCAATTAAAATGGCAATCGTTTTCCGTCCCGCTTCTTTGTCGCCAACACGGTCACGGATATTGTTGGCCAGATTGATTCCGCCAACTAAAAGAATGATCGGAATCGAAAATGAAATGACGGCATTTGAAATGAATCCGGTTTGAATATAAAACGAAATATAAATAATGACGCCACCCATTAAAAAACCGGATGCAAGTTCTCCAAAAGGTGTGTATGCAATCGGAAGAGGACCGCCTGTGTATAAATAACCGACTGCCATGCAGATCACACCAACCAGACCAATCCACCAAGTTGTCACAGAACAAATAAAAATACCGAGCAAAAGCGCAATACCGAAAAACAAAAATGCCATATTTAATACGGTTTTTGGCTTAACACCATTACGCACAATGGCGCCGCCAATGCCGATCGATTCTTCGGTATCAAGCCCGCGCTTATAATCGAAATATTCATTGAACATGTTCGTCGCCGTTTGAATAAGCAGAGACGCAATCAACATTGCCAAAAATAAAAAGACATGTAATTCGGTATGCTCAAGTGCAAGCACAGTCCCGAGAAAAACAGGGACAAATGCAGCTGTCAGCGTATGAGGGCGCATAAGCTGCCACCATATTTGAAAGCCCGTATCCGCGGAAGGGATTTGTTTCATTATATAAGTCTCCCCTAATCAATCATTGTGAACAATTAAACATATGTCCTTTATCAAGTGTAGAAAACGAAATTAAAAGTGTCAATCTTTTTTCACAAATTAAAAGAGAAAGAAACCATTTTCGGAAAACTCGAACAATGTTATTCGAAATGAAAATCGATGTTAAGTGGTATATAATAAGGAAGAAGAATGCGAATCGTTGACACTCTGTTGAAAACAGGTGTATCTTAAAAGAAGTTTGACCGTTTTTGGTCTGCACAATGGAGGGATTTCATTGGCTAAGATAAAAGGGCATCCGCTAAAAGGGGCCTTTATTAATTTTATACAGGAAATAAACGGATCGACGCTGTTTAGCTACGTTGAAAAAGTGGAAGCAGCCGATCCTATTCGTTTTTATGAAAAAGGGAAAGAGTGGTATAAAGGCGAGCGGTTTTATTTTAAAGACCGTGATGGTGAAATGACGCTGGCCGGGCTTGGCAGTGTTCATACTATTCAGCATGGACCAAAAAATCGGTTTGCCGGAGTGGAGTCAGATTGGGATGCTTTAATGAAACGAGCGTCTGTCCATAATCCGTATGATGTATATGGAACAGGTCCGGTTGCATTCGGCGGCTTTTCATTCGATCCAGCGCAACAAGAAGGAGAAGAATGGTCCCGCTTCGCTCCCTCTTTTTTTTATGTGCCAGAGATGATGATGACCGTGTATGGCGGAGAAACATATGTGACGGTAAACATGCTTTGTGATGGGGCAGAATCTGAGCCTTTGTTTGATTATATTGAAAAACGAAAGAAATGGATTTTAGCGCGAAATGATTTGCAGTTTGATAAAGAAGCCGTTTTGAAAAAAATTCTTTCTGGTGATTCAAGTGTATGGAAGAAATCTATTCAATCGGCCATTCAAGCTATTGAATCGGATAATGAATTAAAGAAAGTCGTTCTTGCCCGTAAAGTGACAGCCGTTTTTGATCAAGCGATTGAACCAGATCGTGTCCTGCGCCGTCTTGATGAAGGGCAGCCGGATAGCTTCATCTTTTCTATTGAAGCGATGGACAGCTGTTTTCTCGGGGCTTCTCCGGAGCGGCTCGTTAAAAAGCGCAACAGTACGTTATTGACGACGTGTCTAGCCGGTTCTACTGCGCGCGGTAAGACGGAAGAAGAAGACCAACGTCTGGAAACGGCGTTATTAACGGACGATAAAAATCGAATTGAACATGATTATGTCGTTCAGATGATTCGCCGCGAAATGCAGTCGATGTGCGAAGAGGTAATGGTGCCGAATGAACCGATTATTATGAAAGTACGTGATATTCAACATTTGTATACACCGGTTATCGGAACAGCTGATGAACATGAATCGGTTTTACGATTCGTGGAGCGGTTTCACCCGACACCAGCACTTGGTGGATTGCCGGCGCAGAAAGCACTTCATGTCATCCGAAAACTAGAACCGATGGACCGCGGATTTTATGCGGCACCGATTGGCTGGATGGATTACCGGAAAAATGGCGAGTTTGCCGTTGCAATCCGTTCAGGTTTACTTGTGAAAAATGAGGCATTTTTATACGCAGGATGTGGAGTCGTACCCGATTCAAATCCAGAAACAGAGCTAGAGGAAACAAATATGAAACTTCGGCCGATGCTTCGGGCGATTGGAGGAAGCGATGAATAATCATCAAGAAAATATGACACAGTATAACGCTCATTTTATTGACAGCCTCAATCGTTCAGGCGTAGAGTATGCAGTCATCAGTCCAGGTTCTCGCTCGACACCGATGGCTATATTAATGGAAGAGCATCCGGATTTAACAACTTTTATTCAAGTAGACGAGCGGTCAGCCGGTTTTTTTGCATTAGGTCTAGCAAAATCAACACAAAAACCAGTGGCACTTCTTTGTACGTCAGGCACAGCAGCGGCTAATTACATGCCGGCAGTTGCTGAAGCGGCTATTTCGCGTGTACCGCTTATCGTCTTGACGTCAGATCGTCCCCCTGAATTGCGGGACGTCGGCGCACCGCAGGCGATTGATCAAATTCATCTATACGGCCACACGGCAAAATGGTTTGCAGAGATGGCCATTCCGGAATCAACTGAAAATGCACTAAGATATGTCAGAACGCAAGGTGCACGTGCTGTGTTTGAAGCGACTGCAGCGCCGGGGGGACCGGTTCATCTTAATTTTCCATACAGAGAACCGCTTTTGCCGGATTATGATGGGATTTATGAACGCATCTATATTCCTGCACCAATCCGGTTAATTACGGGGAAACAAATGCCAGATGAGCAGCAAATGAACGAAATTGCAGACACGATTCACGTTGAAAAAGGTGTCATTGTTGCCGGTGAATTAGTAAATATGAACGCATTATCAGCTATTCTTTCACTTTCTGAAAAAAGAGGCTGGCCCATTATTGCCGATCCACTTTCGCAGCTCCGTAAAAACGCAGATGTCATGGATAGCTATGATGCGTTTTTACGCGATGATGATATTAAAGATGCATTAAAGCCGGAAGTGATCATCCGGTTTGGAGCATTGCCTGTGTCAAAATCGCTCATGCTTTATATGGAGCGACACAGCAATGTTCCGCATGTCATTGTGGATACGGACGGCGGTTGGCGTGATCCATTTCATCTGGCAACGCATATGGTACGTGTCAATGAAGCCGCTTTTTGTATAGAAATGATGAAGCGGCTGCCCGAACAGTCATCGAACTGGACGACATGCTGGCAAAAAGTGAATGCAGCGGCACGGACTGTCATGAAAGAAGCGGATGGAATGGATGAAGGAGCTTTGTTCAGCCGGTTTTTACAGGCCGTTCCAGAGGGTGCCTCTATCTTCACAGGAAACAGCATGCCGATCCGCGATCTTGATTCATTTTTATTTGCGGGTGAACAGCATGTTCGTCTGTACGGAAACCGTGGTGCGAACGGCATTGATGGACTTGTATCCACGGCGCTTGGTATTGCCGCAAGTGGTGAAAATGTGTATGCCGTCATAGGAGATCTTTCCTTTTTCCACGATGTGAACGGATTGCTTGGGGCGAAAATGAACAGGCTATCGATGACCGTTCTTGTCATGAATAATGACGGCGGTGGCATTTTCTCCTACTTACCGCAGTCAGGTGAAAAAAAGCACTTTGAGCGGCTGTTTGGCACACCGACAGGACTTAAGTTTGAACATGCAGCGGCATTGTATGGCTGCCATTATGTGCGTATTGACAGTGGAGACCAACTTGCAAAAGAACTGAATGAGTCACGCGACGGTGTGACGATTTTAGAAGCGTTCACGGACCGGGCTGCAAATACATCGGTTCACCGGACGTTATGGAAAGAAGCCATTCAACAGGCAAAACAGGCACTGGAGGAAATGAGATGAACGATTTTTCCTTCTACCGAATTGAGAAGAAAGGTGAGGGGGAACCCGTTTTATTTTTGCACGGTTTTACGGGTACAGGGGACACATGGAAAGAAATCGCATCGTCTATTTCCTGCCATGCGGTCATGCCGGATCTTGCCGGGCACGGACGAACGCTATCGGCTACATTTAATCTGGAAGCAGAAGCAAAAGCAATGAAACAAATCATGGACGATGCAGAAATCCTGTCTTTTCATGTCGTCGGTTATTCAATGGGCGGCCGGCTGGCGCTTGCATTGGCTGTTTTATATCCAACATCTGTCCGCTCACTCGTCCTTGAAAGTGCTTCACCGGGACTTGATACGGAAGCAGAACGTGAATTACGCCGCCAGTCTGATGAGAAGCTTGCACAAAAAATTGAGCAGGACGGGATTGAAACATTTGTAGATTTCTGGGAAAATATACCTATGTTTGAAACGCAAAAATCATTGTCTGCTCCAATCCGTGAATCGATGCGCCGCGAGCGGTTGAGTCAGTCTAAATCAGGACTTGCTTCGTCGCTTCGTGGAATGGGTACCGGGGCACAGAAATCCTACTGGAATCGTCTCCATGACTTAACGATGCCTGTTCTATTATTGACGGGCACGCTCGACCAAAAATTCACAAACATCGCCCGCCGTATGAAAACAAGCATACCAAACTGCAAATGGACTGAATTTGATGGGGCAGGCCATGCAGTTCATGTGGAGCAACGCGAAAAATTTGGTACAATAGTAAAGACGTTTTTGTTTGATATAAAAGGGAGGCAATTTTGATGGCTGTGAATTGGGTAACTGAACGTGAATATGAAGATATTATGTATGAAACGTATAACGGCATTGCAAAAGTGACGATTAATCGTCCAGAGGTACATAACGCATTTCGTCCGAAAACGGTCATGGAAATGATCGATGCTTTCTCACGTGCGCGTGATGATTCTAAAGTAGGTGTCATCGTTCTTGCAGGTGCAGGCGGCAAAGCATTTTGCTCAGGCGGCGACCAATCTGTACGGGGTCACGGCGGCTATGTTGGTGATGATGAAATCCCGCGCTTAAATGTGCTTGATCTGCAGCGTTTAATCCGTGTGATTCCAAAACCCGTCATCGCGATGGTATCAGGCTATGCAATCGGCGGCGGCCACGTTCTGCATGTCGTCTGTGATTTAACGATTGCGGCAGATAATGCTGTATTCGGTCAAACAGGTCCGAAAGTCGGTTCGTTTGATGCAGGTTATGGTTCTGGTTACCTTGCTCGTATTGTTGGACATAAAAAAGCGCGCGAAATCTGGTTCCTTTGCCGTCAGTATAACGCACAGGAAGCACTCGATATGGGTCTTGTAAATACAGTCGTTCCGCTCGATAAACTAGAAGATGAAACGATAAAATGGGCGGAAGAAATGCTTGAAAAGAGCCCGACAGCGCTTCGTTTCATTAAAGCAGCGATGAATGCTGACACAGACGGTCTTGCTGGCCTTCAGCAATTCGCAGGTGATGCAACACTTCTTTATTACACAACAGACGAGGCAAAAGAAGGACGCGATTCATTTAAAGAAAAACGCGATCCAGACTTCGGTCAGTTCCCAAGATTTCCGTAAACATATGCAAAAAGGGTGTCCACTCAAACAGGACACTCTTTTTTTCAATTGAAAGGATGACTTTTATGAACATGCCAAACTGGTTAAAACAGCGCGTGTTTTTAACACCGGATCGAAGAGCACTTGTTTTTGAAAATAAAACGTGGACATTTGCGGAGATGTACAATGAAACGCTAAAAAAAGCATCAGTACTTAGCCTGTCGGGCATAAAAAAAGGGGATTTTTGCGGTGTGCTTGCTGCCAATCGTCCAGATATGATTTTCACGATTCAGGCACTTCAACAAATTGGAGCGGTTGCTGTTATGCTAAACAGTCGACTCACAGCCAAAGAAATCGAGTGGCAGCTACGAGATGCCAATGCATCGCATTTATTATTCGACTCTTTACATGAAAAAAAGGCATCAGCCATTTCCGGCATTCCATCTATTTCTATTTCAAGTAATTCCACTGACGAACAATTTACACCGCGAGACCTATTTTCAATGGGTGAAATATGTTCGATTATGTACACATCTGGTACAACGGGACGTCCAAAAGGCGTTATACAAACATATGGAAATCATTATGCTAGTGTGACTGCTTCAGCACTCAATCTCGGTCTTCACGTCGATGATTCATGGCTTTGTACCGTGCCGCTGTTTCATATTTCGGGTTACTCCATTTTAATGAAAAGTGTTCTGTATGGAATGGAAGTCCGTCTCGTTGAAAAATTTGACGCCTCAGTTATTAATGAATCGCTTCAAAATGGAGAAGCAACGATCATTTCCGTCGTGTCAGCGATGCTAAGCAATATGATAAACAGACTTTCAGGTACGTATAGTCCACGGTTTCGCTGCATGCTTCTCGGTGGCGGGCCGGCACCAGTATCGATTCTAGAGCAGTGCAAACAAAAGAACATACCTGTTTTTCAAACGTACGGGATGACAGAAACATCATCTCAAATTGTGACACTTGCACCTGAATATACCATGGAGAAACTCGGCTCTGTCGGCAAACCGCTTTTCCCTTGTGCTGTGAAAATTGATGGAGAAAACGAAGGTGAAATACTCGTCTCTGGTCCAAATGTGACAACAGGTTATTTAAACCGCCAGGAAGCAAATGAATCGTCATTTCAAGACGGATGGTTCCGCACCGGGGACATCGGCCGTCTCGACGCAGATGGATTTTTGTACGTACTTGATCGACGTTCGGATTTAATCATTTCCGGCGGTGAAAACATTTATCCAGCTGAAATCGAGTCGGTGCTTACCTCGCATCATGCCATTCGTGAAGCCGGTGTGGCGGGTGTAGCAGACGAGAAATGGGGCAGTGTGCCGGCAGCTTTTTATGTCGCCAATCATCCAGTTACATCGGAAGAATTAGCCGCATTTTGTATAGAAAAGATGGCCCGCTACAAAGTGCCAGCTTATTTTATTGAGACGGCTGAATTGCCGCGCAATGCATCAAATAAATTGATGCGCCGTGAACTCGCCGCAAGATGGAGAGATGATCATGCTTATTAAAAAGTTAACGATGCGCGTAATCGAAATGCCGCTGAAACAGCCCTTTTACACACATCTTGAAACAGTGTCCGTCCGTCAAGCGATTATCATTGAAGCAGAAGACGAACAAGGGATAACAGGGTGGGGAGAAGCATCGGCTTTTTCCACACCGTGGTACACAGAAGAAACGGTACAGACAGAATGGCACATTATAAAAGATGTGCTCTTTCCCCTTTTACAAGGAAAAACAATTGATCATCCAAAAGACGTGCATGCCCTCTTTAGAACGATTCGGGGCAATCGAATGGCAAAAGCGGGTGTGGAGTGTGCGATCTGGGATTTATATGCGAAACAGCAAAACAAACCGCTTCATGAACTACTCGGCGGAACACGCACATCGATCCCGGCCGGTGGGGTGGCGGCCGGCAAAACAACGGCGGATATGATCGCGAGAATAGAGGCACTCGTTCAATCCGGGTACGAACGTATTAAAATTAAAATCAATCCGAAAACAGATCGAATCATGCTGACGGAGATTCGCCGTCAATTTCCCGACGCGCCCATCATGGCAGATGCAAATTCTGCGTATAGGCTGCAAGATATCGATCAATTAAAAAGTCTTGATGAATTTAAATTGCTGATGATTGAGCAGCCGTTTCACGTGGAGGATTTGTGGGAGCACTCGAAGCTGCAAAAGCAATTGAATACCGCTGTTTGTCTCGATGAAAGCATTCGGTCTGTGCATGATGCGAAGTGTGCGATTCAAATGGAGGCATGCCGGATCATCAATGTGAAATTCAGCCGGGTCGGCGGCTTGACAGAAGCCGTTCGCATTCATGACGAGTGTAAGGTTGCACGTACAGGGCTGTGGGCAGGTGGAATGATTGAGTTCGGTATTTCCCGCGCTCATAATGTGGCACTTGCTTCACTGCCAGGCTTTACGATCCCTGGCGACATTGTCTCATCGAATCATTACTGGGAAGAGGACATTATTGAGCCGGAAATTTTGGTGGAAAACGGGCGAATCCAATTATCAAGCAAACCTGGAATCGGTTATGACGTCAATCGAAAAAGGCTTGAGATTGTAGGAAAAGAGATATATTTTATTTGAAATTTGGTTTAAGTGAAACTATTTAAGGGGAAAAAGAGTATAAAGCAGTAACGAATAAATAAGGGAACCATTCTTTATTCAGTGAAGTTTTCTTCATCCCAACGTAGTCTTTTTATGCGAAGTCTTACTGCCCATTAATGTGGGGATAAAGCAGGAAAGAGGTGGAGCATTGGAAAACGGATTGTGGATTATTTGTGCGGGGGCCGGTCCCACTCTTCTTCTGTTTGTCATGACCCATAGGAGACTTAATGGTTTGCAAAAAAAAACAGATCGATCGTTTCAAGACGTGGATCGGTTCATGGCAGTTTGTGTCAACGTGTATGGGCAGTGGGCGGAAATCGTGGCGGCTTATGATTTAAATGAGCAGGGAATGCTGGCTGAAATAATGACTATACGCGACACGTTTGCAAAGATGACAGTGGAAGAAAAGCTGCGAGTATGCGGACAGCTCGACACCTTTTATGACAGAATGACGGCATCTGCTGTGAAGTGTCCACGTCTTCGAACGTCCTCGATGTATATTCGCCTTCATGCGCAAGTGGATGAAATGATCGAGCAAATGCCGAATGCATGCAGTCATTATAATGAACTTGCCGGACAACTGAACGATGAAATCAGTCGTTTTCCAGCAAATATGACTGCTTTGCTGTTCGGATTTGAAAAAAAGGAACTGCTCACCGGGTCGGAAAAATCGGATATTTCTGCCATCTAGCAGTCCGATTTTCTCCTCGGCCATTGATCAGGTACGTAATCAACGCCGCCCGAATGAAACGGGTGACATTTACAAAGGCGGATGATGGTCATCAATCCGCCTTTTAATGTGCCGTGTTTTTGTATGGCTTCATATCCGTAATGAGAGCATGTCGGATAAAAGCGACACGTTGGCGGCTTAAGCGGTGAGATGCCTTTTTGATAAAAATGGATTAAACTGAGAAACAACTTTTTCACTTTGTCTCACGCGTTTCTTCCTGCTTTTCGCTAGCAGGTGGATCGATCGTATGTTTATAATCATAGCCTTTATTAATTGTCAGAACCGATAAGACAAGTATAATGAGAACGACAATGATGGAAATAATGATAATAGTTGTCAAAAAAATACCCCCCCCTTTACTTCTCTAGTTTATCACGATTATGTTTACTTTTGAACAAAGAGGGAAGTAATATAATGTCAAGATTAATTACATATTTGGAGGTATTTTTTTTATGGCAAAGAAATTAACAAGCAGCGTAAACAAGCAAATTGCAAACTGGACTATTTTATACACGAAGCTTCACAATTATCACTGGTATGTAAAAGGGCATCAATTCTTTACACTGCATGCAAAGTTTGAAGAGCTTTACACTGAAGCAAGCCTTCACATTGATGAACTGGCTGAACGCCTTCTTGCTCTTGACGGCAAGCCGATTGCGACACTCAGAGAATCACTTGATAAGGCAACGGTAAAAGAAGCGGAAGGAAAAGAGTCGGCGGAAGAAATGGTGAAATCGATTATCGATGACTTTTCAACCATGACAGCTGAATTGAAAGAAGCGATGGATCTTGCCGATGAAGTAGGCGATGAAACAACAGGTGATATGCTTCTTGCTATTCATCAAAGCCTTGAGCAGCATATTTGGATGCTTAAATCATTTCTCGGAAAATAAGACAAAAATCGAGCCTGCTCAAGGCTCGATTTTTGTTAGGTTTCTTCCTTCTTTTGTATGTATTAATGAAACTGGCTGTTTTTTCGTACAGGTATTTGATCCTGATTAAACTTTTCTTTCAAGCCTTCGTGCAAATAAACACGGAACAGCCAGGCCAGTTCTTCTTGTGGCATATCTTGAATGACTTTCAAAATATCCGCTTCAGACATTTCACCAAGTACCGTCAGCGTAATCATATCAAGATCATCTTCCGTCCCCTGCAGCCTCCCTCGGTACAATTCGAACAGCTCATCCACGAAATTCATCCCTGTCCCTCCTTAAATAGAATATATATATAGTTATACATGAAAACGCTATCATATTCCAACTTTTTTCAGTGGATGAAAAAAGTTTTAACGGGCATTCTACGGGAAAAGGAGGGATTCATATGGAAAAACAGCCCTATTATATACAGATGGCAAACGGTGAAATTCAGTCAAGATCGGATGTTTCACCATGGAACTTTCGTATTTTTGCAAATGAAAAAGAAATTCAAGATTTGCGTGAATTGTTTAACGAAATGAATGGAGCAGATTCTCGCACGTTCTGGCGGGCACATGTACCGTATATTCCGTATCATATGGACAAAGACAATGATCAATACGATAACAGAATGATGGAGGTGTATGATAAATTGTACGAACTCGGTGACGAGGATGCTCGTACACATATAAAAAAGCTGCGTAATGAAGTATAATAGAGTGATATGAAGCAGAGATGAGGGGTCATGGGTGCATACTTTTATAGACAAAAATGGATTTTCTGTAAATATGACATTTGAGCGCGGTGCTTTCAGGGAGTCACCGACGCATGTCTTTGTTATTTGTCGGTATATGGAGGGGTGGCTGTTAACGAAACATCGGAAGCGTGGTCTTGAATTTCCAGGTGGAAAAAAGGAACAAGATGAAACGTTGGAAGAGGCAGCGCGTCGGGAAATATGGGAAGAAACTGGTGCCCACGTTGCCGAATTGCACTTTATAGGTGAGTATTGTGTACATGTTCCAGAAAAACCGTTTCTAAAAGCGGTTTTTTTTGCACGTGTAACGGATATAGAAAAGAAAGAAGATTATTTGGAAACGGATGGTCCATACAATGAAACGGGCGATTTATTACACGTGCGTTTCCAAGAATCTTATTCATTTTTAATGAAAGACGATGTAATCGCCTGCTCGTTTCATGAGCTGGAAAGGAAAGGACTTTTATGATAGAGCGTACGCCTTATCCATCGCCAAATCCACATGTACGTCTGTATACAGTCGTATATAAATCAGGTGGACTACGCGTCAAAGGGTTTCTAGCGGAGCCTTTGGACGACGAACAGCATGATGGTCTCTTGTACTTGCGCGGTGGCATCAAAAGTGTTGGTATGGTGCGTCCGGCCCGAATTGCGGAGTTTGCAGCCGAAGGATTTATTGTCTTTGCACCATTTTACCGAGGCAACCGTGGTGGTGAAGGAAATGAAGATTTTGCCGGGGAGGATCGGGAAGATGCATTTTCTGGGTTTGACTTGTTACAAGACAATGAACGTGTAAGAAATGGACGTGTTCACGTATTCGGGTTTTCAAGAGGAGGTGTTATGGCGATATTAACGGCCATTTACAGGCCAGTTTCATCACTAGTGACATGGGGCGGCGTATCAGATATGATCCTCACCTATAAAGAACGAAGCGATATGCGTAGGATGATGAAACGTGTCATAGGCGGCAGTCCGAATAAAGTACCTGAGCAATATGATTGGCGTACGCCGTTAAACGAAGCAGCGATGATAACAGCTCCTGTGTTCATTATTCACGGGAGGCTTGATGACAACGTATCCGTAGAACATGCATATCGTCTTGAGAAAAAGTTGAATAAGGCAGATATATTATATTTTAACGAGTATGATCATTACATACCACCTGCTGTAAATCGCAAAATTGTCGGGAAAATTGCAGTATGGATGAAAGAAAAAGGGAAGGGGAATGTATGATGGGCATGCCAATGGAATTAAACACAATGATTGTCACGAAAGGAAATGAAACGAGAGAAGAGGAAAACAGATTTGTATTAACAAAGAACGGCTACCGTCTGTATCCAATAGACATTCCGATTGCCGTATACAAGGTGAAAGACAGTGAGCAAAGCGGGATAGCAATTATTGAAAAAGTGGAGTGGCAAAATGATACGACAACCATTACGTATACACTAGTATCATTGAAATCAACGAATTAATATGAAAACCCTCCTGATGAACAGGAGGGTTTTCATATTTACATTTTAGGTCCGCCAAGTACTTCGATGTCAGAAGGAACACCGGTGAATTTTTTGAAATTAGCACGGAATTTAGCAGAAAGTTCTTGTGCTTTGACCATGAACGCTTCCTGATCAGCCCATGATTTACGTGGAATTAATACATCATCAGGCACGCCTGGTACTTGAACTGGAATATTGAGACCGAATACTTTTGTTGTGTATGTTTCAACGTTATTTAGTTCTCCTTCAAGTGCTGCTTGAATCATCGCACGTGTGTATGAAAGCTTCATACGTTGTCCTGTCCCGTATTCGCCGGCTGTCCAGCCTGTGTTCACAAGGAATACCTGCACGTTATGCTCGTCAATTTTTTTGCCAAGCATTTCTGCGTACACGGTTGCAGGAAGCGGAAGGAACGGTGAGCCAAAGCATGTTGAGAATGTAGCTTCCGGGCTTGTAATGCCGCGTTCTGTACCGGCAAGTTTTGATGTGTATCCACTCAAGAAATGGTACATAGCCTGCTCTTTTGATAACTTGCTGATTGGAGGCAAAACGCCGAATGCATCAGCTGTTAAAAAGATAATTGTATGTGGATGACCCGCGATGCTTGGATCAATAATATTCTCAATTGCTTGAATCGGGTAAGCCGCACGCGTATTTTCAGTTAACGAGTTATCAGTGTAATCTGGAATGCGTGTATCATGATCAAGGATAACGTTTTCGAGAACAGAGCCGAAACGGATCGCATCGTAAATTTGCGGTTCTTTTTCACGTGTCAAGCCAATTGTTTTTGCATAGCAACCGCCTTCAATATTGAACACACCGTTTGCAGACCAGCCATGCTCATCATCCCCAATCAAGCGTCGGTTCGGGTCAGCAGAAAGCGTCGTTTTGCCTGTGCCGGAAAGACCAAAGAACAGGGCAACATCACCTTCGTAGCCGACATTTGCCGAGCAGTGCATGGACAATACGTTGTTTTCTGGCAAAAGGTAGTTCATCACGGAGAAGATCGATTTTTTCATTTCTCCAGCATATTCTGTTCCACCGATTAACACGACGCGCTGTTCAAATGAAATAATGATGAACGTTTCAGAATTAGTGCCATCCACAAGGGGATCGGCCTGGAACGTCGGAGCAGATAAAACCGTGAATCCCGCTTCATGCGTGCGGAGCTCTTCTTCTGTCGGACGGATGAACAATTGATGAGCAAACAGGTTGTGCCACGCGTATTCATTGATGACCTGAATGGGCAGGCGATGTTTATGATCTGCACCGGCAAAGCCATTGAAAACGAACAGTTCATCTTTTTCTTTTAAATGGCGTAGGACTTTATCGTACAAGTTATTAAACTTTTCTTCAGAGATCGGTTGGTTCGAGCCCCAATCGATTTTATCCTTTACGGCCGCTTCTTTGACGGTAAATTTGTCTTTTGGAGAGCGTCCTGTATATTTGCCTGTTTCGGCGCAAACCGCACCGGATGCGGTTAAAATACCTTCAGCGCGTTTGAGTACCTTTTCTACGAGTACAGGTACAGAAGGCTGTTGTAATACATTTGAGCCTTTCAGCAGCTCGACGATTTCGCTGGAAACAGTTAGAGAGTTCATATTTGTACGACCATCCTTTTTGAAATTTTTATATGTGTTGTGGTTAAGATGAAATTAGTATAACACATTAATATCAATAATCTATACTATTTAAAGATATTTTTATATTTTAATGATTTTTTTGATTTTTGGGGTTTGATCAGTGTACTATATTAATAAGAAAGAGTGATATTGGATCATATAAAGTTTCTCTTCCGTCCGATTCAATGGGAATTTACTGACCGTTCATCTGCGACAAATGATGCTGCACATGTAACTTATCTTTTTTCTAAGAAAAATCGGTTGACATGATGAATGATCTTTCGTAACATTGACACTTGAACGGATACTCTTATCCTGAGCCGGTGGAGGGACAGGCCCTGTGAAACCCAGCAACCTGCCGTATAAAACGCGGAAAAGGTGCTAAACCTGAGCAAGGATCAACCTTGGACGATAAGAGTGAAAGGCCCGAGTAAAAACAACCTTTCCTCTCTCTATGCCGGGAGAGTTTTTTTATTTTCCGGATCATCGGGGGAATATGAGTACCGTACCCATACTGATTTAAAGGAGGAATTTTTTCATGACAAAACAGCGTCGCCTGTTTACATCAGAATCTGTAACGGAAGGACATCCAGATAAAATCTGTGACCAAATTTCCGATGCGATACTTGATGCGATTCTTGACAAAGACCCGAATGCCCGTGTAGCAGCGGAAACATCTGTCACAACGGGGCTCGTACTCGTTGCCGGGGAAATTACCACTTCATCTTATGTGGATATTCCAAAAATCGTTCGTGAAACGATAAAAGAAATTGGGTATGTACGTGCAAAATATGGATTTGACTACGAAACAGCTGGTGTATTGACATCGATTGATGAACAGTCACCCGATATTGCAGCCGGTGTAAACGTGGCACTCGAAGCACGTGAAGGCCAGATGACGGATAAAGAAATCGACGAAATCGGTGCCGGTGACCAAGGCTTAATGTTCGGTTACGCATGCAATGAAACAGCGGAATTAATGCCGCTGCCCATTTCACTCGCACATAAACTTGCACGTCGTCTGACACAGGTACGTAAAGATGAAGTGCTTGAATACCTTCGTCCGGATGGCAAAACGCAAGTAACGGTTGAATACGATGAACATGGCCAGCCGGTTCGTGTGGATACAATCGTTATTTCAACTCAACATCATCCGGAAATTACACTTGAGCAAATTCAAAAAGAAGTTCGCGAACATGTCATTAATGAAGTCGTACCGGCTGAATTGATCGATAGTGAAACGAAATTTTTCATTAACCCGACAGGCCGCTTTGTGATCGGCGGACCACAGGGAGATGCAGGTTTAACAGGCCGCAAAATCATCGTTGATACGTATGGCGGATATGCTCGTCATGGCGGTGGGGCATTCTCTGGCAAAGATCCGACGAAAGTAGACCGTTCTGCGGCCTACGCAGCTCGTTACGTGGCAAAAAATATCGTGGCTGGGGGTCTTGCGGATAAATGTGAAGTTCAGCTTGCATACGCAATCGGTGTAGCACAGCCGGTATCGATTGCTGTTGACACATTTGAAACAGGTACAGTGTCAGAAGAAGTTCTTGTTGACTTAATTCGCAAAAACTTCGACCTTCGTCCAGCAGGAATTATTAACATGCTTGATCTGCGCCGTCCTATTTATCGTCAAACAGCGGCATACGGCCACTTTGGGCGTACGGACGTGGATCTTCCATGGGAACGTACGGACAAAGCTGAGCTTTTGAAATCAGAAGCAAAATAATAAAAAGCTGCCTGAAAGTTATTTGACTTTCAGGCAGTCTTTTTTGTATGATGGTATGCTTTTATGACAGCTGGTGGGATCCACCAATAAATGATCGGATCACAGGTTAAAAACGCAATGTTCATTTCCATACTTTTGTTAGCATATCTTGTACATCATTTTTGAATAGATTTATAATATTGTCCTTTTTCCGCATACTCTCGGACGATTCGTTCCATATCTTTCCGGTCCTCTTCAGTAACATCGCGAATGACTTTAGCGGGACGCCCGAATGCCATTGTGTTCGGTGGGATGATTTTGCCAGGCGGAACGAGGCTGCCGGCACCAATGAACGCACCTTCACCAATTTCAGCATTATCTAAAATAATGGACCCCATGCCGATGAGTGCACCTTTTCTAATTTTACAGCTATGTAAAAGAACTTGGTGGCCGATCGTCACATGATCTTCTAATATGAGCGGGTTGTTCGGACTTTGATGCAGGACGGAATTGTCTTGAACGTTGACTCGATTTCCAATAACAGTTGGAGCGACGTCGCCGCGAATCACGGTATTGTACCAAATGGTAGATTCCTCTCCGATGCTCACATCACCGGTAATTGTGACATGATCTGCAATAAAAGCAGACTCTGCAATCTCTGGTTCTTTGTCTTTATAAGGATAAATCATCTATGAAACCCCTTTCTTTTTTTATATGTACCGTTTTATTTTATCGAAAGCCAAAAGATTTGTATAATAGAAAAAACGATTGCCGTTTGTGAAGGAGAGAGCAACTATGTGGAAATGGGAGTGTGAAGGGCGACCAAAAGGTGTGATCGTCATCGTGCACGGTGCACTTGAACATCACGGACGTTACGGCTGGCTTATTGAAATGTGGCGGCAGAATGGGTTTAATGTCGTTATGGGCGACCTGCCAGGACAAGGAATGACATCACGTGCCAAGCGTGGTCATATTTCGTCCTTTACTGAATATACAAATGAAATTTCTGACTGGGTCAATGCAGCCTATCAGTTTGATGTGCCGGTTTTTTTACTCGGTCACAGCATGGGCGGACTGATTGTTACTCGTTATTTGCAGGAACAGAAGCCTGAACTTGCGGGTGTCATTTTATCATCACCACTATTTAAAATGAAACACGTGCCGCCAAAGCATTTAAACATGATGTCACACGGGCTTAATACTATGACGCCATCGCTAAAATTTGACTCGGGCATTACCGTCGATATGTCGACGCGGAATGAAGAGGTGCGGGCGTTCGACATGGAAGATACAATGTTTGTCCGAAAAGTGTCGGTCCGCTGGTATCGTGAAGTCATCCAGGCGATTAAAATGGTTGCTGCGGGGCCCGGTGAAATACCCGATATTCCTCATCTTATTATGCAGGCCGGCGATGATAAAATAGTTGACAGCAGTGCTGTCCGCTTATTCACGAAAAAAATCGACGTATCCGAGCTGCAGTATAAAGAATGGCCTAAATTGTATCATGAAATTTTTAATGAACCAGAGCGGGATGATGTATTTCGCTATACGATTGATTTTGTTCATAACCGATTGCGCGCACTCGGTTTTATTATTGAAAAGTGAGGTAACTTAATGAATGTCCCTAAAAATTCGCTATTATTAATGCGAAAAGCATATAAAAGCATTTATCCAGCAGTAAAGACGGAATGGAGTAAATGGAAAGTGATGGCGGAACGTATTCCGGATCCGGAGCTTCGTCAACAAGCGCTGGATGTATATGAAAAAAAATATTTTCATTGTGAAGCCGGTGGTATTATTTCCATGCTTGCAGGTGAGAAATCAGTAGATGCCATTGCATTTATTGTTCCGTATCAGCTCATTTGTGATTATCTTGATAATTTGTGCGATCAAACGAGGTCGTTTAATCCGGATGATTTTGCGGCGCTGCATGAAGCGCTGCACGACTGTTTCTTTCCCGGCGAGGCAAAAAGTGATTATTACCGCTTCCGCGAGACGAAAGACGATGGCGGCTACTTAAACGCGCTCGTTGATGGATGCCGGCGTATTGTTGCGAATACCCCATCATTTTCGGCCGCAAAGCCGCATGTGCTGGATTTAAGCCAGTATTACAGTGAATTGCAAATTCATAAGCATGTGCGAGAAGAAGAGCGGGAAGAGCGGCTGATCCACTGGTTTGAAAGCTATAAAGCAGATTTGCCAGATATGACATGGTATGAATTTTCTGCTTGCACCGGTTCAACGGTTGGTGTGTACTGCTTAATGTCGTGTGCAATGGGACCAGCTTTTACGCCGACATACGCTAAAATGGTGCGTGACTGCTACTTTCCATACGGTCAGGGCATCCATATTTTACTTGATTACTTTATCGATCAAGAAGAGGATCAAGAAGACGGCGAGCTGAATTTTTGTACTTATTATGAAAATGAATCGGTGATGATGGATCGCTTCTTACACTTTTTACAGCAAGCCAAAAAAGGAACAGAATCGCTTCCTCACGCAAAGTTTCATTCATTTTTAATTGAAGGTATCGTGGCGGTTTATTTGTCCGAAGAAAAAGCAACTGAGAAGAAAAGTGTACAAAACCAGTGCCGAAAGCTCGTTCATACAGCGGGATTTTCGAGTGTTTTCTTTTACTGGAATGGACGAACGTATAAAACAATCCGGAAAATGTACAAAGCTGAGTAATAGATTTTTTTCGTGTTCTGAAATAAAGTGAGACTTCATTAAAAACAAGCTCGTAGACTTCATCGTCTCCGGGCTTTTCGATTTTTTAGCGTGTTCGCACACAACGCCAACGAATCGTACACAACGTTACAAAAACAGGCAGCCTCCTCGTTGGAAGACTGCCTGTCACTTAAATTATGCTTTTCCCCCTTATCCATTTCGATAGCGTTTCATATACAATGGGGGCAATAACGAGCGTTAGTAACGTCCAGCCGGTCAATCCACCGATGACCGTCACGCCTCATCTCATCCTTTTAAAATCAATTCACATACTTGTTCACGCTCACCGCTTCTCGATCGCGATGATAAATGGCGGATTGTTTGCTTGATTGATAAATTCGTAGCGCATGACGTGAGCGTGCTTTTGATCCAGCGTCTCTGTGAATAACACGACTGCTTCGCGTTCAGCAGCGCCTTCTTCGTGTCCGTGGTAAATGACGAGCACAATGACACCACCGGTTTTCAACATCGTAAACAATTGCTGCACCGCTTCGATCGTTGTATCGGGTTTTGTTACGATCGATTTGTCACCTTTTGGCAAATAGCCAAGATTGAAAATAGCAGCAGATAATCGGCCGTGATAGTCAGCCGGAATGAGCTTTGCTGCTTGCTCATGACCGGAATGATAAAGCGATACACGGTTTGAAACACTCGCCTGTTTCAAGCGTTCGC
This sequence comes from Domibacillus aminovorans, assembly GCF_001643235.1. Lineage (GTDB taxonomy): Bacteria > Bacillota > Bacilli > Bacillales > Domibacillaceae > Domibacillus > Domibacillus aminovorans. Next base: position 29,993 of record NZ_LQWY01000005.1, read on the forward strand.
CTGTATTTTTAATTGCCTGTTCTTGCACATCGAATGAGAAAACGTGTCCAGATTCGCCAACAAGCTTCGCTAAAAAGAGTGTATCGTGGCCGTTGCCTGCTGTAGCATCGACAGCGAAACCGCCGGCAGACACTGTTTTTTCAAGCAGAATTCGTGCGAATGGTAAAATGCCGTCGAGTGTCATGGTTGCAACACGGCCTTTTTGTACAATTTCCCTTGCCAGCTGCTACGCCGGACGAGTTCAGCGTCAATAGCGTTCAACACTTTCCATTTGTTTACACTCCACATTGGGCCGACCATTAAGTTAATGGGACCGTCGCCTGTAAGGCGGTGAATGACCATTTCTGGCGGCAATATTTCAAGCTGATCGCACACGAGATGGACGTAGTCGTCAAATGATAAAAAGTTGAGCAGTCCTTTTTCATACTGTTTCACAAGAGGTGTCCCTTTTAATAAATGTAGCAAATGAATTTTAATTCCCTGTACATCAAGATCAGCTATCGCTTGAGCCGTTTCCATCATCATTTTTGGCGTTTCGAGCGGGAGTCCATTTATAAGGTGGGAGCAGACACGGATATTATGTTTACGCAGTTTTTCAACACCTTCAACATACGTTTGGAAGTCATGTGCACGGTTGATCAGTTGAGCTGTTTGTTCGTGAACCGTTTGCAGACCAAGCTCGACCCATAAATAAGTACGTTCATTTAGTTCGGCTAAATAGTCCACGACGTCATCTGGCAGGCAGTCTGGTCGTGTTGCAATCGATAATGCAACAACATCATCTTGCTTCAATACCCGTTCGTATTTCGCGCGAAGCACATGAACGGGTGCATGTGTGTTTGTGTATGCCTGAAAATAGGCCATATATTTGCCATCTTTCCATTTTTGATGCATTTTGGCTTTTATATCATTAAACTGTTTTTCAAGTGGATCAACACGATCACCAGCGAAGTCACCGGAACCGGCTGCACTGCAAAATGTACAGCCGCCAAACGCCACAGTGCCATCACGGTTCGGGCAGTCAAAGCCTCCGTCAAGTGCTACTTTAAACACTTTATGACCAAAATGCTCACGTAAATGATAATTCCACGTAAGGTATCGCTTATCATCACTTGCGTAAGGAAATGGGTTTGTCATGATCATTCCTCCTTTCATGCTCCATCCAAGGTAAAATTTTAACATGAACGTGGTCCCGGGTAAAATGCGCTTGCATATTAACCGAAATTTTTTTACAATGAGTGTTAAAGGTTTATAATGAAGAGAGCCGGCGGATGGATGGTGCAGTCCGGTATACTCAACGCGTACAATCACAATTGGGTGGTACCACAGGAAGAGACAATTCTCTCCTGTCCCATATTTTGGGGCGGGGGTTTTTTCATTTGTAGATTACATAAGATGGAAGGCAGGTTCAACGAATGAATTTCGATCATAAGCAAATTGAACAGAAATGGCAGCAATACTGGGAGCAAAATAAAACATTTAAAACGAACGAAGAACCGGAAAAACCGAAATTTTACGCGCTTGATATGTTTCCATATCCATCTGGCGCAGGACTTCATGTCGGCCATCCAGAAGGCTACACAGCAACGGATATTTTAAGCCGTTTCAAACGTATGCAGGGCTACAACGTCCTTCATCCGATGGGCTGGGATGCATTCGGACTTCCTGCAGAACAGTACGCGCTTGATACGGGAAATGATCCCGCTGAATTTACGGAACAGAACATTAACAATTTCCGTCGTCAAATTAAATCACTTGGTTTCTCTTATGACTGGGACCGCGAAATTAACACGACAGATCCGAATTATTATAAATGGACGCAATGGATTTTCTTACAATTGTATAAAAAAGATCTCGCGTACGTTGATGAAGTGCCGGTTAACTGGTGCCCGGCGTTAGGTACAGTACTTGCGAATGAGGAAGTTATTGATGGAAAATCAGAACGGGGCGGTCATCCCGTCGAGCGCCGTCCGATGCGTCAATGGATGCTGAAAATCACGAAATATGCGGATCGTTTACTTGAAGATTTAGACGAACTTGATTGGCCGGAAAGCATTAAAGAAATGCAACGAAACTGGATTGGCCGCTCTGAAGGTGCTGAAGTAACGTTTGCGATTGATGGGTACAATGAGACGTTCAAGGTCTTCACGACGCGTCCGGACACATTGTTTGGCGCAACGTATGCGGTACTCGCGCCTGAACATCCATTTGTCGATAAAATAACGACAGCAGAGCAAAAATCAAAGGTTGAAGCGTATGTGAATCAAGTGAAATCGAAAAGTGATCTTGAGCGTACGGACCTTTCGAAAGACAAAACGGGTGTGTTCACAGGGGCGTATGCAGTCAATCCAGTCAACGGCGAAAAAATGCCGATCTGGATTGCCGATTATGTATTGATCACATACGGAACAGGTGCGATTATGGCCGTTCCTGCACATGATGAACGAGACTATGAATTTGCGCAGAAATTTGAACTGCCGATTACAGAAGTTGTTGCTGGCGGAAATGTTGAAGAAGCAGCTTATACAGGCGACGGTAAGCATGTGAATTCTGGCTTTTTGAACGGATTAAATAAAGAAGACGGTATTCAAGCGATGATTGAATGGCTTGAAAAAGAAGGAGTCGGCACGAAAAAAGTGACATATCGTCTGCGCGACTGGCTGTTCAGCCGCCAGCGCTACTGGGGTGAGCCGATTCCAATTATTCACTGGGAAGATGGTACATCAACAGCCGTTCCAGAATCTGAACTGCCGCTCGTCTTGCCGAAAACGACGGAAATTCGTCCATCCGGTACAGGTGAATCACCACTTGCAATCATTGAAAACTGGGTGAATGTTGTCGATCCCGCCACCGGTAAAAAAGGACGCCGCGAGACAAATACAATGCCGCAATGGGCAGGAAGTTGCTGGTATTATCTTCGTTTTATCGATCCGGATAATACGGAAGCACTTGCTGATCCGGAAAAATTAAAACGATGGCTGCCAGTTGATATTTACATCGGCGGCGCAGAGCATGCCGTTCTTCATCTTCTGTATGCGCGTTTCTGGCATAAAGTGTTGTACGATCTCGGTGTGGTTCATACGAAAGAGCCTTTCCAAAAATTGTTTAACCAAGGAATGATTCTCGGTGAAAATAATGAAAAAATGAGTAAATCAAAAGGAAACGTTGTGAATCCGGATCAAATCGTTGAAAGTCATGGTGCAGATACACTGCGTCTATATGAAATGTTCATGGGGCCGTTAGACGCTTCTGTTGCGTGGAGTACAACCGGTATTGACGGCGCACGCCGATTCCTTGATCGAATTTGGCGCTTGTTCGTAACGGATGATGGATCGTTGACTAAAAAAGTGACAGAAAGCGGTACAGAGCTTGAAAAAGTGTATCATCAAACTGTGAAAAAAGTAACAGATGACTATGCCGGTCTTCATTTTAATACGGCGATTTCACAAATGATGGTGTTTGTGAATGAAGCGAATAAGGCGGAAACGATTCCAGCTGATTTTGCGTCTGGCTTTGTGAAATTATTGGCGCCGCTCGCACCACATCTTGCAGAAGAATTGTGGGAAAAGCTTGGTCATAATGAAACGGTAACATATGAAGCTTGGCCAACATTTGATGAATCGAAGTTAATTGATGATGAAGTGGAGATTGTGATCCAGTTAAATGGAAAATTACGGACGAAATTAATGGTTTCAAAAGATGCAACGAAGGAACAGATGGAAGAGATCGCACTGGCGGATGAAAAGTTCAAGGAAGATCTTGCTGGTAAGACGATACGTAAAGTGATTGCCGTTCCAGGAAAACTTGTGAACGTGGTTGCTAATTAATTTGAAGGGATGATGAAAGTGATTCCAACGATTACAGCAGAAGAAGTAAGACAAAAGGTTGAAAGCGGGCAAAAGATTGAACTGATCGATGTACGTGAAGAAGAAGAAGTAGCAGAAGGTATGATTCCACAAGCTGAACATATTGTTATGGGCACAATCCCTGAAAATCTAGACCGTCTCGATAAAGAAACAGAATATATTATCATCTGCCGCTCCGGTAAACGTAGCGAAAATGTATCGCGCTATTTGATCGAAAATGGTTATAAAGCAACAAATATGACAGGCGGAATGCTTGACTATACAGGTGAAATAGTACCGAAATAAAAAAGAAAAAAGAGACTGTGCGATTTTTCGTACAGTCTCTTTTTAGATTTCGTTACGATAAAAGAGATTTACTTATGCCAGCTGCATTTGTGCCAGCAATATGACCGGTAATCAGTGCGGAAGTAATGTTGTAGCCCCCCGTGTAGCCGTGAATGTCGATAATTTCCCCACAGAAAAAGAGGCCGAGTTTCTTTTTTGATGCCATTGTTTTTGGTCCGATTTCTTTTACAGATACGCCGCCGCCGGTGACAAATGCTTTTTCAAGCGGCAGCGTGCCATTGACGGCAATTCTAAATGATTTCATCAATGAAGCGAGTTCACGAATCGCGCTGTCTGCCACTTGATTGCCGGGTGTATCTAAATCAATGTTTGCACGTTCAAGCAAAAAGTGTAAATAGCGTTCCGGAAGCAGGCCTTTCAAGCTATTTTTTATGGATTTTTTTGGCTCTTCTTTTAAGCATTTGCGAATTCGGACGCCTACTTCATGTTCATTGCCATCTGGCCATGCGTCAATGGACATGTAGATAGGAGATCCATTTTTCTTTAATTCTTTCACGACGAATTGGCTGCATCTAAGCGCTGCAGGCCCCGATAATCCGAAATGGGTAAAGAGCATATCCATCCGGTGCGTCACGAGTGTTTTGCCCTTTTTATTTAGCACGGATAAGCTGACGTCACGAAGCGCCAGTCCTTGCATCGAACGGTTGACGATAAATGGTTCTTTTGACGTAATCGGTACTTCTGTCGGGAAAAGTTCCGTTACCGTATGTCCGGCGCGTTCTGCCCACGGATAGCCGTCGCCCGTTGATCCGGTTTGCGGAACCGCTTTGCCTCCGGTTGCGAGTACAATAGCCCCGGCGCGAATTTCTTCGCCAGATTTGAGCCGGACACCGATTATTCGGTCGTCACTCATCAATAATTTTTTCACAGGTGATTCAAGCCGCAAATCTACACGAAGACGTTTTAGTTCATCAAGCAGTGCTTCAACGACATCCTGCGCCCGATCGGACACGGGAAACATGCGGCCATGATCTTCTTCTTTTAATTTTACACCGAGATTTTCGAAAAAGCGGATAATGTCTTCGTTGCTGAAGACGGAAAAGGCACTGTACAAAAATCGTCCATTGCCCGGTATATGGCGAATGATTTCTTCCACTGGCAGCCGGTTCGTTACATTACATCGGCCGCCGCCAGAAATTTGCAGTTTGTTGCCTGGTTTTTTCCCTTTATCAATTAACAGTGTGCGTGCACCCGCGCGTCCAGCTGCAATAGCCGCCATCAGTCCAGCGGGCCCGCCGCCTACAACGATTACGTCGTACATAACGTCATCTCCTAATTCAAACTTTGTTCATTATAGCAGACGTGAAAAAAATTGTCAGAAACAAATGAAAGAGTTACACTATTAATTGGTGCTCTATTTATAAGAATGAGGGATTAAACGATGTCATCCAATTTAATACGCGGAACGTTCATTTTAACGATCGGAACGTTCATCTCAAAGTTTCTTGGTCTTTTTTATGTCATTCCATTTTATAAAATTATAGGTGGAGAAGAAGCGGCTGCTTTGTATAGCTACGGCTACGTGCCATATACCATTTTTATTAGCATCGCAACTGCAGGTGTACCACTTGCCGTATCCAAGTACATAGCGAAATATAATGCGATTGAAGAATATGCGGTCGGGCGAAAGCTCTTTAAGTCAGGTCTTTTATTGATGACATTGACGGGTTTTTCCGCTTTTCTTATTATGTATATATTTTCGCCATTTTTTGCAGAATTGTCTATTCCAGACAGTGAGCAAGTCTATACGGTTGAACAAGTGACGACCGTCATTCGCGCTGTGAGTTTTGCGCTCATCATCGTCCCGTTTATGAGTTTAATGCGTGGCTTTTTCCAAGGGCATCAATCAATGGGACCATCCGCTGTATCAACGGTTGTGGAGCAAATTGCCCGCATAGCCTTTTTGCTTACTGGTGCATACATTGTGATTCATTTAATGGGTGGCTCCGTTGTCACAGCGATAAGTGTAGCAACATTCGCTGCCTTTATTGGAGCGATTTTCGGTCTTCTTGTTTTATTCTGGTATTTTTTCAAGCGGAAAAAGCAATTGGATGAACTGGTGAAAAAAGACAAAGGGCAGACAGATGTGTCCTTGTTCGGTATGTATTCAGAAATTGTGCTGTATGCGATTCCATTTATTTTTGTCGGCATTGCCATTCCGCTTTATCAGCTCATTGATCAAGTAACCTTTTCACGGGCCATGTCAGAAATTGGCCTAGCGGATCAGGCGGTCGTCGCGGCATTTGGTGTGTTGAACTTCAGTACACAAAAACTAGTCATTATTCCGGTTTCACTAGCGACTGCTTTTGCGATGACACTTGTGCCAATGGTAACGAGTTCATTTGTACAAGGTGATCAGTCTATTGTGAAACGGCAGCTTGATCAAACATTTGAAGTATTGCTGTTCTTAACGATACCGGCAGCGATCGGGATTGCGCTGCTGGCAGAGCCGCTTTATACGGTATTTTACGCTCATAGCGAGCTTGGAACGGACGTACTGCGTGTCTATGCACCGGTGGCCATTTTATTTGCGCTCTTCTCGGTTACAGCAGCCATTATGCAGGGAATCAATGAGCAGCGATTTACCATTTTAAGTTTGCTGACAGGTATTTTAGTGAAACTGTCGCTTAATATTCCGCTTATAAAAATGTTTGAAACAGAAGGAGCGGTCTATGCAACAGCACTCGGGTTTGTGTCATCGATTACGATTAACTTATTTGTTATTCGTTACTTTGCTGGCTATTCACTCCGATCGATTGGAAAAAAAATCAGCTTGATTGTTTTGTTTAATGTGGTGATGTCCATTGTCGTGTTCGGTCTATATAGCTTGCTGTCACTCGTTCTTTCTCCAGCTTCATTGTGGCCGTCTTTCTTGATTATTATCATTTGCGCAGCTACGGGAGCGATTGTGTATTTTGCTTTAAGCAGCAAATCAGGGCTTTTAGACACTTTGTTTGGCTCACGCTTAGATGGAATTAAACGAAAACTTCGCTTGAAAAAAGCATAATTTTAGAAAAGAGGAACGGTATGCGTCTTGATAAAATGCTCGCGAATTCAGGGATAGGCACCCGGAAAGAAGTGAAAAAGCTGCTTAAAGACGGCGGTGTGACAGTAAATGGATCGATGGTGAAAGAGGCAAAAACCCACGTGGACCCGGCTGTGGATGATGTCCGTCTTTTCGATGAACCGGTTGAGTATCGTGAATTTATTTATTTAATGATGAACAAGCCAGATGGTGTTGTGTCGGCAACAGAAGATAAGCGCGATGAAACGGTCATTGACTTACTTGATGAATCTCACAAGCATTTCGATCCGCATCCGGTTGGACGACTTGATAAAGATACAGAAGGCATGCTTTTGCTAACGAATGATGGACAATTGTCTCATAGCTTGCTGTCACCGAAGCGACATGTGGGGAAAACGTATTTTGCTCAAATAAAAGGGAATGTAACGGCGGAAGATGTGCAAGCTTTTGCTAAAGGTGTGACATTGGAAGATGGTTATTTAACGAAGCCAGCTGAACTCGTCATTTTATCAAACGGGGCTGAATCTGAAATCGAACTGACGATTACAGAAGGGAAGTTCCATCAAGTGAAACGCATGTTTATAGCGGTTGATAAAGAAGTGTTGTACTTGAAGCGTTTATCGATGGGGCCGCTTGCACTCGATGAATCACTTGAACTCGGTGAATACAGGGAACTGACGGAAGACGAAGTAAACATCCTAAAAGAAAACTAAAAAAAACGGCTGCCCGCATCGCGGACAGCCGTTTTTTTAGTATGAAAGGGTTACGATGTCATTCTCACCTTTTTTTCTGTCGTTGTCCATTTTCCGCGTGTTGGACTAAAGACGAGCTCATTATAAGCCAGTACATTTAAATCGCGTTGAATGGTGCGCGGGGTGATGCCAAACTCATCTACAATATCCTGTGTTGTCACAGTACCATTTTCTTTAATATACATGTAGACGGATTTAATGCGATTTAGCATCCGATTTGTAGTCGGTTTCAAAAAACCACTCCCTCGTCTTTTTTCCCTAAGGCATAACAACAGACGGCAGCAAATGATCTTACCAATTATAATAAAGTGTCTCAGACATCTCCTTTGCAAAATAGTATAAAGTGTCTGACAACTAAAGTGTACTGTATTTATTCTTATTTAGCTAGAAAAAAAGGTTGAATTTACACTTTGTTTACCCTTTTTTAATGATATTATGCCTTTAATCGGAAAATAACACTGATTGTAAATTTATATTCAGAAAATTTACAATTTAGTGAATAAATATGAAGTTGGTTTGTCAACACGTTCCGTTGTAAAATAAAAACAAGGAGGAATCGCTATGAATAATATAAACTGGATGGGCGAAATACTGGAGCGGCGCGATGAATTTATAGCTGATCTTCAGAAACTCATTCAAATTCCAAGTGTTAAAACCGAACAGGGGACAAAAGAAGCACCATTTGGAACTCACGTAAAAGAGGCACTCGATTATATGCTTTCACTTGGTGAAAAAGATGGATTCACAATAAAAAATACAGGAAATGTGGCTGGACACCTAGAAATAGGCTCAGGAGACGGACTTATTGGGGTATTATGCCACGTGGATGTTGTACCGGCAGGGGACGGCTGGACGCATGAACCGTTTGGTGGAGAACTCGAATCGGGTAAATTATTTGGCAGGGGAGCGATTGACGATAAAGGACCAACAATGGCAGCCTATTACGCGATGAAAATTGTAAAAGAACTTGGCATCCCACTAGAAAAAAGGGTACGGATGATTATTGGCACCGATGAAGAAAGTGACTGGCAATGTGTCGAGCGTTATTTTGAAACGGAAGAAATGCCGGATATTGGATTTGCTCCAGATGCTGATTTTCCAATTATTTTTGCGGAAAAAGGAATTGCTGATGTCCAGATCAAGCTCTCATTGCCAGCGCCGGATGAGGCGGCTGTTGCGATGATAGCATTTGAAAGTGGAGAAAGGTATAATATGGTACCTGATTTTGCTCGTGCATCTTTATTAATCGATCAAAATCATACACTTTTTTTACAAAACTACACAGAATATATAAATGAGTCCAATTTTGAAGGCAATTATCACATTGAAAACGGTGCTGTTGTTCTAGAAATGAAAGGAACATCTGCACACGCAATGGAGCCAGATTTCGGACAAAATGCGGCGCTCATGTTAGCTAGATTTTTGAGCAATCAGCGTCTTGATACAGCATCTATCGCTTATATTGATTTTATGATACGTTATTTCGATGGTGACACGCGCGGACGGGCATTAGGGATTGCGGCGACGGATCTTGAAATGGGTGACGTAACTGTGAATGCAGCGATTTTTCGTTATGAAAAAGGGAAGTCTGCTCAAATTGGCGTAAATGTGCGCTATCCGGCATCGTTTTCGTTTAATGAAGAAATACAAAAGCTGAAAAAGAGGATTCAAAAAGAAAAAGCGGAATTGTCTGTTATATCGAATAGTGAACCTCATTATGTGCAACCGGATGATCCACTTATTGAAACATTGAAGCGTGTATATGAAGAAGAGACAGGCAAAAAAGCAGATCTGCTGTCAATCGGTGGCGGGACGTATGCACGCGCTTTGAAAACAGGTGTTGCATTCGGTGCACTGTTCCCGGGACGTCCAGATGTCGCACATCAAAAAGATGAATATGCTTTTGTTGGAGACTTATTTCAAGCTGCGGCGATTTATGCACGGACAATAGTGGAACTGGCGGGCAAGAATGAGAAAGAATGACGTATATTAAAAGAGCCCCCCTTTCTATTCAAAGGGGGATCCATCTTATTATTTATATTGAAAAACGTCTGTTGATAAGTATCGTTCACCGGTATCAGGTGCAATACAGATAACGATATCGTCTTTCGATAATGTTTTCGCCACTTCGATCGCTGCAAAACAAGTAGCACCTCCGGAAGGGCCGACTAAAATGCCTTCCTCTGCGGCTAAGCGGCGTGTAATAGTATAGGCGTCATCATCTTCAATTTTAAAAATGGAGTCGTACACATCGATGTTTAGGGTTTTCGGAATGAAGCCAGGGCTCGTGCCGATGAGTTTATGTTTGCCCGGCTGGCCGCCTGATAATACAGGAGATCCCGCTGGCTCAACGACGTGTACCGTCAAATTGGGATACACTTTCTTTAACTCTTCACCTGTACCTGTAATGGTGCCACCTGTTCCGGAGCTGGCAATAAATGAGGCGAAGTTCTTCCCAATTTGATCAACTGCATCGATAATTTCAGCTGATGTTGTGCCGCGGTGGGCATCTGGATTTGCGGGATTATCAAATTGCATTGGAATATAACTGCCGGGAATTTCTTTTGCCAGTTCAATTGCTTTTTGGATCGACCCCATCATTTTTTTATCGCCTGGTGTTAACACGACTTCGGCGCCGTACGCTTTTAAAATATTGATACGCTCTTTCGTCATTGTATCGGGCATAACGAGAATCGTTTTGTAACCCCGGGCTGCGGCATTCATCGCAATGCCAATACCAGTGTTGCCGCTTGTTGGTTCGATAATGGTCGCACCAGGTGTCAGTTTTCCTGATTTTTCCGCTTCAATTATCATATTATAAGCGGCACGGTCTTTCACGCTTTTACTCGGGTTATAAAATTCTAATTTTACGTATACGTCCGCTCCATGTTTAGGCGACAGACGCTGCAATTTGACGACAGGCGTGTCGCCAATCAAATTTGCGATATTATGAACCACTTTCATTAAAAAGTCATCCTTTCTATACCTTTTATTAAATCACATCATTCAAATAAATCCAATCCATACACAATGATTTAAAAAACATAATAAATGATATATACTTTTTTGTTAAACTAAAGATAAACTCAGGGGGAGAAAATGAAACCGCATTATTTTTTCGCGATTGTAATACCCGATGATATGAAAAAGGCTATTTTTCATGAAATGAAGCAGCATCAATTACCATTTAAAAAATTTACACATCCAGAAGATTATCATATTACACTGGCGTTTATCGGTGATTCAGAAGAAAGGTTACTTGAAGAAGTATGCGCCCAGCTGGAAGAATCGTTAAAAGAGACGCATTCATTTCCACTAAGGCTCACTTCTTTTTATACATTTGGTCTGCCAGCATCCCCACGTATTTTCTGGATAGGCACGGACGAACCAAGAGAATTGTACCAATTGCAGTCGATTACTGTGAATGTTTGCACAAAAGCGGGATTCAAACTTGATGAAAGACCATACCGTCCTCATTTGACAACGGCGAGAAAGTGGAAGGGGGATAAACCATATAAACCTGTTGTTGCACCTAAGTGGAATAATATTACAATAAATGAAGTGGCGTTGTATGAAACAAATCGTTTAGAAGATCCTAAATATACGAAAAAATGGTCATACTTGTTAAACGAAACGAGAGAGGACTAATCTCATGGCGCAGTTAATTAAATTACAAAATTACATATCCCGTTATGAAAATGATTTGTTTCATTATCCAGCTCGCTATGTCCGTTTGAAAAAACAGGAATGGAGAAGGTTTCAAGAGAAATGGGCGCATCATCAAGCGGTATCATTCATAGAGCCTATTCAATTAGAAGATGACTGGATGATTGAACCGGAAAAAGAACGAACTGGTTTTTTTCGTTCATTCTTTTCAAAAAAAGAGTGTCAACTATCGGAGGAAGAATCGATTCAAAAAGCGGAAGATACACCGATTTTTTCTATTAATGAGACAGAATCGACATTTTTACACACAGAAGAGGATGCGAAGAAGCTATTCGTTGAAAAAATGTATCAATTTCAGGTGAAATGGGCGAGTTCGACGCTGCTTCATAAATCACCTCTTGATCATAAATACTACGTTGATGAACGGTTGAAATTTTTATTGCAGCGTCTGCCAGATACATTTCTCGTCTTTTACGAACCCGTTTTACGTTTTCAAAAAGCAACTGTTGAACTTGATATCGTCATCATGACGCCGATTGAAGTGTGGTGTCTTACTTTTTTAGAAGAACAAAATGATGCCGTTTTTTCAGGAACTGCGGAGCGCTTCTGGACAAAACGATACGGCGAGGCCGAATCAAAGCTGCTTAGCCCGGTCGTATCGCTGTCGAGAACAGAAACGCTCGTCAACAAGCTTTTGCGATATGAACAGATTGATCTTCCGGTTCGAAAGGCGATTTTATCCCGCAATGGCTATATTGATTATCCCAGCGCGCCGGCAGGTATTGACTACATTGATAAACGTGCGTTTGACACTTGGTTTCACTATATGAGAAAGGTGTCATCGCCACTTAAGATGATTCAGCTAAAAGCCGCTAAAGCATTGCTGGATCATGCAGACACGATCAGCATCCGCCGCCCAGAATGGGAAGAGGAGGAATCAAAATGATGAACACCCGTCCATTTAATGCGTATTTAGATAAATTAAATGAAGTGACCATTTTGTTACCTAAGCACTACTACGATGGAAAGTCTGCTTTTTTCTATATCGAAAGTGGGCATGACGTGACAAAAATGACGATTGTGGAAAAGCAGGAATTTGAGATGATGGTGAAATATGTTTGCCACATATCCGAGACTCCGGATTTTGGGTCCGAGCATATTATTCTCGATGAACGGTTGATGCGGACTGATTTGCAAATGGGATCTGTCATTCGAACAGAAGAGTTTGATCATTTATTTTATTACGATGGTGAGCTCGGGGCGATGTATAGTCCGGAAAAAACAAACTTTCGCGTATGGGCGCCAACGGCCACAGAAGCATTCGTGAAGTTTAAAGAACGATCTGACAGTCCGCTTCGCTACATTACGATGAAGCGAGGACCCCGCGGTACATTTGAAGCCACATTGCCTGAACAGGCAGAAGGTTATTATTACCAGTATCAAGTGCGTATTAATAATATTTGGCATGAAGCGGTAGACCCGTATGCGAAAATGGTGTCTGTCCATAGTGAATGGGCGCGTATTGTTGATGAAAATCATATGCATGTCCCACAAAACAAATTGCCACCGTTTTCATCACCGCTCGATGCGGTTATTTATGAAGCATCTATTCGGGATTTATCTGTTCAGCCAGAAAGCGGCATTAAACAGCGTGGAAAGTACCTTGGTTTAACGGAAGAAGGAACGCAAAGTCCGGACGGACAGCCGACAGGACTGGATTATGTAGCATCGCTCGGCGTGACACATATTGAATTTTTACCTTTTTTTGATTTTTTCGGTGTTTCGGATGTTGATGCATCTGTCAACTATAATTGGGGATACAACCCGCTTTATTTCAATGTTCCTGAGGGCAGTTTCAGTACGAATGCCGCTGATTTATATGCTCGTACAGTGGAACTGAAGAGGATGATTGAAGCGCTTCATAAAAAAGAACTACGCGTCATTATGGATGTTGTCTACAATCATGTATTTATTCGTGAAACGTCTTCATTTGAACGGCTTGTTCCTGGTTATTATTTCAGGCAAGGGCCAGATGGTATGCCGTCAAACGGATCAGGATGCGGCAATGATTTTGCATCGGAGCGGAAAATGGCGAGGAAATTCATTCTCGATTCGCTTGAATACTGGTTAACGGCGTACAATCTTGATGGATTCCGATTTGATTTAATGGGACTGATCGACGTGGAAACGATGCAGGAAGCGGTAAAGCGGGTACGTGCAAAGAAACCCGATGCGGTCATTCTCGGAGAAGGATGGGATTTAAACACAGCGCTTTCAGCAGAGAAAAAAGCAACGATTCAAAATGAACAGCAGCTGCCGGGCACGGCCTTTTTTAATGATCGGTTTCGAGATTCTATTAAAGGAAGCACGTTTCAATTATTTGAACCGGGCTTTGCTTTTGGGAATAGACAATTGATGGATCATGCCTTTGCGGCGTATACAGCAAATGTAGGGTGTGCAGGTATAGACCGTCTATTTCATTCACCCGCACAATCGGTGAATTATGTGGAATGCCATGATAATTATACACTTTGGGATAAACTTGAAGCTTGTTTTCCGGGAGATACTTTGCAAAATAAACGAAAACACCGGCTCGCAACCGCATTTGTCTTATTGTCGCAAGGTATTCCATTTTTACACGCTGGACAGGAATTTTGCCGGACGAAGCACGGTGTCGAAAATAGCTACACGAGTTCTGATATAATTAATCAAATCGACTGGCGCCGACGCGGGGAATATATTGATCAAGTGGAGTACGTGAAAGGTTTAATCAAGCTCCGTAAATCACACGGTGCATGGCGGATGCGGACAGAAGAAGAGATTTGTCATCATATTGTGAGATGGCCATCAAATGTCGATACATTGTCGATCTGGTTAAAAGATGTCGGCTTCTATGGTGCATGGCACGATATACTGCTATCATTCAACACCGGTGCCTCCATCTCGAGCTTCATTCTTCCAGAAGGCGACCCATGGGATCAAATTGTATCCGGTTCAATTGTTGGTACTACACCAGTTGCAAAAGGGCTTGTAACCGGCTATATAGACGGATTTAGCTGTGCAGTCTTTGTTCGGTAGCTTTGTCTTGAAATGAACTGGTGGAAAGCGCGTATTCGTGATACAATACTTCAGACAATAAAGAGTACGATATTATAAATTAAAAAGACAGTAATTGTTTTTCAAAGCGGCTGCTGTCTTTTTCTGTGAAACAGGTGAGGCATTGTGGAACACTTTCTTGGTGGAGACTGGGAGATAACACCAGCAGGCGGCATAACCGGAAAAGCATTTTTTGCAAGACAGGGAGGACAAGAGCTGTTTTTAAAACGGAACTCATCTCCTTTTCTTGCTATGCTCTCGGCTGAAGGAGTCGTTCCGAAACTCGTCTGGACGAAGCGGCTTGAAAATGGGGATGTTATCTCAGCGCAGCATTGGATGAATGGTCGAGAGCTTACGCCGGAAGAAATGAAATTCGACCGTGTCGCAAAACTAATGGGAAAAATTCATTCTTCAGACCCGCTATTGTCCATGCTGAAGCGGCTTGGTAAAAAGCCTTTTTGGCCATCAATGATGCTCGATGAAGTTCATGCGACAATCGACGTGATGTATACGCACCCTGAAGTGGCAGCAGCAGTCCGATTCCTCGAAACACAGCTTCCATCAGTGCCGGAATCCCAGCTTGTCGTCTGTCATGGTGATGTAAATCATCACAACTGGCTTTTGTCTGATGAGGATGAACTGTTTTTAATCGATTGGGATGGAGCGATGATTGCCGATCCGGCAATTGACCTCGGTACCCTGCTGTTTGGCTACGTTGAACGGGAAAAATGGACAAGCTGGCTCACGCAGTATGGTATCAGATTAACACCGTCTTTTTTTCGGCGGATGAAATGGTATGCGACCGCGCAACTGTTATTGTCGATTGAATGGGATGGTGAAAAAGGCCGCTTCCACGACATGAACAAAAGCATTGCTGCGTTGCATCGGTTAATGATTGAAGAGAAGAATTTATACGGAAATGGAGAGACGAGGCACGATGCGTTTAAGAAATAAACCGTGGGCACGTGAGAAAATCGATGCTCATCCGCAGTACATTATTCCAGAATCGTCCAATGTGAAAGGACACTGGCATGACATTTTCGGCAACAATAATCCGATTCATATTGAAGTTGGCACAGGGAAAGGCCAATTTGTGACCGGTATGGCGAAACAAAATCCAGACATTAATTACATCGGCATTGAACTGTATGAAAGTGTCATTGTCTCTGCACTAGATTTATTAATGGAAGCAGAGGTACCGAATTTGAAATTATTAAATGTCGATGGTTCTGATCTTTTGAATTATTTTGAAAAAGGGGAAGTAAAGCAAGTGTACTTAAACTTCTCCGACCCGTGGCCAAAAACGCGCCATACGAAGCGTCGTTTAACGTATAAATCATTTTTAAACCTGTATGAAGAACTCATGCCAGAAGGCGGCGAAGTGCATTTCAAAACGGATAATCAAGGCCTTTTTGAATATTCACTGAAGAGTTTTTCAGAATACGGTATGATGCTTAAATATGTCAGTCTAGATTTACACAACAGTGAGTTTGAAGGCAATGTGATGACGGAATATGAAGAAAAATTTTCAGCAAAAGGCCAGCGTATTTACCGGTCAGAAGCGAAATTTCAGCCGCGCCTATAAAGTGAAACTTCATTCAATGGGGGCTTTATTCCCGCTGAATAAGGAGGAACACAGGTGAAAAGCGCCGCGTCCTGCAGCAATACTTGAGTGACCAGGCTCAGCCGGTCCAAACTAATCGGGCTTTTACGGGCAGTTGATCGCCAAGTGGAGCCTTCTTTTCATAGTCTTGAAGTAGAGGTCTTATTGTCCGTTACTACGGGATAAAAAAGCTCAAACGGTGATGACCGTTTGAGCTTTTTTATATTAATGAATGGAATGTACGTTTAAAAGTGTACCTGTTTTTGCATCAGCTGCAAATTCAAATTGTTCATTGCTAGTTTTACCTTGACGGGAAATACCGCCTTTATACACTAAAACCTGAAAACCATTATGTGTGTAATCTTCCGGTTTCATTTGAATCCATGAGCCGTTGATCGGACCTTGCTGTTTAAATGTTTCTTTAATTTGTTTCAAGACTTTCTCAGGCGGCGCATTCTTCGACTCGGACGTTTGTTTTTGAATTAAAACGGTTGCGGCTGCTCCAGCGGCCACACCGATCAAAAAAGCTGTACGATCACACTTTATCATGTTTTATCCCCCCTGTCTCTCCATTTGTATACTTCTAAAGTATACAGGATTTCATCATTACGGAAAACTAAAAGGCGCTTCATTCCAAATTGAGGACCATTTCCGGTATAATGAACGAAAAAGACGTGCCGGGAGGAGATCGATCATGAAACAGGAAACGAAAGATATGTTTAAAACTTTAACAGAATTGCCGGGTGCACCAGGAAATGAGCATGCAGTACGTGCATTTATGAAGAAAGAAATGGAGCCATATGCAGACTCGATTATTCAAGACGGGCTCGGCAGCCTGTTCGGCGTAAAAGAAGGAGATGAAAATGGGCCGCATGTGATGGTAGCGGGTCATATGGATGAAGTTGCTTTTATGGTGATCGCTATTACCGATAACGGGATGATTCGTTTTCAAACGCTTGGCGGCTGGTGGGGCCAGACGATGCTCGCTCAGCGCGTTCACATTTTTACGAAAAAAGGGCCAGTAGAAGGTGTTATTTCATCGACACCACCGCATTTGCTGACAGAAGATCAGCGCAATAAACCGATGCAAATTAAAAATATGCAAATTGATATCGGTGCAGATGATAAAGCGGACGCTGAAGCGATTGGTATTAAGCCAGGTCAGTCTATCTTGCCTGTATCCGCCTTTACACGACTCGCTAACCCGAAGAAAATCATGGCAAAAGCATGGGATAATCGATATGGATGTGGGCTTGCGATTGAGCTTTTAAAAGAATTACATGGAAAAACTGTGCCGAACATGCTTTATTCAGGTGCGACTGTACAGGAAGAAGTTGGCTTGCGCGGTGCACAAACAGCTGCACACTTAATTAATCCTGATATATTTTTTGCACTTGATGCGAGTCCAGCGAACGATACAACCGGCGATAAAAATGAATTTGGCCAGCTTGGCAAAGGAGTATTGCTGCGCATTCTTGACGGAACGATGGTGACGCATAGCGGCATGAGAGAGTTTGTTCTTGATACAGCCGAATCTAATAGTATTCCATATCAATATTTCGTCTCACCGGGTGGAACGGATGCCGGCCGCGTTCATACGACAGGAAACGGCGTACCGAGTGCAGTAATAGGCATTTGTTCCCGATATATTCATACGCATTCATCGATTATTCATACGGATGATTATGATGCGGCGAAAGAACTGCTCGTGAAACTTATCACAACACTAGATAAGACGACGGTTGATACGATTAAAAATAGCTGAAAGAAGGAATTACGTATATGCAAACAAATAAATTGAGAAAAAAGCTGGAAGAAGAATTAAAGAGGGACAACCGGAGGATCGTGTTTGATCGTGAAAAAGAAGAAATGCGTTTTGAAAATAGTGATACAAAAAAAGGTGTAACGGTTACGCTTGGCGGTATCCTCGCTAAATTTGAAGGAAATGTAGAAAAAGCAGCGGAAGAAACGATTTATTATGTAAATGAAGCATTAAATGCATTTGACGGTTCTGGAAAAAAGGAAGAGAAAGAGAAACGTATCTATCCGGTTATTCGCGCGGCCTCGTTTACGAAAGAAGCAGAAGAAGGCGTACCACTTTTTTACGATGATCATACAGCGGAAACACGTATTTATTATGCTGTCGATCTCGGCACAACGTACCGGCTTATTGACGAAAAACTGATGACAAAGGAAAAATGGACAGCGGAGCAAATTCGGGAAATTGCTCGATTCAATCTGCGCTCACTTCCGCTAGAAATGAAGCAGGACACGGTTGCTGGCAACGTCTTTTATTTCTTGAATTCAAATGATGGCTACGATTCAAGCCGTATTTTAAACGATCGATTTTTAAAAGAGATGAGTGAAAAGATGGAGGGAGATATGACCGTGTCTGTTCCTCATGGCGATGTGCTTATTATCGGGGATATTCGCAATGTGACGGGTTATGATATTCTCGCTCAGATGGCGATGAGCTTTTTCGCTGCAGGACGCGTTCCGATTACGGCTCTTTCGTTCATTTATGAAGATGGCCATCTTGAACCGATTTTTATTATGGCACAAAATCGTCCGCAAAAAGACTGATCTCTTTTTACGGGCGGTCTTTTTTTATCCGATAAAGGCCTAAATGAAGATTTACTTTATCCCCATCCAATTTCCCAAAATGCTGTTTTTCTGTTAACAAATTTCATAATGCTGTTACAATGAAGAAAACTTCAAGTGGAAAGAGTGGTCAAAAATGAACATGTTTAAAAAAATCCTCTCTTATTTTAGAGAAGAAATTTACATAATTGAAGAAGAAGAAACTGAACAACTGAAGAGTGAAGAGATAAAACGCGATGAACAGGAAATGAAAAATGATGTAACCAAGCAGCGTTTGCTAGAGCCAGAAGCAAAATCAAAAAGGGAGCGGTATGTACCGTTGATCAATGCGGCACCATCTGCTCAGCAAATTTCAACGCGTGTCGCTTATCGCTATCCGACTGTAAAGCGTGGCGGTGAACCGGCACTGCCACGTAAAAGACAACGTGATCATGATATTAAAGCCGAAGTAGAAGAGTCTGTAAAGCATTATGAACAATCGACGTCTGCACCAGCAGCGCGTATTACACCGAGGCCATTTAGGCCAACTGAAATTCCATCACCGATTTATGGATTCCGCACGCGTCCTACCAAAGAAGATGTACGAATCATCCGCGGTGAAGAACAGGAGGAGCATGAGAAGCCGCTTCTTTTATTTACGAAAGAAACCGCAAACCGTCTGCCCGAACTGGAAAAGCCGGCGCCGGTGAAAATGAAACAGGAAGAAAAGCCGCTGGAAATAGTGAGTAAACGAGCGCCCGTTGATAACGAAGAGGGAAAACTGCCGTCAGCTGACCGTCGGGAACGATCGCGCGAAAGACGACACTCTCCGTTTAATGTTATCATGCTGAAAAAGGATCGTGAAAAAATAGCGGAATCAGCAATGAAACCAGTCTCGGCTGTAAAACCCGTCCCGGAAACGGTTGTGAAAAAGGCAACACAAGTCGTTATCGAAGCAGCCATTGACCGTCCACCGCTGTCTATTTTGACACCGCCATCGAAAAAGCCAATAGATGATGAATGGGTTTCGGAAAAAACAAAGCGATTAAATGAAACGTTTAAAAGTTTCAATATTGATGCTAAAGTAACGGGTGTCACGACTGGACCAGCAATTACCCGATTCGAAGTCACACCGTCAATCGGTGTAAAAGTGAGTAAAATCTCCAGCTTAACAGACGATATAAAGCGCAGTCTGGCGGCGAGAACACTCCGGATTGAATCACCGATTTCGGGTACTGAAGTGGTCGGCATTGAACTGCCAAACGACAAAAGCCGCTCCGTTTTTATTAGTGAAATTATCAGTCATAGTAAATTTCAGTTAGCTAAATCTCCGCTTGCGTCCGCACTCGGCCTTGATATTGCAGGGGAACCCGTCGTATTGGATCTGCAAAAAATGCCACATGGTCTTATTGCCGGTGCAACGGGTTCAGGAAAAAGTGTGTGTATTAACTCGATATTAGTCAGTCTTTTGTATAAAGCAGCGCCGCACGAATTAAAGCTGCTTCTCATTGACCCGAAAATGGTCGAGTTGACGCCTTACAATGGTATCCCACATTTGGCTAGCCCCGTCATTACCGACGTTAAAGCGGCTACAGCGGCATTGAAGTGGGCCGTTGAAGAAATGGAGCGTCGCTATCAGCTGTTTGTTCATGCCGGTGTACGCGACATCACTTCCTATAATGTGAAAGTAGAGAAGTCGGAATTTAATGAACCGCAGTTGCCGTATATCGTAATTGTTATCGATGAACTCGCTGATTTAATGATGATGGCACCATCGGAAGTGGAAGAAGCCATTTGTCGAATTGCTCAAAAAGCGCGTGCATGCGGTATTCATTTAATCGTCGCCACTCAGCGTCCGTCGGTTGATGTTATTACCGGTCTTATTAAAGCAAATATTCCGACGCGAATCGCTTTCTCTGTATCATCGCAAATTGATTCTCGTACAATATTAGATAAAGTAGGGGCAGAAAAGCTGCTTGGCAAAGGCGATATGCTATTTTTAGATAACGGGGCCAGTGAAGCAGTTCGTTTGCAAGGAACATTTGTTACAAATGAAGAAATTGATGAAGTGGTCCGATTCGTCAAAGAACAGCAAAAACCAGATTATTTATTTAAACAAGAAGAACTTCTGCAAAAAGCAGTCGTACAAGATGAAGAGGATGAATTGTTCCGAGAAGCTTGTGAATTTGTTGTCCGGCAGGGGGGGGGCATCGACATCGATGCTGCAGCGAAAGTTAAAAGTCGGATATAACCGTGCAGCCAACTTGATTGAAATGATGGAAGAACATGGACTCATCTCGGGTCAGCGTGCCGGACGTCCGCGCGAAGTGCTCGTATCTGAAGAAGAACTTTTTGCTTTTTTTAAGGAGACAAACTAAGAAACCGGTGCCTTAGCATCGGTTTTTCAAGTGGCATAGTCACGTTTTGAAAAAAGTGCTATAATGTACAAATGCAATGATTTGACTGCCATTCGTTTCAAAATAAACGATGATACATATACTGTATGTAGCAGGCTAGAGAATGTTGGAGGTTTAATGATGACAACCTATCATTTTGTTGGAATAAAAGGCTCGGGAATGAGCGCCCTTGCGCATATTCTTCACGATAAAGGATACGCGGTACAGGGTTCAGATATCGAAAAAACGTTTTTTACACAAAAAGGACTTGAAGATGCAGGCATTTTAATTTTGCCATTTAACGCAGATAATATTCAAGAAGGTATGACAGTGATTGCCGGCAATGCGTTCAGTGATGAGCACAAGGAAATTAAGCGTGCAGAGGAGATCGGGGTGCCGGTTATTCGCTATCACAAGTTCTTAGGAGACTTCATTCAAAATTTTACGAGTGTAGCAATTACCGGATCACACGGCAAAACATCAACGACTGGTTTAATGGCACATGTCATTAGCGGTGCAGCACCGACATCATACTTAATTGGAGATGGAACAGGATGCGGGGTAAAAGATGCACAGTATTTTGCATTTGAAGCGTGTGAATATCGCCGCCACTTTTTATCATATGCACCGGATTATGCGGTTATGACGAATATTGACTTTGATCACCCGGATTATTTTGCTGATGTCGATGACGTATTTTCCGCTTTCCAGGAAATGGCGAAGCAGGTGAAAAAAGCGATTTTTGCATGTGGTGATGACGAATATTTACAGGGTATTCAAGCAAACGTACCGGTTGTATTTTACGGTTTTGGTGAAGAAAATGATTTTCAGGCCCGCAACGCTGCGTTTGACGAAAATGGTACAACATTTGATGTCTTTGTACGCAACGAATACTATGCAAATTTCCGAATTCAAGGGTATGGCGACCATAATATTTTAAATGCGCTCTCCGTCATCGGTCTCTGCCATTATGAAGAAATTGATACAAATATCGTGAAAGAACGTCTTCTAACATTCTCAGGTGTGAAACGGCGTTTTACTGAAAAGAAAATCGGCGGTCAAGTGTTGATTGATGACTATGCGCATCATCCAACTGAAATTCGGGCAACAATTAATGCGGCTCGTCAAAAATACCCGAACCGTGAAATTGTTGCTGTCTTCCAGCCGCATACATTCTCACGGACACAAACATTTCTTGATGAATTCGCGGATGCTTTAAATAAAGCAGATGCGGTTTATTTATGCGATATTTTCGGCTCAGCCCGTGAAAATCATGGCAAGCTGACGATTGAAGATTTGCAGAAGAAAATTCCGGGAGCAAGGTTGATCAAAGAAGATGGCACAGAAGTGCTTGAAAATCATGAAACGAGCGTTCTCATCTTCATGGGTGCCGGTGATATTCAAAAGTTCCAGGCTGCGTACGAACAACATAGTGTATAAAAGAAAAACGCCCTCGCCGGTTTTGGCGAAGGGCGTTTTTCACTGCCAGCTCCAAACATTTACTTCAAGTTGTCTGGATTCAAGCCATCTAGCTCAGGCAAAACGAACAATCCGTCTTTTCTGATCAAAACATCGTCAAACCAGATTTCACCGCCACCATATTCTGGACGCTGAATGTTCACCATATCCCAGTGAATATTTGAGTGATTGCCGTTGTATGCTTCTTCATAACATTCACCTGGTGTAAAATGGAAGCTGCCGGCGATTTTTTCATCAAATAAAATATCCTGCATCGGATGCAGTATGTGTGGATTGACGCCAATCGCAAATTCACCAACAAAACGAGCTCCCTCGTCCGTATCAAAAATCGTATTAATTCGTTTTACATCATTTGCGTGGGCGTCAATAATTTTTCCGTTTTCAAACCGTAACTTCACATTTTCAAATGTAAAGCCGTTATAAGGAGACGGTGTGTTGTATGAAATAACGCCATTCACGGAATCGCGAACTGGTGCCGTATACACTTCGCCATCTGGAATATTTAAACGGCCGGCACACTTAATCGCGGGAATATCTTTAATGGAAAACATTAAATCGGTTCCCGGTCCTTTCAAATGAACTTGATCCGTCCGGTTCATTAACTCAACGAGCGGGTCCATCGCAGCCGCCATTTTCCGATAATCAAGATTGCATACGTCAAAATAAAAATCTTCGAATGCATCTGTGCTCATTTTGGCCAGCTGCGCCATTGATGTTGTAGGGTACCTTAAAACGACCCATTTCGTTTTCGGCACACGAATATCACGATGTACTTTTTTGCCAACCGTATTCCCTTGAATTTTTATTTTTTCTGCTGGAACATCTGCGTGTTCATTAATATTATCGCCAGCACGCAGTCCGATGTATGCATCCATTTCTTTCATCACATTTGCTTCAAAATCCGCCATTAAATCAAACTGTTTGTCGATCGCTCCCATTAAAAGTGAACGATCGACACGGTGATCCTTCAATAGAACAAACGGCCATCCGCCTGCTTTGTACGTTTCTTCAACAAGTGCCGTTATAAGCTCACGCTGAAGACCAAAATTTTCAATTAACACTTTTTCACCCGGCTGAATCTCGCACGAGTAGTTGATTAAATTGGCTGCCAATGTTTGAATTCTTGCATCTTTCATAAAAAACGCCTCCTTTTCATCCATTTCATTGTACGACGATCGCTATTTTTGTGCAAAAGAAGGAAAAAAGAGTGTTTTAAAGAATTATATTAGTGTTTAGATTTAGCGGAACAGGGTAATTTTATTAAATATAACATGCAGGAGGTGTCACGGAGTGGAAATCATTCTTTACTTAAGCGCAGCCGTTGCGGCAATTGCGTTTCTTATTTTGGTCATCAATTTGTCCAAAACATTAAAATCAGTCGATAACACGCTCGACACGCTTTCTCGGACAGTAGACCGTCTAGAAGGACAATTGAAAGATGTAACAGCGGAAACAGCGGAACTGCTACATAAAACAAATGTATTAGCTGAAGATGTCCAACACAAAACGGAGCAGCTAAACACAGTGGTTTATGCAGTGAAAGATGTTGGGTCATCAGTTCATAATTTGAACCAATCTCTGAGAAAAGTAACGACAACAGTTGCTTCACAAGTCGAGAAAAATCAGTACAAAATTTCGCAGGCTGTTCAGTGGGGAAACGTTGTAAAACAAATAGTGGACAAGTTTAAAGAAGAGAAAGGACATACGAAACAGGCTTCGCCTGCCAGTCATAACGAAATACTTCCTGTCAGTACAAACACAAATCAGTATCAAAATAATCTATAAAACAAGAGGAGCGTTTTATTTATGAGAAATAATAACACATATGATCAATTCAATATTAAAAAGAACGATGCAATTGCACCACAGCAAACACAATATGAAAATTTAGATTTGAATACAGACCGCTATAATTATAATGATTCAATTAACACAAAAGATTTTATCATCGGTGCATTGTGTGGTGCGTTCATTGGCGCGACGACGGCACTCATGGTCGCACCGAAATCAGGACGTGAACTGCGTGATGATTTGAACGTGCAGGCAGGTTCATTAAAGGAACGCGCAAGCTCCTTGACAGATACAGCTAAAGACAAAACATCTACTTTAACAAAAACAGTTCAGGAGCAGTCTACAGCGATCGTTGATAAAGTAAAATCGCTCAAACCAAGCGGAAGCTCAACAAATTCGGAAACAGCAGAAGGGAAAAAAGAAGAAGCAAAATCTGTTGTTGAAAATGTGGCAGACGCAGTGACGGACAAAGTGGACACAACAGCTGACACGGCAAAAACAAAACTGGATGAAGCGAAAAAAGCATTTGATAAAGTGGAAGAATCAACTAATTCACCATCTGTCACAGGCAATTCTTCTAAGCCGGCCTCTGAAGCTCCAGCAAGCCCGGCTGATAAAGGCATCAATGAGAAGAAAAACGGTGGTTTCAACAGTAATACGAATAATAGCATGAACAAAAAAACATATAATAAGTAATGAAAGAGCCGGGCTGATCCCGGTTTCTTTTTGACTAAAGGAGTTTTTACTATGGAAAAGATTGATGGGATTGCTCAATTTGAACAGCTGCTTGAAGAAAAAAAAGGCTTTTTTTTCTTCAAGCATAGCATGACATGCCCAGTAAGCGCAGCAGCATTTGATGAGTATGAAGCATTTTTAAGTGCAGAAGAAACCGATCAAATAGGATATTACCTGACTGTACAGGATTCGCGTGAACTATCTAATCACATTGCAGAAACAGCAAACATTCGCCACGAGTCGCCACAAGTCATCTATTTTAAAGACGGCAAGCCGGAATGGACCGAATCTCACTGGAAAATCACGAAAAATAAATTAGCATCGATTTATTAAAAACGTTATCCAGACGCAGTTTGTCTGGATTTTTTTAAACGAAAACACTTTAGTGCTTAAAAGCGTTTAATTAATAAAGCAAGTTTTTCGTGACATTTCGAAATGGATGATTTATAATAACGTTAATAACTCGTATCGGCTTTTAAACGGTATTTTTTTGCAGTCAAATGCGAGAATAATTTGAATTTCTACTTGCGGAAGGATGATAAATGTGAGCAATCAAGAACTGGATCAATTAAGAGGAAAAGTGGACGAGATGAATGTCCAAATTTTAAAGCTAATTAATGAGCGTGCTGAGCTTGTACAAGACATCGGCCGCATTAAAGAAAAACAGAGCGTGAATCGTTATGATCCAGTCCGCGAGCGTTCAATGCTTAACACTCTTTTAGAAAAAAATGACGGACCGTTTGAACGTTCAACGGTTGAACATATTTTTAAAGAAATTTTCAAAGCGAGTCTTGAATTGCAAGAAGATGATCATCGAAAAGCACTTCTCGTTTCTCGTAAAAAGAAACAGAGCGATACGGTCGTTACTGTTCGCGGTCATCAGGTGGGCAATGGCACACCGACATTCGTATTCGGTCCATGTTCAGTAGAGTCATACGAACAAGTTGCTGAAGTGGCAAAAGCGATTAAAGGCAAAGGCTTGAAAATGATGCGCGGTGGAGCTTTCAAACCACGTACATCACCATACGACTTCCAAGGTCTTGGTCTTGAAGGATTGAAAATCTTGAAACGTGTAGCCGATGAATTCGATCTTGCAGTTATCAGTGAAATCGTTAGTCCTGCTGATGTTGAAATGGCATGCGAATACATTGATGTCATTCAAATCGGCGCGCGTAACATGCAAAACTTTGAGCTTTTAAAAGCAGCAGGTTCTGTTAAAAAGCCGATTCTTTTGAAACGCGGTCTTGCTGCAACAATTGATGAGTTCATTAATGCGGCAGAATATATTTTAGCACAAGGAAATGATCAAGTTATTCTTTGTGAGCGCGGTATCCGCACGTACGAGCGTGCAACACGTAATACACTCGACATTACAGCTGTGCCGATCTTGAAGCAAGAAACACATCTTCCAGTCTTTGTTGATGTAACGCATTCAACAGGACGCCGTGATCTTCTTCTTCCGGCAGCGAAAGCAGGACTTGCAATTGGTGCAGATGGCATCATGGCAGAAGTTCATCCAGACCCAGCCGTAGCACTTTCAGATGCGGCTCAACAAATGAATTTACAACAATTTGATGAATTTTACACTGAAATTCTTAAATCCATGCCAGTAAAAGCGTAAAATTTAGACTCCTGTGTTTGCACAGGAGTCTTTTTTCGTTAATATAGAGAGAAAGAGACAAGAAGGAGTGAAAGCCACATGAATATTACTATTTATGATGTAGCACGTGAAGCAAGTGTATCGATGGCAACCGTATCGCGCGTAGTAAACGGAAATCCAAATGTAAAACCTGCAACGAGAAAGAAGGTCAATGAAGTTATTGAACGTCTTGGCTATCGTCCAAATGCAGTTGCGCGGGGACTTGCGAGTAAAAAAACAACGACAGTCGGGCTGATTATTCCAGATATCTCAAATATTTTTTATGCAGAACTTGCGCGCGGAATTGAAGATATTGCGACAATGTATAAGTACAATATTATTTTAAGCAACTCGGATCAAAATGAAGAGAAAGAAATGCGTCTTATTCAAACGATGCTTGGCAAACAAGTAGACGGCCTTATTTTCATGGGAAATCACATTAATGATGAGCATGTGAAAGAATTCGATCGTTCTCCCGTACCGATTGTACTGGCTGGATCAGTAGAACAGACAGGCAAGGCACCATCTGTTAATATCGACTATAAAGAAGCAGCGCGTGAAGCTGTTCAGCTTTTAATAGATAAGGGACATAAACGCATTGCATATGTGGCTAGCCCGTTTCATGATGTGATCAATACGGCATATGCGCTTGCTTCGTATAAAGAAGTTCTTAAAGGAGCAGGAATTTATGCAGAAGAGCTTATTATAGAAGGAGACTACACGTATGATTCCGGTATGGAGGCATGGCAGAAGCTTAATGATGTGAACGATCGTCCAACAGCTGTTCTTGTCTATAACGATGAAATGGCGCTTGGTGTCGTCCATGGGGCACAGGATGATGGATTAAATATACCGAACGATTTGGAAGTGATCAGTTTTGATTCAACAAAACTATCGCTTATGGTACGTCCGCAGCTAACAGCGGTTGTGCAGCCATTGTATGATATTGGGGCTGTAGCGATGCGCCTATTGACGAAATTAATGAACAAGGAAGAAGTCGATAATCCGGTTGTTGTCTTACCGCACCGTATTGAAAAACGGGGTTCAACGAAAGCTGAATGAGGGAAAGAGGGTAATGAGGCGCAGTCCCGGGTATAACCCGGGCTGCGCTGTCTTTATTTTTTATGATCGCGCAGCGGATACAATAGCTTTTCCACTGTTAGACGATTTTTCTCGTTAATCTCTTCTTTTCTTGGAATAACGGGATACATATTGTCCGGATCCGTCCAACTAACAGGAAGAGTATAAGGTGCTTTTGGTTGCCACTGTTTGGCCCAGTCCTCAGGAAAGCGATTTATCAAATGAGACTGACCGCTCATTTCCAACCAGAGAAGTGACCATGCACGAGGAACGACCCGCCATATATCATAACCGCCGCCACCGACTGCTATCCAGCGACCATCGCAATATTCATGTGCTAATTTGTGCGCCAGTTCCGGAATACGTTTATAAATATTCATCGATGCTGATAAATGAGTGAGTGGATCATAATAATGAGAATCGGCACCATTTTGCGTTAAGATAACATCAGGCTTAAAAAAGTGTGTCACTTCACTAAGGGTTGTTTCGTACGAATCGAGCCATGATTCATCCTCTGTAAACGCATCAAGAGGTACATTAAATGAATATCCATATCCTTGCCCGTGGCCACGTTCATTTACGTTCCCTGTGCCAGGAAAAAGGTAACGGCCTGTTTCATGAATAGAATATGTACATACATCGGGATCATCGTAAAAAGACCATTGAACGCCGTCACCGTGATGTGCATCTGTATCAACATACAATACGCGCACTTTGTATTTATCCTGCAAGTATTTAATGGCCACTGAGCTATCGTTATAAATGCAAAAGCCTGAAGCTTTGCCGCGGAAGCCGTGATGAAGTCCACCGCCTAAATGAACGGCGTGATTTGCCTTTTCCTGCATGACTTGATCCACTGCGGTTAATGTACCACCGACAAGGAGAGAGCTTGCTTCGTGCATTCCTTCAAACATCGGCGTATCTTCTGTACCAAGTCCATAACTTTCACCATCCGATTCAGATAATTCACCTCGACTTGCTTTTTTGACTGCGTCCACGTACTCACGATCGTGGATAAGCGCTAATTCGTCATCCGTTGCGTTGTGAGGTTCAACGATATCGCTGTCATTTAGTGCACCCATTTTACGAAGCAAATCAATCGTCAACGTAAGCCGAAACTGATTGAAAGGGTGATTTTCTGAAAATCGATAGCTTAATAATTGATCAGAATGTACGAAGACGGCATCATGTTTCATAAACAAACTCCAGGCATATTTGGCCAGAGAACATGATGTCCTGCTTTTTTCAAATCGTCGATCACCCCGACTGGATTCATCGTCCGGACACGAAACGCAATGACCTTATAGTTTTCATCATTTCGATCCGGATAAATGAGAACACTGTGAATATTGGCACGCCGTTGATTAAGTACTTGCAAAATTTCAAACAGCATACCGGCTTTATTCGGCACTTTTACTTCAATGCGTGAGCCGGGCTGATTAACGCCCGTTAGCTCAACAAATGTGTGCAATACGTCAGTTTCGGTTAAAATGCCAACCATGTCACCATTTTGAACGACTGGTATGCAGCTGATGTTATGTTCATAAAGCGTCGTAGCAGCATCTTCTACAAAATCGAGTGGGTGGCCGGTAATGACATTTTTCTTCATAATTAAACGGAGCGGTTTATTTAATTCGTCTTTTCCCGTTTCTTTTTGCAAAATCGAAGGCGTTGCATCTTTAATATCACGGTCGGTCACAAGCCCGACGAGTGCACCTTCTTCATTCGTAATGGGGATATGGCGAATTTTATGATCACGGCAAAGCTGAAGAGCTGTCGCGATCGTATCATCCGGTGAAAGCGTATGTACGTTTATTTGCATAATTTCCTCTACAATCATCTGTCATCCCTCCCTCATTCAATTAATACATAAACCGATTCATGAACCTTATTTGATCAAACTTTTGAATCGAGTCTTGATTAACACGCGCACCGATTCTC
Organism: Domibacillus aminovorans; assembly: GCF_001643235.1. GTDB lineage: Bacteria > Bacillota > Bacilli > Bacillales > Domibacillaceae > Domibacillus > Domibacillus aminovorans. The sequence continues at coordinate 59,987 of NZ_LQWY01000005.1, forward strand.
ACCATTAAGCAGTTAGCAGGGTGGGAGCTGATTTCAGGATCATCGGTTGCATACCAAATAAGGCCGCCGGCGCCCATCATTTTTTCCATTATTTTTCTGTATTCCCACACATTCAAACCGGTTCCCTTCAGGTCCCAGTGCCAGTAATATTCGGTTGTGATGACAATGTAATCTTCCATTTGATCATCCATCATGGCTACTCTAAGCATGTTTTGGCCGACACGTGCACCGCGAAATTCAGGAGCTACTTCAATCGCCCCAAGTTCGATCAAACTATCCAATTTCGCTTCAGCCCAGCGTTCAAGCGGGTCTGGGTATAAAAATGTCACATACCCGACAATGGTATTCCCGCTTCGTGTAATAATAATTCGTCCCTCGGGAAGTTCTGCAATTTCAACGAGTGCTTTGTGTTGTTGTTCGGGTTGACGAAATGCGACAAGCCCTTCATGAAAATCATATTGGGAAAGTGATTCTGGCGTGACAGGCCCTTCAATAAATAGCTTGCCAGCCGGTGTCTCCACTTCTGTTGAATAATACGTTCTACTATGTTCCATTAAATCACCACCTTTACAATGATCTGCATTTAACATTATACTTCATTATTTATAAAAAAAAGCGTTATCAATAAATATTCAAAGAATCAACATAATCTTGACAAAAAGAATTTTGAAAAAATTGAGAAAAGATTAAAAGTATTATATAATATTTTTGTTAATCTATACATAAGGGGGAATCGATTATGAGATTGGAAGCGCTCCCAGCAGGCCAGGGGAATTATAATTTAAAAAGTTATGAAGATACATATGCTTCTTTTGATTGGAAAGAAGCAGAGAAGGCTTTTTCATGGTCTGAAACAGGAAAAGTAAATGCTGCTTATGAAGCGATTGACCGTCATGCTGAATCTGGCAAAAAAGACAAAGTGGCCCTTTATTATCGCGATGCGAATCGGAATGAGAAATACACATTTGCAGATATGAAAGCGAACTCAAACAAAGCAGCTAACGTGTTAAAAGAGTACGGAAATGTAGAAAAAGGAGACCGTGTTTTTGTTTTTATGCCGCGATCACCGGAACTTTATTTTGCCGTTATCGGAGCGATTAAAGCAGGTGCCATCGTAGGCCCATTATTTGAAGCGTTTATGGAAGGGGCCGTCCGTGACCGTCTGGAAGACAGCGAAGCGAAAGTGATCATTACGACACCAGATTTGCTTGAACGTATTCCAGTGAGCAAATTGCCGCATCTTGAAAAAGTATTTGTCGTGGCAGGTAGTGTAGAAGAAGACGACAAACATATTGATTTTCAATCGAAATGGAACGAAGCATCAGATGAGTTTGATATTGAATGGGTGGATCGTAACGACGGCTTGCTTCTTCATTACACATCAGGTTCAACAGGCAAGCCAAAAGGTGTTTTGCACGTACATAATGCAATGATTCAACAGTATCAAACAGCGAAATGGGTACTGGATTTACAGGAAAATGACGTCTATTGGTGTACAGCTGATCCGGGCTGGGTAACAGGGACAGCTTATGGCATCTTTGGACCGTGGCTGACAGGTACAACAAACGTCATTGTTGGAGGACGCTTCAGTCCAGAAGCATGGTATGGAACAATTGAAGAATATAAAGTGACAGTCTGGTATAGCGCACCAACGGCATTCCGTATGCTAATGGGTGCAGGCGATGAAGTCGTGAAAAAATTTGATCTATCTTCACTGAGACACATTTTAAGCGTTGGCGAGCCGCTTAACCCGGAAGTCGTCCGCTGGGGCAAAAAAGTATTTGACTTGCGCATCCATGACACATGGTGGATGACTGAAACAGGCGCACAAGTTATTTGTAACTATCCGGCAATGGATATTCGTCCAGGTTCAATGGGTAAACCGATTCCAGGTGTGAAAGCAGCGATCGTTGATGATCAAGGAAACGAATTGCCTCCAAACCGGATGGGGAACCTCGCAATTAAAAAAGGCTGGCCATCTATGATGACGGCGATTTGGAACAACGAAGCGAAATATGAGTCCTATTTTATGCCGGGTGACTGGTACGTGTCAGGTGACTCTGCATACATGGATGAAGACGGCTACTTCTGGTTCCAAGGCCGTGTTGACGATGTCATTATGACAGCGGGTGAGCGCGTCGGACCGTTTGAAGTGGAAAGCAAACTCGTTGAACATCCTGCTATTCAAGAAGCAGGTGTGATCGGGAAACCAGATCCGGTTCGCGGTGAAATTATTAAAGCATTCATCGCGCTTCGTGACGGCTACGAGCAGTCAGATGAATTAAAAGAGGAAATTCGCCAATTTGTGAAAAATGGACTTGCAGCACACGCCGCACCACGTGAAATCGAATTCCGTGACAAGCTTCCAAAAACACGTTCCGGCAAAATTATGCGCCGTGTCTTGAAAGCATGGGAACTCGATTTACCAACAGGTGACCTTTCTACAATGGAGGATTAATGAGTTTTTAGCTGCCCTGATTTTTGGGGCAGCTTTTGTTTTTGTGAATGGTCACAAATAGGCTTGAGTGTTTAGAAAACACTGTGAACGGTCATAAATCAAGATGAGTGGTCGCAAATTCAGTTTGACAAACAGAAATAAGCCGGCTACAATGTTTCTGTGTATAAAATAAACAAAGCGTTGAACGGAATAAGTAGTCCGCTGTCACTGTTCTTAGAGAGCTTTCGGCCGGTGAAAGAAAGCACAAACAGATGGATGAATTACCTCCCGGAGCTTCCACCGTGAACATTTAGTAGCGGTTGACGTAACCGTCGTTACCGGTTTAAGTGGAGAAATCAAATTTCTCAAGTTTGGGTGGTACCGCGCGTTAGCGTCCCTGCATAATGATGCAGGGACGTTTTTTGTTTGAAAAAAGGAGAGATAAACATGGAATTGTTAGAAGATTTAAAGTGGAGAGGCATCGTCTATCAGCAAACAGATGAAGAAGGTATTGAAAAAGTACTTAAAAAAGAAAAAATTGCGCTATACTGTGGTGTCGATCCGACAGCTGACAGCATGCATATTGGCCATTTGCTCCCATTTTTAACGCTGCGCCGTTTTCAAAAACACGGCCATAAACCAATTGTATTAGTCGGTGGGGCAACAGGTACGATCGGCGACCCGAGCGGTAAAAAAGAAGAGCGCACATTGCAGACGATGGAGCAAGTGCAAAAAAATGTTGATGGTTTGAGTATACAGCTGGAGAAAATTTTTTCGGTGGAAGGCGATAACGGTGCGCTCTTAGTGAACAACTATGACTGGATCGGTTCGATGGACGTTGTCACATTCCTTCGTGACTTCGGAAAAAATATTGGCGTCAATTACATGTTGGCGAAAGATACGGTATCATCACGCCTTGAGAGCGGCATTTCATTTACAGAATTTGCGTACACGATTTTGCAGGCGATGGATTTTTACTACTTGAATAAAAATCATAACTGTCGCATGCAAATTGGCGGAAGCGACCAATGGGGCAACATTACGACTGGACTTGAGATGATCCGGAAAATGAACCCGGAAGCGGAGCAGGCGTATGGATTTACAATTCCGCTTGTCACAAAATCAGACGGAACAAAATTCGGCAAAACAGAAAGCGGCGCAATCTGGCTCGACCCAGAAAAGACATCTCCGTACGAATTTTATCAATTCTGGATTAACACGGCAGACGCGGATGTGGTTCGATACTTGAAAATTTTCACTTTCTTGGAGCAGGCTGAAATTGAAGCGCTCGAAACATCTGTAAACGAAGAACCGCACCTTCGCAAAGCGCAAAAAGCACTCGCAGAAGCAATGACGCGTCTTATTCATGGTGACGATGCATTAAAACAGGCAGAAAGTATTACGAAAGCGTTATTCAGCGGCGATATTAAATCATTATCAGCGAATGAAATTGAGCAAGGATTGAAAGATGTGCCGACATATGTGCAAGAGGGAGAAATTCCAGCCATCGTGGATCTTCTTGTTGCAGCAGGTATTTCACCATCAAAACGCCAGGCGCGTGAAGATGTGCAAAATGGCGCTGTTTCAATTAACGGAGAGAAAATGACAGATACAGCATATGTATTGTCGAAAGAGGACAAAGTGGATGGCCGTTTCACAGTCATCCGCCGTGGGAAAAAGAAATACTACTTAATTCAATATAAATAATGAAAAGAGCTGCTCAGAATATTGGGCAGTTCTTTTGTTACATAATAAAACCGCCAATCCTAAACGGAAAGGCGGTTTTATAAGCTTGCTATTAACGAGAGTAGAACTCAACGATAAGTGCTTCGTTAATTTCAGCAGGAAGTTCTGAACGCTCCGGAAGGCGCGTGAATGTACCTTCAAGTTTGTCAGCGTCAAACGTCAAGTAATCAGGTACGAAGTTGTTTACTTCTACTGCTTCTTTAACGATTGCGAAGTTGCTTGATTTTTCACGCACGCCGATTGTTTGACCAATTTTCACACGGTAAGATGGGATGTCAAGACGTTTTCCATCAACAACAACGTGACCATGGTTAACAAGTTGGCGGGCTTGACGACGAGTGCGAGCAAGACCAAGACGGTAAACAAGGTTATCAAGACGTGTTTCAAGAAGAATCATGAAGTTCTCGCCGTATACACCTTTCATTTTGCCAGCGCGATCGAACAAGTTACGGAATTGACGCTCAGTCACGCCGTACATGTGACGAAGTTTTTGCTTCTCTTGAAGCTGCATTCCATATTCAGACAATTTTTTACGCTGATTCGGACCGTGTGGACCTGGAGCGTAAGGGCGTTTTTCGATTTCTTTACCTGTACCACTTAGTGAAATGCCGAGTCGGCGGGATAATTTCCAGCTTGGACCTGTGTAACGAGCCATAATATGACTCCTCCTTTAATGTTTTTATTTTGTTGTAAAATAAAAACCGGTGTGAATTAACTGCCAGCACATTTTGTTTTCATGCACCATCGCCCTGCAGCAACGGGTTACACGATGCCCCTTTTCCGGATCATGCCGGACAAAGAAACAAAATGAAATCAAAACAGCATACACATAGGCTGCATTTATTTTACACAAAGAATAGTATATAACGCACAAATACTACTGTCAATCTTTTTTAAAGGAAACGAGTCAGCACGTTTGCAAAGTGCGTGAGACCAATTTCATCTTCTTCTTCGAATCGGTTCACTTCTGGACTGTCAATATCAAGTACACCGATCAGTTCACCATCTTTTACAAGAGGCACGACAATTTCCGAGCGAGATGCCGCGTCGCACGCAATATGTCCGGGAAATTCATTCACATCAGCGACACGAATCGTTTTTTGTTCAAATGCAGCCGTTCCGCAGACCCCTTTTCCTAATGGAATACGGACGCAGGCAGGTAATCCTTGAAATGGGCCAAGGATAAGTTCATGGCCATCATATAAATAAAATCCGACCCAGTTGATTCGGTCCAGAAATTGGCCGAGAAGTGCAGATGCATTGCTTAAATTCGCTATTTTGTTTGGCTCGCCTGCTAAGAGTGCTTCCAGCTGCTTCGTAACAAGTGCATATTGCTCCTGTTTTGTACTAGAATAGTGAATGTATTGAAACAAGATTAAACACTTCCTTCTATTAATATAAGATCTATTTTGTCGAAACCTTGTCCGATGCCAGCTGCTGCATGCGCATCAGATCCATAAATAAGGGGGATACCGAGTGAACGGGCTGAGCGCGCAATGTGCTCAGGAGGATAGGATTCAAGACAAAGCGGTTTGACGGTGCCAGCTCCATTGTAATCTAATGAATAGCGGTTTTTTTTCACTGCTTGTAAAATCGCCGTGATACGGTCATCAAATGATACATGACACGGATACATACGCTGAAATTTATGAACAAGAGTCATATGTCCAATGCGGTCTGGTTTAAATGCGCCAAGATTTGCCTCGACTGATTGCAACAATGTGTCATAGTACGATGTATAGACTTCTTCAACTGATCCGAATCGTTCTACTATGATACGAAACTCATCTTCGCTAAAATCAACACAGTAATAGCGGTCTGCATGGCGCAAAAAATGCACCGATAAAATGCTATCATCAAGGTGTGGTCCATATTCATTAAGTAGATTAGTTGTATCTTGCTCAAAACCTTCGATAAAATCAACTTCAAGACCTGTTCGAATACGGATTGACGATTTATACTGTTTTTTCGCTAATTCGACATCTTTTAAATATGATTCCAAATCGATCCAGTCCATTGCACTGTCCCGTTCAGGTGCGGGATCGATGAAGTTTTTCGGAAGCGGTGCGTGCTCGGTGAAGGTAATATCGGTAAATCCGCACTCAATTGCGCGTTCAACATATTGATTAAGTGAATCTTTTGATCCATGCGGACAATAGATAGTATGAATATGCCCATCTCTAAACATATGCTAAATCTCCTTTTTAAAAAATTTGTTGGCCTTTTTGACATTTTTTTGCGAAAACTATGCGAAAAAACACAAGTTCCCATCCAAAAAATGTGTAGTCGTGCTATTATTAATACTAGTGAAATTATACGTAATTGAACTAAAGGACGCAATGTGTGGCGTCTATTTTACATATATCTTATTTATTCGTTGTTACGAGGGGGCTTATGATGGTGAAATTCGTCATTGGAGCGGTAGTTGTCGTATTGATTTTACTCATTTACATAATAATGACTAGGAAAAAAAATGCGACGGAAATTGATCGACTGGATATGAAAAAGACGGAGCTTCTGCATCGTCCTGTGAATGAAGAATTGACAAAAGTAAAACGGCTCAACATGACCGGACAGACGGAAGAACTGTTTGACAGATGGCGTGCAGAATGGGATGAAGTTGTAACGGTTGATATCCCTGCTATCGATGAAATGTTATTTGAATCTGAAGGAAAGATAGATCAATTTCGGTTCGGTACAGCAAAAAAGACGAATGCTGACATTGCCAGCCAACTCGATCAAATTGAGAAAAAAGTGGATGGGATTTTAACTGAACTTGACCAACTTGTGGGCAGTGAAGAAAAAAACCGGGCCGAAGGGGAAGACATGCATGCACGGCAGCGTGATGCTAGAAAGCGGCTTCTTGCTCATCGTCATACGTTTGGGAAAGCAGCATCTGTTCTTGAAGTGCAGTTAGATGTATTAACAGGGCGTTTTGAAAAATTTGCTGACTTAACAGAGGATGGGAATTATCTGGAAGCACGTGAATTGTTGATGGAAATTCAAGTAGAAATGGATAAGATCCAGCATAAAATGGAACGAATTCCGGTATTGATGACAGAAGTAAATCACATATTGCCGGCACAATTGAATGAAATTGAAAACGGCTATAAAGAAATGAAGCAGGACGGTTATTTACTTGACCACTTGCAAATTGAAAAAGAATCGGCTGGGTTAAAAGAAGATCTTATCCGTTGTCGTGACTTTCTCGTAAAAACGGAAGTGGAAGAAACAGAACTCATCGTAACAGATGCGAGAGACAGCATTGAATTTTTCTATGATTTGCTTGAAAAGGAAGTCATAGCTCGGCACAATGTTATGAAAGATGAAGGGCAAACTGGTTTAATCATTGATGAGATAAGAGGATATAATAGCGATTTAATTGAAGAAACAGATGTTGTGAAACAAAGCTATCAGCTGGACGAGGAAGAGTCAAGCGTACCGCGCCATCTGGAAGAAGAAATTTATCATCTCGAAAAACAATATGAAATTTTACATGGACGGATTGTGGAAGAAAAAACGGCTTATTCGTTTTTATACGATGAATTGAAAGATATTCAAGCACGGATTAACGAAATGAAAAAAGAGCAGGAAGGATTTACAGCCTTTTTGCAAACGCTCCGAAAAGATGAAATAGAAGCAGGAAAAGAATTACAGTCATTGAGGCTGCATGTACAGCATATTACACGTAAAGTGAAGCAAAGCAATTTGCCTGGGCTGCCGGATTATTACAGCGATATGACGGAAGAAGCACGTCTTCGATTAAAGGAAACGAACACCTATTTAAATGAAAAGCCGCTTAATATGAAAGCTGTCCGTGAGAAACTGGATGCAGCGAAAGGCGCGATCGATCATTTGGCGAATAAAACAGATGAATTAATTGAGCAAGTTGCGCTGTCTGAGCGAATGATCCAGTTTGGCAACCGATACCGGCGGACACATCCATCAATCGAGTCAAAGCTAAATGAAGCAGAAATAGCTTTCCGTCATGCGGATTACGGAAAAGCACTTGAATTATGTGCCACGGCGATTGACAAAGTCGATTCAAAGGGATTAAAAAAATTCGATGCGCAATATAACGAAGAGCAAAAAAAATAAAGAAACAGCCGCCTCGAAATAAAAGAGGCGGTTTTTTTTTAGTTGATGTGCTAACATGGATAGGTGAAAAAAGATGAGGGGTCTTAAACAATGATTTATTATGATAATAGTGCGACGACGATGCCGGATGCGTCGGTCATGGACACGTTTGTGAAAGCAGGCATTCGTTTTTTTGCAAATCCGTCCTCTTTGCATTCACCAGGGATGGAAGCCGAGCGATTAATAGAAAAAGCACGTGAACAAATTGCTGAATTAATGGGCGTGTCTGCAGATGAAATCATATTTACTTCCGGAGGCACAGAATCGAACAATCTGGCGATAAAAGGGGTTGCCTCTTTTTATAGAGGCCGCGGTCGCCATATCGTCACGACGATGATCGAGCACCCGTCTGTATTTGAAGCATGTCGTGACCTTGAAAAAGGCGGATACAGTGTTACATATGTAAAGCCAGATGAAAAAGGATTGGTCCGAAAGGAAGATATTGAACAGGCGATCACAGATGAGACGATTCTTGTATCCGTTATGCATGTGAATAACGAAACAGGTGCTGTACAGCCAGTCAAAGAGATTGGGAAGCTATTGAAAAAATATCCGTCTGTTCTATTTCATGTTGATGACGTACAAGGATTTGGGAAAGTGCCGCTTGATTTACAGGCAGCGGGTGTGGACTTATTGTCTGTATCTGGTCATAAATTACATGGCTTAAACGGAACAGGTTTTTTATTTAAGCGACATGGTGTACATGTTGCCCCTCTTTTTTCTGGTGGCGGACAGGAGCGGGGTGTTCGGAGCGGTACAGAAAATGCAGCGGGAATTGCATCACTAGCAAAAGCGATTCGTCTTCTGCAACAAAGTGATCCAGAAAAAATAAGAGTGCTGACGGAATTCATTCGCGGTCAGCTATTAAAGCGTGAATGGGTTGTTATTCATACACCGCTTCAGTCAGCCCCGCACATACTTCATTTTTCCATACCTGGTATAAAAGGAGAAGTGCTTGTTCATGCGCTTGAGAAGGAAGAAATTATTGTTTCTACAACGAGTGCATGTTCGTCAAAGCAAAATAAGTCAAGTCGGATACTCGAAGCGATGAATGTAAGTAGAGAACATGCCGCGTCTGCTATTCGAATCAGTCTTTCGCGGTATAATATAATCAAAGAAGCAACACAATTTATTGACGCATTGGACCGCATCGTGCCGGTTCTGGCGAAAAAAAGGAATGAACGAACATGAACTATGACCGCATTTTAATCCGTTACGGTGAAATGTCGACAAAAGGGCGCAATAGGAGCAAATTTACAAATAAAATGAAATCAAATATTAAGCGGCTGCTCGCGGATGACCGCATTCAAGTGGAAGCGCAGCGTGACCGCATGTTTATTTATTTAAATGGTGCCTCATTTCACGAGGTGAAAGAACAGCTTTTGCACGTGTCGGGCATTCAATCATTCAGTCCAGTTGTGAAAACGTCTCAGGACCTTGATGAAATGAAAGAAGCGGCACTTGGATTGATGAAAAGAGCAATGATCGGTACGACGACATTTAAAGTTGAAACACGCCGAGCTGATAAAACATTCCCGCTTGATACACACGCGTTAAATCATGAAATTGGCGGTCATGTATTACGAGGAACAGAAAATTTAACAGTCGATGTACATCATCCGGATCTCACACTTGTTGTTGAAGTACGTCAGGAAGCGGTCTATTTGTCTTGTGAATCGTATCCAGGAGCAGGCGGGTTGCCAGCAGGTGCTGCAGGTAAAGCAGTCTTGTTATTATCTGGCGGTCTCGATAGTCCTGTCGCAGGCTATATGATGATGAAACGTGGTGTCGAAATTGAAGCAGTCCACTTTTTTAGTCCACCGTATACGAGCGAACGGGCGAAGCAGAAAGTGATTGATTTAGCGGACGTATTAACGAAGTATGGGGGCCATGTACGCTTGCATATCGTCCCATTTACACACATTCAAGAAACGATACATAAGCAAGTACCGGAAAATTATACGATGACGTCAACGCGCCGCATGATGATGCGAATTGCCGACCGTATTCGTGAACAGACAGGTGCACTTGCTATTGTGACGGGGGAAAGTCTTGGGCAAGTTGCAAGCCAGACGATGGAAAGCATGGCGGCGATTAATGATGTCACAAATACACCGGTCTTGCGTCCGCTTATTGCGTCAGATAAGCTTGATATTATGGAAGTGGCCCGTAAAATTGGTACGCATGATATTTCCATTTTACCATATGAAGACTGTTGTACGATTTTCACACCGGCCGCACCAAAAACACGGCCAAGAACAGAGAAAGTCCAATATTTTGAAAGCTTTCTCGATTTTGAGCCGCTTATTGAACAAGCTATACGTGATACAGAAACGATCATGCTGCCGAAAAAAGAAACAGAAATCGATGACTTATTATAAGATTAAATCCCGTCTGAAATATGGCGCGGATTTTTACTGAAAATGATTTTAAGTATGGAAGGAAATCAGGTGCAAATATGCAACATGAAATGAAAGCAGGTATTTTGTTTACAGCCGCTTCTTATGTGATGTGGGGGCTTATTCCGATTTACTGGAAAATGGTCACGCATGTGTCAGCATATGAAATACTGGCCAACCGAATAATCTGGTCGTTCGTTTTCATGATCGTCCTGCTTGTCGTCTTAAAAAAGTTAGCCCCATTGCAGAAGGTATTAAAAGAAATAAAAATGTATCCGAAAAAAGCACTCGCACTCGCCGCTGCTTCATTTTTAATTAGTATAAACTGGTTCGTTTATATATGGGCAGTAAACCATGATCAGATTATTGAAACGAGTATGGGGTATTATATTAACCCGCTTATGAGCGTGTTGCTTGGTATTGTTGTGTTAAAAGAAGCACTGTCGAAAACGCAGATTTTGTCGTTTCTTCTTGCTGCAGGGGGTGTGCTTATTATGACATTTTCATATGGTTCTTTTCCATGGGTATCGCTTTCGCTGGCGACCTCATTTGCACTATATGGTCTCGTGAAAAAAATAATTAAAATGGATGCATCAGTCGGATTAACAATTGAAACGGCTGTTGTAACGCCACTAGCCCTTCTTTATCTTGTATATGAATCGATGCAAGGCAGTCTTTACTTGTTTTCAGGTAATCTAAAAACGGATTTGTTTCTAATGGGCGGCGGGATATTGACAGCTATTCCATTGTTGTTATTTGCAAATGGCGCGCAAAAGATACCGCTGTATATGATTGGTTTTTTGCAATATATTGCCCCGACAATGACATTGTTACTTGGCGTGTTTGTGTACAAGGAGATGTTTACCCAATCGCAAATGCTGTCATTTGTCTTTATATGGAGCGCGCTCGCTATGTTTACATACGCCCAAATGAAGGGAATGCAAAAGAAAAAAGCAGTGGCTTAACTCTTTTCCGTTGCAATCGCTATAACATGTTCTGTATGATGTATGTATACTGCTGAATTTGGAGGGAATTATACATGGCAAACGTAACATTTAAAGGAAATCCAATGACATTAATTGGTAACGAAGTGAAGGTAGGGGACAAAGCACCTGATTTTAACGTACTTGCAAACGATCTATCTTCAGTAACTCTTGCAGATACAACTGGTAAAGTCCGCTTGATCAGTGTTATACCTTCGATTGATACAGGTGTATGCAGTACTCAAACACGCCGTTTTAACGAAGAAGCAGCAAAAGTGGACAATGTTCAAGTATTAACCGTCTCTGCTGATCTTCCATTTGCTCAAGCACGCTGGTGTGCAGCTGCAGGTCTTGAAAATGTAAAAACGTTGTCTGACCACCGCGATTTTTCTTTCGCGGAAGCATATGGTGTCGGTATGAAAGAACTTCGTTTGCTAGCACGTTCTGTATTCGTTGTCGACTCGAATGATACTGTTACATACGTAGAGTACGTCGGTGAAGGAACAGATCATCCAAACTACGATGCAGCGATCGAAGCAGCAAAAGCAGCAAACTAATTCAGTTCAGGCTCGTTTTCTCAGCCGGCTTTGACATTTTGTCGGAGCCGGCTGTTTTTTGCGAAAAGAAAGAGAGGATTTTAATTATGAATCAAGAAGTATCCATTGAACAATTATTTTCAGTGTTCGATGAATCGGCTGTATTACTGGGCCATGCACTGTCGATTACATACTTGGAGGCACTCGGTGAAACGGCAGAAAATTTGTTTCATGGCTATGTCATGCAGGAAGAATTAAACGATGTAGATGAAAAACGTCTTCAAAAATTATATGATAATGTGAATCTGGAACGCTATTCCTATTCAAAAGAATTGATCCGTAAATCATATCAGCTGGCGATTTTAAAAGGTATGAAAGAGCATGTACAGCCGAACCATCAAATGACGCCTGATTCAATCGGTATATTCATTTCCTATTTAATGCGAAAAAGTAACGGCAGCAAAAGAACGTTTACACTTCTTGATCCGGCGGTTGGAACAGGTAATCTTGTGATGACTGTACTAAATGAATTTGATGAAATGGTGGAAGCGCATGGGATTGATCTTGACGATGTCTTATTAAAGCTTGCGTATGCAGGAGCAAATCTGCTGCAACATCCCATTACGCTTCACAATCAGGATGCACTTGAACCACTATTAATCGATCCAGTTGATGTTGTCGTCTGTGATTTGCCGATCGGCTATTATCCGAATGACGTGCGAGCAGCGGCATATCGTTTAAAAGCAGATAACGGTCATTCGTATGCACATCATTTATTTATTGAGCAAAGCTTGAACCATATAAAGCCTGGCGGACAACTATTTTTTATTATCCCGAATGGACTATTTGAATCGGCAGAAGCAAAAAAACTGCAGTCATTTTTAACAGAAGAAGCGTACATTGAAGGAGTCATTCAGCTGCCGGAATCATTATTTAAAAACAAGCAGGCAGCTAAAAGTATTTTAATGATGCGTAAAAAAGCACCGGGGGTGAAAAAACCGAAAGAAGTACTGCTTGCGTCCATGCCATCTTTGACCGATAAAAAAGCGATAGCGAATATTATGCAAAAAATTGACCGCTGGTTCAGCGCTCAACAGAAAGGATGACGTCGATGTGGACAGAACGTGACCGTGCTTACTGGGACAGGCTTATGAGCTGGGAGCAGCAGCTTATTTCATATGAAGGAAATGATATTGAATATTCTACGGCCAGTGTGATTGAGCGACTTATGCAGGAAATTCCGGAAAACATGCGTGACCGGGTATTTTCACAAATAGACAATGTATTGTTTAATGTGCATTCTTTATTGCAAGGTTCGCAGCTGCAAACAGAAGCACGTGAACGCATTTTAACATCGGCGCGTATTTTTCGAGATGATATTGAAACGGTGCTGGATTTACGCAAGTTGACGATCGATCAACTTAGCTACATAAACCGCCAGCAAATGGCAAGAAACCGGTTTTATTCTGCGGTGCAAGGAGCGGTCACTGGAACAGGCGGCGTACTGCCTGTTGCTGCAGATTTTCTCGCAATGGCTGCAGTCAATTTACGTGCAGTGCAGCTCACAGCACTTTCATACGGCTATGACGTCGAGTATCCATTTGAAATGACGGCTTCATTAAATGTATTTCATGCTTCGATGCTGCCAGACCGTTTAAAAGCAGAAGGGTGGGCACAGTTAATAACAGACGTGGAGGATGGCAAAGAACCTTTTTATTTTTATGAAGGAACAGAACATATAGCGGATGAATCGTGGCTGGAAGAACCGCTCCGTCAAAGTGTGAAGCTCGCTGTGGTTATGGCGCTCCGCAATAAAAAAGTATCAGGTATTCCACTCCTGTCTGTGGCAATTGGTGCTGGCGTGAATTACCGTTTAACGAAAAAAGTGACCGAATTTGCGGAAAGCTATTATCAATACCGCTATTTAAATGAAAAAAAAGAAAGAACCGGGAGATAATGCCGGTTCTTTCTTCAGTTAGGAATGAATTTTTTGTCGTGCATCAACTCCATTTACATCTGGTACTGTACGAAACCAGAGCCATAGGTCATTAATGATGGAGGCAAGTTCGCTAATCTCCGTGTTCAACTGGCATGAAGCGGCAAAACTATCTTCATTATTTAATGCATCCTGTTTTTCGTTGATTGATCTTTCCAGCTCTTGAATCCGGTCAGGAATCGTTCCTCGTTCTGTTTCCCATTTATGCATAATCAGCTGCTGTTCTTCAAGTCGGTATTCCGTCCATTCACGTGTCAGAATAGGAATGGAAATACCGAGCCGATCGTCATACTGAAACATCATATCACCTACTAAAATATTTCTTTCTATCTTAATAGATGTCACGTGAAATGGCAAAATCGGTGTTTATCCGGCTTATACATGAATTCTACATAAATACACAAAAAGGTGTATTTTTTTCTGAAAAGCACTTGAAAGGAAGGGGATAACATGATATTCTTTATACATGTTAACAGAATAAAAATAAAAATTAATGAATATTTATACTAGCTTTCGCAACTTAGAGGAGGAAAAAAGTAAATGAGTAATAAAGTCGTTCTGGCTTATTCAGGTGGTCTTGATACATCCGTCGCGATTCCGTGGCTGAAAGATAAAGGATATGACGTTGTGGCAGTATGCCTTGATGTTGGAGAAGGAAAAGATCTTGAATTTATTAAAAACAAAGCGCTTCAAGTTGGTGCTGTTAAAAGCTATATGATCGACGCAAAAAAAGAGTTTGCAGAAGATTTCGCGCTTGTCGCTCTTCAAGGGCATACATGGTACGAAAACAAATATCCGGTTGTATCCGCATTGTCTCGTCCGCTTATCTCCAAAAAATTGGTTGAAATCGCGGAGCAAGAAAATGCAACAGCTGTTGCCCATGGCTGCACAGGAAAAGGAAACGACCAGGTTCGTTTTGAAGTAGCTATTCGCGCACTGAATCCGGATCTTGAAGTGTTAGCACCTGTTCGTGACTGGGCTTGGTCACGTGAAGAAGAAATTGAATACGCGAAGCAGCACAATGTTCCGGTTCCAATTGGAAAAGAAAGCCCGTTCTCAATTGATCAAAATCTTTGGGGGCGCGCGAATGAGTGTGGCGCGTTGGAAGATCCTTGGGCAGCACCGCCGCTTGACGCATACGACTTAACGGCTCATTTAGAAGATACACCGAATACACCAGATATCATTGAAATCGACTTTGAAGAAGGCATTCCAACAGCTGTAAACGGTGAAAAAATGGAATTGGCTGAATTAATTCTTCATTTAAATGAAGTGGCAGGCAAACACGGTATTGGTCGTATTGACCACATTGAAAACCGTCTTATTGGTATTAAATCACGTGAAGTGTACGAAACGCCAGGCGCGACAACACTGATTACAGCACACAAAGAGCTTGAAGATATTACGCTTGTAAAAGAACTTGCTCACTTTAAACCAGTTATCGAAAAGCGTTTAACTGAAATCATTTATGATGGTCTTTGGTTCAACCCGATTCGTGAATCACTTGTGGCTTTCTTAAAAGATACACAGAAATATGTAACAGGGACAGTGCGTGTGAAACTCTTTAAAGGCCACGCTATTGTTGAAGGAAGAAAATCGCCATATTCATTGTATGATGAAAGCTTGGCAACTTATTCTAAAGACGATGCGTTTGACCATGCATCAGCAGTTGGCTTTATCAACCTATATGGCCTTCCAACAGTTGTCAGCTCACGTGTTCATAAAGAGAAGGGGCTTAAGTAATCATGACAAAAAAGTTATGGGGCGGCCGGTTCCAAAAATCAGCGGAAGAGTGGGTAGACGAATTTGGAGCGTCCATCTCATTTGACCAGGAGCTCGTTTTCGAAGATATCGAAGGCAGCATCGCCCACGTGACCATGCTTGGTGAAACAGGCATTTTAACAAAGGAAGAAATGGATCAAATCAAGACTGGACTTGAGGTTTTAAAGAAGAAAGCTGAAGCCGGTGAAATCGAGTATTCGACTTCTCTTGAAGATATTCATTTAAATTTAGAAAAAGCATTGATTGATTCAATTGGTCCGGTAGGAGGAAAGCTTCACACTGGACGGAGCCGTAACGACCAGGTTGCAACCGATATGCATTTGTACTTGAAGAAGCAAGTCAAAGAGATTATCGGCCTTATCAGCCAGTTCCAGTCTGTTTTAGTGGAGAAAGCAGACAAACATAAAGAAACAATCGCGCCAGGTTACACTCATTTACAGCGTGCGCAGCCGATTTCATTTGGACATCATTTAATGACATACTTCTGGATGCTGCAACGTGATAAAGAACGGTATCAAGAAGGGTTGAAACGTATCGATGTGTCTCCGCTCGGGGCAGGGGCACTTGCTGGTACAACGTTTCCTATTGATCGTAAACGTTCAGCTGAATTATTAGGCTTCTCTGCTGTGTATCAAAATAGCATTGATGCTGTCAGTGATCGTGATTTCATTTTAGAATTTTTAAGTGCTTCATCGATTTTAATGATGCATATGTCCCGTTTTGCGGAAGAGATTATTCTCTGGTCGAGTCAAGAGTTTCGCTTCGTCGAGATGGACGATACGTTCTCAACCGGTTCAAGTATTATGCCGCAAAAGAAAAATCCGGACATGGCGGAGCTTATCCGTGGCAAGACAGGACGTGTCTATGGCAACCTGTTCAGCTTGCTGACCATTTTAAAAGGCATTCCACTTGCATATAACAAAGATATGCAAGAGGATAAAGAAGGCATGTTTGATACCGTACATACGGTTCTTGGCTCTCTTAAAATTTTCGCTGGCATGGTCGATACAATGACGGTAAACGAAGACCGCATGAAAGACGCTGTGAACAATGATTTCTCAAATGCGACTGAATTAGCGGATTATCTTGCTGCAAAAGGCATTCCGTTCCGCGAAGCGCATGAAATTACCGGCAAACTTGTCTTCACGTGCATTCAAAAGAACTGCTTCTTGCTCGATCTTTCAATGGAAGAGCTGAAAGAAGCGTCCAATGTGATCGAAGAAGATATTTACGGTGTTCTATCTCCTTATGAAGCGGTTAAGAGAAGGAAGTCTCTTGGCGGCACTGGTTTCGATCAAGTCGAAAAACAGATTCAAGCGGCGAAAGAACTACTTAAATAAAACAAAAATCCGCCAAAGGAGTGGCGGATTTTTTGATGCTGAAAATGATGGCGATTCGTTATACCCAGAGAGAATGGCTCGCGACTATTGGAGTTTACTCATGCTCAATTTCAGTTATTCAGATAAAAAACCGCCGTCCATTTTGTGGACGGCGATTTTTTTACAGTTATTCAGCTGCTTCATCTGTACGAACGATTAGCACATCACATTTTGCAGCACGTGTAATATGTTCAGAAACACTTCCAATTAAGAACCGTTCCATTGCATTCAAACCTGTTGCTCCACAGACGATGAGATCAGCTTGTACTTGTTTGGCTATATCTTTTGGAATAATGACTTTCGGGGAACCAAATTCTGTAAATGTATTGACTTGCTTGACACCGGCATCTGTAGCTTCTTTTTTGTACTCATCGAGAAGTTCTTTGCCGTATTTTGTTGCACGTTCTGCAATCGAGCGGTCATAGGCTTCAATTGCGGCGAATGAGCGTGTGTCGATGACGTGAACAAGATTTAAGGCAGCTTCATTCCGTTTGGCAATTTCAACGGACTTTTTAAATGCCCATTCTGCTTCTTTTGAACCATCAACCGCTACTAATACATTTTTGTACTTTAACATAAGTCATTCCCCCTTCTATCTTTATTGTACAATAAAACAGATAAATAGAAAGCAAAAACTACGAAAAGTTCCACAATTTTACTGATTAATTTACAGTTATTTACTAAAAAATAAAAAGGTGTGTGTCCGGTTTTATTGACTAAATAAAGGGAAAAAGAAAATGATAAGAGACAAACTAAAAGGGGATTAAAAAATGAAAATATCATTTCACGGACATTCAGTCGTTAAAATTGAATCAAACGGTAAAAAGATATTGATTGATCCGTTTATTACCGGCAATGAACTGACCGATTTAAAGGCAGAAGAACAAAATCCGGATTTTATTATTTTGACACACGGTCATGGCGATCATGTCGGGGATACGGTTACGATCGCGAAACGAAGCGGTGCGCTCGTTATTGCAGTAAATGAGCTGGCGCTATATTTACAGCATCAGGGCTTAAATACGCACCCAATGCACATTGGCGGCAGCAGGGAGTTTGAATTTGGCAAAGTAAAATTTACACCGGCATTTCACGGTTCTGGTCTGGAGCAGGAAGACGGTACATTCTTATACATGGGCATGCCGGCGGGTGTCCTCGTTATGAATGATGGTAAAACGGTGTATCATGCAGGAGATACAAGTATATTTTTAGATATGAAATTAATTGGCGAGCTTCATCCAATTGATCTGGCATTCTTGCCGATTGGTGATAATTTCACGATGGGACCTGATGATGCGGCGCTCGCAGCAGAGTTTTTAAAGGCGAAAACGGTTGTGCCTGTTCATTATAATACGTTCCCACCAATTAAACAGGATCCAAACAAATTTATAGCAAAATTAAAAGCAAGTAATGGAAAAGTAATGAAACCAGGGGACTCTATTCAACTGTAAGGAGAGGGCTGTCTCATTTGAGGCGTCTTCTTTTTTTTGACGCTCTTTTGTTCTATAATAGAATATAAAGATCAAAGGCTATATTTGCGGCATCATGCCGCAACACCTTTGTGACCCATATCTTGTGGGCCCAAGTGCGGAAAGGGACGGGTGGATCAGTTGGTAACTAAACACGAACAAATTCTTCAACACATCGAGGAATTGCCGATCGGTGAAAAAATTTCCGTCAGGCAGATCGCGAAGGTACTTTCATTAAGTGAGGGGACAGCTTATCGAGCGATTAAAGACGCGGAGACAAAAGGGCTTGTCAGTTCAATAGAACGGGTCGGGACCATCCGGATTGAGCAAAAAAAGAAAGAAAATATTGAAAAGCTGACGTTTGCTGAAGTCGTCAATATTGTCGATGGACAAGTACTAGGCGGACGAAATGGATTACATAAAACATTGAATAAATTTGTCATTGGCGCGATGCAGCTCGAAGCGATGATGCGCTACACGGGACCTGGCAATTTACTGATTGTTGGAAATCGTGTAAAAGCACATGAGCTTGCTCTCCAGGCAGGGGCAGCTGTCCTCATTACAGGCGGATTTGAAGCAGGGGAGGAAGTAAAGAAACTTGCTGATGATCTTGAACTGCCGGTTATATCAACAAGCTACGATACGTTTACTGTTGCAGCAATGATTAACCGGGCGATTTACGATCAGCTCATCAAAAAAGAAATTGTCCTCGTCGGCGACATTTTTACACCGGTAGAAAGCAGTGTTTTTTTAGAACTCGGTGATACGGTTGGTCACTGGCTCGATAAAAACCAGGAAACGTCGCATAGTCGTTTTCCAGTTGTAGATGAAAATTTGAAGGTATTCGGCATCGTGACGGCGAAAGATATTATGGGAAATGGCCGTGAAATCATGATTGATAAAGTAATGACGAAGCATCCAATTACGGTCACGATGAAAACAAGTGTGGCGTCTGCTGCTCATATGATGATCTGGGAAGGCATTGAATTATTGCCGATTGTTGATGAGCAGAGCCGGCTGCAAGGCATCATTAGCCGCCAGGACGTGTTGAAAGCGATGCAAATGGCGCAACGTCAGCCGCAAACAGCGGAAACACTCGATGATACGATCGCGAAACAGCTTATCCTGCCCGAAGATCGAGAAGCAGGAAACATATATCAATTTGAAGTGACACCGCAAATGACGAATCATCTCGGGACGATATCCTATGGTGTTTTTACAACCATTGTGACAGAAGCAGCAAAAAGGGCGCTCCGGGCACATAAGCGCGGAGATCTCATTGTAGAAAATATCACCATATACTTTTTGAAGCCCGTGCAGATGGAATCAAAACTAGACATTTATCCAAAAGTGATGGAAATTGGACGGAAATTTGGGAAAGTGGATGTAGAAGTGTACAATGCGGGTGTTCTTGCAGGCAAAGTCATGATGATGTGCCAGCTTATTGACAGATAAAAAAGCAGACTTTGAATCAGTCTGCTTTCAGAGCGAATATTAGCGGTCCAATTCATCTGCTTCAGATTGAGCAAATGGCAAGTAATGCTTGTACATTTTATATCCCGCAATCATGCTGGCAAATCCGTATAAAATGAAAACCGCGGCGACGATATAAGCAACGGTTGTTTGCTGAATGAGCAATGTGTTAATACCGAAAAAGCCGACGAACAGTCCGAGCGCCATGCTTGATTTGGCGGATAGCCATTTTCGCTCCATCGGGCGTCTGCTGCGGACATACTGTACTTTGTAAAAAAGGTAAAAAACAAACGCTAATACAATAATAACGACAAAAAAGAAATTGGGCATGAATAAAATACCTCCGTTTTTAAACTCTTGTTCATTGTAACGGGAAAACAGAGGGATTTCCACCCAGAATCCACCTTTAGAGAAGGAGAAATCACGTGAAACAACACATTATTGACAAAATTAAAGAGTACGATACGATCATACTTCACCGTCACGTGCGCCCAGACCCGGATGCATACGGCTCACAAGGAGGACTGGCGGAGATTATAAAAGCAACATTCCCGGAAAAAACAGTCTTTACAGTCGGTGAAGAAGAACCGACACTTTATTTCATGCGGCGTCTCGATCAAATTGATGACAGCGTATATGAAGGAGCACTGGTTATTGTGTGTGACACAGCAAATCAAGCGCGCATTTGCGACCAGCGTTTTAAACTAGGCAAAGAAGTGATTAAAATTGACCACCATCCGAACGAAGACCCTTACGGGGACCTGCTCTGGGTTGATACGGACGCCGCTGCGTGCAGCCAGATGGTTTACGAGTTATATAAAACATCTGACGGTCAGTTGAAAATGAGTAATGAAGCAGCCCGTCTTTTATATGCTGGTATTGTAAGTGATACAGGCCGTTTTCTATATTCTTCAACAACGATTGAAACGATGCAATATGCCGGTGAATTAATGCAATATGACTTTAACCGTCAAGAACTATTTAACGGTATGTATGAAAAAGAAGCACATGTACTGAAAATGGAAGGCTATATTTTGCAAAACTTTAATATGGATGAGTCGGGTGTAGCGGAAGTACGAATATCAAAAGAGCTGCTTGAAAAGTTTAATGCGACGCAGGCTGAAACATCGCAGCTCATTAGTATTTTAAATGGTGTAAAAGGCATTCGGGCATGGGTATTTTTCATTGAAGAGGATGATCAAATCCGTGTTCGCTTCCGTTCAAAAGGAACCGTTATTAACAGTCTTGCTGTGAAATATGGCGGCGGCGGTCATCCACTGGCAGCCGGTGCAAGTGTTTATTCATGGGAAGAAGCTACAAATGTCTTAAACGATTTAAAAGCATTGATTATAGAAAGATAAAGTGAAACTTCATTCAAGTAAGGAGGATTCTGTCTCCTTCTTTTTTTACGAAAGCAAGAACGTACATTCACTATATATGGAAAGGAGCGGAGGATGTGTTTATTCATCTTGAAACAGAAACAGCTTTTAGCTTTCGGTCATCGACCTTAATGCCTGAATCACTGGCTAGAAAAGCGAAACAATCCGGATGCAGTGCTGTCGCATTGACAGATTACAACACGCTTCACGCAGCCATTCCATTTTACCAAGCATGTTTAGCATTAGGCATTAAACCAATTCTTGGATTGAAAGCTGTTATTCAATCGAAATCTAGGAGCGATCAGTCGTTTCCGCTCCTTTTATATGCGAAAAACGAAAAGGGATTTTCCCAACTTGTGAAAATATCGAGTGCCATTCAAACGAAGGTGAAAGATGGGCTCCCTTTAAAATGGTTGGAGGCCTATGCTGATGGATTAGTAGCGGTACTCCCAGGAATAGACGGTGAAGTGACAGAAGATGCAGCGGCTTATTTTAATGAGTTATTTGAGCACTTTTATATCGGTATTCGCGGTCGTACATCTGAACAAAGAGTAAGAGAGATTGCAGCAACTTTTACGATCCCGCTTGTAGCGATCGGTGATGTTCAATATACAGAAAAAACAGGTGCATTCGCATCGCGCTGTCTGCAGGCTATCCGTGACAATAGACTGCTCGAAATAGAAGATGAAATAATAGAACCAGCCAATGCATTTGAATCATTTAATGAGATAAAAAGGAAGTTTCAGGACAATCCTGAAGCGATTAAAAATACAGAGGAAATTGCGCGGTTATGTGAAGTTAAGCTGTCATTTGATGAGCGACTTATTCCATCAATTCCACTCAAAAATGGAGAAACGGCAGATTCTGTACTAAAAAAATTATGTCTCGAAGGATTAAAACAGCGAGATGACGTGTACATGGACCGGATTAAATATGAATTGTCAGTCATTAGCGAGATGAAGTTCAGTGACTATTTTTTAATTGTTCATGACTTTATGTCATACGCAAAAAAACAAGGCATTTTAACTGGGCCGGGCCGTGGTTCTGCTGCGGGTTCACTTGTCGCTTATGCACTCGGGATTACAACGGTCGATCCGATTGAGTTCGGTCTTTTATTTGAACGGTTTTTAAATCCGGAGCGTGTGACGATGCCTGATATTGATATTGATTTTCCAGACAATCGACGGGATGACGTGATTCAATACATTGTCGACAAGTATGGCGCGCTTCATGCAGCACAAATTGTCACGTTTGGCACATTATCAGCGAAAGCAGTCATGCGGGATGTGGCACGTGTATTTGGATTTGAGACAGCGGAACTCTCTCGTCTTTCGAAGCTCATCCCATCCACTTCGGGGACGAAGCTTTCGGATACGGACTTAACAGATTGGATAAATGAGTCACCTGTTCATGAACGTATTTATAGGACATCTATACTACTTGAAGGACTGCCACGCCATACGTCGACGCATGCAGCGGGTATGATTATATCGGAAGAACCGCTGACAAACCGCGTGCCGATCATGGATGGGCATGATGGTGTATATTTAACGCAATATGCGATGGACGCACTCGAATCAATCGGGCTCTTGAAAATTGATTTGCTTGGGCTGCGTAATTTAACCATTATCGAACGTATTCAATCGTCCATTAAACGTGCGACAGGGAAGTTAATTGATTTCAATTCGCTGCCGCTACATGATGAATTGGTGTTTAAACTGCTTGGCAAGGGAAAAACAGCAGGTATTTTTCAGTTTGAATCAGACGGTATGAAAAATGTACTTATGCAATTAAAACCGGACCGTTTTGAAGATATGGTGGCCGTCAATGCTTTGTACCGGCCGGGTCCAATGAGTCAAATCCCTGTTTATATAAAACGACGCCATGGTGCGGAGCAGGTCAGCTATATGCATCCAGTTTTAGAAACCATTTTAAAGCCAACGTACGGCATTATTGTATATCAAGAGCAAATTATTCAAATCGCGGTTGAACTGGCTGGTTTCACGCCCGGTGAAGCGGATATGCTTCGCCGGGCTGTCAGCAAAAAGAAAAAAGAAACGCTGGAAGAAGAGCGGCGCCATTTCATTAACGGTGCACGCCAAAAAGGAATTGGAGAAAACATTGCATCCACTGTGTATGATTTCATTGTCCATTTTGCTGATTATGGATTTAATAGAAGCCATGCAGTCGCCTATAGTATGATCGCTTACTGGCTTGCCTGGCTGAAAGCACACTATCCTGCACATTTTCTGGCCGAGCTTTTACAATCTTCTGTTGGCAATGAAGATAAGTTTCGACAATATATGGCGGAAGCAGCTGAATATTCGATTCCGTTTCTCCCACCGTCTGTTAATAAAAGTGGCTATTCATTTCAAACGGCGAAAGAAGGAATCCGGTTTGGACTCGTTCCGGTGAAAGGTATCGGTCAGTCTGCCGCCAAAGCTATTATTGATGCAAGACGAAACGAGTCGTTTAAAGATTTATTTGACTTTTGTCTGCGCGTGCCGCTCCATATCGTCAACCGGAATGCCATCAAATCGCTTATTGTCTCCGGCGCAATGGATGAGTTTGGAAAAGATCGGGCTGTCTTGCTTGCGAGCATTGATGCGGCACTTGAACATGCGGCGCTTTTAAATCCGGATGAAGGGAGCTTGTTTGAAGGACTGGACCTCTCGTTTAAACCAAAATATACGGAGGCAGACGAAATGCCAGTGGATGTGAAACTAGAAAAAGAGAAAGACGTGCTCGGCGTCTACATTTCTGATCACCCGATTGCAAGACGGCGGCCATCGTTAACAGCGGCTGGTGCAGTTCCGCTCATATCCATTCCAATAAACCGCCAGGTTCAAGCTGGCGGATTGATCGGTGCCATTCGTGAAATTCGGACGAAAAAGGGCGATAAAATGGCTTTTATAAACGTAATGGATGAGACAGGAGAGCGGGACGCGGTCCTATTTCCAGAAGTGTACCGGAAATACGCAACGACTATTGAAAAAGGGACTGCCGTGTTCATTACTGGTTCAGCAGAAGAACGAAATCATACGGTGCAGCTTGTTGTCCAAATGATTCAGCTGCTGGACGAAGGTTTGAATCAAGCGCTTGAAGAGAGGCAGACATTGTACATTAAAGTGCCAGAAGGACCTGGAACGGATCAACTGGCAGAGCGAGTATATGAATTATTGCTCGATTCTCCGGGGCGTACGTCTGTTGTCATTCATTATGAACGAACGAAAGAAACGGTGCGGCTCGGTAAAAAATATTTTGTTTCACCAGGAGAACATCTTGTGCATGCATTGAGTAAAGAATGTGGGACGGAAAATGTCGTGCTGAAGTAGCTGTAACTACTTTACAATTTTACGATAATCGTATAAAGTGTTATAGTAAATCATGTGGTCTGACCACTTGAATGAATATACGGGAGAGATGAGAAATGTCCAATCGCGAAGATGCTCTGCACATGCACAGAGAGAACCAAGGGAAACTGTCCACAGGTATTAAAACACCAGTGAAAAATGCACATGATTTGAGTCTAGCGTACTCACCAGGTGTGGCAGAACCATGTAAAGAAATTTATGAAAAACCAGAAACCGTGTATGATTATACGATGAAAGGTAACATGGTAGGGGTTGTTTCCAATGGGACTGCTGTACTTGGGCTAGGCAACATTGGTCCCGAAGCAGCTTTGCCGGTTATGGAAGGGAAAGCTGTTTTGTTTAAAAGCTTCGCGGGGGTAGATGCATTTCCAATCTGTTTAGATACGATAGATCCTGAAAAAATTATTGAAACAGTCAAATTGATGGAGCCAACATTTGGCGGTATTAATTTAGAAGATATTGCAGCACCGAACTGTTTTATTATTGAAGAGCGGTTGAAAAAAGAAACGAATATTCCTGTTTTCCATGATGATCAGCATGGTACAGCGATTGTTACTACGGCAGGACTTATTAATGCGCTTAAAATAACGGGACGTAAATTGGCTGATATTAAAGTTGTTGCAAATGGTGCGGGAGCTGCAGGTATTGCGATCATTAAACTATTGACAGGTTATGGCGTGCAAAATATCATTATGTGTGATTCACGTGGAGCGATTTATGAAGGCCGTCCAGAAGGAATGAATCCTGTCAAAGAAGAAGTCGCGAAATTCACAAACCGTGAGAAGCAAGCAGGAAATCTGGCGGACGTTATTCAAGGTGCAGATGTCTTTATCGGGGTATCGGTTGCCGGTGCGCTTACGAAAGAAATGATCGAAACGATGAACAAAGAACCAATTATTTTTGCCATGGCGAATCCGACGCCGGAAATTATGCCAGAAGAAGCAAAAAAGGCTGGTGCAAAAGTAATCGGAACAGGTCGTTCAGATTTTCCAAACCAAGTCAATAATGTACTCGCATTTCCAGGCATTTTCCGCGGTGCATTGGATGCACGCGCAACGCATATTAATGAAAAAATGAAGCAGGCGGCTGTCGAAGCAATCGCTGGACTTATTGAAGAACATGAACTTCATTCAGATTATGTCATTCCAAGTCCGTTCGATGCACGCGTGGCACCAGCTGTTGCAGCAGCAGTAGCAAAAGCCGCGATGGAGACGGGTGTCGCTCGTTTGAAAGTGGACCCAGAAGAAGTGCGTGAAAAAACGATTCGATTATCGTTAATTGGCAAAGGCGAATAAATGACGGAATCAAAGCGTCCGCCATCAAAGTTTGTGGCAGCTATTTCACATATTCAAGAGATAATTAAAGCGGATCGGATCAAACGGGGAGATAAACTCCCATCCGAGCGTGAATTATCAGAGCGGCTATCCATTGGCCGCTCTTCTGTTCGCGAAGCATTACGTGCACTTGAACTTCTCGGCTTGATTGAAACAAGACGGGGAGAAGGAACATACCTTCGTGATTTTAAAGACCATCAGCTGGTTCCGTTAATCGGTACATTTATTTTTAACGATGACCAAAAAAAAGAACACATTCACGATATGAAAGCCATTTTAGAATTGGGTTGCCTCGCCCTATTGGCCGTGCAGCCTGATTTTAATCAAAATTCATTTAACTATACAGAGGCGGCATTTCATGAGTTGATGGATGCTTCGGGCAATAGCCTGCTGAAAAAAATGTGGCTGATCATTTCTGACTATGGCGGTGATAGCGGTGGACAAGCAGATGAACGTTTAACCAAGCTTTTATCAGGAATTAGACACATCAATCACTCATAAGGATGATTAAAGGGGTGGGACAGTGGCAATAAAAGATATGTTTACAAAACAAAAACCAAAAAAGAAAAAGTATGCAACAATTCCATCAGAGGCGGCCAAACAGGACGTACCAGAAGGCATTATGCAAAAATGCCCGAAGTGTAAAAAAATTATGTATAAGAAAGAATTGAAGAAAAATCATCAAGTTTGTCTCGGCTGTGGCTATCATTATCAAATGACTGCGTATGAGCGTATTGAATCACTTCTCGATGAAGGATCATTCCGTGAACTAGATAAGGACCTTTCAACAACCAATCCGCTTAATTTTCCAGGCTATGATGAAAAAATAGCAGGTGACCAGAAAAAAACGGGTATGAACGAAGCGATTGTGACCGGTGTCGGTTCGATTGACGGACACGAAGCAGTATTTGCGATTATGGATGCGTCTTTCCGAATGGGCAGCATGGGTTCAGTCGTCGGTGAGAAAATTGCCCGCGCTGTTGAAGAAGCCATTTGTCTTCATATTCCATTTATTATTTTTACAGCTTCAGGCGGTGCACGTATGCAGGAAGGCGTTTTGTCCTTGATGCAAATGGCAAAGACTGGTGCAGCATTAAAACGGCTCAGTGACCGCGGAGGACTTATTATTTCTGTTATGACTCATCCAACAACAGGTGGTGTGTCCGCAAGCTTTGCATCACTAGGTGATTATAACTTTGCAGAACCTGGTGCATTAATTGGTTTTGCCGGCCGCCGCATCATCGAACAGACGATTCGAGAAAAGCTGCCGGAAGACTTTCAAACAGCTGAATTTTTATTGAAATGTGGACAACTGGATGCGGTTCTTCACCGCAGTGCTATGAAAGAAAAGTTATCCTTTTTACTCGACATTCATCAACCAGGCGGTGATAAAAAATGACGGGACTTGAATTTGAAAAACCGGTCCGTGATCTGCAAGAAAGAATTGCGGAACTCAAAAACTTTACTTCCACGACTGACATTGATTTGTCAGATGAAATTACCAAGCTGGAGCTCCGGTTAAAAAAGCTGGAAGATGATATTTATAACAGTATGACACCTTGGGATCGTGTTCAAATGGCGCGCCATCCAAATCGTCCGACAACACTTGATTACATATCGCACTTATTTGAAGATTTTTTTGAACTACATGGCGATCGGACGTACGGGGATGATGCAGCGATTGTCGCTGGTGTCGCCAAATACCATGGCATTCCTGTGACAGTGATTGGTCATCAGCGTGGGCGTGATACGAAGGAAAATATTAAACGTACATTTGGCATGCCTCACCCGGAAGGATACCGGAAAGCTTTGCGCTTGATGAAGCAGGCGGAGAAATTTAACCGTCCGATTATTTGTTTAATTGATACGAAAGGAGCATATCCTGGTAAAGCAGCAGAAGAACGAGGACAAAGCGAAGCCATTGCCCGCAATATTTTTGAAATGGCCGGTTTCCGCGTTCCGATTATATGTATTGTTATTGGTGAAGGTGGAAGTGGCGGAGCGCTTGCGCTTGGTGTCGGAGACCGTTTGTTTATGCTTGAAAATTCTACGTATTCCGTGATTTCACCGGAAGGCGCAGCAGCTTTATTGTGGAAAGATGCGTCACTTGCAAAACAAGCTGCGGAAACGATGAAAATTACTGCACTAGATTTGCATTCACTTGGTATTATCGATAAAATTATTCCTGAAGTGCGCGGTGGTGCACATCGAGATGCATTAGGCCAGGCCTTATTGATTGATGACGTGCTAAAGCCGGCGCTTCATTCGTTGCAGATAATTGATTCAGATACGCTTATCGAACAGCGATATGAAAAGTATAAGCAGATCGGCGGTTATGCCGAAGAAAAAACCGGCCCAAAAGGATAACCTTTTCGGGTCGGTTTTTTGGGGGCTTAAAACGTCCCGAAAATTGTTTTTTTTTCGTTGTGAACGCTTACTTTTTGAGTAAAGATTGTGAAGCAGAAAACGTTCTGTTATCTTAAAAGAAGATGTGCATAAGAGAATTGTGACTGACAATAATGAACTAGAGGTGAAAGAGTGATGAAAAGAATTGGTGTATTAACAAGTGGCGGGGACGCTCCAGGAATGAATGCAGCCGTACGGGCGGTTGTTCGTAAAGCGATTTATCATGAAATGGAAGTGTTCGGTGTGTATCAAGGGTATCTTGGCTTGATGAATGGACAAATTCAACAATTGGACAGGGGTTCTGTTGGTGACATCATTCACCACGGTGGTACAGTACTTCGTTCTGCGCGCTGTCTCGAATTCAAGACGCTCGAAGGACAAAAAAAGGGAATTAAGCAACTTGAAAAGTATGGAATTGAAGGGCTTGTCGTGATCGGCGGTGATGGATCATACCGTGGCGCAAAAGCATTGACCGAGCACGGATTTCCGTGCGTAGGTGTTCCAGGTACAATTGATAATGATATTCCAGGAACAGAATTTACAATTGGTTTTGACACAGCACTCAATACCGTTATTGATGCGATTGATAAAATTCGAGATACAGCAAGTTCTCATGAACGTACGTTTGTTGTCGAAGTAATGGGCCGTCACGCCGGCGACCTTGCTCTTTGGAGCGGGCTTGCTGGAGGCGCAGAAACGATTTTAATTCCAGAAGCATCATACGACATTAATAGAATTGTTGCAAAGCTGAAGCGAGGACAGGAGCGAGGCAAGAAACATAGTATCATTGTCGTAGCAGAAGGGGTCACGGATGGTAGAGAACTTGGTAAAGTTATTGAAAAAATGACAAATTTCGATACGCGTGTATCTGTGCTTGGTCATATGCAACGCGGCGGTGCACCATCAGCAGCGGATCGTGTTCTTGCTAGCCGTCTCGGTGCCTATGCAGTAGAACTGCTTATGGAACATAAAGGCGGACGTGCTGTTGGCATAGAACGAAATCAAATTGTTGATTATGATATTATAGAAGCGTTAGCAAAACCACATAAAATTGATCAACGTATGTATGAGTTGTCGCAAGAGCTGTCGATTTAATGAAAAAACAGGAGGAACTATCAATGCAAAAAACGAAAATTGTCTGTACGATCGGACCGGCAAGTGAAAGTCTTGAAATGTTGCAATCATTAATGGAAGCCGGCATGAATGTTGCCCGTTTGAATTTTTCACACGGCAGCCATGAAGAACATGGAGCTCGCATCCAAAATATTCGCCAAGCAGCAAAAAACACAGGGAAATCAATTGGAATATTGCTGGATACGAAAGGACCGGAAATCCGCACACATGATATGGAAAATGGTTCGATTGAAATGGTCAGCGGTACAAACGCCGTTATTTCGATGACAGAAGTGACGGGTACTCCGGAAAGATTTTCAATTACGTATCCAGGGCTTATTAATGATGTAGAACCAGGTTCAAGCATTTTGCTTGATGATGGATTAATTGGTCTTTCAGTAACAAGTATTAACCACGAAAAAGGCGAAATTGCAGTCCGTGTGTTAAACAGCGGCACATTGAAAAATAAAAAAGGCGTAAATGTACCAGGTGTATCTGTTAAATTGCCAGGTATTACGGAAAAAGATGCAGCAGATATCCTTTTTGGTGTTGAACAAGACGTTGATTTTATCGCAGCATCGTTCGTACGCCGTGCATCAGACGTTCTTGATATTCGCCAACTTCTTGAAAAACATAATGCAACACATATTCAAATCATTCCGAAAATTGAAAACCAGGAAGGCGTCGACAATATTGATAGTATCTTAGAAATATCAGAAGGATTGATGGTTGCCCGTGGAGATCTCGGTGTAGAAATTCCAGCTGAGGAAGTACCAATTGTTCAAAAAAAGCTGATCAAAAAGTGTAATATGCTTGGGAAGCCAGTTATTACAGCGACTCAAATGCTCGATTCAATGCAGCGAAACCCTCGTCCGACACGTGCGGAAGCAAGTGACGTCGCCAATGCTATTTTCGATGGAACGGATGCGATTATGCTTTCCGGTGAAACAGCAGCGGGTAACTATCCACTCGAGGCCGTTCAAACGATGCAGAACATTGCGATACGTGCAGAAGAAGAACTTCCGATGAAAAAAGACATACCGGCGCGCCGGCGCAACAATACAGGCCGCTTAACGGTAACAGATGCAATCGGTCAATCTGTTGCAAAAATAGCGGAAGCACTCGAAGTTCGTGCCATTATTGCACCGACAGAAAGTGGTCATACAGCACGAATGATTTCACGCTATCGTGCAAAAGCATCTGTTATTGCCGTTACAGAAAGCGAGCGTATATCTAGACGTTTATCACTTGCTTGGGGTGTATTCCCTGTGCTTAGTCCTAATAAAGTGAAATCAACAGATGAAATGCTTGAAATGGCCGTTGCACGCTGTCTAGAAGAGAAATTGATCAGCCGCAGTGACCTCGTAGTCATTACAGCAGGTGTACCAGTCGGTGAATCGGGTACAACGAACTTAATGAAAATCCACATTGTCGGTGATATTTTAGTGAAAGCACAAGGAATTGGTCGTCATTCCGCTTATGGTAAGGTCGTAACAGCAAAAACAGCAACAGAAGCACTGCAAAAAGTAGAACAGGGCGATATTCTTGTCACGTACGGAACAGACCGCGATATGATGCCTGCTATTGAAAAATGTGCAGCGATCATTACTGAAGAAGGCGGTTTAACAAGCCATGCAGCAGTTGTTGGAATCAGCCTCGGTATTCCAGTCATTATTGACTTGAAAGATGCGCTTACAAAGCTTAAAGACGGTCAGGAAATTACGGTTGACGCAGCACGCGGTATTATTTATAACGGCCATGCTAACGTTTTGTAAAAAGCATTTGCAATAAGCCGGAGCGGTGAACGGACAGAATGGCTAAAAGTAAAAAGGGTCCAGCTGCCATGCCCGCTGCGCCAAAAAAGGTGAGCCCGGCAAACATAGAAAATAAAACGGCAAGTGGATGAAGACCGACAGCACCTGATACGAGCTTCGGCTCTAGCAGCTGACGCATGATCATCAGTACAGTGTAAAGAACGGCTAATAAGGCGGCGGAAACAGGTTGGCCGATTAAAAGAAAAAACGCGATCCATGGTAAAAAAATAAGACTGGATCCGACAATTGGAATAAATTCAGCCACCGCAGCTAAAAAAGCAACTTCAACTACATGTGGGGTTCGCAGAAGAAGCAGCCCGAGTGCTGCTGTCATAAACGTTGCCGAAAACAGGATGCATTGTGCCTTTATAAATGAACGGAAAGAGGATGAAAAGTCTGTAAACGTAAACAGAAGACGCTCGTGTACGGAAACCGGCAGCATCTTTATCATGTGGCCTCCATCTTTTGCGATGAAAAAAGCAGAAAGGGCTGCGACAATGATTTCGGTGGCGGCGCCGGGAATGCTTAGCATAAAAGAAGTACCAGAGAGAATCCATGTTTCTGCATAATCACCGGTTATTTTCGATACAGATCCATTCAATGTTTGAATAAGTTGGATGATGGTTTCTTCCTGTGTATTTGACAGGCGTGCGGAAATGATATCCATTCCATGTTCAATATGAAAAGTGGCAATGTCCATATAGCTTGGAATAACAGCGATGAGATGAGAGACTGTTCGAGCGGCGATAAGCAGGACGATGAAACATCCGGCGCCAAAAAGAAAAGCGACAAAAATTAATGCTGAAACAATGGATAATGAAGATGAAAACCTGCCTTTTTTCTGAAGAAAGTGGGCCGGTTTTTGAGCAGCAGCGGCAAAAAATGCCCCTATAATAAATGGTTTTAAAACAGGCATGAACCAATAAAAGGCTAGTCCAATGGCCAATAACACGATGAAATGATGAATGAATCGCATGGCGTCCCCCCTTCTTTACTCGTATGAAGAAATGGAGATGGCCATGCGTCTTTTTTTTAGGAGGATAACATGCAGGGTTATTTATTTTTATTTTTATTGCTGGCGATCAGTCTTATCGCCAAAAATCAATCGCTCCTCATCGCGTCCGGACTGCTTATTGCATTAAAAGCAATCGGCCTTGATGCGAGGTGGTTTGATATTATGCAAAAAAATGGAATTAATTGGGGTGTAACCGTGATCACGATTGCCGTACTTGTACCGATTGCAACCGGTGCGATCGGGTTTAAGGATCTTGGTGCTGCGCTTAAGTCTCCTTATGCGTGGATTGCACTGACTGCGGGTATTCTTGTTGCGCTCATTGCAAAAAATGGGGTTGTGTTGCTTGCGGAAGATCCACACATTACAACTGCACTTGTTTTCGGAACGATTCTGGCCGTTGCTCTTTTCAACGGTGTGGCGGTTGGACCGCTTATCGGTGCCGGCATCGCATACTATGCGATGAAATTATTTTCTTTCTTTTAATGAAAAACAGATTTTTTATAAAGATTAATGAAACTATTACAATGATTTCGTCGTATAGTTATAGTAAGAAAACAGAGAAAGGAGCAATATGAATATGATGAAAAATCCTGGTATCGCTGCTGTGTTAAGCTTTTTCTGGGCAGGCGTTGGCCAAATTTATAATGGACAGATTATGAAAGGGCTTATCTTGATTGTTGTACAAATGATCAATGCAGCGCTTATGTTTGTACTAATCGGCTTCATTACGTATCCAATCGTCTGGATCTGGGGTATTTATGATGCGTATAAAACAGCCGAACGACATAATAAAAGTTCAAGTTTTTAGATGAAACTCCTTATAATAACATAAATCAAACACGTGTCGTGTTCGAAATTCAAACGATTCATAATAAAATTTCGAACTTTTTGACACGTTTTGATTCACAAACAGGTGCTTATTGTTTATAATAAGCAATGTAAGCGTACACTTTTTCAAACGTTACATCTATTTTTTTTCTTCAAAAAAGTGTATATAAAGAGCTAAGCTTTTTTATTTTTCAAAATGGTACTGAGCAGTTGCTCAGTTATGTGCATACATAAATAAAAAAGTGGATAATGGGGAAATTAAAAGGCGAAGGAGAGATAATCTTATGACAACTGCACGCGGACTCGAAGGAGTAGTTGCTACGACGTCATCTGTCAGCTCCATCATTGATGACACACTTACATATGCAGGCTATGATATTGATGATCTGGCCAAAAATGCGAGCTTTGAAGAAGTAATTTATTTACTTTGGCACCGCAGCCTTCCAACACAGGCACAGCTTGATGAGTTGAAACAACAACTTAAGGAAAGCTATGACATACCTCAAGAAATTATTGAACATTTCAAAATGTATCCTATTGAAAAAGTTCATCCAATGGCTGCTCTTCGTACAACTGTATCACTACTCGGCCTTTATGACGACGAAGCAGATGTGATGACAGACGAAGCAAATTACCGGAAAGCCGTTCGTATTCAAGCTAAAATTCCAGCACTTGTTACAGCTTTTGCGCGCATTCGTAAAGGCCAAGAGCCCGTTGCGCCTAAAAAGGAATATGGCATCGCAGCAAACTTTTTATACATGTTGTCTGGCAAGGAGCCGACAGCTGTTGAAATTGAAGCATTTGACAAAGCGCTCGTTCTTCATGCAGATCATGAATTGAATGCATCTACATTTACAGCGCGTGTTTGCGTTGCAACTCTTTCTGACATTTATTCAGGTGTGACTGCAGCTCTTGGCGCATTGAAAGGCCCGCTTCATGGCGGCGCAAACGAGCAGGTGATGAAAATGTTGATTGAAATCGGTTCTCCGGATAATGTAGAACCGTATATTCTCGAAAAATTAAACAAAAAAGAAAAAATCATGGGATTCGGCCATCGCGTATATCGCCAGGGAGATCCACGTGCGAAGCATCTTCGTGAGATGTCGAAGCGTTTAACAGAACAGACAGGTGAGCCACAATTGTATGATATGTCTGTGGAAATTGAACGGCTTGTGACAGGACAAAAAGATCTTCCGCCAAATGTTGATTTTTATTCAGCTTCTGTTTATCACAGTCTCGGAATTGAACATGACTTGTTCACACCGATTTTCGCGGTAAGTCGTGCATCAGGCTGGCTCGCTCACATTATGGAGCAGTATACGAATAACAGACTGATCCGTCCGCGTGCTGAGTATACAGGTCCGGATATGCAAAAATACGTGCCGATCAACGAGCGTGGCTAATGAAGTAAGATTTGCAACTAAGCTGAAAATTAGTGTACTATAAATGTGGCAAACGAAGGTTAGAAAATGTAGTTTCTAACCTTTGATCATGGAACTTGGAGGGAATAGTAAGATGACTCAAGGCGCAAAAATTACTATGCAAAATGGGGAACTAAACGTACCAAACAATCCGGTCATTCCTTTTATCGAGGGAGATGGAATTGGTCCTGATATTTGGGCTGCAGCATCACGCGTATTGGATGCAGCAGTTGAAAAAGCATACAGCGGTGAAAAGAAAATCGTTTGGAAAGAAGTTCTTGCAGGCGAAAAAGCATTTAATCAAACAGGCGAGTGGCTTCCAAAAGCAACGCTAGATGAGATTGATCAATATTTAATCGCAATTAAAGGTCCTCTAACAACTCCAGTTGGCGGTGGCATTCGTTCATTGAACGTAGCACTTCGTCAAGAATTGGATCTTTTTGTATGTCTTCGTCCAGTTCGCTACTTTGACGGTGTTCCTTCTCCTGTTAAGCGTCCTGAAGACACAGATATGGTTATTTTCCGTGAAAATACAGAAGATATTTATGCTGGTATCGAGTACGCAGAAGGCTCTGATGAAGTGAAAAAAATGATTGGTTTCCTTCAAAATGAAATGGGCGTAAGCAAGATCCGTTTCCCAGAAACATCCGGTATCGGTATTAAGCCTGTATCAAAAGAAGGAACTGAACGTCTTGTGCGCGCAGCGTTGAACTACGCGATTAAAGAAGGACGTAAATCGCTTACACTCGTCCATAAAGGCAACATTATGAAATTTACAGAAGGCGCGTTCAAAACATGGGGCTACGAGCTTGCTGAAAAAGAATTTGGCGATCAAGTATTTACATGGGCTCAGTACGATAAAATTAAAGCTGAACAAGGCACAGATGTGGCTAACAAAGCACAATCTGACGCTGAAGCAGCTGGCAAACTGATCGTGAAAGATTCAATTGCAGACATCTTCTTACAACAAATTTTGACTCGTCCAAAAGAGTTTGATGTTGTCGCAACAATGAACTTGAACGGCGACTACATTTCCGATGCTCTTGCCGCGCAAGTAGGCGGAATTGGTATCGCTCCTGGTGCGAACATTAATTATGAAACAGGTCATGCTATTTTCGAAGCAACTCATGGTACAGCTCCTAAATACGCAGGTCTTGATAAAGTAAATCCATCTTCTGTTCTTTTGTCAGGCGTTCTTCTTCTTGAGCACCTTGGATGGAACGAAGCAGCAAGCATGATCACAAAATCAGTTGAAAACACGATTTCTTCTAAAGTGGTAACATATGACTTTGCCCGCCTTATGGATGGTGCAACAGAAGTAAAATGCTCTGAGTTTGCTGACGAATTGATCAAAAATCTTTAATTATTAAAGCTCCCTTTTGAGGGAGCTGTTATACATATGCAAGCTAAATAAGGAGGATCTTTATTATGACAACATATAATCGTAAAAAAGTATCTGTAATCGGCGGCGGTTTCACTGGTGCAACAACAGCTTTCCTTCTTGCTCAAAAAGAACTTGGCGATGTTGTTCTCGTCGATATCCCACAAGCTGATGGACCAACGAAAGGAAAAGCGCTTGATATGCTAGAAGCAAGCCCTGTTCAAGGCTTTGATGCAAATATTACGGGTACATCTGATTATGCAGATACAGCCGGCTCTGATATCGTCATCATTACAGCGGGTATTGCGCGTAAACCAGGCATGAGCCGTGACGACCTTGTTCAAACGAACCAAAAAGTAATGAAATCTGTTACAGCTGAAATCGTCAAACATTCTCCGGACTGTACAATCATCGTATTGACAAACCCAGTTGATGCTATGACGTACACTGTATTGAAAGAATCAGGATTCCCGAAAAACCGTGTAATCGGTCAATCAGGTGTTCTAGATACTGCCCGCTTCCGCACATTCGTAGCGCAAGAATTGAAAGTGTCTGTGAAAGACGTAACTGGATTTGTTCTTGGCGGCCACGGTGACGACATGGTACCACTCGTACGCTACTCTTACGCAGGGGGTATTCCGCTTGAATCATTGATTTCGAAAGATCGTCTTGATGCAATTGTTGAACGTACACGTAAAGGCGGCGGCGAAATTGTTCAGCTTCTTGGAAATGGATCCGCTTACTACGCACCAGCTGCGTCACTTGTTGAAATGACAGAGGCTATCTTGAAAGATCAACGCCGTATTTTGCCGGCGATCGCTTACCTTGAAGGTGAGTATGGCTACAATGAATTGTACCTTGGTGTTCCAACTATTCTTGGCGCTAGTGGTATCGAAAAAATTATCGAGCTTGAATTGACTGCAGATGAAAAAGAAGGTCTTGATAAATCAGCTGAAGCTGTTCGCAATGTCATGTCTGTTCTTACATAAATATAAAATGTAATAGAAAAAGGGCCTGCCAATTTACTGGCAGGCCCTTCTTAGTGATGTAATTTCGGTATCGACAAGCAGAACGGCTCTTTCTCAAGCGAAACAAATTCGCTATAATAGAAGGTAGATATTTAACGAGGGAGGATGAAATGAAGAAAATTTTAGTCGTAGATGACGAGTCATCGATCGTTACGTTAATTAAATACAATTTAGAGCAATCTGGGTTTATGGTGGAAACAGCATTTGACGGGGAAGAAGCACTTCGGCGTGCAGAAGAAGTATCACCGGACTTGATTATTCTTGACTGGATGCTTCCGAAGTTTGATGGAATGGAAGTGTGTAAAGATTTACGGCAACGCCGTGTGACAACACCCATATTGATGTTAACGGCAAAAGATGAAGAGTTCGATAAAGTGCTTGGCCTTGAACTAGGTGCAGATGATTATATGACGAAGCCATTTAGTCCGAGAGAATTAATTGCCCGTGTAAAAGCAATCTTACGCCGTGTGCAGAAGCCGTCATCTGAGCCAATTGAAGTGGAAAGTGAAACGGATCAATATATTGAAGTAGCAGATTTAACGTTATTCCCTGAAAAATACGAAGCGTATTACAAAAATAACTTGCTGGATTTGACGCCGAAAGAATTTGAGCTTCTTTTATTTTTAGCTGAAAATAAAACACGTGTCTTGACGAGAGATCAATTGCTTAGTGCGGTCTGGAAATACGACTTTGTCGGAGATACACGTATTGTCGACGTTCACATTAGTCATTTACGTGAAAAAATAGAGGAAAATACAAAAAAACCGCAATATATTAAAACAATTCGCGGTCTTGGATACAAGCTGGAAGAACCGAAAGACGCATGACCAATTCCCGGACGCGACTCTTTTTATCACTCGTTACACTTATTGTGATCGTGCTCCTGGCACTTGGTATATCGCTCGGTCAGTTATTTAAAATGTATTATTTAGAGACAATCAATGAACGACTTGAAAAAGAAACCGCGCTGTTCGCAGATGTAATTGGAAATGCGGGAGGCATTGCCTTTATCAACCCCATCATGCTTAATGAATGGGGTGAGCAAATGGGGACGCGATTAAGTGTAGCGGACAGTGATGGAACCATATTATATGACAGCGGCGACATTGATAAGCGTAACAATGAAATACATTTGGATGTCGTCAAGCGAATCGCGAGATCGGTTAATCCGGAAACGTATCAAAATTCACTGCGCCGCAAAATGGATGTGCAGTACCATTGGCGAGACATTGTCAACGTAAATGGGGAAAAAGAAGGATACATCGTCACGAGTATGCGTGTAGATGCTCTAGATGGTCTATACAAACAAATATGGCTTATATTATTAGCCACTCTCGGCCTGTCACTTATATTAATCGCATTGATTGGAATGAAGATCACACGCAATTATATTAAACCTATTGAGTCTGCAACCGCTGTTGCCATTGAGCTGGCCAAGGGGAATTATCGGGCGCGTACGTATGAAATGCCGCCAGATGAAATTGGCATGCTGAATACGTCGGTTAATATTCTTGCACGAAACTTGCAAGAAATGATGCAGGCGCAGGAAGTTCATCAAAATCGGTTAACAACATTAATTGAAAATATTGAAAGCGGCCTGCTGCTTATTGATGACCGAGGCTATATTATTATGGCCAATCGCTCGTTTAAAAAAATGTTTGTCACCGGGCGGATTATCAAAAAGCGGTATCATGAAGCGATAGAACAAAAAGAAGTGACAGGTATTGTGGAAGAAGTATTTATGACGGAAAAAAGTGTTCGCCGGCAAATGATGATTCCGTTGCAGTTAGAGCAAAAAGAATTTGAAGTGTCAGGGGCGCCCATCATCGGGACGAATGATGAATGGAAAGGTATTTTAGTTGTTTTTCATGATATTACCGAATTGAAGCACTTGGAACAAATGAGAAAAGATTTTGTCGCGAATGTATCACATGAACTGAAAACACCGATTACATCCATTAAAGGGTTTTCGGAAACATTGCTTGACGGTGCCTTAAATGATCCAGATGCAGCAAACTTGTTTCTTGATATTATTTGGAAGGAAAGCGAACGGATGGAAACACTCGTCGCCGACTTATTAGATTTGTCGAAAATTGAACAAAAAGGACTTGTACTGAATGTCTCCTCTATTTCGTTAAATAAACTGCTTGAAGAAGTTATTATGACGCTTGAAAATAGAATGGAAACAAAGCAAATTGACTTGCATGTTGAACTGAAAGAAGAATTGCTAATTCCAGGAGATGAATATCGTTTAAAACAAGTGTTTTTAAATTTAATTACGAATGCGATTTTGTACACACCGCAGGGTGGATCGATCATCATTAAAGGCTGCGATGCAGGGGAGACCGTCAATGTAACCATTTCTGATACAGGTATTGGTATTGAAAAAGCAGAACTGTCTCGTATATTTGAGCGCTTTTATCGCGTGGATAAAGCACGAAGCCGTGATTCAGGTGGAACCGGGCTAGGCCTTGCGATTGTGAAACACATTATGGAAGCACATCATGGGAAAATTAGTGTGGAAAGTGAAGTAAGTAAAGGAACATCTTTTACCGTTTCTTTTCAAAAAAAATTCTCGAATGATTTTACAAAAAATTAATGAAACGTTTACATTCTTTTTATAATTAACTGTTATAGTATAAATATCAACCCCCTTTATCCAGCTTTTTGTTGGAGAGGCCCCTTTTTACAAACTTTTTGTTTGAAGGGGTCCCTCCCTTTTTTTAATTGGGGCTGATGAAAGAAGCCGTTGTTTTCTTTTTTTGTTCTGCACATGGTAGAATAAGAAAGAAAATAACGGCTTTTTTTGATGTGCACTTATCTAGAGTGCAAAGGAGGACCTATGGAAAAAAAACTCGTACTGATTGACGGAAACAGCATTGCGTACCGGGCGTTTTTCGCGCTGCCGCTTTTGAGCAATTCAAAAGGTGTGCACACGAATGCCGTATATGGATTTGCGATGATGTTAAATAAAATTGTGAAAGACGAACAGCCGACGCACATTCTCGTTGCATTTGATGCCGGCAAAACGACATTCCGTCATGAAACATATAAAGAATATAAAGGAACGCGTCAGAAAACGCCGCCGGAATTATCCGAGCAATTTTCATACGTACGCGAACTATTGAAAGCATATGGGATTCCGTATTACGAACTTGAAAATTACGAAGCAGATGACATTATCGGGACGCTGTCGCTTGAAGCAGAAAAAGAAGCTTTTCTTATAAAAGTGTACTCGGGCGATAAAGATTTAACGCAGCTGGCAACGGATAAGACGACAGTGTGTATAACGCGAAAAGGCATTACTGATATTGAAGAATATACACCAGAGCATGTACAGGAAAAATATGGACTTACACCTAATCAAATTATTGATATGAAAGGGCTGATGGGTGACACATCTGACAACATTCCAGGCGTGCCAGGCATTGGCGAAAAAACAGCCATTAAACTGCTAAAGCAATTTTACACAGTAGAAGCACTGCTTGAATCAATTGATGACGTGGGCGGTGCAAAATTAAAAGAAAAATTGCATGAACATAAAGATTTGGCACGCTTAAGCAAAGAACTGGCGACGATTATGCGCACCGTGCCGCTTGATGTGACAATAGACAGGCTCATTTATAATGGAGCAGACGAAAATCAATTATACAACTTGTTCCGTGATCTTGAATTTAAAACGCTTCTTGACGGGTTAAATCGATCAGAAGAAAAAGTAATGGAAGATGTTTCATTTGATATCATCCATTCACCGGAACCGGCTCATTTTGAACAGGTCAACGCAATATATGTCGAAATGATAGATGTAAACTATCATAAATCACCTGTCGCAGCAGTCGCTGTTTCAGGACGGA
Source organism: Domibacillus aminovorans (assembly GCF_001643235.1). Classification (GTDB taxonomy): domain Bacteria; phylum Bacillota; class Bacilli; order Bacillales; family Domibacillaceae; genus Domibacillus; species Domibacillus aminovorans. The sequence goes on from NZ_LQWY01000005.1 coordinate 101,271, forward strand.
ATGGTACTTGTTTTATGTCAGCTAAGACAGCTATTGAATCTGATGTGTTTAAACAGTGGGCAGAGAATAAGTCCATCCGCAAAACGGTTTTTGATGCGAAGAGAACCATCATTGCCCTGCGTCGTCATGGAATTGAACTCGCAGGCATTGATTTTGACGTGTTTCTTGCTTCGTATTTAATCAACCCATCTGAGTCCCCAGAAGATTTTGCGGCCGTTGCCAAACTTCATGGTGAAACAGGAATCGCATTGGATGAAGCTGTTTATGGAAAAGGAGCTAAGCGAGCGCTGCCGTCTGAAGAGATATATGCCAAACACGTCAGCGCAAAAGCGGAAGCGCTCAGCCGGCTTGATGATACGTGTCGGAGAGAGCTGTCTGAAAACAGTCAGAATAAATTGTTTGATGAGCTTGAGCTGCCACTCGCACTTATTTTAGCAGATATGGAATCAGAAGGCGTCCGAGTTGATATGAATCGTTTAGAGGAAATGGGTGTCGAACTGAAAAAACGACTCGCTGAAATGGAGCAGACAATTCATAGTCTTGCGGGCACTGACTTTAATATTAATTCACCAAAACAGCTTGGGGTCATTCTATTTGAAAAGCTTGGATTGCCGCCATTGAAAAAAACGAAAACAGGCTATTCCACATCAGCGGACGTACTAGAAAAACTGGCGCCGTCTCATGAAATCGTTCAGTATATTCTGGACTATCGCCAAATCGGCAAGTTGCAGTCGACCTATATCGAAGGGCTTTTGAAAGTAGCTGATCCAGATACACATAAAATTCATACGCGTTTTAATCAAGCATTGACACAGACTGGCCGTCTAAGCTCGACAGAACCGAACTTGCAAAACATTCCAATCCGTTTAGAAGAAGGACGGAAAATTAGACAGGCATTCATTCCTGAAAAATCAGACTCTGTTATATTTGCAGCCGATTACTCACAAATTGAACTGCGCGTTCTCGCTCACATTTCCGGTGATGAAAAATTAATCGAGGCGTTTCGTCAAGATATGGATATTCATACCGCAACAGCAATGGAAGTATTTCATGTTGACAATGACGCTGTAACATCGAATATGCGCCGTCAGGCAAAAGCCGTCAATTTTGGCATCGTATACGGGATCAGTGATTACGGATTATCGCAAAATCTTGGCATTACGAGAAAAGAGGCGTCCGAATTTATTGAGCGCTATTTAAAAACGTATCCGGGTGTAAAAGAATATATGAGCAATGTTATTCGTGAAGCGAAAGAAAACGGGTATGTGACGACGCTGTTAAATAGACGGCGCTATATTCCAGAAATGACGAGCCGCAACTTCAATTTGCGTTCATTTGGTGAACGGACGGCAATGAACACGCCCATTCAAGGAAGTGCAGCAGATATTATTAAAAAAGCGATGATTGATGTCGCAGCACGGCTTGAAAAAGAAACTTTAACGTCAAAACTTCTATTGCAGGTACACGATGAATTAATTTTTGACGTACCAAAAGAAGAAATTGACAAAATGAAAAGCATTGTTCCAGACGTCATGGAGCATGCCTTTAAACTTGATGTACCGCTCAAAGTCGATTATTCATTTGGGCCGACATGGTACGATGCAAAGTAAGGAGTGAACAATATGCCGGAATTACCGGAAGTAGAAACAGTTCGGCGTACATTAATTGATCTGGCTGCGGGTAAAACAGTCGTTAAAACCGATGTCCGCTGGCCTAAAATTATTAAACGTCCTGATGAACCGGCGCAGTTTCAAGACGCACTTGCCGGTGAAACAATTCAAAATATCACACGGCGCGGGAAGTTTTTAATTTTCCATCTGGATCATTACACACTCGTCTCCCATTTGCGAATGGAAGGGAAATTCAGTGTAAACGCACAGTCCGAACCGGAAGCACCGCATACGCATGTTGTGTTTACATTTACAGATGGAACACAGCTGCGCTACCGGGACGTACGCAAATTTGGCACGATGCATCTGTTTGAAAAGGGAACGGAAAATGACTTAGCGCCACTTAGCGGTCTGGGCCCCGAACCGTTTGATGTGACATTCACACCAGATTATCTGTACGAGCGGCTGCAGCGGACGTCGCGACAGGTGAAAACGGCCTTGCTCGATCAAATCATCGTCACTGGGCTTGGCAATATTTATGTGGATGAAGTATTATTTCGTTCGCATATACATCCGCACCGTGTATCGTCTACGATTACAGAAGAAGAAGCGGAGCACATCCATCATTACACAAAAAGCGTGCTCGCTGAAGCGGTTGAACGTGGCGGAAGCACAATTCGAACATACGTGAACAGCCAGGGACAAAAAGGAACATTTCAGGAAGTATTAAACGTATATGGGCGCACCGGTGAAGCGTGTGTGGAATGCGGAGCGGAAATTGTCAAAATAAAAACAGGCGGACGAGGCACGCATATTTGTCTCCAATGTCAGCCGTTGCCGGAGGCTCTGTCATGATTATCGGACTGACTGGCGGCATTGCAAGCGGGAAGAGCACAGTGAGCAATCTATTGAAAGAAAAAGGATTTACAGTTATTGATGCGGATATAGCGGCACGCGTCGTTGTTGAGCCTGGACAACCAGTGCTAGAAAAAATTATTGAAGTGTTTGGTCCAGGTATACGAACATCAGACGGTGCCCTTGATCGTCCGGCATTAGGTAAAATGGTTTTCCATGATGAGGAAAAACGAAAGCAGTTAAATGAAATCATTCATCCAGCAGTACGTAAATGGATGATTGATCAAAAAGAAAAAGCGATCATAGCCGGTAAAAAAACCATCATTTTAGATATCCCACTTTTATTTGAGAGTGACCTTACTTGGATGGTTGAAAAAACATTGCTCGTTTATGTAGATCCGGAAACACAGCTGAAGCGGTTAATGGAGCGAAACAATTATCTAGAAGAGGAAGCGAAAGCGAGAATTCAATCGCAGATGCCAATTGATGAAAAAAGAGCACGGGCAGACGATATTATTAATAATAATGGAACGATAGATGAAACGGAAAATCAAGTAAATAAATGGATTACCCAATTAAGGATACAGCCTTAATTGGGTCTTTTTTCGTCCTGATATGATGAAGGTGAAATAAATGATGAAATGGGTCATTTTATTGTTCCATTTTGCGATTAATATGTTATACTAATCTTAAATAATTCAAATATAGAGTATAACATTAAAGCGCAGGGGGGACATGAGTTATGACAAAGACGAAAATAGCGATTAATGGATTTGGCCGTATTGGCCGTATGGTGTTCCGTAAGGCGATTTTGGACAATGAACTTGATATTGTAGCGGTAAACGCCAGCTATCCGGCGGAAACGCTTTCACATTTAATCAAATACGATACAAATCACGGGAAGTTTGAGGGAGAGGTACAAACAGAGGAGGACGCACTCATCGTTAATGGCAAACGTGTACAACTGCTTTCAAGCCGCGACCCTCTTGAACTCCCATGGAAGCAACTAGGCATTGACATTGTGATTGAAGCGACAGGTAAATTTAATGCGCGAGAAAAAGCAGCACTTCATCTGGAAGCGGGTGCAAAAAAAGTAGTGCTGACAGCCCCAGGTAAAAATGAAGATGTCACAATTGTCATGGGTGTGAATGAAAATGTACTAGATGTAGAACATCATGATATCATTTCTAACGCCTCGTGCACAACAAATTGTTTAGCACCGGTTGTGAAAGTACTTGATGATCAATTTGGCATTGAAAACGGGTTAATGACAACCGTTCATGCTTATACAAATGATCAAAAAAATATTGATAATCCACATAAAGACTTGCGTCGTGCTCGTGCATGTGCACAATCAATTATACCAACATCAACAGGAGCGGCAAAAGCATTATCACTTGTGCTGCCGCATTTGGAAGGCAAACTTCATGGAATGGCACTTCGTGTACCTACGTCTAATGTTTCACTAGTGGACCTCGTTGTTGATGTGAAACGTCCGGTAACAGTCGAAGAAGTAAATGCGGCATTTATTAAGGCATCACAAAATGAATTGAACGGCATTCTTGATTTCACGCTAGAACCGCTTGTATCGATTGATTATAATACAAATCCATACTCGGCTACGATTGATGGATTAACGACGATGGTAATGGGTGAAACGAAAGTGAAAGTGCTAGCTTGGTATGATAACGAATGGGGCTACTCGTGCCGCATTGTTGATCTTGTCCATTTCGTGGCAGATGAAATGAGAAAAAAAGTGAAGCACTTCGTATAATATAGACGTCGACGGACTCCGACAAATGTCGGGGTTTTTCTATTATATAAAAAATTAAAAGAAACCTGTTGCAAAATATGTCGGCAGATCGTATACTCAAATTTGTGAAATAAGTTCTGCTTAAAGGGTTAGGACCTCTTCGGACTAACTTTCCCCCGTGGCAGTGATCACTTTTACAATTTTTCCAAAAATTTACTTTGTAAAAGGGGGAAACGATCATGGAAACAATGGGTCGTCATGTTATATCAGAATTATGGGGCTGCAATTTTGACAAATTAAACGATATGGAAGTAATCGAGAGAATTTTTGTCGACGCCGCTCTTAAATCAGGTGCGGAAATCCGCGAAGTCGCGTTCCACAAATTTGCTCCGCAGGGAGTAAGTGGAGTCGTCATCATCTCCGAGTCACATTTAACGATTCACAGTTTTCCTGAACATGGATACGCAAGCATTGACGTATATACATGCGGGGATCTTGATCCGAATATTGCTGCGAACTATATCGCAGAAGCACTCGAAGCTGATACACGTGAAACAATTGAACTGCCGCGTGGTATGGGACCAGTGCGTTCACAACTTAAACAAACAGTAAGCGCTATGTAACAAAACGAGATGTATGATCTTCATACATCTCGTTTCTATTTTCAGAGTGCCTTTTTTTTAGTATGATAAAGAGTAAAGACAGAAAAATCGGAGTTGATTTAACATGATTTGCCCTGATTGCCGCTATAACGGGACGAAAGTAGTTGATTCACGTCCTGCAGATGAAGGGCATTCCATCCGCCGCCGTCGAGAGTGTGAAGCGTGCGGTTACCGGTTTACGACATTCGAACGGGTGGAGCATATGCCGCTTATTGTCGTTAAAAAAGAAGGAATGCGCGAAGAGTTCAACCGTGACAAAATGCTGCATGGATTAATTAAAGCATGTGAAAAGAGGCCGGTTCCACTTAGCACGCTTGAAAAAATGACAGCTGATATTGAAAGAGATATACGAGCAAAAGGTATTTCGGAAATTCAATCAGAGTGTGTCGGCGAAATGGTGATGGACCGGCTGGCTGACATTGACGAAGTGGCATACGTCCGATTTGCGTCTGTATACCGCCAGTTTAAAGATATTAGCGTCTTTTTAGATGAGCTAAAAGATATTATTAACAAAGAAAAATAAGAACCCGGGAGAAACTACTCCGGGCTTTTTTTTCTTCTAGCAGGGAGTGGACAGCATGAATAGACACTGGAATGAAATACAACCTTCAGATGCTTATACGATTTCGATCTCGGGATGCATTGATAGTTTGGAACGGAAAGTAATCACTCTTTTGTATCAACCACTTGTTGGTGCGCAAGCGCTTAGTCTGTACATAACGATGTGTGCGGAAGTAGAAGATGGCAAACTTTCGTCAGGCGGAGCGCCGCATTATCATTTAATGAATACGCTTTGCTGCAACTTGCAACAAATTTATGAAGACAGATTAAAGCTTGAAGGAATCGGTCTCTTAAAAACGTATGTGAAAAAGATAGATGAAAGCCGAGAATTTTTATATGAAATTCAGCAACCTCTTGCACCGGATCAATTTTTTTCGGATGGATTACTTAATGTGTTTTTATACCGAAAAATTGGCAAACCGCATTTTCTTCGTTTAAAGCATATGTTTTGTGATAAAGAAGTAAAGACAGCTGAATTCCGTGATGTGACCCATGATTTTACGGATGTGTTTTCAACGGGTTATACAGACAGTCAAGAAGCAGAGAAAGACAGCACCCCGCAGCAGGACAGCCGATTTGCGGGAAAAGGAGAAAGTAGTAGTCCTATATTAGCGGATTCATTTGATTTTTCAGAGCTTGAATTGACATTAAAAGATGCGCTCATTCCAAAGACAGCTTTAACGCCATTTTTAAAAGAAACGATTGAAAAGCTATCCTTTCTCTATGGCATTCAACCGTCCGAAATGAAAAATTTTGTGTTGTCCGCCATCAATGAACAGGACGAAATAGATGTCGAAGAATTACGAAAATCCGCGCGTGATGCGTATCAATTTGAATCAGGCGGACGTTTGCCGGATATGACACCGCGTATTCAAACGGCACCGTCTAGCACTGCTGCACCAGAGCTGAAAACGCAGGAAGAAAAACTTATACATTATTTGGAGACGGTATCGCCACGCCAATTGTTAATCGACATTTCTGGCAGTGTACCGTCAAAAGCGGATATGCAGATCGTGGAGCAAGTGATGCTGCAGTATAAATTAGCACCAGGTGTTGCCAATGTACTAATTCAATATGTTATGCTGAAAACAGATATGAAGCTTTCGAAAAGCTATGTTGATAAAATTGCCTCTCACTGGGCGCGTAAAAAAGTAGCGACAGTACTTGAGGCAATGAATTTGGCGAAAAGCGAGCAGCGTCAATACGACGATTGGGCCCAAAATAAAGATAAGCCGAAAACGACGAAACGAAAAACGACGCGACAGGAAAAATTGCCTGCGTGGTTTACGAATACGAACAAAAAAGAAGAGAAACAAACTGTCGATCAAAGCTTTGAAGAAGAAAAACGAAAACTGGAAGAAGCGTTGAAAAAACGTACAGAAAGGGCGTCCGCCGGTGAAAAAGATTAAAGATGCACTTAGGAATATATCAACATCACCCGGGTTCAATGAACGATATGAACAGATGAAGCGGGAATTGTTGGATGACCTGTTAATCCGTTCATTTATAAAAGAAAACGAATTAAGCAAAACGGACATTGAAAAAGCACTTGTTAAGCTGTATGAATATAAATCGCAAAGTCATAAATGTGATAAATGCCCATCGCTTAAAGAATGCGTAAATGACGTGATGAAAGGCTATGAACCGGAGCTTGTCTTTCGTCACGGAGCAGTAGAGCTTGATTACAAGCGCTGTCCGCGAAAAGTAAGAGATGATGAGATGAAGCATTTACACCGCCATGTAAAAAGTTTATACGTGCCAAAAGATGTACTACAGGCAACATTTACCGAAGTGGATCTCGACAATCGGAGCCGTCTTGATGCAGTGAAGGCGGCAAAAGATTTTGTCGATCAATATGACCTAGAAAATAAACCGAAAGGACTATACATATATGGGCCATTCGGTGTTGGAAAATCATTCTTATTTGGTGCGATTGCGAATGAACTGGCGGAAAAAAATATAGCATCATTGATCGTCTATTTCCCGGAATTTGTAAGAGAGATGAAGCAGTCACTCAATGATCAATCGACGGGTTCGAAAGTGGATGCGGTGAAGTCTGCACCTGTACTGATGATTGATGATATTGGTGCCGAAACGATGTCGGGCTGGATTCGTGATGATATTCTCGGAACCATTTTGCAATACCGTATGCTTGAAGGACTGCCGGTTTTGTTTACATCGAATTTTGACCATGCCGGACTTGAACATCATTTAACGTATTCGCAGCGGGGCGAATCAGAAGCTTTAAAAGCAGCACGCATTATGGAACGTATTAAATATTTGACTGTACCAGTTGAAATGAACGGTGTAAACCGCCGTAAGTAAATCACGCTTGATTTTAGCGTGGGGAGATACTATAATAACGTCATATGAAAAGTGATGACAGGGACACGTTTGATTTGGAACGTCTTCAGAGAGGGGAAGCATCTAGGCTGTAACTTTCCCGGCGCGAACAATCTATTCACCACCCTCGAGCTCTGTTTGTGAACGCAAATTTTTTTGCAAGTAATAAACGGCGGCACCAGACCGTTATCTGACTGCAATGAGCCGGGGAAAATTTCCCGGAAAGTTGGGTGGAACCGCGATTTAAACCTCGCCCCTTCGTAATAGAAGGAGCGGGGTTTTTTGACGTTTTTTAATAATAAGGAGGAAACAATCATGTCGATTCAATTAACATTTCCAGATGGCGCCGTAAAGGAATTCCCATTGGGAACAACAATGGAAGATGTCGCGCAGTCGATCAGTCCGGGACTTCGCAAAAAAGCGCTTGCCGGTAAACTATCGGGTACACCAATTGATTTGAAAACACCGATCGAACAGGATGGAGCCATTGAAATTATTACGCCTGACCATGCGGATGCATTGGAAATTCTGCGTCACAGCACAGCGCATTTAATGGCCCAGGCGATTAAGCGTGTATACGGCGCAGACAAAGTAAAGCTTGGTGTAGGTCCGGTTATTGAAGGCGGGTTTTATTACGATATCGACATAGACGAGTCGATCACGCCGGAAGATTTGCCAGTGATTGAAAAAGAAATGAAAAAAATCATCAATGAAAATGTGCCAGTCATTCGTAAAGAAGTCACACGTGATGAAGCGAAGAAATTTTATGAAGAAATCGGCGATGAGTACAAAATTGAGCTTCTTGAGGCGATTCCGGCTGATGAAACGGTTACGCTTTATGAGCAAGGTGATTTCACTGACCTTTGCCGCGGTGTGCACGTACCGTCAACAGGCAAGCTGAAAGAATTTAAATTGTTGAACATTGCCGGTGCGTACTGGCGCGGCAATTCCGACAATAAAATGCTTCAGCGCATTTATGGAACAGCCTTTTTCAAAAAAGAAGAGCTTGAGCATCACTTGAAAATGCTGGAAGAAGCAAAAGAGCGTGACCACCGCAAAATTGGGAAAGAACTCGATTTGTTTACAAACTCACAAAAAGTGGGCCAGGGACTTCCGCTATGGCTGCCAAAAGGCGCGACGATTCGCCGCATTATTGAACGCTATATCGTCGACAAAGAAGTCAGCCTCGGCTATGATCATGTGTATACACCGGTGCTTGGCAGCGTGGAGCTGTACAAAACAAGCGGCCACTGGGGGCATTACCAGGATGGCATGTTCCCACTCATGGAAATGGACAACGAGGACCTTGTTCTTCGTCCGATGAACTGCCCACATCATATGATGATTTATAAAAATGATATTCACAGCTATCGTGAGCTGCCGATCCGTATTGCTGAACTTGGCACGATGCACCGCTATGAAATGTCAGGCGCGCTTGCCGGCCTTCAGCGCGTTCGCGGCATGACGTTAAACGACGCACACATTTTCGTTCGTCCGGATCAAATTAAAGATGAACTAAAGCGTGTGGTTGAATTGGTTCTTGCTGTATATGAAGATTTTGATTTAACCGATTACTCATTCCGCTTGTCTTACCGTGACCCGCAGGATACAGAAAAATATTATGACGACGATCAAATGTGGGAGAAAGCGCAGGGCATGCTGAAAGAAGCAATGGATGAGATTGGCATTGACTATGTGGAAGCGGAAGGCGAAGCAGCGTTTTACGGACCAAAGCTTGATGTGCAGGTGAAAACAGCGCTTGGCAAAGAAGAAACACTTTCGACCGTTCAGCTGGATTTCCTCATGCCGGAGCGTTTTGACTTAACATATGTAGGAGAAGACGGCAAACAGCACCGCCCGGTCGTTATCCACCGCGGTGTCGTTTCTACAATGGAACGGTTTGTTGCGTTCTTGATTGAAGAATACAAGGGCGCATTTCCAACGTGGCTGGCACCTGTGCAGGTTCAAATTATTCCAGTATCAAATGAAGTTCATTATGATTATGCGAAACAATTAAAAGATCAATTGAAAGCAGCGGGTATTCGCGTTGAAATGGACAACCGTGAAGAAAAACTCGGCTACAAAATCCGCGAGTCGCAAATGAAGAAAATTCCGTACATGCTCGTTGTGGGCGACAAGGAATTGGAATCCGGTTCTGTCAACGTTCGCAAATATGGCGAACAAGATTCAGATACAATGTCATTTGATGACTTCCGTGACTATGTACAGCAAGAAGGCAAAAGATAAAAATAAAAGTTGTTTTTTTCAGCAGGTAATGGTATTATTTAAAACGTTGGTTCTTTCAATTGCTCTTCTAGACATTTGAAAGAATATATGATACAGTTACTTAGGTGAATAGAACACACGATAAAAGAAAGCAGAAGCGCCCGCTTCTCACCTCGTCTGACAAATTTGTTGGCAGGTTGACATGGTAAATGACAAAGCTATTTAAAAGCTTTTTACTGGCGGGGCATCTACTTCAGATGCCTCGTCTTTTTCATGCAGGCAGCGCTCTGTTTTCCCATGGGAACCCCGTTCTTTTAAAGATACGTGTTTTCTAAAATTACCTGGAGGTGGCTTATTATTAGCAAAGATATGAACTTAAACGAAGGCATCCGTGCCCGTGAAGTACGCCTGATTGATCAAAACGGCGAACAACTCGGCATTAAACAAAAACGTGACGCTCTTGATATTGCAGCACGTGTTAATCTTGATCTTGTGCTTGTTGCACCGAACGCGAAACCACCTGTAGCCCGTATCATGGATTACGGAAAGTTCAAGTTTGAACAGCAGAAGAAAGAGAAGGAAGCCCGCAAAAACCAAAAAATCATCCTATTGAAAGAAGTGCGTCTCAGTCCGACGATTGATGAGCATGATTTCAATACAAAACTTCGCAGTGCAATTAAGTTTTTGGAAAAGGGTGACAAAGTAAAAGCTTCGATCCGATTTAAAGGACGTGCGATTACGCATAAAGAAATCGGCCAACGTGTACTTGACCGCTTTGCAGAAGAGTGTAAGGAAGTTGCGACAGTTGAGTCTAAGCCGAAAATGGATGGCCGTAGTATGTTCCTAATTATGGCGCCGAAAAACGAAAAGTAAACCAGTTTGAGGAGGAAGTCGAAATGCCAAAAATGAAAACTCACCGTGGTTCTGCCAAACGTTTCAAGAAAACAGGTTCGGGTAACCTGAAACGTTCAAAAGCTTATACAAGCCACTTGTTCGCGAATAAATCTACGAAGCAAAAACGTAAATTGCGTAAAAGCACAATGGTTTCTAAAGGCGATTTCAAACGTATTCGTCACATGCTCGACAATCTGTAATAAAATTATGTAACATCATTAGGAGGGAATAGTATGCCACGCGTAAAAGGCGGTACTGTAACACGCAAACGTCGTAAAAAGGTTCTTAAGTTAGCAAAAGGTTATTTCGGTTCGAAACATCGTTTATATAAAGTTGCCAATCAACAAGTGATGAAATCCCTGCAATATGCATACCGGGATCGTCGTAACAAAAAACGTGACTTCCGTAAATTGTGGATTACACGTATTAACGCAGCTGCTCGTATGAACGGTCTTTCTTATAGCCGTTTAATGCACGGTTTGAAACTTGCTGGTATTGAAGTAAACCGCAAAATGCTTGCTGAACTCGCTGTTAGCGATGAAAAAGCATTCACGCAGCTTGCTGATGCAGCTAAAAAACAACTCGGTTAATTGTAACTAGAAAACTGCCCTGAATCTATTTCAGGGCAGTTTTTTAGTTTATGTGAAGACTCTATTTTTTACCTTTTCCGTTTAATTTTGATAAAATAAGAAGGGAGGTGCATCGGTGTCGATTTTATTTATGTATTTTATAATGATCAACTTTGTCGCCTACATCGTGATGGCAGGGGATAAACGAAAAGCCCGGCAGAAGAAGTATCGGACGAGTGAACAGACACTCTGGCTGCTGGCGCTGCTAGGAGGTGCACCTGGCAGTTTTGTTGCGATGCAGACACATCGTCATAAAACGAAACATGTGTCGTTTAAATATGGAATACCGGTGCTTGCGGTCATTGATCTCGTCATATTGGGTATAATAGGGGGAGTAATGTGAATATTGAAAAGTTGTTTAATATGCAGCGAGGGCTCGATCGTTACATAGAAGAGGGGCATAATCTGGCAGGTAAAGATTTATTTGATCAAAAAACATTGGCGTTACTCGTTGAAATTGGCGAACTGGCAAACGAAACACGCTGCTTTAAATTTTGGAGTACGAAAGGGCCATCTGAGCGAAACGTTATTTTAGAAGAGTTCGTTGATGGGGTCCATTTTATTTTATCGCTCGGGATTATGGCTGGCTTCGATCAAGATAAGCCGGTATTTGAAGCGGGAGCCGTAGATCAGACGAAACAATTCATCCTTGTGATGGAGTCAGTTCATGCGTTCCATAAAGAAAAAACAAAATCGAATTATGAGCAGTTAATGAATCGTTATTTTGCGCTTGGAGATCTGCTCGGATTTTCACCCGATGAAGTGGAAGCAGCGTATGTCGCAAAAAATGAAGTAAATTATGAACGGCAAAAATCAGGTTATTAAAAAAGGGGGCATATTAAAATGAAGAAACTTGATGAAACATTAACGATGTTAAAAGAATTGACAGATGCAAAAGGGATTGCAGGTAATGAACGTGAAGTGCGTCAAGTCATGCAAAAATACATTGAACCGCACGCTGATGTTGTGACAACAGATGGATTAGGCAGTTTAATCGCGAAAAAAACTGGCAACGGGGACGGGCCGAAGATTATGGTCGCCGGTCACCTCGATGAAGTTGGATTTATGGTGACGCGTGTTGACGAGAAAGGATTTATCCGTTTTCAAACGGTAGGAGGCTGGTGGAGCCAGGTGATGCTGGCACAGCGCGTGACGATTGTGACGAAAAAAGGGGATGTAACAGGTGTCATTGGCTCAAAACCGCCGCATATTTTGCCTCCGGAAGCGCGTAAAAAGCCGGTTGATATAAAAGACATGTTCATTGATATAGGAGCATCAAGCCGTGAGGAAGTAACAGAATGGGGTGTACGTCCAGGCGATATGATCGTTCCCTATTTTGAATTTACGGTTATGAACAATGAGAAAATGCTTCTCGCTAAAGCATGGGACAACCGGATTGGCTGTGCCATTGCGATTGATGTGATGAAATATGTGAAAGATAAGAAGCATGAGAACATTGTATACGGTGTTGGAACGGTACAGGAAGAAGTCGGTTTGCGTGGCGCGAAAACGTCCGCTCATATGATCGAGCCGGATATCGCATTCGGTGTTGACGTCGGCATTGCGGGTGATACTCCGGGCGTGACTGAAAAAGAAGCAATGGGTAAAATGGGCAAAGGCCCGCAAATTATTTTGTATGATGCATCGATGGTATCACATAAAGGACTGCGTGATTTTGTAACAGATACAGCGGATGAACTCGATATTCCGTATCAGTTTGATGCGATGGCGGGCGGCGGAACAGATTCTGGGGAGATTCATAAATCAGCAAATGGTGTGCCAACATTGTCTGTGACAATCGCAACGCGCTATATTCATAGTCACGCGGCGATGCTCCATCGTGATGATTATGAAAATACGGTGAAATTACTCGGTGAAGTTATTCTTCGTCTCGATCGCAATACAGTGAACAAGATCACATTTGAAGCATAAGAAAAGCCGCTCACGATACTGTGAGCGGTTCTTTTTTGACTTCTGTTGCAGATTCTTCAATAAATAGCTTGTGCCATTGCATAAAAATAAGCAGAGTCCACAATTTGCGGCTGTTATCTTCTTTTCCTTCAACATGATCGTCAAGTAACTGATGAACGTATGATTTGTTAATTAAATGATCGACTTCACTTTCTTGAATCATCGTACGTGCCCAGTCGTACAGTTCATTTTTCAACCAGACGCGGATTGGCACAGGAAAGCCAAGCTTTTTCCGTTCGAGCACATGATCAGGAACGATGCCTTCAGCAGCTCGTCGAAGTAAATATTTCGTCGTTTTATTTGATGTTTTGTCTTTTGTGTTTAGGCGGCGGGCCACATCGAATACTTCTTTATCAAGAAATGGAACACGCAATTCAAGCGAATGCGCCATCGTCATTTTATCAGCTTTTAACAAAATATCTCCGCGCAGCCATGTTTGCATATCAATATATTGCATTTTTTCCACGTCATCCGATGATTGGCAATCTTTATAATAAGGAGATGTGATATCCGTGTAAGGGACATTCGCGTTGTAATGCTGCATAAATTGCTTTTTTTCACGCTCTAAAAACATTTTCGCATTGCCGACATATCGTTCTTCAATCGATGTACAACCGCGCAATAAATAGTTGCGGCCTTTAAAACCGGCCGGCAGCTTTCGAAATGCTTCTTTCAAACCAGGTTTTAACCCATCCGGCAAGTAGCGGAAAACCGAGAGTGCCTGTGGTTCGCGGTAAATATTGTAGCCGCCAAACAGCTCGTCAGCTCCTTCTCCTGAGAGAACAACCGTTACGTGTTTTTTCGCTTCTCTTGCGACAAAATAAAGAGGAATGGCTGCAGCATCTGCAAGCGGATCATCCATATGCCAGACAATCTTTGGCAGTTCTTGTAAGAATTCTTCAGGTGTAATGTTGTACGTATGGTGGTGAACACCAATTTTATCCGCCGTCTCAGCTGCAACATCTATTTCACTGTAGCCATCAATCTTAAACCCAACAGAAAACGCATGAAGGTCTGGATTCATTTCTTTTGCAATGGCTGTCGTAATTGACGAATCAATCCCACCTGATAAAAAGCAACCGACCGGAACATCACTGCGCATATGATATTTTACGGAATCATATAAAACATCTTGAATCGCTTTGATCTTTTCCGACTCTGCTTGCATAACCGGCTGGAAAGATGGCTTCCAGTAGCGTTCAATATGCATCGGCTCATTTTTTCGCATTGTAAAACACGTGCCTGGCTCCAGTTTTTGAATCCCTGTGACCATTGTTGCAGGCTCTGGTACATATTGAAACGTTAAATAATGCTGAAATGAATGATCATCGACTTCTTTTTGAGGTAAAAATGCTTGGAAGCTTTTGCTTTCCGATCCGAACAGACAATAACCATCCTGCTCACTATAGTAAAATGGTTTTATGCCAAACCGATCACGTGCGCCAAATAATACCTCTTCGTGCTTGTCCCAAATTAAGAAAGAAAACATGCCACGGAGTTTTTCCACAGCGGCACTGCCCCAATGACAGTAAGCAACAAGAAGTACTTCTGTATCCGAGTGTGTATGAAACGTATAACCGAAATCTATCAACTCGTTGCGAAGTTCAATATAGTTATAAATTTCACCGTTAAAAATAATCCAGTAGCGCTCATTTTCATGTGAAAGCGGCTGATGGCCGTTTTCCGTATCAATAATGCTAAGGCGTCTGAACGCAAATTTTACTGTAGCATCACTAAAATATCCTTCATCATCCGGACCTCGATGGAAAATGGAATGATTTGCTTTTTGAATTGTTTCATCATTGAAGATTGTATTTTGATTATGGTGAAATACACCAACAAAACCACACATTATTTTCACCCCGTAATATATTCGTTTGTAAAGAACGAGTATACGCTTTTTTGGATGATTTTGCAAAAAAGTCCTCTTTTCTTAAATAGAAAAGAGGACAAAGTACTACGATTGAAGGGCAGAGGCCATTTTTTGAAGAACCGCTTGTTTTTCATCATTCTGGCTATTTTTCCAGAACAATTCAAACATCACACCGAGACCAGGCAGCGTCTTTTCTTCACCCTGCGCCACTGCATCTTGAATCGTGGCGGACAGCTGATTTTCATTTTGACCGTGTAAATTTTGAATAATCGCATTTCGTAAATTCATTTTATCCCCTCCTTGTTACTCTTATTTTGACCGGAGTGGCTTATGTTATACAGAAAAAATGCTATAATAAATCGACGAAAGGGGATTTGAACGTGAATTATATCCAATCGGCGAACAATCCACACATAAAACAGCTCAAAAAGTTACTGACAAAAAAAGAGCGCGACAAAACGGGGCAATACCTTTTAGAAGGTTTTCATCTTGTCGAAGAAGCGCTTTGTCATAAAGAAATGATCGATGAATTGATTTTTTCAGAAGCAGCAGTCATTCCATCCGCATGGAATACAGATGATCTCGAACTGACGATTGTGTCGCCGGAAGTGGCAGCAAAATTGTCTGACACAGAAAACGGACAGGGTGTCTTTGCAGTGTGCCGGAAATCGGATCAAACCGTACTGCCTGATGGAAGCATGTTTTTATTAATCGACGCTGTACAAGATCCAGGTAATATTGGCACAATGATCCGTACTGCCGATGCGGCAGGCGTTGATGCGGTTGTTCTCGGCGCTGGTACTGTCGATGTGTACAATCCAAAAGTACTCCGTTCTGCGCAGGGAAGCCATTTTCATGTGCCGGTCGTCAGCATAGATTTAGGTCAAGCAGTGCAGCAGCTGAGAGAGCGAGACATCCCCGTTTACGGAACAGCGCTTGATGGTGCATCTGATTACCGTAGTGAATCACCCGGCCCATTTGCACTGTTAGTCGGCAATGAAGGAAGCGGTGTTCGATCTGAATTGCTGCAAGAAACGACGAAAAACGTGTACATTCCGATTTTTGGCCGAAGTGAATCGCTCAATGTAGCTGTTGCTGCCGGTATTCTTCTATATCATTTTCGGGAAAACAATTGAATTTCAAAAACGGGTTGTCTATAATAATGAGTGTGAATTTGATAATGAAAGGCGATGACGGAGAAAAGTACGCCGCGCCTCTTTTTTTTAGGAAGAAAATGCCTTGACTGAAAGCATTTTTAAAAAGAGACGGCAGAAGTTCACCTCCTGAGCCGGTGCCAGGACCGTTAGACGTAAAGGCACACCGGTTTTAAAAAGCCGTTATCCGAATGAAGTGAATGCGTATATTTATGCGTATTAAAAAGGGTGGTACCGCGATCAAAGCCTCGTCCCTTTCCGGGAACGGGGCTTTTTTTATTTGTCAAAAAAAGGAGGAGTAAACGTGGAACAAAAGCTAAAAGAATTGCAAAGTCAGGCGCTTGAAAAAATTGCGGCTGCAGCAAACTTAAAAGAATTAAACGATGTACGTGTCGCCTATCTCGGCAAAAAAGGGCCGGTGACAGAAGTATTAAAAGGAATGGGTAAGCTTTCGGCAGAAGAACGCCCGAAAATGGGGGCGCTTGTAAATGTAGTACGTGAAACCATTTCGAAAAGTATTGAAGAAAAACAAGAACTGCTTGAAGCAGCAGCGATTGAGCAGCAACTTGCGCAGGAATCAATCGACGTGACACTGCCAGGTCGTCCGGTGAAACAAGGCAGTCATCATCCATTGACACGTGTTGCAGAAGAGATTGAAGACTTATTTATCGGCATGGGGTACACGGTAGCAGAAGGACCAGAAGTCGAACAGGATTTTTACAATTTTGAAGCGCTCAATTTGCCAAAAGACCATCCGGCACGCGATATGCAAGATACGTTTTACATTACACCGGAACTGTTAATGCGTACGCATACGTCACCGGTGCAAGTAAGAACGATGCAGAAGCACGAAGGCCGCGGCCCAGTCAAGATCATTTGCCCTGGTAAGGTGTATCGCCGTGACAGCGATGACGCGACACATTCACATCAATTCGCACAAATTGAAGGGCTTGTCGTTGGCGAAAACATCCGCATGAGCGACTTGAAGGGTACACTTGATGTGTTTGCGAAAAAAATGTTCGGCGAAGACCGTGAAATTCGTCTCCGTCCAAGCTTCTTCCCGTTCACGGAGCCATCTGTTGAAGTCGATGTGAGCTGCATGTGTGGCGGCAAAGGCTGCTCGATTTGTAAAGGAACAGGCTGGATTGAAGTACTTGGCGCAGGTATGGTGCACCCGAACGTGCTGGAAATGGCCGGTTTTGATTCAAATAAATATACAGGATTTGCATTCGGTATGGGACAGGAGCGCATTGCGATGCTGAAATACGGCATTGATGATATCCGCCATTTTTACACGAATGATCTTCGGTTCTTAAAGCAATTTTCAGTACATGAATAAATAAGGAGGAGTATACACATGTTTGTTTCATATAAATGGCTCGCGCAATATGTCGATCTGTCAGGCCAAACTCCACAGGAACTGGCGGAAAAAATTACCCATGCCGGTATTGAAGTCGAAGGAGTCGAAATCCCTGCTACTGAAATGAAAAATATTGTAGTTGGCTACGTAAAGACACGCGAACAGCATCCGAATGCTGACAAATTAAGCAAATGTCTTGTTGATGTTGGAGAGGAAGAACCTGTACAAATTATCTGCGGCGCGAAAAATGTCGGTGCAGGGCAATATGTTGCTGTGGCAAAAACAGGAGCAGTCCTTCCTGGAAACTTTAAAATTAAACGAGCGAAACTGCGCGGTGAAGAATCAAATGGCATGATCTGCTCGCTATCTGAACTTGGCATTGAAAGCCGTCTCACGCCGAAAGAATACGCAGAAGGTATTTTCAACTTCCCGAATGATGTTACACCAGGAGAAGATGCACTCGCAGCATTAAACCGTGACGATGCCATTCTCGAATTGTCATTGACACCAAACCGCTCTGACGCATTAAGTATGATTGGTGTTGCCTATGAAGTGGCGGCAATTTTAGACCGTGATGTGAATCTTCCTGCACCAAATCCGACTGAATCCGAGGAAAAAGCCTCTGACGCGATTCAAATTCGCATCGATACACCGAAGGATAATCCGATTTACATCGCACGCGTTGTGAAAAATATTAAAATTGGCCCATCGCCGATCTGGATGCAAACGTATTTAATGAATGCAGGCGTCCGCCCGCATAATAATGTCGTTGATATTACGAACTATGTCTTGATGGAATACGGTCAGCCGCTTCACGCATTTGACCTGGACCGTCTCGGCTCAAATGAAATCGTTGTTCGTCGCGCGTCTGAAGGCGAAAAATTTGTCACACTCGATGATACAGAACGCACATTGTCTGCCGATCAGCTTGTAATCACAAATGGCAAGGAGCCAGTTGCACTCGCAGGTGTGATGGGCGGAGCCAACTCGGAAGTACATGACGGCACTGTCAATGTGTTAATCGAATCGGCTTATTTTGAAGGCCAGATTGTTCGCGCAGCATCGAAAGCACATAGCCTTCGCTCCGAAGCAAGCGCCCGCTTTGAAAAAGGTGTTGATCCGGCACGTATTCAAGCCGCATGTGACCGCGCTGCTGAGTTAATGGTGGAACTAGCAAGCGGTACCGTCCTTTCGGGAAGCGTTATAGCTGGTGAATTAGCTATTGAATCAAAACGAGTGTCTATTACGCTTGAAAAATTAAATATGAGACTCGGCACGGATCTTCAAATGGGAGATGTGGAAGATATTTTCCGCCGTCTGCAATTTGAAACAGAAACGAATGGCAATGAGATTACGGTAACAGTGCCAACACGCCGTGGGGATATTACGATTGCCGAAGATTTGACGGAAGAAGTAGCGCGCCTCTACGGGTATGATCACATTCCGCTTACATTGCCGGAAGGCACTGTGAAGCCAGGTTCGCTTACATCGTATCAATTAGGCCGCCGCGTCGTGCGCCGTTATTTAGAAGGAACGGGATTCAACCAGGCAATTACGTATTCTCTTACATCGGCAAAACGCGCATCTGAATTTGCGCTTGAACACCGCGCTCCAGTGGCGCTATCCATGCCGATGAGTGAAGAACGTGCGTATTTGCGTCAAAGCTTGATTCCACATTTAATTGAAGCTGCGGCATACAATAACGCCCGCCAAATACCATCTGTTGCTTTGTATGAAACAGGCTCTATTTATTTAAATGAAGGCGAAAACGTTCAGCCGAAAGAAGAAGAGAGACTTGCGGGTATCGTAACGGGCGTGTGGCATGAACATTTGTGGCAAGGTGAAAAGAAAGCCGTTGATTTCTTTACGGTAAAAGGGATTGTTGAAGGACTTACGGCGCGGATTGGTCTTGCGGAGCGAATCACGTTCCAAAAAGCGGCACCTGCTGGATTCCATCCGGGTCGTACAGCGGAAGTATTGCTCGACTCTGAATCAATTGGATTTGTCGGGCAGCTTCACCCAACAATCTCTAAAGAAATGGATGTGAAAGAAGCGTATTTGTTTGAATTGAAGCTTGATGTTTTATTGAATGCATCGCGTGAAGATCTGGCATACACGGCCATTCCACGTCATCCATTTATTAGCCGCGACATCGCGCTTGTTGTCGACAGCACGGTTGAAGCTGCTGCTCTTGATGCAGTCATTAAACAGGCAGGCGGTACACTTTTAACAAGTGTTCGGGTGTTTGATGTATACGAAGGCGAACGGATGGAAGAAGGCAAAAAATCGGTCGCATTTGCACTAACGTATGCTGACCCAGAGAAAACATTAACAGATGAAGAAGTGACCGCTGTACATGAAAAAGTACTTGCTGCACTAAAAGAACAAGCAGGCGCTGACCTGCGCGCATAATGAGAAAAAGGACTCGATCATGACGATAGGGTCCTTTTTTTGACGCGTTTTTATTACAATCCACGCAGTATATTTTTTGCTTTACCTGTATTGGCAAAATGAAGCTTTGTGAAATGACGCAGCACGCTTTCATCATACGTTTTCATCAATTGGGCAGCTGCTTTATCAACAATGGGCCCGGCGCCTTTCGGAATAGTAAAGCCAGCTTCTTCAGACAGCTTATCCATTTCTTTTAAAAAGGCATAGCGGGCTAGAATCGATGCCGCTGCAACGGCCAGGTGGACGCTTTCGCCTCTCGTACTGAAAAAAACATTTTCACGCACAATATTTTTTTGTTCGTTTAAATAACGATAATACACTGTTTTTTCAGCGAATTGATCGATAAGTACTGCATCTGGTTGCACCGGCGCTATTTTTTCATGCAGTTTGCCGAGTGCCTGATTGTGTAAAATGGCTTTTATTTTTCCTTGTGACATCCCGCTTTCCTGCAAATCGTTGTATTTTTCATTGCGTAAAATAAGCAAGCTGTACGGAATATCTTTCAGTAATTTTTTCGCCACTGACACAATTTCAGGATCTTTCATATCTTTTGAATCACGTACGCCAAGTTCTTTTAATTCCGCAATTCGGCTTTTTTCAACATAAGCAGCAACGACTGTGATCGGACCGAAATAATCACCTGTTCCGACTTCATCGCTGCCTATGATGGACATCGATGCAAATCCATCCGGCAGCACAGTGCTTGACACTGATTTTTTCTTTGGCTCAGCGGTTTTACCGTCCCATTTTGATGATTCTTGAGCGGCATTTTTCCCTTGAAATAGTACTTTTCCGGAACGGTAACCGGTCACAGAACAGCCGTCAACTTTTGCTGAAAAGATGGCACCAGCCGGTAAATTTGCCAAGACTCCATAATGATTTTTCATTTTTTTCAATATTTCATTTGTAACAATTAATACAGTATGACTCAATTCAATAACCTCCAGACTTTCTTCCTTTTCACACTAAAACAGTCGTGGTATGATTAGTAACAGGATTTCATGAGAAATGGGGGCCGTACAATTGTCGGACGGACAAAAAACTCGCCTAACAGTTGACATCTACGGATATCAGTACACCATTGTGGGAACTGAATCAGAATACCATATTCGTCGTGTAACGGAAATGGTTGATGATAAAATGCGTGAAATCGGCAACCGTAACGCTACACTGGATACGCAAAAAATTGCGGTCCTGACCGCTGTCAATATGGTGAATGACTACTTGAAGATGGAAGAAGAACTGCACGAAATGAAAATGGAATTAAGCCGTTTGAAAAACAGAACAGCCGTCAATGGCTGAAAAACTTCTCTCGATTTGGTAGAGAAGTTTTTTTCTGCTACTATTAATAAGGAAAAGCAGGTGACATAGATGGTCAATAAAAAAGATATTATTCGGTTACTTGAAAAAATTGCAGTCTATATGGAATTAAAGGGAGATAATCCGTTTAAAATATCCGCGTTTCGCAAAGCGGCAGCAGCATTAGAAACGGATGACCGCAGTTTGTCTGAAATTGATGATGTGACAAAATTATCAGGCATCGGTAAAGGCACAGCCGCGGTGATTACAGAATACATCGAAACCGGGGAATCAACAGTATTGACAGAACTTGCAGGCGAAGTACCAGAAGGACTTGTTGCGCTGCTAGGGCTGCCGGGACTCGGCGGAAAAAAGATTGCCAAACTATATAAAGAGCTCGGCATTACCAATATGGAAGAATTAAAAGAAGCATGCGAGCAGCATCGTGTACAGGAGCTTGCCGGATTCGGCGCGAAAACGGAAGAGAAAATTCTGGCAGCTGTTGAAAAAGCAGGTACACAGCCGGATCGTCTGCCAATTATGTATATGCTGCCGATTGCCGAAAAAGTGGAAGCTTATTTAGCTGATCTGCCGCAAGTGACTAAATTCTCGCGTGCAGGCAGCTTGCGCCGCTTGCGTGAAACAGTGAAAGATCTTGATTTTATTATTGCGACAAAAGAACCGGAAAAAGTAAAAGAGAAGCTACTCTCGATTCCGAATAGGAAAGAAATCATTGCGGCCGGACCGACGAAAGTGTCGATCATCATTGACGGCGAGTTTGACGTGTCAATCGATTTTCGCATTGTTGCACCGCCACAGTATGCGAGTGCATTACATCATTTTACCGGTTCAAAAGATCATAACGTGAAAATTCGTCAGATCGCCAAAGAGCGCAATGAAAAGGTGAGCGAATATGGCGTTGAGCAGCGGGACGGTTCGGTAAAAACGTTTGATTCAGAAGAAGCGCTTTACAATCACTTCGACTTGCCATGGTTTCCGCCTGAAATTCGTGAAGACGGAACGGAAACGGATAAGTATAAAAAAGGTACACTGATCGAGTTGTCTGATATTAAAGGTGATTTGCATATGCATACGGCTTGGTCAGATGGTGCATTTTCGATTGAAGAAATGATTGAAGCATGCCGTGCACGAGGATATGAGTACATGGCCATAACAGACCACTCGCAGTATTTAAAAGTAGCGAATGGGTTGACTGTTGATCGCCTCCTACGTCAAAATGCAGAAATAAAAGAGTGGAATGAAAAATACAGTGATATCGAAGTGTTATCAGGCATTGAAATGGACATTTTACCAGACGGAATGCTTGATTATGAGGACGATGTGCTGAAAGAGCTCGACTTTGTGATCGCATCGATTCATTCAAGTTTTTCACAGCCGCAAAAAAAGATTATGGACCGGTTAAAAACGGCCTTGAATAATCCATATGTAAAATTGATTGCTCACCCGACTGGCCGGATTATTGGCCGCCGTGATGGCTATTCAGTTGATATGGAAGAACTTGTGAAGATTGCTGCAGAAACGAATACAGCACTTGAATTGAATGCAAATCCACACCGTCTCGATTTATCCGCGGATCATTTGAGATGGGCACAGGATGCAGGTGTAAAGATATTCATTAATACAGATGCTCATGCGATTGAGCACCTTAATTTTATGGAAACTGGCGCAAGTGCAGGGCGAAAAGGATGGCTTCGGTCGGAAACGGTTGTGAATACGTGGCCGAAAGAGCGGTTTCTTTCTTTTATACGCGGCCAATGATGTCAATAGAGGAGTGAAACAGATTTGAATAAAAAAGTGCTTGCAACACTTGAATTTGATAAAATTATCCAACAGTTAGCACGTCATGCATCGTCGGATGTCGGGCGAAGCTTTGCGGAAGATTTAAAGCCCTCTCTTCATGCAGAAGAAGTACAAGTTTGGCTTGATGAAACGGAAGAAGCGGCAGCGGTCCTCCGCATAAAAGGCAATGTACCGCTTGACGGTATTTATGACATCCGTCCGCATGCAAAGCGGGCTCAAATTGGCGGTGTATTAAGCGGCATCGAGCTTGTTCGAATTGCAAGTACAATTTTTGCGAGCCGGGTGATTCGTCAATTTATAGAGGATGTTCGTTTGGGAGGACAGGTGACGTTGCGCATCTTACCTGAGAAAACAGCGGTCATTCCAGTTTTGACAGATCTTGAACATAAAATTAAACGGACGGTTGATGAAAACGGACGAGTTCTTGATTCAGCGAGCGATGAACTACGGCATATTCGTCATGGCATCCGGTCAGCAGAATCGCGAATACGATCTAAACTCGAAAGCTTGACACGCGGGCAAAGCGCACAGAAAATGCTGTCGGACGCGATTGTGACGATCCGGAACGACCGTTACGTCATTCCGGTCAAGCAAGAATACCGCTCTCACTATGGCGGCATCGTTCATGATCAGTCTTCATCCGGACAGACGTTATTCGTCGAACCGGCTTCAGTTGTGAATTTAAACAATGAGCTGCGTGAATTGATGGTTAAAGAACAATATGAAGTGGAGAAAATTTTGGGTGAATTAACGATGGAAACAGCAGAACACGCGCCATCATTATTCACAATGACAAAAATGCTGTCGGAAATCGATTTTATTTTTACAAAAGGGAAATTTGCTCATTCGATGAAAGCGACAAAGCCACTCATTAATGAGAATGGTTACATACGTTACATCCAGGCGCGTCATCCACTTTTGCCGATTGATGAAGCGGTACCAAGCGATATTGAAATTGGTCAAGATTATACAGCGATCGTCATTACCGGACCGAATACAGGTGGTAAAACGGTGACGCTAAAAACGACGGGCTTATCCGTTTTAATGGCGCAGTCCGGCTTATTTATTCCGGCTGAATACGGCTCAGAGACGGCTATTTTCCAATCCGTTTTTGCTGATATTGGCGATGAGCAGTCGATTGAGCAAAATTTAAGTACGTTCTCGTCTCATATGGTGAACATTTCGGGTATTTTAAAAGAAGTCGACGATAAAAGCCTTGTGCTATTCGATGAACTCGGTTCTGGAACGGACCCGCAGGAAGGTTCAGCACTGGCCATCTCCATTTTGGATGAGGTGATTGCCAGAGGAGCACGGATTATTGCGACAACGCATTATCCGGAATTGAAAGCATACGGATACAACCGTGAACAGGTTATTAATGCAAGTGTAGAGTTCGATGTTGAAACGCTTAGTCCGACATACCGGTTATTAATCGGGATTCCAGGACGAAGCAACGCATTTGAAATTTCAAAACGAATCGGTCTTGACCCCGAAATTATTAAACGGGCACGTAGTTTAATCGGAGCGGATTCACATGAAGTCGACAATATGATTGCTGCACTTGATACAAGCCGCCGTCAGGCAGAAAAAGATGCACAAGATGCACGCGATTATTTACGCGAAACGGAGAAGCTGCATCGTGATCTGCAAAAAGAAGTGATTGCTTATCATGAACAGAAAGAGAAAATGGAAGAAAAAGCGCGTGCTGAAGCGGCTACTATTATTGAAAAGGCAAAAGCAGAAGCGGAAGAAGTGATGCGTGACCTGCGCGCTATACGCTTAGCAGGCGGAGCGAACGTAAAAGAGCATGAACTGATTGAAGCGAGGAAGCGGCTCGAAGGAGCGATACCAGAACAAAAGCAGAAAAAACCGGTAATTGAACCGGCAAAGCGTTCATGGAAACCGGGCGATGAAGTGAAAGTAATCAGTTTCGGCCAAAAAGGCAATATTATTGAAAAAGCAACGGGTGACGAATGGGTTGTTCAAATGGGGATCATTAAAATGAAAGTCGCGGAAAGCGATATGCAATTTATTAAATCAGAAAAAAAGAAAGAGCCAAAACCAATTGCGACCATTCGTGGCAAAGGCCATCACGTATCATCGGAACTTGATTTACGAGGTGAACGATATGAAGAGGCACTCAACCGTGTGGAGAAATATTTGGATGACGCACTGCTGGCGGGCTACCACCAAGTATCGATCATTCACGGAAAAGGAACGGGTGCGCTTATGAAAGGGGTGCGCGGTTATTTAACGAAGCACCGGATGGTCTCAAGCATTCGATTTGGAGGGTCTGGAGAAGGTGGACTTGGCGTCACGATCGCTGAATTGAAATAATGAGGAGGCCCCTACTACATGACTGGTTTTTGGGAAAATCAATTTGTACAGCTCGCCGGCTATTACAGCATCGCAACCATTTGTATCATTTTATGTCTGGCTGTTTTTGAACTTGTCACATCCTATCGCAACTGGGAAGAAATAAAGAGTGGCAATATGGCCGTCGCACTGGCAACCGGTGGGAAAATCTTTGGAATCGCGAACGTGTTTAGGCATTCGATCTTAAACAATGATTCGGTGCTGACGATGGCGGGGTGGGGTATTTTTGGATTTATTTTACTTCTCATCGGCTACTTTATGTTTGAATTTTTAACGCCAGGGTTTAATGTTGATAAAGAAATTGAGCGTGATAACCGGGCAGTCGGTTTTCTTTCGTTTATTATTTCAGCAGGGTTGTCGTATATGATTGGCGCGGCGCTTCTGTAAAGAGAAAAGAGGAATTTTCAAATGGAAACATTGGCAAAAGTACTGCTCGGTTTTTGCGCTGCTTTTTTGCTGGTTGGGATTCTATATATGTATTTAAATTAAAGCTGTCGCCACGACAGCTTTAATTTTCTTGTATAATGAATCATTATTCATTATACTGTAATGAGAGCACTAATTCTTCTGACAAAGGGGTGGATGAAGATGACTGAAAAACCGTGGCTTGCGCATTATCCGCCGGAAATCCCAGCAACGATTCATTATCCAGAACAGCCACTTCCGCTTTTTTTAACGAAAGCTGCCGCTGAATATAGGGACAAAATAGCGATTGAATTCCTCGGGAAAAAACTGACCTATAAAGAATTGTATGATTCCGCATTAAAAATGGCTGCCTATTTAAAAAAAATTGGTGTCAAAAAAGGAGATCGTGTAGCGATTATGCTGCCGAATAGTCCACAGGCTGTCATTAGTTTTTACGGTGTTATGTATGCCGGTGCTGTTGTCGTACAATTTAATCCACTATACAAAGAACGGGAAATCGAATACCAGTTGAAAGACTGTGGCGCGAAAGTTATGATTGCGCTCGACCTGTTATATCCACGCATCCAACACATCATCAGCAATACTCAACTTGAACACACTATTGTAACCGCTATCAAAGATTACTTACCATTTCCGAAAAACATTCTGTATCCATTTATTCAAAAGAAACAAACCGGTATGGTTGTCCACATTGAAAACCGGAACAACAATCATCATTTCACCAAAATTATGGCGGGGCCAACCGTAAAAGAAGAGCTACTAAATATAAATATTGAAAATGATCCTGCCGTTTTGCAGTATACAGGAGGGACGACGGGCTTTCCAAAAGGGGTTATACTGACGCATAAAAACCTTGTGGCGAATGCATCGATGTGTGTCGCGTGGATGTACAAATATCGTCCGGGTGCCGAAATTCTTCTTGGGATCATTCCATTTTTCCACGTGTACGGAATGACGACGGTGATGATTTTATCTGTTATGCAAGGCTATAAAATGGTTTTGCTTCCGAAGTTTGATTCAAAAACGACACTGAAAACGATTCAAAAACAAAAGCCGACGATTTTTCCGGGCGCGCCGACGATTTATGTTGCACTTTTGAATGATCCAAACATGACAAAATACGATTTGTCTTCTATTGATGCCTGTATTAGCGGCTCTGCACCGCTTCCGGTAGATATACAGAAAAAGTTTGAGAACGTGACAGGCGGTAAGCTCGTTGAAGGATATGGATTAACGGAAACATCGCCGGTCACTCATGCAAATTTCATCTGGGGCGACCGGATAAAAGGAAGCGTCGGCGTTCCATGGCCGGATACAGATGCTGCTATTTATTCTATGCAAACGAATGAACTGGTGGAAAAACCCGGTGAATTAGGTGAAATTGTCGTGAAGGGTCCGCAAGTAATGAAAGGTTACTGGAACCGTCCTGAAGAAACAGAGCAGTCATTTAAAGACGGCTGGTTGTTAACCGGGGATATTGGCTATATGGATGAAAATGGATTTTTCTATGTCGTCGACCGGAAGAAAGACATAATTATAGCCGGCGGATTCAATATTTATCCGCGTGATGTAGAAGAAGTGCTGTATGAGCATGAATCGATTCAAGAAGCAGTTGTTGCGGGTATACCAGATCCATATCGCGGAGAAACGGTGAAAGCGTACATTGTATTAAAAGAGGACCGCCATGTTACAGAAAAAGAACTCGATGATTATTGCCGCAAAAATCTTGCTGTATACAAAGTGCCACATGTTTATGATTTCCGAGATGAACTGCCTAAAACGGCTGTCGGGAAAATTTTACGGCGCGTGCTTGTAGACGAAGAAAAGAAAAAACAGGAAGAGAAGGATAACCCTAACTGATGGTCTGCTTGACGAAGTGAAATATTGGTTGTAAGATAAGAACGTGAATGAATAGTCATTCATTTCATTTCGGTCAGGAAGGCGACTTGTTTATTATGAAAAAAAACAAACCAAAATATCATCAAATCATCGATGCCGCTGTTATTGCTATTGCTGAAAATGGATACCATCAGACGCAAGTATCCAAAATTGCTAGGCAAGCTGGTGTAGCGGATGGAACGATTTATTTATATTTTAAAAATAAAGAAGACATCCTTATCTCTCTTTTTCAAGAAAAAGTGGGGACGTTCGCTGTAAAAATGAAAGAAAGTATTCAAATAAAAGCGAAAGCAGCTGAGCAATTAAGGATGCTTGTTGAAAATCATTTTACAATGCTGACAGAAGATCCGTATTTAGCCGTTGTGACACAGCTTGAACTGCGTCAGTCTAATAAAGAGCTTCGATTGAAAATTAATGAAGTGCTGAAAGAATATTTGCTGTTAATCGATCAGATTTTACAGGGGGGGATCGACGACGGTGAATTCCGAAGCAATTTAAATATTCGTCTTGCCCGGCAAATGATTTTTGGAACACTTGATGAAATGATTACAACATGGGTTATGAATGATCAAAAGTATGATTTGACTGCATCCGCATCGGACGTTGTAGAAATGCTTTTGAATGGATTTTCAGCTGAAAAGAGGAGATGACATGCCGTATATATCTGTAAGGAAGGAAAAGCGGGTAGCAGAAGTCGTCATGAACCATGCGCCGGCTAATGCACTTGCAAGTGTAGTCATCGCTGAAATGGAACAGGCACTGGATATAATTGAACATGATAATGACGTGCGGGCCGTTATTTTATACGGAGAAGGCCGTTTTTTCTCAGCCGGGGCCGATATAAAAGAATTTACCGCCATTTCTTCCAAGGAAGAATTTGTAAAAACATCCACAAGAGGACAGCGTTTGATGGAGCGGATCGAAACCTTCCCGAAGCCGATAATTGCCGCGATTCACGGTGCTGCACTCGGCGGAGGATTGGAACTTGCAATGAGCTGTCATATTCGTTATGTCACAGAAAACACGAAACTCGGTTTGCCCGAACTACAGCTCGGTCTTGTGCCGGGCTTCGGCGGATCACAGCGGCTTACCCGGTATGTTGGGATGGCGAAAGCGGCGGAAATGATGTTGACAAGTGAACCAATATTAGGTCGTGATGCTGTTCAGTGGGGCCTTGCGAATGCCGCATTTCTAGAAGAGGAATTACTTCAGGAAGCGAGAAGATTAGCACAGAAAATCGCAGCGAAAAGCCCAGTTAGTGTAAAAGCGGCCATGAGCTTACTTCATTATGCAAAACACGCCGAATATTATAAGGGGATTGAAAAAGAAGCAGATGTTTTTGGAACCGTTTTTTTATCGGATGATGCGAAAGAAGGCATTAACGCATTTATTGAAAAACGTTCACCTGACTTTAAAGGCCATTAATAAATAGGAGGGCTGACGATGAACATTTACGTTTTGATGAAAAGAACATTTGACACAGAAGAAAAAATTTCGATTAATGGCGGTCAAATTGAAGAGGATGGCGCTGAATTTATTATTAACCCGTATGATGAATATGCCGTGGAAGAAGCAATTCAAATTCGTGATGCGCATGAAGGTGAAGTAACGGTCGTCTCAGTCGGCAGTGAGGAAGCGGGAAAACAGCTGCGTATGGCTCTTGCGATGGGGGCTGATAAAGCCGTTTTAATCAATACAGAAGATGATCTTAAAGAAGGCGATCAATTTACGACGGCTAAAATTTTAGTGGAATACTTTAAGGATAAAGAAGTGGACCTCATTTTAGCCGGAAACGTCGCGATTGACGGCGGAAGCGGGCAAGTCGGGCCGCGTATAGCAGATATGCTAGGCATTCCGTATGTGACGACAATTACGAACATCGATATCGATGGATCAAACGTCTTCGTCACGCGTGATGTTGAAGGTGATTCGGAAATGATTAAGACGTCACTGCCCTTGCTTGTCACATGTCAGCAAGGTTTAAATGATCCACGTTATCCATCTCTCCCGGGCATTATGAAAGCGAAGAAAAAGCCACTCGAAGAATTGGAACTAGATGACTTGGATCTTGAAGAAGAAGACGTTGAATCGAAAACGAAGATATTGGATATTTTCCTACCTCCAGATAAAACAGCCGGGCACGTTCTCAAAGGCGACTTGACCCATCAAGTACAGGAACTCGTCAGCTTACTTCGGTCAGAAGCAAAAGTCATTTAATGTTCACTTACAAGAGGGAGGGTTTTTCATGGGAAAGAAAGTACTCGTATTAGGTGAAACCCGTGATGGACAGTTGCGCAACGTGTCGTTTGAAGCTGTTGCTGCCGGCAAAAAAGTGGCGCAAGGTGGTGAAGTGATCGGTGTGTTAATTGGTGAATCTGTCAGTATGCTTGCAAACGAACTCATTCAATACGGTGCAGATCGTGTGCTAGCAGTCGAAGATGCAAAACTGTCTCAATATACACCTGATGGCTATTCGCAGGCGTTTATGGCAGTGGTGGAGCAGGAACAGCCTGAAGGGATTGTGTTCGGCCATACGGCACTCGGAAAAGATCTATCACCCAAAATAGCAGCAAAACTTAATGCCGGTTTAATTTCCGATGCCACGTCTGTGGAGGAAGAAGACGGTGCAATTGTGTTTACGCGCCCAATTTATTCCGGAAAAGCATTTGAGAAAATCATTGTAAAAGACAGACTCATATTTGCGACTGTGCGTCCGAATAATATTCAATCGCTTGAAAAAGATGAATCACGTTCAGGTGACGCTACGAGCGTTTCTGTATCCATTACCGATTTGCGTACTGTCATTCAAGATGTCGTCCGTAAAGCAGCAGGCGGTGTGGATTTGTCGGAAGCAAAAGTAATTGTTGCCGGCGGACGTGGTGTGAAAAGCGATGAAGGATTTAAACCTCTCAAAGAACTGGCAGGCGTTCTAGGAGGAGCTGTCGGCGCCTCGCGGGGTGCGTGCGATGCGGGATACTGCGATTATTCCATGCAAATTGGTCAGACAGGTAAGGTTGTGACACCCGATTTATACATTGCATGCGGCATCTCTGGTGCGATTCAGCACCTTGCAGGTATGTCCAACTCCAAAGTGATCGTAGCAATCAACAAAGATCCGGATGCAAATATTTTTAATGTGGCGGATTACGGCATCGTCGGTGATTTGTTTGAAGTTGTGCCGATGTTGTCAGAAGAAATTAAAAAATTGAAAGCGGCTCAACTTTAAATAAAGGTTATTTTCTTCTGTAAGCAAATTAATAGCATCCACTAAAAAACGATGATATACTTTCCTTATTATTTAGAAATATAGGAGGTATGTATACATGACAATCGTAAAAGCAACTGATCAAAACTTTGCAACTGAAACAGGCAGCGGCCTCGTGCTCGCTGATTTTTGGGCACCTTGGTGCGGGCCTTGTAAAATGATCGCTCCGGTTCTTGAAGAATTGCATTCGGAACTTAGTGAAAAAGTGAAAATCGTTAAGCTTGATGTTGACGAAAATCAACAAACAGCAGGCGAATATGGCGTCATGAGTATCCCAACATTGATTCTTTTTAAAGATGGACAGCCAGTTGACAAAGTCATCGGTTACCAGCCAAAAGAAGCACTTGAAGAGCTTATAAATCGCAACGCATAATTAACATGAGGCGTCCCGCTTTAACGGGGGCGCTTTTTTTGTATGAAGGAGGTGATCGTAGTGAATGAACGAATCCGGCATAAACTATCTCTTTTGCCAGATGAACCAGGCTGTTATTTAATGAAAGATCGGCATGGTACGATTATTTATGTGGGCAAGGCAAAAGTATTGAAAAATCGTGTACGATCCTATTTTACTGGCTCAAATGACGTGAAAACGACTCGTCTCGTCAGTGAAATTGTTGATTTTGAATATATTATAACGTCATCGGATTTAGAAGCGCTTATTTTAGAGCTAAATTTAATTAAAAAACATGATCCGAAATACAACATTATGTTGAAAGATGACAAAAGCTATCCGTTTATTAAGCTGACAGCTGAACGTCATCCGCGCTTAATGATTACACGAAAAGTTAAAAAAGATAAAGCGAAGTATTTTGGTCCTTATCCGAATGCGTATGCCGCAAATGAAACGAAAAAGCTGCTCGATCGCCTTTATCCGCTTAGAAAATGTTCGACGCTGCCAGATCGCGTCTGTCTTTATTACCATATGGGACAGTGTCTCGCACCATGTATAAAAGATGTACCAATCACGACGTACAAAGAAATGGCGGCAGAAATTACTCGGTTTTTAAATGGTGGCCATCATGATGTGAAAAAAACACTTACCGATAAGATGAATGAAGCAGCTGAAAAGCTGGAATTTGAGCGGGCAAAAGAATATCGTGACCAAATATCACACATCGATACGCTTATGGAAAAGCAGAAAATTAACATGGCTGATTTTACGGACCGTGACGTCTTTGGCTACACCGTTGATAAAGGTTGGATGTGTGTACAAGTGTTTTTTGTCAGGCAGGGAAGATTGATCGAGCGCGACGTGTCCACATTCCCTATTTACAGTGAACCGGAAGAAGAATTTTTAACATATCTTGGGCGTTTTTATGAAGCCCCGGAACATTTTAAACCGAAAGAAATTTTACTGCCAAATGCAGTAGACGAACACTTAGCGGAACAACTTATTGGAGTGCCGATGATCAAACCGCAAAGAGGGAAGAA
Source organism: Domibacillus aminovorans (assembly GCF_001643235.1). GTDB lineage: Bacteria > Bacillota > Bacilli > Bacillales > Domibacillaceae > Domibacillus > Domibacillus aminovorans. The sequence goes on from NZ_LQWY01000005.1 coordinate 134,130, forward strand.
AAAAGAGCTTGTGAAGCTTGCTGAAAATAATGCGAAAGCATCGCTGAGTGAAAAATTCGCATTGATCGACCGGGACGAAGAACGCACCATTAAAGCAGCTGAACAGCTCGGCGAAGTGATGAATATTCATGTACCTTTGCGCATCGAAGCATTTGATAATTCAAACATTCAAGGAACGGCCCCTGTTTCCGCAATGGTTGTATTCATCGACGGGAAGGCGGAGAAAAAAGAGTACCGAAAATATAAAGTTAAAACGGTGATAGGACCGGATGATTACGGGTCAATGCGTGAAGTCATCCGCCGCCGTTACGCACGTGTTCTGCAGGAACATTTGCCGCTGCCTGATTTAATTATTATCGATGGTGGAAAAGGGCAGATTGAAGCAGCACGTGATATTTTGATGAATGAATTTGGACTCGATATTCCGATTGCCGGCCTTGCGAAAGATGACCGTCACCGTACATCGCAGCTTTTATACGGAAACCCACTACAAATTGTACCGCTTAAACATAATAGCCAGGCGTTTTATTTGCTTCAGCGTATTCAAGACGAAGTGCATCGATTCGCGATTACCTTTCACAGACAAATCCGTGGGAAAAGTGCATTTCAGTCTATACTCGATGATATTGAAGGTGTTGGCCCACAGCGGAAAAAGCAGCTATTAAAAACATTCGGGTCATTAAAAAAGTTAAAAGAAGCAACGAAAGAAGAAATTGTTGCAGCGGGCATTCCGGACAAAACAGCGGATGCTGTGTTGAATGCATTGAGAGAAGAATAATGGCTTTCGTTTGGACAATCACGCTGTCGTATCATAGCAAAGCAGGCTGTCTATTGTGGACAGCCCGCTGTATTTATTCCCATTTCACAGTAATATCAACATGCTTACCGCGTTTATTTAAGTGGCAGATCGCTTCCGCTGGAGCATCAAATCGTGCCGCAATCTGCTCAGCTAAGAATCCACTTTCAAGCGTAAAAGCAGGATCAGTTTGAACATCAAATCGTCGTTTCGTCAACCCACCGGATAAGCGATAAATCATTTCTTTTTTATTTTCTTTCACAAGTGCAATCTGTCCCCAACCGGCTTCTATAAAAAAAGCGGATAACTCGTCCACGTCCGCACAAGGAAAACGACGGGCTAGTGATTTGCCGCCCCAGTATAAAATATCAGCGGCATCGCTTCCTAAAATATCGCCGAGAAGCACATCGCGAATTAGTTCATAACCAAAAACGGAGACGGACGAATCCGGCTGTACAATCTGTTCCTGCTCTTCATTTTCTTTCGTCAAAATAAACTCCCCACTTTCTCTCTGATATTATATACAATTGCAAGACTTGAAAAAAGCAAATTCTGTTCCGGGGTCTGGACAAAAATGTGCCCACCTTTCCTTGACGCTTATACTTTATGAGAGTAAAATGAAGCTTGTCACATCGTAATTTAAACATGTGAAGCAGTATACGAATAATGAAAATATTTGTGTTGTGCTTCAAGAATAAGGAGGGAAAATGATGGCTGACAATCGAGAGTTTTTTTACCGCAGGCTGCACTCATTGCTCGGTGTCATTCCGATTGGGTTGTTTATGACGCAGCACTTAGTCGTCAATCATTTTGCGACGAAAGGAGAAGATGAGTTTAATCAAGCAGCTGACTTTATGGCAAATTTGCCATTTGTTCTAATACTTGAGTCACTCGTCATCTTCTTGCCGCTGTTGTTCCACGCTATTTACGGTTTATACATTGCGTTTACAGCGAAAAATAATATTGGAACACATGGCTATTTCCGAAACTGGATGTTCATGCTTCAACGTGTGTCAGGCGTTGTTACACTCGTATTCATTGCATGGCACGTTTGGGAAACAAGAGTCCAGGCAGCACTCGGGGCAGATGTAGATTTTCAAATGATGGAGAATATTTTAAATAATCCATTCATGCTCGTATTTTACATAGTCGGTGTACTATCAGCTATTTTTCATTTTTCCAATGGTCTATGGTCGTTTTGTGTTGGCTGGGGAATTGCTGTATCACCACGTTCGCAACAAGTCGTTACATATGCAACACTAATTGTTTTTGTCGTTTTATCTATCATCGGTTTGCGTGCAATCTTCGCATTCGTTTAATTATATCGGCAATCAATCGGTTTCTGTAAATAGAAAAATATAATGCAGAACTGGAAAAAAGGGAGTGAATCTCACAATGAATAAAGGTAAAGTTATCATAGTCGGTGGAGGTCTCGCTGGGTTAATGGCTACGATTAAGGTGGCGGAAACGGGTACACCCGTTGAGCTGTTTTCAATTGTTCCGGTAAAACGATCTCACTCCGTTTGTGCACAGGGCGGTATTAACGGTGCTGTTAATACAAAAGGGGAAGGGGATTCTCCGGCGGTCCACTTTGATGATACAGTTTATGGCGGCGATTTTCTTGCCAATCAGCCACCTGTAAAAGCAATGGCAGAAGCAGCACCGGGAATTATTCACTTGCTTGATCGCATGGGTGTTATGTTTAATCGGACACCGGAAGGGCTTCTTGATTTCCGTCGTTTCGGCGGTACACAGCATCACCGGACAGCATTTGCTGGTGCGACAACGGGACAGCAGTTATTGTATGCGCTTGACGAGCAAGTGCGCCGTTACGAAGTAGAAGGTCTTGTGACGAAATATGAAGGCTGGGAATTTCTCGGTTCGATTATCGATGATGAAGGCATTTGCCGCGGGATCGTTGGACAAGACCTTTCAACGATGGATATTCAGTCATTCCCGGGCGACGCAGTTATTATGGCAACCGGCGGACCTGGCATCATATTCGGTAAATCAACGAACTCGATGATCAATACAGGTTCTGCGGCATCCATCGTTTATCAGCAAGGTGCTAGCTACGCAAATGGCGAGTTTATCCAAATTCATCCGACAGCGATTCCAGGTGATGACAAGCTTCGTTTAATGAGTGAATCCGCGCGTGGTGAAGGCGGCCGTATTTGGACATATAAAGACGGAAAGCCGTGGTATTTCCTTGAAGAAAAATATCCGGCATACGGAAACCTTGTGCCGCGTGATATCGCAACACGTGAAATTTTTGATGTGTGTATAAATCAAAAACTCGGTATTAATGGTGAAAACATGGTTTATCTTGATCTTTCTCATAAAGATCCGCATGAACTTGATATTAAACTGGGTGGTATTATTGAAATCTATGAAAAATTCATGGGAGACGATCCGCGTAAAGTGCCGATGAAAATTTTCCCTGCGGTCCATTATTCAATGGGCGGGCTATGGGTTGATTATGAACAGCAGACAAGCATTCCTGGTCTATTTGCAGCTGGTGAGTGTGACTATTCACAGCATGGAGCAAACCGTCTCGGTGCGAACTCGCTTCTTTCCGCTATTTATGGTGGTATGGTCGCAGGACCGAATGCAGTGCGTTATATTAGCGGTTTAGAGAAAAGTGCAGATTCCATCTCTTCTTCTATATTCGACAACCATGCGAAACAGCAAGAAGAAAAGTGGAACGACATTATGTCACTAAACAAAGGGTCAGAAAATGCATACGTTCTTCACAAGGAATTAGGTGAGTGGATGACGGCGAACGTAACGGTTGTCCGCTATAATGATAAACTGCAGAAAACAGACGATAAAATCGTCGAATTGCTTGAGCGTTACAAAAACATCGATATTAATGACACGGCAAAATGGAGTAATCAAGGTGCGATGTTTACGCGTCAGCTGAAGAATATGCTTCACCTTGCCCGCGTTATTACGATCGGTGCATTGAACCGGAATGAAAGCCGTGGCGCGCATTACAAGCCAGACTTCCCGGACCGTAACGATGATCAGTTCATGAAAACAACAATGGCAGCATTTACAGGTGAAAATACTGCGCCCGCTTTTCATTATGAAGACATTGATGTGTCGCTAATTCCGCCTCGTAAACGTGATTATACGAAGACTAAGGAGGAGAAAAAATAATGAACGAGCAAAAAACAGTCCGCTTCATTGTTACACGCCAGGATACGGCTGATTCTGCTCCGTACAATGAAGAGTTTGAAATACCTTACCGCCCGAATATGAATGTTATTTCCGCACTGATGGAAATTCGCCGTAATCCGGTCAATAAAAAAGGTGAAAAAACGACTCCAATTACATGGGATATGAACTGTCTTGAAGAAGTATGCGGCGCATGTTCAATGAATATTAATGGCAAACCGCGCCAGTCCTGTACGGCACTTGTCGATCAGCTCGAGCAGCCGATCCGTCTTGCACCGATGAATACATTCCCGGTTACGCGTGACTTGCAGGTCGACCGTAGCCGTATGTTTGACACATTGAAACGAGTCAAAGCATGGGTGCCAATTGACGGGACATATGACCTTGGTCCCGGACCGCGTATGCCAGAGCGTAAACGCCAGTGGGCTTATGAATTGTCTAAGTGCATGACGTGTGGGGTATGTCTCGAAGCGTGCCCGAACGTAAACAGCAAATCTAACTTTATCGGAGCTCAACCGCTTTCACAAGTAAGATTATTCAATGCTCATCCAACAGGTGCAATGAATCGCGATGAACGTCTGGAAACAATTATGAGTGAAGGCGGCCTTGAGGGCTGTGGTAACTCGCAAAATTGTGTGCAATCTTGTCCAAAAGGTATTCCATTAACAACATCGATTGCTGCACTAAACCGTGAAGCAACAGTTCATTCATTCCGCAGATTCTTTGGAAGTGACCATGCAGTTGATTAATGATCAAAAACCTTCAGCAAACGCTGAAGGTTTTTTGTATGTACAGCAGATTTATCTCATTTTAACGGGCAGTAAGACTCCTGTTTCAAAATTTTAAGAGACGCTCATAAGGATAAGTGGAAATGGCCGCGACCAATTTGAGACCGTAAGCATATGATATGGTAGCGACGGCTAACCGATAAAGGCCGGCTTGTGAAAGGGTGACATTGTGTGTGGCTGCATCCATCTTAACGAAACGGGAAAAAGAGGTCTTTGACTGGCTTATTGTCGGAAAATCGACATATGATATTGCACAGGTTCTCGGAATTAGCGAAAAAACGGTGCGAAACCATATTTCGAATGGGATTCAAAAACTTGGTGTAAAAGGACGTGCACAGGCGATTGTAGAACTGTTGCGGCTTGGTGAAATTAATTTATGAGCAGTGCTGGTAACCAGCACTGCTTTTCCCTTTTTCCGTTCTCTTGCATTTTAGACGAAAAACAGGGAAAATATACGAGGAAAGATGAATTTTTTTTATGAAGAAGGGAACAGGCTAAATTGTCTTCTTCGTAAAAGTATAAGTTGAAATGAAAGTGGAACGAGGCGGAATTGTTGAACAAACCAATTGGCGTAATTGATTCGGGTGTCGGAGGGCTGACAGTAGCGAAAGAAATGATGCGTCAGCTCCCGAAAGAAATGATTTATTATGTAGGAGATACGGCTCGTTGTCCGTATGGGCCGCGGCTGCCAGGTGAAGTACGGAAGTTCACGTGGGAAATGACGCGTTTTTTGGAACGTTACGATATAAAAATGCTTGTCATTGCCTGTAATACAGCGACAGCCGTTGTATTAGAAGAGATCAGAAGAGAAATGCCGATTCCGGTTGTCGGTGTCATTCAGCCGGGGGCACGTGCGGCGATTAAAGAGACGAAAAATCGCCATATAGCAGTCCTTGGAACGATAGGAACGATTAAAAGCGGTGCGTATGAAAAAGCAATTAACGCGACAGATTCAGATGCGAAAATTTATCCGCTTGCCTGTCCAGATTTTGTGCCGCTTGTTGAAAGCGGTGAGTATAGAAGTGAACGGGCAAAAGAAATTGTAGCCGCAACGTTGCAGCCACTGAAAAAAACTCCTGCTGATACGGTTATTTTAGGATGCACTCACTATCCACTATTAGAACCGATTATTGCTGAATTCATGGGACCAGATGTATCGGTCATTAGTTCTGGCGATGAAACAGCGTATGGTGTCAGTTCGATACTTGAATTTAATGATATGATGGCTGAAGGTGAAATGCCGGCACATCGTTTTTTTACAACAGGTCGTACAAAATCGTTTTATACAATTGCCTCTGACTGGCTCGGGGACACATCCATTCAAATTAAGAACATTCAGCTGGCGTAATGCCGGCTTTTTTTTGTTCTGCGAAAAAAAGCGGTTCATATACATGTACCATTGCATATTCAGGAGGGCGATCTGTGTGCGTTTATTTCGGAAAGCAGCATTTGTTGCCACGATTATGGTCATGTCAGGCTGCAGTTATCCATTTGGACAGGACAGCGAAACAGATGAGTTGCCGAAGCGCGTTGTCTATTCAGAATCAGAAGTGGACAGTCCGGCATCGGCAGACGAGACGATCATGGCCGAACTGTATGTAATTGACGAGAATAATCTTGTTGTCCCACAGGCAGTGCCTATTGAACAGGCCGATAACGAAGAAAAAGCAGCCTTACAGTACATGGCTACAGGAGAAATTGGGAATGGATTCCGCACACCGCTGCCTGAAGGGACGGTTATTGAAAATGTAGAAATAAAAGGGAAAGAAGCTGTCGTGAGCGTGTCGGGAGCGTTTGAGGATTATGCACCAGAAGATGAAGCGAATATTGCAGCAGCGATCACATGGACAGTGACAGGTTTCGGGAAAGCAGACCGCGTTCAAATTGAATTGGATGGAAAAAGATTGCAAACGATGCCGATCGGTGGAATGCCGATTGCAGCGTCGGGTATGCAGCGGGAAGATGGTATTAATATGGGGGCAAGCTATGCCAAAACAGGTGCAACGAAACCATTAACCGTCTATTTTTCTGCACAAAATGAACAGGGGCCGTATTATGTGCCGGTGACGCGTCGAATTTCAGCTGATACAAAGGATCTTGTTTCAGCAGCAGTAGCTGAACTATCAAAAGGACCAGATGCGGGAAGCGGCCTTGCTTCCGAGCTCATGCCAGGAACGAAACTCGTCGAGGCGCCTACTGTACAAAAAGGACTGGCTGTGTTGCATTTTAATGATGCCATTCTAGAAAACAACGGAGAAGCGCTTCTTTCCAGCCGTGTACTAAAGCCGCTTGCGTTAACACTTGCCGAATCAGCTGGCATTGAGAGCATGGCCATTCATGTAGATGGGAAATCAAATGTAAAGCTTGAAACAGGTGAACAAGTACCAGCTTCTATCACGGCTCCATTGTTTATCAATCAACAAAGTATTGTTTCAGCAGAATGAAGATTTGACAGATGCGCGCAAATTCCGGAAAATGGACAACGGACGAAGTAAAAACGGAGGTTATGAATGATGCGCATAGATGGACGAACGGAATATGAACTGAGACCAGTAAAGATTGAACCCCATTTTCTAACACATCCGGAAGGATCGGTTTTAATTTCAGTCGGTCAAACGAAAGTGATCTGTACAGCGAGCATTGAAGATCGCGTACCTCCTTTTATGCGGGGGAGCGGCAAAGGATGGGTAACGGCCGAATATGCCATGATTCCTCGTGCGACAGGACAGCGCAACATGCGTGAATCGACGAAAGGAAAAGTAACCGGACGAACGATGGAAATTCAGCGTCTAATCGGCAGAGCGCTCCGGGCTGTCGTCGATCTTGACGTCATTGGCGAACGTACTGTGTGGATCGACTGTGATGTCATTCAAGCAGACGGCGGAACGAGAACAGCGGCCATTACCGGCGCATTTATAGCGATGACTTTGGCACTTCATAAACTTGCCATTGAAAAGGATTTTCAGGCGTATCCAATTACTGATTTTTTGGCAGCGACAAGTGTGGGAATCATCAAAGAGCACGGTGTCGTAGTAGATTTAAATTATGAAGAAGACAGCAAGGCTGCAGTCGATATGAATGTCGTCATGACGGGATCAGGACAATTTGTTGAAGTGCAGGGAACCGGAGAAGAGGCGACATTTTCGATGAATGAACTACAGCAGCTACTCGAAGCCGCGCAATCTGGAATGAAAGAACTTTTCGAGACTCAGTCAGACGTTCTTGGCGTTGCGGCAGACCTTATTAATGAAAGGAAGGCCGAGCAGTGAACGAAGTTATAATTGCCACGAAAAATAGTGGAAAAGCAAAAGAATTTGTACAATTGTTCGAATCATATGGAATCACTGTCAAAACATTAATCGACTACCCAGAACTGCCGGACGTAGAAGAAACAGGCGAAACGTTTGAAGAAAACGCGCTCTTAAAAGCAGAATCAGCCGCCTACTTAACTGGCCAGCCAGCCATTGCGGATGACTCCGGACTCGTCATCGATGCCTTAGACGGCAGACCAGGCGTCTATTCCGCTCGATATGCAGGGATTGATAAAGATGACAAAGCGAACAATAGGAAAGTTCTTAAGGAAATGGCTGGAGCAGTAGATGATCGCCGAAGCGCCCGTTTTAAATGTGTTCTCGCGGTTTCATTTCCAGACGATCGGGAACCTATAATAGTAGAAGGTAACTGTGAGGGCCGCATTGCTTATGAAGAAAGCGGCACAAATGGATTCGGATATGATCCGTTATTTATTCCAGATGGATTTGATCAAACAATGGCGCAACTTGAGCCAGATGTAAAAAATAAGATCAGCCATCGGGCAAATGCCCTTCGAAAATTACAGGTATCCTTAACCGAATTGGAAGGTGAACTGAAATGAAACTGCTTGTTGTCAGTGATAGCCACGGATGGAATACAGTTTTAACAGATTTAAAACGCCGCTATGCAAACAAAGTCGATGCGATGATTCATTGCGGCGACTCGGAGCTTAACGCAGACGATCCTGCTCTAGAAGGCTATACGATTGTGCGAGGGAATTGCGATATGGAAGATCAGTTTCCAAATGATGTGTTAGAGAGCATTGAAGATGCCCGCGTATTCGTCACGCATGGTCATCGATATGATGTGAAAATGACACTCTTGAATCTATCGTATAAAGCGAAAGAAAACAGTGCTGAATTCGTTTTCTTCGGTCACACACATACAGCGGGCGTCGAACAGCAGGATGGTGTCATATACTTAAACCCAGGCAGTATCTCGCTCCCTAAAGGCCGCCGTGAAAAAACGTATGCCATTGTAGAAGTGGACAAGAAAAAAACGGTCGTCCGCTTTTATGATGAAAAACATCATGAAATTGAAGGAATGCAAACAAAATTTAACCGCTGATTGATAGGAAGCGGGTGCCCCGCACGTTTCACGCGGGGCTTTTTAAAAACGAGTGGTCAGAATCAAGATAAAGTGCCCTTACCGCATTTATATTTAAATTCCTATTGACATCTCTTCCACTCATTGCTATTATAAATATTGTCTTTAAGGATGTCTCAGTAGCTCAGCTGGATAGAGCAACGGCCTTCTAAGCCGTCGGTCGGGGGTTCGAATCCCTCCTGGGACGCCATACATAAGAAATCAAGAAGGCGGTCTGACACGTAATGGTGCGGATCGTCTTTTTTCTTAAACACTTTCATTCATTTAGGTGAAACGGTCAGTATAACGGTCTTATACGAAATTTGCCCGTTATTGACTTCCCTGATGATGGAGGTGTTTTTTGTTATGACAAAAAGAAAAGGGATACTTGATGTAAAGGTCGATGTGAGAAAAATGTTAACTGAATCCGTCCAAACCACGCCTGAAATTGATTCTAAACAAGTCTGGGGTAATATAGCAATTCAATGACAGTTAAAGTGGCTCTTGAGGTTATTACGCGTCATGCGAAAGAATACATTTCTTATTTAGCTGCCTTTGAGTTTTGAATGAAGTAATGAACAAAGCTGGAGTTGGCAAAACTACACTTGAACAGGAGTCGGCATTATTTACAGATAAGAACGAGATTATACGCAATTATTTCGAAATATGGAAGGGGTTATCCGAAAATGGCACGCGAAGATAAATCGTTAGCGGGGTTATTTCCAAGCGCGGAGGAACAACCGCGTAATCCACAAGCAGACCCACAGGAAAACGTCTTACACCCGCCCGAGGGCGGTCAGAATGACGAGAGAATGTCGGAGGAAGTAAGAGAGTTAGACCCGGTTAAAGGGTACAATAGAGTTCATGTAGATCACAAAAATAATAATTTGAATAATAAAAATCCACAATAACTATTATGTATACCAAAAAAGGGTGTCTTTTGATGTCCTTTTTCTTTATGTCCTCAACTCTGTGTAAAAGGATATTTTTATCCTCAACTTGTCGCCAAGTTAATCTTCATTCTCATTCAATTTGCTTACTGTTTCCCAAATAAGATGATTTAGATATCAAAAAGACATTGTTTACATGCGGATTGATGATTAATATAGATGTATCGGAAGAAATTCAAAAAAGTGGATGTGATTATTTTGAAAAAAGTAGAAGCGATTATTCGTCCGCAAATGTTAACAAACACGATTAACGGACTCAACGACATTGGCGTAACGGCTTTTACAGTCACCCAAGTCGTGGGACGAGGTCAACAGGTGGATGGCAGCGGGGTGTACAGGGGACGAAATTACAAAGTTAATTTGCATCCAAAAGTAAAGATGGAAATTATCGTATCCAATTTTATGGTGGAACGCGTCATCGAAACGGTGATGAACACAGCGTACACTGGTGAAGCCGGCGATGGAAAAATTTTTGTGTATCCTGTCATGGAAGCATACAATATTCGGACGAAACAAATTGATACAACGATTACGGAACTAGCAGAAGATGGGGTGGAGTAAGATGGAACTTATTTATTTGAATACCGTCTGGGTTATTATTGCCGCAGCGATGGTGTTATTAATGGAAGGCGGATTTAGTTTACTTGAAGCAGGTCTTGTGCGGACGAAGAATGCAGTAAATGTAACGATGAAGATTTTCGTCGACTTGACAGTTGCAGTGCTTGCATTCTGGGTAGTTGGATTTGGCATTATGTTTGGAGAAGATGCAGGCGGATTCATTGGCACAAGTTTATTCGGTGCACCAGAACAAATTGAATTAGGGATAGAACTTCCAGGTGCAGCATTCGTATTATTCCAAATTGGCTTTGCGATTGCTTGTGTCTCCATTGTTTCTGGGGCGCTCGCAGAACGAATGAATTTTAAAGCCTATATACTAACAGCCATCCTCCTTACGTCGATTGTCTATCCTCTTTCCGGTCATTGGGTATGGAATGCAGACGGCTGGCTCGCCAAGCTCGGTATGAAAGATTTTGCAGGCTCAGCGGTTATTCATGGCATGGGTGGCTTTTTAGCACTCGCCATGGCGATTGTACTTGGGCCACGTCAAGGCCGATTTAACGGTGACGGCAGTGTCAATGTCTTTGTACCAAGTAATATTCCACTCGCATCGGCGGGCGCATTCCTTTTATGGTTCGGCTGGTTCGGTTTCAATGCCGGTAGCACACTTGATGCCTCCAACGCATCACTTGCCATTATCGCACTCAACACCATGCTCGCTGGCGCCTCTGGTGGTACGATGGCCCTTTTATTGACATTGTTCCGTTATGGAAAAACGGATCCAAGTATGACGATTAATGGGATTTTATCCGGATTGGTTGCGGTAACAGCAGGCTGCGCGTTCGTTGCGCCAATGAGTGCCATCTTAATCGGCGCAATCGGTGGTGTAATCGTTGTCTTCGGTACATTATTAATTGATCGAATGAAAGTAGATGACCCGGTTGGTGCAGTTGCGGTACATGGCTTTAACGGATTATTCGGTACAATCGCAGTTGGTTTGTTCGATATAACAGATGGTCTTTTCACAACAGGTCAATCTGAGCTTTTGCAAGTTCAGCTAATAGGCGCACTTACTGTATGTGCGTGGGGCTTTGCCAGTGGACTATTCATTGCGTATCTTGCTAAAGCAACAGTTGGTCTTCGTGCGACGAAAAAAGAAGAAATCGAAGGACTCGATATGTCGTACCACGGTATCCCGGCTTACAACGAACTCGAACGCTTCATAGACGTTCCAGTCAACTTGTATAATTTTGAAGAAACGACAGGTGTTACTGTCGTCGCACCAAAAGCAAAAACAATTAATCAATAATGAAAGAATGCTCTCAGGTTATGCTGAGAGTCGATTTTTGTTGCTTGTTTATTCGATCATGCCGCGTCTCCCTTGTAAGCTTTCCTCCCTTCAAGATCTGTTTGTAACTTTAACACAATTATCCACTCCCTTTTTTACGCCGATGGGGGATTCAAATCCTTCCGAGGGACGCCATACATAAGAAATCAAGAAGGCGGTCTGTCACGTAATGGTGCGGATCGTCTTTTTTCTGTTCTTTCGATTTATCACGTGCTACACTTTAATTATTAAAAATCCGGAACGGGTGACGAATAAAATGAAGAAGAAAAAGCGGATCAAAGACGGCAATGTGATTCAATTTCCGGGCACGCTAGGTCATCTGGAGAGAGAGGGACAGGCGGCACTTGAAGAAAAGCGGTTTGGTGATGCGATCCGTCTATACACAGAAGCACTCCGTTTTGAAACTGACCGTGTCGAAGAGCTCAAAATGGCACTGCTTATTGCGTATCATGAAAGCGAAAGCTATGATGAGGGGATTCAATTGTCACGAGGTATGCTTCATGCTGGTGAAGGGCACTATTTTGATGTTCTCGATTTACATGTATTGATGCTTATTCAAAAAAAATGCTATCAAGAAGTGGGGGATACGTTAGGAGTGCTTCTTGAAGAAGGGCTGCCCCCAGATCGGTATGAACATTTCGCTCATTTAAAAGCGCTCGCTGATCGGATGAGTACGAAACAGAATTCCCCGGCAGCCGTATTGTTTAAACAAGAAGACACGATGCAGGATAAAATGATGAAACTTGCGGAACTTGCGTCGCCGGGCGCATCGCCTTATGAAAAAGAATTGATCATGATGCTTGCAAATACGAAAGAGCATCCATTTGTTCAATCGATGTCGCTTGGACTGCTTCGTGAAATAGGCACTGCTCAAAATGTAACCGTTCGGAAATTTCATTTTGAAAAAGAGGTTATTCCAGTGCTGACAGACGAAGTGTTCAGTCGGCCTTTTTATAAGGAAACATCCGCACATCTTGATCAAACGATTGGCCAGGAAAATCCGGTTTTATTTGAGCAAGCAATAGAACTAATTAAGCAGCAATTGTTTTTAATGCATCCATTTGATCCAGAAGTAGAACCATCTGTCTGGGCGAATGCTGCTGTTCTCCACATTGAATCGCTCTATCGTTCCGTGAGCGATCTCTCTAATATTGACCCAGAGATAGGCAAGGCACTGTCGTTTATGAAAGAACTCGATGAAATTTTATCCTTTTAGTTGAAAGAAAGTGGCTATATGGTATAATGTAAAAGTCGTATTGTGTCCTTTTTGTATCAGAAAGAATATACATAAGGCGAACGTTCATCTTTATTAATAGATTGTTGGAGGGAATTTTTTATGTCTGCAAAGTGGGAAAAATTAGAAGGGAACCAGGGAGTACTTACTGTTGAAGTTGATACTGAAACAGTGAAAAAAGGACTTGACGCTGCGTTCCAAAAAGTCGTAAAAACAATTAATGTACCGGGCTTTCGTAAAGGGAAGATGCCTCGTCCGTTGTTCGAACAACGTTTCGGCGTTGAATCACTTTATCAGGATGCGATCGATGCGATTCTTCCAGAAGCGTATGGAAATGCGATCGACGAAGCGGGTATTGATCCTGTTGACCGCCCTGAAATCGATGTAGAGCAATTCGAAAAAGGCAAACCATTCATCTTCAAAGCGACTGTTACAGTGAAGCCTGAAGTGAAACTTGGTGAATACAAAGGCCTTGAAGTAGAAAAAGCGAGCACAGATGTAACAGATGAAGACGTTCAAAACGAACTTCAAGATCTTCAAAAACGTCACGCTGAGCTAGTTGTAAAAGAAGAAGGCACTGTTGAAAATGAAGATACTGTTGTGATCGATTTTGAAGGATTCGTTAACGGTGAAGCGTTTGAAGGCGGGCAGGCTGAAAACTATTCAATCGTTATCGGTTCTGGTACATTCATTCCGGGATTTGAAGAACAGATTATCGGCATGAAAACAGGTGAAGAAAAAGAAGTGGAAGTGACATTCCCTGAAGAATACCATGCGGAAGAGCTTGCGGGTCAACCTGCTGTATTCAAAGTGAAACTTCATGAAGTAAAAGCACAGGAATTACCTGAGTTAAATGATGATTTCGCGAAAGAAACAGACGAAGAAGTGGAAACACTCGATGCGTTGACAGCAAAAATTAAAGAACGACTAGCTGAGCAAAAGCAAAGCGCTTCTGAACAAAAGTTGCGTGATGACCTTGTTGAACAAGCGGTAGCGAATGCAGAATCTGATATTCCTGATGTCATGATCGACAGTGAAATCGACCGCATGCTTCAAGAGTTTACACAAAACCTTTCAATGCAAGGTATGAACCTTGATCTGTACTACCAGTTTTCAGGTCAATCAGAAGCAGACCTTCGTGCACAAATGAAAGAAAATGCTGCAACGCGCGTGCGCACAAGCTTAACGCTTGAAGCAATCGCTGTTGCTGAAAATCTTGAGCCAACTGATGAAGATGTAGAAGCTGAAGTAAATAAAATGGCTGAGCAATTTGGTCTTTCAAAAGAAGATATTCAAAAAGCGCTTGGCAGCCTTGATGGCATGAAAGCAGACTTGAAAATTCGTAAAGCAGTTGAATTTCTTGTCGAAAACAGCAAAACTAGTGCATAATAAAAGGACAAGCTGACAAGGCACGACTTGATCGTGCCTTGTTTTCTACCATAAAACAAGGGGAAAATGCTTTTTCGTTTTTGTTTTATGGCAAATGTGCTACAATGCGATACATAACTTAATTAAGGGGTAGTCAAAAAGTCGGTCTACTGAATTTTTCCGGCTGCACCAACATAGCATAAGGGGTGAACTAGGTGTTTAAATTTAATGAAGAAAAAGGACAGTTAAAATGTTCGTTTTGCGGAAAATCACAGGATCAGGTGCGTAAACTCGTAGCTGGGCCGGGGGTATATATTTGCGACGAGTGTATTGAGCTCTGCACAGAAATCGTGGAAGAAGAACTTGGTACAGAAGAAGAAGTTGAGTTTAATGATGTGCCGAAACCGACGCAAATTCGTGAAATTTTAGGTGAATATGTCATCGGTCAGGAACGAGCGAAAAAATCACTCGCTGTTGCAGTTTATAATCACTATAAGCGTATCAACTCCAATAGCAAAGTGGATGATGTAGAATTATCTAAATCAAACATTTGCCTAATCGGGCCGACAGGAAGCGGTAAAACACTTCTTGCGCAGACGCTTGCCCGTATTTTGAATGTGCCATTTGCGATTGCAGATGCAACATCTTTAACAGAAGCAGGATACGTTGGTGAAGACGTTGAAAATATTTTGTTGAAGTTAATTCAAGCGGCTGATTATGATGTAGAAAAAGCAGAAAAAGGCATTATTTATATCGATGAAATTGATAAAGTAGCCCGTAAATCGGAAAACCCGTCCATTACACGAGATGTTTCCGGTGAAGGGGTACAGCAAGCGCTTCTCAAAATTTTGGAAGGTACGGTCGCAAGCGTGCCGCCTCAAGGTGGACGTAAACACCCGCACCAAGAATTTATCCAGATTGATACGACAAACATCCTTTTCATTTGTGGAGGAGCATTTGATGGTGTTGAGCAAATTATTAAACGCCGTCTCGGTCAAAAAGTGATTGGTTTTGGATCTGATACGAAAAAAGAAGAAGTAGCAGATAAATCACTTCTTTCTCAACTTCTTCCAGAAGATTTGCTTCGTTTCGGTTTAATTCCAGAGTTTATTGGTCGTCTTCCGGTTATTTCAAGTCTTGAGCAGCTTGATGAAAGTGCGCTTATTGAGATTTTGACGAAACCGAAAAATGCGCTTGTGAAGCAATATGAGAAAATGCTTGAGCTTGATGATGTTGAGCTTGAATTTGAAGATGAGGCACTTCGCGAAATTGCAAAAAAAGCCATTGAGCGTAAAACAGGCGCGCGTGGACTTCGTTCCATTATTGAAAGCATTATGCTTGAAGTGATGTACGAATTGCCTTCGCGTGATGATATTAAAACATGTGTCATTACAAGCGAAGCAGTGACCGATCATACATCGCCGCGTCTTTTGGACGAAAATGGTAATGAAGTCGATTCAGCTGATAAAACATCTGCATAATGAGGTGTTTTAAAAAGGGACAGTGCCTATTTAGGCGCTGTCCCTTCTTTTCCATCGACATCATTAGTCATTTTACGATAAGATAAGATAAGATAAAAGAAAGAGAAGCACCCCGCTTACATACGGTGGGATGGTTTTTTTTGCAGGGAGGGATATGTCATGAAGGCAGAAACAATCTACACAGTACCGCTTTTGCCGCTGCGCGGGATGCACGTGTACCCGACAATGGTACTTCATCTCGATGTTGGCCGCGATCGTTCCATTGAAGCTTTAGAGGCCGCAATGATGAACGATCAGCTTGTTTTCTTATCAGCACAAAAAGATCCGGAACTCGATGATCCATCTGGAGACGATGTATATGAGGTCGGCACCCTTACAAAAGTGAAACAAATGTTAAAGCTTCCGAACGGGACGATTCGGGTTCTCGTAGAAGGACTTAATCGTGCGAAATTAATTTCCATCGTTGACCAGACATCTTTTTACGAAGCGGTCGTTGAAGTTCACGAAGAAGAAAACGAAAAAGATGCCGAAACAGAAGCGCTCATGAGAATGCTGTTGAAGCAGTTTGAACAATACGTAAAACTGTCGAAAAAAGGTTCTTCTGATACGTTAAGCTCCGTTTCAGATATTGAAGAACCAGGCAGACTTGCTGATATTGCTACATCGCATATATCACTTAAAGTGAAAGAAAAACAGGAAATTTTAGCGACATTTTCAGTAAAGGCACGTCTTGAGCATCTCATCTCACTTTTACAAAATGAACGTGAGGTACTGAATTTAGAGAAAAAAATCGGCCAGCGCGTGAAAACATCGATGGAAAAAACGCAAAAAGAATATTATTTACGTGAGCAGATGAAAGCAATCCAGCAGGAACTGGGCGATAAAGAAGGCAAAATGTCTGAAGTGGAAGAGCTGACAGTGCGTATTTTAGCAGCGACTATGCCGGAACATGTTGAAAAAGCAGCAATGAAAGAACTGGAACGCTATGAAAAAATCCCACAAAGTGCAGCGGAAAGTGCTGTCATTCGCAACTATTTAGAGTGGCTTATCGTGCTGCCATGGTCAAACGCGACCGAAGATGATTTGGATGTAATCAAAGCAGAAGGTATTTTAAACCGCGATCATTATGGTCTTGAAAAAGTGAAAGAGCGTGTGCTTGAGTTTTTAGCAGTTCGCCAATTAACGCAGTCGCTGCGCGGTCCAATCCTTTGTCTTGGAGGGCCTCCAGGTGTGGGGAAAACAAGTTTGGTCCGTTCCATTGCTGAATCACTTGGACGTAACTTTGTTCGCATTTCACTTGGCGGTGTTCGCGATGAATCGGAAATTC
Source organism: Domibacillus aminovorans (assembly GCF_001643235.1). Taxonomy (GTDB): domain Bacteria; phylum Bacillota; class Bacilli; order Bacillales; family Domibacillaceae; genus Domibacillus; species Domibacillus aminovorans. The sequence continues at coordinate 151,558 of NZ_LQWY01000005.1, forward strand.
GCGGCCACAGACGTACATACGTCGGTGCAATGCCAGGCAGGATTATTCAAGGAATGAAAAAAGCAGGTACTGTCAATCCGGTTTTTTTACTGGATGAAATTGACAAAATGTCGAATGATTTCCGCGGTGACCCGTCATCCGCACTTCTTGAAGTACTCGATCCGGAACAAAATGCGAACTTCAGCGACCATTACATTGAAGAAACATATGATTTATCGAATGTAATGTTCATTGCGACAGCGAATGATTTAAGCGCGATTCCGGGACCTTTGCGCGACCGGATGGAGATTATTTCAATTGCTGGTTATACAGAAGTCGAGAAAGTTCATATCGCAAAAGATCACTTATTTCCGAAGCAAGTAAAAGAAAATGGATTGACAGGTAATCAAATTCGATTAAAAGAAGAAGCTATCTTTGATGTCGTTCGCTACTACACGCGTGAAGCGGGTGTTCGTAGTCTTGAGCGTCAGCTGGCGGCTATTTGCCGGAAAGCAGCAAAGAAAATTGTGTCCAATGAGAAAAAGCGGATCACCGTTACTGATAAAAATTTGCAGGATTATCTTGGCAAACGCATTTTCCGTTACGGTCAGGCGGATACAGAAGATCAAGTTGGTGTGGCGAATGGTCTGGCGTATACGACGGTTGGCGGCGACACCTTGCAAATTGAAGTATCACTTTCACCTGGAAAAGGCAAACTGATTTTGACCGGTAAGCTTGGTGATGTGATGAAAGAATCGGCGCAGACTGCATTCAGTTATGTGCGTTCTAAAGCAACTGAACTTGGGATTGAAGCAAATTTCCATGAGCATCATGATATTCACATTCACGTTCCGGAAGGCGCAGTCCCAAAAGACGGTCCATCTGCCGGTATTACGATGGCTATTGCACTCATTTCCGCTTTAACAGGCCGACCTGTGCGCCGTGACGTTGGGATGACGGGTGAAATTACATTGCGTGGACGTGTCTTGCCAATTGGCGGTGTAAAAGAAAAATCACTCGGTGCGCACCGTGCGGGACTAAAAACAATTATTTTGCCAAAAGATAATGAAAAAGATATCGATGATGTGCCGAAAAGTATCCGCGAGGGGCTGACATTTTTAACAGTTTCGACGATGGATGAAGTGCTGGACATCGCGATCGGAGGAAGCAATAAATGAAAGTAAATAACGTAGAACTGGTCATCAGTGCCGCAAAACCACATCAATATCCGGATATCGGATTGCCTGAGTTTGCACTGGCCGGCCGTTCAAATGTTGGGAAGTCGTCATTTATTAACCGAATGATCGGCCGAAAAAGTATGGCGCGTATTTCATCGAAACCAGGAAAAACGCAGACACTCAATTTTTATAAAATTGAAGACACTCTGTTTTTCGTCGACGTTCCGGGTTATGGTTATGCGAAAGTGGCAAAGACGGAACGAGCATTATGGGGTCCGATGATTGAAACATATATGGCGGATCGCCCACAGCTTGCGGCTTGTATCCACATTGTTGATTTGCGGCATGCGCCGTCAGCAGATGATGTCGTTATGTATGACTTTTTGAAGCACAACGAAATTCCAGCGATTGTTATTGCGACGAAAGCGGACAAAATTCCAAAAGGCAAGTGGCAGAAGCATTTAAAAGTCGTCAAAGAAACACTCGACTTTGATCCACTTGATGAAATCATCGTCTTTTCATCGGAAACAGGACTTGGAAAAGAAGAAGTATGGAAAGCTGTCAAGAGAAGAATGTACAATGATAAAGAATATGAAAAAGCAAATCGTGAAGAAAGTGAATAAAAAAAGCTGTTCCCGTTCATGAATGGGAGCAGCTTTTTCTTACTAGCCAGAAAGCGACTTGAGCAGTTAAATAGTTGCTTTAGTGAGCAGAAATAGTAATAAATCGGTCATAAAAGGAACTAAATAATCCGAAAGGACAGTAAGTGGTCACAAATCTATGCACCTGATCAGAAATAAGCATAAACGACATGCGTGATCAATATTTCGATGATTTTCCGACACTCTTCTTTACAAACAGTAAATATCCGCCGGCTGCAATTAAAATGAACGGCCAAAACTGCCAGATAGAGAACGCTTTTTCTTCAAGAAGTCCGAACCAGCTCGTGATGGTACCGTAAAACAGCGCTATAGCAGCCAACGTTAAAAAAAGAATGCCATGAAACAAGCCGCTGCCTGTTTTTTGATACTGCAATAAAAAACCAAGTGCGATAATTAAAATAAACACGCCGGTGTCATTAGCCCACCAGCCGAGGTAGTCGATCACATAAAAATGAATACCAAATCCAGTTAACACGGTACCTGCTAAAATGCCGTTCCCGTCACTTTTATAGCCTTCTGCCAAAAAAGCGATACCAGTAATGAGCAAAAGTGCCGGCCAGCCAAGGTAAGGTTTCACCCATAAAATGGCGGACTGCTGGAAAAAAAAGTACAAGCCGAATCCGATTAAAATAAAGCCTGGAAAAATACGCTGTCCATTCATCATCAAAGTCCCCGCTTTCCAAATGATTCTATTGCAAAAATCGTTTCTTTTTGATAATGTTTATAATGTAGATATATACATGAAAAAGTGCTACCTTTAATGTTAGCATATGTTCACAATTCGTGAATGAGAAAAATGATTTAAGTGTGGTATAATACGAACAACAATGATTCGTTTTCGGGGGTGCAGTAACATGCATATCATTACGGTGGGATTAAACTATAAAACAGCCCCGGTAGAAATTCGCGAGCGTCTTTCTTTTCAAGAAGATGTAATTGAAACAGCGATGACAGAGCTCCAAAAACAAAAAAGTGTGCTCGAAAATGTCATTATCTCGACGTGCAACCGTACTGAAATTTACGCGGTCGTTGATCAGCTGCATACCGGTCGTTATTACATTAAAGAATTTTTATCCAAGTGGTTTAACATAGAACAGGAAGAATTTACGCCTTACTTGTTCATTTACGAGCAGGAAGCAGCGGTCGAGCATCTTTTCCGCGTCACAGCAGGTTTAAATTCAATGGTGCTTGGTGAAACACAAATTCTCGGGCAAGTTCGTCAAAGCTTTTTGCAATCGCAAGAAATAGACGCAACTGGCACCGTGTTTAATCAATTATTTAAACAGGCTATTACGCTTGCTAAGCGTGCACATGCAGAAACAGAAATCGGTGCGAATGCCGTATCGGTAAGTTATGCAGCAGTTGAACTCGCAAAGAAAATTTTCGGGAAACTTGACGGGCGTCATGTACTCGTTATCGGTGCCGGAAAGATGGGCGAACTTGCGATTAAAAACTTGCACGGAAGCGGTGCAACAAAAGTGACGGTTATGAATCGGACATTTGAAAAAGCAGAAGTGCTTGCTGGTCGTTTTGACGGACAGGCCAAAACGATGAATGAACTGCAATGTGCGCTCGTTGAAGCGGATATTTTAATCAGTTCAACTGGTTCAAAGGAATATGTCATTACGAAAGAATTAATGACAAGCGTGCAAAAAATGCGGAAAGGGCGCCCGCTTTTTATGGTGGATATTGCGGTTCCACGTGATATTTCGCCAGAACTTTCCGATCTCGATAGTGTCTTTTTATATGATATTGATGATCTAGAAGGCATTGTGCAGGCGAACCTGGCTGAACGCGAAAAAGCGGCGGCAAACATCGGTCTTATGATTGAAGAAGAAATCGTCGAGTTTAACGAATGGGTTAATCTGCTTGGTGTTGTGCCTGTTATTTCTGCACTCCGTCAAAAGGCATTAGCGATTCAGGCAGAAACGATGGAAAGCCTTGACCGCAAACTGCCGCATATGAGCGATCGTGACCGGAAAGTGTTAAGCAAGCATACGAAAAGCATCGTTAATCAAATGTTGAAAGATCCTATTTTGCAGGCGAAGGAACTTGCAGGCGATAAGCGTGCAGCAGAGAAGCTTGATCTATTCATGCAAATCTTCAATCTTGAAGAAGACGTGAAAGGACTAAAGCAGTCGCAGGTAAAAGAAAAGGAATGCGTCCAGGTAGTTCATGCAAAGCCTTTACTCCAGTTTTAAGTGAGGTTACGCAATGTTTGAACAAGGAATGACCCGGCTTCATGAACTAATGATTATTTTATATGCAGTAAGTGTACTTCTCTATTTCCTTGATTTTGTACAACGAAACCAGAGGGCGAATAAAATCGCCTTCTGGATTTTATCGATTGTTTGGAGTCTTCAAACAATTTTTTTATGTCTTTACATGTATAATACAGGCAGATTTCCAGTCCTCACATTATTTGAGGGACTTTATTTTTATGCATGGGTACTGCTGACAATGTCGCTCATTTTGAATAAGTTACTTCGAATGGACTTTACCGTTCTTTTTACGAATGTAATCGGCTTTTTAATTATGACGATCCACACATTTGCGCCCGTACAAGTCGAATCGCAGGCGGCGGCGGAAAAGCTTGTTTCGGAACTTTTACTTATACACATTACGATGGCGATTTTGTCATACGGCGCTTTTTCTCTTTCATTCATTTTCTCAGCACTATATTTACTTCAATATCGTCTGCTAAAAACGAAAAAATGGAATGAGCGTCTCTGGCGTCTTGGCGATCTCGGTCAGCTCGAAAAGTTGTCGGTCATCTTAAATGCAATGGGCGTACCGCTTCTCTTGCTCAGTCTCATTCTTGGACTCGTTTGGAAAACACTTAAATTACCGGATGTCAGTTGGTTTGATTTGAAAATTATTGCGTCATTTGTTTTACTATTGATATACAGCATTTTTTTATATGTAAAAGTAAGAAAAGAATGCTCAGGAAGAACGCTTGCATTTATTAATGCGGCAGCGTTTCTCATTATTTTAATTAACTTTTTCCTCGGAAGCCGGCTGTCCACATTCCATTTCTGGTATTCGTGACATCCGGCTTTCGGTCTAGATGGAGGGTATTATGCGAAAAATTATTGTCGGATCAAGAAGAAGCCGTCTCGCGTTAACGCAGACGAATCAAGTCATCGATCAGTTGAAAAAATTGTCACCTGAGACCGAATTTGAAGTAAAAGAAATTGTGACAAAAGGCGATCGGATTTTAGATGTCACATTATCTAAAGTCGGCGGTAAAGGCCTTTTTGTGAAAGAAATCGAGCAAGCGATGTTTGACCATGAAATCGATTTGGCCGTTCACAGCATGAAAGATATGCCGGCTGAACTTCCCGAAGGACTTGTGATCGGTGCGGTACCAGAACGCGAGGACCATCGAGATGCCTTTATTTCAAAAGGGCATGTAAAATTTCGAGACTTACCAGCGGGTTCAATTATTGGCACAAGCAGCCTTCGCCGCAGTGCTCAGCTCCTTGCCATGCGTTCTGACATTGAAATTAAATGGATTCGCGGCAACATTGATACGCGTCTTCAAAAGCTAGAAAATGAAGAATACGATGCGATTATTTTAGCAGCAGCCGGTCTCGCACGCATGGGCTGGTCATCTGATATCGTCACAGAATTTTTGGATGAAGACTTATCAGTTCCCGCGGTCGGACAAGGGGCGCTGGCGATTGAATGTCGTGAAAATGATGTCGAACTTCTTGATTTGCTAGCAAAATTCACATGTGAAAACACGAAGAAAACGACGACAGCAGAGCGTGCTTTTTTAACAGCCGTCAATGGCGGATGCCAAGTACCGGTTGCAGGCTTTGCGACAGCAGATGGTGAAACACTCTCTTTAACAGCACTTGTTGCGTCACCAGATGGCAAGACGATTCTAAAAGAAACCGTTGAAGGCCATGACGCAAAGCAAGTTGGTTTAGAGGCCGCTCGCCTATTAAAAAAACGTGGTGCTGTTGACTTAATTGAAGCAGCGAGAGCAGAATCAGAGTGAATATGGATCAACCGTTATCAGGAAAACGAATTGTTGTAACGCGTCCTGCAGGACAGGCAGCACCGTTTATTGGTAAAATAGAAAAAGCGGGCGGCACAGCATACGCGGTGCCGCTTATCGCGTTCAGAATGTATGAAGACATTCAGGACGAAGCTGTATTGAATCAGCTATTTACATATGACTGGATCATCATCACGAGTAAAAATGGTGTTGATTTTTTTATGAAGAAAGTGGAAGAGATGGGCGTGGATATAAAAGACATTCCGGCTAAATTTGCGGCGATCGGGACGAAGACGGCTGAATCACTTGAGCGGTACGGTCTAATGGTTTCCTATATTCCGAAGCGATTTTCAGCAGATGATCTGGCGAAAGACATAGAAACAGGACGGTTTGTGCCCAAAAATGCGCTTATTCCAAAAGGAAATCTTGCCCGTGACTTAATTGGTGAGACGATTCGCAAAACAGGAGCGGCAGCAGATGACTGGATTGTGTACGAAACGTATTTTCCAGAAAAAGAAAAAGAAGCACTGCTTCATCTCATCCGTCATGAACAAATCGATATGTATACATTTACAAGCCCATCGGCTGTCCGACATTTTATTTCTACGTTAAACGAAGCAGAAGAGCCGATTCCAGAGGCTGACTTTGCCTGCATTGGACCGGTAACGAAAAAAGAAGCAGAGAAATATGGAATGACGATTTCGATCTGTCCGGATGAGTATACGACTGATTCGCTCGTTTCTGACATGATCTATTATTACAAGGAGTGAAGAACATGACAAACGAATTTGCGAGACATCGTCGTTTGCGTCAAAGCGCCAATATGCGTGCATTAGTACGAGAAACGGTGTTAAGTGTGAATGATTTTATTTATCCTTTATTTATTGCAGAAGGAGAAGGTGTTCGAAATGAAGTATCTTCAATGCCAGGTGTATTCCAGCTTTCCATCGATAACTTGAAAGAAGAATTCGATGAAATCGTCAGCCTTGGCATTAAAGCGGTCATTTTATTCGGTTTACCGGTTGAGAAAGATGACGTTGGAACAGGTGCCTATCACAATCATGGGATCGTTCAAGAGGCGACACGTTATATTAAAGAACAGTATCCTGATTTACTCGTCATCGCGGATACGTGCCTTTGTGAATACACAGACCATGGCCATTGCGGCGTTGTGGAAGACGGTAACGTGTTAAATGATCCGTCGCTTGAGTTGCTTGCGAAAACGGCGGTAAGCCAGGCAGAAGCAGGTGCAGATATTATCGCGCCTTCGAACATGATGGATGGCTTCGTGACGGCGATCCGCCAAGGGCTTGATGCAGCGGGCTATACGGAAATTCCGATTATGTCCTATGCCGTCAAATACTCATCTGCGTTTTACGGACCGTTCCGTGAAGCAGCGGATTCTACACCGCAGTTTGGCGACCGGAAAACGTATCAAATGGACCCGGCAAACCGTCGTGAAGCGATGCGTGAAGCAGAAGCTGATATGGAACAGGGCGCAGACTTCTTAATTGTCAAGCCCGCTCTCTCTTATCTTGATATTATTCGTGACGTACGCAATGAATTTGATGCACCGGTTGTGGCGTACAACGTAAGCGGCGAATATTCAATGGTGAAAGCAGCGGCATTGAATGGATGGGTGGATGAAAAAGCGATCGTTCTGGAAAAATTAACGAGTATGAAGCGAGCAGGCGCAGACTTGATCATGACGTATCACGCAAAAGATGCGGCGCGCTGGTTAAGCGAATAATAATTGGAAGGGGATATACGGATGCGTTCATTTGAAAAATCGAAAGCAGCGTTTGAAGAAGCAGTCAAAATGATGCCAGGCGGTGTAAACAGTCCGGTTCGTGCATTTAAATCAGTTAATATTGATCCGATCTTTATGGAGCGAGGCAAAGGGTCACATATTTATGACATTGATGGCAATGAGTACATTGATTACGTTTTATCATGGGGTCCCCTTATTCTCGGCCACACGAATGAACGTGTAGTGGAGGCATTGAAAAAAACAGCAGAAACAGGTACAAGTTTCGGTGCTTCGACATTACTTGAAAATGAAATGGCTGAACTTGTCATTGAACGCGTTCCATCGATTGAAGTTGTCCGTATGGTCTCAAGCGGTACAGAAGCAACGATGAGTGCACTTCGCCTTGCACGCGGCTATACAGGACGAAATAAAATTTTGAAATTTGAAGGATGCTATCACGGACATGGCGATTCGCTGTTAATTAAAGCGGGTTCAGGCGTGGCAACGCTCGGTTTGCCAGACAGCCCAGGCGTTCCAGAAAGTGTTGCGAAAAATACGATTACAGTGCCATATAACGATTTAGAAAGCGTTCGTTACGCGTTTGAACAATTTGGGGATGATATTGCCTGTATCATTGTTGAACCGGTTGCCGGCAACATGGGTGTCGTTCCGCCTCAGCCAGGTTTCCTTGAAGGGCTGCGTGACGTCACGGAACAATATGACGCACTTCTCATTTTTGATGAAGTGATGACAGGTTTTCGTGTCGGTTACAATTGCGCACAAGGTCATTTTGGCGTGACGCCGGATATTACGTGTCTCGGCAAAGTAATCGGCGGCGGTCTGCCTGTTGGAGCATACGGCGGGAAAGCAGAAATCATGAATCAAATTGCTCCGGCCGGTCCGATTTATCAAGCCGGTACATTATCCGGTAATCCGATGGCGATGACGGCAGGGCTTGAAACACTTCGCCAGCTCACACCGGAAATGTACGACGAATTTGCGCGTAAAGCAGACTCGCTTGAAAAAGGATTGACGGAAGCAGCACGAAAACACGGCATTCCAATTACATTCAACCGTGCTGGCTCGATGATCGGCTTTTTCTTCCATGAGGGACCTGTTCGCAACTACGACGATGCGAAAAACTCTGACCTCGCTTTATTTGCGGATTATTACCGTGAAATGGCATTGGAAGGTGTTTTCCTGCCGCCGTCTCAATTTGAAGGACTATTTTTATCAACAGCTCATTCGGATGAAGACATTGAAAAAACAATTGCAGCCGCTGAAAAAGCATTCAGCCGGTTGAAAAAATAATTTATTTATTAGAAGAGTTGTTTTTATAACGTAATGTAATGAAATGACCTCGGCGTCTTGTGGCCGAGGTCATTTCGTTTTTTATTTAGCATAGGAAAAAAGAGAACAATCCACAAGCTGCCAATAAACTAGAAGCAAAGTCTTAATTGACAATATCTTCGATTGAATCGGTCACATGGATTGCACGTAAAGTCATGCCAGCAGTGTATTGTATGGAGCCGCTGCCGCCAAGATAGAAATCGATTTCCCTATTTTTAGCGGCGAATTCATCAAGGCTTTTTAAAAGATTAGGATCCTTTTCAAAGGGGATCGTCGTTGTGGCAGAGAGCAGGACTTTAGTAGGTTTTAGTTTTCGCACTAGCGATTCGATAGAGCCAGGAGCAGGAGAAGCTCCGATCAATATCGTTTTCCATCCTTTTATCATAAATTGCAGCAAGATGATATGCAAAGGTATTTCATGACGCTCATATGGAAGACATGCACCTAAAATTAAAGAAGCATCATCCCTGCATTGATAGTTTCGACGGATTTGCACTAAAAAGTCCCGTACGACAAGACTTGAGATGGACTCTTGATATTCATCCCACTCGCCTTTTCCCCATCTGTTTCCGACTTCTTTTAAAAAAGGAACGACGACAGATGTTAAAAACGTAGCCAATCCTAAATGATGATAGGCTTGTTGTAATACGAGGTGTAATTCTAATTCGTCACAGTGAGTACCTTTTTCGAGAAGTTGAAAGACATAGTCATTCAGCTCTTCATAATGTAGGATTGATTCTTGATCAATCGAGAGATCTATCGTTTCGTTATCCTCTTTAACGATCACAACGGCTTGTTTAATCGAGTATCCTTTCTCGGAAAGTGTTTTGACTTTCAAAAGGGTGTTTACATCTTTTTCACTATAAACTCTATAGCCATTTGCTAATCTCTCCGGTTGTACAAGTTCATACCTCTCTTCCCATTTGCGGATGACTTGTTTTGAAAGCCCTGTTACATCTGCAACTTGTTGTATATAATAAGGCCCGCTTGCACGAGATTGATTCATGATATTCATCCTTTCCATCATTGACTCCAATAGTACAGACCTTGTTTCGTATAAGCTTAAGCAGCGCAAATAGACAAATGTTGTACATTGTTAACGAAATAACATTATACAATACTATAACGTTTAAGCGAAACTATGATATAAATAAAAGAAATAATCCAATACGGAATAGGAAAGAAGGGAAGAGTTAATGATGTTGAACGAGCGACTGATACGAAAAGCTAGTCTATCTGGATTGATCGCAGGTATGATTTTAGCTGTATTCTTAAAAATGGTGGAGCAAACAACTCATTATAAAGTATATACACTTTTATTGAATGTCGATTATATCCCTATTCTCAACCGATATACTTTTTCTGAATTTGTTGAAGTCGTGTTCCATCTCATCATTTCTATCGGATTAAGTCTGTGTCTGTACCTCGCGATAAGTTACATGAACATAACCTCCCGTAAAAGAATGATTTCATTGTGCACGGCTGTGTGTATAATAATCGGTCTCATTCTTTTTCCGACGACGGCTTTATCTCACAGGACACCTTCCATCACAAGTATGCCTGCTTTTTCTTATTGGTTAGCAGGTCACGTTGTGTACGGATATACGTTAGGTTTTTTATTAGCAAGATGGAAAACACGAAATCTGAATAGAAAATGAGTGGGAGACGTGCAAACCGGTTCCTTTGCTATGCACGGATGGGAGCCGGTTTGCCGAATAAATAACCTTGAAAGAGCTTATACCCACACTTTTTTAACCATACAAAATCGTCCCTGTCTTCAATTCCTTCTGCGAGAGGAATGGCGCCAACCTGTACGGCTGATTTCCATATATTCCTAGAAACTATCTGCTTAACTGGATCTGAAGAGATGCCTTGCACGAACTTCATGTCCAGCTTCATGTAATGCGGAGCCAATTGTTCCAGCACTTCAACTGTGCTGAACTCTTCACCGACATCATCCAATGCATAATGAAATCCTTTCTCTCTGTAATATATCAATATTCTTTTTAAATGCTCCAGATCGGTCACTCTTTCTGTCTCCACTACTTCAAATACAAATCGTGAAGGTTCGATTCCGAGTTGATCAGCGAGCTGAACGGTCGATTTCAAACAATGTTCCGGTGAGTAAATAGAAGTTGGAATAAAGTTAATAAATACCTTCTTATCGACCATTGCAGCACTTCGAACAGCCGTCATCCGACAAACACGGTCTAGAGCATACATCCGGTTGCGTTTTTTGGCTGCCGAGAAAACATGATAGGGAGCCCAGGCTCGACCTGAATTATCTTCAAAACGAGATAACATTTCATACGCGTAAACTTGCTCTTCTGTATCTACGATCGCTTGGATATGACACGTGACTAACTGTTCAAGGATGACTGTATCAATCCATTGGAATTCAAGTAAATCTAAGACCTCTTGGATTGGTTTCCAATCACGCTCATCAATTCGAAATGAAATGTCCTTTAAATTCATATTGTCAGAGAAATAATCAAACAATCCAGCAACAGCAGCTTCTTTTACAACTAATCCATCATTACTGCCGTTAATCAGTAGTTTGTTCTTTTCGAGATAGGTGCGTATTTGCGGGATGTGATGCAAATTTTCTTTCCCGGAAAAGTGGATTTGATAGTAAAGTGCTGACGGATCACATGCTTTACATTGGTACATGTACGTTCCTCCAAACTATTTTTGTTTTCTTTATCATATAGCAAAATTATCAATTTGTATAATCTTTTAATTTATACATTATACAAACATTTGACGTAAATATATTTTTCTGTTATTAATTAAGATAAGAAAGAGTCATTTCTAGGATCATAATTATGATTAGCAGGAGGGATGGAAGTTGGATAGATTTTTTAAATGGAAGAATAATAGGAAAGAGAAGCAGTCCGTTTTGGGACAAGGACAACTTCTGATACCAATGCCGACGATTGATTTGCATACATATCCGGAATTAAAAAAGCAGATGGATTTGATCGAATTAACGGCACAAGATTTAGCACTTATAAAATCATTTCAGCCGCTTGTAAGAGAACAGATCGATGAAATTGTATCTGTCTTTTATGACAAAGTGTTAGCAGTTCCGTCGCTGCGCCAAATAATCGAGGAGCGCAGCACGATAGAGCGATTAAAGCAAACGTTGCGCACATATATTATAGAGATGTTCGATGGAGAGATTGACGAGGCATCTATCCAAAAGCGGATGAAAGTGGCACAGATGCATTTTAAGATCGGTTTAGAACCTAAGTGGTACATGGGCACGTTCCAACAAGTGCAGGAAGTCATTATCCGATTGATCAATAGAGAACTGCCCGTAAACGACATGCAGGAAAAGGTGATGTTAACCGTTTCAAAGCTAATCAACTTTGAAATGCAAATTGTTTTGGAAGAATATGAAAGAGAAAATGTCAAATTGCGTGAATCCCAATACGAGATTGTGAAAACCGAGCTGAAAAGTAAAATCTCTTCAATCAGTGAAGATCTCGCCAACCTGACAGTAGAAACGACTACATCCGTCAAACAAGTGGACGTACATGCCGGCAGGATGCGTGAGAGCATCCATTTAAATGTAGAAAGTGTAAGACGAATCCAATCGGATGCTACTGAAGGAAATGAAATGGTTCAACAATTGAAATCGCAAATGAAGTTTATTACGGGCGGCACGGAACAGATGGGGGAAATTATAGGTCAGCTTAAATCATCCTCCGATCAGATTATAAACATTATCACCATGGTGAAACAGATCGCCGAACAAACAAACTTATTGGCGCTGAATGCATCGATTGAGGCGGCGCGGGCGGGTGAGCATGGAAATGGATTCGCGGTAGTTGCCCAAGAAGTCCGAAAATTGGCTGAGCAGTCTAAACAGTCGGTCGAGCAAATTACGAGTCTTGTTCATATGTCCACTGCACTGACGAATCAGGCTGTCGACACGATCTTTGATGTCAAACAAAGCGTTGTACTCGGATTAGAAGGCTCTACAGAAACACAAACAAAGTTTAGGGAAATACTTCATTCAATCGAGGAAAATGATCGGCATATTAATCGTGTGGAGGAGGATGTAATGGAACTTGTTCAGGTAATTAAAGCGATTGGCAACGATACGAAGAACGTAGCAGCAACTGCTGAAAGTCTTCATCACACGGCCACTCAACTGTAGACAGCCATTCCAGTTATTGATGGACCGATCATTAATTTAATAAATTAATAGGATGTGAAACGATGTTTTTAGCTTGGAATGAAATAAAAAAGAATAAATTACGCTTTACGTTAATTACAGGTGTTTTAATGCTTGTCTCGTACTTAGTTTTCTTTTTATCGGGTCTTGCTACGGGTCTTGAAAGTTTGAATAGAGAATCAGTAGATAAATGGGAAGCGACAGCGATCATTTTAACTGAAGAATCGGATAAAAGTTTGCCTCAATCTTCAATGATCCTCGATGAGGTGAACGGTGTCGATGCAAAAGAAAGTGCCGTAATTGGTCAAATAAATGCCATCGCCGCAAGTGGTGATCAAAAGAATAATGTGTCAATTTTCGGCATTGAGAAAGACGAATTTATTATGCCGAATGTAACGGAAGGCAAAGAATTTTCGAATACCAATGAAGTCATTGCCAGCGATTCATTAAAAGAAGATGGATTTAAACTAGGTGATAACTTACAACTATCATCTACAGAAGAACGCCTAACCATTGTTGGTTTTACAGATGAGGCACGTTTTAATGGAGCTCCTGTTCTTTATGGGGATTTATCTACTTTTCATCGAGTTAAATATGGAGAAGCCGCTGAACTAAATGCAGATCAAATAAACGGTATTGTTGTCCGGACAGATGATCTCTCTTCTGTTACTCAAAATGATGCACTGGAAGTAAGTGAAATCGAAACATTTATCCGAAATTTACCTGGCTATACGGAACAAAATTTAACGTTAAACTTTATGATTTATTTCTTATTTGCTATTTCATCTGTCATTGTGGCCATTTTCTTATACGTCTTGACTGTTCAAAAAATAAGTATGTTTGGCGTCATGAAAGCACAAGGTATTTCAAATAGATATTTATCTCAATCGGTCATTGCCCAAACATTTATTTTAGCCGCCATTGGTGTAACGGTTGGCTTTGTATTAACACTTATTTCAGGCGCTTTTTTACCAAGTGCGGTACCTGTATCTTTTGATCTTGCAATAATGATTCTGTATGGACTGATACTGATCATCGTTGCAATACTAGGCGCTGTATTTTCGGTACTAACTATTGTGAAAATCGACCCATTAAAAGCGATAGGAGGCTAAATGATGGCTATTTTAGAATTAAATCAAGTAAAGAAGTCATTTGGCACAGACCATAAAAAAGTAGATGCACTTAAAGAAACAAATTTCCAAGCGAATAAGGGGGAATTAATCGCTGTCATTGGTCCGTCAGGTTCGGGGAAAAGCACTTTTCTAACGATTGCAGGAGGTTTGCAAACCCCATCTAGCGGTGACATTATCATTAATAATCAAAACCTCACGGCGTTAAATGAAAAGAAGCGTTCTAAGATTAGGTTAAAAGAGATAGGCTTTATCTTACAGTCTTCTAATTTAATACCATTTCTGACGGTGGATATGCAAATGAAGCTATTAGATAAAGTGAAAAAAGGGAACATGACGAAAGAAGAACTAGAGCAGCTTTATGAAGATTTAGGTATTAGCGACCTTCGCAGCAAATACCCCGTCGATCTATCAGGAGGAGAACGTCAGCGGGCAGCTATAGCAAAAGCATTATACAGCAATCCATCGATTATTCTAGCGGATGAACCGACAGCATCACTTGACTCTGATCGTGCTTATGAAGTGATGGAACTTTTAAAAAATGAAACAAAGAATAAAAATACAACGACCATTGTCGTCACTCATGACATCCGCTTAATTGGTTATTGTGACAAAGTGTATAATATGACAGACGGTGTCCTGACGTTAGAAAAAGAGAAACAGGCAGTTGAATGAACAAACAAAAAAAAGTTTCTAATGTAATGAAAGAATCGTTCTGAACAATCGTGTGAGGCCATCTTGGACAAACCCCATTTAATCGGAAT
Source organism: Domibacillus aminovorans (assembly GCF_001643235.1). Classification (GTDB taxonomy): domain Bacteria; phylum Bacillota; class Bacilli; order Bacillales; family Domibacillaceae; genus Domibacillus; species Domibacillus aminovorans. Next base: position 166,560 of record NZ_LQWY01000005.1, read on the forward strand.
GATACCACAGCTCCACTCATAAAATAAGCAGCAGGATAAAAAAGGAGCTGATTTTGGTGGATGAATTATTTTTCGTATCCATTGAAGAAGGTGTCGTGTTCCCTGATGGAGAAAGTGTGGAAGAACTGCTGTCGATTTCGCTTGACCCGCAACTGACAATGGACTCAAAAGACGAAGGCACGGTACTTACTGGTACAATTGAGGTGACAGGTGAATACTGCATTGTGACGGAAGAAGAAGAGAACATCCGGCAATTTTTCCGGCACATACCAGTTCATGCGTTTATCCCGCCAGACCGCCGGATAGCGGATGACACGGATATTCAAATTCACTCATTTGATTATGATGTACAAAAGCCCGACCGTTTAGTGCTTGCAGCTGAGCTCGCCGTTGTGGTTTCTCTTAAGGAAGAAGAGACGGTGTTTGAATTTGACTCAAATTCAAATGAAGAGCACGAAGATAGTGTAGAAGAAGCATCTGTCGAAGAGCACGTTGAAATTGTAGAAGAAGCATCTGTCGAAGAGCACGAAGATAGTGTAGAAGAAGCAGCGTCTGTACAAGTTCAAAAAGGACATACAGAAGAGCCATCTATATTTAGCTGGCTCGAAGAACGCTCTGAACATCAGGCCGAATGGCGATTTTCAATTGAGCCGTCGGGTGATGTTGCTCTTATATCCACTCAAGATGAAGCGCCGCCGCAAGAAGAATGAGAAGGGCTAGCAAAATGACGTCCATCGTGGTCGGGAAAATTAACGTACGAATTCCTTGAAAGCAGCAAAACGGAATAATGATCCCGCATGCGATGCGACGACATCGTCGGAGCCAGGGGGGCCATCGATCATAATGGCGCATCATATTATACACCTGCCTTTTTTCATATTGTATGTAAAAAAGGGGGAAAACGTGTGTGCAAGCATTGACGGGCTTCGTCTATTTCGGATAAGATAATGGTATCAAAAAGAAAAGTGTGGACCTGGAAAAGGTGGTACCGCGAACAATCCTCTTCGTCCTTTTCAAGACGAGAGGTTTTTTTTCGTTAAGGAGGAAAAAATGAATGTTACAACAAAATGAAACAACGATGCCGACAAAATACGATCCAAAGACAATCGAAAAAGGACGTTATGACTGGTGGACGGCTGGCCAATTTTTCGAAGCGAAAAGTGATGAAACAAAAGAGCCGTATACAATCGTTATTCCGCCGCCAAACGTAACAGGGAAACTGCACCTTGGCCATGCGTGGGATACGACGCTGCAAGATATTTTAACGCGCATGAAGCGAATGCAAGGCTACGATGTACTCTGGCTGCCGGGCATGGACCACGCAGGTATTGCAACCCAGGCGAAAGTCGAACAAAAGTTGAAAGAAGAAGGAACGACACGTTATGATCTCGGCCGCGAGAAATTTTTAGAAGAATCGTGGAAGTGGAAAGAAGAATATGCGGCTCACATTCGCGAGCAGTGGGCGAAACTAGGCCTTGGTCTTGATTACAGCCGCGAGCGCTTTACACTCGATGAAGGCTTGTCAAAAGCGGTTCGTGAAGTATTTGTAAAGCTATATGAAAAAGGATTGATTTACCGGGGCGAATATATTATTAACTGGGACCCGTCAACAAAAACGGCGCTGTCTGATATTGAAGTCATTTATAAAGACGTACAAGGTGCCTTTTATCATATGAAATATCCGCTTGAAGATGGTTCAGGTCACATTGAAGTCGCGACGACGCGTCCGGAAACGATGCTCGGTGACACAGCGGTTGCCGTTCATCCAGAAGATGACCGTTACAAGCATTTAATCGGCAAACATGTCGTGCTGCCAATTACAGGGCGTATTATTCCAATTGTTGGGGATGATTACGTTGATATGGAATTTGGAAGTGGCGCCGTAAAAATTACGCCAGCGCATGATCCGAATGACTTTGAAATCGGTAACCGTCACAATTTGCCGCGCATTCTTGTCATGAATGAAGATGGCACAATGAATGCGGAAGCGGGCAAATATAATGGCCTTGATCGTTTTGATTGCCGGAAACAAATTGTGAAAGACTTGCAGGAGGAAGGCATTCTATTCAAAATTGAAGATCATCTTCATTCAGTCGGTCATTCCGAGCGAAGTGGAGCGGTCGTTGAGCCGTATTTATCGACACAATGGTTTGTGAAAATGGCGCCGCTCGCTGGTGCTGCTGTTGATTTGCAAAAAACAGAAGAAAAAGTGAATTTCGTGCCGGATCGTTTTGAGAAAACGTATTTGCACTGGATGGATAACATTCGTGATTGGTGTATTTCTCGTCAATTATGGTGGGGCCACCGTATTCCGGCCTGGTATCATAAAGAAACAGGCGAAGTGTATGTCGGGCATGAGGAACCAGCTGACGCGGAAAATTGGGAACAAGATAACGACGTACTGGATACGTGGTTCTCATCTGCACTATGGCCATTTTCAACGATGGGCTGGCCGGATACAGAAGCGGTTGATTTCAAACGCCATTACCCGACTGCCGCACTCGTAACAGGCTATGATATTATTTTCTTCTGGGTATCACGCATGATTTTCCAGGGACTTGAGTTTACAGGTAAACGTCCGTTTAATGATGTACTAATTCATGGTCTCGTCCGTGATGCAGAAGGCCGTAAAATGTCGAAATCGCTAGGCAATGGTGTTGATCCGATGGAAGTCATCGATCAATATGGCGCCGATTCACTTCGTTATTTCCTTGCGACAGGCAGCTCGCCAGGCCAGGATTTACGTTACACAACGGAAAAGGTAGAAGCGACTTGGAACTTTGCCAATAAAATTTGGAATGCCTCCCGATTTGCTTTGATGAATATGAACGGCATGACATATGACCAGATTGATTTATCTGGCAAAAAATCCGTGGCAGACGAGTGGATTTTAACCCGTTTAAACGAAACGATCGACAACGTGACACATTTGTCTGAGAAATATGAATTTGGTGAAGTCGGTCGTACACTTTATAACTTCATATGGGATGATTTCTGTGACTGGTACATTGAAATGGCGAAATTGCCATTGTACGGAGAAGATGAGCAAGCGAAGCAAATGACGCGTTCCGTTCTTGCATACGTGCTTGATCATACGATGCGTTTATTGCATCCATTTATGCCATTCATTACAGAAGAAATTTGGCAAAACTTGCCACATGAAGGCGAAACGATCGTTGAAGCGAAATGGCCTGTAGCCGATCATTCTTTAACAAATAAAGAAGCGGCTACGGACATGAAACTACTTGTTGATATCATTCGTGCCGTGCGTAACATCCGTGCGGAAGTAAACACACCGATGAGCAAAAAAGTGCCGCTCGTCATTAAAGCGAAAGACGAGTCTGTTTTGTCTACATTGACAGAAAATCGCTATTACATCGAGCGCTTCTGTAATCCGGAAGAGCTTGTCATTGAACTCAATCCAGAAACACCGGAGAAGTCGATGACCGCTGTTGTCACAGGAGCCGAATTATTTATGCCGCTTGCTGGACTTCTCAATTTAGACGAAGAAATTGCTCGTCTTGAAAAAGAAAAAGCAAAATGGCAGTCAGAAGTAGACCGCGTGTTGAAAAAACTGGCAAATGAGCGGTTTATGTCAAAAGCGCCTCAAAAAGTGGTAGAGGAAGAACGTGCAAAAGAATTAGATTACCGCACGAAACTTGCCGCTGTTGAAACACGCATTGAAGATTTAAAGAATTAAGAAGCAGAAAAAGACGGATCGGCTCATGCGGGCGGATTCGTCTTTTTCGTACATAGAGGGAGAAATTTGAATGGACACATATGAAGAAGCATTATCATGGATACATGGAAGGCTCCGCACAGGGATCAAACCAGGGCTGTCACGGATGGAATGGATAATGGAGCGCCTCGGTCATCCAGAACGGAGACTGAAAGCTGTTCATATTGGCGGCACGAATGGGAAAGGCTCGACAACAGCCATGCTTCGGTCTATTTTAAGTGAAGCCGGGTATGAAGTCGGGACGTTCACATCGCCTTACATTGAGCAGTTTAACGAGCGAATCAGTATAAATGGTACACCGATATCTGATCATGAGATTACATTATTAGCTCAAAAAATCCGTATATTAGCTGATGAAATGGAAGACATGTCGTTCGGCGGACCGAGTGAATTTGAAATCATTACCGCAATGACTTTTTACTATTTTGCCTACGTGCGGCCTGTTGATATTGTATTATTTGAAGTCGGTCTCGGCGGCCGTTTGGATTCCACCAATATCGTACACCCGATCCTTTCCATTATTACGACAATCGGTATGGATCACATTCAATTTCTAGGCGATACACTGGCCGAGATTGCCTTTGAAAAAGCGGGTATTATTAAAAATGGCGTGCCGATCATCACAGCGGTTGAGCAGCCGGAAGCACTTGACGTCATTGAACGAGTTGCAAAAGAGAAAAAAGCTGCTCTTTACTTGAACGGGCGTGAATTCAGCGGAACATGGCTCTCATCAACGGAACATGGTGAACAATTCGGGTTCCAATCCTCATTTAGCATACATGGACAGCTTGAAACGGGTTTAGCGGGGCTGCATCAAGTTAACAATGCTGCACTAGCCATAATGGCCGTCGACTATTTGCGCGCCTTTTATTCGTTTTTCATTGAAGAGGAACATGTCGAAAAAGGGCTGAAAAATATACATTGGCCGGGCCGATTTGAAACACTTTATGAAAAACCGCTTATTATTGCGGACGGCGCGCATAACGAAGAAGGGATAAACGCGCTCGTTCAAACGATTCATCAGCGATTTTCTGATCGAAATATCACTATTTTATTTGCGGCAATGAAAGACAAGCCGCTTGATAAAATGATCCAGCAATTAAAAGGTGTCGCAGATCAATTGTATTTCGCACCGTTTGATTTTCCGCGTGCGGCACAGAAAGAAGATTATGAACCGTATACAGATGAAAAATCGAGCATTGTACAAGACTATCACCAACAGATTCGACTATTTCAAAAACTTGCAAAAGAAACAGATGTTTTCATCATAACAGGCTCTCTTTATTTCATTTCTACTGTGAAAAATACAGCGTTTTTTTCTATATAATGAACAATATGTGTTGAAAGTGAAATTTTTTGTAAATTGGAGGAAAGTCCTACTTTAAAGTTTGTCTTTAAAATAGGACTTTCTTTTACGTTATCTGTATCCGCGTCACATATTCATCCTTTCTTTAATATGCTAAAATTAAAGAAATAATGACTATTAACCTAGTAAATTTTCGGGAATAGAGAAGGATAGATGAAAGCGTGAAAGACAGGCGAGGTGAGAAATGTGAATAAAAGAATGAAAAAAAATATGTCGAACGATGGAATGACATTAATTGAAATCCTGCTCTCGATCGTCATTTTAACCATTGTGGTCCTTTCTTTCTCAACGATGTTTATTCAATCCGCTCGAACAAATCAACAGACAGAATCAAGGATGGATGCGACGTATGTAGCGCAGACGTGTATAGAAGAAGTGATTCATAAATCAATTGAAAATAGCACGATATGTCCTGTAACGAAAGCAGTGACACCTGTTCAGGGATACGATCAAACGTACCAAGGAACGGTTGACGTCTTTTACGTTAATATTAATATAGCAAATCAGAGTGGAAAAGCGATTGTGAAAGTATTCAGAAGTGAAGAAGAAGCAGATCAAAACCAGAACCCGCAGGCGCAAATGGAAACCATTATAAGATAGAGGAGGACGGGGAAATGCAACAATGGCTGAAAAATGAGCGCGGCGTGACGTTGATCGAAGTCATTGTTGCTTTTGCACTCCTGACTATGATTCTTTTGTTAATAAGTAATGTTCACTTGTCTGGACAGCGGCAGTTTACAGATCAGACGAATCAAATCGATGGACAAGCTAACGTCCGGCTGGCGTTTAAATGGATGACGTCCGATGTTCGGAAGCAGGGGAATGTTCATGATGTAAATGAAGTTCAATCATCGCTGAAGATTGGCACAATTACTTACACATTTAGCAAAGCAGATAAGACGATTCGACGGGACGATGCAGTAATAGCTGAAAACATCGAATCGTTCACACCAGAATATGATGAAGCCCAAGAGAAATTGACATTGACGATTAAAAGTGCAGAAACGCCCCATCAAAAAGACTTGTCAAAAGAATTTAAAACGGTCATTTACATAAGAAAGTAGGTGTTGCCGATGAAGTCTTCTATTTCTATTCGAAAAGCGATTCAAAACGAGCGCGGCATGGCATTAATTATTGTACTACTTGTGCTGACTGTTTTATCTGTGCTCGGTATGGCGCTTTTAGGGCTATCGTTGAACAACATGAAGGCAAATCAAACTGAACAAAAATACGAAGCAGCATATTACATCGCAGAAGCGGGAGCGGTTGATGCCTATACGAAAATTCAAAAAATTGCTGAAGATCTTCACAGTGATCATTTTTACAGGGAAGAGCCGAATCAAGCATTATTTTACAGTGATTTGGAACAGCAGATTGTAAGCAGAAGTTCAGATCCGAACCGTTATCCATCGCCGGTTTTTGAAGATGCGTATGGCGAAACACCGAGTGCTGAAATAACGGTGCAAGGCAGCATTGGAAACTACACGATCACATCTACAGGAAGGATTGGAAATCAAAAACGGAAAGTTATACAGGCGTTTAGCGTAAATTGGAGTTCTGGAGAAGGAGGTTCAGGAACGCCGGAATCACCTAAGTATTCAAAGGAAACAGCTTTAATCATTAAGTCGACGCTTGATATAAATGGGAGTGTGACGATTAAAGGAGACGTGTGGACAGACGATCCGGGAGCGCTAAGTAACAGTAAATATATTAATGGAAGTATTTATAGTTTGTCAGAAACAAATCAATCGATACCGAAATTCCCTGTCTTTCCACAGAAGCCTTCTTTAGAAGAGACAGGCGATTACAAAGTCAATAAAAATAAAGAATTAATACTTTCAAAAAATGTATCATTTTTTAACCTTTTTCAGGTTAGCGACAGTATATTAACAATTAATACAGGAGAATCAGATAAGGAAATTCTTATAAATAATTTAAATTTAGGTAAAGATGGACAGATCCATATTAAGGGGACCGGGAAATTAACCATATATGTTAGTGGTGAATTCACAATGGATAACAAAAGTACAATAAACGACAACACGAAACAACCGGAGAAGCTCAAAATCTATTGGAAAGGAGCAGGTACACTAAGCTTACAAAATAATCATCAAGAAATTTACGGATTGCTGTACGTGGAAAACGGGACCATTGATCTTAATGGAGGTTTGATTAAAGGAACAATCGTTGCCAACAAATTCATTGCAAGAGGGAATGCGACAGTTGAGCATGGAACCGAGCTGCCTTTTACAAATGGCAATAGAACTCCGCTTCCTCCACCAAATGGAATCGTCAGCCCTAGTTCGATCCGCGAAGCTGAATGAAAGCAGGTAATCTTTATTGAATACCTGTTTTCATTATTTTTTTTGCAAAACTTGATAAAATTCGACATATCCACTTATTCCATTCTTTTAAATTACACGATTGTACTATACAATATTTTTTGACCAGAACTTTCTTTAAATTGTATATATAGCAAGTAGATTGACTACTTTTGATCGTGGGGGTTGTAAATGATACATATAATCATGTCCGTTATTGCGTTTTTTCTCGTATTGCCTCTATTAATCTATTTGCCGATCGGATTGACGATGAAAGGAAAATTGGTCATTGCCCTTCAATGTTTAGCGGTCGCCATAGGAGCGATCGTGCTTTTTCCATATGTGCCGATTTGGCAGACGGGGCTTCTTGTTTTTCTTGTACTATTTTTTGCCGGCTATTTCACGGTGAAATATGGCGCTATAAACTGGGCGATTGACAGCGGCACTGTTTGGGAAGAAGAACACGAAAGGGAATTTGCTTTCATAGAGCCGCTTCGTGAAGAGATGAAACAACCGTATGAAATGCCAGTGATGGATGAGATGGAAGAAGTTATTGAACCGAATGAACCGGCTGTACCGGCTTCTGAGTCTGTTAAAGAGGAAGAAGATGACTATCTCGAGTCGTTGTTTTATGGTGAGCAGGATGGTGAATCCGAGATGGATGCACCGTCTATCCCAAATGAAGAATCACATTATTTGGAAGAATTATTCAACGAAGTGGATGATGATGAAGACACGGATATTCCGCTGCTTCACTTTGATGATAAGGGAAAATTGTAAAGCGTCATGGCAGATTGGAGCACCCGCACATGAAGAAAAAAGAGACAGTAAAAATCGCCGCTATGTTTATGATGCTGACGTTGTACTTTATCGGGTTTTCGTATTACGGAACAGCTGTGTACGAGAAATTTTTTCAATCAAACGAGCGTTTTGATGAGGGAACGATGATAGGATCTGAATCGTTTGATCATGTGACAAAAGTGGAAGCGATGCGCACATTAACAGAAAAAGTAACAGCGTGGCAGCTTGATAGGGTGTTAACGTTTCAATACGTTGAAAAATCAGCGAATATAAGCACAAACTTAATCGAGTTTCAAATCGAAAAATCGATTGAAAAAGCCGTTACAGGACAAAAAAGTAAATTGTACACAACTGTTTCGGCAGAGCGTCTCCAGGCAGAACTCGATGAACAATTTCCATTGCTTCGTGACACAACGTTTGATATCGAAACGCTCACGTCAGATATTGCGGATATCGGTGATTATTTGAAACCGGAAGAGACGATAATTGATCTTACTTTATATATGAATGAAGAAGCGAAGCAGTCGATTGCGGCAGAAGCATTAACAGGAACCGTTAGTGAACCGCTGGCGGCATTTATTAAAACGAATTCGTCGATCCCGGTTAAAAGCGGGGATGTCGTATCGTTTAATAAATGGCTGTCGTCTACACAATATGGGGAGTTAGATAATGAAAGCATCAATATCCTTTCATCTGCTTTATATCGACTCGTCATGCAGACGAATTTCGTGCTGCTGGAGAAAAATCAAAGCATAGCTTTGCCGGATGATCTCGAGCTCGGGTATGAAGCGAAAGTGGATCAGGCGAACGATCAAGATTTTATTTTCTTGAACGAAAACAATACGAGTTATACCGTCGAGTGGAAAGTCCTGGACGGTAAGCTATATGGTGTGTTAAAAGGAATGCCGTTTTATTATACGTACATGCCTGTGCTTAAAAATAAAGCGGAGTTACCGACAAAAACGATTTTGCAATTTGACCCTAGTATGCCATACGGCACGACGCGCGTTGAACGGTTCGGTGAAAGCGGCGTGATGATTGACGTGTATCGACAGACGAGAGAAGGGACTTTGAAGCTAAAAGAAGAAAAAGTGGCGGAAGATTTTTACCTGCCTGTTCATCAATTTGAGTGGCATAGTACGCAAGATCCACCGCCAGAGTCTGAACCAAAACCAGTTGAACCGAATGTAGATAGCGAAATGATTACGAATCAGGAAACAGATCCAAATGCAAACACGGAAACAGACATAAATACAAATAAAGAAACAGACGTAAATAAGGAAACAAGTACAAACGCAGGAACAGATTCAACGACAGAAAAAGAAGCTGAAAAAAATACAATTGAAGAAAAAAGAGTGCTACAGAGACAATAACAAACTAAGGGTGATGGGCAATGAGAACGCAGCGAAAACGACTCGGAGACATAATCGTTGAAACGGGACTCATAACAGAAGCGCAGCTCAAATCGGTGCTGTCGGAAAAAACGTCCGATCAAAAACTGGGGGATGCTTTGCTGCAGCGTGGCTACATTACCGAGCAGCAGCTTATTGAAGTGCTTGAATTTCAGCTTGGCATCCCGCATGTCAGTCTGTATCAGTATCCGGTTGATACGAAAATATTGATGCTCATTCCGAAAGAATTGGCGAAGAAAAACTTAATTATTCCACTTAAAAAAGAAGAAAACCGATTGTTTGTGGCGATGGCAGACCCGATGGATTATTACACAATAGAAGACTTGAGGCTCTCAACTGGTTTTCAAATCGTATCGGCCATTGCATCGAAAGACGATATTATTCGGGCGATCAACAAGTATTATGATATCGATGATTCGTTTGAAGAAATGATACAGGCAGATATTGAAGAAGCGGCGATTGAACAAGAAAACAGGGACGATGATTCACCAATCGTCCGTCTTGTCAATCAAATTTTTTCTCATGCGATGGCGGAAAAAGCGAGTGACATTCATATCGATCCTCATGAAACGAAAGTGATGGTTCGTCTTCGTGTGGATGGGATGCTGCACGTTGAACGGCAGCTGCCAAAGCATATGCAAAGTATGCTCATTGCACGCATTAAAATTTTAGCGAATCTTGATATTACGGAGCATCGTATTCCGCAAGATGGACGGATTAAAACAAACATTGAATTTCGTCCGGTTGATTTGCGCGTATCTACATTGCCGACTGTGTACGGAGAAAAAATCGCTATGCGGATTTTAGATTTAAGCAGCTCATTAAACGATTTGAATCGGCTCGGGTTTAATAAAGTCAATTTGCAGCGTGTTGAAAAAATGCTCGAACGGCCGAACGGAATTGTACTTATCACCGGTCCGACCGGTTCTGGTAAATCATCGACCCTTTATGCCGGACTGAACAAGCTGAACAAAGAAGAAGTCAATATTATTACGATTGAAGACCCGGTTGAATATCAACTAGAAGGTGTCAATCAAATTCAAGTCAATCCAAATGTCGGTTTAACATTCGCTGCGGGCCTTCGTTCCATTTTGCGGCAAGATCCGAACATCATTATGGTCGGAGAAATACGGGATAAAGAAACGGCTGAAGTCGCCATTCGGGCTTCATTGACCGGGCATCTTGTGTTAAGTACTCTTCATACGAATGATTCGATTTCAAGTATTACGCGTCTCATTGATATGGGGGTCGACTCGTTTTTAGTTGCGTCATCGGTAAGCGGCATCGTGGCCCAGCGTCTCGTGCGGAAAGTGTGCCGTGACTGTGGCCGCGAAGAAGAAGCGACAAAACGGGAGATTGATATTTTCGGCAAGCGTGGATTAAAGATCGAAAAAATCAAGAGAGGCCGCGGCTGTGCTTCTTGCAACATGACCGGCTACAAAGGCCGGATCGCGATTCATGAAGTGCTCACGGTAACAGAAGAAATGAAACGATTGATTTTAAATGAAGAACCGCTTTCAAAATTAAAAGAAGCAGCGCAAAAGCAAAAAACGATTTTTCTGCTCGACGACGGCTTGCTGAAAGTACGGCAAGGAGTTACGACGACAGAAGAAATATTGCGCGCTGTTTTAATGGAGTAGACAGGATGAGAGAAAAACTTGAATTTTTATTGCGTTCAGCATACGAATTGCAGGCATCGGACATTCATTTGACGGTCGGGACAGCACCGGTTTTCCGCATTCACGGCGATTTGAAACGGTACGGAAAAGAAGTGCTTACACCGGACGACACGGAACAAATGGCCAAATCTATTATTACGGAATCATTATGGGCGTCGTTTCAAGAGCAGGGAGAAATTGATCTTTCATTCGGTATACCGAAAGTGTCGCGGTTCCGGGTAAATGCGTTTCATCAGCGGAATTGTGTGTCGATTGCGATTCGTGTCATTCCGACGAAAATTCCGTCACTCGAAGACTTGCATATGCCGCTTGTGCTAAAAAAAATCGTCAGTCGGCCGAATGGACTTGTCCTCGTCACCGGTCCGACCGGGAGCGGGAAATCAACGACGCTTGCCAGCATGATTGATTATGTAAATAAAGAAACGAAAAAGCATATTATTACACTCGAAGATCCGATTGAGTATTTGCATAAGCATGGGAAAAGCATCATTGATCAGCGGGAAGTCGGGTACGATACGAAAAGTTTCGCTAACGGGCTGCGTGCGTCGCTGCGGCAAGACCCGGATATTATTCTCGTCGGAGAAATGCGTGACTTAGAAACGATTCAAACGGCGATCACCGCGGCTGAAACGGGTCATCTTGTGCTGGCAACGCTGCATACATCGAGTGCACCGGCGACGATTGAACGGATTATTGACGTATTTCCAGCCGAACAGCAGCCGCAAATTCGGACGCAGCTGGCTACTGTATTGGGTGCAATCGTCTCACAGCGTCTATTCCCAACGCCTGATTTGCGAGGCAGACGGGCGGCTGTTGAAGTGCTGCTAAATAACCCAGCCGTTTCCAACTTAATCCGGTCTGAAAAAGTACATCAAATTGTCAATGTTATGCAGACGTCTAAAGCATCCGGTATGCAGGTGATGGCCGACCATGTGCACGATTTAGTCGAACAAGAAGCCCTCTCCCGCGACGCGGTTCTCCCTTATTTAAGAGAAAGAGCAAAAGAGAATGGCTAAATTTCACTATAAAGGCCGGGACCGGAGAGGAACGAGAAAAGGGACGATTACAGCTGAAACGAAAAAAGAAGCACTGGCTAAACTGCAAAAAAAAGGGATTCGTGTCACCGACATTCAGCAGCAAGCAGAAACGCTTTTAAATCGTGATCTTGTAATCGGACGACAAGTGAAACTGGAGCATATGGTCATTTTCCTCCGCCAGTTTTCGGCGCTGTTAGCAGCGGGTGTGACGGTCATTGATGCGACGGCGATTTTGTCACAGCAAACAGAAAGCAAAGTGCTGAAAAAAACGCTTGGTAAAATGGAAATCGAAATACGCGAAGGCAGGCCGCTTTCCGACGCCGCTGCCCATCAGCGTAAAATATTCGAACCGCTGTTTATTAATATGCTGCGGGCCGGCGAAGCGACAGGGAATCTCGACGAAACGTTTCATGATATGGCTGAGTATTACGAGCGGCAACACCGGACACGTCAAAAAGTCATTTCGGCTCTTGCCTATCCTGCAGCTGTCGGTATCATTGCCATCGCTGTCGTCATCTTTTTACTCGTCTCGGTCGTGCCGACATTTGTTCAGATGTTCGCCGATTTTGGCGGCGAGCTGCCGGCGATTACGCAGTTCGTTATTTCATCGAGTGAATGGATGCAGCGCTATTGGTATGTTGTGATCGGTTTGATTGCACTGATCGGCTTTTTCATCTGGGGTGTCCAGCAGCGGAAAGAAACAAAATTTTATTACGATTATGCGATGTTAAAAATGCCGATTATCGGAAATCTCATGCAAAAAGCAGTACTTGCCCGGATGACACGAACACTTAGTTCATTATTTTCGAACTCGGTGCCCATTATCCGGGCGATGGAAATGGTCGGTGAAGTCGTTGAGAATGAAGTAATTGAGCGTGTCATAAAAGAATCACGCGATGCACTCGAACGAGGAGAATCATTAACCGGGCCGATGAAAAAACATTGGGCTTTTCCGCCGCTCGTTCATCATATGATTTCAATCGGTGAAGAAACAGGCTCACTCGATTCCATGCTATCAAAAGTGGCCGATTTTTACGAACGTGAAGTGGAAGCGACGACCGACCGGCTGAAATCATTAATTGAGCCGTTTATGATCGTTCTGCTAGCGGGGATTGTCGGTACGATCGTAACGTCGATCCTTATACCGATGTTTGAGATTTTTAATACAGTACAGTCATAAAAGCCAGAAAAAATTAGTACTTAATTTATTAAACATTTATTGAATATAGATAATAAACGGAGTAAGATGAAGGTGAAAAGTAAGATATTCATAGTTTGGAAGAATTGAACAAAATAATAGATATTCAGGAGGAGAAAACATGTTAGTAGCGATGAAACGAAACATGAAAAATGAAAAAGGCTTAACATTGATTGAATTGCTCGCTGTCGTCGTCATTCTCGGTATTATTGCAGCTATTGCCATCCCGTCTATTGGTGGACTTATTGATAACTCGAAAAAAGATGCACACATTGCCAATGCGACGCAAATGATTAACTCAGCGAAAACATATGTCGCGGGGAATGCAAACTCTACTCTAGATGCAAATCTAACATTGGAAGATATGATTGCCGGCGGCTATATTGATGAAATGGAAGACCCAGATGGTGGGGTATATGTTCCGAAAAATTCCGAAGTAGTAATTGCTAAAAGTGGGAATTCATACACGTATACTGTAACGCTTGTTGGGACTGAACGTAGTATTAAAGATAAAGAAATAGATGAATTAGACAGAGCTGCAGTCGAAGAAAATGCTACACCGTAATGATCTCTATATTAATCTTCCTCTATGGTCTCATCTTCGGCTCATTTTATAACGTCGTTGGTCTCCGGGTTCCGGTCGGGAAGTCCATTGTGAAACCGCGCAGCGCTTGTTCGCTGTGCGGTCATCAATTGACCGCCCTGGATCTGATTCCGGTCGTTTCATACATATTCCTTAAGGGACAGTGCCGCAAATGCGGGGCTCACATATCCCCCATTTATCCTTTAACAGAGCTGCTGACGGCGCTGTTATTTTTGTATGCGTATCTTTATTTTGGGTTAACAATGGAATTTCTACTAGTTATTCTCTTCATTTCGATGCTGATCATTATCGTCGTCTCCGATCTTGCTTACATGCTGATCCCTGATAAAATATTGCTGTTCTTTTTTAGTTTGTTTCTCATCGTTCGAATTATTCACCCGCTCACGCCGTGGTGGGATTCGCTCCTCGGTGCTGCGGCAGGCTTTTTCCTTCTTTTGATCATTGCTATCGTCTCAAAAGGCGGGATGGGCGGCGGTGATATTAAAATGTTCGGTGTTCTCGGGTTTATGATGGGGACGAAACTTGTGTTGCTGACGTTTTTTTTATCGTGTGTATTTGGCGCTGTAATCGGGCTTGTCCTCCTGATTTTTGGTATAGTAAAAAGAGGGAAACCGATGCCGTTTGGACCCTATATTGCGATGGCCGCGATCACCGCTTATTTTCACGGCGGCGAGCTGATTCACTGGTATCTCCAGTTTTTTTAATAAAGGAGAAATTTAAATGGCGTTTCGATTATTTTCCAAAAAAGATAAAATGATTAATCTTGTGTTTACCGATTATGTGATCCGCTACGTAGAAATAAAGCAAACGTATCCGCTCATTATTGAAAGGTGCGGTGAGCGATTCATTCCGGACGGACTCATTCGAAGGGGTGAAATTGTCGATTTTGATGCGTTGCTGACCGTTTTGGAAAACTGTGTCGACGAGTGGAAAATAAAACATCGTACTGCTCGCTTTATCGTACCCGATCATTTCGTCGCGATGCGGGAAGAAAAAGTCGATGCTGATTTGCAAGATGATGAAATTAAAAATTACATTTTCATGCAAATCGGGTCTACCATTCATTTGCCGTTTGAAGAGCCGGTATTTGACGTTTCTATGATCGGAGAACATGACGGAAAAAAAGGCGTGTTATTAATTGCGGCGCCGGAAGAAAAAGTACGTGACTATATGAATGTAATTGAAGAAGCGAAATTAAAACCCGTTGCAGCGGATATTGGGCCGCTTAGCTTGTACCGCCTTTATCACCAAGAAGACATTACGAATGTGAAGTCACACGAGCTTATGATTCATTTAACGGAAAACGTAATGATGCTGTCGATCTTTCATGAAAATCGGCCGAAGTTTATGAAGCCGGTCTTTATCGAAAAAAATGAAGACATGGTAGAAGTGTTAGGAACAGAAAGGGATGAAGCAGATGAACTAAGGGATGTACTGAATGAGCTGGAAAAAGTGATCAACTTTTATGAAAATTCGCTTCATAAGGGGCAAATTCACATTGATAAAATCTTTTTTAATGGCGATCATCCGCAGTCTGATTTCGTTCATCATCATTTTGAGACGAGACTCGGACTTCGCGTTTATGGCAATGACGCTGTCGAAGCTATAACAAAAGATGGGAGTGCGCTGCCTCCTTCATTTTACGAAGCGGCTGGACTTGGATTGAAAGAGGGATGATGGACAATGTTAATTGAGATTAATTTGCTGCCTCAAAAAGAGAAAAAAAGACTGTCATTGTTCGTTATCCTTCTTTTCATTGCGCTGCTTCTGATGGCGTCAGCCAGCGCATTTTTTGTCATTTATACGAAAAATAAAGAGCTCGACAATGTGGAGCGGCAGCTGTCTAATGCCGTACAGCTGCGGGAAACACTTGAAATGAATGCGGCGAGTAACAGAGGGGCAACCGCAAGCAGCGCCGAAATGCTAAAAGAGGCGATTACTTGGGCAGACCGTATGAAAGTACCTGTATCGCCGATAGTAGCGCATTTAATTGAGCGGCTTCCAGAACGCGGCTTTTTTCAAGCTCTTTCCTATACGAGTGAGGAGTCGCTGATCGTCACGATTCAATTTGATACGAGTCGTGACGCGGCTTATTATTTAAGTGAACTGAAATCATCCAAATGGGTCGATTCAGCGAAGATTTTAACATTGAATACGTCCGTTGAGGAAGGCGAAGAAGATGCACAGGCCATTTTGGACGACGCGAATGCACTGCCTCGTTACGTAGTTGAATATGAAATCGTTTTTAATACGGAAGTGGTCAATGACACACTGGCGCAGGGGGCGAACAAATAAATGAGTAGAACACGTCTTTATGCAATTCTCATTTCGATTGTTGTCATTGCCCTTTATGCATACGTGTATTTTGCCATGTATCGACCGGTCGTCTTCAATATTAAGACGACTAATCAGCAGCTGCAGTCTGAAGAAGAATTGATCGCCGTACTTGAGCAGCAGGCCACAGGGACGGCGGTGAGCGGGCCGTCTGTTGCGACAGGCACGCTGCAACATAAAGTACCTGTCAAACCGATGAGTGATAGACTTTTACTTGATTTTGAAAAAGCGGAATTGCTGTCAAGAAGCTTGATTACAGCGATTGTGTTTACTGAAGGGGAAGAGGAAACACTCCCTACAACGCCAGAAAAAGACATTACTCAATTAGAAAAAAGGGGGACAGCGGTCGATCAAGTGGAAGAATCAACTGATGAAAATGTGACAGATGCAACGGAAGAGGAGATAGAGCCTGCTGAACAGCCGCTCCCTGAAGAAGTGCTTCCTGTAGGCATCCGCAAAATCCGTGCGCAAATAACCGTCGAATCGCCGGACTATGCAGAAATGGACACGTTTATTGACACGCTTGAAAATCAAATGCGCATGTTAAAAGTGGAGCAGCTTACATTTACAGGACCGGAAGAAGCACAAAAATTAGCTGGTGAAGTAGAACCGATTACGTACAACATAACAGTTGCGGCGTACTACATGCCAGAATTGCTTGATTTGTTGCAAGATTCACCGGAAATCGATACACCGGATCCAGCCAATAAAAAAGACCCGTTTGTTACCGTTGAAGAGTGAAAATAAGTGTGTGCTGACGTGTACCCCGGAATGCTGAGTAATAAAAAGAACAGAACGCCTGCCGTTCTGTTCTTTTTATGGTGAAAAACCGTATATATAATAAAGTGAAACTTCATTTATCCCCCACTCCGCCTTCTTTTCGATGTCTTGAAGTGGGGATCTTACTGCGGGATAAACATGGGAGGGATGAAGATGGACGAGCTGGACTGGACACGGCCAAACAGTGATGTTCTCGTCTGGCAAATGCCAGGAGAAGAAGGGCCCGCTGTCTCGAAAAAAAAGAAATCCATCATTCGGCCGGCTGCTGGAGCGACAATCGTCTTATCCGCGCTGATTACCGGTACACTATTTGGCGTGACGATGATTCGTGCCGTGAATGTGGAAGAGATAAAACCGCCGGCAGCAGTTGTGAGCGAGGTACCTGTACAGGAAACGAAACGAGTGGATGTGACGGTTTCAGTCATTCAAGGGGGCCTTTTTTCGACGAAAGAAGCGGCGAAAAAAGGTGTTGAAAACGCAAAAGCAAAGAAAATTACGGCAAACTATGTTTCATCAGAGGGGCAATATATGGTCCTTTACGGTGTGTTTTCGTCACCGGATGAAGCAAAAAGTGCTGCCGGGCTGTTAGAAGAACAAGGAACGGCTGTTTATGTGAAAGACGTGACCGCTTCGATGACAGAAGCCGCTGCAAAAACGATGACAGAAGAAACCGATCCGCAAAAAAAAATAAATCAATTAAAAGAAGCCATGTCACGATAACCTGCCCTCTTTTGGCAGGTTTTTATTGTTGGATTTACGTACATTTGATATGATGGATTCGTATTCTCCCAATCCTTTAACAGAAAGGTGATCCTCTTTGACAAACATCGTTCTTGCTTCATCGTCGCCCCGTAGAAAAGAATTGCTTACTCAAGTTTTCATTCCATACACTGTTCATGCTGCTGATACAGACGAAACGATTTTAGAAGGAACCACGCCGTCGGCTGCGGTTGAACAACTCGCTCTCCGTAAAGCGGAAGCCGTTTTTGCGCTCTATCCGGATGCAGCTGTGATCGGTGCAGATACAGTCGTTGTCCATAACGGACGTATTCTCGGCAAACCGGCAGATGCAGCGGAAGCCCGTGCGATGATTGCCGCGCTGTCTGGTACCATTCATTCTGTCTATACAGGCGTCGCGATCGTGACGCAAAATGAAAAAATCATATTTCATGAAAAAACAGATGTTGAATTTTGGGAACTATCAGAGGAAGAAATAGCTGGCTACATCCAGACGGGCGAACCGTTTGATAAAGCGGGTGGCTACGGCATTCAATCAGCTGGTGCGCTGTTCGTTAAAGCGATTCAAGGCGACTATTTTACCGTTGTCGGCCTCCCGTTATCCTCTTTGTATCGCCATCTAAAACGTCTCGGAATCGTAACAGGCACCTTTTCTTCTTAAATGAGAAAGGAGAACGAACGAATGACAAATGATCAACAGTTGCCAGCGAAGCCTATAATGATTAGAGACGTACCACCCCATGACCGTCCGCGTGAGCGAATGATCGCGAACGGGCCGCAAAGTTTATCCACCCACGAACTCCTTGCTATCCTACTCAGGACAGGAACGAAAGAAGAGTCGGTCCTGCAGTTATCCAACCGCATATTAAACGAATTTGAAGGGCTACGTCTATTAAAAGATGCTTCTCTTGAAGAAATAACCTCTATCCACGGAATCGGCAGCGCAAAGGCCATTCAATTGATGGCCGCTGTCGAAATCGGCCGCCGAATCGGGCGATTGAAATATGAAGATCGGTTTATGATCCGTTCTCCTGAAGATGCAGCGAATTATATGATGGAAGAAATGCGTTTTCTTAGTCAAGAACATTTCGTATGTCTATACTTAAATACGAAAAACCAGGTCATGCATAAGCAAACATTGTTTATTGGCAGCTTAAATGCCAGTATTGTGCATCCGCGCGAAGTGTTCAAGGAAGCATTTAGGCGTTCCGCTGCATCAATCGTGTGTTTGCATAATCACCCGAGTGGTGATCCTGCACCTAGCCGGGAAGATATTGATGTTACGAAGCGTCTCGTAGAGTGCGGTAAAATACTAGGGATTGACGTACTTGACCATCTCATTATAGGAGAGAAAAAATATGTGAGCTTGAAAGAAAAAGGTTATTTATAACGCTATGCTTTTTTTTTTTGTTCCGCTATAATATAAGTTATGGTTTTTGAGACGCTTTTCATACAATTTAACAACCATCAATAGAGAAACAATTACGATAAAAAGGATCTGCTGAGGAAAGGGAGATACACTACATGTTTGGAATTGGGAGCCGTGATTTAGGCATCGACCTAGGGACTGCAAATACACTTGTTTATGCGAAAGGAAAAGGAGTCATCGTTCGTGAACCATCCGTTGTCGCATTGCAGACAGATACGAAGCAAATTGTCGCTGTTGGGAATGACGCGCGAAATATGATCGGAAGAACGCCAGGTAATATTATTGCCACACGTCCGATGAAAGACGGCGTTATTGCTGATTACGAAACGACTGCTACGATGATTAAGTACTACATTAAACAGGCAACAAAAGGCACATCGGGTTTTCTTTCAAGCAAGCCATATGTTATGGTGTGTGTGCCATCAGGGATTACAGCGGTTGAAAGACGTGCGGTTATCGATGCGACACGTCAGGCCGGTGCGCGTGATGCGTATCCGATTGAAGAGCCATTCGCTGCAGCAATCGGTGCGAATTTACCTGTATGGGAACCGACAGGCAGTATGGTTGTTGACATTGGCGGCGGGACAACAGAAGTAGCGATTATTTCACTTGGCGGCATCGTGACAAGTGAATCACTTCGAATTGCAGGCGATGAGATGGATGATGCGATCGTGGCATACATTCGCAAGCAATATAACTTGTTAATCGGTGATCGTACATCGGAAATGATCAAGATGGAAATCGGCTCAGCTGGTGATACGGATGATATTCCGAATCTGGAAATTCGCGGCCGTGATTTATTGACAGGATTGCCGAAAACAATTGAAATTACGGCGAAGGAAATTGCGGATGCATTGAAAGATACCGTATATGCGATTGTCGATACGGTGAAAAGCACGCTTGAAAAAACACCGCCTGAACTGGCAGCAGACATTATGGACCGCGGCATCGTGTTAACAGGCGGCGGTGCACTTCTTCGTAACATGGATAAAGTGATCAGTAAAGAAACGAATATGCCAGTGATTATCGCAGAAAACCCGCTTGACTGTGTAGCCATTGGGACAGGTCTTGCGCTAGATCATATTCATTTATTTAAAAACAAATAATTTATGACGATGAGGCCGGTTCTCCGCGCGTTCTAACCGGTTTTTTCTGGTGCGCTGAACCTGCCTCACCGTTTTGAATGCTTAGAAAACTGAGGTGGAATTCATGCCGCAATTTTTAACAAACAAGCGCTTGATCATTTTGCTCGGCAGCATCATTATTCTTGTGGCATTGATCGGCTTTTCCATTCGCGACCGCGAGAATATTACATGGCCTGAAAAGTTTGTAAAAGATGTGACCGGCTTTGGACAGAACATTATATCGAAACCAGTTAGTGCAATAGAAGAGTTTTTTGACAATGTCGGGCGTTTGCGGAATACATACGAAGAAAATGAAAAACTGCGAACGCACTTAGATAAGTTAGCTCAGTTGGAAAGCGATGTTACCCGCTTAGAAAAAGATAACGTGGAACTGCGGAAGTTACTTGAAAAAGAGGATAGTTTAGCAGATTACGAGCCGGTGCAGGCAACCGTTATTGCCCGCAATCCTGATCGCTGGTATGACCTGATTACGATCGATCAAGGTGAATCAAATGGCATTGAACCGGATATGGCTGTTATGACAGCAAGCGGCCTCATTGGAAAAGTAAAAAATACGTCTAAATTCACATCAACCGTGCAGCTGCTATCGTCAAATGACGCGCAAAATCGTGTCTCGGCTTTGATTCAATCGGATAAATCGAATTATGGGTTGATTGAAGGGTATGACGATGAGAAAAGAATGCTCAAAATGACAAAAATTCCATCTGATGCAAAAGTGGAAAAAGGACAGTTTGTGACAACGTCAGGTCTCGGCGGCGTGTTTCCGAAAGGGCTTGTCATTGGAAAAGTAATGGAACTTGTTCCGGATGAATTTGGCTTAACACAAACGGCACTTGTAGAACCTGCCGCAAGCTTCTATGATCTTGAGCATGTCATGGTGTCCAAACGTACGATGACGAAAGTGCTTCCGGAAGAAGATAACCGTCAGCAAGTATTAATAGAGGAGGAAGGGCTGTGAAAAAAGGACTTCTTCCTCTTTTGATGATTGCACTTTTTTACAGTGACAGTGTCTTTATGCTCTTTTTTCCGGAAAATGTATTTGATGGTGCATACGTACCAGCACCGCATTTCTTTATTATCGGGCTTTTATTTATGTCGGTCTTCTATGATCGGAATACGGCGATTAAATATGGCTTCTTATTCGGCTTTTTATTTGATCTGTTTTATACAGAGCTGCTCGGTGCCTATTTGTTTTTCTTGCCGTTAATTGTCTATATTACGTCAAAACTAACAAAATGGCTGCAAAGCACATTCGTCATTTTTTTCATTATTATCTTATTTGATATTGCGTTGTTTGAAATGATTGTGTATGGATTGAATCTGCTTGTTCAGCGGACAGAAGTATCATTTGAACCATTTGTTTCTATGCGTCTCTACCCAACACTTGCATTAAACGCACTCTATTATATTCTGTTCGCCATTCCGCTCCGAAATGCCTTTCAAAAATTTAAAAACAAATTCGGCTAACTCGTTAAAAAAAGGAACTTGGCATCGTGTTGTCGAATAATGAGACGTACAGAGGTGGAAACTAGCTATGAAAACGGGACAAAACGTAGTCATTAAAGGCACGAAAGACGGCCTCACTCTTCAATTAAATGATAAATGTGCGTATAATGAATTAATAGAAGAATTAGTAGAAAAACTGGATACCGTTACAAATGATGGGCAGGATGCGCTTATTACCGTAACGGTGCAGACTGGTAATCGTTACGTAACAGAAGAAGACAAAGAAGTATTAAAAAATGTCATTCGAAAGCGTCAGCACCTCGTAGTTGAGGACATTAAATCAAATGTGATAACGCTTGATGAAGCGGTGCGCTGGAAAGAAGAAGAAGAGATTGTCTCTTATGCGGGCCGGATACGTTCGGGACAAGTTCTTGAAGTGCCGGGTAATCTATTATTAGTCGGGGATGTAAACCCGGGCGGCACGATCAAGGCTGGGGGAAGTATTTATGTGATGGGCGCATTAAAAGGCGTCGCGCATGCCGGATGCTATGGAAACGACAGGGCTGTTATTGCAGCAGCGAAAATGATGCCGACGCAACTTCGCATCAGTAATCATTTGACAAGATCTCCTGACCGTTATGACGAAGAAGAAATAACAGAATCTGAATGCGCTTTTATTAATGAAGCGGATCAACTTGTCATTGACCGGCTGCAAGTGCTAAAATATTTGCGGCCTGATATATCGACGTTTAAAGGGGGCTTTTGAAGTGGGTGAAGCAATCGTCATTACTTCTGGAAAAGGTGGTGTCGGCAAAACAACAACGACAGCCAATCTAGGAACAGCGCTCGCGCTGCAAGAAAAGAAAGTGTGTCTCATAGATACAGATATTGGTCTTCGGAATCTCGATGTGGTCATGGGGCTTGAAAACCGAATTATTTATGACCTTGTCGATGTTGTCGAAGGGCGCTGCAAAACACATCAGGCACTTGTCAAAGATAAGCGTTTTAACGATCTTCTTTACTTGCTCCCAGCCGCACAGACGACGGACAAGTCAGCCGTAACACCGGAGCAGATGAAAAAGTTAATAGAAGAATTAAAGCAAGATTATGATTACATATTAATCGACTGTCCGGCCGGCATTGAACAAGGCTATAAAAACGCCGTAGCTGGTGCAGATCATGCGATCGTTGTGACGACGCCTGAAAAGTCCGCTGTACGTGATGCAGATCGCGTCATTGGCCTTCTCGAAAAAGAAGAAGGCATGGCACCGCCGAAACTCGTCGTCAATCGGATTCGCAGTCACATGGTGAGAGAGGGAGACATGCTCGATGTCGATGAGGTAGCATCACATTTGTCGATTGAATTAATCGGTATAGTTGCAGATGACGATGAAGTGATTAAATCATCCCATAACGGAGAGCCAGTTGCTCATAATCCGAATAACCAGGCATCCATTGCATACCGCAATATTGCCCGGCGCATTTTAGGTGAATCTGTGCCGCTCCAGCAGCCGGATCAACAGCAAGAAACCATTTTCACGAAATTTAAACGATTTATTGGCATAAGCCGATAATAGAGGAAACCGCTTATTAAAGCGGTTTTTTTCGTATTTTCTCCTGCTTTTGCATACACTTAAGAAAAGGCAGGAGGAGTCATTGTGAAGAAGAAAATAGTGGGTTCATTGCTTCTATTTTTATTCGTGTACGCAAATCGAGATCATGCGGCTGTCATTTGGTTGTTTACGGATGATTTCACATTTGCCCGTACTGCTTCTATGTATGAACAGCATCTCGGTATATTGCTACCATCTTTAGATAAAGAAACAGATCGAGCTATTATGGCCGCCAATGTTTCACATGGGTTAAAAGCAGATAAAGAAGGCATGGTCGTACGAATCAATCGAAAAGATCATTTAATTGTGCTCCAGCATAAAGATGACAGCGAAACGGAAGTGAATGGTCTGTATGTACATGATTTTCGGCTGTTTGAAAAAGTGAATAAAGGAGAATGGATCGGGGAAGCGGCGATGGAATCGGTCCATATTATCGTACGCAAAAATGGACAGGTAATTTCAGAAAAAGTAATGGAGCCTGCAGAAATTGATTAGCGTTCATCCGCTTACGTGGCTGCTGGCCGCTGCCGCTGCTGCGATTGGAATGTTTGCAGAAGCTCTTTGTTTATTAATAATTGTTTTTATACATGAACTCGGTCACGCGGCAGCGGCAAAATATTGCGGCTGGCGTATTGTCAAAATTGAATTGCTTCCGTTCGGCGGAAAGCTGGAAACGAGTGAACATGCCGGCCGGCCGCTCACAGAAGAATGGCTTGTCGTCCTGGCCGGTCCAATGATGCATATTCCGATGACGTGTATAGGCATTTTACTTCTGAAAGCAGGTATGATGGAACCGGCAATCTATGCGTTGTTTTTTCAATTGAATGTTCTTATTCTTTTCTTTAATTTATTGCCAGTTTTGCCGCTTGACGGTGGAAAAATGGTGTTGCTTCTATTATCAGCTGTCCGTCCTTATTATGCTGCGTATAGGCTGGCCATTCATTTCTCTTTTTTTATGCTTGTTTGTCTGTTTGGTGCGGCGGTCTATTTTCTTCCATTTTATATACAATTAATTTTGACCGTTTCTTATGTTGCAGTACAGCTTCTTGTCATGTGGAAGGAAAAAGAGTATATGTTTATCCGATTTTTAACTGCGCGTTTTTACGAACCTGTACCCCTCCGAGTAAAGCGAATTCATATTGGCAACCGGCAGTCTTTACTTGAAATGGTTCGCATGTTTCGACGAAATCGAACACATCTTTTTATTGTGAACCGAAAAGAGAACATCACGGAATCGCGGCTATTGGCATATTATTTTAAAGGTAATAAAAAGGTCGATGAGATCATGGGAAATAACGATTGACATAGAAATCTGAAAGTGATAGAATTCATATGTTATTGTTTGTAGCACCCGTGCTACAACCGCACACAGCAGGTTCAAGCATCGAAGGATCACCTGTCACGTGGCGAGTCTGAGTAACTAGGGAGGTGCAGGAATGTACGCAATTATTGAAACAGGCGGCAAGCAGATCAAAGTTGAAGAAGGCCAAGAAATCTACATCGAAAAATTGAACGCAGCAGATGGTGACTCTGTCACTTTTGATAAAGTTCTTTTCGTTGGCGGCGACGACGTAAAAGTTGGAAGCCCGATCGTAGAAGGCGCAACGGTAACGGCGAAGGTTGAAAAGCAAGGACGCGCGAAGAAAATCATCGTTTTTAAATTCAAAGCGAAGAAAAACTACCGCAGAAAGCAAGGACACCGTCAGCCTTACACAAAAGTAGTCATTGAAAAAATCAACGCATAAGGCGATGATCCGATGATTTATGTAAATGTCAAAAAAGATCAATTCGGCTTTATTTCATCGTTCACAATGGAAGGACATGCCGGTTACGCTGAAAAAGGCGAAGACCTTGTCTGCGCTGGTGCATCGGCTGTTTCATTCGGTTCACTGAATGCAGTCATAGCACTGACAAACGTAACGCCTGACATTGATCAAGGCGAAGATGGCGGTCTACTTTCATGCTTCATTCCGGAAGACTTGCCGGTTGAAGTCAGAGAACAGGTGCAGCTTCTTTTAGAAGGTATGGTCGTTTCATTGCAGACGATTGAACGCGAGTACGGACAGTATATTCAAATAAACTTCCAATAGGAGGTGAAAACACATGTTGAAATTAAATCTTCAATTTTTCGCATCCAAAAAAGGGGTAGGTTCTACTCGAAACGGACGTGACTCCCAGTCGAAGCGTCTTGGCGCTAAGCGTGCTGACGGTCAATTCGTAACAGGCGGATCTATCCTTTACCGTCAACGCGGTACGAAAATTCACCCGGGTGAAAACGTAGGACGTGGCGGAGATGATACATTGTTCGCAAAAACGGACGGTATCGTTCGTTTCGAACGCGTTGGACGCGATCGTAAAAAAGTAAGTGTTTATCCAGCTGCTCAATAAGCAGACGGACAAATGGAGGTGTTCTGAAAGTCATACTTTCGGAACACCTCCATTTTTTTATGCATTGCAGACTATCTTTCCCGTTCAAACTGTAAATTTTTCTGCTATACTAACAGAAAGGAATTTGTTGTTTTGGAACGGACACGGGAGGTGCACAAGTACAGATGAAAGAAAAAGATTGGACCATTATAGACGTACTCCGTCATGCGCGGCATGACTGGATGAATGACATACAGCTGATTAAAGGTTTTCTAGCTTTAAATAAAATAGATGAAGCGGCCCGTGCAGCCGATCATATTATTGTCAAAGCTGTGCAGGAAGCGAAACTGTGCAATCTTGGTATGCCAGGGATGGCGGAGATGTTCATCACATTTAACTGGGAGAAACATAAATTTTTGCTTGAATTTGAAATAAATGATGAAATCGTTATAGAAAAAGTGGATGATCAACTTGTGACCCGTTTTTTTCAATCCATCTTTTCATTGTTGGACCGGCACATTTCACAATATAGCGGTCAACATGTATATACTGAGTTTTTTGAAAAAGAAGGACGTCTGGCTGTAAGGATTGAATGGGACGGTGAGCTTGTCGACCGATCTCGTTTAATAGAACAGATCCTGCAATTGCTTCAGTCTGATGCAATGTACGGCGAAATCATGAAATCAGATGATCAGGATATACTAATAGAAGTGAACTTTTAGGAGGAAAAAAACAATATGTTTGTAGATCAGGTTAAGATATATGTAAAAGGCGGCGATGGCGGGAATGGCATGGTTGCATTCCGCCGTGAAAAATATGTGCCAAACGGGGGTCCGGCTGGCGGTGACGGTGGAAACGGAGCGAATGTTGTATTTGAGGTGGAAGAAGGTTTACGCACGCTGATGGATTTCCGTTATCAGCGTCATTTTAAAGCGCCCCGAGGAGAACACGGCATGAGCAAAGGGATGCATGGTAAAAATTCAAAAGATATGATCGTTAAAGTACCGCCAGGAACGGTCGTGACAGATGATGTAACAGGCGAAGTCATTGCGGATTTAGTCGAGCACGGACAGCAGGCCATTATTGCCCGCGGTGGACGCGGTGGACGCGGCAACAGCCGTTTTGCGACACCGGCAAATCCAGCACCGGAAATTTCAGAGAATGGTGAGCCTGGTCTTGAACGCGACATTACACTAGAATTGAAATTGTTGGCAGATGCCGGACTCGTTGGCTTTCCAAGCGTCGGTAAATCAACGCTTTTATCGGTCGTCACAGCAGCGAAACCGAAAATTGCAGCATATCATTTCACAACGCTCGTGCCGAATCTCGGCATGGTAGAGACGGAAGATGGACGCAGCTTTGTTCTAGCTGATTTACCGGGATTAATTGAAGGAGCGCACGAGGGAACAGGCCTTGGACACCAGTTTTTGCGCCATATTGAACGGACGCGTGTCATCGTTCACGTACTGGATATGTCTGGTATGGAAGGTCGTGATCCGTATGATGATTACATCACGATTAATAATGAATTGAAAGAATACAATCTCCGTTTGACGGAGCGTCCGGAAATTATTGTCGCCAATAAAATGGATATGCCGGATGCCGAAGAAAATTTAGCGGCATTTAAGAAAAAAATTGATCCAGATGCAGTTATTTTTCCGATATCAGCGTTAACACAAAGTGGTTTGCGCGATCTATTATTTTCCATTGCTGATAAAGTGGATGAAACACCGGAATTCCCACTTGATCACGAAGAAGAAGATTTGTCCGTAAACCGTGTCGTATACCGCCACGAAAAAAAGGATGCGGAATATGTTATCTCTCGTGGCCTGGATGGTGCATTCGAATTGACAGGCAGCAAAATTGAAAAGCTGTTTAAAATGACCGATTTTTCGCGTGAAGAATCGATTCGCCGATTTGCACGGCAGCTCCGTTCGATGGGAGTCGATGATGCTTTGCGTGAACGTGGAGCAAAACATGGTGAGATCGTACGTCTCATGGACTATGAGTTTGAATTTATTGACTAACAGCTGACAGCGGTTTGGAAAATGGGGGATGGACTTGGGAAAGAAAGAGCAAAATGAAAAATTTTATCTCGTACGTGAAGATGTGCTTCCAGAAGCGATGAAAAAAACGCTTGACGCAAAAGAGCTGATTGAGCGAAAAAAAGCCGATTCAGTATGGGAAGCTGTTCAGAAAGTGGACTTAAGCCGGAGCGCTTTTTACAAATACCGCGATACGGTGTTTCCTTTTCATACGATTGTTAAAGAACGGATTATTACGCTGTTTTTTTATCTGGAAGACCGGTCCGGTACCCTATCTGAACTGCTGGCGGTTGTGGCGGGCTGCGGTGGAAACATCTTGACGATACATCAGACTATTCCACTGCAGGGGCGCGCAAACGTAACGATTTCTTTAAATGTTACCGATATGAAAGTGGGGCTCGATGAACTGCTAGTCCGCTTGAAAAAACTTGAATTTGTCGATACGGTGGAAGTACTCGGTTCGGGTGCTTAACGTGTTTTAACAGAGACTATAGGAGTGAATGGTTTGAGAAAGATTGCTTTTTTAGGACCAGCAGCGACATTTACTGATATCGCTGTGTCAGATGCGTTTCCAGATGATGAACGTATTCCATGTGTTACAATTCCGGAATGTATGGATTTTGTGTTAGAAGGAAAAGCGGATCTGGCTGTCGTACCAATTGAAAATGCACTTGAAGGCACAGTCAATATGACGATTGATCATCTTTTTCATGAAGCAGATTTGACGATTGTCGGAGAGTTGACAGCGCCGATTCAGCAGCACTTACTCGTGCATCCCGATCATGCGCCACAATGGAAAGAGGTAGGACGTGTGCTGTCGCATCCGCATGCCATTGCACAATGTCATAAATTTTTGAACCGTGAATTATATGGAATCCCGACTCAACAAATGACATCAACGGCCGCAGCCGCGAAATATGTAAACGAACATCCAGAGCAATGTATTGCAGCTATTGCGAATTCATTGTCGGCAGAAGAGTATGGTCTTGTTGTCGTACAGACGGATATTCATGATTATCATTTTAACCATACACGTTTTCTTGTGTTGTCGAAAACACATGAAGAATTGACATTTCCTTTGCCGCAAACGGGTGGGAAAACGACGATCGTTGTGACGCTACCGACAGACCGGCCGGGTTCGCTACATCAAGTGCTGGCGACGTTTGCATGGCGTAACTTAAACTTAGAAAAAATCGAGTCGCGGCCGCTTAAAACGGGTCTCGGTAACTATTTTTTCATCATCGATGTCGCACAGCGAATCGATGATGTGCTCGTTCCAGGCGCATTCGCTGAAATGGAAGCACTTGGCTGCAAAGTACAAGTGCTTGGCAGCTACTACGGATATGAAGTAGGACAAACTCCAAGTAAAATATAAAATAAGACTGCCTGGAAAATGGCAGTCTTATTTTATATTTTACTCCAGCAAAAGCCCTGCTTTATCCAGCACCTGCTCTGCTTCATCAAGTGTCGCTTCATCTTTTGCAGAAATGGTGTGCAAGTGAACGCCGCTTGTTAGTTCAGACAAATAAGCAGCGTTCGTTTCGTTAATTTTCTCTAAAAAGTGGAGGACTTCTTTTCGGTTTGATACCATAATGGAAGCCGTTAAATCTCCGTAAACAGGATGTTCAACTTTTACATCTTTCACAAGAACGCCAAGATCGACAAGCAGAAGTAGTTCTTCCTCTGTCTTGTCCGGTGGATGAACACAGGCGACAATTCGTTCATACCCGGTTTCTTCTTGGTTAGTTAAGTACAAATATCCTTGGCTCGTTGCCATAATCGGAACACCGCGTGCTTTTAATAATGTGATATCACCAACGATTACTTGACGGCTTACGCTTGCTTTTTTAGCTAACTCACTGCCAGTTAGAGGTTTATTTTCATGTTGAAGCCAGTTTAAGAGCAACGAACGCCGCTCTTCACCAGCGAGTTTCTTTTTATCTGTCATCCGTTATCCCTCCACTAGTATCATATCATAGCCGCCTCCGTTGCGACATGAGCGAGTGATCGGGCGAGTTCCAGTACTTCTTCTTCTGTCGTCCCGTAGCCAAGTGAAATACGGAAAAACTGCCGTGCTTCATCGATTGACAGCCCCATTGCGATGGCCGCTTTTGTCCCTGCAGCAGCAGATGTATCGCATGCACTTCCAGTCGAAATACGTATATCTTTTGCATTTAATGCGAGCATAACGAGCTGACCTTCAATGCCGGGTATACACATCCCGATCACACCAGGAAACTGTTCTGTTTCATCGGCTTCAATCCATTTGCATAACGTCCCATTCAGTTCTTTTTTTAACAAATTTCTTAAATAGGAGAGACGTTTCAGATCAATAGCGAATTGGGAAGCTTCGACAAATGCAGCGATCGCAGGGGTATCTACTGTACCGCCTCTCACTCCTTTTTCATGTGTCAGACCGGGAAAGACTGGTGTGATTAAACAATGCGGTGATAAATAAATAGCACCGCATCCTTTAGGCCCGCCAATTTTATGAGCTGAAAATGTCATTGCATCGGCTTCAATCCTCGTTATATCAACTTTCCCAAAAGATTGTACACAATCGGTATGAAATAAAATACCGTGTTTTTTTGCTAAACTGGAAATTTTTTCAACAGGCTGGATGGTGCCGATTTCAGGATTAATGTGTTGAATCGAAATGAGTACCGTATCAGGACGAATGGCAGCAAGAACCTCACCTATGGAAATAACGCCATTTTCATTCATCGGCAGTTTTGTTACTTCAAACCCTTCAGATTCAAGCAACGTCATCGCAGAATGAACGGATGTATGTTCTGCCATCGATGTGATCACATGCATTCCTTTTCGATTTCTAGCCATTGATAAAATGGCCAGTATGTTTCCTTCAGTGCCGCTACCTGTGAAGTAAATCCCGTCTGCCGGCACACCCGCTTTTTTGGCGATTTGTTCACGGCATCGTTGCAACAGTAAATTAGCTTTCGTTCCTTCATCGTGAGGACTAGATGTGTTCCCAGGAAAATGAAGTGCCGCTTCTATATACACATCAATGGCTTCCTTTCGCATTGGAGAGGTAGCCGCATAGTCGAAATACATTATTTACACTTCTCTCTATTATAAATTTAATCTTGTCATATTGTTTATTTTATGTGAAGATAGGTGTCAAGACAACTGTAAAGTGAGGGTAAGCGATGAAATTTACGTCACAGGTCGTCATTATTGGATCAGGCATTGCCGCTTTGCAGGCAGCCAAACATTTAGCAGCGCAATTGAATGTGATTGTTATCACAAAGTCAATGATCAGGGACAGTAACTCGTATTATGCACAGGGAGGCATCGCCGCTGTGATGTCTACAAATGATACGTACCGTTCTCATATAGAAGATACAGTAAAAGCAGGGGAACATCATCATAGCTTGTCCGCTGTCGAGCAGCTTGTCGAAGAAGGCGCACAAGGCGTACAACAACTTTTAAATGAGGGATTTCCGGCAGACCGCCGTTCAACTGGCACGCTTTCACTCGGTTTAGAAGGGGCGCACAATGAACATCGGATTGTTCATTCTGGTGGTGATGCGACCGGTAAAATGATAATCGAGCATTTATTAAAGTCAATGCCGGATAATGTACGTATTATGGAGCAGGAAATGGCATTTGAACTTATCGTGTCAAATGAAACATGTACGGGTGTGAAAACGAAAACGATTGACGGCACGATACACACATATGAAGCGGATCATGTAGTGCTGGCAACGGGCGGAGCAGGAGCGCTCTATCCATTTACGTCAAATAGGAAAACGTTAACAGGTGACGGGATTGCGCTTGCTTACCGCGCAGGTGCAGTCGTGACAGATATGGAGTTTGTTCAGTTTCATCCGACTCTTTTATATGTAAATGGTGAAGCGAAAGGGCTTGTGTCAGAAGCGGTTCGCGGAGCAGGAGCAGTACTTGTGGATGAAAGTGGACGCCATATTATGGAAGGAATTCATCCGATGAAAGATCTTGCTCCCCGGCACATTACCGCGTTTGAACTATACAAAGCACGCAAAAACGGTCATGATGTGCTTCTCGATATTTCCATGATTGATCATTTCGAGAAGAGCTTCCCAACCATAACCGCTCTGTGTATTAAAAATGGAATTGATATAAAAGACGGATTCATCCCTGTTGCACCAGGCAGCCATTTTTTAATGGGTGGAGTAAAGGCGGATTCGCAAGGGAAAACGTCGATTAATGGTTTATATGCAATTGGTGAAACAGCCTGTACGGGTGTACACGGAGCAAATAGGCTTGCAAGTAATTCCCTTTTAGAAGGAATCGCTTTTGGAAAACGAATGGCGGCGTATATATTGTCTTGTGATCAAAACGTGCAGGTCAAAAAGAGGGCCGCGATTGCTTTTCCATTAACTGTTCCACCGCTTTTTGAAATAGATGAATTGCAAGCGATGATGATGGACAACGTAGGTATTACTCGAACGAAAGAAGGGCTTAATCGTCTAGTAGATTGTTTGAAGGTTGTGGAAAATACAAACGGAGATATAAGTCACTTATCCGTTTCAGAAATAGAACGATTGTTTATGCATACGACAGCGTATTTAATTGCAAGGTCAGCACTTGAGCGAACTGAGACGCGAGGTGCCCATATTCGAGCAGATTTTCCGGAAGCGAGAGAACAGTGGGGGCAAAGCTGGGTGACATTTGAAAAAGGAAAAATATCGGTGAGGAGTGGAGAACATGAATGGAATCAAACTCGATCAACTGCTTACAGCATTTTTTATTGAAGATATTGGCGATCGGGATGTATCAGGAGAAAGCATCTTTTCTGAAGAGGAAATGGGATCATTTACATTTACAGCGAAAGAAGCCGGTATTTTTTGCGGACGAGCTATCATTGAAAGAGGATTTCGGTTAGTCGATGAACATGTCACGGTGTCGGTTTTGAAAAAAGATGGCGACGTTGTGAGGCAAGGTGAAGTGATTGCTCGTATTCAAGGTTCATTGCGCGCGCTGCTTTCTGGGGAACGGGTCATATTAAATCTTGTGCAGCGAATGTCAGGCATCGCGACAGCAGCGGCGCAGGCAGTGAAAGAAACAGAAGGAACGAATGCGCGCGTCTGTGATACGAGAAAAACGGTGCCTGGATTGCGCATGATAGAGAAGTACGCAGTGAGAACAGGTGGTGCTTTTAATCATCGCACCGGTTTATACGATGCTGTTATGTTAAAAGATAATCATATTGCTTTTGCTGGAAGCATTTCGCGTGCTGTAGAAAAAGCACGTTCTGCTTGCGGCCATACGATGAAAATTGAAGTGGAAATTGAAACGAAAGAGCAGCTGATAGAAGCAGTGGAAGCGGGCGCGGATATTGTCATGTTTGATAACTGCACGCCTGAACAGATCAAATCATGGCTGCCGATTGTACCGGCGCATATTGCAACAGAAGCGTCCGGGGGGATTACGATTGAAAATATACGCGATTATGCGTTAACGGGTGTTGGCTGGATTTCTCTCGGTGCATTAACGCATTCAGTGAAAGCACTTGATATAAGTGCACGAGTGGACATGAAAGGGGCTGTTTTAAATGGCATTAAATGAACTGTTAAAGACGAATGAAGGAATGCTTCCGGAAATATACCGGCATATGGAGCGGGGGACAATGGAACAGCGGGTGCGCGAGATTAAACAAGAACTTGGCTCTGCCCTGTTCATTCCAGGTCACCATTATCAAAAGGATGAAGTGATTCAATTTGCCGATGCAATCGGGGATTCATTGCAGTTAGCACAAGTGTCGGCGGCGAACCAGGCAGCAGAGCACATTGTCTTTTGCGGCGTGCATTTTATGGCAGAAACGGCTGATATTTTAACGAATGACAACCAAACGGTCTATTTGCCTGATATGCGTGCGGGCTGCTCGATGGCGGATATGGCAGATATTTATCAAACTGAACGGGCTTGGACGACTCTCCAGCAAACATTTGGTGATACGATCATTCCGCTCACGTACGTGAATTCAACCGCTGCTATTAAAGCATTTACCGGAAGAAATGGCGGTTCATGCGTTACATCATCGAATGCGCGCTCGATGGTAGAATGGGCATTTACGCAAAAACAACGTATTTTATTTTTGCCGGATCAGCATCTTGGCCGGAATACGGCATTTGACATCGGTGTGCCGCTTGACCATATGGCGGTTTGGAATCCGATCACAGATACGCTTGAATATGACGGAGATATCGCGAATGTTCAAGTTATTTTGTGGAAAGGACATTGCTCTGTTCACGAAAACTTTACCGTTTCCAATATTGAAGAACTGCGCCGGACGAGACCGGACATGAACATCATTGTGCATCCGGAATGCCGCCGGGAAGTGGTGGCACTATCTGATGATAATGGATCCACGAAATACATTATTGACGTAATCGAAAAGGCGGAACCTGGCACGTCCTGGGCGATCGGAACAGAAATGAATCTAGTGAAACGGATTATTGCGAATCATCCTGATAAAGACATTATCTCGCTGAATCCAAATATGTGTCCATGTTTGACGATGAACCGAATTGATTTGCCACATTTGCTCTGGTCGCTAGAAACAATTACGGCAGGCAAAAAAGGCAATATTATTAAAGTAGACGAGAAAACAGCATTACAGGCAAAGATGTCACTTGACCGGATGCTGGCACGGGCAAACTGACATTTTTTCGGCACAGCAGGATACCGGGCGCATACAATATGTTGAATGCTCATTGAGGAGGGAAACAATGAAAATCCATATTGTTCAGCGCGGTGACACACTCTGGTCGATTTCTGAAAAGCACGGTGTTTCGTATGAAGAAGTAAAGAAGCTAAACGCTCATCTGGCAAATCCGGATATGATTGTACCGGGTATGAAAATTAAACTGCCTGATACTGTCAGTCATAAGGGCAGCGAGCGTCCATATAAGGGCAGCGAACGTCCATACAAGGGCAGCGAGCGTCCATATAAGGGTAGCGAGCATCCATATTCGAACGAAAAACCGAATGGCCGTCCGCCGCTACTAGAATCGGAAATGGACGAGATGAAGGAACCAAAGATGCCATCGATGCCGCCGATGCCAGAATCGCAAATGCCATCGATGCCGCCGATGCCAGAATCGCAAATGCCATCGATGCCGCCGATGCCGGAATCGACACTGCCGGTACCGCCGATGCCAGAATCGCCAATGCCATGTCCATCGATGCCATGTCCGCCGATGCCAGAACAGTGGATGACACAACCCGTTCCAGCACCATCTCCTGCTGAACAAGGATATGAACAGGGATATGAGCATGAAATGATGATGCCATGTCCACCAATGCCATGCTATTTTTACCCGATGCCTTTTCCGATGCCTCATGCAATGCCTTATGCAATGCCTCAAATGCCTCAAGCAATGCCTTATGCAATGCCTCAAATGCCTCATGCAATGCCTTATATGCATGAGATGGAAACAGAGCAAGAAGAAAATGAAAATGAAATGAAAGAAAATGAAATGAAAGAAAATGAAATGAATGAACATGGATTTCCGCATATGATGCCGCATTGTCCGTACTGCAATCGATGAAGTGAAACGTAATGGTGAAGACGCGCAATATGTGCGTCTTTCTTTCATATGAACAAATGAAAAAGACCAAGAAGGGAATGCTACCTTTAATCAGAATTTTAAAAGGGGGCAGTGAAGTGAAAACGCTATTTGCCGAATTAACATTTGATGAAACGAAAATTTCAGGTGATATTCAATCTAAATTAAAAAGTGCTCTTTTGAACCACGGGATAAACGTTATCGCTGTAACAGATAAACAGCCAGGGGGTACGCTCCGAGAAAGCGGAATGGATAAAAAAGACGCCATTCAAGTGCAGTCTGATTTAAACTCAGCAGGTGCAGGCGGCATGGTTTCACCTTAATATAGAAGAGAAGTCGATCAGCATCATGCTGATCGACTTTTTTAGTGTAAACAATCAATATGTATGGATTATTGGTTTGTCTTGATTGATTTTGGATTAATTTGATTGGAAATGATTGTTTTCTTATAAAAGCGGTTGTATAATGAAGGAAACAAAAAGAACAGGGGAATGAAGGCAATGTTGACGGAAGAACGTCATTTGACCATTTTAAACCTTTTAAAAGAAAAAGAAGTAGTCAAAATTCATGAATTGACTGAATTGACAGGTGCCTCAGAGTCGACAATGCGCAGGGACTTGACTGATTTAGAAGATAAGGGTCTACTCAGACGTGTTCATGGCGGTGCAGCGAAAGTATCAAGAAAACGCACAGAACCGTCGATGAACGAAAAAACGAACCGATTTTATGAAGAGAAAAGTGCGGCCGGCCGTCTTGCTGCATCCCTCATCGAAGACGATGATTGTATTTTCATTGATGCGGGCACAACAACATTAGCCATTATTCCTTACATTCAAGCAAAAAATATTGTGGTTGTGACGAATGGATTTGATCATTTGCGACTGCTTGCTGAACGGGGAATTGAAGCATATGGTACAGGCGGCAAGCTGAAAGAATCGACAAAAGCATTAACTGGCACTGGTGCTGTTCACAGTTTGCAGCAATATTGGTTTGATAAAGCATTTCTTGGCGTAAACGGCATTCACATGGTGGCTGGCTACACAACGCCGGATCCGGAAGAAGCAACAGTTAAGAGAGAAGCACTAAAACGAGCACAGCAGCCTTTTATTGTAACCGATGCATCGAAATTTCAGGAAAGCACGTTCGCCTATATAGCAAGATTGGAAGACGCGGTCATTGTGACAGGTAAAATAACTGATAAAATGAGGCGGATGTTTGCAGAAAAAACGGACATTAAGGAGGCGTTAATATGATTTACACGTGTACGTTAAATCCAGCCGTCGACTATGTTGTGCGAGTGGAGGATTTTCAAGCAGGCGGCTTGAATCGATCGGAGAGTGCCGATTTATATGCGGGCGGGAAAGGGATCAACGTGTCACGCCTATTGAAGAGGCTTGGCAGCGATACGTGTGCTATCGGATTTGCGGGCGGATTTATAGGCGATTTTATTAAAAGTGAACTTGACCGTGAAGGTGTTTTCCACCGATTTACATCCGTTCATGGCGTCACGCGTATTAACGTGAAACTAAAATCAGGTACCGAAACAGAAATTAATGGGCCGGCTCCGTCTATTTCGGAAGAAGAGGCGAATCGACTAGTGCAGTTGACGGGAGAGTTGACAGAGCATGATTGGTTTCATATCGGCGGCAGCGTACCATCGTCCCTTCCAGCAGATTATGCAGGTACATTAATGGACACCGCACGCAAAAAAGGGGCACGTGTTGTCGTGGATACGAGCGGTGCGGCATTAAAAGCTTTACTGCCATACAACCCTTTTTTTATTAAACCAAATCATCACGAGTTGAGCGAACTATTTAATACAGATGTTAGTACGAAGGAAGACGCGGCATTTATTGCGAAAAAATTAGTCGATGGCGGTATTGGAAATGTCATCGTTTCTATGGGCGGTGATGGAGCGGTTTTTGTTAACAATGAATCAATTTATTTTGCCGTATCACCAAAAGGAACGGTGAAAAATACAGTCGGGGCAGGCGATTCAATGGTTGCCGCGTTTATGGCGAAAATTGATGCTGGACTTGAACCGCATGAAGCATTTCACTGGGCAGTTGCAGCTGGCAGTGCGACGGCCTTTTCTGATGATCTATGTACGAAAGAAGAGGTAGAAGATGTCTATAGCCATGTGAAAATTGTAAACGTAGAATAGGAGGGACGGTCAAAATGAAAATCACTGATTTGTTGAAGAAGAAACAGCCGCACCTGTTCAATCGGGTGCACCGTCTGTTCTCGCTGTGATAGCCTGTCCAACCGGGATCGCACATACTTATATGGCAGCGGATGCATTAAGGGCAAAAGCGAAAGAAAAAAATATTCATTTTAAAGTGGAAACAAATGGGTCAAGTGGTGTGGAAAATGCGCTGACAGCCGATGAAATTGCGAACGCAACAGCGATCATCGTGGCGGCGGACAAGCAAGTGGAGATGGAACGCTTTAAAGGTAAGCATGTCATTCAAGTACCGGTCGCACAAATGGGACGGTTCAACAATACGTTGAATCGTCTTTTTTATGGAAAAATGCAAGTGAAAAAGATAGTATTAAAAGAAAAGAGAAACGGGGAGAAAACGTGGGAAACTTACATGAGAAGCGAATTGCGATTACGGGTTCAAGAAAAATGGATGAAATGTGTACGATGGTTGAAAAAAAAGGTGGCATCCCGCTTGAGCGTCCGTTGCAGGAAACGATTAAATGCACACCGGAAGAAATGAAAGCAGCCATTGAGTCTGTTACGCAAAAAGGGACGGACTGGAGCATATTCACCACAGGAATTGGTACTAATACGTTATTTGAGGCAGCTGAATCACTCGGATTGCTTGATGAATTAACACAAGTCATTGGAGCCTCACGTATTGCCAGTCGTGGATATAAAACGGTGCAAGCGTTGAAGAAGTATGGATTTACATCTGAAATTGTTGATGGGGATGGAACAAATGCTGGATTGCTTCACGCGCTTCAGGACGTTTCATTTAGCGATCATAATGTTTTTTTGCAGCTGCATGGCGAACCTGTCCCTGCTCTTGAAAATACATTGGCCGAAAAAGGAGCAGATGTATCACGCGTATTGCCCTATAAAACGACTGTTCCGAATCCAGCGATTGTCACACAGCTTGTCGATGAGGTAATTACAGGTGAGATCGAAGCGGTGCTATTTACTGCTACCCCGCAAGTACGCGTGCTGTTTCAAGAGGCGGAAAAACGCCATTTGTCAACTGATTTGGCAAAAGCATTTAACGAAATAGCCGTTGCTGGATCAGTTGGAAAAGTGACGACAGGTACGTTAAATGAGTATGGGATCACGCGTGTCGTCGCACCAGAGCGTGAACGGATGGGAGCATTAATTGTGGCCATCGACGAGTATTACAAAACTAACTGAATATTCACGGAACGGACGTTCCTTTTTTAGCCCGTGTATGGTATGATAGAATGAACGAATCGTGTTTAAAGGAGACAAAAAATTGTACGAGTACATAAAAGGTACTATTTCATTCATTGGACCAGAATACATTGTGATTGAAAACAACGGAATTGGATACCGGCTGTTAACGCCAAATCCATTTGCATTTTCAAAATACGAACAAACGACTGTGACTGTTTATGTGTATCATCACGTGCGGGAAGATGCGCAGCTTTTGTTTGGTTTTATGACATCGGAGGAAAAGCGGTTGTTTGAAAAGCTGATCAGCGTATCTGGCATCGGACCAAAAGGAGCGCTTGCGGTACTTGCATCAGGTGAGCCGTCACATGTAGTCGGTGCCATTGAACGGGAAGACGAACCGTATTTAATAAAGTTTCCGGGTATCGGGAAAAAAACAGCACGCCAGATGATTCTTGATTTAAAAGGGAAACTGGATGGTGTGACAAGTGATACGCTTTCAGGTTTATTTCAGCCTGAAAAAGAAGCGGTTACCGTGGCGTCCGGTAATATAGAGTTGGAAGAAGCGCTTCTCGCACTGGAAGCACTCGGCTATTCTGCACGGGAAATTAACCGTATTTCCGCACGCCTTAAAAAAGAAGAGGCCATGCCAACGGATGAATACATTCGAAAAGGGCTGCAGATGCTGCTTGGATAAAAAGGGGGTTCTTTCCATATGATAGGGGATAATCGTGTACTCTCAGGTGATGCCGGAGCTGATGAACGGTTTGAAGAACAGTCGCTCCGTCCGCAGACACTGAA
This sequence comes from Domibacillus aminovorans, assembly GCF_001643235.1. GTDB lineage: Bacteria > Bacillota > Bacilli > Bacillales > Domibacillaceae > Domibacillus > Domibacillus aminovorans. The sequence continues at coordinate 206,374 of NZ_LQWY01000005.1, forward strand.
TCAATATATCGGACAGGATCAAGTGAAACAAAACTTGTCCATTTTTATCGAAGCTGCTTTAAAGAGAGAAGAAACACTGGATCACGTGTTATTATACGGACCGCCGGGACTTGGAAAAACGACGATGGCTGCCGTCATCGCGAACGAAATGGGTGCTGGATTTAGAACAACATCGGGACCTGCGATTGAACGACCAGGGGATCTAGCGGCTGTATTAACAGCTCTTGCACCAGGCGATGTACTGTTTATTGATGAAATTCATCGCCTGCCGCGCTCAATAGAAGAAGTGCTGTATCCGGCGATGGAAGATTTTTGTCTTGATATTGTGATTGGCAAAGGACCGGAAGCACGCTCTGTTCGCCTTGATTTGCCGCCGTTTACGCTTATCGGTGCAACGACGCGTGCAGGTGCCCTGTCTGCACCGCTTAGGGATCGGTTTGGCGTTCATTCAAGGCTCGAATATTACACGACGGAACAGCTGACAGATGTTGTGCTGCGGACAGCTGATATATTTGGAACAACGATCGAAGCAGAAGGAGCAGAAGAGCTGGCACGCCGCTCACGAGGTACGCCGCGAATAGCGAACCGTTTATTAAAACGTGTACGTGACTATGCGGAAGTACGCGGTGATGGGAATATTACGCTTGAAAAAGCAAATGAAGCACTTGAGCTGCTGCAAGTCGACCGGCTCGGCCTTGATCATATTGACCATAAACTGCTCACGACCATTCTTAGCCGTTTTAAAGGTGGTCCAGTCGGGCTTGATACACTTGCGGCAAGCATCGGTGAAGAGTCAACGACGATTGAAGATGTGTATGAACCGTATTTATTACAAATTGGCTTTTTACAAAGAACACCGCGTGGGCGCGCTGCGCTGCCGGCTGCCTATGAACATTTTCATATGGAGATACCGGCACAATGACTGGATTGGGTAAACTATTCATGATCATTGGAGCCGTTCTGCTTGTCATCGGCATTTTGATGCAGTTTACAAAGCTTGGCCGGCTTCCCGGCGATATTATCATGAAAAAAGAAAATGCGACTATTTACTTTCCGATTGTCACATCGATTGTTGCAAGCATTGTGCTGTCGCTTATTTTTTATCTAGTTGGAAAATGGAAATAATTAGAGGTGTGAACATGAAAGTAGAAGATTTTGATTTTGATTTACCGGAAGAACTAATTGCGCAGATACCACTTTTAGAACGTGCGGAAAGCCGGATGATGGTGCTGGACAAACAAACGGGCAACATACAACATGACGTTTTTAAACATATTGTTGAGTACATACAACCTGGCGATTTGCTTGTTTTGAATGACACAAAAGTACTACCGGCCCGTCTTCATGGTGTGAAGGAAGAGACAGGCGCAAACATTGAAGTTCTTCTTTTAAAGCAGGATGAAAAAGATGTATGGGAAACGCTCGTTAAACCGGCGAAGCGTATTAAAGAAGGCAGCATCATTTCATTCGGCGATGGAAAGCTTCGCGCTGTGTGCACCGCTGAAAAAGAACACGGCGGCCGTATGCTTCGCTTTGAATATGAGGGGATTTTTTATGAAGTGCTTGATGAACTTGGCGAAATGCCGCTTCCTCCCTATATAAAAGAACAGCTTGAAGAAAAAGACCGCTATCAGACGGTCTATGCAAAAGAGCGTGGATCTGCTGCTGCTCCGACGGCAGGGCTTCATTTTACAGAACAGCTGTTAAATGAGATAAAGATGCGCGGTGTACGTGTTGAGTTTATTACGTTGCACGTCGGTCTCGGAACATTCCGCCCGGTTTCAGTAGATACGATTGAAGAGCATGATATGCATGCGGAGTATTATACTATTTCGAAACAGACGGAAGACGCCATTCGTGAAACGAAAGAGAATGGTGGACGTGTGATTGCTGTCGGAACTACGTCTGTCCGAACGCTGGAAACAGCAGCACTTGATCACGGTACTGTAAAAGAATCAAATGGCTGGACGGATATTTTTATTTATCCAGGGTTTGAATTTCGTGCAATTGATGGGATGATTACGAACTTTCATTTGCCGAAATCGACGCTTATTATGTTAATCAGTGCGCTCGCAGGACAAAAGGAAGTGCTAAAGGCATACGCTGAAGCGGTAAAAGAACAGTATCGCTTTTTCAGCTTTGGTGATGCGATGCTTATTATCGATTCGAAAGGTGGGACTGACAATGACAGCCATTAAATATGAACTCATTAAAACGTGCAAGCAGACGGGTGCACGGCTAGGCCGCGTTCATACGCCGCACGGAAGCTTTGAAACACCCGTATTTATGCCCGTCGGCACGCTCGCAACGGTAAAAACAATGTCACCGGAAGACATTAAGCAAATGGGGGCGAACATTTTACTGAGCAACACGTACCACTTATGGCTTCGCCCGGGTCATGACATTGTACAAGAAGCAGGTGGCCTCCATAAGTTTATGAATTGGGATGGCGCTATTTTAACGGATTCTGGCGGCTTCCAGGTCTTTTCATTAAGTGAATTTCGGAAAATTGAAGAAGAAGGTGTTCATTTCCGCAACCATATAAACGGAGATAAATTATTCTTATCCCCGGAAAAAGCGATGGATATCCAGAATGCACTCGGTTCTGATATTATGATGGCGTTTGATGAGTGTCCGCCGTATCCAGCTGAATATGAATACATGAAAAAATCGGTTGAACGTACATCCCGCTGGGCAGAACGCTGTTTAACTGCGCATAAGCGTCCTGAAGACCAAGGATTATTCGGCATCGTGCAAGGGGGAGAATACGAGGAACTGCGCCGTCAAAGTGCGCGTGATCTCGTATCGCTTGATTTCCCTGGCTATGCGATCGGCGGTTTGTCCGTTGGCGAACCGAAAGATGTCATGAATCGTGTGCTTGATTTTACAACGCCACATTTGCCGGCAGATAAGCCGCGCTATTTAATGGGTGTCGGTTCACCTGATTCATTAATTGATGGGGCGATGCGCGGCATTGACATGTTTGACTGCGTACTGCCAACACGCATTGCCCGTAATGGCACATTAATGACAAGTGAAGGCCGTCTCGTTGTAAAAAATGCAAAATATGCGCGTGATTTCGGTCCGCTCGATCCAAATTGTGACTGTTATACGTGTAAAAATTATTCGCGTGCTTACATTCGCCATCTGCTTCATTGCAATGAAACGTTTGGAATTCGACTTACTACTTATCATAATCTTCATTTTCTGGTAAACTTAATGGAAAACGTACGTCAAGCGATCCGAGAGGACCGGCTTGGTGATTTCCGCGAGGAGTTCTTTGAGCAATACGGTTTCAACCGTCCGGATGCAAAAAACTTTTGACGTCTTCTGTTTTTGGAAAGGAGTGAAAAAAGAATATGAATCAATTATCACAGTTTTTACCATTAATTGTTATGTTTGCACTGTTTTATTTCCTGTTGATCCGTCCACAGCGAAAACGCCAGCGTCAAGTGTCAGAAATGCAAAACAACCTGCAAAAGGGAGATAAAATCGTCACGATTGGTGGACTTCACGGTAGGATCGAATCCTCTGATGAAAAAACGATCACGATCGTATGCGGCGATGGTACACGCTTAACGTATGACCGCGCATCTATACGTGAAATTGTCGATAAAGGCACCATTTAATCAAAAAACAGCCTCCAGAGCTATTACTTCTGGAGGCTGTTTTTGTTAAGAACGCCAGAACAGCAGTGTAGATATATCTTTTTTCTTGAAAATACCAAGAGCAGCCGCGCCGAATAAATACATAATGAAACAAAAGAGGATGCCGCTTAAAAGATGGGGAACGGGTGTTGTATATAAAAATGGCATAACTGCGTCCATTGCAAGATATGTAAAGACAACAAGGAGCATCATTTTTATATAAAGACCGTATTGCAATTTCATCGGAACGGCTTTTAGCATGGATGCTGTATGAAGAAGTGTGACGAGCACGATACTTGATGCAATTCCGATGGCGGCGCCGGTAATGCCAAACTGGGGCTCCTTAGCGAATAAAAAGATGACGCATAGTTTTACAGCATTACCGAAAAAGCTGTTCATCATCGCAGCACGGGACAAATTTAATGCTTGCAGGACAGCTTGCAGAGGTCCTTGGCAGTAATATAAAAGGAAAAACGGTGCCATAAGTTGAATTAAATCGGCTCCTTTTTCGGTATGATACATAATGGACATGAGCGGTTTTGAAAATAAAAACAGAACAATCACCGCGAAGCCGCCTGAAAAAAAACAAAACCGAATGGATTCATTAATACGCCAGGCAATCGCGCTGTACTTTTTTTTACTGAATGATTCACTAATATCCGGTACGAGTGAAGAAGATAGTGCAAGTGTTAAAAAAGACGGCAAAAACATAAGTGGGAGTGCATAGCCGGTTAACACACCATATTCCTTCATTGCAGCGCCTGCTGTCAGTCCGGCAATGGCTAAACTTTTGACGACAACGATCGGTTCTAAAAACCAAGCACCAGATCCGATCAGCCGGCTGCCAACTGCCGGCAGAGCGGTTTCAGCTAGTTCGTTGGTCAACTGACGATTTGTTCTTTTTCCAGGCCATTTGCGCAGCTTTCGCCAATCTGAACGAAAAGCCCCAAGTAAATAAAGAAGTGAAGCGAGTTCACCGGCAGAAGCAGCGGCCATCGCGCCGGCGGCCGCATATTCAATCCCGTATGGCAGGAGCATGCGTCCGGAGACGATAATGAGCGCAATCCGCACGATCTGCTCTATCAGTTGTGATAGTGCGGCGGGTTTCATATTCATTACACCGTGAAAATAACCACGCAAAATCGATGAAATGGCAATGATCGGAATAGATGGTGCAATCGCATAAAGAGGAAAAACAGCACGTTTGTCATGAAAAAGCGTTTCAGCAAGATATGGTGCAAGCAAGCAAAGAAGCGGTGTGAAAATGCATGCAAGCGATAAGGTGAAAAAAAGGGAACTCATTAAAATGTGTTTTCGCTGTTGATCATTTTCAGCAGCCGCAACACTTCTTGTGACAGCAATAGGCAATCCAAATTGGACAGCTGTGACGGTTAAAATAAATGCGGGAAATACGGCCATATACAGACCGATCCCTTCTTCGCCAATTAAACGGGCAATGATCATTCTGTTCACGAAACCGAGTATTTTTACGAGGAAAATGGCCCCTGCCAGCCACATCGTTCCTTTTATAAATGATGACAATGTGCCACCGCCTTTTCTGAAAAAGTAATTGTAAAGAAAATATTGTATAATGAGATATATGTACAAAGAGGGACGAGCATGACAGGGGGACACGATTGATGGACAAACATCCGTATGACACATATTACCGAAAACTTTTACCTGCATTGGTTAGTAAAGTGGAAGAATTTAAGCTATTTGAATATCATACAGTCAGTATTCAAACGCTCTGGCATTATTTAACGAAAAAGAAATGGAAAGTCGTACAGGAAGAACCGGCAGTCTCCAAATTGGTCTCAGATGTATTATCCGTGAAGCCAGGTGATTATATGAGTTTCACACAAGTAAGTGCTTACAAATCACCAGAATGGGGTACGCCGCTTTCAGATGAAGAAATGACGAAATTATTTGAACCGCGTAAAAATAGTGAGTAAATTGACAGTCTCTTTTATCTCATTCATAATGAATTGTGCTGATGAATTCTGGTGTTCGTTACCGGAATTTTTTTAATCAATTATATTTTTACATAAATTAAGGAGTGGGAATTGACATGGTAAAGCGGAGCCGGATCGTTGCATTTCTCCTCGTTGTGCTCGTCTTGTTTGGCACGATGAGTGGGACAGCGAACGATATCGTCAAAAATATTAAACTCGGTCTGGATTTGCAGGGCGGGTTTGAAGTATTGTATGAAGTACAACCTGCGAAAGAGGGACAGAAAATAACCGAGAGTGTTGTTTCTGACACATCAGAAGCGCTTGATCAACGAATCAATGTACTCGGAGTAAGTGAGCCGAGCATTCAAGTGGAAAATGGAAATCGAATTCGTGTTCAGCTCGCGGGTGTGGAAGATCAGGAAGAGGCCCGCAGTATTCTTTCTACACAGGCGAATCTTTCATTTCGTGATGTGAATGACAAATTGATGCTGGATGGAAGTGATTTAGTAGAAGGAGGGGCTGATCAATCTTTTACTCAAACTGGCCAGCCTAACATTGTACTGCAGTTAAAAGATAGCAACAAGTTCAAAAAGGTAACAGAAGAAATTTTAGCGAAAGCTCCAAATAATCAGCTTGTAATCTGGCTTGATTTTGAAGAGGGAGTCGACTCATACGCATCGGAAATTCAAAAAGAAAATCCGAAATTTTTATCCAATCCTAATGTGAACGAAGTATTGAGTTCTGACCAAGTTACGATCGAAGGAAGTTACACTGTTGAAGAAGCCCAATCTCTTGCTGATTTATTGAATGCGGGCGCCCTTCCAGTAAAACTGAATGAAATTTATTCGACATCTGTTGGTGCTCAGTTCGGTGAACAGGCGCTTGATCAAACGGTCTTTGCCGGTATTGTAGGGGTAGCGATCATTTTCTTATTTATGCTGTTGTATTATCGCATACCTGGTGCCGTCGCTATTGTGACGTTATCTGTCTATATTTACCTTGTTCTTCTTATCTTTGATTTAATGAATGGTGTGTTAACATTACCTGGTATTGCCGCGCTTATTCTCGGTGTCGGGATGGCTGTCGATGCGAATATTATCACATATGAGCGGATTCGAGAAGAATTAAAAATTGGCCGTTCGGTGAAAGCTGCCTTCCATACGGGCAGCCAAAATGCATTTTTAACGATTCTCGATGCGAACGTGACGACACTCCTTGCTGGCGGCGTACTTTTTTACTTCGGGACAAGCTCAGTTAAAGGATTTGCGACAGTTCTTATTATTAGTATTTTAATGAGTTTCATTACCGCTGTATGGGGATCGCGTCTACTTTTGGGCCTCCTTGTGAACAGCAACTGGCTGAAAGATAAACCGGGACTATTTGGGGTGAAGAAATCAAATATTCACTCGATTAGCGAAGGATATGATGCGCTCGATTTGCCGACGCGCTTCGATAAAATTGATTTTGTTAAACCGCATAAAAAATTGTTTGCAGCTTCCGCTATTGCCATCATTGCTGGGATGATTGTGCTCGGTATTTTCCGTTTGAATCTAGGGATTGATTTCTCAAGCGGATCGCGAATGGAATTGCTTTCAAATAAGCCGTTGACTGAACAGGTGGTCGAAGCGGAACTCGATAAGCTCGGTTTTGTAGCAGAAAAAATTACGATTGGCGGCGAAGATGAAAATATTGCTTCCGCTCGATTTAAAGAAACGTTGTCGCAAGATGACATCGCGAAAGTGAAAGCAGCCCTCGGTAAGACATTCGGGGCCGATCCAAATGTAAGTACCGTTTCACCTATTGTCGGAAAAGAACTGGCGAAAAATGCTATAATGGCACTTGCGATTGCAGCAGTCGGGATTATTTTATATGTTGCTGTACGCTTCGAAATTTACATGGGTGTAGCCGCGGTCCTCGCGCTCTTGCATGATGTGTTTTTCATCATCGCTTTCTTTAGCATAACGCGTCTTGAAGTAGATATTACATTTATTGCGGCCGTCTTGACGATTGTCGGTTATTCGATCAATGATACGATCGTGACATTTGACCGTATGCGTGAAAATATGGCGAAGAAGCGGAGAATTAAAACACCAGAAGAATTGGATGAGATTGTAAACAAAAGTTTACGTCAAACGTTGACACGTTCTATAAACACGGTCTTAACCGTTGTCATTGCCGTTATCGCGCTTATTATGTTCGGCAGCCCATCTATTTTGAACTTCTCGATAGCCCTGCTTGTCGGCTTAATCGGTGGTGCGTATTCATCCATCTTTATAGCTGCTCAATTGTGGCTCATCTGGAAAAAGAAAGAATTGAAGAAAAAAGGAACGCTTATTACGTATAAAGAAAAAAATACGAATAAAGATGAACTTCAAGTGTAAGTAAAAAGCGAGGGAGATTAACTGCCCTCGCTTTTTTTATGTGAACAAATCGTTCATTTGAATCGATTTTTCCGAATATGATACTTGCTTTCTTTATTTCAAAAAGAAAGCAGTTGTTATGTTTTAAATGCATGTAAAATAGGGAAAAGAAAGGCAGGTGAGGAGGGGAAAAGATGAAAACTCAAACAACATTTATTTTCGGATTAATTTTTGCACTCGCTATTGCTATTTTTGCTGTTATTAATGTGGATTCTGTCACAGTGAACTATTTATTTGGTCAGGCGCAGTGGCCGCTTATTCTTGTTATTTTATTTGCTGTTTTAATGGGTGGCCTTGCGATATTTATGTTCAGCTTGTTCCGGACGATGGCATTAAAACGTCAAAATAAAGAGATCATCCGTCAAAATGAGCGGTTGAAAAAAGAAATGCATGAATTAAAGCTAGAGCACCGTAAAATGGATTTTCCTGAAGCGAATTCAACTCGGTTAATCCCGGACGGTGAATAATAAACCGGTGTCAAGACGAATGAAAATCCGTTTTGACACCGGTTTTTTCTCGTTGTTGTCAATTGGGGAAGTGCGCCGTATAATGAGAGGGTTATGGGGTGAAATTTATGTTGAAATCGAAAATGCGCTGGATCGTTCGTGATATGGATCGGCAAAAAAGTGAAAAATTCGCCGCAGAAATCGAGATGAGCCCACTTGCGGCTTCATTGCTTTTAAGCCGCGGCATTGATAATGTTTCAGCGGCACGTGCATTTTTATTTGAAGAAGGCGTTTCATTTCACGATCCATATTTATTAAAAGATATGGACAAAGCAATTGACCGGATTAAGCAGGCGAAAGAACAAAATGAGCCTGTTCTTGTTTTCGGTGATTATGATGCAGATGGTGTAAGCAGTACGGCTGTCTTAATGACAGCTCTTCGTGATTATGGTATTCGAGCAGAGTATTACATACCGAACCGATTTACAGAAGGATATGGACCGAATGAACAGGCTTTCCGTAATGCGAAAGAAAGTGGATTCGGTTTAATTATGACAGTTGATACAGGCATTTCAGCTATTCATGAGGCGCAAGTAGCAAAAGAAATCGGCATTGATTTAATCATTACCGATCACCACGAACCAGGTCCCAAACTACCCGAAGCACTTGCAATTATCCATCCGAAACATCCCGATGGATCGTATCCATTTGGTTATTTAGCGGGAGTTGGTGTTGCTTTTAAAGTCGCGCATGCGCTTTATGAATATGTCCCGGAGCAATTATTGGATCTTGCAGCTATCGGTACGATTGCGGACCTTGTGCCGTTGAATGGGGAGAACAGATTGCTGGCGAAAAAAGGACTAGCGGCTCTTCGCCAATCCGAGCGTCCGGGGATCGTTGCCATGTGCAAGCAAATGGGGACAGAACAGTCTTCGATTAATGAAGAAACAGTCGGCTTTATGATCGGACCGCGGATTAATGCAGCGGGGCGTCTAGATGATGCTGGACCTGCCGCTGATTTAATGATGACCGAAGATATGGAAGAAGCGCTCATGCTTGCAGAAGAAATTGATGCAATGAATAAAGAACGGCAGTCCATTGTAAACGAAATGGCGAAAGAAGCGATTGACATCGTGAACCGTGATTTTCCACCTGATCAATTTCCAGTTATTATAGTTGGCAAAGAAGGCTGGAATCCAGGTGTCGTCGGCATTGTGGCTTCACGATTGACGGACACGTTTTATCGCCCGGCAATTGTGCTTGGCTTTGATCGTGAAAAAGGCATCGCTAAAGGTTCAGCCCGAAGTATTAAAGGGTTTGATCTATTCCAAAGCCTATCTACTTGTCGTGATATTTTGCCTCACTTTGGCGGCCACCCTATGGCTGCAGGGATGACATTATCGATTGATGATGTGGATGAATTGCGCAGCAGAATGGTGAAAATTGCTAATGAAACATTAGCAGAAGAAGATTTTATACCTATTGTGAATGTTGATGCGGAAGCGGATATAGTTGATGTATCTGTACAGAGCATTGAAGAACTGCGAAAATTAGCACCATTCGGTATGAATAACCCGAAGCCGCTTTTTTTTATTAAAGATGCGAAACTGGCAACGATGAAAAAAATCGGAGCGAATCAGACGCATTTAAAAGTAGCACTGGAACGAGAGGGACAGACGATTGATGGTGTCGGATTCGGCATGGGTGAATATGCCGATCAAATTGCCAAAACGTCCGACGTCTCGGTGATCGGTGAGCTGTCAATCAACGAATGGAATAATATGCGCCGTCCACAGCTTATGCTTCGTGATATGCGCGTGGATGACTGTCAATTGTTTGATATGCGCGGTGGACAGCCGGTATCAAAATGGTATGCGGATGTACCGGAAAACCGAATTGGCATTGCATTTTCAACAAAAATAAAAACAGCAGATCCATCTATTTATACGTTGACGACAATCGCTGAAGCGGCTGCCTTATCAATTGATGAAAAGAATATTGTATTTATTGATTTACCGGAAGACGAATCGATCATTCAGGCCCTTCTCGGGGGTAAAAATCCGGCTCGTATTTATGCGCATTTTAATAGCCGTGAAGGCCATTTTTTCAGTACAATACCGACGCGTGATCATTTCAAACGATATTACGCCTTTTTGCTTCAAAGAGAATCGTTTGACGTGAAAAATCAAGGTGATTTATTCGCTAAAAAGCAAGGCTGGTCGTATGATACGATTCGTTTCATGTCAAAAGTGTTTTTGGAGCTTGGGTTTGTTAAAATAAACGAAGGAAAGATTGAAGTGCAAAAAGGGGCAGAAAAGCGTGATTTAAGTGAATCATCTGCATATAATCGTAAGCAGACGCAATATAAGCTAGAACAGAAGCTTCTATATTCATCCTATCGTGAACTGAAAGACGTAATCGATAAATGGATCAAACAGCCTGCTTCATACAGGGAGGAACGAGAGAAATGAATTTACAAGACTATATTAAAATCGTGCCGGATTGGCCAAAGCCAGGCGTGCAATTTAAAGATATTACACCGTTAATGGACAATGGCGATGCGTTCCGTTATGCGACGGATCAAATTGTTGAGTATGCACGTAAAAAAGAAATTGATCTCGTGGTTGGTCCGGAAGCGCGTGGTTTTATCGTCGGCTGTCCGGTAGCGTACTCTCTTGGTGTTGGTTTCGCTCCCGTTCGAAAAGAAGGTAAATTGCCGCGTGAAACGATCAAAGTGGAATACGGCCTTGAGTACGGAAAAGATGTATTGACGATTCATAAAGATGCGGTAAAACCCGGTCAGCGCGTGTTGATCACGGATGATTTACTTGCGACAGGCGGTACGATCGACGCAACAATCAAACTCGTTGAGCAGCTAGGCGGCGTTGTAGCTGGCGTTGCATTTTTAATTGAATTACACTATTTGAATGGCCGTGCGAATCTGGATGGATATGATATTTTAACCCTCCTTACTTACGATTGATTTGACAAAATAAGCCCAATTCATAAAAAAAGTGCAGGATAGCTTTACATCCTGCACTTTTTTTTCGATAATAAGAACAATTAGTTTTTTCTGAAAGGGCGAAGGTGAACAAAGCATATGGCGAAAGACCAGATATTAACCGCCGATCAGGTCATTGACTTGACTCGTACCTATTTGAACGTGGAACACGTCGAATTTGTCCGTAAAGCATATGAATATGCAAAAGAGGCTCATAAGCACCAGTTCCGCAAATCAGGTGAGCCATATATTATTCATCCGATTCAAGTAGCCGGTATTCTTGCAGATTTAGAAATGGACCCGGCGACGGTGGCTGCAGGCTTTCTGCATGATGTAGTGGAAGATACGGAGGTTACATTGCAGGATTTGACGGATGTGTTCAATGCGGAAGTGGCGATGCTTGTCGACGGTGTGACGAAGCTAGGAAAAATTAAATACAAATCAAAAGAAGAGCAACAGGCGGAAAATCACCGGAAAATGTTCATCGCCATGGCACAAGATATCCGGGTTATTTTAATTAAGCTCGCTGACCGTCTTCATAATATGCGGACGTTGAAACATTTACCGCAGGAAAAACAGCGCCGCATTTCCAATGAAACATTGGAAATTTTTGCGCCGCTAGCTCATCGTCTCGGAATGTCGAAAATTAAATGGGAACTTGAAGATATAGCACTCCGTTATTTAAATCCGCAGCAATATTACCGGATTGTGAATTTAATGAAGCGAAAGCGCGATGAACGAGAGCAATATTTAGACGATGTTATTGATGAAATGCGGACGGGCCTTAAAAATATGGATATTACAGCCGAAATTTCTGGTCGACCTAAACATATTTATAGTATTTACCGGAAGATGGCGATGCAGCATAAGCAGTTTAATGAAATTTATGATTTGCTCGCAGTCCGAATCGTTGTGGACAGCATTAAAGACTGCTATGCAGCACTCGGCATTATTCATACGTGCTGGAAACCAATGCCTGGAAGGTTTAAAGATTATATTGCGATGCCGAAAACGAACATGTACCAATCGCTCCATACGACGATCATCGGTCCAAAAGGTGACCCGCTTGAAGTACAGATCCGTACGAAAGAGATGCATCGTATTGCCGAATTTGGGGTAGCGGCACACTGGGCGTATAAAGAAGGCCGCACAGTAGATGAACATTCATCGTTTGAAAAGAAAATGACGTGGTTCCGGGAGATTCTTGACTTCCAGAACGAATCACAGGATGCCGAAGAATTTATGGAATCGTTGAAAATTGATTTATTTTCCGATATGGTATTTGTTTTTACACCAAAAGGCGATGTGCTGGAACTGCCTGCAGGTTCTGTGCCCATTGACTTCGCGTACCGAATTCACTCGGAAATTGGCAATAAAACGATCGGTGCAAAAGCGAATGGTAAAATGGTTACACTTGATTATAAATTAAAAACAGGCGATATTATGGAAGTGCTTACGTCAAAGCATTCGTACGGCCCAAGCAAAGATTGGATTAAAATGGCCCAGACGTCGCAGGCGAAAAATAAAATCCGCCAGTTTTTCAAAAAGCAAAACCGTGAAGAAAATGTTGAAAAAGGCCGCGACATGGTGGAACGTGAAATTAAAGCCATGGAATTTGATGTGAAAGACGTGATAACGCAGCAAAATTTAAAACGTGTCGCAGAAAAATTTAACTTTTTAAATGAAGAAGATATGTATGCGGCAGTCGGTTACAATGGCGTTACTGCCTTGCAAGTCGCAAACCGCCTAACAGAAAAATTGAGGAAGCGGCGCGATCAAGAAGTGGCTAATCAAGAAGTTGTCAAAGAAATTAAAGTGCCGCCGAGTCCCTCCGCTCAAAAGAAAAATGCTGGCGTGACGGTGAAAGGGATCGACAATTTACTTATTCGCTTATCCCGCTGCTGTAATCCGGTTCCAGGTGATGATATTGTTGGGTATATTACGAAAGGTCGGGGTGTTTCTGTTCACCGTAAAGATTGTCCGAACGTCAAGGCAGAGGATGATACGGAAAACCGGCTTATTTCAGTTGAATGGGAATCGGGTGCGGCAAATCAGAAAGAGTATTTGGTGGATATCGAAATTTCTGGCTACGACCGCCAGGGACTTCTCAACGAGGTACTGCAGGCAGTCAGTGAAGCGAAAACGAATATTTCCGCAGTATCAGGACGGTCTGATCGCAATAAAATGGCGAAAATTGATATGTCCATCTTCATACGCAACGTGAATCATTTGCAAAAAGTGGTTGAACGTGTGAAGCAAATTCCAGAGATTTATGCGGTCCGTCGAATTATGAATTGATCGAAGGTGTTATGTAAATGAAAATTGTCTTACAGCGAAGTAAACAAGCGTCTGTAGCAATAGATGGAGAAGTAGCGGGTAGTATTGAATCGGGTCTTGTTTTGCTTGTTGGCATTACACATGACGATACGGACAAAGACGCCGCCTGGCTTGCTGAAAAAATCATCAACTTGCGCATTTTTGAAGATGAAAGCGGCAAAATGAATGAATCCCTGCTTGACCGTGGCGGTTCCATTTTATCCGTTTCGCAGTTTACGCTTTATGGTGACTGCAAAAAGGGCCGCCGTCCGAACTTTATGGCGGCAGCTGGCGGTGAACAGGCTAACATTTTATATGAACAGTTTAACGACATGATACGTGGAAAAGGTATACACGTGGAAACGGGTGTATTTGGTGCTATGATGGATGTATCGCTTGTCAACGATGGACCTGTCACGCTCATTCTCGATAGTAAAGCGTAAAACGTGCTTGAAAAATAGGCAAAAGTTTTTTATAATTCTTTCATCATACTAAATAAAAGCCATTGACGAAGAAAAGTAATGAAAGCTTGACCGGACAGAGAAAAATGCCAAGACTGAGAGCATTTACGGTGCATCTTCATGAAAAGACACTTCCGAGGCGTTTTTCTGAATAATAGTAGGAAAAACCGCGTATTGCGTTATCAAAAAAGTGAAAGCTCCGGCTTTAACGAGGGTGGCACCGCGGAAAACTTCCGTCCCTGCAAATTTTTGTAGGGATGGAAGTTTTTTTATGTGCTTATACATACATGAGGAGGAATGAACATGTCAGTGAAAGTTCCACGCGGCACGCAAGATATTTTACCGGGGCAATCGGAAAAATGGCAGTACATTGAGTCGATTGCAAAAGATGTATGTCGCCGTTATCACTATAAGGAAATTCGGACACCAATTTTTGAACATACAGAACTATTTACGAGAAGTGTCGGGGATACAACCGATATCGTTCAAAAAGAAATGTACACGTTTGAAGATCGTGGCGAAAGAAGTTTAACCCTTCGTCCAGAAGGTACGGCCGCTGTTGTTCGTTCATTTGTTGAAAATAAAATGTTCGGCATACCGGATCAGCCGACTAAATTATTTTATACAGGTCCAATGTTCCGCTACGAACGCCCGCAGTCCGGCCGCTATCGTCAGTTTGTCCAGTTCGGTGTCGAAGCAATCGGCAGTGAAGACCCAGCGATTGACGCTGAGGTAATTGCGCTCATCATGGATATCTATAAGTCAGCGGGTCTGAAAAAACTCAATCTTGTCATCAATTCACTAGGCGATGCTGAAAGCCGGAATGCGCACCGTGAAGCGCTCATTGCACACTTTGAGCCGCGCATCGATGAATTTTGTACAGACTGTCAGACGCGTCTTGCAAAAAATCCGCTTCGCATTCTTGATTGCAAAAAAGATCGTGATCATGAACTGATGGCAACGGCACCGTCGATTCTTGATTATTTAAATGATGAATCAAAAGCGTATTTTGCGAAAGTGACGAGTTATTTAGATGCAATCGGCATAGCGTATACGATTGATCCGAAGCTCGTTCGTGGTCTTGATTATTACAATCACACCGCTTTTGAAGTGATGAGCGAAGCGGAAGGATTCGGTGCGATTACGACGCTTTGCGGCGGCGGCCGTTACAATGGCCTCGTACAGGATCTTGGCGGACCAGAATCACCGGGGATCGGATTTGCGTTCAGTATTGAACGGTTTATTGCTGCAATGGAAGCAGAAAGGATCGAGTGGCCAGTTGACAACGGATTGGACTGTTTTATCGTCGCACTCGGTATTGAGGCAAAAGACCATTCTGTCGCTCTCGTACACGAACTTCGAACGGCTGGATTTTCAGCAGACCGCGACTATCAGGACCGAAAAATGAAAGCACAACTGAAAGCATCTGACCGCCAAAAAGCAAGATTCACAGCTATTCTCGGTGAAGATGAGCTGGCTGAAAACCGTATTACAGTAAAAGATATGGCAGAAGGATCGCAGGACAATGTTCTACTTTCAGAGCTGACAGATTATTTAAAAACAAAAATGGAGGCGAAATAAATGTTTGGAAGATCATATTATTGCGGTGAAATGACCGAGCAGCATATTGGAGAAGAAGTAACGTTAAAAGGATGGGTGCAGCGTCGCCGTGACTTAGGAAGCGTCATCTTTATCGATTTACGCGACCGTACAGGCATTATGCAAATCGTGTTTAACCCGGAAATTTCAGGAGAAGCACTTGCCATCGCTGAAAAAGTACGGAATGAATACGTGCTTGATATTAAAGGGAAAATTGTGAAGCGTGACGCGGAAACGATTAATGAAAACATTGCAACAGGTACGATTGAAGTACACGTAACAGAAATCAATGTATTAAGCGAAGCGAAAACACCGCCATTTATGATTGAAGATGGTATGGAAGTATCAGAAGACATCCGTTTGAAATATCGTTACATGGATCTTCGCCGTCCGGTTATGTTTGATACGTTGAAAATGCGCAGCGACGTAACAAAAACAATCCGTGATTACTTGGATGACAGTGGCTTTCTTGATGTTGAAACACCGATTTTAACAAAATCAACACCGGAAGGCGCACGTGACTATTTAGTGCCAAGCCGTGTTCATCCAGGTGAATTTTATGCATTGCCGCAGTCGCCGCAAATTTTCAAACAGTTATTGATGGTATCTGGTGTTGACCGTTATTATCAAATCGCCCGTTGCTTCCGTGATGAAGATTTGCGTGCAGATCGTCAACCTGAATTCACGCAAGTCGATATTGAAGCGAGCTTTATGAGTCAGGAAGATATTATGCAAATGACAGAAGAAATGCTGAAACGTGTTGTGAAGCGCGTGAAAAATGTTGACATTACGGATTCATTCCAGCGCATGACATACGACGAAGCGATGAATCGTTTCGGATCTGACAAGCCTGATACACGTTTCGGTCTTGAGCTCATTGATATGGCGGATGTTGTTCGCGGCTCCGGTTTTAAAGTATTTGCACAGGTTGTTGAATCCGGCGGTCAAGTAAAAGCACTTAACGTACCGGGTGGTGGCGTGAAATATTCACGTAAAGACATCGATCATTTGACAGAATTTGCAGCGATATATGGCGCAAAAGGTCTTGCATGGCTTAAAGTCGAAGAGGATGGATTAAAAGGCCCGATCATTAAATTCTTTACAGAAGAAGAACAGGCAAAAATGCTTGAAACAGCCGGCGCCAAAACAGGCGATTTAATTATGTTTGTAGCTGATAAAAAGCAAATCGTTGCAGATGCTTTAGGTGCTCTTCGCTTGAAGCTTGGAAAAGAACTTGGCATGATCGATGAATCAAAATATAACTTCCTTTGGGTGACAGATTGGCCGCTTCTTGAGTATGACGAAGAAGAAGGACGCTACTATGCGGCTCACCATCCGTTCACGATGCCTGCCCGTGAAGATTTGGACAAACTCGAATCAGATCCAGGCGCTGTTCATGCGCAAGCGTATGACATCGTCTTGAACGGCTATGAACTTGGCGGTGGTTCAATCCGTATTTTTGAACGCGATATTCAAGAAAAAATGTTTAAACTGCTTGGTTTTACAGAAGAACAGGCAAAAGAGCAATTTGGTTTCTTACTTGATGCATTTGAATACGGCACGCCTCCACATGGCGGTATCGCGCTAGGTCTTGATCGTATGGTCATGCTTCTTGCTGGCCGTACAAACTTGCGTGATACGATTGCCTTCCCGAAAACAGCAAGCGCGTCATGTGTATTGACAAACGCACCGGGTGAAGTATCTGAAGCACAGCTGGAAGAATTGCATTTGCGTGTACGTCAAACAGCTAAATAAAAAGAATGAGATAATAATTTAAATTTTCTGATTAATTAAGTTATCTAGAGTTGACTGCTGAAAAAGCGTATGATAATATGTAATCAGAAAGGCGAATCCTGATGTGTACGTTAGTTTTTCTATCTGTTTTGACCGAACGCAATATGTTTAGGGAGTCCGGGTTTTTGGACAGCGCACATGCCCTTTGCGGGGACTTGCAACGCCTGAAGCAGGACACCCACCTGCGAGTGAGCGGGTTCAAAACATATAATCTTACACGACGGCATAATTGGGATTCGCCGTCTTTTTTTTATGTCCAAAACAGGAGTGAGTGTATATGCTTCATCAATTTTCACGCAATGAACTAGCCTTTGGAAAAGAAGGGCTTGATTTATTAAAACATACAACAGTGGCTGTGCTCGGAATTGGCGGCGTTGGCTCGTTTTCAGCAGAAGCCCTCGCCCGCTCTGGTGTTGGCCGTTTAATTCTCGTTGACAAAGACGTTATTGATATTACAAATATAAACCGCCAGCTGCCTGCGCTATTATCAACAGTCGGCCAGCCGAAAGCGGATTTAATGAAAGAGCGTATTGCTGATATTAATCCAGACTGTGAAGTCATTGCGCTAAAAATGTTTTATACTGAAGAAACGTATGAACAATTTTTCAACTATAGCCTTGATTTTGTTGTGGATGCATCTGATACGATTTCATACAAAATTCATTTAATGAAAGAATGTTTAAAACGCGAGATACCGATTATTTCAAGCATGGGTGCAGCCAATAAAATGGATCCAACTCGTTTTACCATTGCTGATATTTCTAAAACACACACGGATCCGCTTGCGAAAGTAATTCGGACACGCCTTCGAAAAGAAGGCATTAAAAAAGGCATTCCCGTCGTCTTTTCTGACGAAAGCCCAATTGTTATTCGTGAAGATGTACGCAAAGTTGTCGGCAATGATGACGCGGAAATTCGCAAAGCGAAAATGCCGCCGGCGTCCAATGCATTTGTTCCATCTGTTGCTGGATTAATTATGGCTAGCTACGTCGTGCGGGAAGTATTAAAAGACATTCGAATAGCTCGTGTAAATGATTAATGGCCATCCTTTAAATAGGATGGTTTTTTTGTTGACCTAAAATCCATCACTCTATAAATGAAACGCCAGCCGTTTAATAAGGTTGGCGTTTTTCAGTTGGGAAAAGTAGTTGACGCATATTTGTGTATTAGTGTACTATTGAAATAGTACACTAATACATGAGGTGATGATAAATGTTTCGAGGGTTATTAAAAAAGGACTTTTTGCTTGTGAAAACGTATTTGTGGGTCTGGCTAGCAGCGATTATTCTCCTTTATGCAGCCGGTTCCGTATTCGCCTCGTACAAAGGTGAATTTTATCTTGTTTTTCCATTTTTCATTTTGCTTTATATGGGCCATATGGTCCTTCTTCCAATAGCAGCGTGTATTTTGCTGAAAGCGGAAGAAAAGGGACAGTACTGGCTGCACGGTACTGCAGGTGGGAAAAAACTGCTATCCTCCAAATTAATAAGTGCTTTTCTTGTCATGATCGCTTCACTTATTTTGACAAACCTTTTAATGGCATTCAGTTTATTCATTTCTCGTTCTTCAGGCTTTTCCATCATTGAACAAGGAAAATTTCCTTTTATTGAAGGCCTTCTGTTAAAAGGACTCATGTTAAATGGAGGCATCGTAATTGGCGCTTTGTACTTCACTATATGGGGATTGTTTTTGTGGGCGCTGTATCATTCGTTAAATCAGTATCCTATGTTGAAAAAAATTCGATGGATCATTATTGCAGCTGCTTATTTTATTACGAATACAATTATCGGGAGAATGACTACATGGGATGTTGTACAATCTTTTTTCAATCAATGGACGATTCGTTTCAGTCCGAGTGCATCAAATACGATCATGTTTGAAGGATTCGGTTTTACGCTGTCGGATGGAGCAATTCAAGTATGGCCTGTCCTTCTATCTATCATTGGTTTACTCCTTTTATTTATGGCAGCAGGATGGCTTCTTGATCGAAAAGTTGAGGTGTAAATGATGAGTGCACAATTTAAAACATCAAAGCCGATATACAGTCAAATTGCAGACAAAATTGTTCAGCAGTTTGTGCGCGGCGAATTAATCCCTGGTGAAAAGCTTCCTTCTGTGCGGGAAATGGCGATCCAGGCAGGAGTTAATCCAAATACAATTCAACGTACGTACGGTGAACTTGAGCGTCTCGGTGTCGTTGAAACGAAGCGGGGGCAGGGAACGTTTATGACGGAAGAAATAGATATGAAGCGGAAGCTGCGATCGGACATTCAGCGGGAAATAATTGCTTTATTTATTGAAAACATGCGCAGCATCGGTCTTGAAGACCGGGAAATTCATGAATCTGTACAGTCATTTTTAAATGGGGGTGAAAGTGGACATGATTGAATTGCATCATGTAACGAAAGAGTATGGGAAACGAAAATCACTTGACAACGTCACATTTACATTTGAAAAAGGAAAAGTGTATGGCATTCTCGGTCCGAACGGCAGCGGGAAGTCAACGATGATGAAAATAATGGCGGGGCTTGTGTATCCATCAAAAGGTGATGTGACAATAGCAGGAAAAAAAGCAGACCGGAAAACTGCTTCTAATTTGGCCTTTTTAGCAAGCGAAGGCATGTTATACCCGGGTTTTAAAATTGAACAGATGATTCACTATTATCATTCGCAGTACAGCGATTTTTCAATAGAAAAAGCAGAAGAATTATTGACGTTCATGGAGCTGGACCGTCATCAAAAAGTGAGTCAGTTATCAAAAGGGCAACAGGGCAGGTTGAAGCTCTTGCTTGTGTTATCACGTCAGACCGATGTGCTGCTGCTTGATGAACCGTTTATCGGTCTTGATCCGATGGTGCGTGACACGATTGTACAAGGCCTCGTGTCATTCATTGATTTCGGTGAGCAGACGGTGATCATCGCCACACATGAAATTACGGAAATTGAACCGATTTTAGAAGATGCGATTATTCTTGAATCAGGTCGGATTACCGCACATTGCAATGTCGAACAAATTCGTGAAGAGCAAGGCTTATCAATTTTGGAATGGTTGAAAAGCAATTTCAAAAAGGGGGAATTGGTGTGAACGCTGTCATTCAGCTTGAAAATGTCTCGAAAACGATTAAAGGAAAAAAGATTATCGATTCACTTAACTTTACGATTCAGGAAGGAGAAGTGTTTGGATTTCTCGGTCCGAATGGAGCAGGGAAAACGACGACGATTCGGATGATTGTTGGATTAATGAAATTGTCAGAAGGTGATATTACGATTTCTGGACATAGCATTCAAACCGAATTTGAAGATGCGATCCGACACATTGGCGCGATTGTTGAAAATCCCGAAATGTACAAGTTTTTAAGCGGCTATGACAACTTAAAACAATATGCCCGCATGCAAAAAAGTGTGAGCCGCGAGCGTATTGACGAAGTCGTCAAGCTTGTCGGACTGGAAGACCGCATTCATGACAAAGTGAAAACATACTCGCTCGGAATGCGTCAGCGTCTTGGTATTGCCCAGTCGCTGCTTCATCGCCCGAAAGTATTAATTTTGGATGAACCGACAAATGGACTTGATCCGGCAGGGATAAAAGAAATTCGTCAGTACATCCGCGATCTCGCTGAAAAAGAAAGGATGGCGGTCATCGTCTCAAGTCATTTGCTTAGTGAGATGGAAATGATGTGTGACCGGATCGGCATACTTCAAAAAGGAAAGCTTATTGATATGCAGTCTGTACGAGGATGGATGGAAGAAGGACGGGATACGTACAGCATTGAAGTGGACAATGCTGAGATGGCGGCGAAATATATGAAAATGGCGTTTGAGGATCTTCAGCCAAAAATTTCGAGAGGCCGAATTACATTTGAAGCAGACAAAGAGCAAATCCCGCTAGTTATTCATTTTTTTGCAGGCAAAGGGATTGATATGTATGAAGTGAAAAAGGCATCGAAATCGTTAGAAGAACGGTTCCTGGATATTACGGAAAAACGGGAGGTGATGTAAATGATCGGGCTTATTCAAAATGAATGGATCAAACAGTTTAAGCGGCCGGGTACATATGTAATGATCGGATTACTTTTGATTATGGTGGCGGCGTTTGCGGGGTTTACAAAGTATGAGGAAAGTAAGCAGACAGAGCAGCAAAACTGGCAGCAAATTGTTCAGAGTGAATTGGCGATGTACGAGCAGCAATTGAAAGAACAACCGAATATGACTACTGATCAAAAAGAGTATATTGAAGGCCAAATAGCGATTCATGATTACCGGCTTTCGGAAAATGTACCCGTGCCGACATCAGAATATATGTGGTCGTTCGTGGAAGGCAGCAGTGATTTTCTCAGCTTTGCCGGGCTATTTATGATTATCGTTGCGGGCGGAATTGTGGCGAGTGAATATACGTGGGGGACGGTAAAGTTATTGTTGATTAGACCAATCAGCCGCCCGAAAATCTTATTTTCCAAGTATGCAGTCGTTGTACTGTTCGGGTTATTTTTAATGATGGTGCTATTTTTGTACTCGGTTATCATTGGTGCGACGCTGTTTGGTATTTCAGGTGAATCGACTCACCTTGCTTATGTGAATGGACAAGTCGTGGAGCAAAATATGCTCGTTCACTTAATAAAGCTATACGTGCTAAAGTCCGTTGATGTGTTTATTTTAGCGACGATGGCATTTATGATTTCGGCTGTGTTCAGGAATAGCTCGCTTGCGATTGGGATTTCACTGTTTCTTTTGTTCATGGGACCGAATGTGACATATTTACTTGCTATGCGCTATGATTGGACGAAATATGTGTTGTTTGCTAATACGAACTTACTGCAGTATGAAACAGGAAACGTGATGGTTGAAGGAATGACTTTAGGTTTCTCCATTGCTGTACTTGCCGTGTATTATGTAGTCTTCCAATTACTCGCGTTTTTTGTTTTTTCAAAACGGGATGTCGCAGCATAATGAAACCCCTGGATGCGGCATATAGCGTCCAGGGGTTTTATTGTTTAGGCTTATTTAAATTTAGTCATAAAGCATTTGTTCACACTTTTTTCCCTTTTTCAATTTTCTCATATACACTGGCTAAAGCCTGTTCAAATTTACCGGTCATTTTTGGATCATAGTAGCGCTTGTTTTTTAGCGTATTCGGCAAATATTGCTGAGAGACCCAGCCATTTTCAAAATCATGCGGGTACTTGTAATCTACACCGCGGCCAAGTTTGCTAGCACTTTTATAACTTGCGTCTTTTACGTGAGCAGGTATTTCGCCTGCGCGTCCAGCACGGATGTCAGCAAGGGCTGCATCAATCGCTTTATAAGCCGTGTTTGATTTTGGGGATAAACAAAGTTCAATAACGGCATTGGCAAGTGGAATGCGTGCTTCGGGAAAGCCAGTTCTTTCCGCCGCTTCAATGGCCGCAAGTATACGGGGACCTGCCTGAGGGCTTGCAAGACCGATATCTTCATAGGCGATGATCAGTAGACGACGGGCAATACTGACGAGATCACCCGCTTCAATCAGCCTCGCCAAATAATGAAGCGCTGCATTGACATCACTGCCTCTAATTGATTTTTGAAAGCCGCTTAATACATCATAGTGTGCATCCCCATCTTTATCGTGCGCAAAGCTTTTTTGCTGCAAACATTCTTCGGCTGCTTCAAGTGTAATCGGAATGACGCCATCCGAGTTTGGCGGTGTTGACGTGACGGCAAGCTCGAGCGCATTTAATGAACTCCGCACATCACCTCCAGATGCTTCGGCAAAATGATTAAGTGCTTCGTCTGTCACATCGGTTTTGTAAGAACCGAGACCGCGTTCTGAATCGTCAAGTGCGCGCAAAAGCAGTTTTTTCACTGCATCAGGTGTGAGCGGCTGCACTTCGAAAATTTGACAGCGGCTGCGGATCGCCGGGTTGATCGCATGATAAGGGTTACTTGTCGTCGCACCAATCAGCGTAATCATCCCGTTTTCTAAAAAAGGCAGTAAATAATCTTGTTTTGCTTTATCCAAACGATGCACTTCGTCTAACAGCAAAATGACTTTGCCTGACATTTTTGCTTCAGCGGCCACAATTTCCATATCTTTTTTGTTACTGGTGACGGCATTTAGCATCCGGAACGCATATTTCGTGCTGCCGGCTATCGCGCCTGCAATGGACGTTTTTCCAGTGCCAGGTGGTCCATATAAAATCATCGATGACAATTGCTTTGCATCTGTCATGCGGCGAATAATTTTTCCATGTCCAGTTAAATGATCTTGACCGGCAACTTCATCAATCGTACGCGGTCGCATTCTGTAGGCAAGTGGCTTCATAAAAATTCCCCTATTTATTGTATTTTGTCTCACTGTATCACAATCCACAGTATTCCGGCATGTTTTTTGTTTATATGAAATGATATACTATGATAAGCATGTGATTAGAGTTATTATGTAATGAATAAAAAATGTGAAAGAATTTCGAATATAACAATAGCAAAATACTCGAATTGAAAAGAAGAGGTGTAACAATATGAGGATATCTACTAAAGGACGTTACGGATTAACCATTATGATTGAACTCGCCAAAAGACACGGTGACGGACCGACATCACTGCGCGTGATTGCGGGAGCACACAATTTATCAGAACACTATTTAGAGCAGCTTATTGCGCCGCTCCGCAATGCAGGGTTTGTCCGCAGTATTCGCGGTGCGTACGGCGGTTACGTGCTCGGTCATGAACCGGAAACGATTACAGCGGGCGACATTATTCGTGTGCTCGAAGGACCGATTACGCTCGTTGAAGGAATTGAAGAAGAAGAGCCGGCGAAACGAGAGCTTTGGATTCGGATTAGTGACGCCATTAAAAATGTGCTTGAAAATACAACGCTTGATGACCTGGCGAACCATACGACAACCGGCGAATCCGATGCGTACATGTTTTATATTTAACGGGGTGTAAAAATGGACCGAATTTATTTAGATCACGCTGCCACGTCTCCCATTCACCCGGATGTTGCAAAAGCGATGCTCGATGTGTTATCCGGCACGCATGGCAATCCATCAAGCATTCATTCTTTCGGACGCGACGCCCGCCGTATTGTGGACGAAGCGCGGACGATGATTGCAAGCACAATACATGCAGGACATAATGATATTATATTCACCGGAAGCGGCACAGAAGCAGACAACTTAGCTATTTTTGGCACAGCCCGTTTGAAAAAAGCAGGTCATATCATTACAACAGCGATAGAACATCATGCTGTCCTGCACGCGTGCGAAGCACTTGAAAAAGAAGGATTTGACATGACGTATTTGCCAGTAGATGAATCAGGTGTTGTCAGCGTTCAGGACGTAGAAAAAGCACTCCGAGAGGATACAATTCTTGTTTCAATTATGTATGGAAACAATGAAACAGGTGCCATTCAGCCTGTGAAAGAAATTGGAGAACTACTCCGTGACCATTCGGCAGTATTCCACGTGGATGCCGTTCAAGCGTATGGTGTTTTACCCATTAACGTTCAGGAATTAAATGTTGATTTTCTAGCCATCTCGGGCCATAAAATTAACGGGCCAAAAGGAATCGGTGTCTTGTATGCAAAGGCAGGCTTGCCGCTATCACCTCTTTTATACGGCGGTGAGCAAGAGCGGAAACGTCGGGCCGGAACAGAAAATGTCGCGTCCATTGCTGGAATGGCTGCGGCAGCATCCATTGCGATCCAATCGATGGAAAAACGAACGGACCAATACAAAGAGTTAAAATCGATTTTCATTGAAACATTAGAGAAACAGGACATCGACTTTTCTGTAAACAGTAAAGTTGAACAGTCACTTGTACATGTGCTAAACTTATTTTTTCCAAGGGTGGATGTCGAAGCTTTTCTTGTTAATCTTGACATGGAAGGAATTGCGGCATCAAGCGGTTCGGCTTGTACAGCAGGATCCATCGAGCCATCTCACGTATTAACGGCGATGTTCGGTACAGATTCTGATAAATTACGCTCATCGATCCGGTTCAGCTTTGGATTAAACAATACAAAAGAACAAATTGAGCGAGCTGCGGTAAAAACGGCTGAAATCGTCAAGCGGCTATCATAGAAAGAGAGTGAAGAAATGAAAGCACCGAAAGATACACGAGTTGTAGTCGGCATGTCCGGTGGTGTCGATTCTTCGGTTGCGGCTCTGCTACTCAAAGAGCAGGGGTACGACGTCATCGGCATCTTCATGAAAAACTGGGATGATACAGATGAATTTGGCGTCTGCACGGCGACGGAAGATTATGATGATGTCATCCGCGTCTGCAATCAAATTGACATTCCATATTATGCAGTCAATTTTGAAAAGCAGTACTGGGACAAAGTATTTACGTACTTTTTAGATGAATATAAAGCAGGACGTACGCCGAATCCGGACGTCATGTGTAATAAAGAAATTAAGTTTAAAGCCTTTTTAGACCACGCTATGAAGCTAGGTGCTGATTATCTTGCAACAGGTCATTATGCAAGAATTGACCGCAGCGGCGGCGAAGTCAAAATGCTGCGCGGTATTGATAGCAATAAAGACCAAACGTATTTTTTAAATCAATTATCGCAAAGTCAGCTTGATAAAGTCATGTTCCCGATTGGTGAGCTTGAGAAAAAACGCGTCCGTGAAATCGCGGCTGAAGCAGGACTTGCGACTGCTGCGAAAAAAGATTCAACGGGCATTTGTTTTATCGGTGAACGCAATTTTAAAGAATTTTTAGGTCAGTATTTGCCGGCGCAACCGGGTAATATGGTGACCTTTGCTGGTGCCAAAATGGGCCATCACGACGGGTTAATGTACTACACAATCGGTCAGCGCCACGGTCTTGGCATCGGCGGCTCCGGTGATCCTTGGTTTGTCGGCGGAAAAGATCTTGAGAAAAATGAATTGTACGTTGTGCAAGGATTTGATCATGAAAAGTTATACTCCGATTCATTGAATGCTGTAAATGTCGGCTTCACAACAGAGAGGGATATGCCGGATACATTTCGATGCACGGCAAAATTTCGCTACCGCCAGGCAGATACAGGCGTGACGGTTAAGTTGATCGGCAACGGCCAGGCGAGTGTTGCATTTGACGAACCGGTACGCGCCATCACACCGGGCCAGGCTGTCGTCTTTTACGACGGAGATATCTGTCTTGGCGGCGGTACGATTGATGAAGTATTTAAAGAAGGAAAACAGCTTGATTATGTAGGATAAAGTAATCCCGCCACTTATGTTGGCGGGATTTATCGATTTCATGGCGAGATAACGAATCTGTCATCCTAAAGTATTTTTGGGACATTTACTTGTCTTTGTTATAATGAAAGAAACAACTAACAACTTTTTTCGGAGGATACGATGGACAAAAACCAGCAAGGTATTGAATTTTTACAAGAAGGAAAATGGGAAGAAGCACTAAAATTATTTACAGAACAAATTGAAGAAGAACCGAATGATCCGGCCGCGTACATTAATTTCGGTCATGTATTAGCTGAAATGGGTGACTACGCGCGCGCAGTGAAATTTTATGAAAAAGCAGTAGAAGTGGATCCGGCTGCTGGAGCTGCTCATTATGCACTTGGTTCTTTTTATTTCAGTCAGGAGCAGTTTGAAGAAGCGGCAAAATCATTTGAAAAAGCAACCCGAAATGGCATGGACGAAGCCGATGCATTTTTTATGCTAGGGCTGTCGTTTGTACAGCTTGAACAGACCGTTATGGCGCTTCCCTTTTTAATGCGGGCGGTTGAATTGAATGAAGAAGATACAGAAGCACGTTTTCAATTTGCGCTGTCACTTGCCAAAACGGAGCAATATGCAGAAGCGAAAAGTCAGCTTGAAACCGTTATCGAACAGGATCCAGATCATGCGGATGCGTATTATAATCTTGGCGTCCTATTTGCGGGACACTATGAAAATGCAGAAAGAGCATATGAATGTTTCGACCATGCACTGGAGATTCAGCCGGATCATATGCTCGCTGGATATGGAAAAAAACTGCTTGAAAAAGCAGAATAACGGAGTGGATGTACGTGGCGCAGGATAAAAGGGATTTATTCACAGAAGATGAACAGTTTCTTAAAGGCCGGCATATTGTGACGGTTTTCCGAAATGCTGAAAATTTTTACACTGTTCTTCGTGTCCGCGTCACGGAAACGGACGGGAATTACGAAGAAAAAGAAGCGGTCGTGACCGGCTATTTTCCCGCTGTTCATGAGCACGAAATGTATATGTTTCACGGTCAATTTAAAGATCATCCGCGGTTCGGCCGCCAGTTTATTGCCCGGACGGCACAAAAAGAAATGCCACAGACGAAACAGGGTGTGATTACGTATTTATCCGGCGATCTGTTTAAAGGAATCGGCAAAAAAACAGCGGAAACGATTGTCGAAACACTCGGTGAACAAGCCATTTCGAAAATTATCGCAGATCGGACCTGTTTAAAGGAAGTACCGCGGCTTCCCGCAGAAAAAGCCGACATGTTATACGACACGTTAATGAAACACCAGGGACTAGAGCAAATTATGATGACGCTGAATGATTTTGGCTTCGGCCCGCAACTATCGATGAAAATTTATCAAATGTATTTCGATGAATCGTTAAACATCATACGTGAAAATCCGTATCGTCTCGTGGAAGATATCGAAGGGATCGGCTTTATAAGAGCGGATGAAATTGGTGCGAAAATTGGCATTAGCGGAGAGCACCCCGATCGGTTGAAAGCTGCCATTTTATACATGCTTGAACAGCAATGTCTTCAGGAAGGACATTGTTACGTTGAAGCAGAAGCCCTTTTACATACAGTAAAAGAACTGCTTGATAGAAGTGCAAATGGGACAGGAGAGTTTGATGCAATTGCAAAGCGTCTGATCGAACTTGAAGAAGAAGGAAAAGTATCAGGCGAAGACAAACGGGTATATATGCCGTCTCTTTATTTTTCTGAAAAAGGACTCGTCACAAACGTGCAGCGTGTACTCGATCAGGACCTGAATTCCTTTCCAGAATCCGAATTTTTACTAGCGCTCGGTGAACTTGAAGATCGTACCGGCATGTCATACGCTCCTTCGCAAAAGCGTGCGATTCAAACGGCACTGGCGTCTCCGTTAATGATTTTAACAGGAGGGCCAGGTACCGGAAAAACAACCGTTATTAAAGGAATCGTCGAATTATACGGCGAATTGCACGGATTGTCACTTGATCCGAAGCGCTATGATAAGGAAGAGCCATTTCCCATTAAATTGTGCGCGCCGACTGGACGTGCGGCCAAACGGATGATGGAATCGACCGGTCTGCCTGCGGTCACCATTCATCGGCTGCTCGGCTTTAATGGACAGGAAGAGCCAGAAGAAGAAGGAAAAGAAATTGCAGGAAGGCTGCTTATTGTCGATGAAATGTCAATGGTTGATATTTGGCTTGCGCATCAATTGTTTAAAGCAGTGCCGGACGATATGCAAATTGTACTCGTCGGTGATGAAGATCAGCTGCCGTCGGTCGGTCCTGGACAAGTGTTAAAAGATATGCTGGCATCACAGGTGATTCCGTCTGTCCGCTTAACGGATGTTTATCGTCAGGAAGAAGGCTCGTCTATTATTAGCCTGGCACATAGCATAAAAGATGGGCGTGTGCCGGATACGCTTACGCAGCCACAAAAAGACCGGTCATTCCTTCGCTGTCGGACCGAGCAAATTCCGGAAGTCATTGAAAAAGTAGTCAAAAATGCAGCTGGAAAAGGATACGAACCGCGCGATATTCAAGTGCTCGCGCCGATGTATAAAGGACCTGCGGGCATTGATAAATTAAATGAAGTGCTGCAAAATGTACTGAATCCAAATGTAGATGGCCGTCGGAAAGAACTGCCATTTGGTTCCATCAAATACCGGATAGGCGATAAAGTACTACAGCTCGTCAACCAGCCGGAACAAAATGTCTTTAACGGTGATATTGGCGAAATTATTTCAATCTTTTTCGCAAAAGAAAATACGGAAAAAGAAGACATGGTCATTGTCTCATATGAAGGTAATGAAGTAACGTATACGCGTAATGACTTAAATCAAATAACGCACGCATTTTGCTGCTCGATTCATAAATCGCAGGGAAGTGAGTTTCCAATCGTCATTTTACCGGTTGTTAAAAGCTATTACCGGATGCTGCGGCGCAATTTGCTTTACACAGCGATTACGCGAAGCAAACAATTTCTTATTTTATGTGGGGAAGAAGAGGCCTTTAACATAGGTATCGCAAGAAACGACGACCTCATTCGAAAAACGGCGCTGGCAGAGCGGCTTACAGAAGAGGAACCTTCCTCTGTGCTGCCTGCTGCCGGGAAGTTAACGGAAGAGACATGGATGAATGTCGACCCGATGATCGGCATGGATCATGTCACACCATACGATTTTTTGCAGCTTGAAGCATAAAAACGCGTCGTTCGGACATACTGCATTTAAAAGAAGTAGGAGTGAACAGTATGATATCTTGTCCGAACTGCGGCAGCCGGGAAGTTGGGAGAATTGGGGCTGGCCAGTTTTATTGCCACGACTGTTGTGTAGAAATGTCTGAACTAGAAGGTGGTCTCGTTATTCATCAAGTGGAAGAAGACGGTTCGCTTAGTCCAATTGACGAATGGTCGTGAGTTTCATTGACAAATGGCGCAATCCTTTTTATAATTCGATTATCAATCTATTTTGACAAATCGGAGAAGGACAAAAGTACATCATAGCCCATTCGACTAGAGAAGAGTTCCCTAGGCTGAAAGGAATTCTGAATGAAGAATGATGGAAAGCTAGGTCTCGAGTGCAGGAATTACTGTCGTATGCCGCGTTAAGGCGTTTGAGAGGCGAGTCGTAAAGTTGATTCGCAATCAGGGTGGTACCGCGAAGAAGCCTTCGTCCCTGTTAGGGGATGGGGCTTTTTTTGCTGTCTTTTCGTTCTTTTCCGGGAATTATGTATACATATTTTGAGGAGGAATTTTTAATGAAAACATTAACTGGCGCAGATATTCGCCGCCTGTATTTAGAATTTTTCCAGGAGAAAGGTCATCGCGTGGAACCAAGCGCACCGCTCGTTCCAATTGACGATGCGAGCCTGCTCTGGATCAATAGTGGAGTGGCGACATTAAAGAAATATTTTGACGGACGAATTATTCCTGATAATCCACGCATCACCAATGCTCAAAAATCGATTCGTACGAACGATATTGAAAACGTCGGAAAAACAGCCCGACACCATACATTTTTTGAAATGCTAGGTAACTTTTCAATCGGAGAATATTTCAAAAAAGAAGCCATTTACTGGGCTTGGGAGTTCCTTACAGATGAAAAGTGGATTGGCTTTGAAGCAGATAAGTTATCTGTGACGATTCATCCGGAAGATGAAGAAGCATATTTAATCTGGAAAAATGAAGTTGGTGTGCCGGATGAACGCATCATTCGCCTTGAAGGAAACTTCTGGGATATCGGAGAAGGTCCAAGTGGCCCAAATACGGAAATCTTCTACGATCGAGGCGAAGAATATGGTGCGGATGAAAATGATCCCGAATTGTATCCTGGAGGCGAAAATGATCGTTATTTAGAAGTATGGAATCTCGTGTTTTCTGAGTTTAACCATAATCCAGACGGTACATACACACCGCTTCCGAAGAAGAATATTGATACAGGGATGGGTCTTGAGCGAATGGCATCGGTCGTTCAAAACGTGCCAACAAACTTTGATACGGATTTATTTATACCGATCATCCGTGCGACAGAACGTATTTCCGGCGAAAAATATCACGTAGATGCAGAAAAAGACACAGCGTTTAAAGTGATTGCCGACCATATTCGTACGGTTGCTTTTGCCATCGGCGACGGTGCGCTTCCATCGAATGAAGGGCGCGGCTATGTCCTTCGCCGCTTACTTCGCCGTGCGGTGCGTTATGCAAAACAAATTGGCATTAACCGTCCGTTCATGTATGAACTTGTGCCGGTTGTTGGCGACATAATGAACGATTATTATCCCGAGGTCACGGAAAAATCGGCGTTCATTCAAAAAGTGATTAAAAATGAAGAAGTAAGATTCCACGAAACGCTGAATGAAGGGCTTGCAATTTTGTCGTCTGTCATTGAAAAAGCGAAAGCATCCGGATCTGATACTATTGCCGGTGCAGATATATTCCGTTTATATGATACGTATGGTTTCCCGGTTGAGTTGACAGAAGAATATGCGGAAGAAGAAGGCATGAAAGCCGATCACGCGGGATTTGAACAAGAAATGAAGCAGCAGCGTGACCGCGCCCGTGCAGCTCGTCAAGATACTGATTCGATGCAAGTTCAAGGCGGAATTTTATCAACAATTACGACGGAAAGCACGTTCACATATGATCGTCTTACTGTTGACACGACAGTCGCTGTCATCATGAAAGACGGTGTGATGATTGATGAAGCACATGAAGGCGATGAAATTCAATTTATTTTGAAGGAAACACCGTTTTATGCTGAAAGCGGCGGACAAATTGCTGATAAAGGTGTGCTTGAATCTGATGAAGTACGCGTTGCGGTGAAAGATGTGCAAAAAGCACCAAATGGTCAAAATGTGCATAATGCAGTTGTAGAAAGCGGCATATTAACAGCAGACAGCCGTGTTACAGCGAAAGTCGACGTATTGTCACGCGGGAAAATTGTTAAAAACCATACAGCGACACATTTAATGCATCAAGCGTTAAAAGATGTACTTGGCACACATGTGAATCAGGCAGGATCACTCGTTGATCCAGACCGTCTCCGTTTTGACTTCTCGCATTTCGGACAAGTAACAGCGGAGGAACTCGCGCAGGTCGAAACAATCGTCAACGAAAAAATTTGGCAAGGAATTGCAGTGGAAATAGCCTTTAAACCAATTGCAGAAGCGAAAGCAATGGGCGCGATGGCATTGTTCGGTGAAAAATACGGAGATATTGTCCGTGTTGTATCTATAGGCGATTACAGCTTAGAGTTGTGCGGCGGCTGCCATGTCGTCAATACAGCAGAAATTGGTCTATTTAAAGTGTTATCTGAAAGTGGTATTGGCGCAGGTACACGCCGTATTGAAGCGGTGACAGGTGAAGGGGCGTTCCTTTATTTGAACAACCAGGCACAAGTGTTGAAAGAAGCAGCAATGAAACTAAAATCAAACACGAAAGATATTTTAGTAAAAGTGGAGAGCATTCAGACAGAGTTAAAAGAATTGCAACGTGAAAATGAATCACTTTCAAAAAAGTTGTCAAACATAGAAGCAGGAAGTTTAACAGATCAAATTCAAACGATTAACGGTGTCCAACTGCTTGCGGTAAGTGTACAGTCCCCGGATATGAATACATTGCGTACAATGGCGGATGAACTGAAGCAAAAAGTGACTCCTGGTATCATCGTGCTTGTTGCTGAAGCAGATGGCAAAGTGAATGTCGTGACCGCTGTTACTGGCGATTTAACAGAAAAAGGATACCATGCCGGTAAACTTGTGAAAGAAGTAGCAGGACGTCTTGGCGGTGGAGGAGGAGGGCGTGCAGATATGGCGCAGGCCGGTGGAAAAGATCCGTCAAAAATGGACGAAGCATTAAAATGTGCTGAGGAATGGGTTAAATCCATTTGAATATATCGTCATTTGTTGTACAATGAACATAACGTACAGGAAGCGGGCTAAATTCACCCCCGCATGAAGTGAGGTGCTGACAGTGAGTTCTTTTGACAAGACAATGCGGTTTAACTTTCCTGAAGAACCGTATGAAGAAAATGTAAAAGAAGTATTATTTAAAGTGCATAGTGCGCTTGAAGAAAAAGGCTACAATCCGATCAACCAAATTGTCGGATATTTGCTTTCCGGTGACCCGGCCTACATTCCGCGCCATAATGATGCGCGTAACTTAATCCGGCGTCTGGAACGGGATGAAATCATTGAAGAACTTGTCAAAACGTACTTGAAAGAACAGCAGGAGGATCCGACATCATGAGAACGATGGGCCTTGATTCCGGCACGAAAACAGTAGGCATCGCGATTAGTGATGCCTTTGGCTGGACAGCGCAGGGCATTGAAACAATAAAGATCAACGAAGAAGCCGGTGAATTTGGCATTGAGCGGATCGGCGAACTTGTATGCGCGCATGACGTGAGCAAATTTGTCGTCGGCTTTCCAAAAAACATGAATAATACAGTTGGTCCCCGTGGAGAAGCAGCGCAGCGCTTTGCGGCTCTGCTTGAAGAAACATTCGGGTTTCCTGTCATTCTTTGGGATGAACGATTAACTACAATGGCAGCGGAACGTGTATTATTAGAAGCGGATGTCAGCCGGAAAAAACGTAAAAAAGTGATCGATAAAATGGCAGCGATGATGATTCTGCAAGGATATCTCGACAGCCAAAAATAATGAGGTGACCATTAATGGAACATGGCGAAAAACACATTACAGTAATTGATGAAAACGGTAACGAGCAGCTTTGCGAAGTGCTTTTCACTTTTAATTCAGATGAATTTGAAAAATCGTACGTTCTTTATTTCCCTGTAGGCGCAGAGGAAGATGATAATGAAGAAATCGAAATACATGCATCATCGTTCCTTCCAAAAGAAGACGGAGAAGACGGAGAACTTGAACCGATCGAATCGGATGAAGAGTGGGAAATGATTGAAGAGATGCTCAACACATTCCTTGATGATGAAGAGCAGGAATAATTTTTAGAGGAACAGGCAGCTATTAAGCACCTGTTCTTTTTCTTTTGATCACATTCTTGTATAATAAGAAAAAATGCAAGATGTTGTCGAAAGGGGATTTTTATGTCGAATAAGCTATATCCGCCAGCCGGTCGAAAAAAAAAGCGGCTGAAACGGGCTGTATTATTTGTGCTTGTTTTTTTCCTTCTGATCATGGTAGGAGGAGCAGCGGGTGCGTATTATGTATGGCAAAGTGCCGCTAAACCGGCCGATGAAATAAGCGAGGAAGAAGTAGCAGTATCCATTCCGCTAGGATCAAGTTTATCATCAATATCACAGAAACTTGAAGAAAGCGGAGTCGTTAAAAATGCGACTCTCTTTAAATATTATGTGAAGTATATAGGAGAAGGCGATTTTCAGGCAGGTGAATATATACTGTCTCCTTCGATGACGCCTGAAGAAATTATCGCAGCGTTAAAAGAGGGCAAAGTGACGGGTTTAGCAGATGGAAAGATCTCGATTCCAGAAGGTTATCAATTGACACAAATAGCTGAGATCATAGCTTCTGCAACCGACCATGATCCGGAAGATGTGATGAAGTCACTTAATGATGATGCATTCGTCAAAAAAATGATGGCAACTTATCCAGCTGTCGTCACAGAAGCAGTACTCAATGAAAATATTCGCTATCCGCTTGAAGGCTATCTATACCCGGCAACATATGAAGTGACGCCCGGGGCGCAATCTGTCGAAGAACTTGCGGAAGAAATGATCGCGAAGACGGATGAAGTTGTCAAAAGCTATACAGATCAAATTAAAGTATCCGGCATGAAGATTCATGAATTTTTAACAATTGCTTCGCTCGTTGAGGAAGAAGCAACTGGCAAAACAGACCGTAAAAAAATCGCCAGCGTCTTTTTCAACCGAATGAAAAGAGATATGCCATTGCAAACAGACCCTACCATTTTATACGCAAAAGGTGCACATCAGGATCGCGTTTTATATAAAGATCTTGAAGTTAATTCACCCTATAACACGTATCAGGTAAAAGGGCTAACACCGGGACCGATCGGTAACAGCGGAAGGGACTCAATGGAAGCAGTTCTAGAACCGGCACAGACGGATTATTTATATTTCCTCGCTTCACCTGCAGGGGATGTATATTATTCAAAAACATTGGATGAACATAATGCATTGAAACAAAAATACATTACAAATAATCAATAAGAAACGTGCATGGATTTTCTTTCTTTTCTATGATAGAATAATCCGGGCACAGAAGACTCGGGAAAGCTAATACAGCTTTCTCTTTTTCTTAGAAAAGAGGTCATATTTTCATGAAAGACGAGATACACCGCTACATTGAATCGCTGCTGCCGGCACGCGTGAAATTGTTTGCGGAAATGGAACAGTACGCACTAAAACACCGCGTACCTATCATGGAACCTGTTGGTATGGAGACATTAATTGCAATGTTAAAGCTTCAAAAACCTGAACGTATGCTCGAAATCGGAACAGCGATTGGTTACTCAGCGCTCAGGATGGCAGATGCTGTACCTAACCTTCATATTACGACAATGGAGAGGGACAGTGAACGGCATGAGCAGGCACTCCAAAACATCGGCCGCTCAAATGATGAGGAACGCATACACGTATTGTTTGGCGATGCGCTTGAACTGGCAGAAGAAGCGGAAAAGTATGGACCGTTTGATGCGATTTTTATTGATGCAGCAAAAGGACAATACCGACGCTTTTTTGATTTATATGCACCGATGCTTGCACCGAACGGCGTCATTTATTCCGATAATGTATTATTTAAAGGATATGCTGCAGGAATAGAAACACCGTCGAAACGAATAGAGAAAATGGTACAAAAAATTATGGATTATAATGAATGGCTGATGACACATCCCGATTTCCAGACAATGATTTTGCCGTCTGGTGATGGGATTGCTGTCAGCATAAAACGGAGTGAAGAAAAGTGACAAAGCCAGAATTACTAGTGACACCGGGCAGTGTCAGCGAGATGAACCGACAAATTGAAGCGGGTGCTGATGCTTTTGTCCTAGGTGAGCAGCGGTATGGTCTTCGCCTTGCTGGGGAATTTGGCCGTATGCAAATACAAGAAGCCGTTACATTGGCACATGCATACGGGAAAAAAGTATACGTCGCAGTGAATGCGATTTTTCATAATAAAATTGCTGATGAACTGGATGAATACGTACAATTCGTCAAAGAATCAGGAGCTGACGCCATCGTGTTTGGCGATCCGGCGGTCTTAATGGCAGTTCGCGCATCTGCACCAGACTTTCCCCTTCACTGGAGTCCTGAGACTATTGCGACAAACTGGTATACAGCGAACTACTGGGGGAAACGTGGTTCTGTCCGTGCGGTGCTTGCACGCGAACTCAGCATGGATGCGATCATTGAAACGAAAGAAAATGCTGAAGTCGCGATTGAAGTGCAAGTGCATGGCATGACATGCATGTTCCAATCAAAACGGCCGCTTCTTGGTCATTATTTTGAATATATGGGCAAAAAGATGGAAATCAAAAAGCGGCAAGGTGCGCAAAATATGCTTTTGCATGACGAAGAACGAAGCAATAAGTACCCTATTTATGAAGATGAAAATGGTACGCATATTATGAGTCCAAATGATATGTGCATTATTGATGAGCTGCAGGAGATGATTGAAGCAGGCATCGATTCATTTAAAATTGACGGCGTTCTTCAAACAGAAGACTATCGTGTTTCGGTGACAAAATTGTATCGAAAAGCAATCGATTTATGTGTTGAAAACCCGGATCAATATGAAGATGAAAAAGAAGAATTGCTTGAAGAAGCTGAAGCACTCCAGCAAGATCATCGGCCGTTGGACACGGGCTTTTTCTTTAAAGAAACGGTTTATTAAAGAAGGAGGATACAATGATGGCAGCACTCAAAAACGGCAGCATTTCAACGATTGTCGATGGTAAACGAGTCATTGTGAAAAAGCCGGAACTGCTCGCACCGGCCGGAACACTTGAAAAATTGAAAATTGCTGTCCGCTATGGAGCAGATGCGGTGTATATCGGTGGTCAGGAATACAGTCTCCGTTCCAATGCAGGTAACTTTACATTTGACGATATGAAAGAAGGCGTCGCATTTGCACGACGTTACGGAGCAAAAGTATATGTGACAACGAATATTTTTGCACACAATGAAAATATTGACGGTCTTGAAGAATATTTGCGTGGTCTTGGAGAAGTAGGTATAGCAGGCATTATCGTTGCGGATCCACTTATTATCGAAACGTGTCGCCGCGTTGCACCAAATGTGGAAGTACATTTAAGCACACAGCAGTCGCTGTCTAACTGGCGAGCGGTTCAATATTGGAAAGAAGAAGGGCTGGACCGTGTTGTTTTAGCGCGTGAGACGACAGGGGAAGAAATGCGTCTCATGAAAGAAAAAGTCGATATTGAAATCGAAACGTTTGTTCATGGTGCTATGTGTATCGCGTATTCAGGGCGTTGTGTGCTAAGCAATCACATGACAGCGCGCGATTCAAATCGCGGGGGCTGCTGTCAGTCATGTCGTTGGGATTACAATCTTGTTGAGATGGAAGATGGCGAAGAAATGGCCTTGACAACAGAAGGTGATTCACCATTTGCGATGAGCCCGAAAGATTTACGATTGCTTCAGTCGATCCCCGGGCTTGTTGAACTAGGCATTGACAGCTTAAAAATTGAAGGACGAATGAAATCGATTCATTACATTGCAACAGTTGTCAGTGTATACAGGAAAGTTATTGATGCTTATTGCGCGGACCCGGAAAACTTCACCATTCAGCCTGAATGGTTAGAAGAACTTGAGAAGTGTGCAAATCGTCCAGCAGCACCAGCGTTCTTTGAAGGTACACCGGGTGCAGATGAGCAGTTGTTTGGTGTTCATGGTAAAAAAGCGTCTCATGACTTTACCGGTCTTGTCGTAGATTATGATAAAGACACACAAATCGTCACGTTGCAGCAACG
Organism: Domibacillus aminovorans; assembly: GCF_001643235.1. GTDB lineage: Bacteria > Bacillota > Bacilli > Bacillales > Domibacillaceae > Domibacillus > Domibacillus aminovorans. The sequence continues at coordinate 244,644 of NZ_LQWY01000005.1, forward strand.
TAACTTTTTTCGTCCGGGCGATACAGTAGAATTTTTTGGTCCGGACATGGACGCCTTTACTCAAGTTGTTGGAACCGTCGTCGATGAAGATGGCAATGAGCTCGACGCTGCCCGTCATCCACTTCAAATCGTTCAATTTAAAGTGGATCATCCTGTATCAAAAGATGATATGATGCGGAAAGGGCTGTGACATTCATTTGTGCACCATAATGAATAGTAAGTTGTTCGTAAATACGGATGCTGATCTCTAGTTTATTACGTGCAAAAATACAAACAAATCTTGAACAAAAAGATATTTTATAGTATGTTTTTATGAAACAGGCATATAATTTGGAAAACGCGCGCCCTCTTTAAGAGGGTGCGCGCTCATATTTCAATGCCTTTTTTGAACATTAAAGGAGTGGAAAAAGTTGTCGAACGAAAAAGTATACATGATGACACTGGAAGGTAAAGAAAAATTAGAACAAGAACTGGAACACTTAAAATCAGTAAAGCGTAAAGAAGTAGTCGAGCGTATTAAAATTGCCCGCAGCTTCGGCGACCTGTCTGAAAACTCCGAATATGATTCGGCAAAAGAAGAGCAGGCGTTTGTAGAGGGACGGATTGGTACGATTGAAACAATGATCCGTAACGCGAAAATTATTGAAGAAAATTCGGTGAATTCCGACGAGGTTTCACTTGGCAAGACTGTTACATTCATTGAGTTGCCGGACGGTGAAGAGGAAAGTTATACAATTGTTGGCAGTGCAGAGGCGGATCCATTTGAAGGGAAAATTTCAAATGATTCACCGATTGCGAAAAGCTTGATTGGCAGACGTGTCGGCGATAAAGTGATCGTTCAAACGCCAGCTGGCGAAATGAATGTGAAAATTGTTTCGATCGGTTAAATGAAAAAGCGCTTAAGGCTTGAGCCTTTTGCGTTTTTTTTATGTAAATTCATTTATCCTGTAAAGAAGACGTGTTAAAATGGAGGCGTAACGAGGAGGAGAAAAAAATGGAACAAACGTCGCGTGCAGAACGCAAAACAAAGCGGAGAAAAACAAACCGTATTTTAAATACAGCTATTGCGGTTGTCGCGCTGCTTATCATTATTGTCGGATTTACGATTTTTGCGGGTGGAAATAATGAAGAACCGGCCGCTCTGGAAGAAACAAAAACGACACAAGAGCAGACAGCTGCTGTAACAGATGAGGATGAAAAGAAAGAAGAGGAACCAGAATCAGTTGGAACAAAAGAACCTGTTAAAGAAGAGCCTGTTAAAGAAGAAGAACAGACTGAGAAAGTTATTGTAACAGAAGGCTCGGAGTCAAATGTAGAACAGGATATAGTTGATCCGAATTGGGAAGGTGTTGGCACATCTCAAGCAGGCACTCATACATCTTCATTTGAAATGGACTCAACAGACTGGCAGGAAAAAGTGAAGGCACTCTCCTATGCAACAGGTATCGCTTCTGATGACATGACAGTATGGTACATAAGTGGAAATGGACCTAAAGGAGCGATCGGTACCGTTTCGCCTAAAGCAGATCAAAATGATGCGTACCGAGTTTACATTGAATGGATAGAGGGACAGGGATGGAAACCGGTCAAAGTGCAGAAGCTAGAGCAAAACGATAAAGGACGTTAATAAAGGGCCCCGCTTTGACGGCGGGTTTTTTTGCGGGAGAAAGAGAAGAGGGGGCGGTTTATAATGAAAATAGCCATTATTGGTGCTATGGAAGAAGAAGTATTGATTTTACGTGAAGCGATGGAAAATAAAGAAGTAAAGACAATTGCAGGCAGCGAGTTTACAACAGGTACGTTACGTGGTGTTGATGTCATCTTGCTTCGTTCGGGAATTGGAAAAGTAAACGCGGCGATGACAACATCTGTACTTATTCACGAATTCCAACCGAATGTTATCATTAATACGGGATCTGCAGGTGGACTCTCTCCAGAATTACAGGTTGGGGATATTGTTATTTCTTCTGAAGTGCGTCATCATGATGTTGATGTGACAGCATTTGGATATGAATACGGCCAGGTGCCACAGCTGCCGGCGGCGTTTATAGCAGACGCGCGTCTCGTTCAAATCGCTGCTGCTTGTGCAGAAGTCGATCAAAAAGTGAAAACAGTGAAAGGATTAATTGCGACAGGAGATTCATTTATGAATGATCCGGTGCGTGTACAGGCTATTGCTGAAAAATTTACGAATTTGCAGGCGGTTGAAATGGAAGCAGCAGCGATCGCACAAGTGGCCCATCAATTTAATGTTCCATTTGTCATCATTCGTGCGCTTTCTGATATTGCGGGAAAAGAGTCGGATATTTCATTTGAACAGTTCTTGCCAAAAGCAGGTCTTCATTCGGCGAATCTCGTCATGAAAATGACAGAAGAACTCGGAAAAGAGTAAGAAAACGATAACAAAACAGTCATTTTATGATAAAGTAATAGAAATGATAGAAGTGGATTTGAAAAGGAGTGTTGCAAGAATGGTTATGATGATTTTAGGATTGTTGCTGGCGACTGTAACAGGTGTTATGATTTCTGCATCAATCGACTGATGGCAGACGAGTGGAAGGGTGCTCCGAAAGAGTTTCTTTGGGGCCTCTTTTTTGTTTTGTCGAAAGTTTCTTGAACTCCTGCATCATTTTGGCAAGTGCCCGCTTTTCGATTCGTGACACATAGCTGCGCGAAATATTCATCTCGGCGGCAATTTCACGCTGTGTTTTATCATTGCCGCTGCCAATCCCGTAACGTGCAGCGATGACTGCTGTTTCCCGCGCATCTAAAACAGAAAGACAGGTTTTCATCTGTTCGATATCCATCTCAAGCGACAGACGTGCAGCGATGTCTTCATCTTCTGTTTTTAATAGATCGAGTAAGCTGATTTCATTTCCTTCTTTATCACGTCCAACTGGGTCGTATAAAGAGATGTCCTTTTTCGTTTTCTTTAATGTGCGAAAATACATGAGAATTTCATTTTCAATACATCGTGCTGCGTAGGTCGCCAGTTTCGTTCCTTTTTTGCCAGAGTAGCTTTCAATGCCTTTAATTAGCCCGATTGTGCCGATAGAAATCAAATCTTCTGTGTCTTCATTTGTCTTTTCGAATTTTTTGACAATGTGAGCTACGAGTCGCAAGTTATGCTCAATCAGCTTTGTCCGGGCATGGCGGTCTCCCTGCTCATGTAGCGCCAGATATTTCTTTTCGTCTTCGGCAGAAAGTGGATGTGGAAAAGCATTATGTTTCACGTACGAAACGAAAAAAACCGCTTCTTTCAATAAAAAAGAGAGAGCGGCGGCCAGTTCAATCATGAAGATCCCCCCTTTATCGATTATCGTATGCGGGAGATCAGGTTATATTACTTTTTAGGTTGTTTTTCTTGTTGATGAACAACGCGGCGTTTCATTTCTTGTTCCATTAAAGCAATGAATTCGTCATTCAATTTAAGCTCTGTTGCTTTTTTGTAGGAAAAAAGAAGTAAATGATCGGACAGTGTACGCATAGATACTCATCTCCAAAAAAGTAATAGTGAAGCTTTGTTCTAGTGTACCAAAAAAACAATTATAGAACAATCGTTCTTTTTTCCACAGGTAGGCGTGGATAAGTAATGGCAAGCTGTATAATAAGTGGAAAAAGCCTATATATATAAGCTGTTGATTTGTGCATAACGTTATCCACAGAACGGGAATAAGAAAATTGTCGAAACATTTTTGGACTTATTATTGTTTTGTCACATATGAAAAAATCAGCTATGATAGGATGGTAAGACTGAGATTAGAGGTGTAAATTGTGCTAAAATTATTTTTGCCAAATGAGCAAGTGAATAGTATTCTGGAAATAAAATCGGAACATCTGGTGCAACAAGGGATTAAAGCGATTATTACGGATCTAGATAACACGCTTGTAGCATGGGATCGTCCAGATGCAACACCGGAATTATTAGACTGGTTTAATAAAATGCGCGATGCAGGCATTAAAGTGCTCATCGTTTCCAATAATAATCGAAACCGGGTCAGCTCGTTTTCAACGCCGCTCGAGTTGCCCTATATTTTTGAAGCGCGAAAACCGCTGGGGCGTGCATTCAGAAAAGCAATCAAGTTGTTGAATGTACAAAAAAGTGAAACGGTTATGATCGGTGACCAGCTGCTAACCGATGTATTCGGTGGCAATCGGAGCGGGATTCACACAATTTTGGTTATTCCTATTGCGGCAACGGACGGTTTCTGGACACGAATTAACCGGAAAATTGAACGTCAGTTAATGAACTTTTTTCGGCGTAAAGGAATGATTCAATGGGAGGAAAGACAGTGAGCAATGAACAAATAACGTGTGATGGATGTGGCGTTACCATTCAAACGACAAATCCGGATGATCTTGGTTATGCACCTGCATCAGCACTTGAAAAAGAAATTGTCGTCTGCAAACGTTGCTTTAGACTGAAACATTACAATGAAGTGCAAGATGTCGCTCTTACAGACGATGACTTTTTAAAGATTTTAAATACGGTTGGCGATACAGAATCACTAATCGTGAAAATTGTTGATATTTTTGACTTTAACGGAAGCTGGCTGCCAGGTCTGCATCGTTTCGCTGGGAAAAATCCGGTGCTTTTAATCGGGAATAAATCTGATTTACTGCCGAAATCTGTGAAACGGGAAAAACTGATTCATTGGATGCGCTATGAAGCGAGTCAACTCGGTTTAAAACCAGTAGATGTACTTCTAATTAGTGCGTCGCAAGGAAAAGCAGTTCGCGATGCAGCGGATGCCATTGAGCATTACCGGAACGGAAAAGATGCATACGTTGTCGGTTGTACAAATGTTGGGAAATCAACGTTTATTAACCGTATTATTAAAGAGATTACTGGCGAAGGCGATATTATTACAACGTCTCATTTTCCGGGTACGACGCTTGATATGATTGAAATTCCGCTTTCGGATGGCCATGTACTTGTTGATACACCAGGTATCATTAACCATCATCAAATGGCACATTTCGTTGACAAAGAAGAGTTGAAAGTGCTTTTGCCGAAAAAAGAAATTAAGCCGAAAGTCTTTCAATTAAATGAAGGACAGACGCTGTTTTTCGGCGGTCTTGCCCGGTTTGACTATATAAGCGGCGGAAGACGTTCATTTATCTGCCATTTGTCTAATGACATTGACATACACCGGACGAAAATAGATAAAGCTGATGAGTTGTATGAGAACCATGCAGGTGAGCTGTTAAAACCGGCTGGAAAAGGTGGAAAAGCACTTGAATTTGTGCGGCAGGAATGGACAATTAAAGAAGCAAAAACCGATATTGTATTCTCAGGTCTCGGTTGGATTACAGTGAATGAATCAGGATCAAAAGTGGCTGCGTACGTGCCAAAAGGAGCGGCGGTTACACTTCGCAAGTCCTTAATTTAAAGGTGGAGAAAGTCAGATGGAAAAATTGTATGGAATAATCGGGGATCCAATTGGGCATTCAATGTCGCCGGTGATGCAAAATGATGCCTTTACATCACTTGGAATGGATGCACATTATCAGCCATTTCACATTATGAGAGAAAATTTGCCAACAGCCATCAAAGGCATGAAGGTGCTCGGTGTTGCGGGATTTAACGTAACCGTGCCGCACAAAACAGCAATTATACCCCTTCTGGACGAAGTAGATCCGCTGGCCGCTGCGATTGGCGCCGTCAATACAGTCGTGAATATAGAAGGACGCTTTATTGGCTATAATACAGACGGTGAAGGGTTTATTCGTGGTTTGCATGAAGAGTATGGCCAGTCTGTTTTGGATAAACGCATTTTAATTATTGGTGCAGGCGGCGCAGCGCGAGCTATTTATTACACACTCGGACAGCAGGGTGCTAAACAAGTTGATATTGCGAATCGTACGCTTGATAATGCGCTTCAGCTAAAAGAGCGCTGTCCATACTTGGTTGAAACAGCTGCTTTTACAATAGAAGAAGCAGAAAAGAACTTAGCTAATTACGATATAATTATTCAAACAACGTCTATTGGCATGTCTCCGAAAGTAAACGCGTCACCGATTCAATTAACGAACATTCGCTCGGCTGCTTTTTTATCAGACATTATTTATAATCCTGCGGAAACATTGATTATGAAAGAGGCTAGAGAGCATGGTGCGCGTGTACAAAATGGTATGAAAATGTTTGCATACCAAGGAGCGCTTGCGTTTGAAAAATGGACAGGCACATTTGCAGATCCGAAACGGATGATGAAAATAGTGCAAGAAAGACTTGGAGGATAAACATGTTAACAGGAAAACAAAAACGATTTTTGCGTGCAGAAGCGCATCATATTACACCTATTTTTCAAGTAGGCAAAGGCGGCGTGAATGATAACATGACGGCGCAAATTGCGGAAGCACTTGAAGTACGCGAACTAATTAAAATTAGCATTTTACAAAACAATGAAGACGATAAACATGACGTTGCAAAAGCACTTGCAAAGGGCGCAAAAGCAGAGCTCGTTCAATTAATTGGCCATACGGTCGTCCTGTATAAAGAATCAAAAGAAAACAAAAAAATCGTCTTGCCGCGATGAGAAAAGTCGGGATAATGGGCGGAACATTTAATCCGCCTCATATCGGACATTTAGTGATAGCAAACGAAGTGCTGCATGCGTTAGATCTTGATGAAGTGCGGTTTATGCCGAACTCGGTACCGCCGCATAAAAAGTTAGACGGTCATGTAAGCGATGAAGAAAGGCTCCGGATGACAGAACTGGCGATAAAAGGAAATGAGCTTTTTCGGTTGGAAACAGTTGAAATAAACCGTGCCGGTGTTTCGTATACAATTGATACGATGAGGGAATTAATGATGAAAGAACCGGATGCGTCATTTTATTTTATTATTGGCGCAGACATGATCGAATATTTGCCGAATTGGCAAGAGATTGATGAATTAGTCCAAATGATCAATTTTGTCGGTGTGAAGCGTCCAGGCTATTCGACAGAGACCCCATACAGGGTTACTCTTATTGAGACGCCAGAAATTCATCTGTCATCCACTATTCTGCGTAAAAGAGCAGCAAATGGAGACTCGCTTTTGTATTTACTACCAGATGGTGTCATTCGCTATATAGAGGAGAATGGTCTTTATGGAGCAGAGTAAAGCGCTTGAACTTGTCAAAGCACAGTTGACAGATAAAAGGTATGAACACACACTCGGTGTAATGGAAACAGCGGTCCAGCTTGCTCAAACATATGGAGCAGACATGAAAAAAGCGGAACTAGCGGCTATTTTTCATGATTACGCGAAATTCCGTCCGAAAGAAGAAATGAAGCAGTTATTAATCGAGGAAAAGATGGATGAACGATTGCTGCGCTTTCATCATGAATTGTGGCATGCACCGGTGGGAGCATTTCTTGTTCAAAAAGAAGTGGGTATCATGGACGAAGAGGTATTATCAGCAATTCGCTGGCATACGACTGGACGCCCAGGTATGACGCAATTAGAGAAAATCGTTTATCTTGCTGATTACATTGAGCCGGGCCGCCGCTTTCCGGGAGTAGATGATGTTCGTGCTTTGGCTGCTCTTCATTTAGATAAGGCAGTCCTTGCCGCTGTGAAAAATTCAATCTTTTTTTTAATAAGCAAACAACAACCGGTATTCCCGGTGACAATGGATACGTACAATGAACTTATTCAGAATGGAGACGATGTTTAATTGACAGAACAACAAATGATTTTACATGCAGTGATAAAAGCAGCAGATGATAAGCGGGCGGAAAACATTACCGCACTGGATATGGAGGGAATCTCGCCAGTTGCTGATTACTTCGTTATTTGCCATGGTAATTCCGACAAGCAAGTGCAGGCCATTGCCCGTGAAGTAAAAGAAAAAGCAGAAGAATTTGGCGTAGGCATTAAACGTATGGAAGGGTTTGACGAAGCACGCTGGGTATTAATTGATATTGGCGATGTCGTCGTTCATGTTTTTCACCGTGATGAGCGCGTGTATTACAATTTGGAACGTCTATGGGGCGATGCACCGCACATTGATGTTTTAACGTCATGAGTTACAATCGGTTTGCGTCTGTCTATGATTCGCTTATGCAGGACGCACCGTACGATGAGTGGACAGCAATGCTATGTTCAGAAGCACAGGCAGGACGCCTGCTCGATATTGGCTGCGGGACAGGGGAACTGTCTATCCGTTTTGTGCAAGCAGGATTTGATGTGACAGGTATTGATTTATCTGACGATATGTTAGCGATCGCCCGTGAAAAAGCAGATGAACAAAAGCTGTCTATTCCACTATATCAACAAGATATGAGAGAACTTCACGGTATCGGCCTATTTCAAACGGCGGTTATTTTTTGCGATTCGCTTAATTATTTAGAGACAGAAGATGATGTGAAAAAAACATTTCAATCCGTGCATAATCATCTTGAAAAGGGCGGATTGTTTTTATTTGATGTGCATTCTACACATAAAATCAATCACGTATTTCAATCACAGACATTTGCGGATGCGGCGGAAGATATTTCGTTTATATGGAATGCTTTTCCCGGAGAAGCATCAAATAGTGTTGAACATGAATTAACATTTTTCGTACAAACAGAAAACGGCTTATATGAGCGATTTGATGAGCTTCATCAGCAGCGTACATTCCCGCCTGACTTGTATAAAAAGTGGCTGAATGAAGCGGGTTTTACGATCGAAGCAGTCACCGCTGATTTTACAAATGATGCACCAACAAATAAATCAGAAAGAATTTTTTTCAAAGCGAAAAAGAGCAGCTAAACAGCCGCTCTTTTTTTGCTTTGTAAAGAATTTGTAAAGAAGAAGGACATGAGTTAATCTTGTCGAATTGATGTATCAATGCCAAAAGTGGCAGATGCCTCTTTTCTGTCTTCAGCGGCTTTTTGCTGCGTCATTTTGCATAGCGATGAAAACAGGTCGCCCGCAAACTCTTCGATGACCAGAATTCCGCGCCCTGTCACACCGCCTTTAGCGGCAGTCCGCTCTGTCAGCATCTCCAATGACCAATTTTTCTTTTTTAACAACTCTCCAAGACCAATCATCATATGCACCGACATTTTTTCTGCCTCTTCATCTGTGAGCCCATATTTCATTGCCTCTTTTGCGTACATGTTTGCCATTTTAGAAAAGAAAGCAGGCCCGCAACCCGTTAAATCAGATGCCGCTCGGATCATCTCATCGTTCGTTTCAAATGAAGCACCAGCCAAATTATTTAATAAACGGATGATTTTTTTCTGCCAGTCTATTCCACACGAGTCGCCAAATGAATAAAGGATGCCACCGGCTGAAACGGTGTTCGTGACCGCAGGAATGACACGTGCACACGAGCAAGGAAGAACGGATTCCATCTGTGCTGTTGAGACCGCACTTGCAGTAGAGATGAGGCAGTGATCTGCTGTGACGTATGGAGCAATAGATTCAAGAAGAGGCTTTAAATCCGGCTGGCGAACTGAAATGAATAACAGCTGTGTCTGTTCAGCTACTTGTTTTACGTTTTGGCAAACGTGAATACCTGGAAAAGATTTTTGTAGTCGGTATGCTTTTTCAATTGAACGATTGTACACGTAAAGAGATTCAGGTGGAATGGTATGGGATGTAATGAATGATTCAGTCAGTACTGTACCGATACTTCCTGTTCCGATAATGCCAATGTTCATGACGTAATCTCCTTCCTAGTTCATCTTTTAACTATACGTACGAAAAAAATGATTTATTCCAGTTGAAAAGGAGGGTCAAACAAGGTAATGAAGCAGCTTATTCACAAGTACAAAATCCCAGCAGCAGGGGGTCTAGCTGTTCTTATGTTTTGGCTGTACGGTTTAATGGAAGAAGAAACGGTACCTCCTGAGCCTGCGCTAGTTGAAGAAGCACCTGTAGAAGTGGTACCAGAAGAAATATCAACTGAAGAAGCGGTACCGGTTGAAGTAGCGATTGATGTAAAAGGAGCAGTCACAATGCCTGGCATTTATATGATGACGAGTGATCAAAGGGTGAATGACGCGATTAATAAAGCAGGTGGGTTGATGGAAACAGCGGATGCTGCAGCGGTAAATTTAGCACAAAAAGTGCAGGACGAGATGGTCATTTATGTACCGACAAAAGGGGAAGGTGTGCCGCCAGTCATCGCTTCATCTACCCCGGGAGGAAACGGTGCAGCATCCGCAAAAAGTAGTGAGTCAGCAGAAGGTACTCTCATTAATATTAATGAGGCAGATTCATCCGGTTTACAAAAACTTCCGGGTGTAGGGGAAGCGAAAGCACAAGCGATAATCGATTACAGGGAAACGGAAGGTCCGTTTGCGGCCGCGGAAGAATTGAAAAACGTGTCGGGAATTGGAGACAAAACATTTGAAAAGCTAGAGCCGCTCATTACGGTGCAATAAGCAAACATGAATTTGACGGAACTCAGGATTTGTCGCTAAACTAAAAGCAGAAACCGGTCAAGATCGGAAAAGACAGAAAAGAGGGTTTTTTATGGAAAGAAAAAGCTGGGATGAATATTTTTTAACGATTGCAGAGGCCGTTGCCACACGTTCTACATGCAACCGGTTAAATGTCGGATGCGTCATTGTCAAAGATAAACATATCGTATCGACTGGATATAACGGCTCGATTCACGGGCATGAACACTGCGATGAAGCAGGATGCTTATTGTCTGAGCAAGGACGGTGTATCCGCTGCCTGCACGCCGAATTAAATGCGGTGCTGCATGCGGAGCGTGACAAGTTAAAAGGGGCTTCAGCTTATGTTACTCATGAACCTTGTGAGAATTGCGCGAAAACACTTGCGCAGGCTGGTATTGAGCGAATTGTGTACCGGAATGCGTATCCAAACAAATGGAACAGTCATTTTTTAAAAGATATTGACGTTTTACACGTACCTTCGATGAATTGAAAGGATGATGTGAATGACGTTTCTTCGGATCGGCGTGGCAGCGCTTTGTTCGGTTTTATACGCGCTTCATGCACCGGGCTTCATTATCTTTTTTTTCTTTATATTATCCGTTACACTTTGGATCGGGGCGGGTCGCCGCGATCGTCTTTTGATGACGGCCGGGCTCCTTCTTTTGTATGGAACCTCTCTGCTTCATGAAGCGCGTCACATATCACAATTTACGGGTAAAGAAGCGGAATGGACTGTTGTTTTTACGGATGCTGTACGGATTGACGGCGACCGGTTAAATGCTGGCGTGAAAGATGTACAGACCGGTGAGCCATTCCGTCTTTCCTATCGAATTGAATCGGAAGAAGATAAACAGCATATTGCGGCTGTCCTATCTCCCGGTTTGACATGCCGTATGAAGGCAGAAGCTAAAAAGCCAAATGAAGCACGGAATGCCGGTGAGTTTAATTACCGGGCCTATTTATCCACTAACCATACCTATTTTATTTTAACTCCGGATTCGATCTCCACGGATCAATGTATCATGAATGATTCCATACGTTATGCGCCGGCTAGATGGCGCACTGCCGCACTTGAACGAATTCATAATCAGTTTCCAGAACCACTTAACGCGACCGCTGCAGCGCTTTTATTCGGCGACCGCTTGTCGAGTAGCGAAGATGCCAATGAAGATTACGAACGGCTTGGCATCGTTCATATTTTATCGATTTCGGGCTTGCATGTTACGTTACTGTCAGGAATGCTATTTTACGGGCTTATTCGCATGGGTATTACACGTGAGCGGGCGAGGATGATCATTTTAATGGCATTGCCGCTTTATGCGCTTTTAACCGGAGCCTCGCCGCCTGTCGTTCGCGCCTGCTTTATGACGGGAGCGATTTTAGCTGCGACATCTTCACATGTACGTCTGAAGCCGGCATCAGCGCTTGGAGGGGTGTTTATCGCTATGATAGTGCTGGATCCTTATCAAGTGTTTCAAGCGGGGTTTCAACTATCCTATACGGTTACATGGGCACTCGTTTTATGCACAGGTGCCATTTTAAAACGGTGCCGGAATGCAGTTGAATTGTCAGTGGCCGTCTCGATTTTGTCACAAATGGCTGCCCTTCCTTTTTTAATTTACCACTTTTCTGAGCTTTCGATTATTGCACCAGCGGCCAACTTATTATTTGTACCGTTTTATTCGTTTGTGATGTTGCCGGCACTTTTTGTTGCATTTGCTCTTTCTTTTCTAATGCCTATGCGGACGATAACGGATCCTTTAAATGTGTTGCTGAAAATGATGGATAGCTTGGCCGCGGAAATGGCGGATCTTCCGTTTGCGGTTCTCGTCACTGGACAGCCGGATGTACAATGGACCATGTATACTGCTATTGTGGTTATTGCATCATTTTTATTGTGGGAAAAGATGAATACGGTCCGGTACAGCTTGTTGATTTGTGGCTTGCTCCTTAGTATCGTGATCGGAATGAGCCGGTTTTCTTCTGAAGGAGAAGTGACCTTTATTGATGTCGGACAGGGGGACAGTATCTTTATTAAGCTGCCGTATGGAAAAGGCACCTATTTAATTGATACGGGCGGGCGTTTGCCTTTTGAAAAAGAACAGTGGACAGAGCGAACACATGGGTTTTCTGTTGGAAAAGATACCGTTGTGCCTTTTTTAAAACGAAAAGGGGTAACCCGACTGGACAAACTTATTTTAACGCATGCAGATTTCGATCATGCGGGTGCAGCAGCTGAAGTGCTATCAGCGATACCTGCAGATGAGATCATTATTTCACCTGGTTCAGGCAGCGTAGATGTCATGGAATCGATATTGGTGACGATTTCGAATGGAAAGATGAATGTGCGTGAAGGGCTGGAAGGAGAAAGGTGGACGAAAGGAGATGCGGTCTTTCAGTTTTTATCACCTGATGACCGAGAATATGAAGGGAATAACGATTCACTTGTATTATATGCGGAAATCGGCGGAAAAAAGTGGCTGTTCACGGGTGATTATGAAGAAGCAGGTGAAAAAGAATTTCTGAAAAAATATGATGTCGATGTCGATTGGTTGAAAGTCGGCCATCACGGAAGCCGCTCGTCGACATCCGCTCGTTTTGTGGAAGCAATCCGGCCCAAATATGCTGTTATTTCTGCTGGAGTAGATAATCGATATGGACATCCGCATAAAGAAGTACTTGAAAATTTGTCGAATGCTGGTGTGAAGGTGTTTAGAACGGATCTGCATGGCGGCATTTCGTATATATTTAAAGGGGACAGAGGAACGATTTCAAGTGCACTTGCGCCAGAATAAAAAATCCGCCTGAATGTAGGCGGATTTTCCGTGCGATAATCAGCTAATAAGCTGAATAACAGCGGCAAGGACAAACATTGCAGAGAAGAAGACGAATGAGACAGCAAAGCCTACTCCGGAGTCAACTGCGTCGTTGCGTGTAGATTGTACATTTTTTTCGAATTCGTTCACAATTACCCCTCCTATTTCAATATAAGTATAGACAAATAACTAAGAAAAATCCAGACTCTGTTATGTATTTCAGCAAGTGTAGACAAAAAATGTACACATTTGTCCTGCACCTTGCGAAATAGGTTTTGTTTTTCTAAAATAAAGAAAGATAAAGTGAAAGAAGACTTAGTGGGGATTTGCCCGTTAATGCGGGATAAATGAATGGAGACGAGTGAATGGATGTATTAAAGGAATTGAAAAGCAGCCGGTTTCGTTCATTGTATTTATGGTATGGACCGGAGCAATATTTTATTGAAGAAGCAAGAAAGCTATTAATTAAAAATGCGTTGGACAGCGATGATGCAGATTTGAATGCCATCTCATTTGATATGACAGAAGTTCCTATTGATCTGGCCATTGAAGAAGCGGAAACGCTGCCATTTTTAGGAGAACGAAAAGTTGTATTTGTTCAAAATCCGATTTTTTTCACTGCTGAAAAATCAAAAATTGAACATGATTTAAAAAAACTGGAGCACTATTTAAATGATCCGTCTCCGTTTACGATTCTCGTCTTTCAGGCTCGTTTTGAAAAACTGGATGAGCGAAAAAAAATAACGAAATTAATAAAAAAACAGGCAGGTGTGTTAGAAGCAAAGCGGCCGGCAGAACGGGAATTGTCAGGCTGGATTAAAAGCAAAGCCGCTGAAGAAGGAGCCATCATAAATGAGGCGGCGATCAATCAGCTATTAAACATTGCAGGATTTCATTTGTCCGTATTGGCAACGGAGATTTCGAAACTAGCGCTGTATGCAGGTGATGAAGGAGAAATTACAGAAGAAGCGGTCACGAAGTTAACAGCACGAACACTTGAAAGTGATATTTTTCGCCTCGTGGATCAGATTGTATCGGGCAAACTGCAGGAGGCATTTCGTATTTATTATGATTTGATTCGTTTAAATGAAGAGCCGTTGAAAATTTTAGCAGTAATTGCTGGTCAGTTCCGGCTCATTTACCAGGTAAAAGAATTATCAAAAAGAGGGTATGGACAGCAGCAAATTGCTGGTCATTTGAAAGTACATCCATTTCGAGTGAAAATTGCATCTGGGCAAAGCCATTCTTTTTCTGAAACGCAGCTTGCATCCATTATACAGTTACTCGCTGAAAGTGATTATGATATGAAAAGCAGTGGAATGGAGAAGAAAATGATTATTGAAATGTTTTTCTTCCGGCTGCAGACAATGATGAAAGCAAAATAAAAAAAGTGTCCATGACGGACACCTTTTTTATTAGTTAGCCAATTTCTTCATAAGACGGCTTTTTTGGCGGTTCGCAGCATTTTTGTGGATAAGACCTTTTGCAGCTGCTTTATCAACTTTGCTGACTGCTTCTACAAGCAGTTCTTTTACGTTATCATCGTTATTAGCAACGGCTGTTTCGAACTTTTTCACTGCACTGCGCATTGTAGATTTAGCATGTGCGTTGCGAGCTGTACGAGTTTGAGCCGTTTTTGTGCGTTTGATGGCAGATTTAATATTTGGCATTCCTGTCACCTCCTAAAGTGGATCGAAGTTTTATTCGTACCCGATTATCATTCATTTATTGAAGTAAACAACAAGAGATATTTTAACAAAGGAATGAGAGAATTGCAATAGGAATCATGTGTAAAGGAATAAACTATTACACTCAGGGCCATACTGATTTAAAAAAAGAGAGGTGCGCAGTATGGAAGAATGGTCAATAAGAACGGATCTGGCGTTGGAATCAGCACTTATAGCTGAGGAAAAGCATGGCAGCAAATTAGATGGAATTATGTCAAAAGAAGAACAGCGGGAAAATACGCTTGTGACAACCGTAACGATCAATGAAGAAGGAGAGAGAATCACAGGGAAACGGCCGGGGCTTTATATAACCGTCGAATCGGAGGACTTACGCGGTTCTGATTCATCACGTCATGCCGCTATTAGCCGTGTATTGGCTGAGGAAATCAAAGTGTTTATTGAATCTGCGGGGCTGAGCCGGGATGCATCGTGTTTAATTGCAGGTCTTGGAAATGATCACGTCACACCGGATTCACTAGGGCCACGCGTCACCGATCGGCTTATTGTGACAAATCACTTATTTAAACTGCACCCGGAACATGTGCAGGAAGGATACCGCCCGGTCAGTACGATTTCCCCTGGTGTAATGGGCATGACCGGCATCGAAACAGGTGATATTTTGCTTGGACTAATAGAGCGTGAAAAACCTGACTTTTTAATTGTCGTCGATGCGCTGGCGTCCCGTTCGATTGAACGCTTAAATGCGACAATACAAATGACAGATTCGGGTATTCAGCCAGGTGCTGGCATTGGCAATAGGCGAAAAGAAATTAGTCGCCAAACAGCAGGTATTCCTGTTATTGCGATTGGGATTCCAACTGTTATTGACGCTGCGACAGTCACACGTGACGCAGTTGAACTTGTTATGAAGCATCTTGAAGAGAAAAGTGGACATGATGATGAAAACTGGAAGCAGGCTTTTTTGGGGAATATTGGATTGCTTGATGAAGATGAAAAGCGACAGCTAATCAGTGATGTTCTCACACCAGCAGGGTTAAACATGATCGTCACACCAAAAGAAGCCGATCTATTTATTCATGGAGCGGCGGCTGTTATTGCAAGCGCATTGAACGAAGCGCTCCATGACAGGCCACCAGAAGAAACGCGTTCTTTTTTTGCAGGCTGAAATTCGGTCTGCTTTTTTCTTTTCTGCATATGTATATAGGACAAGACGTGAAAAGGGGTTGGCACGTATCCTTCTGCAAAAAAAATCAAACGCAGCGATCTGGATCGCCCCAGCATGTGCGGCGCTTATTGTGATGCCTTTTTGGACAGCGGGTTTGTTTACTGTGATGCCTTTTTCGTATCATATTTCTTCCGAATCGATGAGCAGGGCGGCGGCAGAACTTCCGGTCTCTTCTTTTTACCGGCTGCTTACATTTGAAAACAAATCATTTAAAACATCAAAGATGGAGCAGGTGGACACGATTCAATGGGTGGATGCGGCTTTTCATGCGGCATCGAGCATTAGCCTGCGTGATCCACGGACGTTTCTCGGAAAAGAACTGCCGGGATTTTCGATTTATGATGGGCATATTTTAATTGCCGGTGAAGGGACAAACTACACGAATATGCCGATAGAATCGGCGGAGCCAGATCCGAAATCAATTTCGCAGCCACCGGTGAAAGAAGGTCCGGGACAGGCGCCAGCTGCATATGAGAAAAAAATACTTCTTTATTTTACGCATACGTCTGAAGACTTTAGGCCTGCAAATGGACAAGCTCCCATGCATATTGTTGAAGTGGGGGAAATGATTGCGAAAAAAATAGAAGAGAGAAAAATCGGTGTTTCGGTCAATGAAACGGATATCGGCGCGCTTTTAAATAAAAAAGGAAAGAAATACAGCGCCTCATATGAAGAATCGAGAACGGTTGTCGCTTCTGCACAAAAACAGCTGCCGTCACTTGACTATTTGATTGATATTCACCGTGACTCGCAGCTGAAAGACGTGACAACGGCTACAATTAACGGACAGGCAATGGCGAAAACGGTGTTTATCGTCGGCGGTGAACACCCGGGATATGAAGAGAATGCCCGTTTCGCATCAGCGCTTCATGAATTATTTGAAAAATATTATCCTGGACTGTCGCGCGGTGTCATTGTGAAATCGGGAAGCCAAACGAATGGGAAATTTAATCAAGATTTATCCAAAAGAGCGATGTTGATTGAAATGGGTGGCGTGGAAAATACGAGGGAAGAATTGGAACGAAGTGCGGCGGCATTTGCGGATATTTTATCCCGATTTGTAAAATCGGAACAAAATGAATAAATGTCACGTTCAATGTTCGTTGTCAATTGTATAGTGCGCTGATATAATCACATTAGTATACATGTGCCGATAACAGGAGTGAACTATAACAATGAATGATAACGGAAGATTAGAACGGCAGGAGCGAATCCGAAATTTCTCGATTATTGCCCATATTGATCATGGAAAGTCGACGCTCGCAGACCGTATTTTAGAAAAAACAAATGCGCTCACTGCGCGTGAAATGAAAAGCCAGCTCCTTGATTCAATGGATCTTGAACGGGAACGAGGCATTACAATTAAATTAAATGCTGTCGAGCTTACTTATACAGCAAAAGACGGAATTGAATACATTTTCCATCTTATTGATACGCCAGGACACGTCGACTTCACATACGAAGTATCACGCAGTCTGGCAGCATGTGAAGGAGCGATTCTCGTCGTTGATGCTGCACAGGGCATTGAAGCGCAAACACTTGCGAATGTGTATCTTGCTCTTGACAATAACTTGGAAATTATGACGGTCATTAATAAAATTGATTTGCCAGCAGCAGAGCCCGAGCGCGTGCGCCAGGAAGTGGAAGATGTGATTGGACTAGATGCATCGGATGCAGTGCTCGCATCTGCGAAAGCGGGTATAGGTATTGAAGAAATTTTAGAGCAGGTTGTTGAAAAAGTACCGGCACCAACAGGCGATCCGAGAGCGCCGCTTACAGCGCTTATTTTCGACTCGCTGTACGATCCATACCGCGGTGTTATTGCTTATATTCGCGTGGTCAATGGAACAATTAAAGTCGGTGATAAAATTAAAATGATGGCGACAGGCAAGGAGTTTGACGTCACAGAAATCGGCGTATTCACACCGAAAACGACGCCTCGTGATGAACTGACAGTCGGAGATGTTGGGTATTTAGCTGCCGCGATTAAAAATGTCGGTGATACGCAGGTTGGTGATACGATCACATCGGCAAAAAATGGGGCAACCGAAGCACTGGCAGGCTACCGGAAATTAAATCCAATGGTATACTGTGGTCTTTATCCGATTGATGCTTCTAAATACAATGATTTACGTGACGCACTTGAAAAGCTTGAATTAAACGATTCAGCCCTTCAGTATGAACCGGAAACATCACAGGCGCTTGGCTTTGGCTTCCGCTGTGGATTTCTCGGTTTACTTCATATGGAAATTATTCAAGAGCGGATTGAACGTGAATTTAAAATTGATTTGATCACAACAGCACCGAGCGTTATTTATCAGGTGACGATGACAGATGGAGAAGAACTTCGCATTGATAACCCATCTGACATGCCGGATCCGCAAAAAATCGCTCACGTGGAAGAACCATATGTTAAATCATCTATCATAGTCCCTAATGATTTTGTTGGTACCGTGATGGAACTGGCGCAAGGTAAACGTGGTATTTTTATCGATATGCAGTACCTTGATACGAACCGTGTTAGCGTTGTTTATGAAATGCCGCTGTCTGAAATTGTTTATGATTTCTTTGATCAGCTGAAATCAGGCACGAAAGGCTATGCATCATTTGATTATGAGTTAATCGGCTATAAAGAGTCGAAACTTGTAAAAATGGATATTTTACTGAATACGGAAACAGTCGATGCACTCAGTTTTATCGTGCACCGTGATTTTGCATATGAACGAGGAAAAATCATCGTTGAAAAATTAAAAGAACTCATTCCGCGTCAGCAATTTGAAGTGCCTATTCAAGCAGCCATTGGAAATAAAATTGTCGCTCGTTCGACGATTAAAGCTATGCGTAAAAACGTCCTTGCCAAATGTTATGGCGGTGACATTTCCCGGAAACGGAAGCTTCTCGAAAAGCAAAAAGAAGGGAAAAAGCGTATGAAGCAAGTGGGATCGGTTGAAGTGCCTCAAGAAGCATTTATGGCCGTTCTCAAAATGGACGATCAATCGAAATAAAAAGACAAGGTGTCCGTATTTCGGGCACCTTCCTTTATGTACAGAAAGGCGTGAACAGCATGATAAACGCAGCCTATATCCACATTCCATTTTGCCATCACATCTGTCATTACTGTGATTTTAATAAAGTGTTTATGAAAAACCAGCCAGTAGAAAAATATTTGCAGAACCTCGATAAAGAAATGAGTATGGGGGAAAATAAGTCTGGGTATAAGTCGATTTTCGTCGGAGGGGGGACGCCAACATCGCTTGATGAAACACAGCTTCAATATTTTGTGGAATCGATCGCACAACAACTGCCGCTCGCGTCTGGCGGAGAATACACATTTGAAGCGAATCCGGGTGATTTAACACCAGCAAAAATGAGCATTTTAAAGATGGGCGGTGTAAACCGGCTCAGCATTGGTGTACAGTCATTCAATGATGCTCATTTAAAACGAATCGGGCGGACGCATACAAAAAAAGATGTGTTGCAGACGGTGCGTAATGCAGAAAAAGCAGGCTTCGATAATTTGAGCATTGATTTAATATATGGCTTACCGGAGCAGACAGTGGAAGATGCGATTGACACGACGCGTCAAGCACTTGCGCTCGGACTTCCGCATTATTCCGCTTATTCATTGATCATTGAACCAAAAACGGTCTTTTATAATTTAATGAGTAAAGGAAATTTGCCGCTGCCAAAAGAAGAAGCAGAAGCAGACATGTATGAAGCTGTTATGCAGCTAATGTCAGCATCCGGGCTTCATCAATATGAAATTAGCAACTTTGCCCGTCCGGGATTTGAAAGCATTCACAATTTAACGTATTGGAACAATGAAGAATATTACGGGTTCGGTGCCGGAGCACACGGGTATGTAAAAGGCGTTCGATATGCAAACTATGGTCCATTGAAGAAATATATAGAGCCGCTTGAACGAGGAGAATTGCCGCGTATGAGCAGCCAGCAAACGACAAAACGGGAACAGATGGAAGAAGAAATGTTTCTTGGTCTCCGTAAATTGGCGGGCGTCTCGATTGCTGCTTTTCAGAGGAAATATAATCAAAATCCATTGTCGCTTTTTAAAGGAGCAATCAGCAACATGACAGAACGAAATTTGCTGGAAGTAACAGATGAATCAATTCGTCTGACACATGCGGGGAAATTTCTTGGCAATGAAGTATTTCAATCTTTTTTAATTGAACAGGAAATGTGAGCGTACTCATTGACAGACTATCCGAATTTTGATAATTTAAATGTAGATTTAGCACTCGCATAGAAAGAGTGCTAACAGAGGTGATGAAGCATGTTGACAGATCGCCAACTTTTCATCTTACAAATTATTATTGATGATTTTATTCGTTCCGCCCAGCCGGTCGGATCAAACAACCTTGCAAAAAAAGAGGACGTATCGTACAGTCCGGCTACGATTCGGAATGAGATGGCAAATCTTGAAGAAATGGGGTTTTTAGAAAAAACTCATACGTCATCAGGGCGTATCCCATCAGAAAAAGGGTATCGTTATTACGTCGATCATTTGCTCGCACCGGGATCTCTTGCGCGCAGTGAACAAACCGTTATTCATTCTATTTTCACGGATCGGCAAAATGGACTTGAAAAAGCGGTGCAAAATGTCGCAACGATTTTATCGGAGTTGACAAGCTACACATCGATTGTACTCGGTCCAAAATTTAATGATCATAAAGTGAAAAAGTTGCAAATCATTCCAATTGATCGAGAAACAGCTGTCGCTATCATCGTGACCGACACAGGCCACGTTGAAAACCGGCTTTTTTCGCTGCCTGAAAGAATTGAAGCAGCCGATATTGAAAAAATGGTTAATATTTTAAATGACCGCCTAGCAGGTGTGCCACTATTAGAACTTCACGGCAAGCTATACAAAGAAACAGCTGAATTGATGAAGCGGCACCTTCAAAATTATGAAACGGTGCTAAAAATGTTTGCCGAGGCAGCGATCGGCCCAACCACCGGAAAACTGTTTATTGGCGGCAAGACAAATATCTTAAACCAGCCGGAATTCCGGGATGTTGAAAAGGTGCGGCTCGTCATGAATATGATGGAAAAAGAAAGCGACATATACGAACTTGTCCGGCCGACAAAAGCAGGCGTCCGTGTGAAAATTGGCACGGAAAACGCGGAACAAGCGATGGAAGACTGTAGTTTAATTACTGCATCATATTCCGTCGGTGATGAGCCAGTTGGAACGATTGCGATTCTCGGTCCGAAACGGATGGAGTATTCACGTGTGATCACACTCGTTGATTTTTTAAGCCATGACATGACGAACGTGTTAACACGTCTGTATAATACGAGCTCGTAGCACGATGAATTTTAGCCTGGAGGTGGAACCAATGGCAGAAGAACAAAAGCCATTGACAGTGGAAGATCCGGTTCAACAAACGGAATCTTCTGTTGAAGAAGTAGAAGTAGAAGAAACAGTAGGGGAAGAAATAATAGAAGAAGTAACAGAAAGCAAAGAAGAAGTGCTTCAAAAGCAACTTGATGAAGCAGAAGAACGCTATTTGCGCCTTCGTGCTGATTTTGAAAATTTCAGACGCCGTGCTAATCTTGACCGCGAAGCGCAGGAAAAATATCGCGCACAGCGTCTTGTGACGGATCTTTTACCGGTGCTCGATAACTTCGAGCGCGCGTTGCAAGTGACACCGGAGCAAGAAGAAACGAAATCTGTTTTACAAGGTGTTGAAATGGTGTATAAAACACTTGTAGCTGCTCTTGAAAGTGAAGGCGTGGAGCCGATTGAAGCAGTCGGTCATCCGTTTGATCCGACTATTCATCAAGCGGTTATGACGGAAAGCGATGAAAATGCGGAGCCAAATTCCATTTTGGCCGAGCTTCAAAAAGGATATAAATTGAAAGACCGGGTTCTTCGGCCTTCAATGGTAAAAGTAAATCAATAATTATATATAAGCAAATGATTTCAGGAGGGAACTAGAAAATGAGTAAAATTATCGGAATTGACCTTGGTACAACAAACTCTTGTGTAGCTGTACTCGAAGGCGGAGAAGCAAAAGTTATTCCAAATCCAGAAGGAAATCGCACAACACCATCGGTTGTTTCATTTAAAAATAATGAGCGTCAAGTTGGAGAAGTAGCGAAGCGCCAAGCCATTACAAACCCGAATACAATTATGTCGATTAAACGTCATATGGGTACAAGCCATAAAGAAACAATTGAAGGAAAAGACTACTCACCACAAGAAATTTCAGCGATGATTTTACAACATTTGAAAGCATATGCAGAAGATTATCTCGGTGAAACAGTCAGTAAAGCAGTCATTACAGTTCCTGCTTACTTCAATGATGCAGAGCGTCAAGCGACAAAAGACGCTGGTAAAATCGCGGGTCTTGAAGTTGAACGTATTATCAATGAACCGACGGCAGCAGCCCTTGCATACGGCATGGATAAAACAGAAGAAGATCAAACGATTCTTGTCTATGACCTTGGCGGCGGTACATTTGATGTTTCGATACTAGAGCTTGGCGATGGAGTATTTGAAGTACTTTCAACTGCGGGTGACAATCGTCTAGGCGGCGATGATTTTGATGAAGTCGTCATCAATTACCTCGTGCAGGAATTCAAAAAGGAAAATGGCATTGATTTGTCAAAAGATAAAATGGCGATGCAACGTTTGAAAGATGCAGCGGAAAAAGCGAAAAAAGATTTGTCTGGTGTCACATCAACACAAATCTCACTTCCATTTATTACAGCGGGTGAAGCTGGACCGCTTCATTTAGAAACAACATTGTCACGTGCGAAATTTGATGAACTTTCATCAAATCTAGTTGAGCGTACAATGGGCCCTGTCCGGCAAGCTCTTCAAGACGCAGGTAAATCAGCATCCGAACTTGATAAAGTCATTCTCGTTGGTGGTTCAACTCGTATTCCATCTGTACAGGAAGCAATTCGTAAACAAACAGGCAAAGAGCCGCATAAAGGGGTTAACCCAGATGAAGTTGTTGCAATGGGTGCAGCCATTCAAGGCGGTGTATTATCAGGTGATGTAAAAGACGTTGTTCTTCTTGATGTAACACCACTATCACTTGGTATTGAAACGATGGGCGGTGTGTTCACGAAATTGATCGACCGCAATACAACAATTCCTACATCGAAATCGCAAGTGTTCTCAACTGCTGCAGACAACCAGCCAGCTGTTGATATTCATGTACTTCAAGGTGAGCGCCCGATGTCTACAGATAATAAAACACTCGGCCGTTTCCAGTTAACAGACATACCACCGGCACCACGCGGCATTCCGCAAATTGAAGTCACCTTCGATATTGATAAAAATGGTATTGTAAATGTAAAAGCGAAAGATCTAGGTACGCAAAAAGAACAAAACATTACGATCCAGTCTTCTTCAGGTCTTTCTGATGATGAAATCGAACGTATGGTAAAAGAAGCAGAAGAAAATGCTGATGCAGATAAAAAGCTAAAAGAAGAAGCCGAATTGAAAAACGAAGCTGATCAGCTTATTTTCACAACAGAAAATATGGTGAAAGAGCTTGGAGATAAAATAGGTGAGGAAGAACTTCAAAAAGCAACTGAAGCGAAGGAAGCATTGAAAGAAGCTCTTGAGAAAAATGATGTTGAAGATGTACGTACAAAACGCGATGCTTTGAATGAAATCGTACAGCAATTTTCTATGAAACTTTATGAAGAAGCAGCGAAGCAAGCTGAAGCACAGCAAGGCGCTGAAGAGACATCGAAAGATGATGGTGTTGTAGACGCTGAATTTGAAGAAGTTGACGATTCAAAAGATAAAAACTAAGTATGTGATACAAGAAAAAGTCAAAGTCAGCGGTTTTCCGACTTTGGCTTTTTTTGTGAAACAATCTGCCATATTTTCATCGATCTATGTTAAAATAGCGGTTATGTGAATGAAACGGGAGTGAGAAACGATGAGCAAGAGGGATTATTATGATGTGCTCGGAATTGAAAAGAGTGCATCAAAAGACGAAATTAAAAAAGCGTACCGAAAACTATCAAAAAAATTCCATCCAGATATTAATAAAGAACCGGGTGCAGATGAAAAATTTAAAGAAATTACCGAAGCGTATGAAGTGCTAAGTGATGAATCGAAAAAAGCGCAGTATGATCAATTCGGACATGCTGGACCAAACCAAGGCGGTTTTAACGGTGGTGGTGGATTCGGCGGATTCGGCGGCGGATTTGATGATATTTTTAGCACATTCTTTGGCGGCGGCGGTGGACGTCGGCGTGACCCGAATGCACCAAGGCAAGGTGATGATCTTCAATACACGATGACGGTAACGTTTGAAGAAGCGGTTTTTGGGGTGGAAAAAGATATTACCATTCCAAGAGAAGAAGAATGTACAACGTGTGATGGAAGCGGTGCAAAACCGGGTACATCAAGGGAAACGTGTTCACACTGTGCCGGCGCTGGACAGGTGAATGTGGAACAAAGTACTCCATTTGGCCGTGTTGTGAACCGCCGTACATGTCCTCATTGCAGTGGTACAGGTAAAATTATTAAAGAAAAATGTACAAAATGTGCAGGGAATGGCCGCATAACGAAAAATAAAAAGATAAACGTAAAAGTGCCGGCAGGTATTGATGAAGGGCAGCAAATTCGTCTGACTGGACAAGGAGAAGCCGGCGTTAACGGCGGACCTGCAGGTGATTTATATATCGTTTTCCGAGTCATGCAGCATGAACTGTTTGAACGGGATGGCGATGACATTTATTGCGAAATGCCAGTGACATTCGTTCAAGCCTCGCTGGGTGATGAAATTGAAGTACCAACCATTCAAGGCAAGGTGAAATTGAAAATACCGGCTGG
This sequence comes from Domibacillus aminovorans, assembly GCF_001643235.1. GTDB lineage: Bacteria > Bacillota > Bacilli > Bacillales > Domibacillaceae > Domibacillus > Domibacillus aminovorans. The sequence goes on from NZ_LQWY01000005.1 coordinate 269,586, forward strand.
TACACAAAGCGGCACGACATTCCGTTTGCGTGGCAAAGGTGTAGCAAATGTGCGTGGATATGGTACAGGTGATCAGCACGTTCACGTGAAAGTCATTACACCGATTAAATTAAGTGAAAAACAAAAACACCTTCTTCGTGAGTTTGCAGAAGTAAGCGGCGAACAGCTGAGCGAAGAAGATGGTTTTTTCGATAAAGTGAAGCGCGCATTAAAGCGTGACTAATTGCATGATAGGAGCTGGCACGAATGAAGTGGTCAGAAATTTGCATTGAAACAGTCAATGATGCAGTGGAGCCGATTTCGAATATTTTACACGAAGCAGGAGCGAGCGGTGTTGTGATTGAAGACCGCGCAGAGCTGGACAAAAAACGGGAAGGCGGTTTATTTGGTGAATTGTACGAGTTGAATCCGGATGACTACCCTGATGAAGGCGTCGCCGTTAAAGCTTATTTACCGGTAAACAGCTTTTTGCAGGAAACGGTGGAGGATATTACAGAAGCGGTGAAAAATCTTACTGTATATCAAATTGACACAGGCAATTTACGTGTGTCGGTCAGTGAAGTGCATGAAGAAGACTGGGCTACGGCGTGGAAGCAGTATTACAATCCTGTCAAAATATCAGAAAAATTTACGATTGTGCCGACATGGGAAGATTACGAGCCATTTTCAACAGATGAATTAATTATTGAGCTCGATCCCGGCATGGCGTTCGGAACAGGGACACATCCGACGACTGTTATGTGTTTGCAGGCGCTGGAACGGTTTGTGAAGCCTGAAGATCATGTTGTCGATGTCGGCACCGGTTCAGGTGTCCTTGCCATTGGTGCAGCAATGCTCGGTGCAAAACGTGTTACAGCACTCGATCTAGACGAAGTGGCCGTATCGGCTGCACGTCAAAACGTGGCGCTGAATAAAGCAGAAAACGTTATTTCTGTGTCGAAAAATAATTTAATTGATGGTTTGGATGACCAAGCAGACGTTGTCGTAGCGAATATTTTAGCAGAAGTGATTATTTCATTTGTGAAAGATGTGGAATCAATTATGCGTCCGGGTGGTATTTTTATCGCATCCGGTATTATCGGACAGAAAAAAGAAGACGTGAAACAGGCGATGAACGATGCAGGATTGATTATTGAAGAAACAGTCGTTATGGAAGACTGGGTGTGCATCGCAGCGAAAAAAGCAGAATAAAAAAATGAGGTGCAGTCGATGCAGCGATATTTTTTAGACGAAATGCCTAAGGATAATAAAATCACCATTACGGGTGAGGATTTTCACCATATTAGCCGGGTCATGCGGATGGAAGCAGGCAGCTGTATTTATACAGTGCATCCCGACGGACGTACGTCTATTTCTACGATTACAGAGATCAAGGAATCAGAAGCAGTCGCAGAAGTGACAGAATGGGTGAAAAGATCAGTCGAATTGCCTGCGGACATCGTTGTTTCTACCGGTCTTGTGAAAGGCGATAAATTCGATTATATTATACAGAAAGGAACAGAACTCGGCGCTGCCGGGTTTGTTCCGTTTGAAGCAAGTCGTTCTGTCGTCAAGTGGGACCGGAAAAAAGGGGCAAAAAAAACAGAGCGGTGGCAAAAAATTGCTAAAGAAGCAGCGGAACAGTCGCACAGGAGTCGCATTCCATTCGTGTCTGAACCAGTTTCACTTACACAGGTTATTGAAAGTGGAAAAGACTTTGATATGTTGCTATTTGCATTTGAAGAAACGGCCAAAGCAGGCGATATGTCTGTTTTTTATGAGGCAGTCAGCGGGTTATCAGAAGGCAAACGATTGCTGATCGTGACCGGACCTGAAGGCGGATTTTCCGAGAAAGAGGCAGAACAATTAACAAAAGGCGGGTTTACTGCGTGCGCACTCGGACCGAGAATTTTGCGTGCTGAAACAGCGCCATTATATGTATTGTCTGCTGTTTCATTTTATTTAGAATTGAAGAGGTGATTACATGCCAACAGTGGCATTTCATACGTTAGGCTGTAAAGTAAACCATTATGAGACAGAAGCGATCTGGCAGCTGTTTGAACAAAATGGTTATGAGCGGACTGATTTTGAAAAAACATCAGATGTATATGTGATTAACACGTGTACGGTGACAAATACAGGGGATAAAAAAAGCCGGCAGGTGATTCGCCGTGCGGTGCGTAAAAATCCAGATGCGGTTATTTGTGTAACCGGCTGTTACGCACAGACATCACCGGCTGAAATTATGGCCATTCCAGGTGTTGACGTCGTCGTAGGCACACAGGATCGGATAAAGATGCTCGATTATATCGAGCAATTTAAACAAGAACGACAGCCGATTAATGCAGTCGGCAATATCATGAAAAACCGTGTATATGAAGAGCTTGATGTACCGGCATTTACAGACCGAACACGCGCTTCGCTCAAAATCCAGGAAGGATGCAATAACTTCTGTACGTTTTGCATCATTCCATGGGCACGCGGCTTAATGCGGTCACGTGATCCAGAAGAAGTCATCCGTCAGGCAAATCAGCTCGTTCAGTCTGGCTATCAAGAGATTGTATTAACGGGTATTCACACGGGCGGTTACGGATCTGATTTTAAAGATTATAATCTAGCTATGCTTTTACGTGATCTTGAAGCGAAAGTGACGGGATTAAAACGAATCCGAATTTCATCTATTGAGGCTAGTCAATTAACAGATGAAGTGATCGATGTCATTGATCAATCAAACATCGTTGTTCGTCATTTACACATTCCAATTCAATCTGGTTCAGACACGGTATTAAAGAGAATGCGCCGCAAATATACGATGGACTTTTTCGCAGATCGTTTAAATCGGTTGAAAAAAGCACTACCGGGTCTTGCTGTTACATCAGACGTTATCGTTGGTTTTCCAGGTGAGACGGAAGAAGAATTTATGGAAACATACAATTTCATTAAAGAACATCGTTTCTCAGAGTTGCATGTATTTCCATATTCAAAACGGACAGGTACACCGGCAGCGCGTATGGATGATCAAGTCGATGAAGAGATCAAAAGCGAGCGTGTGCATAAATTAATCGCATTATCTGATCAACTGGCGAAAGAATATGCAGCGGAATTTGAAAATGAAGTGCTTGAAGTGATTCCGGAAGAACCATTTACAGAAGGTGGAGAAGGACTTTACAGCGGCTATACTGATAACTATATGAAAGTTGTTTTTCCGGCGACAGAAGAAATGGTCGGCAAAATTGTCAAAGTGAAAATAACGAAAGCAGGCTATCCGTATAACGAAGGACAGTTCGTTCGGGTACTTGATACGGTACACGCGTAAAAGCTGGCAGATTGCCGGCTTTTTTTCGTCAAAATTCTCGCAAGCCTAAGCGCATCGGTGTTATGATATGGAAGTACGGACAACCAGTGAAAGGAGGGTTTACTATGATGACAGATACATTCGGAGACATAGCAAAAACCATTGATCATACGTTATTGAAAGCAGATGCCAAAAAAGAAGATATTGAGAAACTTTGCGAAGAAGCAAACCGTCATGGATTTGCTTCTGTATGCATTAATCCAGCGCTTGTCAAGCAGGCATCGGAACTTTTACGCGGTTCGGAAGTAAAAGTATGTACAGTCATTGGATTTCCACTCGGTGCGACGGTGACAGAAGTAAAAGCATTCGAAACAAAAATAGCGATTGATCACGGTGCGACAGAAGTCGATATGGTCATTAATATCGGCGCTTTAAAAGACGGCGATTTTGACGCAGTGGAAAAAGATATTCGTGCGGTTGTTGCATCTGCACAAGGAAAAGCGCTTGTTAAAGTTATTATTGAAACGAGCCTTCTTACTGATAAAGAAAAGAAGAAAGCATGTGAACTTGCTGTATCAGCAGGTGCTGATTATGTGAAAACATCGACAGGTTTTTCTGCCGGCGGTGCGACAGAAGCTGATGTTACATTAATGCGCCAAACAGTCGGACCTAAAATAGGTGTAAAAGCATCAGGAGGCGTTCGTTCGCAGCAAGATGCGATGACGATGATTAAAGCGGGTGCAACACGGATTGGTGCAAGCTCAAGTATCAGTATTGTAACCGGTGTAGAAGGCGACAGCACCTATTAATTGTGCAACTTTTGTAAAGAAAGTTTCTTGACCGTGTCAAAACGTTGTATTATAATAGTTCAGTACATGGAATTTCCATCGTAATGTGTTCGGAGGGAGGGAAAAAGAAATGTCAAAAACTGTTGTTCGCAAAAACGAATCGCTTGAGGATGCTCTGCGCCGTTTCAAAAAAACTGTTTCCAAGACAGGCACCCTGCAGGAATACAGAAAACGCGAATTTTATGAAAAACCAAGTGTGAAACGCAAAAAGAAATCAGAAGCAGCTCGTAAACGTAAGTTCTAAGAGGAGGTTTTAGTATGAGTCTTCTCGGACGTCTTAATGACGAGATGAAGCAAGCGATGAAGAGCAAAGAGAAAGAAAAACTGACAGTCATCCGTATGCTTAAAGCAGCATTGCAAAATGAAGGCATTAAGGCGGGCGGCCGCGACCTGACGGAAGAGGAAGAACTGACAGTCCTTTCTCGCGAAGTGAAACAGCGCAAAGACTCCCTCCACGAGTTTGAAAAAGCCGGCCGCGAGGATCTTGTGGCCAAAATTCAGACTGAACTGACTTACGTGAACGAATATATGCCTGAACAGCTTTCGGAAGAAGAAGTTTCAGCCATTGTCGACGCGGCAATCGCTGAAACGGGTGCTTCCGCAAAAGTAGATATGGGGAAAGTAATGGCCGCTCTTATGCCGAAAGTAAAAGGCAAAGCAGATGGGTCATTAGTGAACCGTCTCGTACAGCAAAAGCTGTCGAAATGAAAAGAACTGCCGTCCATTAGGACTGTAGTTCTTTTTTTATTCATTATTTCCTTTTTTCTGAAACTTTTTACATACTGAATCCGTATAAATGAAAAAGACCCGGCAGAAAGGCGGTGAGATACATTCGATATGTACAATGGAGTGCCGTACTTGTAGCAGTTTCATTGCTTACGGCGTATGATGGCGGCGGATCATTCGTTCGATTTGCAACTAATCCTGTTGTTGTCGTAGTCCTGTTATCGATTATGCTGACTGGGTTTATACTGGAATTATTTACACCCGGATTCGGGATTCCCGGCGCAGCGGGCACACTGGCATTGCTGATATTTACAGCAGGTCACGTTATGTCAGGAGAGGCCGGTATTTTGACAGTGCTGCTTATTGTTTTTGGTGTTCTGTTTATTCTGGCAGAAGTTATTTTGCCAGGCGGAGTCGTGGGCTTGATTGGTTTTAGCCTATTTTCTGCAGGCGTTCTATTTGCCGGAGCAAGCTTGCTTTGGATGGCGATTTCGTTAATAATCGCGTTTTCTATTGCGACAGCAGCATTGATATTAATGATAAAGGTGTTGGGAAAAGAAATGAAATTTTTCAAAAAATTCATTTTAAGCGACTCAACCGATACAGAGCACGGCTATGTATCGAATGAAAATCGCACAGATTTAATTGGGAAAATTGGCACAACAAAAACACCGTTGCGTCCGTCTGGTACAGTCGTCATTGACGGCGAGCGGATTGACGCCGTAGCAGAAGGCGTTTTCATTATGGCTGGTAAAGAAGTAGCCATTGTGAAAACAGAAGGCGCACGAATTGTTGTAAGAGAAATCGAATAAAAGGAGGAACTTTATTATGGTAATCAGCAGTACAATTATACTTCTCATTGCGATTGCGGCAGCAATTATATTACTTAGTGTTTTGCTTACATTTGTCCCAGTCATGCTCTGGGTATCGGCACTTGCTGCCGGCGTAAAAATTAGTATTTTTACGCTTGTCGGAATGCGCTTGCGCCGGGTTATCCCGAGCCGTGTCGTGAATCCGCTCATTAAAGCATCAAAAGCAGGACTAAATGTATCAATCAATCAGCTTGAAAGTCATTATTTAGCAGGTGGTAATGTCGACCGTGTCGTCAATGCCCTCATTGCTGCGCATCGTGCGAATATTGATTTAACGTTTGAACGGGCAGCCGCGATTGACCTTGCGGGTCGTGACGTACTTGAAGCTGTTCAAATGAGTGTTAACCCTAAAGTAATTGAAACACCCTTTATTGCTGGTGTTGCGATGAACGGAATCGAAGTAAAAGCGAAAGCGCGTATTACGGTACGTGCGAACATCGACCGTCTCGTCGGTGGTGCTGGTGAAGAAACGATTGTTGCCCGTGTTGGCGAAGGAATTATCTCTACAATTGGTTCAAGTGATCACCATAAAAAAGTACTAGAAAATCCGGATATGATTTCTCAGACTGTCTTGAACAAAGGATTGGACTCAGGTACAGCATTTGAAATTCTTTCGATCGATATTGCCGATGTTGATATCGGTAAAAATATTGGCGCTGAACTTCAGACCGAACAGGCAGAAGCGGATAAAAATATTGCACAGGCGAAAGCGGAAGAACGCCGAGCGATGGCTGTTGCGAACGAACAGGAAATGATTGCACGCGTGCAGGAAATGCGTGCGAAAGTCGTTGAGGCGGAAGCTGATGTTCCGCGTGCAATGGGAGAAGCGCTTCGTTCGGGCAATATCGGCGTTATGGATTACTTGAATATCCAAAATCTCACTGCAGATACCGACATGCGAGGTGCGATTGGTGATATGACAGGAAAGAAAAAAGAAAATGACGGCAAATAAAGGAGGTCATCCGAGTGGAAGGACTCATCTTTGTCATCATTGCCGGCTTGATCTCGATGTTTTTCAATAAGGGTAAAAACAAAGACGAACAAAAAACAGCCCGTAAAAAAGTAGAACAACAAGCAAAAAGCGTAGCGAAACAGGCGGATCAAAAAGCGATGGAAGCTTCTGTGCAAAATTCTATATCAACACCTGCCCCTGTTCAAAAGCCCGTTCAAAAACGAGAAACAAGACAGTCAAGGCCAATCAAACCGGTGTCACAGCCTGTGAAGGGTGTCGAAAAATGGTCAGAACAGGACTTTTTAAAAGGCATTATTTTGTCCGAAGTACTCGGTCCGCCAAAATCAAAACGTAAAAAGTGATGAATGCCTCTTTCTTTTCATAAACATATGAAAAAGAAAGGGGCGTTTGTTTTTATGAAAAAAAGAGAAGGGGCGGCATTTATCAGTAAATTGGCAGGACTGCCTGCTGATGCAGCCGGAGGAGTACCGCGTATCACGATCATTGGAAGCACTCAAATTGCGATTCAATATCCAGAACGGCTTGAACAATTTACAGAACAGGATGTCCGCATACAGTTGCCTGGATCAACTCTTCACATAAAAGGGAAATCACTTGAAGTAAAAGAATTAATGCCGGAAGAAATCCTCGTCGAAGGAACGATGACAAATATACAACTAGAAATGAAACAGGGTCATCGCTTTGGCTAATCTTTTTTTATCCGGTGGAGTGACTGTTATCGTCTCCGGCCCGGATGCTTCATTATTACCCGGCAGGCTGCATGAGCGCGGCGCTATACTTGTGCACATTAAATATGAAAAAAAGAATGTCATTCGTTTTCAAATGCGGGTTCGAGAACTTGGACTGCTACGAAAAGAAGCGCGTCAATTCAATGGAACCATTCGTTTGGAAAAAGGAACGGGCTTGCCTTTTTTAATGCAGCGTGCAATTCAAAATTATCCTTTCATTTTAACGAGCATCTGTTTCTTTTTCATTATCATTTTGCTTTCAGCGATGATCATCCGTATTGATGTCACAGGAGCGGATACGCAGACGGAAAAGTTGATTCGGACATTTTTAAAACAGGAGGGCATTCGTGAAGGAGCTATCCGATTTGATCAGATCAATGAACAAGAACTCAAACAACGCGCCCTGCTACAAGTGCCAGGTGTCACGAGATTTTCGCTGAAAAAGAGCGGTGTTGTGTACAAAGTAGATGTGTCAGCCAGCAGCCAGGAAAAAGAAACAGTTTCTAGCCGCCACCATTTAAGAGCGTCAAAAGCTGGTGTCATTCATGATTTGTTTGTGGAGCACGGCTTGTCGAAAGTACGTCGAAGTGAATTTGTTGAAAAAGGAGACCGGCTTGTGACCGGCACGAAAAAAAATCCAGCACGTGGCACTGTTATAGCAGAAACATGGTATAAAGCAACTGTGACGATGGTGAATGATTCAATGCAGACGAGAAGCAGCAAAAAAAGAATAACTGTATATGCATCGTTACAAGATAAAGAATATGCCCTCTGGACACCAGCGTCGTTGCGCGAACCATTTCAGTCGGAAGAATACGTGTATCAATTTCATTTTTTCTCGTATACGCTGCCATTTTCTTTCCGCACAGTGACCGACTATGAATTGAAAAAAGTAAACACGATTGAGACAGCGGACGAAATGGAAAAGAGAGCAATTCAAACAGCAAGGACACAGTTAATGGCCAGGCTTCCTGAAAAGGCGCACATTCAAGGCGAAAACGTTTTACAGAAGCGGGTTGGGAATGGTAAAGTAAAGATGATTATACACTTCCAAGTACTTGAAAATATTGCAACTAACTAACCTGTCAACGAAGGAGACTGAGGAATGCAGGAAGAATTGAAGTCAGCATCCGTCGCTCTAGGCGACCAAAACGAAGCAGTATTATTATTTGGGGTATCCGACCGTAATTTAACGATTATGGAAGAAGAGTTTCATGTCTCCATCGTCACACGTGGTGAAGCGGTTCATTTAACAGGACCGGCAAATAACGTGGAAAAAGCCCGTATTGTGGTTGAACAGCTGCTTGCTGTCATTCGCAAGCAAATTAACATTAGTGAACGCGATGTCATCAACGCTGTGCAAATGGCCAAAAATGGCACGATTGAATATCTGAATGAATTGTATGAAGAAGAAATTACTAAAAATGCAAAAGGCAAATCGATTCGTATTAAAACGCTTGGACAGCGCGATTATATTGAAGCGATCCGCAGTACAGATCTCGTATTCGGCATCGGGCCTGCAGGTACTGGAAAAACGTACTTGGCGGTCGTTATGGCTGTCCGTGCGCTCAAAAACAGTCGTGTCAAGCGAATCATTTTAACACGTCCAGCTGTTGAAGCAGGTGAAAGCCTTGGTTTTTTACCAGGTGATTTAAAAGAAAAAGTTGATCCATATTTACGACCTCTCTACGATGCACTGCATGACGTTCTTGGCGCGGAACATACGGATCGGATGATTGAACGCGGTACCATTGAAATTGCGCCTCTTGCCTATATGCGCGGCCGGACGCTTGATGATGCATTCGTCATTTTGGACGAAGCACAAAACACGACGAATGCTCAGATGAAAATGTTTTTGACGCGTCTTGGATTCGGTTCGAAAATGGTCATTAATGGCGATCAAACGCAAATTGATTTGCCGAAAGGCGCGGTATCCGGACTCGTTGCAGCAGAACGTATTTTAGAAAATACGAGCGGCATCTCATTTATTTATCTTAATCAAAGCGATGTTGTCCGTCACCCACTCGTCGCAAAAGTCATTAATGCGTATGAAAAAGCGGAAAAAGGGGATGGAAAAAATGCTGCTCGACGTTGATTTTTTGGATGAAACGAATAGTCTCGATGAAGAAACGAGCAAGCTGTCAGAAAAATTACTCCAGTTTTCCGCCAAACAAGAAAACATTCCGAACGGCAGTGAAGTGTCGGTGACATTTGTGACGAATAACCGCATTCAAGAAATCAACCGAGAGTATCGCGATAAAGACGTGCCGACTGATGTTCTGTCCTTCGCACTCGAAGAAATGGGTGAAGATGAAGTTGCGATCACCGGTGGGGACATGCCGCGTGTCCTCGGTGACATTATCATTTCGGTTGAACGGGCAAAAGAGCAAGCAGAAGACTACGGTCATTCGTTTGAGCGAGAGCTTGGCTTTTTAACGGTTCACGGATTTCTCCATCTGCTCGGGTACGATCATATGACAGAAGAAGATGAAAAAGAAATGTTTGGCCGGCAAAAAGAGATTCTTGATGCGTTTGGACTTGAAAGATAGACGAACCTTCAGCGCTGGCCGGCTCATGTCTTCATTCCGGTTTGCCGGCAACGGACTGAAACTGGCTTTTCTGGAGCCGAATATGCGTATTCATTTTGCTGCCGGTACTATTGTATCGGCAGCCGGTTTTATTTTTTCGCTCACACGTTTGGAATGGTGTATCATTATTGGCATGATTGCAGGAATGATGGCGCTTGAAATCGTCAATACAGCGATTGAAAAAGCAGTCGACCTCGTTACGAAAGAGTATAAGCCGCTAGCCGGCATGGCAAAGGATCTTGCTGCCGGCGCTGTGCTGTTGTATGCTTGTGCAGCGGTTATCATCGGACTGATCATTTTTATCCCAAAATTATAAAAGAGGTGAATAATATGGATCAGTATGTATTGATTGAAGAAGCGAAAAAAGCGCGCGAACTCGCATATGCTCCATATTCGAAATTTAAAGTAGGCGCAGCACTGCTTTCCAAAGACGGCCGTATTTTTGGAGGCTGTAACATTGAAAATGCAGCATATAGTGTTGTCAACTGTGCGGAGCGTACGGCGATTTTTAAAGCATGGTCAGAAGGTGTTACAAACTACACAGCGATTGCGGTTATAGCCGATACGAAACGGCCGGTACCGCCATGTGGTGCATGTCGACAAGTAATCGCGGAGCTTTGTCCACCTGATATGAAAGTCATTTTAACTAATTTAGAAGGCGACGTGCAGACGCTTACCGTAACGGAACTTCTGCCGGGTGCCTTTTCACCGGAGGATTTAAATGGGTAATACAACGTATAAATCAGGGTTTATTTCTATTATTGGCCGGCCTAATGTCGGTAAGTCAACATTTTTAAACCGCGTCATCGGTCAAAAAATTGCTATTATGAGTGATAAACCACAAACAACGCGCAACAAAATACAGGGTGTTTACACAACAGATGATTCACAAATGATCTTTATCGACACACCGGGCATTCATAAACCGAAGCATAAGCTCGGCGATTTTATGATGAAAACAGCAACAAACACGTTAAAAGAAGTCGACCTCATCTTATTTATGATTAATGCAGAAGAAGGCTTTGGACGCGGTGATGAATTTATTATTGAGAAATTAAAAGAGATAAAAACACCAATCTTTCTAGTCATCAATAAAATTGACCGTATTCATCCAGATCAGCTCATGCTCTTAATTGATCAATATAAGGATTTATTGGAATTTACAGAAGTGGTACCAATTTCAGCGCTGGAAGGGAATAATGTTGACCGGCTGCTTGAGCAAATTGAAAAGCTTCTTCCAGAAGGACCACAATATTATCCGGCCGATCAGGTCACAGATCACCCAGAACGGTTTATTGTGTCAGAACTGATCCGTGAAAAAGTGCTTCATTTAACACGTGAAGAAGTGCCACACTCGATTGCGGTTGCCATTGATAAAATTGCGAAGCGTGACGGCAAAGATATGATTGATGTGATGGCGACAATTATTGTTGAGCGGGATTCGCAAAAAGGCATTGTCATCGGACGCGGAGGCGCTTTGTTGAAAGAAGTGGGCAAACGATCACGTCATGATATTGAAAATTTGCTAGGATCAAAAGTATTTCTTGAACTGTGGGTAAAAGTGCAGAAAGACTGGCGAAATAAAGCGTCTAATTTGCGTGAGTTAGGCTTTAAAGAAGACGAGTATTAAGTTACTCTGCATAAGGAGTTTGGGGCTGTGCTTGAGAAATTAGAGGGCATTGTGCTAAGAACGAATGATTACGGTGAAACGAATAAAATTGTCACAATGTTTACGCGTGAAAAAGGAAAGAAAGCAGCAGTGGCAAGAGGCGCTAAAAAGACAAATAGCCGATTATCTGGTGTGACGCAGCCATTTACACATGGTATTTTTCTCGTACAAGGAAGCCGCGGACTCGGAACGATGCAGCAAGGAGAAGCTCTGTCGTCCATGCGTTACATACGTGAAGATTTAATGAAAACGGCGTACGCTGCATATATCGTTGAAATGACAGATCGAACAACAGAAGACGGTGAAATAAATCTGCCTTTGTTCAATTTGTTGCAAAAAAGCCTTGAATATATAAATGAAGGTGCTGATGCGGCGATTGTGACAAACATTTTCGAAATGAAAATGCTCTCGCAAGTTGGACTGCGACCCGAACTATCTTCGTGCGTTGTCTGTGGAGAAACGGAAGGCAAGTTCGGCTTTTCAATCCGTGAAAACGGTCTGATTTGCCACCGGTGCAAAGAACAGGATCTGCACTTTTTACCGCTGTCTCCAGCGTCCATCCGCCTGCTGCGTTTATTTTACTTTTTCGATCTTGAACGTCTTGGCAATATTGATGTAAAAGAGTCGACGAAAAAAGAATTACGAGCCGTGATTTCGATGTATTACGATGAATACGCTGGTCTGTATTTGAAATCACGCCGTTTTCTGGAGCAGATGGAGCGGTTTGATTACAATTTTCAAGCAAAAGAAGAAACGAATGATGATTGACAAAACATCCATTATGCATTACGTTTTAAATAGACAAAAGAAATAATAACTGCGACGATGGAAAAAAGTATGCGATGCACTCTTTTAAAAGCGAGCCCAGGGTAGTGTGAGCCGGGTAAAAGAACAGCGCGGAAAGGCACTCCGGAGCGGATTAACTTTAAAAAAAGCGGCCAAATTAAAGGCAAGTAGGGTGGAACCGCGGGTATATATAGCCCGTCCCTATGTACAAGAGACTGTTGTACATAGGGACGGGCTTTTTGATGCAGAAAAAAGGAGGAAGTAGACATGAATATTCAAGATATGATTTTAACGCTGCAAAAGCATTGGTCTGACCAAGGCTGTATTTTAATGCAAGCGTATGATGTAGAAAAAGGAGCAGGAACGATGAGTCCGTATACATTTTTACGGGCAATTGGACCGGAGCCTTGGAATGTAGCCTATGTTGAACCAAGCCGTCGTCCGGCAGATGGGCGTTATGGGGAAAACCCAAACCGCCTTTATCAGCATCACCAGTTCCAGGTGATCATGAAGCCGTCGCCAGATAATATTCAAGAATTGTATCTTGATTCGTTAAAAGCGCTCGGAATCGATCCGCTTGAGCATGATATCCGATTCGTTGAAGATAACTGGGAAAATCCATCACTAGGATGCGCGGGACTAGGCTGGGAAGTATGGCTGGATGGAATGGAAATTACACAGTTTACGTATTTTCAGCAAGTAGGCGGTCTCGAGTGCAAACCGGTATCCGTTGAAATTACATATGGTATCGAACGTCTCGCTTCGTACATTCAAGAAAAAGAAAATGTATTTGAATTGGAATGGACAAATGGATTTACTATTCATGATATTTTTTATCAGCCAGAATTTGAGCATTCTAAATATACATTTGAAACGTCTAATGTAGATATGTTATTTAACTTATTTGGCGTATACGAAAAAGAAGCAAAGCGTCAGATGGATGAAGGACTCGTTCATCCAGCATACGACTACGTGCTGAAATGTTCGCACGTCTTTAACTTACTCGATGCGCGCGGTGCTATTTCTGTCACAGAGCGTACTGCTTACATCGGGCGGATGCGTAATCTTGCTCGTCAAGTTGCCAAAACATTTTATGATGAGCGAGAAAAATTAGGCTTCCCGATTTTGAAACAGAAAGGAATGGCTGATCATGAATAAACAGGATATCTTGCTCGAAATTGGATTGGAAGAAATGCCGGCTCGTTTCGTGACACAGTCAATGAATCAGCTTGGTGAAAAAGTAAGTAAATTTTTAAATGAACAAAATATTGAACATGGTGACGTACTGCTTTACTCCACGCCGCGCCGCCTTGCTGTCATCGTAAAAGATACGGTCGATGCGCAAGCCGATACGAATGAAGAGGCGAAAGGTCCTGCGAAAAAAATTGCCCAATCAGAAAACGGTGAATGGTCAAAAGCCGCTGCTGGTTTTGCGAAAGGCCAGGGGATGTCGGTAGACGATATTTACTTTAAAGAAGTAAATGGCGTTGAATATGCATATGTGAATAAATTTGTGAAAGGACGTTTGACAGCTGAGCTGCTTCCGTCGTTAAAAGACATTGCATTGAGCTTAACATTCGGTAAAAATATGCGCTGGGGCAACAGTGATATTCGCTACGTGCGTCCAATTAAATGGATTGTGGCACTGTTTGGCACGAAAGTCATTCCATTTGAGATGGCCGGTGTGCAAAGTGGAAACGAAACGATAGGTCACCGTTTTCTCGGAACGACTGCAACCATTGTGGACGCTTCTTCGTATGAAGAGACATTGAAGCAGCAGTTCGTTATTGTCGATCCAATCAAGCGTCGACACATGATAGTCGAAGGTTTAAAAGAACTTGAAAAACAAAATAACTGGGTTATTCCAATCGATGACGCTCTTTTGGAAGAAGTGAATAATCTCGTTGAATATCCGACGGCTTTATCCGGTTCATTTAGCAAAGAATTTCTTGATTTACCTGAAGAAGTGCTCATTACATCGATGAAGGAACACCAGCGTTACTTCCCAGTGAAAAAGGCGAACGGCACATTGCTTTCTCATTTTGTTACAGTGCGTAACGGAAATGATCATGCTATTGATAAAGTGGCCCGTGGAAATGAAAAAGTATTACGCGCTCGTTTAGCTGATGCAGATTTCTTTTATAAAGAAGATCAAAAAGCCAATATTGATGATCTTGTGAAAAAGCTTGAAAAAATCGTGTATCACGAAAAAATCGGTACTCTGTCTGAAAAAGTCGCCCGCATTCGCCGTATTTCATCCGCACTTGCCAATTTAACAGACGCATCAGAAGAAGTGAAAACATCAACAGACCGTGCTGCGCAAATCTGTAAATTTGACCTTGTGACGCAAATGGTCTATGAGTTCCCGGAACTGCAAGGGATAATGGGGGAAAAATATGCCCATCAAAAAGGGGAAAAAGAGGATGTAGCCGTTGCTGTGAACGAACATTACAAGCCTCGCTTTGCAGAAGACACGGTTCCATCTACCAAAACAGGTGCGCTTGTCAGTCTAGCAGACAAACTAGACACGATTACGGCATGTTTTGCTGTTGGTATTATTCCAACTGGCTCACAGGATCCATATGCGCTTCGCCGCCAGGCAACTGGAATCGTGCAGACGATGATGGACCATGAATGGCATGTGCCGCTTGCAGACGTGATCGCGGCTGGAGTAAAAGAAGTACTGCATGATAGTATCGGTGAGAAAGATGCTTCTACATTGAAAGAAGAAATCATTGCGTTCTTCATGCTTCGTGTGAAACACATTTTACAGGAAAAAGGAATTCGATATGACATCATTGATGCGGTTCTAGCAAAGCGCAGCGGTACGCTAAAGGAAATGGAAGAAGCTGCGTCTGTGTTGATGAGCCATAAGGAAGATGAGGAATTTAAAGAAACGATGGAAGCGCTCAGCCGTGTTGTGAACATTGCGAAAAAAGCGGAAGATGACCAGGGTGTCGATCCGTCTTTCTTTGAAAATGAAGAAGAGAAACAACTGTACAGTGCGTATTCAGATCTGGAAACAGCATGGACAAGAGCTGAATCTATGAGTGCACGATATGAATTACTTGCTGGACTAAAACGATTGATTGAACAATATTTTGACAATACGATGGTGATGGCAGAAGATGCGCAAGTAAAGCAAAACCGTCTTGCATTGATGCGTCGTCTTGCTATGTTCATTCTTGAATTTGCTGATGTTCCGGCTATCATGACGAAATAACACGGCTATCCAGTACTGCCCGATGTATATTTTGCTCAAATAGTATATAATGATAAATAAATCGTATAACACATTAAGGTTTATTTTGATGGGTGGTGGGGAAAATCGAGTTAAATAAGCGGCAGCAAAAAATATTGGAAATTGTCAAAGGTAATGGTCCAATTACCGGTGAACATATTGCAGAACAACTGAGTTTAACACGTGCAACCCTTCGTCCAGACCTGGCTATTTTAACAATGTCAGGGTTTCTGGATGCTCGTCCGCGCGTTGGCTATTTTTATACAGGAAAGTCCAGTACGCAGCTGTTAACAGAAAAATTAAAGAAACTGACCGTACGTGATTTTCAGGCAGTGCCGGTCGTTGTAAAAGAGCAATCTACGGTGTACGACGCGATCGTGACGATTTTTCTTGAAGATGTTGGCACGCTGTTTGTTGTTGACGATTCAGGCTGTTTGTCTGGTGTTTTGTCGCGCAAAGATTTGCTACGTGCAAGCATTGGCCAGCAGGATCTAAACTCACTTCCAGTAAATATTATTATGACGCGAATGCCGAATATTACGGTATGTAAAAAAGACGATCTGATCCTGGATGTGGCAAAAAACTTGCTTGAAAAGCAGATCGATAGCGTACCAGTTGTTAAAAAAATAGAAAAAGGTTATGAAGTGACCGGACGTATCACGAAAACAATGATCACACGGGCATTTGTCTCATTAACAAATGATGATCATTAACAGGAAGGCGGCAAAAATGACGTGAACGATCCTATTATTTATATTGTGTCTGATTCGGTGGGAGAAACAGCCGAACTTGTAACTAAAGCAGCACTGAGTCAGTTTAGCGGTCCTGCGGTCATTAAACGATTTCCATATGTAGAAGATCTGTCTCACATTGATGAAGTTGTCAGCTTGGCAACAGAAGATCAAGGCATTATTGTGTACACGCTGGTCAAACCGGAAATTCGTCAGTATATGGTGGAGACAGCGGAAGCAGAAAACATTAAAATATTTGATTTGATTGGTCCACTTATGGATCAGCTGGAATCGATGTGTTCAATGGAACCGTTGTTTGAACCAGGCCTTGTACGTCGCCTGGATGAAGAATATTTCAAAAAAGTGGATGCAATTGAATTTGCTGTTAAATATGATGATGGACGTGACCCGCGTGGTTTATTGAAAGCTGACATTATTTTAATCGGTGTCTCACGTACGTCAAAAACACCATTGTCACAATTTCTTGCACATAAGCGGGTGAAAGTGGCTAATGTGCCAATTGTGCCGGAAGTCGATCCACCGGAAGAGTTGTTCTCTATTCCAAAAGAGAAATGCATCGGTTTAAAGATCAGCCCGGAAAAATTAAATCAAATTCGCAAGGAGCGTCTCATTTCACTAGGTCTTGATGACAATGCGAGCTATGCTGATGTTGAGCGCATTAAAAAAGAACTGTCTTATTTTGAAAATATAGCAGCTCGAATAGGCTGTAACGTTATTGATGTAACGAACAAAGCGGTGGAGGAAACGGCCAATATTATTATGAGCATGTACCGTAGCCGAAAAAGTACATAATCACTCGATTATGTACTTTTCATTTTGACAAAAATGATCTATAATAAAAAATTGTGATAAAAATGTGATTGAAACAGGTTTAGACACCCCTTCAAAAGAATAAACTAACGATGTAAACTCCATTTCGATATGCATGATTTATGCACGGAATGTGTTTTTTAAAACGAACTTTCGTTTGAAAGAAGGATTCTAAACAAGCGTGTAGAATAAATACAAAATACGATTTTACAACTGGTGATAACACATGGCAGGAAGAATTTCTGAAGAAGCGATTCAAGAGATTAAACAGGGAGTTGACATTGCCGATATAATTGGCGATTATGTACAGCTAAAAAAACAGGGCCGCAATTTTTTTGGACTTTGTCCGTTTCATGGAGAAAATTCGCCTTCTTTTTCTGTCTCACCTGAAAAACAGATTTATCATTGCTTTGGGTGTGGTGCAGGGGGGAACGTATTTACTTTTTTAATGGAAATGGATCAAATTCCTTTTCAGGAAGCAGCGGCTAGACTTGCGGACCGTGTGGGTGTGGTGCTTGACATTTCTGCTTCAGAAAAAAACGATGAATCGTTTAAGTCAAATGAGTATGAAGACTTTCTTGAAGCGCATGCCCTTATGGCAAAATTTTATCGACATCTTTTGTTGAATACAAACGAAGGTGGCGAGGCGCTTCATTATTTGCATGAACGCGGGTTTACAGATGAAGATATTGACCGCTTTCAAATTGGATGGTCGCTGCCTCAGCATGAGTTTAGCCTGAACGTGTTGCAAAAACGTGGCTTTGATCCAGCTCGTATGGAACAGGCCGGGCTTTTGCTGAAAAATGAAGAAACCGGTCGTTATTATGATCGATTTCGCGGACGGATCATGTTTCCGCTCCAGGATGAAAAAGGAAATGTAGTCGGCTTTTCCGGCCGCAGTTTAGGTGACGCGCAGCCAAAGTATTTAAATTCGCCGGAAACAGCGATTTTTCATAAAAGCCGTCTTCTGTATCACTTTCATGCGGCAAAAACAGCGATTAAACGGCAAAAACAGTTTATCCTATTTGAAGGATTTGCGGATGTAATTGCCGCAGTGCGTGCCGGATTTAATCAATCTGTTGCTGTCATGGGTACATCACTTACAGAAGAGCATATCCAAATGTTAAAACGAACATCAGATGAAGCCATTATTTGCTATGACGGCGATAATGCCGGAGTGAATGCGGCTTTTAAAGCAGCACAAATGCTGGATAAGAATGGTGTAACTGTTAATGTAACGCTACTTCCGGACGGTCTTGATCCGGATGAGTTCATTAAGCGAAACGGACCAGAATCATTTACAGCTTATGTAAAAGATGCATCGCTTACATTAATGGCGTTTAAAATGGAATACTTGAAACGTGGGAAAAATTTGCGGGATGAATCACAGAAGTTTCGTTACATTGAAGATGTGCTTGCTGAAATCGCCAGTTTGAAAAAAGCAGTAGAGCGCGATCATTATTTACGCCGGCTAGCCGGTGAGTTTTCACTTTCACTTCAAGCACTGCAGGAGCAGGAGAAAGCATTTTTTCTGAAAAAAAGAGCGGAACGGCCAATACGTCAAGAAGACGGGAAAACAAATATGCTCGTTCAGAAAGCAAGGCCAATGAAGCAATACCCGCGTTATGAAACAGCGGAACGCCGGCTGCTGGCCCATATGCTGAAAAGTCCAGACATTGCTGATCGCGTTCGGACGATGCTTCAAGGAGAGCCGTTTACAATGGATGAGCACCAGGCACTTTTTACGTACCTTTTAGGGTATTATGAACAAGCAAACGCGCCGGACACAGCTTCTTTTTTGACGGTGCTGCCAGATGATCAATTACGCCGGCTAGCCGTTGACATCAGCTTGATGACAGTGAGTGGTGAGCCTAGTGAAGAAGAACTAATGGATTACGTTAAAGAAATCAATAAACAGCGTCGCCGCTTTAAGATTGAAGAGAAGAAAAGAGAGCGGGATGAAGCTGAAAAACGGCATGATTATGTAGGTGCTGCGCATATTTTGAGTGAAATTATCGCACTCGAAAAATTGCTTTCCCGTTAAATGTGACGGCCAGGATGTTGGAAGGAGGGGGACTCATGACTGAAAAGTCAACACGTTCCAAAGAAGCTGAATTAACACTTGATAAAGCAAAAGAACTTATTATTGAAACTGGTAAAAAACGCGGTGAATTAACATATAATTATGTGGCGGATAAACTTGCTTCGTTTGAAGTAGACTCCGGCCAGATTGATGAATTTTACGAGTCGCTTACAGAACAAGGAATCGAACTTGTTGAGGAAGACAGCAACGAAAGCGATCCGAATGTTCAAGAGCTTGAAAAAGAAAGTGAAGAGTTCGATTTAAATGATTTAAGTGTCCCGCCAGGTGTAAAAATTAATGATCCGGTCCGCATGTACTTGAAAGAAATTGGCCGCGTCGATTTGTTATCTGCTCAGGAAGAAATTGAGCTTGCTCATCGTATTGAAGAAGGCGATGAGGAAGCGAAGCGCCGTCTTGCAGAAGCAAATCTACGTCTCGTTGTCAGTATTGCTAAACGCTATGTCGGCCGCGGCATGCTGTTCCTGGACTTGATCCAAGAAGGCAACATGGGGTTAATTAAAGCTGTTGAAAAATTCGACTATCGTAAAGGATTTAAATTCAGTACGTATGCAACATGGTGGATTCGTCAAGCCATCACACGTGCGATTGCTGATCAGGCACGGACGATTCGTATTCCCGTTCATATGGTAGAAACGATTAATAAATTGATCCGTGTTCAGCGCCAGCTATTACAAGATCTCGGCCGTGAACCAGTACCGGAAGAAATTGCGGAAGAAATGGACCTAACTCCAGAAAAAGTCCGGGAAATTTTAAAAATTGCTCAGGAACCGGTATCACTTGAAACGCCAATCGGTGAAGAAGACGATTCGCATCTTGGCGACTTTATTGAAGATCAGGAAGCAACGTCACCTTCTGAGCATGCAGCATACGAATTGTTAAAAGAACAGCTTGAAGATGTCCTAGACACATTAACAGACCGTGAAGAAAATGTCCTTCGTCTTCGTTTTGGTCTTGATGATGGACGTACACGTACACTTGAAGAAGTAGGCAAAGTATTCGGTGTTACGCGCGAGCGGATTCGTCAGATTGAAGCAAAAGCACTTCGTAAACTACGCCACCCAAGCCGCAGTAAACGGCTAAAAGATTTTCTTGAATAAGTGAGCAGCCGGGGTCCCACACCCGGCTTATTTTATATATATTTAGAAAAAAAGAAGGACATTCCTCTTCTGTCACGAATGTTACTTAAGATTGAGGTGTGTCGCAAAATGAAAAAAGAAATTATTATTAACGAGATATTAATTTGGAAAGAAAACAATATGCTACCACCGCATTATTGCGATTATTTGCTGGCCTTGTACACACAAGGTGAAGATTTTACAGAATCAGGCCGGCGAGCAAAAAGACAGCGTATTCATTTGACGTCTGCAGTGCTGGCGATTATGCTTCTGCCAATTTCTATATTTGTCCTTTATTTTACGGAATTTTCATTCATTTTGCAAACAGTAGTTTTGACAAGTTTTGTCGGATTTCTGTTACTACTGGCAATTTACTTTTCACGTAAAAAAATATTGGTTCCAGTATTTTTTTTAGGAGCGGCTGTTATGCTTTTGCTTCTGTCCCTGGAACTGAACACATATTTCTTTAATGGAAATCCGTTTACACTATATGGCATCTTATTTTTGAATTGTCTTCTCTGGCTGTATACAGGAATGAAGCTGAGGCTTATTTATTTTACGGTTTCTGCTCTGCTTGGTTTTGTTGTTATTCTTTATTTCGTATTTAAGGGATGAAATGTGTCTAATTTGCAACGGTCAGAAAAAATCTTTAGCATAAGCCTTTTCGCCAATCAATTTTTCAAGTAAAATAGAATGTGTTTGTACTTTTTAAATTTGATGTATACATAAAGGGAGGGGAAACAAATGAAACGTAATCCGATTATTCCATTTTGGCTGATTATGGTATTCGGCATTGGCTTGATGTTCTTCTTGTCACTCGAAGGGATTGACAATGCGAAAGAAATGGCCGAAGAAGAGAACCCATCAGCAGAGACAGGTGAGGTAGCTGAAGGTGGAAAATTTGATCCGGAAGGTCATTATAAGTCTTCATGTATCGGCTGTCATGGCAGCAGCTATGAAGGCGGTGTAGGTCCTTCTCTTGTAGGAGTTGGCGAAAGACTTTCTCAGGAAGAAATTCAGGACATCGTTGTAAACGGTAAAGGTGCAATGCCACCAGGACTTGTTCCAGCTGAAAATGCGGAAGCAATGGCTGCATGGTTAGCTGAAATTAAATAATAATGAAAAAGAGGTCTTTGCATCCTGCGAAGACCTTTTTTTTATCATGAATATGGTAAAATGAACGAGATTGAATAAAAAAAAGCGGTGAACATACTGATGAACAGCAATCAATTATCAAAAAGGTTAGAAACAGTGGCATCATTTATCCGTCCGGCTAAAACATTTGCCGATATCGGATCGGATCATGCGTATTTGCCGTGCTATGCCGTAAAGAAAGGCATCGTCACGCGTGCGGTAGCTGGTGAAGTAGTAGAAGGTCCTTTTCAATCTGCGAAGCGTCAGGTAGCCTCTGTTGGTCTTTCAGCGCATATTGACGTACGAAAAGGCAGTGGACTTGCTGTATTAAAAGCTGGTGAGGTGGAATGTATTACAATCGCCGGAATGGGCGGTCCGCTCATTGCCTCTATTTTAAAAGAGGGTGCTGACAAACTCTCCGGTGTCAAAAAGCTCGTGCTTCAGCCGAATATTGCCGCTCACTCGGTTCGAACTTGGCTTAATTCGAACGGCTGGATTATTGAAGACGAAGCCATTTTAGAAGAAGATGGCCAGCTGTATGAGGTGATTAGCAGCGTTTTAGGAGCGGGGAAAAAGCTGACAGAAAAAGAACTGTACTTTGGTCCGTATTTAATGAATAGCCAGAACGAAGCGTTTCGGCTGAAGTGGCAGCGTGAGCTTACTCAAATTGACCAAGTACTGACGCAGTTATCTAGTGCAAAAGATAGCGAAGGCGCTGCTCGTAAGAAACAGGAAATAATCAAAAAAAGACAATGGATAAAGGATGTGATGAACGATGAAAATACCGAACGGTCATGAGATTATTCAGCTGTTTGAACAATTTTCACCGAAATCATATGCCATGGAAGGCGACAAAATCGGCTTGCAGGTTGGCCGTCTTAATAAACCATGCAAACGAGTGATGATTGCGCTTGACGTTCTCGAAAGTGTCGTTGATGAAGCGATTAAAGAGCAGGTTGATTTAATTATTGCGCATCACCCGATCATTTACCGGCCGCTTGGAGCAATAGTGACGGATCAGCCGGCAGGGCGGTTAATTGAAAAGCTCATTAAAAATGATATTGCTGTCTATGCTGCACACACGAATCTTGATGTCGCAGCGGGTGGGGTGAACGATATGCTGGCGAATGCGCTCGGTTTAGAAAAAACAGATATCCTAGTGCCGACGTATAAGGAAGAACTACGCAAGCTCGTTGTTTTTGTGCCAGCCGATCATGCCGAATCAATACGTGAGGCGCTCGGTGCATCCGGCGCTGGATTTATCGGTAACTATAGTCATTGCTCTTTTTCACAAAGCGGCACGGGTCGTTTTCAGGCTGAAGAAGAGGCGACACCGTTTATTGGTGAATCAGGTGGATTAGAACTGGTCTCAGAGGAACGGATTGAAACGATTTATCCAGTCCGTGTCGAGAAAAAAGTGTTGACAGCCATGTTTAAGGCACATCCGTATGAAGAGGTGGCCTATGATCTATACCCGCTTTATAATAAAGGTGAATCGCTTGGCCTTGGCCGCATTGGCTATTTGCCGGAAGCGATGACGCTTGAACAATTTGCCCGTCACACGAAAGAAAAATTGGAATCTGGCGGTGTACGTGTTGTCGGTGATTTGACTCGTTCTGTTAAAAAAGTGGCAGTCCTTGGCGGCGATGGGAATAAATACTGGCAGGATGCAAAAAGGCATGGGGCGGATGTGTATGTAACCGGGGACTTCTATTATCATACAGCGCATGATGCCGATGCAGAGGGATTAGCCGTTGTAGACCCCGGGCACAATGTAGAAAAAATTATGAAAAATGGGACGGCTGCTGTATTAAAAGAAAAAGCGACACAGCAAAAGTATGATGTAACGTTTATTTCGTCAACGACACCGACAGACCCGTTTCAATTTGTATAAAGAAAAAGCAGATCCGGTCGTGCGGATCTGCTTTTTTAACGTGAGGTTAAAGTAGACTTTTTTACTTTCGGTAAAATTTTATTTAGCGGTACTTTTTGTTCGCGTACCCATGTTGATTCGTCTTCTGGATCAAATGCTTCTAAAAATTGAATCACTTCTTTAACGATTGGTGTCGGTGTAGATGCACCGGCTGTCACTGCAACGGTTTTAGCTTCTTTCAGCCAGTCAATTTCGATTTCAGATACATCGGATACGCGATAGGCGGTTGTGCCGGCAATTTCAATCGACACTTGTGCGAGACGGTTTGAGTTGTTGCTTTTCGGGTCGCCGACGACGATAAGTACATCTGCTTCACCAGCTTGCTCGGCTACCGCTTCCTGTCTTACTTGTGTTGCCAAGCAAATTTCTTTATGCATGTCAGCGTGCGGATATTTCGTTTGGATTGCTTCCATAATATCCATCACATCCCATTGACTCATCGTCGTCTGATTCGTGACGATGATTTTATCACAGTCAATCGCAAGCGCATCGACATCTGCTTTATTTTCTACAAGATGAACAATTTCTGGTGCAACACCGACAGCGCCTTCGGGTTCAGGATGCCCTTTTTTGCCGATGTAAATAACGTGATAGCCTTCCCTTTTTTTTGTGCGGATTAAATCATGTGTAACTGTGACATCCGGGCATGTCGCATCAATCGTCGTTAAGTTTTTTTGACGGGCGATTTCGCGCACTTCCGGTGATACGCCATGTGCGGTATAAATAATGGTTCCTTCTGTGACCTGTTCAATAATTTCTTTTCGGTTTTTCCCATCCAATGTAATAATGTCTTCTGCTTCAAATGCATCAGTGACATGCTTGTTATGAACGATCATACCAAGAATATAAATGGGTCGTGGAAGTGTTTTATCGAGAGCGGCGTTGCGGGCAATGACCATCGCATCAACGACACCGTAACAATAACCGCGTGGTGAAATTTTAATAATTTTCATATAATAGGCCCTCCTCATTCTTCTCTTCTCTATTATAAAGGAGGGAGACCTGAAAACAAAGTAATCAACTAATTCGTCCCGGAAACCATGGTGTTGACTCGGATGTTTTGAGAGGTTCTTTTTTGACCGGTATTGAAAATTCTGAAGGCTCTGGGCTGCGTTCATCACGATCCGGTGTCGAATTCACGGCACGGTAAAGTTTCCACATGGATGGCAAATTTTTCATGAGCGGGCCGTATTGTTCAATAAGCGGCCTCATTTGTTCAGCCGCTGCCATCACCTGGCGAGCTTGTTCCATCCAGTTGCCAGACTTTAGAGCTGATGCAGCTGATGCAATGGATGCCGCACGTACAGGTGGGGCAGGTGGGGCAGGCGGATATGGGTAATAAAAACGACGGCCTATGTTTGGAGCATGTCGGTACAGCAAAACTGTCACCCTTTCCTTTTTCTCTATCGTATTCAATAAATGGACGGGTGGTGAGTAAAGCTTCCTTTGCTTTATAGACTCATTTAGTATATCATCATAACGTGCATAAATTATCGATCATGAAAGGGTGGAGAAGCCCATTGGCAAACCAAACATTTGAGCACTACGGATTAAAACCGTTTATTTATAAAGGAATTGAGGCACTTCGTTTTACAGAACCGACCCCGATTCAACGCAATATAATTCCGCTTATTTTAAAAGGGGAAAGTGCAATCGGACAATCGCAGACTGGAACGGGGAAAACTCATTCATACGTAATCCCTATTTTAAACCGGATTGATGTGAATAAAAAAGAAGTACAAGCTGTGATCACAGCACCGACACGTGAACTTGCAACACAAATTTATCAAGCATTTCAAAAAATCGCGAAAGAGTCAGATGAAGACATCATGGTGCGCCATTTTGTCGGCGGTACGGATAAAAAACGCGACGTTGAGCGCTTAAAAATGCCTCCGCACATAATGGTCGGAACGCCGAGCCGTATTGCAGATTTAATTGGAGAAAATGCAATTTCTGTTCATAAAGCGGACATGTTTGTTGTGGATGAAGCAGATTTGATGCTTGATATGGGCTTCATTAATGACGTCGATCGGATTGCATCAAGTATGCCAGAAAAACTTGGCATGTTTGTTTTCTCAGCGACAATTCCAGAAAAATTAAAACCATTTTTAAAAAAATATATGGAAAACCCCGAATATGTACACATTGAACCAAGGCGTCTTTCTGCTGCTAATCTCGATCATTTATTAATTCCGGTTAAAAGCCGTGACAAAGTGGACGTCGTTCATGATTTGTTAGTAGCATTTAATCCGTATCTAGCGGTTGTGTTTACAAACACGAAACAAAAAGCGGACGAAGTAGCAAATAAGCTTTTAGAAAAAGGGTTGAAGACCGGCCGTATACACGGCGATCTGCCACCGCGTGAACGCAAAAAAATGATGAAGCAAATACACGATTTAGAATATCAATACATTGTCGCGACAGATCTTGCTGCACGCGGTATTGATATTGAAGGCGTCAGCCACGTCATCAACTACGAGCTGCCGTCGGATCTCGACTTTTATATTCATCGTGCTGGCCGGACAGCGCGTGCTGGAGCATCCGGTATTTGCGCGACGGTGTATGCACCATCTGATGAAGATTCAATAGCTAGACTTGAACAAAGAGATATCACTTTCCGCCATGGTGATGTGCGAAATAAGGAGATTATTGAAACGGCTGACCGCAACCGTCGCAAAAAGCGTGAGAAAAAAGATGACACGATTGATCCGAAAGTGCGGGCGATTACGAGTCGTCCTCAAAAAGTAAAACCGGGTTATAAGAAAAAACGGAAATTTGAAGTGGCGAAACAACAAAAACGCCAGCGTCGTATTGATGCGAGAAAAAAGTAACAGGGAGTTTTGAAAGTGAAAATCGGATCACATGTTTCAATGAGCGGTAAGAAAATGCTGCTCGGTGCAAGTGAAGAAGCCGTTTTATACGGCGCAAATACATTTATGATATACACAGGCGCACCACAAAACACGCGCCGAAAAAGTATTGAAGACTTAAATATTGAAGCAGGCCGTCTCCACATGGAGCAAAGTGGCATCGATGAAATCGTTGTTCATGCACCATACATTATTAACCTCGGCAATACAATTAAGCCGGAAACGTTCCAGCTAGGTGTCGACTTTCTACGGATGGAAATTGAACGTTCGACCGCGATAGGTGCTAGTCAAATTGTCCTTCATCCCGGTGCACACGTCGGAGCAGGGACAGAAGCAGGCTTAAAAAAAATCGCTGAAGGTTTGAACGAAGTGCTAACAAGTGATCAAACCATTCAGATTGCACTTGAAACGATGGCTGGCAAAGGAACAGAATGTGGCCGCAGTTTTGAAGAAATTGCCATGATTATGGATATGGTACCGCAAAACGATAAATTGTCTGTTTGTTTTGACACGTGCCATACACATGATGCAGGGTATGATATAAAAGAAGACTTTGATGGTGTACTCGAACAATTTGATCGAATTGTCGGCATTGATCGGTTAAAAGTGCTTCACATTAATGACAGTAAAAATGAGCGAGGTGCAGGGAAAGACCGTCACGAAAATATCGGCTTCGGTCATATCGGTTTTGATGCGCTGAATTATATTGTACATCATTCACAACTTGGAGACGTGCCGAAAATATTGGAAACGCCGTATGTTGGTGAAGATAAAAACACGAAAAAACCGCCATACCTCCATGAAATCGCCATGTTGAAAGCGAAAACATTTGATGAAGGCGTGCGGGAAAAAGTACAGGCAGGCATTACAGTTTAAGAAAGTGTTTATAAGGACGGAGCATCTCTTCTAATGCGCCCGCTTCTCGCTTGCCGAGAATGCGTTCAGCTGTCTGAAAAAGCTCTGTCCGTTTTTGTTCCGAAAACAAATCGACTTTATGAGTTGACAGCCAGTGAATAAAGTCACGAGCTTGCTCATCTGTCACAGACACATTGAATTTTGCCGCTTGTTCGAGTAATTCGTTTTTGGTAATATGTTGCACTCGTTTGTTCACTAGATCGTGAAGAGGCTGCATCATCATTCCCCTTTCTTGAAACGGCTTCGTTTACTTAACAGCATTCATGCTGTATACTAAATCACATCTAAATCGTAATCATTCTTACTGATAAAGGAGTCATCATCGATATGGAACAGAAGACCGTCATTGATATTCGCGATGTGAATTTCAGGTATGACCGCGAAAGTGTTCTCAAGCACATTAATTTATCTGTGCCACAGGGAGCATTTGTCGGTCTCGTTGGTCCAAATGGGTCAGGCAAGTCTACGTTACTCAAAATTATTCTTGGACTGTTAAAACCAAAAGAAGGGGACGTCGTCTTATTTGGCACTCCGCAGCAAAAATTTAAAGATTGGGACCGAATCGGTTTCGTTTCACAAAAAGCAAACTCATTTAATACGGGATTTCCGGCGACGGTTCATGAAGTGGTCATGGGCGGACTCGCAAAAAAAATGGGCTTGTTTCATCGTCCAGGACAAAAGGAAAAAGAAGCGGTTGAAAAAGCGGTCAAAGCGGTCGGCATGGAGTCATTTTTAAAACGCAATATTGGTGATTTATCAGGAGGACAACAGCAGCGTGTCTTTATTGCTCGGGCCATCGTCTCCAATCCGTCTATTTTAATTTTAGATGAGCCGACTGTCGGTGTAGACAGACAAAATGTCGAGTCGTTTTATCATATGCTCACGCATTTAAATAAAGAACTTGGCATGACGTTATTGCTTGTAACACACGATATTGGCACGATTAAGGATAAAGTGACGCATGTTGCCTGCTTGAATAAATATTTGCATTTTCATGGCAGTATGAAACAATTTATTCAATTAGATGAGCAGGAACTGTCTCATTTATACGGACATGGAATCCGGCTGCTAGATCATCATCACGACCATTGAAGGGAATATCATTATGATTGAAGCGATACTAAAATATGAATTTTTACAAAACGCATTTTTATCAGGTGCAGTTATCGGTATTATTGCACCGCTTCTCGGCGCGTTTATCGTCGTCCGACGACTGTCGCTCATTGCGGATGCATTAAGCCATGTGACACTTTCTGGCATCGCAGCAGGATTGTATCTTGGACAGACCGTTCCAACATTGGCAACCGTTAATCCGCTTTACTTTGGTATGCTGTTTTCAGTCGGCGGTTCACTTTTAATTGAGCGGCTGCGCAGCGTTTATAAACACTATCAGGAACTAGCAATTCCGATTATGATGTCGGGAGGTATTGGCATCGGTGTTATTTTTATTTCACTTGCAGACGGATTTAATACCGATTTGTTCAGTTATTTGTTCGGCAGCGTTAGTGCAGTTAGCCGTGGAGACTTTTATGCAGTTATCGCGATTGGTATTATTGTTCTTGTTACGGTGTTTCTATTGTATAAAGAGCTGTTTGTCTTATCATTTGACGAAGAATATGCAAAGGCATCAGGGATTCCAGCAAAAGCCGTCCATCTTGCGTTTATTATTTTAACGGCGCTCGTCATTTCAGTCTCGATGCGTATTGTCGGTGTACTGCTTGTTTCTGCGCTTATGACGCTTCCAGTCGCAGCAGCGATGCGTGTCGCGAAAGGATTTAAGCAGACGATCTGGTTATCTATTTTATTTGGTGAAACGGCTGTATTAACTGGTCTTGTCAGTGCGTTTTATCTTAATCTCGCACCGGGCGGGACGATCGTTGTGACATCGATTGTGCTCTTATTTGCCGCCATTCTATGGAAAAAAGACCGGAATTAAAATGGAAGGGGCTTCGCATCATGAATTTAACAAAAGCGATGGGGCTGTTAAAAGAACAAGGCTATAAACAAACGGGGAAACGGGAAGAAATGCTTGCTCTTTTTGCCCGTCATGATAAATATTTAACGGCAAAAGATGTGCTTGAAGAAATGAAAGAAGATTATCCAGGGCTAAGTTTTGATACGATTTACCGAAATCTAGCACTGTTTGCCGAAATGGATATTTTAGAAGAAACGGAATTATCGGGCGAACGTCATTTTCGTTTTGCTTGCTCACATAATCACCATCATCATCACTTTATTTGCCTCGCGTGCGGGAAAACGAAAGAAATTCATATGTGTCCGATGAATAACATTGAAGAGTTGTCTGGCTGTGAAATTACCGGTCATAAATTTGAAGTGTACGGGCAATGTAAAGAATGCATAAAAAAAGCGTGATCAAGACTTTCCTGATCACGCTTTTTTTATGTGCGGGCAAGCGGGCCAATTTCGTTTGTTTTGATCCACTGATGAACCCATGCGTCCGCTTCATACCAGTTATCGACCCGAATGACGTTATCAGGAATAGAGTCCTGGTTGTACGGTGTGTTAAACAGCACGACAGGAATGTGCAGCTCTTCTGCAATCATCACAGCGTTGTCATGTTTATCTTCAAAAAAGATATCGACTTCATTTCGTTTTGCAGCTTCGACTTTATCATGAGAACCAATAAGTTCAAGGTGATCATAAAGGATCTTTTGTTCTTTGAACCACGTTTCAGTAATTTCGATTAAATGCTTGCGGCGGGCACTGATAAACAATAAATGAAATTGTTGCTGCCATTTCGATAAAATGTGTTCGGCACCATCTGCGGGCGGGGAAGATGCATAAATTACCGGTTCAGTCTCATCAAACCAGGCACGCATTTGATCTAGCGGAATGTTGAGTGCTTCTGACAGATCATACTTTTTAATGTCCTGTAATGTTATGTTTAAGGAAAAAGCATCATTGATAAAAGGAACGAGGCTGGTCGGGCACGTTACTGTGCCGTCAATATCAATGCCAAAGCGCTTTTCTTTTACTTGCTTCATTGTTCGACAGCAAGTGCCTGCTTGCGATAATGTTCTTCCGCAATCAAGTCAATTTCTTTTTTTAACTCTTCGACCATTTTTTCTTCAGGTACTTTTCGGACCGTTTTTCCATGGCGGAACAAAAGACCTTCGCCGCGAGCGCCGGCAATGCCAATATCCGCTTCACGAGCTTCACCAGGACCGTTTACGGCACATCCGAGCACAGCGACTTTAATCGGTGCTTTAATCGTTGAAATGTACTCTTCCACTTCATTCGCAATCGCAATTAAATCGATTTCAATGCGGCCGCATGTTGGACAAGAAATAAGTGTTGCAGCATTTGCGGCAAGACCAAATGATTTCAATAATTCGCGAGCTACTTTTACTTCTTCCACCGGATCGGCACTTAGTGAAATACGGAGTGTGTTGCCAATACCTTTGCTTAAAATAGCGCCAAGTCCAGCGGCACTTTTTACCGTTCCAGCAAACAATGTACCAGATTCGGTAATGCCGAGATGAAGCGGGTAGTCGAATGCTTTTGCCGCTTTATCATATGCTTCAATTGCTAAGTTGACGTCAGATGCTTTCATCGAGACGATAATATCATAGAAATCAAGATCTTCTAAGATTTTAATATGATGAAGTGCACTTTCAACCATGCCATCCGCTGTTGGATAACCGTATTTTTCAATAATTTTACGCTCTAAACTCCCAGCATTAACGCCAATACGAATCGGTACACCTTTCGCTTTTGCCGCATTAACAACGGCCTCTACTTTTTCGCGGCGGCCAATGTTCCCAGGATTAATGCGGATTTTATCAACACCTGCTTCAATTGCTTTTAACGCGAGTTTATAGTCAAAATGAATATCAGCAACGAGAGGGATGTTAATCCGGCTTTTAATTTCAGCCAGAGCATCTGCTGCGCGCTCATCAGGGCATGCAACGCGGACAATCTGACAGCCGGCTTCTTCAAGTCGGTTAATTTCCGCGACAGTTGCTTCTACATCGTGTGTTTTTGTAGTGGTCATACTTTGAATGATGACTTCATCGCTGCCACCAATTGTTAAATTGCCAACTTTGACAGCACGGGTTTTCGTACGGTGGGTGATTTCACTCAATGGTGATTCGCTCCTTTAAAAGTTAATCTAAATATCGTTTCTTTTCTCATTCTATCAGAGGGGAGCATGTTCAGACAACAATTGCGTTCACTTCGGTGCACCGGGTAAACAACGGATAGCCATAATAAGCATCGTACTTGTTATGATCCAGTCAAATAGATAACCAGAAGGCATCGTAAGACCTATCAGTTCTGTAATCGTAATGAGTAATGTGGGCAGTGTAACGGCATATGCAGACATTCGAAATGTGTGACGGTACTCAGCACGTTTCTTCAATATATGGGCTAGCCATAACCCGACGCCGCCAAAAATAGACACTTTAACAAATAATATAAAGGAAACAAACAAATAGTACATAATGAGCACGGCCGGAAGCAAAATAAATGAATTCGCTTCTAATAAATCGTTTTCCATTGTTAAGATCGGCAATTTTGCTTCGATCACTGCTCTTGCCGATTCATTGCCTCCTATTGCATACAGGACCATGTAGACAATCATCGGGATACACATGATAAGCGCAAGAAAAAAAAGGTAATTAATCGTTTTACCGATCCCTTGCATACGAAATGCGGCAATATATTTTGATGAGTGAAGACTTTTTATAAATTGCTTAAAAATAGACATATATTCTTGTTCCTTTCTTTAAAATAAACCTCTTTACAATTGTAGACACACGATCTGTTCAATTCAAGAAGAATACATGATTTTGAGTTCGGTACGCTTTTTTCCGGAATTGAAATCATGAATGGTCGGGATGATGAAGCCTTTCGGGAAATGGATTCATTTTTTTGGAGACATATTTATTGCGTCATGTTCACAATTTTGCTAATCTTATATACGAGTCAGATAAATCAACTTTATTTTTGGGAGGAATTTCATAATGGCATTTGAACTACCACAATTACCTTACGCGTATGACGCACTTGAGCCCCACATCGACAAAGAAACAATGAACATCCATCACACAAAACATCACAACACGTATGTAACAAACTTGAATAATGCACTTGAAGGCAACGAAGAACTTCTTTCTAAATCAGTAGAAGAAGTTATTGCAAACCTTGATGCAGTTCCTGAATCTGCACGTACAGCTGTCCGTAACAATGGCGGCGGACATGCAAACCATTCTCTTTTCTGGCAGCTTCTTTCTCCAAATGGCGGCGGTGCACCATCTGGAAAATTAGGTGATGCAATCGATACAAAATTTGGCAGCTTTGATGCATTTAAAGAAGAGTTTGCAAAAGCGGGCGCTACTCGTTTCGGTTCTGGCTGGGCATGGCTTTCTGTTGCAAATGGTGAGCTTGAACTTTCTAGCACGCCAAATCAGGATTCACCGATTATGGAAGGCAAAACGCCAATCCTTGGTCTTGACGTTTGGGAGCATGCATACTATTTGAACTACCAAAACCGTCGTCCTGATTACATTTCTGCATTCTGGAATGTTGTAAACTGGGATGAAGTATCAAAACGTTACGAATCAGCTCTTTAATCTATAGAAGCTTCTTTTAAACCGGTCCCGTATGTGGACCGGTTTTTTTGTGGAAAAAAACATGTCGGTTCGTTACAATAGGATATAAGTAAAAAAGAAATTTAGAAAGGAATAGACGGTTGAAAAAAGCAAATAAAAAGAAGAGAACGCATGTTCCATTTCGGATGAATATGTTGTTTTTTATCGTCTTCCTCCTATTCTCTGCACTTATTTTCCGGCTAGGCATCGTGCAGATTGTACAGGGAGAAGACTATCAGCGCAAAATTGAACGGACAGAAGACGTCACTGTAAATACAAGCGTACCCCGCGGGAAAATTTTTGACCGCGATGGACAGATTGTGGTCGATAATGTGCCGCAAAATGCGATTACATATACACGACCGAAAAATCCAGATGCAGACGAAATGATGAAGACAGCGGAAAAGCTAGCGCAGCTGATTGAAAAAGAAATCGATCAAGTGACGGAGCGTGACAAAAAAGACTTCTGGATTGGTAAAAATGAAGAAAAAGTAAAAGCAAAAGTGACAGATCAAGAGTGGGCGGCCTATGAAAACGATGAAATAACGGAAGATGAAATTTATGACTTGCAATTGGAGCGTATTACAGAAGAGGATTTAAAGGAGTTAACGGCTGATGAGCTTGAAGTGCTGGCTATATATCGTGAATTTACATCTGGCTATGCATTAACACCGCAAATTGTGAAGAACGTCAATGTGACAGATGTTGAATATGCTGTTGTCAGTGAAAATTTATCGTCGCTTCCAGGTGTGAATACAACAACTGACTGGGAACGTGCCTATTCATATGACAGTACATTAAAAACGGTACTTGGTAATATTTCTTCATCTAAAGAAGGTCTTCCGAAAGAAATGGTTGATTATTATTTATCACGTAGCTACAGCCGAAACGACCGGGTTGGGAAAAGTTACCTTGAATATCAATACGAGGGAGTACTACGCGGGCAGAAAACAAAAATGAAAAATATTACCGACAAGTCCGGTAATGTGCTAGATTCAGAAATCATTACAGAAGGACAGCGCGGTAAAGACCTTATCTTAACAATCGATATGGATTTACAAATGGCAATCGAAAAAATTATTGAAGATGAGCTTGGTGCAGCGAAACGATCTGGGGGACATCCGCTTTTGGACCGTACATTTGTAACGATGATGGATCCTAATACAGGTGAAATTTTAGCGATGGCCGGCAAAAAATATGAAGTGAACGACGGGAAAGCAGAAATACTTGATTTTGCATCAGGCAACATGACGACTTCTTATGCAATGGGATCAGCGGTTAAAGGGGCAACCGTTTTGACGGGATATATGACAGGCGTTAATGAACCAGGTGAATACATTGTCGATGAACCGCTTAAATTTGCGGGAACGAACCCGAAAAGTTCTTGGTTTAACCGGGGCGGTGCAATAGGAATCAGTGATACGTACGCGTTAATGCGCTCTTCCAACGTATATATGTTTAAAACCGCAATGAAAATTGGTGGTGCGAGCTATATTCCGAATGGCAGTTTGAAATTAGATCCGGATGCATTCGGCACGATGCGTAACTATTTTAATCAATTTGGTCTTGGTGTCAAAACGGGAATCGATTTACCGAATGAACAGGATGGCTATGAAGGATACGTCGATCAGCCGGGGAAATTGCTCGATTTTTCAATTGGACAATTCGATACATATACGCCGCTTCAGATGGCTCAGTACGTATCAACGATCGCGAATGGAGGATACCGGATGGAGCCGCACATTGTAAAAGAAATTCGTCAGCCAATTTCGGATTCGAATAAACTTGGACCGGTGGCAGAAGAGATTCAGCCGAAAGTATTAAATACACTCGACCTTGAACCAGGGTGGATTGAACGCGTTCAGGAAGGCTTTCGTCTTGTTGCGCAGGCATCTGAAGGAACAGCGTCTAAATATTTCGCTAATGCACCATATGACATGGCGGCTAAAACAGGGACAGCTGAAGGTGTATATGATGGTCAATGGGACACAAGCAAAGGCAGCCGCCCGATGACTTGGAACGTCACGCTCGTTGGCTACGCACCATCTGACAATCCGGAAGTCGCCATCTCTGTTGTCGTGCCATGGGCGTATGAAAGCAGTGCAAACGCTATTTCAATTAACAATGTGATCGGTCGCCAGGCAATGGACACGTATTTTGAGCTGAAAAAACAAAAAGCCAAGACAAAACCGGCAGAAGCCGTTATTGATCAGGATATTATCACAAAAACAACCGAGTGACTAAAAAGAGCTGCTGTGTAATCTGACCAGAATACACAGCAGCTCTTTGTTTTTGAAGAAACAGCACATGTTCTAGTTGGTTGAAGCTACAGCTGCTAAAATAAGTATGTATAGGTTCTTTCTTTATGTATCAAAGTAAAGGCAGTAGCTTCTTTTTATGTGCTTCCTTTACAAAACATTAACATTTCGTTAAAACCTCATTAATACTACTCCGTTATTGTATTGAGTGTAGGAAATAATAAAAAAAAACAAACTTGCAGGGGGAAATGAAGAAATGAAACCAGTAAAAGTTCTTACTTTATCAGCATTGCTCGGATCAGCACTTGTACTTGGTGCTTGTGGCAACGACGCAGCAGACACAGGAACAGAAGAGGGAGAAAAGACAGAACAAACTGACGCAGGTGATGCGCAACTTCAAGGTGAAATTTCTATCGATGGTTCATCAACTGTCTATCCGATTATGGAAGCTGTTGCCGAAGAATTTATGCTTGAACAACCTGATGTAAAAGTAACAGTTGGATTATCAGGAACAGGCGGCGGCTTTGAAAAATTCATCGCTGGTGAAACAGCAATGAGTAACGCATCTCGTCCAATTAAAGAAGAAGAAGCTGCTGCACTTAAAGAAGCAGGCATTGAATATACAGAATTTGAACTTGCTAAAGATGGTTTATCAGTTGTAGTAAACAAAGACAATGACTGGGTTGATCAGTTAACTGTAGATGAATTGAAAAAATTATGGCTTGATAATGGTACGGCAAAAAAATGGTCTGATATACGTGAGGGATGGCCTGAAGAAGAAATTAAATTCTATTCACCTGGGACTGACTCAGGTACATTTGATTACTTTGATGAAGTCATTTTAGATGGCGGGCAAATTGACAAAGCAGCTACCCTTTCTGAAGATGACAACGTACTTGTTCAAGGTGTAACAGGTGACAAGAATGCAATTGGTTACTTTGGTTATGCATACTACATTGAAAACAAAGACAGCTTAAAAGTAGTTCCAATTGTGAACGAAGAAGGAACTGCAGTTGAACCTAACGCTGAAACAATCGAAAGCGGAGAATATGCACCACTTTCACGCCCGCTATTCACATACGTAAGCAATGCAGCGATTAAAGATGACGCGGCAACAGCAGCATATGTACAGTTTACACTTGAAAATGCAGCAGCTCTTGCTGAAGATGTAGGTTATGTATCATTGCCACAAGAAAAGTACGATGAACAATTGTCTACACTTGAAGGATTGAAATAAATAAGTAACTGGATAAACTAAAAAGCGGATAAAGAACATAACGTACACCAATGAAAGTAATGCCCTTCATTGGTGTACTAGGGTTGAAAGGAGCAATCGGGTTGAAAACAAAAGAAAAAGAACTCAGTCCGGTTCAAGAGCTGCTTGAAAAAAAATATAATGGCGGCTTTTTGAACAGAAGAGAAAAAATAATACCGATCATACTTTTTTTTATGGCGGCAGTATCGGTTTTAACAACACTAGGTATTGTCTTAACATTAATTTTTGAAACAATTACATTTTTTGGAGATGTGTCTGTTGTAGAGTTTTTTACAGCGACAGAATGGTATCCATTTTCTGAAACAGAAGCCGTTTATGGTATATGGCCACTCGTTCTCGGTACATTAAAAATTACATTAATTGCTTCGCTGTTTGCCGTGCCAATTGGACTTGCGGTCGCTCTTTATTTAAGTGAATACGCAGGCGTTCGTACGCGCAAAATTATGAAGCCGATTCTTGAAGTGCTTGCGGGTGTACCGACGATCGTATACGGATTTTTTGCCCTTACATTTGTTACACCGGTATTGCGTGACCTGTTTCCATCGATTGAATTATTTAATGCGATCAGTCCGGGGATTGTTGTTGGGATCATGATTATTCCAACGATTGTTTCTTTATCAGAAGATGCGTTATCTTCAGTGCCAGAGCCGGTGCGTCATGGTGCTCTTGCGATCGGCTCTACAAAATGGGAAACAGCGTCCAAAGTTATTTTTCCGGCCGCATTATCAGGAATTCTTGCATCAATCGTTCTCGGTATATCCCGTGCTATCGGTGAAACGATGATCGTGTCTATTGCAGCCGGTTCTACACCGTCTGCAGCACTTGACTTGACATCATCACTTCAAACGATGACATCTTACATCGTACAGGTAACGACAGGTGATGCTGGTTTCGGTACAACGATTTATTACAGCATTTATGCAGTTGGCTTCACGTTATTTGTCTTTACACTGGCGATGAATGCGCTGGCCCAGTTCATCTCGAAGCGCTTCAGGGAGGAATACTGATGGAGAACGTAGATCGAATCAAATCCGAAGAAATGATCAATCGTATTGATGGCAGGCTTACTAAAAACAAGATTGTTAAAGGGCTTTTCTTTATAGCAACACTTTTTACGTTGATTATGCTTGTTGTATTGCTTTATCGCATCATTGCACAAGGAGCTCCGTATTTATCATGGGATTTTCTTCAAAACTTTGCATCACGCCGTCCAGAACAAGCTGGAATTAAAGCAGCAGTCATTGGTACGATTTGGATGATGGCTGTCGTTGTACCAACAGCTGCTATTTTTGGTGTAGGATCAGCAATTTATCTGGAAGAATACGCAAAGAAAAATACTCTTACACGCTGGATTCAAATGAACATATCGAATCTTGCTGGTGTTCCTTCTGTCGTATTTGGTTTACTCGGTTTAACGATTTTTGTCCGGTTATTTGGCTTTGGAAACAGTATTCTCGCTGCCGGTTTTACAATGTCACTTCTTGTATTGCCTGTAATTATTGTTGCATCACAAGAAGCGGTTCGTGCAGTTCCAAACGAGTTAAAAGAAGCTTCTTACGGACTTGGTGCAACGAAATGGCAGACAATCTCCCGCGTTGTTATTCCGTATGCAATTCCTGGGATCGCGACAGGCAGCATTCTTGCTTTCTCACGTGCAATTGGTGAAACAGCACCTCTGATCGTTGTGGGAATTCCGACATTCGTTGCGTTTTTACCGTCAGGTGTATTCGACTCATTTACTGCTTTACCAATGCAAATATACAACTGGACAAGTCGACCGCAGGAAGAATTTCATAATTTGGCAGCGGCAGGAATCATTGTGCTTCTCGTCGTGCTCATTATGATGAACTCGGTTGCGGTGTGGATTCGTAATCGTTACCAGAGCAGATAATTCGTTTTGAGGAAAAATGATTTTATATTTGGAGGGAACTTTACATGGTGTTAACAGCAGTCAACTCAAAAGAAAATAATCAAAAGGTACAAACAGAAAATGTGCTCGTTTATAATACAAAAGGCTTAAACTTATGGTATGGCGATCATCATGCGTTGAAAAATATTAACCTTAAAATTAATGAAAAAGAAGTAACGGCCATTATTGGTCCATCCGGCTGCGGGAAATCGACTTATATTAAAACGTTGAACCGCATGATTGATCTTGTACCAGGTGTTAAAACAAATGGCAGCATTGAATATCGTGAACGTGACATTTTCAATAAAGATTTTTTTGTTGAAGAATTGCGTACGCGTGTCGGAATGGTCTTCCAGAAGCCGAATCCATTTCCAAAATCAATTTATGAAAACATTGCATTTGGTTTGAAAATTCATGGAATCAAAAACAAGCAAATCATTAATGAAACAGTTGAAAAAAGTTTACGCGGTGCTGCTCTCTGGGAGGAAGTAAAAGATCGAATTCACGAACCAGCATATGGACTTTCAGGAGGACAGCAGCAGCGTCTTTGTATCGCTCGCTGCTTGGCACTTGAGCCGGACGTCATTTTGATGGATGAGCCTACATCTGCTCTTGATCCTGTATCGACACTTAAAATTGAAGAGTTGATTCAGGAATTAAAACAACAGTACTCGATCATAATTGTGACACATAACATGCAACAGGCAGCACGTATTTCGGATAGAACAGCGTTCTTCTTAAATGGAGAAGTTGTGGAGTACGATGTGACGGATACGATCTTTAATAGCCCTGCAGATAGTCGCACAGACGATTATATTTCAGGTCGATTCGGGTAATGAGAAAGCCGGCGCTGCCATTGCGCCGGCTTTTTATTTTATTACAGATTAACAGGCAGTAAATCCCCCACTGAATGAAATTTCATTTTATTAACGTAGAAGCGATTTCTTCGTTTGACATATCCGTAGAAAATGTGAACGTGCCAATCTGAAGCTTTGAAGAATATTCATTTTCTTTTAAATATGTATTAAATGATTCTTCATCATCAATAACCCTCGCCTTTTTTAAGGCGTCGATGATATCGTCTGAAGACATGCCTGCTTTAATGGTGACTGTGATCTCTTTACTTTCAGAAACGGCAGACTCATTCCCCATGATTTGTTCCTTTTCAGCTTCAGCAGGTGAGATTGTTTCTATAGATGCGGTTTTTGCCAGTTGTTCATTCAATTCGTTGGTAGTCAGTACGGTGTAATTGTTTTCTTCCAACAACTGAATCATTTCTTCATTGGATAACAATTGGTCCCTTAACGTGTAATCGAAAAGAAAAAAGGCAGCTGCTGCAGCAAGTAGACCAAATCCGAATGAACGTACAGATTGCTTCGTCATATGCCAGTGTCCTTTCGATGAAGCTGAGGATTGGCCAGTATTATTTTGACCTGTTCAACGGATAAAGAGGATTGTCCGGCAATTTGAGGAATGTCAATGCCCTGGTTATAAAGCGCTATTACTTGATTTTGAATAATTTGATTGATTGGCACGGGTTTTTTTACAGAAGGAGAAGGATCATCACTGATTAATAATTCTTCTTCAATAAGTCTTATTTTTTTGTTTATTTGATAATGTTCTTGCAACATTTGCAACGATAATTCTTCCAGATCTTTTTCGAGCTGCCGTTGTCTGTCTTTCAGAAAAAAAGACAATACAATAAAGGCAGTGCCTGCTGCAGCGAGCCCAATGAGCAGTCCGTTCATAAATTATGCCCTCCTTGATGCTAGTCAGTCTATTATACCACATATTAGCAGGAAAAAGATGAGAATGATGCAGATTGCCGCACCGTTTGGAACGTGGTACGATAGCGTTATAAACAATTTAAGGAAAAACTGCCAGACCGGGGTGATACATATTGAATGAAGATATTGTCTGTTTAAAAAACCAACATTTTACTTGGAAGCAAATCTCGGATAAGCTTGATTTATCTGTTGAAAAAGTAAAATACAAATGGCGAAAAAGTGTGATGAAGCGGGACGGGATGTACTGGCAAAGTGATTTAAATGTGGTTTTTTTATCAGCAGACCGTTTGTATTGTAGATGGCGTGTTCACCCATCTATTTTAGAAGCCGCTACACGCTGTAGCAAACCACTTAATCCGGCGATAATGGATTTACGAATTTTCGATATTACCGATATTTATTTTAATGGTATGAATGCGCACTCTGTTACATGTATAAAAGTAAGTATAAGCGATCAGTTTTGGACGATAAAAGGATTAAGAAGAAATCGCTCATATATTTGTGAACTCGGTTTTTTAACGGAGTCGTATTTATTCTTTCCAATCTTACGATCTCATCCTGTTCATACACCGTATCAAAGCAGCGGAGATTACGTTTACAAGATGTATGATGCAGAGCAGTTTCATCAGAACCCATTCCGTGTTCCTGCCTGGATTGAGCATCCTGACTGCTCGACATGATTCATGAACAAAAATGAATGGAGGTATACGTAAAATGGAATATCCATTTTCTATTATGGCACTGGCAGATAGTCCGTTTCGGCCTCTCGTTCTCGCCGGTTCAAGTATGAGTAGTAAAGAAATAATGAAAATTATGGATGTGTATGGCTATATTCTTGCAGCTGCTGAAAAATCAACAGGTGATCGACCGATCGCTGCTA
This sequence comes from Domibacillus aminovorans, assembly GCF_001643235.1. GTDB lineage: Bacteria > Bacillota > Bacilli > Bacillales > Domibacillaceae > Domibacillus > Domibacillus aminovorans. The sequence continues at coordinate 310,646 of NZ_LQWY01000005.1, forward strand.
CTATCAATTTATTTACGTTAGGCTGGCTGAACGGGGTAAGAGGGAAGATGGCCGTTCAAGCATTTATACAGCAACAGCCAAACCACGAAGCCGCAGCTGTATTACGCGAGCATGACAGTTCATTTATCGAAGCTTGCCGGGCGCTAGTTAAGGAAAATAAATTACTGCTCATACCAATGGCACTTAGCCAATTTCCACTCACGTCCTATCCAGTGAAGGAAGCGGCCGGTGAAGATATTAAACGGACAGCGAAAATTTGGCAGGAGCTTTTTGACGAAGGACCCCCATCCATTTGGCTTCCACGCGGTGCCTATATGCCGGGAATCGATGAACTCATCCACCGTGAAGGCTGTCAATTTGTAATGATTCATGGGGAAGCATTCCCAGCGCATGAACGAGATGCATTTCATTGGATTTCGCCGCATGGTTTATCGATTTTGCCGTATGAGTATGGACAAATGAATGCGGATCATAAGCTATTGATTCCACCAGTCATTCGATTGACAGATGATAATGCCCGCACTTTTTTTGAAGAGATTGATTCATTAGCTGTTCAAGAATCTGCCAGACAATTTCATGAACGGATCATTCATATTCCACTCGTATATGAACGTATGAATGAAGGGAAGCCGTTAATGACAGCAGACGAGTTGAATCGCTGTGAAGCTGTATTCCAACTGAAAAATGAGTGGGATGAAAAGGCAGCCTCTCAAATGTGTGAGGCGGGTGGTGTCCTCGATTTAGAATGGGCTTTTTGTTTATACGCTTGTTTGCAGAATCTTGATACTGAACTGGAAAGTGCAAAAGATTCTCTTCGCTATTTACTAGATGGGGCGGGTAAAGATTTTCCAGACTTTGATTATGCTCATCAAAGAATGAGGCTTCATTACGGTGTTGAACTTATTCCAACAATCTTAAGTGAAGAGATGGATGAAATGGACGGCGCTATTTTGATGCTCACATGGGAATATCCGCCAAATATTATTGGTGGAATGGCAAGGCATGTTCACGGGCTTGCCGAAGCACTCGTTGAATCAGGCCGCGAAGTCATCGTCCTTACGTCTTCTTATCAAGGTTCTCCAGAATATGAATGTGTAAATGGTGTTCATATATACCGTACCGGTCCTCTCCATGAAGGAGAGCCCGACTTCATGCGCCGTGTGGCGGATTTGAATATGTGCTTGTTCCAAAAAGGAGAAGCGCTCATTCGTGATCATGATATTTCAGTGATTCATACGCATGATTGGTTAACTGGTGACGCAGCTATTCTTCTCGCAGATAATCATTGGCTTCCAATTGTGTCAACTATTCATGCAACAGAACATGGCCGTAATAATGGAATTCACAATGAATTGCAGTCTGCTATTGCCTGGAAAGAAAAAGAACTTATTTCGATATCGAACACGGTAATTGTATGTAGCCAGCCTATGAAAGAGGAACTGCGCGTACATTATGAAGCGAAAAGAAAAGACATTCATGTGATTCCAAATGGTGTTGAATTTGAAGAGAAAACAACGGTAGAAGGGCGATTCAACAAAATGGGCCCATTCATCTTTTCACTTGGCCGTATGGTATTTGAAAAAGGATTTCAAACATTTTTTGATTTGGACTTAAAAAACTTGAAAAAAAAGAATATTCAGTTTATTATTGCGGGTAAGGGTCCGCTTTTAGACGAGTGGCGAATGGAAGTGAGGAAGCGCGGTTTCGAAGGCATCATTCATTTTGTCGGTTATGTGAGCGACGATGAGAGAAAAGCATTATTTCAAACGTGTAAAGCGGCTGTTTTTCCAAGTCTTTATGAACCGTTCGGCATAGTGGCGCTTGAAGCAATGGCCTTTCAAAAGCCGGTTATTGCATCAGCGACAGGCGGGCTTAAGTCATTTGTTTTACATGAGCAAACAGGTCTTTTATTTGAGCCGGGAAATGCAGGTGATTTATCCAAAAAAATCACAACAGTTTTGGAACGCCCGGATCTCGCGAAAGAACTTGGTGCGAATGGGCATGAAATGGCAAAAGCATTGTATAGCTGGAAACACATCAGTGAGCAGACAGAAAAGGTGTACGATCAAACCGTTTTTATCAAGAAAATGGAAGGTGTTCGCACATGATAGGAGTATTGCTTGCAGGAGGAAGAGGAAAACGTCTCCGGCCGATTACAGATTATATTCCGAAGCCGATGGTGCCGTTATTAAACAGGCCGCTCTTAGATTACAATTTGAACGTATTTAAGATGAATGAAATTCGCCGTGTATTTATGACTGTCTGTTATAAAAAAGAGATCATCAAACAGTATGCGGGGAATGGAGAAGAAATTGGAATGGACATTCAGTACATTGATGAAATAACACCGCTTGGAACGGCGGGGAGTCTTTTTGCATCGAGTGATTTATTTGAAGAAACTGTGGCTGTGCTGAGCGGGGATGCATTGACAAATGTACCGCTTCTCGATGCATATGCTTTTCACAAAGATCATAAAGCGCGTGTCACCATAGTCATAACCCCATCAGAGCGGCCGGAACAATTTGGTGTGTGCCTAGCGGACCAAGAAGGCCGTCTCATCTCTATTCTGGAGAAACCAGACGAACCACGCCTCTTGACGAATCAGGTAAGCACAGGCATTTACTTAATTGAACCTTCTCTTTTTTCCGATTATGCATTCAGTGGAGAAGTTGATTTTGCGAAAGACGTATTCCCGGCACTAATTGCCAATGAAGAGCCTATTTATGTATATGAAACGAATGCATATTGGCAGGACATTGGTACACTTCGTCAATATGGACTGGCCGAAAAAAGGCTCAAAAGGGGCATTTCAGGAATTAGCATGCCACAGCAATTTTATCCATGGTCTAACAGCATCTCTACACCATATCCACTTGAAAAAACGCAGGTTGCTGCACTTAGTGATTCACATTCATCAATCTTGAAAAAACAGGCTGGTGTTTCTGATGAAAAAGTGCTACTATAATAAAGTCGCAATGAACATAATAAGCGAGACAAGTTTGGAGGGAAATAAACTATGCGTGTAAATATTACATTGGCTTGCACTGAGAGCGGTGATCGAAACTACATCACAACAAAAAACAAACGTAACAACCCGGATCGTCTCGAGTTGAAAAAATACAGCCCGCGATTGAAAAAAATGACAGTGCATCGTGAAACGAAGTAAGCAGCAGGAAATTTTCCTGCTGTTTTTCTTTTGGAGGAAATCATGGAAAAAAAACAAATGAGATTATATATAAAAAAGAAGTTGTCAACACTTGAAAAAACAGAATATGAGCAGCGATGTCATCGTATCACGCAGCTATTGTATGCGCTTCCTGAGTGGCGGCAATCTAACGTAGTTGCATTAACGGTATCTGCACCGTTCGAAGTCGATACGTGGTCGATTATTCGTCATGCATGGATGAATGGAAAAAAAGTGTGTGTGCCAAAATGTGTACCGTTAACAAAAGAGATGCAGTTTTATCTTCTTTCTGATTTTCAAGAACTTGAGAAAGTATATGCGGGTATATATGAACCGATCATTGATAAAACAAGCGCTATATCTTGTGAATGTATTGATTTTATGATCGTTCCAGGACTATTATTTAATAAAAATGGATATAGAATCGGATTTGGCGGTGGATATTATGATCGTTTTTTACCTGACTTTACAGGCTATACCGTATCACTGGCATTTTCATTTCAGTTGAGTGATGATATCCCAGTAGAAGTGCACGATTTACCTGTTCAGAAAATTGTGACAGACGAATTTGTCATAAAATGTTTGACGTAACTCTTCTTACTTTACCAGCTGTATGTGTTCCGCTATAGTGGGAACAATAAGATGTACGAAAGTAGTGATGAAATGAATATACAAACAGATGTGATTTTCTGGCGGCTGGCGTTTTTTTTCGTTGTTGAACAAGAATACACGATTGCTCGTTTAAGCCAGGACAAACGGGAAATATGGCTGGAGAACCGCTCAAATAAAGAAGCAATGCTTATCCGGTTAAAGAATCAGGATCTTGGATGGGCGGCAGAACTCGGCCGAGATGTAAAACGGATTGTCTGGAATGGTGAGCAAATCCGTAAAAAAATGGGTATGAGAAAACTGTCTTTATTGAATATTGTGGTTTCTCAACACCCGCCAGTTGATGAATATGAAAGCTATTTAAAACCTGTACTGTCATCAAAAGGCGGCAAAACGAAAGCAGACACATTGCTCTTTACAGGAAATGGTCTCAGTCAGTCGCTCCGGCAGTTGGAGTTAGTTTTATCACCTGTTCCAGAACGGCGTGATTTTGATGGAGCGGAAGATGAAGCAGCTGCGTATGAGAGATCCGTATTATCACATGAAGTAAAGCGAAAAGAAGAAGAAGAGCGCTTTTTTCATTATGGAAAACCATTTTTTACGTATATCTTTACTGCCATTAACATTATTCTTTTTATTATGATGACATTTGCTGGCGGGAGTACAAATACAGCTGTGTTACTTGAATTTGGCGCGAAATTCAATCCACTTATTTTAGAAGGAGAATGGTGGCGATTTATTACACCGATGTTTCTGCATATCGGTCTGCTTCACCTTGTCATGAACTCGCTCGCTCTTTATTATTTAGGCATAGCCGTTGAACAAATTTATGGCCGTCTTCGTTTTATATGGATTTATTTATTCTCTGGATTTACCGGCAGTCTGCTCAGCTTTTTATTAACGCCTAACTTAGCAGCCGGTGCAAGCGGCGCGATTTTTGGTTTGTTCGGGGCACTGCTTTATTTTGGCGTCACAAAGCCGAAGCTTTTTTTTCGAACAATGGGTATGAATGTACTTTTTGTGATCGGGATTAACCTTGTCTTTGGATTCACGGTTCCAGGAATTGATAATGCGGGACATATTGGTGGATTAATTGGTGGCTTTCTCGCGACGGGTATTGTTCATTTTCCAAAAAAACGACGTGTTTTACAGCAGCTTGCTTTTACCATTGCAACGGTTGCAGCCGTTGCAATGGGGCTTATGCTCGGTTTTCAAAGCGGCCATGCAGCACTCAATGCAGATTCCGTTAATTTGCGCGTTCAGGAAGAAATCAACGCTGGAAATGATGCAGAAGCAGAGCAAATGCTGAAGGCTTTTTTAGAAGACGGCGGCGAGCCTTCTGCAGAAACGTATTTTTATCTTGCATTCATTGAGATGGGAGATGGTCGTCTTATAGAAGCGGAGCAGCATTTGAGACAGGCTATCCGTGAACGGGCCAATTTTCATGAAGCACATTTTAATCTGTCACTTATTTATATGGAGAATGGGCAGTTGGAAAAAGCGAAGCAATCCGTTGAAGAAGCACTTGCGTATGCTCCAGATGAGGCGAAATATCAGGAGTTGGCAAAAAACTTAAGTAATGGACCAGGTGAATGAAAATGAGAACAATTTATGATGTACAGCAGTTATTAAAACGATACGGTGTGTTTGTATATATAGGTAACCGTGTGGCGGATTTGCAGTTAATGGAAGTTGAATTGAGAGAATTGTATCAATCACAGCTCGTCGAAGCACAGGAATACAAGATGGCGTTGTTGCTTTTGCGCAAGAACATTGCGATTGAAAAAGAAAAAGAGCAGGAGGATTGATGATGGAAGAAAAACGGCTTGCTGCAATCGACATTGGTGGAACAACCATTAAAATGGCTTTTTTAACAGTGGGAGGTGATATTATTCGCAAATGGGCGATTCCGACAGATCGAACAGATGGCGGTACAAATATTGTATCTCACATCGCCCGTTCTTTTTCCGCCGAACTTAAACAGGATGGATTGACAACCATTGATGTGACCGCAGTTGGTGTTGGTGCACCAGGTCCTGCTGATCCGATAGAAGGAACGATTTCTGGTGCCGTGAACCTTGGCTGGGTAAATAACTATCCATTAAAGAAATTACTCGAAGAAGCACTTGAACTGCCAGTTTTTATCGAAAATGATGCGAACTGTGCAGCACTTGGTGAAATGTGGAGGGGTGCCGGAAGTGGAACAGGAGATCTTGTCTGTATAACACTTGGAACAGGTGTTGGCGGCGGAGTCGTATCAAAAGGAACGATTATTACCGGCGTATGTGGATCAGCCGGTGAAATCGGCCATATTACGGTTGTACCAGAAAATGGAATTTTGTGTAACTGTGGGAGGTATGGCTGTTTAGAAACGGTGGCATCGGCAACAGGCATTGTTAATCTTTACAAAGAAGAAGGAAAAGAAGCAACTGATGCTCGAACAGTATTTGTTCAAGCCTCAAAAGGTGACGAAGCGGCGAAACGGGTCATTGACCGGTGCGCGTTTTATCTTGGACTTGCTATAGGGAATATTGCCAATACGATGAATCCGGCAAAAATCGTTGTGGGCGGTGGTGTATCAGAAGCAGGCGATGCGCTTCTTTTGCCGCTTGAACAATATGTACGCCAGTTTACATTTCCACGGGCAATGGAAGTGCTCTCCATTGAAAAAGCAATGCTTGGCAACGATGCAGGCGTGATCGGTGCAGCGTATCTTGCTAAAGTAAAGACTGTTTCATAATAAAGTCATTCCGCGATTGGAGAGCCCTGAAAAACGATTACTATTATTTCTAGGACACAGTATCATAGAGGTGAAATAAAAGGATGAGGTGCTACATATAGTAGTTTCTCATCTTTTTTTTGTCCTTTTATGCACTTTTGCAGCGGTCTCCGATTAGACAGGTTTTTTAAGAAACTTTTTAACCATTGATGCGTATGAATAAGAGATAGAATCGTCATGGAACTATTATAAAGATCTTTTGTATTGTTCTGTTTGATTTTTTGTAAAAAAAGTATTAAGATTGTGGAAGGTAATTTACAAAGGTTGAAAGTCTATTTCAACCCCAGAACGATGTTACAGATGTAACGAGGAGGCTGGAAAGATGAAAAGAACAATTCGCAGCAACATATCGCTCATTGCTGTAGCCGTTTTGTTCTTATGGATGAAGACATATATCGTCTATAAAACAAGCTTTAATATTGATATTGAAAATGCATTGCAAGAGTTTATTTTACTGATTAATCCGATCAGCTTTATTATGCTGGCAATGGGGATCGGTTTTTTATTTAAAAGTGATAAAGCGCGAAATCGTTATTTACTCATAATGAGCTTTTTATTAAGCTTTTTGCTTTATGCAAATGTTGTGTTTTACCGCTTTTTTAATGATTTTATTACAATGCCGCTGTTATTCCAAACGAGCAACTTTGCCGATCTTGGCAACAGTGTAACAGAAGAATTTGGTCTCGCTGACATCTTATATTTTGCAGATGTCATTATTTTATTCCTTCTGTTGAAATTTAAGCCATCGTTTGTGAAATTCCGCCCGATGTCAAAAATGAATCGCCGTGCGTACTTTTTATCAGCTGTTGCGATTATGTTTTTAAATCTCGGTCTTGCTGAAATTGAACGTCCACAATTATTGACAAGAACATTTGATCGTGAAATGCTCGTCAAAAACATTGGTACATTTAACTACCATATTTATGACGTCTTTTTACAGTCAAAATCATCTGCGCAGCGTGCACTTGCTAACGGCAGTGAATTGACGGAAGTCGACAACTTTGCAGACGCTAAATACGCGGCACCGAATGATAAATTGTTCGGCGTAGCAAAAGGTAAAAACTTAATTATGGTATCAGTAGAATCAACACAGGCATTTGTATTGAATAATAAAGTAAACGGTCAGGAAATTACACCATTTTTAAATGATTTTGCGAAAGAAAGCTTAAACTATACAAACTTTTATCATCAGACCGGACAGGGAAAAACGTCCGATGCTGAATTTGTAACAGAGAACTCTCTTTATCCGCTCAGCCGGGGGGCTGTGTTCTTTACTCATTCAGGCAACGAATTCAATTCAATGGCTGAAAAACTAGCAGAGAACGGCTATTATACGAATGCGATGCACGCGAATAATAAAAGTTTCTGGAACCGTGACATTATGTACGATTCAATCGGGTATGAACGTTTCTATGATGAGGAAGACTATGAAATAACAGAAGATAATAGCGTCAACTGGGGAATGAAAGACATTCCGTTCTTTGAACAATCTGTCGGTTTAATGAAAGAGATGCCAAAGCCGTTTTATTCGAAAATGATTACATTAACGAACCATCACCCATTCCATTATGATGAAGAAGATAAAATGATTGATGAATACAATTCAAACAGCGGTACATTGAATCGTTATTTTGTAACGGTCCGCTATACAGATGAGGCATTAAAACGTTTTGTTGAAGAATTGAAAGCATCTGGACTGTATGAGAATTCTGTCATTGTGCTGTACGGAGATCATTATGGTATTTCCGAGAATCATAATGAAGCAATGTCGCAATACCTTGGCAAAGAAGTAACGCCGTTTGTATCAGCGCAGCTTCAAAAAGTACCATTTATGATTCATATTCCGGGTGTCGAGGGACAGGAAATTTCAACGATCGGTGGACAAGTTGATGTTCGTCCGACATTGATGCACTTATTTGGAATTGATACAAAAGGAGATATTCAATTCGGTCAGGACTTGAATTCACAAGATCATGAAAGCTTTGCTGCTTTCCGTGATGGCCGTTTTGTGACAGAAGATTATGTTTATGCAGACAGCAAGTGCTGGGATAAAGCAACCGAACAACCGACGGAGAGTAGTTACTGTGAGCCTTATATCGAAAAAGCGGCAACAGAACTGAACTATTCCGACCGTATTATTTATGGGGATCTGCTTCGTTTCTATGATCCAGATTCTGCGAAAAAAGAACAATAAAAAAACTGCCTTCCGGGGCAGTTTTTTTGTATGAAAAAAAGCACCCGTTTTAAAACGGGTGCCTGTTTTTTAGTGAGCTGCTGGATATCCGTGATGAATAATTGTCATGATTGTAAACCAGCCGATGACACCGGCAGTGCCAAGCCCAAAGAAAATACCAAGCGGGTTTTTGTTTTTCAAGGCGCTGATTGTGCCGAATACAGCAAGAATCGCCACTAAAGCGAAAATAATCGTTAAACCGTTCATTTCATCAAACCCCTTTCTTATTGAATCAAAAAAAGAAAAACTATGTAATAGCAGTATACACAACAATATTGTATAGTCTTTTACTCCTTTTGTCGAGAGTGAAAACGCATTGTTCTTTTATCAGACAAGATTTCCTGTTACGATACAATAGTATGAAAAGGAGAGGTGGAGATTATATGGATTGGACACAATTACCGCTTGGTCCGCTTGCAACGAATTGCTACGTGCTTTCTCATAAAAAAGAATGCGTTATTTTTGATCCAGGTTCCGAGGGAGAATCGTTGACAGAGTGGCTGAATGAAAGGAGTTTAAAGCCGCTTGCTGTACTGCTGACACATGCTCATTTTGATCATATCGGGGCCATTGAACATATTAGACAGACGTTTAACAGCCCGGTTTACATTCATAAAGCAGAAGAACAGTGGCTCGAAAACCCAGAATTAAATGGTTCAAGCCGGTTTGGGATGGGAGCGATTACAGCATCACCAGCAGACTTTATTTTAGAAAAGGAAGAAGAACTTATAATCGGTCCATTTCAATTTAAGCTGTTTCATACACCGGGTCATTCACCAGGCAGCATTTCTTATTATTTTGAAGAAGGTGGCTCCTTATTTGCCGGAGACACATTATTTATGGGCAGCATCGGACGGACGGATCTTCCCGGGGGCAATCACCAGGATCTGCTCGACAGTATTCATAACAAGCTGTTGTCATTGCCAGAAGAAACGATTGTACTCCCGGGACATGGACCTGCTACGTCCATTGTCAGTGAAATGGATAGCAACCCATTTTTAAATGGTTTTTAAGCAAAATAAAAAAGATTATCGAATTATGCAGCTTTCATTTCCACTTCGTGATTATCAGCTTCTTGCCGATACTTTAGTGGAAACGGTGCAAATGCTTGATGAAAATGGCCGAGGCAGCAGCCGTTAAAGCAGGCCATCGTGCAATGGAGTCTAGGACTAGGAACTATGCTTCTTCTTTAACAGAAGATGAGAAATTTTCAATGCTGCAGTCACTAGCTGCCTGGATTGGTTATGTGTCGGAAGCGGAGCGTAGAGAAGATGGATGACATGTTCAATTTATTATATACAACTGTTCGTATAAAGAAACGCTTTATGATGAAGCCTATATTACGTGCAAAATACATACCGTTTTTTAAACGGAACGTTAGAAGCACTTTTGATGATGTGCAATTGCACCAAAAAACAACGATGTTAGAAGGCTGTCATGACTGTACGTATCACGCAATCGTCACAAACTGACTGAAAGAAACATTTACAAATCTGTCACTGTTCCTTTATAATATGATATTGATGGAGTGTATGACAAAGGAGGGATACTTAATGGATCGCATGTTTCGCATGATGGCATTCTGGACCGGAATCTTCTCATTGATGTTTTATCTCGGACACATGGATAAAACTGCATTGCTTTTCCTCGGTCAAACCGGCTTTTTCTTGTTATTAGGTTATTTACGGCTTACTGAACGCATGTACATTTACGTTTTTTTCGCATATTTGACCGTTTCTTTTGCAGGCTTTACATACTGGTCAACGTTCATGATGTAATCCAAGAAAGCGGTAGAATTGAATCTCGCTAAAGCGCCTTTAAAGCATTTTGCTTTAAAGGCTTTTTTTGTTAAGGTTTTGTAAACTTCAAAATAAACGATGAAATTGTCTGAAAATTGTAGTATGGTGTAAAAAAAGAAAGAAGGTGATGGTTTGCACGTCGAACAAAAAATTAAACATGTCTTAATGACTGCAGTTCAGATGCAGGCAACTGATATTCATTTAATGCCAAAAGTAAACGGCTATGTAATGAAAATTCGAGCAGGCGGTACACTGACTGGTACCGATTCATTCTCCATCCATGAAGGTGAACGAATGATATCGTATTTAAAGTTCACGGCGTCGATGGATATCGGCGAAAAGCGAAAACCGCAGAGTGGAGCATTTAAACAGATCATTAATGGCATTTCGACTTCTCTGCGCATCTCAACACTACCAGCCATTCCTCAAAAAGAAAGCCTTGTTATCCGGCTCTTACCTCAAGAACACGTACCATCTCTTTCTGATTTAACTCTTTTTCCTGATACAGCAAAAAAATTAACATCACTACTAAACCATTCAACAGGCCTCGTTTTGCTCAGTGGTCCAACGGGAAGCGGTAAATCGACCACGCTTTACTCCATGATTCAGCACTGTGCTGCAACGTTAAATAAACATGTTATTACTCTCGAAGATCCTGTTGAAAAACAACACGATTCCTTGTTGCAAATCCAAGTAAATGAAAAAGCGGGGATTACGTATGCTACTGGGTTAAAAGCGATTTTACGACATGACCCTGATGTGATTATGGTTGGAGAAATACGCGATGAAGAAACGGCTCGAGTTGCTGTTAGAAGCGCTCTTACCGGTCATTTAGTCATGTCAACTATTCATGCACGTGATGCAGCAGGTGTCATTGGCCGTCTCCTTGAATTTGGTGTCACGCATCATGAGATCAGCCAAACAATCGTGGGGATTACTGCACAAAGACTCGTGCGTATCCGCTGCCCTAAATGTGGCGCTCAATGTGCACCGCACTGTGTTCATTTTACACGTCAAGCTATCGTATGTGAGCTTTTATCTGGACGCATGCTTACATCTGTTTTAAAGGAGGTGAGGGCTGGAGGGCGTCATATGATATATAAGCGGCTGAAGGATGAAATTGGAAAGGGGATTGCTTATGGATATCTCACCCAAGAAGAGTGGGCTCGCTGGGTTTTTGAAGAAGCGGATGACAGCGAAAAATGGCGCTGAGTTTATTTTCAGGCTTGGTGAAATGCTTGCAAAAGGGTTTACGATCAGAGAGTCAATTGATTTTTTAATGTTAAACATACAGGGAATCAGCGGGAAACAAACGAAACACATCCGGCAAATGCTACAAGCCGGAACACCTCTGCACGAAATTCTACCTATTCTTCATGTGCCATCGCTTATTTGTCTTCAAGTGTATTTCGCCGAAAAACATGGAAATGTACAAGACGCGCTTATTCATGCGGGAGCGCAATGGAAAAAATCCGAACAGTCAAAAGCAAAGTTAATAAAATTGCTTCAGTACCCTATATTTCTATTACTTTTATTAGTAATGCTTCTGGCAGTACTGAACACATTTGTCCTGCCACAATTTCATGATTTGCATGCATCGATGGGGTACGAGCCTGAAGGTATTATTTTATTACTGCTCTTTTTACTAGAATGGGTGCCTCCGATCATGCTCATTTTACTTCCATGTGCGATTGGCTTATCGATCTTTCTATATGCTCGTTACCGCCTGTTATCGCCTAAAAAGAAAGCAGACATGCTCATCCGTATTCCGTACGTCCGTACGTTTTTTCAACTATATTTCACACGTCTGTTTGCTCGCGAATCCGCCCAATTGTTAAACAGCGGATTTGCTGTGAATGAAATGCTTCATATATTTGAGCGTCAGACGATATATCCGATGCTTACAGCGGTTTCAGAGATAATTGATAAACGCTTAATGAACGGCGAATCACTCCAAGAAGCGATCAAAAAGATGGCATGGTTTGATAAAAAGTTATCGGCTTTGACTGGTCATGGCGGGGCAAATGGACGTCTTGGCGAAGAGTTGCTTATGTATGCAGAGTTTTGTGACGAATTGGTTGAAGAAAAAATAAAAAAATTGACCGGTTTTATCCAACCAGCTGTCTTTTTGTTTATTGGAGTAGTTGTCATGACCGTCTACTTATCTGTCATGCTGCCAATGTTTGAAATGATGGGCTCGGTATAAAAGGAGGAACAAAAGATGAAAAAGTGGCTGAAAAACGAAAAGGGATTTACTTTAATCGAAATAAATAGGGGCGAACACCCCTACTTATGTTATTTACGTTT
>NZ_LQWY01000006.1 GCF_001643235.1 Domibacillus aminovorans
TTTGAAGCTTTCCAGTCAAGCATCTACTTTTGCAGTGCTCTCAATATTATGACGGTGTTTGTGTTTATTACAAAAAAATAAACAACTTGTCTAAAACAAATCTAACAGCTTTATAAAAGAAGAGGCAATTTGATAGTAACGGTTGTCCCATTTACTGAATTGCTGCTGAGTGAAAATGAACCACCATGCAGCCTTACAATTTCTTTTACAATCGATATGCCTAGACCTGTCCCACCTGTAGATCTGCTTCTTGCTTTATCTGTACGGAAAAATCGATCCCCGATATGATCAAGATCATTTTTAGATATTTCATTTCCTTTATTATTCACTTGGAACAATAGCTTTTTGTTTTCTGCAATGAGGTTCAGTTTAATCATGCTTTGTTCAGATGAATATTTTATAGCATTATCTAAAAGGTTGTAGAAAACCTGCTGTATCCGTTTAGTGTCTCCATTGACAATGAGGTCTTCTTGAATATCTAATTCGATTTTCAACTGTTTTTCGGTTATACGGATATCAAAAAGAGCAAGAGTATCTAAAAATAGTTGGGCAATTGCCATAGGTTCTTCGTTCAGAATGTACATATTTTCTTGAAGATGGTCCAGTTCAATTACATCATAAATAAGCTTATTCAAACGATTTGTTTCATTTTCAATGGTCTTCAAATAATGTTGAGCTTCTTCAGGAGAGGTATAGATTTGTTGTTTTAATACTTGAGTATAGCCACTGATATAAGTTAAAGGGGTTCTCAGTTCGTGAACTACATTCGATAAAAACTCTTTTTTTCGAACTTCTTGCTCCTCTAACGACTGGCTCATTGAATTGAAAGCAAGAGCCAACTGACCAATCTCATCATCATTCGTATTCAGTAAGCGATTTGAATAATTGCCTTTTGAAACCTCTTTTGAAAATTCTTGAATCTCATTAAGCGGCTGAAACAGGGATCTTCGAATCTGATTAATCATAATAAAAAGAATAATGAAAAACATGGAACCAACAAGAACTAAAATAGGGAAACTTCCTTTAAACACTTCCTGAAGATCAGCTAAAGGGACATATATGTAAATGAAGCCTATAAGTCCGGTTTCGCCCATTATTGGGAATACCGCACCTACAATTTCCCGATTAAACTCCTTTACATAACCGTCCTTGATGATATAGTCCCCATTCTCTAAATGTTTACGATCCTCATCATTAATCAGAGCTTCATAGTTAACTTCATAAGGAAAATATGTCGTTAGTTCATCAATATTATCTACCACGATCACTTCATATTGAGATACAATATTATACCATTGGATTTTTTCGATGATTTCATCGCTAAGAGAACCGTAGTGGTAATGAGAAGCCGTCCTTTCTCCTTGATAAATAACAGATTCTTTAATGCTGTTAATGTACAGCTCCTTATATAGAAAATGAAGAAAGAAAAATGAGAACAGAATACTAAATAGGATACTGGCACCAATAAGAAATAAAACTTTTTGACTTAAATTTAACTTTTTGATTTTCAATGCCTACACCTCAAATTTATAGCCAACACCCCAGACTGTTTGAATGAGATAGGAATGTTCTTTTAATTTTAATCGTAATGTTTTAATGTGAGTATCGACTGTACGCCCTGTGCCACTGTAGATATTTCCCCATACAGATTCCAAGAGCTGTTCTCTTGTAAAAACGGTCCCATTGTTCTTAGCCAGTATGGAAAGCATTTCAAATTCTTTTAATGTTAATGACAGAGCCTTATTATTTATTGATGCTTTGTAAGCAAGTGCATCAAGAACCAGCGGTCCAACGGTTACTCTATCGTGTGATGTTGGAAGTTGTCTTGTCCTTCTTAATACAGATTCAATTCTTGCCAGTAGCTCACCTGGGTGAAATGGTTTCACAATGTAATCGTCTCCACCAAGTTTAAGTCCTTGAACTTTATCCCATTCCTCTCCTCTTGCGGATAAAAATATGAGAGGGATATTGTGATTCTTTTTCAATTCACTAGCAAATGAAAATCCGTCCATATAGGGCATCATAACGTCCACTAGTAGAAGATCAGGTTCTTTATTTTTTATCAACGTAAGAGCATCTATTCCATTTGAGGCTTCAATAACAGAATATCCCTCTTGGAGTAGAAATGTTTTTACTAATGCTCTCATTGTTTCTTCATCGTCTATAATCATCACAGTTATTCCATTCACGTTTTAAACCTCGCTTTTCCATTTCATATAACAGAAGTATTATACCTAGCTTATTAAAATAATGTGAAGTTTTTATGAGTTCCTGTTGAACTTCAATTTAAAATCTTGACTATAAAATAAATTATCTGGGAATTCACACATATTTCACATTTTGTTTCTATAATGAAACCTTGTAAGGGTAAATAGATAAATTCCGTTTAATCTTTCACATCTTAAAAAGGGGTGGTTACTTGTATTTGAAAACTTTGTTTAAAAGTCAGTTTATACGGAATACACGTATTTGCCTCGCTTTACAAAGTGAATCTAGATAAGAGCGAGATACTTAAACAATGAAAAGAATGAATTACATCATGTTTGTCCCCGTATTATCTGAGATGGGAAAATCAAAATAATTTAAGACGTTGAGCATCTTAATAAGGAGTGAATGGAATGTCTCAAAATGATCAAACTTTTGATCAGACGATTATTGGTGGAGGTCCAATAGGTTTATTTACCGCTTTTTATGCGGGAATACGGTAATTATCAGTGAAAGTTATTGAAAGTCTACCACAATTGGGGGACAGCTATCCGCGTTTTATCCTGAGAAATACATTTGCGACATCGCGGGTTTCCCAAAAGTGCGAGCGCAAGAGCTTATTGATAATTTATATGATAGCTTAAGAAAGCCCTAATCCAATGGAGGAAATCGAGCATAAAAATATAAAAAAACGGAATCATAAACTATATTTCATCTATTTATGTTATCAAATGTTATAAATGAACAATCAGAACCGTTTTTTACAATCTATCAAGAGCAGTTCAATTTATGATAATATACCACGGAAGCATAAGTATAGTATCTAAAAGGACAGGAATAGCAATGGATTCAAGGAGATATTAGCATGTCTAAAAAGATGATTGTAAACTTAGTTAAAAAAGAATGGAGCAGTCACATTTTTCTAAACGAACAATTAAAACATTTTTTAACATAGATAGAGCAAGTATCAAATTTGAGATTTTCGGATGTTTCCGTATTAAAAAATAAAAAGGAGCAAATCAAATGGAAGCAATAAAAATAGAGCAATCAAGTCATGAACAAGAAAAATCAACGAAAAAACGAACAAGGGCCTCCCTCTATCAGACGGTATGGAGGTGGCACTTTTATGCGGGTCTTATTTTTTCTCCATTTCTTATCATTCTAGCTTTTAGTGGCGGTGTCTATTTATTTAAACCACAAATTGAATCTGTACTTTATAAAGATGTATATTATGTTCAAGAAGAAGGTGCATCTACCGTAGCACCTTCTGCCCAAATAGAAAAAATAAAGGAAAACTATCCTGAAGCGACCATTACTTCATTTAAAACGTACGATGATTCTTCTCGCACAAATGAAATTGGCTTAATGGAGAACGAACAAGCTTTTTCTGTTTTTATCGATCCTTATAACGGGGAAATAACGGGTTCATTAAACAATGACGAAAAGTTAACGACGATATTCAAAAAGCTGCATAGTGAATTAATTGTTGGCGGTACATTTGCCAATCGGTTGGTGGAACTTGCTGCATGCTGGGCAGTCATATTGCTTATAACGGGATTATATATATGGTGGCCAAGAAATAAAGCCTCCATATGGGGGACCATCTTGCCGAGGTTTACAAAAAACCGTAGAATCTTTTGGCGGGATATGCATGCCGTTCCAGCATTCTGGTTATCTGCAGGGATTTTAATTTTAATTGCAACCGGACTCCCATGGTCGGGTGTGATGGGACAACAAATTCAAAAATTGGCGGTCGCACCTCCATTTGCATACGATTGGGGAGAAAAACCGGAATCCGTTACGTATACGGAAGATGTCGCAGAAGATGTTCCATGGGCAAATGAGAAATTACCCGTTCCTTCTTCATCAGTAGGTGAATATGTTCCTTTAACGCTGGAAGAAGTGACTCACATAGCAAGTAATGAAAACATTAAAAAGCCGTATACAATATCGTTTCCAGAAGGTGAAAAAGGAGTCTATACAATTTCACATTCAGAAACACCTCAAAACTTAGCCACTATACATGCGGATCAATACAGCGGGGCTATTTTGAGTGATGTTCGCTTTAATGATTTTGGATTCGGTGCAAAAATGGTGGAAGGTGGAATCGCTCTTCATGAGGGCCGGTTGTTCGGTTTAGCCAATCAAATTATCGGTCTCATCGTTTGTTTAGGTCTCATTGGTGTAGTAATTAGTTCGTTCATTATGTGGCGCAAACGAAAACCGGAAGGGAAATTAGGATCACCTGCCAAATCAAAAGATAAAAAGATTACGAGAACAGTATTCTTTATTATGTTAGCGATGGGCATCATTATGCCACTGGTAGGAATTTCTATTATTATTGTCTTTTTATTAGATCGTTTTGTCCTCCCAAAAATAAAACCATTAAAAGCGTGGACAAGTTAAGATAGCGGAGGGAAATATGTTGAATAAAATCATTTCAAGTATGGCATTGCTCTTTATTATGCTCTTCATTTCAGCATGTACAGGAAACACGGATTCAGCCGATGATACGACGACTCCTAAAGCAGTAGAAGTCGAGATTCTTTTGCCAGAAGAGATCTCTCTAAATGAAGAAAGTATATTGAAGGTTCGATTAACGCAAGATCAAGAAAACGTAGAAGATGCTGAAGATGTGCAATTTGAAATATGGAAAGCAAACAGTCAAGAAAAAAGTGAACTGGTTAAAGCGAAGTATGAAAAAGAGGGAATCTATAGTGTCAAAAAAACCTTTCAAGAAGATGGAATCTATTATGTTCAAACCCATGTGACAGCCCGCGGCATGCATGTCATGCCGAAGAAACAATTCGTTGTAGGAAATGTTTCGGAAGAGGAACTAAACTCCCTTAAAGAAGAACCTCAAACTCAAGGGGGGAGTCAGGGTCATAGTCATCATCATTAAATGACGGCAAACGATGAAGTGCTCCATGATTGGAACCTAAACAAAGATACAATGAAGAAAACATGATGTAGAGAACCGTTCATATTTGGAGAAGGCTGAAGAAGGTCAAAGTCATGGTTCTCATTAAAACAGTAGAGGGACCGGCTCCGTTTTCGGACGGTCCTTTTTTTCATTTTGATCATTGGTTCTTTTTAAAATAAAAAGAAGGAGGGGTCAGATGCTGCCAAGAGAACGACAACAACAGATTTTGTTATGGGTGGAAGAAGAGGGTGCTTTACGGGTTTCAGAAATTAGTAAGCGATTAGCTGTGTCTACAGCAACCATTTACAGTGACATCAAGCCATTAGTGAAGCAGCAGTTAATTTTAAAGTCATTGAATGGCATTTTTTACATTCCTAAGAAAACCCATGCATCCTCTTATGTTTGTTCGTATTGTAATAAACAATCAAATACGAGATTATCTGTTCAACTTATCAAATTAAATCAACGAATTGAGCATACATGCTGCGCGCATTGTGGCTTACTTCGATATCAACAAATAGAAAAAGAAGTCTCTCAAATTATTTGTTATGATTTTTTAAAGGATACAATGATCAGCGCCAGGATCGCCACATATGTAATAAATTCAGATATTCATCTTAATACTTGTCAACCACAGGTGATTATTTTTGACTCTATGAAAAAAGCGAAGCAATTTCAATCGGGATTTGGCGGAAGTATTCACAATTTTGAAGAAGCGATTCAAGTAATGCTAGAAGAAAAGAATGGTGATCGTTGTTGCCAGCCTCAAATAAAGAGAAGAGAATTGTACGCTAAGCATATTCAAACTTAAAAAGCCGAATTCCTATTAAGGATTCGACTTTTTTGTTTTTCTTGGAGAAAACATATATATTCTAAAGAACAATTTTAGAATTTATTATGTACATCTAGCATACATTCGAACTTGAACGTTTCTCTATTAGACAAGGGATCGTACAAACGATACAAAAAATATTAATTGTTGAAGATGATCATCAAACTAGTTCCTTACTCTTGTTTCATTACATGCTCTTATTATTTGTATTAATTTAATCAAGCTTTATTTTAAAGCGACAAAAATCACGATAACTTCTAATTATTTTGCTGCCAAAAGATATATCTCTCCAATTGCCTTACAATATTTTCTAGTTCATGTTCTTTTCCTATAAAGCCGAGTAAAGCATGAATAAGAACAGATTTAGGGTATTCGTTTGCTAGTTCTTCTTGAAGCAAAGCGATCGCATCGCTCAGCTCTGCTTTTCGGAAATTTGTTATAGAAAGCTCTTTGACTGTCGATAATAAGTTTTCAAGTAGACTTGTCCGATACTCTGCGATCGTGATCGATTCGCCTGTCATCTCACATTGCATATAATTGTTCATGATCGCATTTTGCAGAATCGGCTGTGTTTTCTTCTGTACGATACATGCGGCCATTTCTTCTATACGATCAACAATATAAAAGGCAATCTCTCTGACATTCAGCGGTTTGTTTTCAAATATCAACAGGAAAATAAATTCCCTCACGATCCCATTATACATGATAACCAAATCCCAAATATTCGGATCGACTTCTTCTCCAAGTAACCGAATCAAACCTTCCTTGGTAGATTTTAGGAGGTTTGCTCTTAAGCGAAGGAAGGACGGGGCAAAATGTCCTTTCGAGGCGTTCAGTTCTTTGATATCATGCATAATGAATTTATTGTTCAGGAAAAATTCGAAATGACATTCGGTCTCGAGAACAAATGCCTCCCGCAAGGATAGCGTTGCATCTGCTCGAATGCTTTCAATTTCAGTGTAAAAGGCCTTTTGCTGCGAATCGTGAAAAGCGATAAACAAATCTTCCTTCGATTGAAAAAATTTATATAATGACCCTTTAGCAATTCCACAATCATCTGCTATTTCTTGTATTGAAGTAGCCGCATAGCCATTCTTTGAAAAATGCCGTGTTGCGGATTCCATAATATTTTGTCTGATAATACTCAACATTTTTCATCCTTTCAAAAACAGATTGACATTGAACCGAAATAAAGTAGAATAAAACTTAACGTTTGACTATATGGTTTTTTAAAAAAACTATAAGTCAATATTAAAGCGTTCATAACTTTTCGTCAAGGAGAGGAACCAACTTATGTCAACAAAAAACACTACTACGGCAGCGCCTCAGCCTGAATTTTCAGTGAAGGCACTCGTTATGCCTCTTATGGCCGTAATCATCGGGATGATTATGGTTATTCTAGACAGCACAGTCGTTAATGTTGCTATTCCCAGTCTACAGGCGTACTTCAACACTTCGCTTAAAACGATCCAATGGACAATTACAGGTTATACCCTATCTTTGGCGGCTGTGATTCCCTTGGCTGGTTGGTTAACTGATAAGTTCGGGGCCAAGCAGGTTTTTCTGTCCACAATTGCTCTATTCACGCTCGGCTCGGTTCTTTGTGCTATCGCTCAGACTTCGGAACAGCTCGTTCTTTTCCGAGTTATTCAAGGGCTTGGCGGCGGAATGGTCTCTCCAATCGGAATGGCCATGATCTTTAAGCTCTCACCGCCTGATAAGAGAGGCTCTGTAATGGCTATGCTTGGTGTTCCCATGCTTCTCGCACCCGCTGCCGGACCGATTCTGTCAGGATGGCTCATTGGTCTCGCATCATGGCACTGGATATTCCTTATTAACCTGCCCATCGGTATTGCTGCATTGTTAGTGGGTATGAAATACTTGCCAATCATTGAGCGGCACAAAACTCCTGCCCTTGACATCTGGGGAATGATATTAGCACCAATCGCATTCTCCATGCTGGCATTCGGTATGAGTGAAGGCGGTTCGGATTGGACTTCTACCCGAACATTAACTGGATTAATCGTTGGGGGTGTCGCGCTTATCCTATTTATTATCGTGGAGCTTCGTCAGAAACA
Source organism: Domibacillus aminovorans (assembly GCF_001643235.1). Taxonomy (GTDB): domain Bacteria; phylum Bacillota; class Bacilli; order Bacillales; family Domibacillaceae; genus Domibacillus; species Domibacillus aminovorans. The sequence goes on from NZ_LQWY01000006.1 coordinate 8,039, forward strand.
GCCGCTTCTTGAACTTCGCGTATTCGGCTCATCCGATTTCACAAGAGGTGTCATCTTAACTTGGATTTCTCAAATTGCGCTCATTGGTTCTATTTTGATGGTTCCCTTATTTTTACAAAATCTTCTAGGTTATACGCCATTGGAAAGCGGATTAACCACGCTACCGATGGCGCTTGCTTCTGTCGTGTTCATGCCAATCGGGGGCAAGCTATTTGATAAAGTGGGGGCCCGTCCGCTTGCCTTTGTCGGATTAATTATTATAACGGCCGCTTTATTCCTGTTATCCCAAGTCGACCTCGATACCTCAAGGACTACGATGATGCTGCCGCTAGCTATGATGGGAGCCGGTATGGGTTTATCGATGATGGCGCTCAATACACACGTATTGAATTCCGCTCCACGCAGACTCGTTAGCCGGGTAACACCGCTTACCACAGCTACCCAGCAGGTCGTGATGTCGTTCGCCATCGCCGGATTAACAGGTTTTTTAACTTCTAGAACAACCCACTATATGGCAGAAGCAGGAGCCAACGCCAACTTGGCCCAAAGCTCCGCATCCGCATTTGGTGATATCTTCTTTCTTACCGCCTGTGTCGCCGCCTGCGGTGTACTCATGAGCCTCACCCTGCGTAAACCACGTTTGAAGGATGATCATGAAGGGGATGGAACAGAAGAAAAGCCGGATGCAACGATGATGATGGGGCATTAAACCTTATACTTACCAATAAAGAAAGGATTGAGCAGATTAAACTGTTCAATCCTTTCTTTATTGGTAAGTTACGTTGGAATATGGGCTGATACTGCATCAAGCAGAGGACCCCAAATGGAAAGAGACGGGTTTATCACTGAAAAAGAATATGTGAAAGCAGAATTTATCTTGATTAAAACGCAGGTGGGGTAACTGAAAATAATACAACTGCATTTTGACTAAAATTATTTTCCCATTTATGTTTCAAATTTGCTGGTATTTTCACACTATCACCAGCTTCTAATAGATATTCTCCTTCACCTAAATACACCTTAATTTTTCCTTCTAAAATAAATGCTACTTCCTCTCCTCTATGTTCTAGAAGTTTCTCTGACGAAGAAGTATTCGAGGGAACATTCATAATCGCTGTTGCCAAATTACCCGTAAAATCAGGTGATAATAACTCATAAGACAAATTATCAATGATCATTTTCTTACGTTTACTGGACCTTACTATTAAATCCTCCGTATTTGTTTCTTCAAGTAAAAAACTAAAAGTTGGAACATTTAGGGTTTTAGCTAAGACCTTTAGGGTTTGAATAGAAGGATTCGCCAAACCTCGTTCAATTTGGCTTAACATTGAAGGTGTAATTTCAGCTAATTTTGCTAACTCTCTATTACTCAATCCTCTAGCCTTTCTGTATTTTTCAACTTTCTTACCAATATCTATATTTTCCATAATCGATACTCCTTAATGAAATGTTAAATTTAATTTAAATAAAGTAAATACAAATTAACATAAAGATAATTCTGTGTTAAACTATATTAAAATTTATTAAATTATAATTTATAAAGCAACTTACTACAAGAAAATTAGGAGGATTAGACAAATGAAGGAGATTGAAAGCAAAGATATACAAACATGGAAAGATCAATATCCTTTACTAAACAAGCTCATTTCGATGGAGGAAGTATTTTGGATTAATCCTAATATGGGAAAATTTCAAACAGGAATTAAAAAATCCCCCCTTACTCAAGAGGATGTAAAGGATGCAGAGGAAAGGTTGATACGTTTTGCTCCATATATCGCCAAGGTTTTCCCTGAAACAAAAGGAACGAATGGTATCATAGAATCTCCTCTAGTGAGAGTTCCTTCCATGAAACAATCCTTAGAGCAGGATTATCAACAACCTATATTAGGAGAATTATTACTAAAATGTGATAGCCACCTTCCTATATCAGGATCTATTAAAGCAAGAGGCGGGATTTATGAAATTCTCAAACATGCAGAAGAATTAGCTTTTCAACATCAATTGTTAACGATTCAAGATGATTATTCGATTTTAGATAGTGATAGGTTTCGAACCTTCTTCTCACAATATTCAATCGCAGTAGGCTCGACTGGAAATTTAGGACTTAGTATTGGCATCATCAGTGCAAAGTTAGGTTTTAATGTTTCTGTTCATATGTCAGCCGATGCAAAACAATGGAAAAAAGACTTGCTTAGAAGCAAAAATGTCAAAGTTGTTGAATATGAAGCTGATTATAGTAAAGCAGTAGAGGAAGGTCGAATCCAAGCAGATAGTGACCCAACATGTTATTTTGTAGATGATGAAAATTCTCACGACCTATTTTTAGGATATGCAGTGGCTGCATCTCGATTGAAGAAACAACTAGAAGAGCTAGAGATAACAATAGATGAAAATCATCCTTTGTTTGTTTACCTTCCATGTGGAGTTGGTGGTGGTCCTGGAGGCGTAGCTTTTGGGTTGAAATTATTGTATCAAGACCATGTTCACTGTTTCTTTGCAGAACCTACCCACTCACCATGTATGTTACTCGGTTTAATGACTGGACTTCATGATAAAGTTACTGTACAAGATGTTGGTATCGATAATGTAACAGACGCGGATGGACTTGCTGTAGGAAAGCCATCTGGATTTGTGGGTAAAACTATAGAACCTTTTTTAAGTGGTAATTATACGGTTAGTGACGAACAATTGTATAAGTTGCTAAAGACACTAGTCGATACAGAGGGGATTCATTTAGAACCTTCTGCACTAGCAGGCATGATAGGACCAATGAAATTATGTAAAGAGGGAACCGATTATTTACTAAAGCATAATTTAACAGAAAAAATGAGCAAGGGTACACATATTATTTGGGGGACTGGTGGAAGCATGGTTCCTGAAGAAGTGATGACGCAATATTATCAAAAAGGATTGAAATTAACTAAGGAGGGGTCAAATTAAATTGTTTCATTCAAATTATCAAACTTTGTTAAAAATATAATTTTTGATGAAAAAGATTTATACTCAAGTTTTTTATATTTTTGAAAAGTTTGATTGACAACTCAAATTAATGAATGTAGAATTACATACAATTAAATAAACTATTAGCAATGATTGGAAATATTAAAAGGGAACAGTAAGCTTATCAGAGAGCCGATGGTTGGTGAGAATCGGTAGTTATTGCCCTTTGAACTCGTCCAAGAGCTACTCCCTGAACTATGAAAGTAAGGGTTGTCGGTTTTCTACCGTTATGAAGATAGGTGGTGATAGCCACCGAAAATGAGTGGATTAATTATTGATTAATCAATTAGAGTGGTACCGCGAGCAATGCCTCGTCTCTATATTTTTATAGAGACGGGGCTTTTTTTATACATTAATATAACAAAGGAGTGTTTCTGAAATGACGAGAAAAATTTGGGTGTTTGATACGACTTTAAGAGATGGAGAGCAAGTTCCAGGGGCTAAGTTGAATCTCTATGAAAAACTAGAAGTAGCACAGCAACTTAAGAAGTTAAAAGTCGATATTATCGAAGCTGGTTTTCCTGCGTCTTCAGCTGGTGATTTTAATGCTGTGAAAGAAATTGCCATGAAAGTCGGAAATACAGAGGATACTATCATCACAGCATTAGCAAGAGCAGTAAAAGCTGACATTGATGCCGTTTATAATAGTGTGAAATATGCTGAAAAACCGTTAATCCATATAGTTTTAGGTACTTCGGACATTCACGTAGAAAAGAAATTTGGGAAATCGAAAACTCAAATTTTAGATATCGGTGTGGATGCAGTAAAATATGCAAAAACATTTCTACCGGATGTGCAATATTCAACAGAAGATGCGTCTCGCTCCGATTTTGAATACTTATGGGCAACGATTAAAGCTGTTGTAAAAGCAGGGGCGACCATTATTAATGTACCCGATACAGTTGGCTATGCCGAGCCAGAAGAATTTGGTGAACTAATCTTTAAATTAAATGACCGATTGAAAAATGTGAATGATAAAGTGCTTTTAAGTGTCCATTGTCATAATGATCTTGGTATGGCAACTGCCAATACATTAGCTGCGATTAAAAATGGTGCGGATAAAGTTGAATGTACTATTAATGGGATTGGTGAACGTGCAGGTAATGCTGCACTAGAAGAAGTTGTGATGGCGATTAATACGCGTTCATCAGTCTATAAAGCGTGCACAAACATTAATACAAAAGAAATCATGAATACATCCAGGTTGGTAAGTAGTTTTATGGGACTTGATGTACAAGTAAATAAAGCTATTACAGGAGATAATGCCTTTGCTCATTCTTCAGGTATACACCAAGATGGTTTGTTGAAATCAAGAGATGCTTATGAAATCATTAGCCCAATTGAAGTCGGTTTAGACGATATGGAACTTGTTTTAACAGCTCGTTCTGGTCGTCATGCGGTGAAAAATGCGCTTGAGAAATTAGGTTTTAATCAGTTAACCGATACACAATTTGAAGGGATATTTGAAGATTTCCTTGAATTAGCAGATGCGAAAAAAGAAGTATATAATCATGATTTATATGTCATTGTTGAGAACTATTACGCAAAACATGATATCTATAATCAAGATATGACGCACTATAGTGATAATTTCTATGAACTAATGGACTTGCAAGTGATTAGTAATACCAATTTCCCATCTGCAAGTGTGAAAATTAAAAAGGGCGATCAAATATTGAAAAGCAGTGCAGTCGGTTCTGGACCGATTGATGCTTTGTATTCTGCTCTTACAGAAATTAGTGATTTAGATATTAAATTGATTGAATATAATATTAGCAGTGTCTCAAGAGGTAAGGAAGCATTAGGGAAAGTGAAGATTCAAGTGGAATACAGAGGAGAAAAATATATTGCCAAAGCAACAGACACGGATATTATGAAAGCAAGTGCATTAGCTTATATCAATGCTATAAACAGTATTGTAGTTGCTAAATTACTTCCGGTTGAATAAGCATCCAAAAAGAGCTCGTCGAACATGAGGAGACATCCATTCATGTGAAGCGATTGCCAAGTTCGAGACGGGTGCAAGAACGTTTCCGAAGAGCTTGTATCCAATTTTAAAGCGACTAAATAGAGCGCAAGGCTCAATTATGCGTTGATTAAGCGTGCTCGGCGAAGCGTACTGAAAGCCACTGGCCAGCGAGAAAACCGTTGGATGGCCGATGATGTAAACCATCCATAAGCCCCCACCCTTAAGCATGAGCGTAGGTGGCGGGAGTTGACTAAAGAAATTAATGTAAGAGTTTATTGAATTACTTTAATGTCTTTGAGAAAGGTGTTTTAAAGCTTCACGCTTGCTAAGTGGTTTTAATCGGTGTTGAGAAACAAAAAGTTTTACGCTAGAGGGGCGAGTTTTTGCATATTCACGCAGTACCCAACCGATTGCCTTTTGGACAAAGAATTCATCGCTAGTTGCTCGTCTTAAGATGTATCGGAATAGGAGTTTTTCATCCGTTTCATCTTTGTAATAAAGTTGATACAATATTGCTGCTCTTTGTAACCAAATATTCTCATCTTCTATCCACTGTTCGGAATATTGAGGAATGAGTTTAGGATAAGTTGAAAACATGTATCCCATGAGGTGAGGGGAAAGTACATCTACTGTATCCCACCAAGATTTACTTATAATTAAAGTGGCTAACCAAGGCATATCATCTGGGCAGAGATTCTTTTTCGCCTTTTCGAGAATATCAAGGGCTGCTTTTTGGTATTCCCGCTCTGGAAGGTTCCAAAGGATAAGAATGACATCTTCTAGTTTATCTTTTGGGGGTAATCCGTGTTCTTTCAGAAACTGTTTAGTCAATGTTCTTCGAATTGGCGTTCGTATACCTAGAAAAACAAATTGGTTCCTCAAATAGTTTTTAGACCATTCAGCGTATTTCACATCAGTATGTTGGGAATATAAACTAATTAGTGCTTGAATATAAGAATTCATAAGTACCTCCATAAAATAATAAATGCTTTGTAAGATGACTACTATTAAACTTGATAGCCATGGAAATCAAAATTAATATATGGATAATATTGATCATTTTATCACACCAGAACTATTCAATGACAAGGAGATGTTCAGGTGAAAAAAGTCAACGTTTAATTGATTTACAAAGTAAAAAGATCCCTGTTAAGGGATTCATGACAATCTATTATGATTTTTGTTTATAGAATTCTATTAATTCTTGAATAGAACTTACTATTCCTTCGAATTGAAATGCAAATAATGACAAAGCTGACAAAGAGAAAAAAATAATAGGGATTAGACGAAACCAATGCATTTTATTCCCTCCGTTTCTAAGTGATGATAAGAATATAATCCTGAATTAGACGTTTATCAAGTTTAAAGATGGTGAAAATCAGTCCGGAAATTAACTTAGACAGTCTAAGGAGGAGTAACCATGAGCATTACACAGGAAAATTGGGAATACGAAGTAAATCGAACAAAAGAGATGTTGGAAGTTTATAGAACAATCCCTCTGGGTTTTTCGGAGCGACACATAGAGCCCAAATAATCGCTCGGTACGAAAATGGAGAACGTTCAAAGGATTTATACGAAGCACTTGAGAGTATCGAGTAATTCATAGTTCGACGAGTATCGATCACAATTAATGACATATGTAGGGAGAAGAAAAGAGCTAATCAACCTCTCTTCTTCTTAGATGATTATATTCTTCTTAATGATTATATTCCGATATGTATTTCTTATTACTTCCTTTTTACCTGAGATCGATCGAAAGGCAACATAAAAAAGTTAGAAGAAGCACTTGAAAGCGTTTGGGTCTATAAGCAGATCGGCTTTGTTAGACGAGAAATGAAAGTGACCCTCGCACATACCCTACGTTATCAAGACCTATTTTGTGGGTAATTCTGCGGAAGAGACAGCTATATGGAATGCTGAGAAGGAATAAGAAGTCGAGAACTTAGAAATCAATTTCGATCGTGCTTTACATTGTCTTTCCAGAATGGAGCGGGCAATCATTCAAAAAAGATATTTGGAATGAAGACGCATTTGATTATATGATCCAGAGCGAATTAGGAATGAGCGTAAGAACCTACGGACGAGTGAAGTCCAGAGCATTTTACAAGCAGGCATTCATGCTGCGAATGGAAGTGTTAAAGGAAGAACAAAGTTGATGACAGACTTTTGGCCACATAATGGCAAGCGTTTTGTTATCGGGGTGATGTTATGTTAGTAGAGAAGTATAAGGAATTCAAGAAAAGCGTTGTTTGCATCGACTCTCACGTTCCAACGTGGGGGATAAGATGCAAGGAGCGCCTTTTTAAATATCTCTTTTAAACTGAATCTGATAAGCCTTCATGTAAGGATTTTTGTTTAATATATATATCTTGTAGGACAAAGTCCGTAAAAACAAAGGGCGGGGGTAGAGGATGAAGAGATGGTTTTTGGTAATAGTTGTTGGAATACTAAGTGCGTGTTCGTCTGATGAAGAGAGGTTTGTACAAGAGGTTTTTCCGGAAGAAGTATCAGCAATTATTGAAGAACCATCAGAAGAAGAGCTAGCTGAACTAATGAGAGAAGAAGCTGAACCTGCAGTTTTTACCGCGTTGAATATTGATAAGCCGCCGGTAGACAAAAAGGTGACAGCAACGGGTGAAGTCACAAGGGTGACAGAACCAGGTATGATGGGTACATTTTCTCTTTCGACGGATGACGGAACGTATACAATCATGAACTTGACTAAAACAGAAGTGGAAGAAGGAAGTAAGGTTACTATTTATGGAGTTGTTGCTGTTGAGAAAGCAGCAGATGGAACACCAACTATTAATGCAGTCATTATTGAATAGTATAAGTAAGCATACCTCAGTTACCCTTAAGGGGCTGGGGTTTTTCTGTTGTGCTGAAACGTGACAATGAGCAGACAAGAAAAGGAGTGAAGGGCATGAAGAAGTGTCAGAAATGCATATGGCTCATAAAAGCGGGTGACAGGGCTTCGTGTCCTTTCATAAAATATGTAAAAGCGGAGGGATGGAAAGCACATGTTGCCAAACAAAGTGAAGATCGGCGGGATTGAATATATGGTTAAAGAAGTAGAGGGCATGGAAGGAGAATTCGATCTTTTAGGGCAGATACTCTATACAAGAGGAACCATCAAAGTGGATGCCGACTTAGCGGCAGACAGAAAAGAACAGGTGCTGGTACATGAAATCCTGCATGGTGTTTTCTTTGAAGCGGGGATTGAAGAACAGGATGAGGATATGATCAACCGTGTTGCGATTATTCTGCATCAAGTATTGAAGGACAACGATTTACGATTTAATGATAAAAACGTCACATGACAAGGCTAAATAATCTTCTGCATGCCACACTTACGGCATTCACGTAAGAAGATGGCATCCTTATAAAAATAATTTAAACAAAATGACAATTGAATAAATAACCTAACAGAAAAATCGGGGGCACTGAATGAACGTACAAGCTGCGTTTGTTTGGTGTCCTTTTTAAACTTCTTTTTTACCTGAGATCGACAGGAGAGCGACACCTGCTTATACTCCGCATAGGAATCTACTGCAAAATATACCGCACGATTAACTCATTAGCGCATTTAATAATTAAAAGGTGAAGAATAGCGAATGGGTACACAGAGCGGTGAGAAGCATGAAGAAATGTTGGCATCGTATCTGGTTAAGACGTAGTGGAGATAAAGCGTTATGTCTGCATAAAAAAATGTGTGAAAGCAGAGGAGTGGACATCTTGGAATTCGAAGAAAAATGGCGGCTTAAAAACGGAGGATACAACAAACAAGAATTAGTGGAATTATTTATGAAAGATCTGCCGGATATTAAAGAGTTTGTAATCATCTGCGAATATAGAAGCGGAGAGATCGGTGGATATAACTCAACAAGCGATGGACTGCGCCAGATCGGGATGCTTGAAACGGCAAAAGTAATGGTAATGGATAATCAGGGAGAAGAGTAACGGAACAATCTAGAAGCAGGTAAACAAAAATAAAACTCCATCAAAGGATAGGGTCAAAGATGATTCCTTTATTGTTTTCGTATACGACGTAGGTTTCATTAGTAGTATGGTCAATTCATTTACTTCAGTTATCGTATTTACCAATGAAGGACAATACACTTTTGACTATCTTTTTTGTCTACATTATCTAACCTCCTCGTTAATATTAGGGAGACTATACTACATCAGTAAAAAGGTGTAAGAATCCGTATGGTTTACAGAAGGATCTTTTTTGTCGGACAGCAGCCGTATAGATGAAAAGGCAAAATAAGCGCTATCTTTGCGGTAGCGTTTTTTTATCAGTAAGGGGTTTGTCCAGACGATCTGCTCAAGCGATTGTCGGTATTTGAGGAATAATTATTGGAGGATAAAAGCTCTTTTTTTCAAGATATTAAGGGAAAGGAAAAACAAATATTAGATTCATGTTGAACTAAGGCTAAAAGATATTGAACATTAGTGCCGTGATAGTTTGACGGAAGAGGAAAATGCCCCCCTTTTTTACATATGAGATTGTTATCAAGCGAAAAGAGAAACCCAATCGTTAAAGAAATAAGTTTTCGATGTTTTATGAATATTTTTCGAAAAATAGGAAACCATTAATGAGAATAAACGCGGAGAGGGGGGATTAAGATGAAACATAAAAAACATATTTTTGCGCTTATGTCGATGATTCTATCAGCAGGATTTTTGTTCGGCTGTAATGGTGTTGACGAAGATGAGCCAGATCCAAGTGAAGAACCATCAGAGCAACGGGAAGACAATGCTCAATAAATGTTTATTGAAAAATGGTATTAATACGTACTTCAACATCGTTCAAAATAGAACGGTGTTTTTTTATTTGGTTTAAAAAGTTCTGATAATCAGACTGTATAGGAGGGATAAGTAAAAAAGGTGAATCCGCGTTTTGAAGATTTCCTTTTTGATTGGTCAACTCAGATTGAAGATCAACGCGCCATTGAGTGCAATTTTGAAATGATTCAGATCGCACAACAGGTATTTTAACAACGGGCTCTTGTTTAGGAGCCCGTTGTTCTTTTTTCTCCGAATTATAGCCACTATCAATCTCTCGCTTTTTTAATAAATTAACAGTATATTTCTACTTTCCTATAGAAAAGAGGGGATTTTACATATTGCATTCGATAAATATCAACAATTATAATATTCTCGCTAGCTCCTGGGACTTTTTCTATAGAGATGGGGTGAATAACTTACCTCGCTTATCCTTCGTGGGAGACAGAGAGTTTTCAGCTATAGGAAGAAGAATAGAGAAGCTAGTTCCTTTGCCTATCTCGCTTTTTACTATAACTTCCCCTCGCATCGTTTTAATAATACTATAGGCAACCATTGTACCCAGCCCAGTGCCAATATCTTTTGTCGTGAAAAAGGGACTACCTAAACGTTCGAGTTGTTCCTCATCCATCCCGATACCTGTATCTGTCACAGTGATCATGGCATTGTCTACAACACGTCGCAACTCAATTAGTAATTTTCCTCCTAGGGGCATGGATTCAATGCCATTTTTCACGACATTTATAAGACACTGATGAAGCTTTTGATCTTCACCGGCAATATAGATATCTTCTTCAAGTCGTACTTCAATTTGTACATTATTCATAGCGGCATAAGGATCAATGAAATTTTCGATGTATATTAGTTCTTTGTGTAGATCCAATATCTTTATGTTTTCTAATGAAGGTTTTGCAAAGGTGAGGTAATCAGTAATCGTAGATTCTGCTTGATCTAAAGCATCGATTGCAATGTCTATATAACCAATCTTCTTTTCATCTGTAAGATCGGGATCTTTTAATAATTGAAGAAATCCCTTTGTCACAGTCAATGGATTGCGCACTTCGTGAGAAATACTTGCTGCAAGTTCACTGACTGTCTTTAGTTTTTCAAGCTTGCCTATTTCATTCTCAAGAGTGACATCCCTTCTTGCTTTTTCGTTAAAAATCACAAAAAACGTGCTCCCTATTGATTGAAGGAATAAGGTGAAAATAAAAAACTCGATGTATTCTATAACAGTTTCTTCTGATAAAAATAGAATCATCATTGCCATTATAGATAATACTCCAAATAAAGAAGCTAACACGGCAAGGTATACTTTTTTTCTTATATTCACGGCGTTTTTGAAAAAGGGAATAATAAAACATAATAAAATGAGAAACAGAAAATAGATAAATAGAGCTATATGAAAGTTAGACATATCTAAATAAAAGCGATATGTCAGCGTAGTCAACACTAATATAACGGCAACCCTGCGCCCTCCATATAATGCCCCCACAATTAAAGGAACTGGAGAGAAATCAATGGTTTGCTCTTCAAAATATGTCAAAGGAAAGCTCATACAAAAAATAATCGATATTCCAGAGGCAAGAGTAATTATGGCTTCATTTGTTAATTGATTCTTATTTCTTTCAATGAACTTGAAATATAGAGTGAAACAAATATAAACTAAGAAAATATTTAACAAAAAGGTCTGAGTGTTATCAAATATGGCATTCATTTATTAGCTCCATTCTCATTTAATATCACCTTCACAACATCCTTGTCTGTTCCCGGCGCCCAGAAGAGAGGGCTTCATACAGCCCCTCGTTCTCGGAAAAAGTACGAATAGGGAAAGGCTGCTGTAGGGAGGGAAGAGATCTTTTAGTTCTTATAAGCCCAATGACCTTTATCGCGATCATGACTCATTCAATTTGCAACACAAATTGCTTGGTGACGGGTTAGTCATGGAGACTCAGTAAAGCGCTTAAGCAGAACGATTTGGCTATACGCTCATTCAGCAGCCAGATTCTTATGGCAGACAGCTTTATGATAACTGTTGATTACTTACAGACGATTTATTATGATTGATCCTCAAGAAAACCATAAGTACTTTTTAATCCTGTTTGAGCAATACCAGTACTGGACGTATAAGAAGCACTTTCTTTTAGAAAATCACCTACCTTTTTAACAACAGATGGGGTCATATCACTAATCCAATTTATCCTGTCGCACGGCAATTGATAACCTTATCACACTAATGTACATGTATAATGAAAAAACTTGGTATGTTGGTAGAGTAAGTACACGCCGCAGCGTGCTCATAATGCATAACTAATATTTCTTTCTATCTTCCTACAAAAAAAGGGAGAATTCTACACTTTTCCTTCGACAAATAATTACAAATAGAGGAAGCTGAGGAAAAAATAGAATCTTTTTCTTTTATCCATAATCAACCATAGCGCGTTGTATTAGCCAACGCTCCAGACGTTTTTCAGCAAACAAGATTTGTGATCGTTGAAAACCAAAATAAAAAGAATACCCTTTTTTCGGAGCATTCCTAAAATATCGAATTAAAAAAAGCGGCTGTATTTACTTCATACAGTCGCCCAAGATTGGATTGGTGGCTACAGCAGGGGGAGGAGGCAAAAGCAAAAGCAAAAGCTAGATTAATTCAAAAAGGTTTTACGGATAATAGGTTGCTTCCTAGCAGTCAGTATCCGCCACACATGTAAGATGCGCCAACGATGATTAATAAAATGAACAAGACAACAACTAGCGCAAAGCCAGAGCCGTATCCACCAGATTTTTCGCAACTCATAATTATCACCTCTTTCTAAATATAGTATGAAAAAATACAGCCGTATCTTGTGCGAGTGGCTCTAAAAAACAAAAAGAATTATTTGCAACGATTGCAGCCATGTGCTGGATTCATGTTATTTTGTGCTGGATTCATGTAATTCTGTGCTGGACTCATGTTATTTTGTGCTGGACTCATGTTATTTTGTGCTGGATTCATGTAATTCTGTGCTGGATTCATGTGACATTGTGATGGATCCATATAGCCTGGATCTACGACGACGTTTCTTGTCATAGGCTGATAAATATGACGAGGAACGTTAACAATATGCTGCCGATTAACATTCACGATTGGGTGAATAACAGGAACCTCGCGTTTAATGTAGGAATCATGAAATACACACTTTGGGGGACAGATTATTGGTCTAACGTGACGATGCATCTAAAACACCTCCTTGTTTACTATAGTAGATGCACCTCACAGTAACTTGGAAACGGACAGACATCACGGGTGAGATTTTAAATTTTCTATAAATGAGATAAACCTAATACAGGAAGCTACCTGCTCTTTCGAAAAGAAGGCGAATATTGTGTTGGGATTTATGAGTATTGGCAGTGACATGAATTAAAAGTGGAAATATGGAAAGGATGGAAGGTATGAACATGACCCTATTAATTATCGTTGGTATTTTTCTAGCAAAGGGAGTTGCAGCGCCATTGACGAAACAACAGAATGGCGGCATGATAAAAGAAAATGACGAATATCGTCGAATGATGAAAAAATGGTGTGAAGATGGGCATGACAACAAAACGTATCCGCGCGAGTTAGATGAATGGTGGAAGAAAAAAATCAGAATAGAGGATTTTTAAACAAAATGAGGAGTGAAGCACAATGAAGCTTGAAAAATTATTTAATATGCAAAGGGTATTAGATGAAAGAATCGAGATGGAGCACCCGCCGGTAGATGGGGAAGATCGGTTTCAGAAGAAAATACTCGCGCTGCAGGTAGAAATAGCGGAGGCGGCGAATGAATGGCGCGGATTTAAATTTTGGAGTAACAATCAGAAACCAAACGTTATCCAATATGACCACGATGGAACGCCACACTATCCGCTCTTAGAAGAATTCGTAGACGGTTTACATTTTATTTTAGGCATTGGGGTAGATCACCATAATGAACATATAGAAAATTACAATTACCAACCGGTTAAAAGAACTGATGTGGATACGATTGAAGAAAGATTCTCCTATCTCATGTCAGATGTAAATGCAGTGAATAACAGTTACGATTACATCTGCTACTTCAATAATTTCATCGAACTTGGACAAGCGCTCGGATTTACGTGGGAGCAAGTAACAGAAGCGTATTTGAGTAAGAATTCGATTAATCACGCCAGACAGGATTCAGGCACGTACTAATAGATAGAGAAACAAAGATCTGGACGATATTTAAATAAACTGTAACCTGTAACTTGAGTAGATAACATGTCATTTTTCCTGTGTGATTTTGTTTGTTAAACATAATAGAAAGAATCATAAGATATTTTCTAATGAATGGTGTTTTAAAAAATTGATATTAAGACAAGGGTATTATACGATGACATAAGAATGATTTGGGAGAGAGAAGAAGTGCGGGAGACAATGTATTTCTTATTAAGGGGGGAATTCGATTTAAATGAAGGCGTTGAAGATACTCTTGAGTGTTGGAATTACTGTTATTGCCTTGGGATGGGGTGTCTACTATTATGGCACGAAAATAGCTTCAGACAAAGTAATGGATCAAGTAGCAGCGCAACTTAAAAATAGTGGTGAAATCGAAAAAATCAAGCAACAAATTAATAATGATCCTGAATTACAAAAGTTCGTTGCCGAGGGAGCAAATGCGGACAATTCCACGTTGCCATTTGAAACGAAAGAAGAAGCCACTAGGGAATTAGTTAAAAAATTCAAAGTGAGTGAACTACAAGAAATTCAGTCAAGCGTTCAAGGCGGACTTACAGCTGAAAAGAAACAAGAATTATTAAATACGCTTGAAAGTAAATTAACTGAAGAAGAGATATTAGCGTTAAAAGTGTTAGCTTATAAGGAACTGAATAAATAAACTGAATAAATAAGATGATAAAAGCAAACTAAAGTTTGCTTTTTTATATGGCGATAGAACTTAAGGCTGAGGAATTTAGGGTTATTATTTTGATGTGAAAATGTTGAATTTTATTTTTTGTGCTATGATACGGGACTACAGTTACTTGATTTGAAAAGGGATGGGTTTCACGCGTGTCCAATTGATTCAAGTCCACAACAAGAAAAGCCTCGGTACTCATGAGAGCACCGAGCAATGAGCTTTATTTCATAGAAAAGTATATTTCATTTCCTATATCGGCTGCAAATCTAGCAGCGGCTTTTTCATTTACATACTTCAAGTTAGAGTACAAGCTAATGATAAATGAATATTTTTCACGAGAAGTAGTAAGCAGACATAGCATGGCGTTTAAAGAAATAAGAAAATCAAGATAATCATTTGCAGTTCCTTTATAAAGCACTTGAAAAGGGAGCCCAACAGACCGTTCTCTCGTATAAAATTTTATACAGCCTGCGGGCGTTTCAGAAATGATCGTTCTATACTCTTGCGGATTATGTTCCAGCCTATCAACTGTGCAGAGTTCTTTAGCAGACTGAGTTAACTCCTCAAGGGATTTATTGCAAAATAACTCCTTGTATCCTTCCACGTCTAATACATCATCATGGAGATGTCTCCAAAAAATAATTAAATGACTCAACAAACCACCTCTTTAACTATCTTTGTGTATGAAATATGTTCGACGCGCAGTAGCTTATTCCTTTTTAATATTCAAAATAGTATGAATATTAAAGCGAAATAAAGAGTTTTGTTTCCATGAAATTTCTTGTGTAAGGCCTAAGTATATTAAAAGCCCATTCTTAAACAGGTACTTTGGGACTGACCCCATAGAGTGAGACAAATAAAAACACCTTTCAGTTGAAAAACGGGTATGGACTACCTAAAACAACTTGGAGGTGTTTTTTCTGTGGGC
>NZ_LQWY01000007.1 GCF_001643235.1 Domibacillus aminovorans
CTAATCGATCGAGGACTTAACCAATAACGAAAAGTGCCAGCTGGTCCATTTGGGCTGGTTGGGGCTGGACAACACGAAACAACACTTGGTGTTATACGTATCATACGAATCCCTTATATCCAGTTTTGAAAGAACATCTTTCTTTCGAACTTCATAGTCAGGTGGCATTAGCGAAGAGGTCACACCCGTTCCCATCCCGAACACGGCAGTTAAGCTCTTCAGCGCCGATGGTAGTTGGGGGTTTCCCCCTGTGAGAGCAGGACGCCGCCTGGCAAAGCTGAAGTGATATTCTTTATCCGCATAGTCTTGACAGTTTATAATTGCCGATTTGGGGCACTATAGCTTAGATATTCATAACATTTTTATCGTCGCGGGGTGGAGCAGTTCGGTAGCTCGTCGGGCTCATAACCCGAAGGTCGCAGGTTCAAATCCTGCCCCCGCAATCTCGGTCCGGTAGTTCAGTTGGTTAGAATGCCTGCCTGTCACGCAGGAGGTCGCGGGTTCGAGTCCCGTCCGGACCGCCATTTTTTATTAAGAAGAATTCTTTTTTTATTCAAACATATTCGATATAATAAAATAGGAAACCTTAGGATATATGATCCTAAGGTTTTTTTTCGAGGAAAGAAGGTAAATATTTGTGACATCTTCTTATAAATTCATCATTGATAATACAGAAGAAATGAAAAATTTTGCTGCGCATATTGCTGCGTTGCTTGTACCTGGTGATGTGGTCTTGCTTGAAGGAGATCTAGGCGCAGGGAAAACAACATTTACTCAAGGAATTGCGGCTGCTTTAGGCGTGAAAAAAAACGTCAATAGCCCAACATTTACAATTGTTAAAGAATATAAAGGAAAGTATCCGTTGTATCATATGGATGTGTATCGGCTTGGTCCAGATTCAGAAGAAGATCTTGGTTTTGACGAATACTTTTATGGGGAAGGTATTTCGATTGTGGAATGGGCACATTTAATTGAAGGACAACTGCCGGATGAATATATAAAAATTAATATTTATTATACAGGAGTTGATGGTCAGCGAGAAATAGTTTTAACTATAGAAGGTGATCGTTACGATCGAATAAGTGAGAAGGTGATTGATTTTGAAAATACTAGCAATTGATACGTCTACATATACATTGTCGATCGGTTTGTCTGATGGTGATGTCATACTTGCGGAACAGGTAACAAATGTGAAAAAAAATCACTCGATCAGGGTGATGCCGGCCATTGAAGCGCTCATGAGTGAGGTGGATATGAAACCAGGTGATTTGAACAAAATTGTAGTAGCAAATGGACCGGGTTCTTATACAGGTGTACGAATCGGCGTCACGATTGCGAAAACATTAGCATGGACGTTACATATTCCTATTACTGCTGTATCTGGGCTGGCGTCTCTTGCAGCGTCTGCTCCATTAATTGAAGGTCTTGTTTGCCCAATGTTTGATGCACGTAGAGGGCAGGTGTTCACGGGACTGTATCGGTTATCGAACGGGTTATTGAAATCGGTGAAAGAAGATCAGAATGTTCCTGTTGTGGACTGGTGTCAGGAGCTTCTTAAGATTGGAGAGCCTGTTTTATTTGTTGGACAGGAAAGCATTATGCATGAGCAGGTCATAGCAGAGATAATGGGCAGTGCTGCAGCATTTGCCGGGAAATCGGTTCCATATACACGTCCTGCTGCTCTTCTTTCACTTGCATCAGGAATGGAGCAAGATCCGTCTCAAGTTGTGCCGAACTATGCACGACTAGCTGAGGCAGAGGCGAATTGGCTTAAAGCGAATGAAAAGAAGGAGAAGTCTGATGAGTGAGTTTTTTGTGCGAAAGATGACTTTGGATGATGTTTCTGCGGTGTATGAAGTAGAATTGGTTAGTTTTACAGTTCCATGGTCAAAAGAAGCATTAGAACGAGAAATTACCTCAAATAGTTTTGCTCTTTACCATGTAGCTGAAATCGAGGGCAAAGTGATTGGCTACTGCGGTATGTGGATTGTATATGACCAAGTACAGGTGACAAATATTGCGATTTTGCCCGAATATCGTGGCAATCATTATGGTGAAAAATTGCTCGGTTTTGTGATCAATGAGGCGAGGCTTCATGGGGGGAAAGTACTTTCTTTAGAAGTGAGAGTGAGTAATACACCAGCACGGTCGCTTTATGAAAAATTCGGGTTGCAGCCGGGTGGAATCCGGAAGCAGTATTATACCGATGATTTAGAAGATGCTTTAGTGATGTGGGTGAATTTATGATGAAAAAAGATATATTTATATTTGGAATTGAGACGAGCTGTGATGAGACAGCAGCCGCAGTTATTAAAAATGGAACGGACATTATCGCAAATGTCGTTTCATCACAAATTGAAAGCCATAAACGATTCGGTGGCGTCGTACCGGAAATTGCATCGCGTCATCACGTAGAACAAATTATTGCCGTGTTTGAGGAAACACTGGAGCGGGCCGGCTTAACATTTCAGGATATGGATGCTATTGCAGTAACAAAGGGACCGGGTCTTGTCGGGGCACTTTTAGTCGGTGTCAATGCAGCGAAAGCGATTGCGTTTGCACATGATCTGCCGCTCATTGGTGTTCATCATATTGCAGGGCACATTTATGCGAACCGGTTAGTTCAGGAGATGTCGTTCCCGCTTATGTCACTCGTTGTTTCTGGCGGACATACGGAACTTGTCTATATGAAAGAACATGGCTCATTTGAAGTGATCGGCGAGACACGTGATGATGCAGCTGGCGAGGCGTATGACAAAGTAGCCCGTACATTGAGTTTACCTTATCCGGGCGGCCCACACATTGATCGGCTAGCAGCTGAAGGACAGGATACGTACTCATTGCCGCGCATTCGTCTGGAAGAAGGATCATACGATTTCAGTTTTAGCGGATTGAAATCAGCGGTTATTAATACGGTTCATAATGCGGAGCAGCGCGGTGAGGAGATTAATCCGGAAAACTTGGCTGCGAGTTTTCAAGCGAGTGTCGTGGACGTGCTGACAGAAAAAACAGTGCGGGCAGCGAAAGAATATGATGTAAAGCAAGTATTATTAGCTGGTGGTGTGGCGGCTAATAAAGGGCTTCGTGCGTCACTTGAGAATGCATTTGGCGAAATAGAGAACATTGATATCATGATTCCGCCTATATCGCTTTGTACGGATAATGCAGCGATGATTGCAGCGGCAGGGACTATTTTGTTTGAACAGGGAAAACGGGATGGGCTGGATATGAACGGTCATCCGGGATTAGATATTGAGGAATTTTAACAGACGGGCAGATGCCTGTCTTTTTTATTGTGGGTAATGTGGACAAAAATAGTTAATTTCTGTGGATAATGTGGATAAGTCCTGTGGAAAGCTTTTTTAAAAGCTTTTTAATAAAATAGAAATGGGGATAAAAAACACGATGCTGTGGATAGCATCGTGTTTTGTTTATTCTTCCTGCAATGATTCCCATTCTTCCATTAGTAATTCAATAGCATTGTTTGCTTGTTCCAATTGTTGCTGCAATTCCAGTGATTTTGAATGATCTTCGTATATTTCAGGTAGGCAGAGCAACCCTTCTACTTCAGTTATGATTCCCTCATGGCCAGCAATTTCTGATTCGATTTCTTCAATTCGGCGAAGACGCTGACGATCCCGTTTTCGCTGCTCTTTATCGGTTTTATACGAATCAGCAGCTGCCGGTTTTGCTATGGTTGAAATCGTATTTACTGTTTCGAGAGCAGCCAGTTCTTCCTGTTCATTTTTCTTTTCTACATAATAGTCGTAATCTCCGAGATAGACGGTGACTCCTGTTTTTGTTTTATCAAGTTCCACTACTTGTGTGGCGATTCGGTTAATAAAATAACGGTCATGAGAGACGAATAAGAGGGTACCAGGATAATCGATTAATGCATTTTCAAGCACTTCTTTACTGTCGAGATCAAGATGGTTTGTCGGCTCATCAAGTATAAGTAAATTTGCTTTTTGCATCGTCAGTTTAGCGAGTGCAAGACGGGCTTTTTCACCACCACTCAGTGCTGCAACAGGTTTTAACACATCATCACCTGAAAAAAGAAAGGTACCAAGAATCGTTCGTATATCCTTTTCTTGAGTACCAGGATACTCGTCCCACAGTTCAGCTAGTACCGTTTTTGCCCGGTTTAAATGAGACTGTTCTTGGTCATAATAACCGATTTCGACACCAGCCCCCTGTCGGATCTCACCGGCTAGAAGCGGTAATGCACTGGTGATCGATTTCAGCAAAGTCGATTTGCCAGCACCGTTTGGACCGACGAGCGCGATGCTTTCGCCTCTGAATACATCAAATGACAGATCAGAAACAATTGTCTGTCCGTCATAGCCAATAGACACACTGTCAATTTTCAATACTTCATTGCCGCTTTGCCGGTCGATATCAAACAACATACTTGGTGGCTTTTCATTACCACCTGGTCTTTTGATCATGTCCATCCGGTCAAGTTGTTTTCGTCTGCTTTGCGCCCGTTTTGTGGTAGAAGCACGGGCGATATTGCGCTGAATAAATGCTTCAAGCTTTGCGGTTTCTTCCTGCTGTTTTTCAAATTGTTTCATTTCCCGCTCGTATTGATCGGCTTTTTGAATTAAATATTTACTGTAGTTGCCAGTGTATTTGCGAATTTTGTTTCGAGACATTTCGTATACTTGATTAACAGTCTTATCAAGGAAGTAGCGATCATGAGAGACAATTAAAATTGCGCCGGCGTATCCTTGTAAGTAATGTTCGAGCCAGGAAAGCGTATCAATATCAAGATGATTCGTCGGTTCATCAAGAATTAAAATACTAGGTTTTGCTAAAAGTAACTTTGCAAGAGCGAGACGCGTCTTTTGTCCACCGCTTAATGTGGAAATAAGTGTATCGTAATCATAATCTTGAAAGTTAAACCCATGTAAAACGGAGCGTAAATCTGCTTCATATTGATAACCGCCAGCTTCTTTAAACTCATTTTGAAGTTGGTCGTAAGAGGTCATCACCTGCTCGTACAGCTTTGGATCATCATACACATCTGGATTGGCCATATCCGCTTCGAGCCCTCGCAATTGCTGCTCCATTTCCCGAAGACTGTTGAAAACGCTATTCATTTCATCCCAGATGGAAAGGTTCGATTCAAGACCGGTATCTTGCGCTAAATATCCAATGGTGACATCTTTCGGTTTTATAATCGCACCAGACTCATGTGAAAGCTGTCCAGCAATGATTTTTAAGAGCGTTGATTTGCCCGCACCATTTCGGCCGACAAGTGCGATCCGATCGCCTGACTGCACCTCAAGCTTAATATTCGATAAAATAAGTTCAGCTCCAAAATATTTCGAGAGCTGCTGTACTTGAAGAAGTATCATGTTTTTCACCTCACCTTCACTTTACTCGAGGAAGAGTAAGCGAGCAATGGAAAAGAAGCAGTTCTTGTGAAAAAGGTGACAAAGATTTATGATTATACTATAAGAAAAAATGAAATGTGGAAGCGGCATCATGTAAGGGGGATAAAAATGAACAGCGATTCGGTAAAAATTCCACAAGCAACAGCGAAGCGACTGCCTTTGTATTACCGATTTATTCAAAATTTGCATTCGTCAGGCAAGCAGCGTGTATCATCGGCAGAATTGAGTGAAGCAGTAAAAGTAGATTCGGCTACGATCCGGAGAGACTTTTCTTATTTCGGTGCGCTTGGCAAAAAAGGATATGGCTACAATGTGAGCTATTTGCTATCCTTTTTTCGCAAAACGCTCGATCAGGACGAATTGACAAATGTTGCATTGATCGGTGTTGGGAATTTAGGGACGGCATTTTTAAATTATAATTTTTTGAAAAATAATAACACGAAGATCCTAGTTGCATTTGATGTGGAAGAGAGCAAAGTCGGGACAACTATTGGAGAGGTGCCTATTTATCATATGGATGAGTTGGAAGAGACTTTAGCCCAACTGAAAGTGCCGGTAGCAATTTTAACGATTCCACAGTCTGCAGCACAATCCATTACGGATCGTTTAGTCCAGGCAAATATAAAAGGGATTTTGAATTTTACACCGGCACGGTTAAACGTGCCTTCAGCTATTCGCGTTCATCATATTGATTTGGCGATTGAATTGCAGTCGCTCGTGTATTTCTTGAAAAATTATCCGGATCAATCTGTCGAAAAATGATCATAGTATTTAACGGGTAAATCAGTTATGATGAAGGAAAAGGGAGGTGTGTGCCAATGATAGGTGTTGGCAGCATGGTCGTAATTGGCGCTGTAGCATTGCTTATTTTTGGACCGAAAAAGCTTCCGGAACTCGGACGAGCAGCCGGTGATACATTGAGAGAATTTAAAAGTTCAACAAAAGGATTAACGGATGATGATGATGATCGAAAAGAGGACAAGAAAGAGTCCAAGTGATGTTAGGATGAATGATAAATGAGTCTACAAGACATGACGATATATGAACACCTGGAGGAATTCAGGAAACGGCTTATGATTGTCGTCGTTTTCTTTTTCATTGCTGCCATTGGAGGGCTTTTTCTTGCAAAGCCAATCATCCACTATTTGCAGCATGCAGATGAAGCGGCGGCGCTGTCGATGAACGCATTTCGGGTAACTGATCCGCTAAAGATTTATTTTCAAATGGCGTTTGTAATAGGGATTATTTTGACATCGCCGGTCATTTTGTATCAATTGTGGGCATTTGTCAGTCCCGGTCTGCATGAGAAAGAGCGGAGAGCGACGCTTAGTTACATCCCCGCATCGGTTCTTCTGTTTTTAGGGGGACTCGCTTTTTCATATTTCATTTTATTTCCGTACATTATTCATTTTATGATGAAACTGTCCGGCGATTTGAATATTGAACAGGTCATTGGCATTAATGAATATTTCCAATTTTTATTTCAGACGACGATTCCATTTGGGTTTTTATTTCAGCTTCCAGTTGTGACGCTGTTTTTGACACGGTTAGGCATTATCACGCCACACTTTTTAAGTCAGATTCGCCGCTATGCGTATTTTGTCTTACTCGTCATTGCGGCACTCATTACTCCACCGGATATCATTTCACATATGATGGTGAGTGTTCCATTATTTCTTTTATATGAAGTGAGTATTTTTGTTTCGAAAATTGGCTATAAAAAAGTGCAGCAGGCAGAAGCCCGTGCTACACTTGAACAAGAAGAATCCGCCCAATAAACTGGGCGGATTTTATTAATTCTGGCTGTTTTTTACTTTGAAGTGAATCAACATTAACCGGAGACCAGTGCCGATATCGAATGTCGCCAGCAAAATAAGCACATAGTTGAAAAACCTGAAGCCATTCACATTTACGTCCTGTACGGCTAGAAACACGAAAAATCCGCCGAGTATATTATAAAAAATCCCTGCAGCTAGTGGTGACTGTCTCATCATTATACCTCCTTACGAAAACCACAAAATAAATTGTTGCGCTTGTTCAGCTTTCTTGATCATTTTTTCAATATCATCCGCAAATACGTACTGCATCAGCACAACGATTGAGTTCATTGATACATGCGCCACAATAGGTACGATTAATCTCTTTGTTTTTACGTAAAGAAATGCGAATGTAAATCCCATTGCCGCATATAATAAAAAATGCTCTAATTCTCTGTGTGCAATAGAGAATATAAATGCACTAATGAGCGCGGCGAAGAAAAAAGGAATCCGTTCATATAATGAGCCGAATAAAATTTTCCGGAACACGATTTCTTCCAAAATCGGACCGAATAGGGCGACGGACAGCATTGTAAGCGGAACCCATTCAACGAGTTGAATAATGTCTTGCGTATTTTCAGAGCCTTGCCCAATACCGATCGCCGTTTCAATGATGATCGCCGCATATTGCGCAGAAAATGCTAGAAAAACGCCGGTGATTGACCAGAAAATTAATTTTCCAGTAGATAGTGATATCTGATTTTCAATTCTATTTACATACGCAGATTTTCGCAAAATAAGCAGAATGATGACTGTCGCAAGGGCGAAACTAATCACTGTCCAATAACCTATAGCCAGCATCTCCATCTCATTCTGTTCCACGCCGGTCGAAACACCGATCTTAAAAAGAAGAGGAATACCAATATAACCGGAAAATTGCATTAAAATGTACGTAATTAAAATAAACCCATATTCTTTTTTCACATAAAAACTCCTTTATTCGATTCACTTACTATTCATTGTACTAATAAAGATGGAGCCCTTCAAATAAGCAGTCTCGCTCTGTTTGAAAATTTTTTTGCTTTACACTTGCAAAAGAAAGCCAATTTCATTTATTATAATAGTTGTGTTAGCACTCGTCTGAGTAGAGTGCTAATAAAATTTAATTATCTATTTTTTGAGGAGGGTTTCACTTGTTAAAACCACTAGGTGACCGCGTAGTAATCGAACTAGTAGAATCTGAAGAAAAAACGGCCAGCGGAATTGTACTTCCTGATTCTGCGAAAGAAAAACCGCAGGAAGGCAAAGTTGTGGCAGTTGGAACAGGACGTGTTCTAGAAAGCGGCGAGCGTGTAGCACTTGAAGTAGCTGAAGGCGATCGCATCATCTTCTCAAAATACGCAGGTACAGAAGTAAAATACGAAGGCGTAGAATATTTATTGTTGCGCGAAAACGATATTTTAGCTGTTATCGGCTAATCATTACACATAAAACATATAAATATAAAATTTAGAGGAGGCACTTTAAAATGGCTAAAGATATTAAATTTAGTGAAGATGCACGCCGCGCGATGCTTGCTGGTGTAGACAAGCTTGCAGATGCAGTTAAAGTAACGCTTGGACCAAAAGGACGCAACGTCGTTCTTGAGAAAAAATTTGGTTCGCCGCTTATTACAAATGACGGTGTAACAATCGCAAAAGAAATCGAACTTGAAGATGCATTCGAAAATATGGGTGCAAAATTGGTTGCAGAAGTAGCAAGCAAAACAAATGACGTTGCTGGTGATGGTACAACGACTGCAACGGTTCTTGCGCAAGCGATGATCCGTGAAGGTTTGAAAAACGTAACAGCTGGTGCAAACCCTGTCGGCATTCGTAAAGGAATGGACAAAGCAGTCGCAACAGCACTTGAATCATTAAAAGTCATTTCAAAACCAATCGAAGGAAAAGAGTCGATTGCTCAAGTTGCAGCGATTTCTTCTGGCGATGAAGAAGTGGGACAACTTATTGCTGAGGCAATGGAGCGCGTTGGAAATGACGGTGTTATTACAATCGAAGAGTCAAAAGGCTTCACGACGGAGCTTGATGTTGTAGAAGGTATGCAATTTGACCGCGGTTATGCTTCACCTTACATGATTACTGATTCAGATAAAATGGAAGCAGTGCTTGAAAACCCATATATCTTAATCACAGACAAAAAAATTGCAAGCATTCAAGAAATTCTTCCTGTTCTTGAGCAAGTTGTTCAACAAAGCAAACCGCTACTTCTTATTTCCGAAGATGTAGAAGGCGAAGCGCTGGCAACACTTGTTGTCAATAAACTACGCGGTACATTTAACGCAGTAGCAGTTAAAGCACCTGGATTCGGTGACCGTCGTAAAGCGATGCTTGAAGACATTGCGATTTTAACTGGTGCTGAAGTCATTACAGAAGAGCTTGGTCTTGACTTGAAATCAACGGATATTACACAACTTGGCCGTGCATCGAAAGTTGTAGTATCGAAAGAAAACACAACAATCGTTGAAGGTGCGGGCGAGTCTCAAAACATTCAAGGCCGCGTAAGCCAAATCCGTGCGCAGCTTGAAGATACAACGTCTGAATTCGATCGCGAAAAATTGCAAGAGCGTCTAGCGAAACTTGCTGGCGGTGTTGCTGTCATCAAAGTTGGAGCGGCAACAGAAACAGAACTAAAAGAGCGCAAACTTCGCATTGAAGATGCTTTGAATGCAACACGTGCAGCTGTTGAAGAAGGCATCGTATCCGGTGGTGGTACAGCACTTGTGAATGTATACAATAAAGTAGCTGAAGTAGAAGGCGAAGGCGATTTTGCAACAGGTGTGAAAATTGTACTCCGCGCTCTTGAAGAACCAGTTCGTCAAATCGCGCACAATGCAGGTCTTGAAGGTTCCGTTATTGTGGAACGCCTGAAACGAGAAGAACTCGGTATCGGCTTCAACGCGGCAACTGGCGAGTGGGTAAACATGATCGAAACGGGTATCGTAGACCCAACGAAAGTAACACGTTCAGCACTTCAAAATGCAACATCTGTTGCAGCTATGTTCTTAACAACTGAAGCAGTTGTAGCGGACAAGCCAGAAGAAGGCGGCGGTATGCCATCAATGCCTGATATGGGCGGCATGGGCGGCATGATGTAATATTAAAACGTTGATATAACAATGTTTTAATAGCATCATACACTTTCATTTTGAAAAGCAGTTACGGCTGCTTTTCTCTCAAGATGAGAACCGGTCACGTAAATAAATTTTTTAAAAGTATAGACTACTTCCTAAAAATAAGGAGGTAGTCTTTTTTGTTATTAAAATTTGCGTATCAAGACTTTTTAGATGACAGACGTTTCAAGAATACATCGAAGATAAACATAAAAAATTACGAAACTTTACTTGGAGAGTTTGTGAGTTACTGCATCAAGAATGAGGTTGTAAACGTAGAAGACATTTCTTATAGTCATGTACGTCAGCACCTTTCAGAATGCCAAGAGAGGGGAAATAAAGCAGGTACGATTAACACGAAGCTTTTGCGAATACGAGCCTTTCTGAATTATATGGTCGAGTGTGAAGTTATTAAAAGCAATCCTGCAAAGCGGGTCAAAAGACAAAAAGAAGATGTGAAAATTGATGTCTTTAATGATGATCAAATTCAGCAAATGTTGAACTTTTACAGACGTGTCAAACGGAGAGAAAAGAGTTATTTTGCTTATCGGGATTATATGGTTATTGTTACGATACTCGGCACAGGAATTAGGCGTGGGGAAATTATCAACCTTCAATGGTCTGATATTGATTTCATGAATCAAAGCATCTCTGTTTATGGCAAGAACAGAAGAAAAGAAACAATTCCTATCACAGAAAAGTTATCGAAAGAACTATCCGCTTACCATGCATTTTGTAAGCAGCATTGGGGAGAAGTGAGTGATTTTGTATTTGTCAAAAGAGATAATACTCAACTAACGGAAAACGCACTTGCATTAATTTTTAGATATCTTGGTCAAAAAATGAATTTTAAAGATGTAAGAGTGTCCGCTCACACATTCCGTCATACTTTTTGTCATCGGCTGGCTATGTCCGGCATGAGTGCTTTTGCAATTCAAAAACTAATGAGACATAAAAGTATTAACGTGACGATGCGTTACGTTGCCATGTGGGGAAATGAATTGAGAGAACAAAACGACAAGTACAATCCGCTCAACTCGTTAGATATTTAATCATATACAAGGGTGGAGCGGCTGATTCAACACTGTCAGTCGCTCCTTTATTCTTTATGTTCAAGGGTTTAATGAACTGAATCATGATGAGGATGTACCAAAAATATATTATATTGCATTGGAAATAAAAAGTGCCTATCTGTTCTCGTTTGATGTACGTTTTAAAGGAAATCCGAATAAACTAAAGTGAATTATTAAGGAAAAGAGGGGTTATCTTGAATAACAAAATAGGAAGTAGTACAAATACAAACGATGATTATCCTGCTGAATTACAATACATTGGACAGGTATTAGTTACTTTAGGAGATATTCTGACAACGATCGGTTTAACGGCGGAACGAGAGCAAGCTCAACAAGAACAAACAAATCAGCAAAAGGATAATAACCAGCAGAATCAACAAATGAAACAGCAGATGGTACAAATGCGTAAAGAAACAGAACAATTGCGAAAGCAAATGGAGTGTATGCAACGACAAATAAACCGACTGCAAAAGTAGATGGAAATCGATCTTTATTTTTTATTTAAAGTAAACAAATAATTATACTTTGTTGCATGCTTTAACTCATCGGTGATAATTTCAAATAGCATATGTTGATATATACCTTCGGGTAAACATTGTTTGATTCTTCGATACTTTTCAACGGCCTTTAACTCCCCAAATAACGCTTTTTTTATCCCAGCGATATAGTTCGCTGGTTTTTCAAACTGCTCTTCATTCACGTTCTGCACTTCTTGTCCTGTAAAATTCCAGTAAATCCTTCTAAACATTTGATTATGTTTTCTCTCATCATCCCTTATAGAAGCAATGATCTCTTTCTCTTCTTGAGTTGGTGCAATCGAAATTAAATATTGATAAAAAAGTTCATCTTCTCTTTCCCCTTGAACGGATTCCTTTATATGCTGTAAGGCTACTTGCAAACATGGTTGAGTATAATCGAACTCTTGAATCGGTGTCCCTTGAACGGGTACGTATCCTACATATGGGTACTGGTATGGTTGATACATCGACAATCCCCCTTATTTAATAACGTAGATAGTATATTCACCGTTTAAATTAGGGTGATTAATTAGTTAATGCAGGAGCACATAGGAGAATCAATCTTCTATGTTTCAACACAAAAATTTGAAAAGTTAGTCTCTTGAATGTAACTCTTTGTATAATTTGATGGATTGTACTTAAAACCTCTACCTCTTCCTTAAACCTTAGTTTGAGTCTATTTGAATTTTTATATATTCAATGAACTTTTTCGCAGCAGGTGAGAGTTCTTTTAGAGATAATGCACCAATCCCAATTATTCGATGCTGTTCGGGCTCTAGACTAAGAACCCTAAGTTTATGTGGTATACCTTGCAGAACTAATTCAGGCATGATGCTTACTCCTAATTCATTTTCAACCATTGATACAATAGCGTGGTCGTCGATTATATCAAAACTCTGCTTAAGAGTAATACCTGTCCCTTTTAATAGGCGCTTTATATCGTGGTTTGCAATAAAAGATTCATTTTCTAATTGTTCTAGGCGGATTTTATCTTGATTACTCACGGGATAATTGTATGGAAGGATACACAATATCCTATCTTTTTTAAGGGGGATCGTTTCAAAAGATTGTAATGAAGGCAATGTAATAAAACCAAAATCAATCATCCCGTTAGCTATCCACTTATCAACATCTTCATAGTCTCCTTGAAAGATCTTAATTTCAACGAAGGGATGTTCTTCTTTAAATTGCTTGATACATTTAGACAACCATTGAATACAAACACTTGTAAATGCCCCTATCCGAACCGTACCAACCTCAAGTCCATTAATAGATGCTACTTCTTGCTTCATTTTTTCATCCCAATGTAGAATCATTCGTATATATTTTAATATCCTTTCTCCGTTACTTGTTAGGATAATACCGGACCTACTTCTAATTAGTAGAGGGAACCCAAGTTCAGATTCCAATTTTGCGATCGAATAACTAACAGCGGCCTGAGTTAAATTTAAAGCCTCCGCGGCTTTTGTAAGATTCCCCGATTCAACGACTGTGTTAAAAACTTCATATTTTGAAAGGCTCATATTATCATCCAAATCCATAAGTTTTATTTATGTTAAACATTTAAAAGTTTGATTTTATTTATATATAGTTTACTTCTATAATTTAAGAAAATGCAAATATATAAAGCCGATAGCTAAAAAATGGTTTATAGGTCGAGTATTTGTCGTACGAGAGAATAACGGACACTTCAACAAGTTAGTTATTTTCTAAGGTCTTACTCTCTGGAAGGATGATTAGATGCAATTTGAACTGGAACCATCTTTATTAATTATTTTGATTTTCTTTGGATTTGTAGCTGCCTTTATTGATTCAGTTGTAGGGGGAGGCGGTCTAATTACATTGCCTGCTTTGTTATTCACAGGGCTAAATCCGGCAGCAGCAGTTGCTACGAATAAATTAGTAGGAACAATGGGCTCCTTAACTAGCACACTTATGTTTTATCGTTCAGGCAATCTCGATTTTACATCACTGTATAAGCTATTTCCGCTCGTTTTTATCGGTTCGATGGTCGGTGCGTGGACTGTTCACTTGATGAATCCCGAAGTGCTAAAACCATTGATGCTAGTCATGCTCGCAGCTGTAACGATTTATACCATATTCAAGAAAGATTGGGGGAGTATTTCTACTTATAAAAAGTTGTCTATCCGCCATTTAATAATATTTATGTTTTTAATTTTTACGATTGGTTTTTATGATGGATTTCTTGGACCAGGAACAGGTTCATTTTTAATGTTTGCTTTCTTGATGATCGGACTTGATTTTATAAAAGCAGCAGGTAACGCGAAATTTTTAAACTTTGGAAGTAATATTGCTGCATTGTTGATATTTATGAATTTAGGGCAAGTAAACTATGCATATGGATTACCAATGGCAATTGCAGGAATTGCTGGAGCAATGTGCGGGTCGAAATTTGCCATAAAAAGAGGAAGTGGGTATGTTCGTGCCTTGTTTATTACAGTTACTTTTTTACTATTAGCGAAAAATATATATGATGCTATTCATTAGTACCAATTTTTCTAGAAAGTTTCAATAAAAGGGGTTGGATATGTCAGTTATGTCTCAAAAATAATATTTTTACAATTTTAAAGTACCTTTTTTACTATTAGGAGGAAAAATGAAAAAACTGTTGGATTATTATTAACAATATCTATCATTGCAATTTCTTTATGTGTCCCTATAAAAAAGTTATTTATCTTCAGAAGGCAGCATACAGTAACAATCCGTTTATCATTGTCTGATTTTTTGTTTTAACAAAGCTTAATGGGTTTTACATGTAAAAGCCTCCCCTTAGGAAACATGTTCTAAAGGGAGGCTAATCTATTATCCGTCCTATAAACTTCACTCTTTATTGCACTGCTTACCTTTGGACTATTGAGCAGATGCATATGGCTTTACTTCTTCTTTTTCTTATACTTTATCAATTTTATCTACAAACATCTGAAACACTTTTTTCTTTTCTTCCAGGTCTTTTATTTCTTCTTTCAATTGGTTAAATCTTTGTTCAAATGGCTTATGATAAAGTTCACGGATATTGCGGATAATCTCATCATTAATTGTAGATTGTACAACCTGTTTAGTGATGCTGAATTTATAGGAATAAACCTGAAGCTCACGTTTTACTTCTTCATATTCTTTATCTATTTCATGTAATAAACCACAAATTTCTTCTTTCCATTCGTCTAAAGACTTCTTTACATGCGCCTCCATGGTTCATCTCCCTTTATTCAACTTCATTATGTATACTAATCAAAAAGCTTTTCTTATAAGTCTATCAATTTATCTTTGCATTTTCTTTTCTATACAGTTACATAACAACTTATTTTTATTAAAAGAAGATAACAGGACTGCGTCAAAACCAAAGGAGTAACAACCCCATTTCATTATTGCTTATTTTAGGTAATTAATTTTTTATACAGAATACATTTTCAGAACCATGCCATAGCCGAATGCAGAAGCAACAATTCTATTACTTGTTTAGAAAAGTCCTGTCATAATTTTTATTTCTAGTTTTATTCTTCTTTTATAAGAAAACAAAATCTTTTAACTTACCTTGTTTACCGTTACGGTGAACCGTACCACAAGTAACGGCGAAAATTAGATGATGGCGGTTCACTGGTAACCGCAAACCAAAGCCTTAATCCTTGCAAGAAGCTGGGTTAAGGCCTTGGTTTTTGTGTGTTCCTAGGGACTTGTGGACAGAATTCTCACTTTTTACCAGCTTGTAAATAGCTTATAAATATTAGATAATAGTAGATATTTTAATCTATAAATAATTGTAATACACTATGATATAGTTATAATTGAAACAGAAAAGGTGTGTGACGCCTAAGCCGGAGCGCCTGCATCCTTTCTGCAAATTTTAGGGTATAGGGATGGTAAAAATGAGCAATGGAAAAACTAAAACAGACGTCATCTTAATTGGCACTGGAATCATGAGTGCGACTTTAGGTACGCTCCTGAAAGAGTTAGTACCGGAATGGGAAATTACAGTGTTTGAGAAGCTCGAAAACGCAGGGGAGGAAAGCTCTAACGAATGGAATAATGCGGGAACAGGGCATGCGGCACTGTGTGAGCTTAACTATACTGTTGAAAAACCAGACGGATCTATAGATATTAACAAAGCTATTAAAATTAATGAACAGTTCCAAGTTTCAATGCAGTTTTGGGCTTATCTTGTAAAAAGTAAGCTAATTAATAATCCGCAGGACTTTATCATGCCATTGCCTCATATGAGTATGGTACAAGGAGAAAAAAATATAGCGTTTTTAAAGAAGCGTTTTGAGGCGCTTTCAAACAATCCCTTGTTTAAAGGCATGGAATTTTCCGATAACCCGGAAAAACTGATGGAATGGATTCCGCTTATTATGCAAAACCGTCCATTGAATGACCCTATTGCGGCAACAAAAATCGACTCTGGTACAGACGTTAACTTTGGTGCTTTAACATGCATGTTGTTTGACCACTTAAAGAATAAAAATGTCGATATCAAATACAAACATAGTGTTGATAATATTAAACGCACTAGCGATGGCTCGTGGGAATTGAAAGTACGAAACGACAGCGGTAACGTCGAACGCCATACTGCAAAATTCGTCTTTATCGGAGGCGGGGGAGGAAGCCTACATTTACTGCAAAAATCCGGTATTCCTGAAGGAAAACATATTGGCGGATTCCCAGTAAGCGGAATATTTATGGTGTGTAATAATCCGGAAGTTATAGCGCAGCATCATGGAAAAGTATATGGCAAGGCTAAGGTTGGAGCTCCTCCAATGTCTGTTCCGCATCTTGACACAAGATATATCGACAATAAAAAATCGTTACTATTTGGACCGTTTGCCGGCTTCTCACCAAAGTTCTTAAAAACAGGTTCAATGTTCGATTTAGTAACTTCCGTAAAACCAAATAATGTCTTAACGATGTTGGCAGCAGGCGCAAAAGAAATGTCATTGACAAAATACCTGATCCAGCAGGTTATGTTATCGAAAGAACAGCGTATGGAAGAGTTGCGAGAGTTTATCCCGAACGCTAAGAGCGAGGATTGGGATTTAGTAGTAGCAGGCCAACGTGTACAAGTTATCAAAGATACGGCTGAAGGCGGCAAAGGAACGCTTCAATTTGGTACCGAAGTTATTACTGCAGCTGATGGCTCGATTGCAGCATTACTAGGTGCTTCTCCAGGTGCTTCTACTGCTGTTCACGTTATGCTCGAGATAATTAAAAAATGCTTCCCGCAACATATGAATGAGTGGGAACCAAAAATCAAAGAAATGATTTCTTCATATGGCGTGTCACTAATGGAAAATCCAGAGCTTCTGCACGAAATTCATACTTCAACAGCAGAGACGCTTGCTCTAAGCGAAAAAGAGCTAGTCTATAGTTAATTCTTTGGATATAGAAACAAAGGTATTTTTTAAAGAAGAGAAAAAAGAGGACAAAAGCCAAACAAATTTTATTTGTCCTCGTGTAATTTTAAAACTATTTAAGATTATTAAAGGTGAATTTTAGGAAACGTTGATATGATAAGGTTTTTTAGCCCTGTTTTTCTTTTATTAATTGTCAAAATGAATGGGCGGCATGATGTAAGAAGAACTAAAATCCTAGATGTATAAGGATTTGCGGTGTATTTAGAAATAAATCCTCACTTAACATGTAAATAACTTTAAAGTTAAAGGCCTCCCATCAGTTCAATTGAACTGGTGGGAGGCCTTTTCCTCATAATGCTTTTTTTGATTCCTTTTTACTGAATCAGCTAAAGATTATCTGGTTTGCTTTCGGGGCTCTTGGTGAAGCAAGTAATATCTATTTGGTCTCTGGAGACTCTTTCAGCGATTGCGCTATCCTGTTTATCTAAGCGGCGTATTAGCCACATCACTTGTTAATCAATTACATCAAACCATAATGGAGATTTATCTTCAGGGTACCAGTTGTAATTTATAGTGATTTCCTCACCCTTCTTAATATCAGATATTGTAAAAAATGCTATCGATAAAATATCTAGTTTGTAAACAAACGTCGCATTCGGAGTATATGAATGATTAAATAGCGACCCATATCCCAGAGCAAGCGCTTTATGCTCGTAATTTTCACCCCAAGTGAAGTAGTATTCAGAAAGTACCGTCTTCTTCAGATACTTCCATTCGGTTGGGGGTGATACTATAACAGGTGACACTTCAATACATTTACCTGTTTTAATATCACGTGTAGCATATATCCCTCTACCGTACTTTCCACTATCTTTTATGCATAATAAACCCAAATTTGTTTACCCCTTTCCGAATGTTCAAACGCTTCCCGAGTGGCAAGATCGAGATGACGATTATTCTTCTAGTCAAGTTTATTTAGACGCTTTTTTAAATAGCTGTTGCGTTTCCGAATGAATTGAAAGATAAACTCAGGTTCTTTATCGAATGTATCAATCGTTTTCTTTTTATAAGGATCTAGAAGAATGTGTGGTCGAAGGGACTCATGGAGCGAAATGACCTTATTTTCTAAGTATTTGACTGTAAACTTAGTTTCCAAAGTTTCTTCCAATATGTTCCGGTAAAGTTTACGGAATTCTGGTACTTTCAGAAGAAGACGGCAAAGATGGTTGTCCTTCTTTCCTTTAATAGGAACGTAATTGTGCTCCATGAGTCCACCGTCGACTTTTCGTCCCCACGTTGCATCGTAGTCCCAAGGAATAATTTCGAACAAACCAGTTTCATTATTCCGGTACAGCGCATAGTTATGAGTAAACCCGTCATTATTCATTGTGCAAACAGCTCCAACGAGCCAGCGTAAAAAAGTATCAATATTGAGATGGTGAGGAATTTCATTAGGAAAATCAGATAAGGAAGTAGTATTGATTTTGTGTATCAATTCATGAAGGAGATCATCGTCTGATTTGGTTCCTAACACTCGTCTATACCCCGAAAGAAGTGACTTTTTTTTCTTCTCATCTCTTGTTAGAGAAAAATTGGCATTATTGTTGACCGCATAATAAATAGGACCCGAAGGAAGGCCCCTCTTTTTCAAGAACAAATCATCTACGGATTCCAATTGCAAATAGACCCCTTTAAAAGAGCCATTTCGCGTTAAATTTATATGATGACTATTTGGTGATAGAACACCAAGATCCTGGAAAAAATCAAAAGAAAGTTTATTTCGCATAAGGGACGGATCCCTATATTCTGCATTGAGATGAATTATGCGGGCCCCGGAACATCTATTTGGATTGATGAACTCAATCCGGAAAGATCTTTTGCGAAATTTCCGCGTATAGGATCCCCGGTAGGCAATGTCAATAGTATAGGTGATGTTTTTCACTTTTAAATAGGCGGAAACAGGAGTATCACTCCATATATCGCTCCTTAGATCATCTAGATTACTTTCTTCGATTATCAAAAAATAAGATGGAATTAGATAAGGCATATACTCTCTGTCCTTTCTTTGATAACACCGATGCGCTCACGTATTATCTTTTTTCACTGTTAATATCACCATTGTAAGCAGCTATTGAAGAATGAAGGACATAAACTTAATTTATTATCTACAAATAAAAACCTAGGGATTGTATCCTTGGTTTTAAATTTTATACAATATTTAGTTGTTTAATCTTGAAGAGGTTTTTCTATTTAGATGATTTCAAATCAAATTTAGTATTGCACTCACTTTTTTGGATGATCTTTTGATGTCCTATTTAAGAATTAAATACTTCCGCTTAATCAAGCGGAAGTATCTGTTTGCTTTATATTCTCTGTTATTTTCTTCCTTTAGGACCTTTTCCTTTAGGACCCTTTCCTTTAGGACCTTTTCCTTTATGTTTACCAGTTGATGTTTTACCGGTTGATGTTTTACCGGTTGATTTTTTACCAGTTGATGTTTCATCCGTTGTAGTACAATCAGTAGTCGTGCGGTTTTTCTTTTTCTTTTTCTTTTTCTTTTTATGAGAATCAGTTGTGGTACAACCAGTAGTCGTGCGGTGTTTCTTTTTCTTTTTCTTTTTTTTCTTTTTCTTATGACAATCAGTAGTTGTTTTACTGGTTGTAGTACAATCAGTAGTTGTTTCACCGGTTGTAGTACAACTACAACCAGTAGTCGTTTCATCGGTTGTAGTACAACTACAATCAGTTGTAGTGCAACCAGTGGTCATGTTCTTTCTTTCGTCGCTTCCAAATTCTCCCACAAATATCCCTCCCAATTTAAGTGAATACAAATACAGTGTATTCAATTGGTTACAAATATGAACCAACGGATTAAGTGAATACAAATACAGTGTATTCAGTTGGTCGCAAATATGAACCAACGGAGCACTTATTCAATATTTTTTTAAAAAAAGGAATATTTTATCATAAAAGAGGTGGTAAAATTACGGGGAATTTTAGATGTTGGATCTGGGTTCTACAAACGAGGTAATCAAAAAAATAATTTGTATAAGCACTCAGAATAAATATGAGGGCTTAAAAGGGTTGATCTCACTCGAATAGACTATGCAAAAAACATCGATTTTCGCTTTCTTTTAAGTCTAAAATCATTTTACGAACGCTTTTGATATAACAAAAGAACAAACGCTCTGTAAAAGGAGAAAGATGATCGACGTTTGAAAATTTGGATACATACGAGTCAGCAGCAAAGATCAAAATGAAGGACGACAGCTGGAGGCCATGAAAAAATTGGGATTTGATGAACGGGACAGCTTCACGCTTAGAAGTAGGAGACTTCTTTCGGAATAAGTTCAAAGATTAGGCACGTTGCCCAGTTACATTTTGTCAGAGGTGAATATAAATATAATAATAAACGGACAAGAAAAGGCATTTGACCCATGGCTCTTCAAAAAGGGGAAAGGGATAATGAGCTTGGAAATTGGATTGACTATTTTGGTGTTTATCATGACAATGTTTGTTATATTTTTGAGGCCAGGCGGTATTAATGAAGCATGGCCAGCATCGGTCGGGGCAGGCATTATTTTACTAATGGGGATTGTATCACATGAAGATGTTATGGATATTATCCATAAGATAGGCGGCGCATCTGTTACTATTATGGCCACGATCGTCATGGCTGTCATATTGGAAAGTTTCGGTTTTTTCCACTGGGCAGCTGCGCGACTTGCAAATTTAGCTAGAGGTTCTGGTTATCGCCTGTATTGGTACATTCAGCTTTTATGTTTCTTAATGACCCTTTTATTTAACAATGATGGCAGCATTTTGATTACGACTCCAATTTTAATTCTACTGCTTAAAAACCTTCGGCTGAAACTACATGAACAGCTCCCATATCTTTTAAGTGGGGCTCTCATTGCGACCGCTTCCAGCGCACCTATTGGCGTAAGCAATATTGTCAATTTAATTGCATTGAAAATTGTTCATATGACACTTTATATGCATACAGCCATGATGTTTGTGCCAGGAACACTTGGATTACTGTTCATGTCCTATTTAATGTTTGTTGTTGTAAAGAAGAAATTACCGAAGACGCTACCCGCTTCCTTATATGATGTAGAAGAAACCTTTTTCTCTGAAAAATTCCATCTATTAAAAGGGACACTGTCTGTTGAAACAAAAAATCAACGCACGAAATTTATGTTAAGACTTTTACTGTTTGTCTTTGTGATACGCTGTCTGCTCTTTGTTGCGTCCTATCTCTCCATTCCAATTGAAATTGTGGCAGTGCTCGGATCACTCATATTGCTTGCATGGAGATGGTATCATTTACGCACAAACCCGCTGGATATTTTGAAAAAGACCCCGTGGCACATTTTAATTTTTGCCTTCTCCATGTATGTCATGATTTATGGGCTCCACAATGCAGGATTAACGGCCATGCTTGTAAAAGCATGTGAACCCATCGTCAATCAGGGACTGCTCCAGGCGAGCTTTATGATGGGCGGATTAGTTTCGATTTTATCCAACTTTTTCAATAATCACCCTGCCTTAATGATCGGAACCATTACCTTAACCGAAATGGGACTGGACCCTATCACATTAAAGACGATTTATCTCGCAAATATTATTGGCAGTGATATGGGCTCCTTGTTATTGCCTATTGGAACGCTCGCCTCTCTTATTTGGATAGATATTTTAAGGAAGAATAAGATCAAAGTCACCTGGAAAGATTATTTAAGCTTATCATTGATTGTTATACCTTTGACAACGATTGTGACGTTATTCTTGTTATTCTATTGGGTGCAGATGGTTTTTGCCTGATGTTTTATCACTTCACAGGAAAAAGAACAGAAAAATAGCTATTTTCAACACAAAAAAGCCCGTTCATAAAATATGATTAAGGCTGTGGTGATAAATGGCTGGACTGTAGACAGGAAATAATTCCTGTCTCTTTTCTATTTATGGGCTCGCTATCAAAAAAGTAGCGCAACCGGTCACACGACCTGATCAAAGGCTTCACCAAAATAATGGAAGAACCGGATACCCACTAATGCCAATTTAAAATTCCCCAATAATAACAGATAATCGGTACATAGATTGTTAAATATGAACATTTACAGACAAAACAAATTTGGATTTTCTTATACGCTTCATATGATATAATATGTTTTATCATAAGCAGTAAATAATGCATTTGCTTTAAACGGTACAGTGAATAGAAGGGCGGGACATCATGCATATTATTAAGAAAAAATTAGATATTCAAGACTTCATTGAAAAGTTTGAATTAATAGCTTCATATGATGATGTTGGACAAAAGTATTACCTTGTGATTGAAGATAGAGAACGAGGAGGGGATTGGACACTGATGAAATATTCAGACAGCCAATGGACCCTTCATGGCAAAGGCTTGAATTATTGTGATCATGATGAACAAAGTTTGCTCGATAAAGATTTTGTTCAATTTATTTGGAAAAACCGGAGCTTGTTTAATCGGAAAATTAAAGAAGCTATATTAAGTTAATTTTTGAAGAATGTTTTTATCATTAAATTGTTGGCTATTTCCTCTCTCCATATCGGACAGAAAGTAATTGTTACCCATGATATGGAGGAAATGCTCAAGAAATAAGAATTTTAGAAGAGTAAAATTAATATGACCCTAAATAGTTCTCTAGACTATTTAGGGTTTTTCTGCAATTTCAAACAACTTTATTATTATTTATATTTCGCTTTCCAAATGGGTTAGAGCCAAAGTTAAACGTAGCCTAGTACTTTTGAAATTTTGTTGAGTGACAATAAAGTTGTTCAATTCGAAAAGTTAAACAAATAAAAAAGGATTCGTTGCTTATAGCATTCGAATCCTTTTTTAATGATAGTTAATTTACAACTTCCTCACCAGTCAATGCGATGTGTCCTTCTCCCCAGCTGCACATGGCATCCAAAATGGGACGAAGAGACCAGCCATACTCATC
Source organism: Domibacillus aminovorans (assembly GCF_001643235.1). Lineage (GTDB taxonomy): Bacteria > Bacillota > Bacilli > Bacillales > Domibacillaceae > Domibacillus > Domibacillus aminovorans. Next base: position 23,255 of record NZ_LQWY01000007.1, read on the forward strand.
CGATATACAAAGCTGCAATGATGATAACTATTTCATAAAAGTTTACTTATGCTAACGAACCTTTTTGATAAGGCACACAGAAAAACAAGACAGCTTGATTTGGATCATCTATGCTACAATTGCTTCTAAGCATGGTGTAATCGGGTATACAAAACACATTGCTGCTGTGTATTCTAAACACGGTATTAAAGTCAATGCAATTTGCCCAGGTACCATCTTCTACACCAATGACAGAGGAAATGTTAAAAACGAGACCTACGGATAACATTCCATTGAATCGATTCGGACAGGTAGACGAAGTAGCTGAACTAGCTGTTTTCTTAGCTTCTGATGAATCTAAGTTTATGAACAGAGCGATGATTCCAATCGATGGTGGGTACACAATCGTATAAAACGTATTAGAAAAATTCAAATGTGTCGTATATTTTTAAATAATCGGAAAGCTTAATTTGAAGAGTTTCTGACAGTCTTAAAAGGAGGTCCTCTGGTGGGGAAATTTTCAACAAGATCATCAATAGCCATTGCGTTTTTAATTCTTATCTGGAGTATATCTTGGTCCATCTATAAAATTGCCTTACCGTATACTCCGCCTATTCTTTTTGCAGGCATGCGTGCACTTATTGGCGGAGTCCTATTAGCCATTTTTTTAATACCAACGTGGAAAAAAATAAAATGGCGTGAAAACTGGATTCGATACTGTTTATCAGCTTTGTTAAATGCTATTTTATTTTATGGATTTCAAACAATAGGCTTGATGTATTTACCCGGAGGATTATTTTCTGTCCTCGTTTATTTTCAGCCTGTACTGATTGGCCTTTTTGCTTGGGTTTGGCTGGGAGAGCAAATGTCGAGACTAAAAATTATCGGACTGATTGTTGGCTTTTTAGGCATATTAACGATTAGTACGGATGGACTAACGGGGGAAGTATCCATCACGGGTGTTATTATAGCCTTATTGACAGCGATAACCTGGGCACTTGGTACTATTTATGTGAAAAAAGAGAGCAAACAAGTAGATTCCTTGTGGATGATCGCGTTACAGTTCACAATTGGAGGAGCAATTTTAACAAGCATTGGAGCCGGAGTAGAAGGCTTTTCAAATATTATTTGGAGCAGGGAGTATTTGTTTGGATTAGGATTTGGGGCTACATTTGGAATTCCTATTGCATTTGTGCTCTATTTTACACTGATCAACTCAGGAGATGCCAGCAGTGTCGCGTCCTTTACTTTTCTTGTCCCGCTCATTGCCGTATTAGTTGGAACTGTGTTCATGAATGAACCATTTAGCATTACACTTTTTGCAGGATTAATTTTAATCATACTTAGCATTGGTTTCGTAAATTATTCAGGAGAAAGTAGTAATAAACAGGTAAATACAATGGAAAGAACAAAAGAAATCGGTTAAATAAGTGAAGCAAAGAGTCTGACCCATAAGTTCGCTAAAAGCGTACTTGTGGATATCAGTCTCTTTTTATTGTTCCTCCGCTTTCTGAAAAATCCACAAAGCGACCTGCAAAATCAACGCATCCTTAAATCTTCTAGGATCATAACCTGTTTCTTCTACAATTTTGTTCAGACGATAAATTAACGTGTTTCTATGCACATATAAATCGTCAGCTGTTTTTTGGATATTAAGATCATTAACGAAGAAAGATTCCAATGTTCTTGCTTTATTCTTATCAAAGTTTTTCAATACCCGATGAGAAAAACGCTCAGCTACTATTTCATCAACTTGATAGATTAAAGCCTTCGCTTCAATTTGAGCAAATGAAACAAAATCTTTTTCGATTTCACTTATTTTCAAGGTTATTTCACATTCTTTGTAAGATTGGCTGAAATTATCCAGATTATTGAAAGGAAGGCTATAAGCCATTCGGAATACTATATTTAATTTCTTTAATAAATCATAAACACAGTTTATCTTTAGGTTTATTTCTTTCTCATTTATGCCGTAAATAGCTATAAATATTCGGTTAACATTAATAAAACCAACAATTCCATTTTCTTTTCCAATTGTTTTTTCTAACTTTTGAATAAATGTTCGGTTTGAAATGGATCGCTCTGTTATTTGGATAATAATTGTCGTAAAAGGCGGAATAAGATGCAAGCCGAGTAAGCTAAGACTTCGGTCAATGCTGGTAGCAGAAGGATCACTTTTCAATAACTGTTCAATGATCACCTCTTTTGTTCGCTGCTTCCATTCCATCTGTGAGACCATGAATTCCTGCTTAATCATTAGTTCCGTAGTCATTTTAACTAGTTCTCCAATGTCCCCCATTTCATCGGGATCTCCGGTAATACCAATGACACCTATAATTTGTTCCTGAAAAACAATTGGAAGATTGACTCCGGGCTGAGCACCTTCCCAATGCTCATTTTCATCCGTATGAATCGTAAGTGTTTTCCCGCTTTTAAGAACCTCGATTGCTCCTTCATGAACGGAACCTATTCTGGATTTATCCTTTGTTGCAATAATTACCCCTTCCATATTGATGATATTGACGTTGCGATGAAGACGCAGGGAAGTCTCATTTACAATTTCACTTGCAATTTTTTCTGTTAGCATAGTCATTTCCTCTTCTGTATTTTAGTTAAAATATACAAAAATAAGTTAGTTTTTTATAGTTATTTTATACAATATAGCCATAGACAAATATAGTCAAGATTCTTATAATTTACATTAAGTAAATGAAAGCGTTTTCTAAAGGGGGAGATTTTATGAAAATTATTATAGCACCAGATTCATTTAAAGGGAGTCTAAGTGCGATCGAAGCAGCAAATGCGATAAACAGGGGCATTAAAAAGGCGTTTAAGGAAGCTGAAACAGTATTACTTCCTGTAGGTGATGGCGGCGAAGGAACGATGGAAACCTTGGTTGCTGCTACAGGAGGAGAAATAAGAACGGTATCCGTTACGGGTCCATTAGGCAATCAGGTCGAAGCAGCATATGGAATATTGGGCGACAGTGAAACGTGTGTGATTGAAATGGCATCTGCATCAGGATTACACTTGGTACCTGAAGAGAAGCTGTCTCCTCTACAAGCCACTACTTACGGCACTGGGCAATTGATTCAACATGCTCTCGATGACGGATTTACTTCCTTCATTATTGGTTTAGGAGGATCGGCGACAAATGATGGAGGAGCCGGAATGCTTCAGGCTCTAGGAATGCAGCTTTTGGATGGGCAAGGAAATGAAATCGGCCATGGCGGTGGTGAACTAAACAAAATTAAGAGGATTGACTTACATTCTTTCGATAAGCGAATAAAAGACAGCAAGTTTATCATTGCTTCCGATGTCCAAAATCCGTTGATCGGACTTGATGGGGCTTCTCATGTTTTCGGTCCTCAAAAAGGGGCCACAGCAGCGGATGTGGAATTGTTGGATAGCAATCTCACTAATTGGGCAGATGAGATTGAACAAGCAACCGGCATAAAACTTCACGATCAACCAGGCGCAGGTGCAGCTGGTGGTATCGGAGGAGCATTTCAAGCCTTTTTCCCTGTTGAAGCGAAACGAGGAATAGATGTCGTTCTTGACTACATTAAATTGGATGAGGAATTGACGAATGCTGACCTTGTCATCACAGGAGAAGGAAGAGTTGATAGTCAAACAGTATTCGGGAAAACCCCGATGGGGGTTGCTCAGGCAGCAAAAAATCGAAATGTTCCAACCATTCTTATGACAGGATCTGTCGGAAAGGGCATTGAAGTACTTTATGATTTCGGCGTTGTAAGCGTAAACAGTATTATAAATAATCCGATGTCCTTAAAAGAAGCCATGGAACATGCAGAGGAATTACTGGAATCAAGTGCTGAACAAGTTGTTCGTTCTTATTTCTATCAAAGTGTGAAAGAAAAAGGAGGTCATTTGCTTGAGAATTAAAGACACTATTGAAAAAGTACCAGGAGGCTTGATGGTCGTTCCTCTTTTACTGGGAGCTACACTGAATACAATTGATCAAATGCATATACCAGTCGTAATGAATGTTCTGAAAGCTCTCGGTACAGCGCCAACAGATGATGGTTATTATGAATTTTTAAGAATCGGCGGATTTTCCCAGGAATTATTTAAAGATAGTGCACTTGTGCTTATCGCCTTATTTTTATTTTGTGTAGGAAGCCAGATGAATTTAAAAGTAGGCGGAGTTGCTTTGAAAAAAGGTGTACTGCTCACTAGCACGAAATATTTGACTGGTCTGGCAGTCGGTATGGCGTTCGGATTTTTCTTTGATCCATGGAGTGGAATATTAGGGTTGTCTACCTTAGCCATTATTGCTGGGATGACAAATAGTAACAGCGGAATGTATGCTGCTTTAACCGGACAATACGGTAATAGATCGGACGTAGGCGGACTGTCTATTCTCGCCATTAATGATGGACCTTTCTTAACGCTGGTATCTTTAGGGATTTTAGGAACTGCTTTCCCGTTGATTGCATTCATTGCCGTATTATTGCCAATCGGTATTGGAATGCTTTTAGGAAATCTTGATCCGAAAATACGTGAATTTTTGCAGCCAGGTGAATCGTTAACGATCCCCTTCTTCGCATTTGCATTAGGCGCCGGAATGGATTTGGCGAACTTCTTTAATCCTGCTGTACTTGCAGGCGGGTTAACACTTGCTATCCTTACGTTTGTTCTTACTGGTGGAATGAGTATACTTGTATTTAAATTATTTAAAGAAAAAAGTTACATTGCTCCACTTGCGGAAGCGTCTACAGCAGGAAATGCAGCCGCTACACCTGCAGCAATAGCAGCGGCAGCTTCAGTGGCAGTAGGGTCAGGGGCTATGACAGCAGCGGAGTTCGAAGCGATACAGAACATTGTTCCGATTGCTACGGCACAAATTTCCGTATCGACAATCACAACGTCTCTACTCTGCCCACTAGGGGTTATTCTGATGGATAAGTATCAAAGGAAAAGAGGTATTGATGGCACCCGAGAAGACCTTGGACTAAAGGGAATGGAAAGCAAAACAGAAACGAAACAAGCAGCAAGTAACTAATTAATCGTTTACCCCCTTTTCAATTCAAAGGGGGTAAACGTTATCTTATAATAGAAATATCTACTATTAAAAAGGCGGGGTGTATGTAGCATGAATACAGAATTACTTTATGGAAAAGAAGGTATTTCATTAGATTTACCGGATCATTCATTTATCATCGAACCGAAAAATTTACCTAAATTAGAGAATGAGGAAGAAGCAATTCGACAGGCATTAAGGAATCCGATTGGTGCACCGCCATTAAAGGAATCGGTAAAATCGACAGACACTGTATCGATTGTAATCAGTGATATAACGAGACCTACACCGAATCATATTTTAGTCCCCTTATTAATAGAAGAATTAAGCCACGTTCCTTTGGAGAATTTTGTGATTATTAATGGTACAGGAACACACCGTGATCAAACGAGGGAAGAGTTTGTCCAAATGCTCGGTGAATGGGTCGTCGAGCATATTCGTATTGTCAATAATCAATGTCATAATAAAGAAGAACTTGTGAATATAGGTAAAAGCAAATTCGGCTGTGACGTTTATTTGAATAAAGATTATGTAGAAACAGATTTTCGTATTGTAACAGGCTTTATTGAACCACACTTTTTTGCAGGCTTTTCAGGAGGGCCAAAAGGAATAATGCCAGGAATTGCCGGAATTGAAACAATTATGACCTTTCATAATGCAAGAATGATTGGGGATCCTCTTTCTACTTGGGGCAATATGGTTAACAATCCTGTTCAGGACATGACTCGTGAAATAAATGGAATGTGCAAACCTGATTTTATGTTAAATGTCACGCTAAATCGTGAAAAAGAAATTACAGAAATTTTTGCAGGAGAGCTTTATGAAGCGCATGACAAAGGCTGTGCGTTTGTCAAAGAACATACAATGTTCCGCTGTGATAAGCGATTTGACGTCGTGATCGCCTCAAACTCCGGCTACCCGCTTGATCAAAATCTTTATCAAGCGGTAAAAGGAATGAGCGCGTCACATAAAATTGTCAAAGAAGGAGGATCTATTATTATTGCATCAGAATGTTCAGATGGTTTGCCAGATCACGGAAACTATTCCAAGATCTTTGAAATGGCAGACACGCCTCAAGATTTACTCGATATGATCAACAACCCTGAGTTTAAAATGTTTGACCAATGGCAAGTACAAAAACAGGCAGTCATCCAAGTTTGGGCAGATGTTTATGTGTACTCCAAGCTTACAGATGAACAGGTTGAAGGAACGATGCTAAAACCAACTCATGATATCGAGAAGACAATAGATGATTTAAAGAAAAAGTATGGTGAAAATATGACAATAGCTGTCCTTCCTTTAGGTCCTTTATCGATCCCTTATGTCGAGGAGAAAGAATTCGTTTAATTATAAAATACTAAAATAAAATGAGGCGCAAAATATGAATAAAATAATTGAAAAAAACCAGCAACTTGGTGAAATCCTTTCTGGAATGAATCGCGTTATTGTCGCTTTTTCCGGCGGAGTTGATAGTACGTTAGTGTTGAAAAGAGCACAGCAGGAACTAGGTTCTTCCAATGTTCTTGCTGTTGTCGTTGCATCAGAATTATTCCGTAAAGAAGAGTTTGAGGGTGCTGTTAATCTTGCAAAAAAAATGGGCGTAAATGTTCACCAAACTGAAATTAAGGAATTGGAAGATGAAGGGGTGACGGCGAATACTCCTGATAGCTGGTATTACAGTAAGAAATTACTTTATTTTCATTTAAATCAGCTCGCTAAAGAACTAGGTTATGATTATGTTCTGGACGGAATGATCATGGATGATATGGATGATTTTCGCCCTGGCATGAAAGCAAGAACAGAAGCAGGAGCTCGTAGTGTATTACAGGAAGCGGGTTTATACAAACAGGAAGTCCGTAAGCTTTCTAAAGAGCTTGAGCTTCCCGTCTGGAATAAACCTGCATCATGCAGTCTTGCATCCAGAATCCCATATGGAACGAAACTAGATAAACGTAAAATTGAACAAGTCAATCAGGCAGAAAAATTCATTGCAAAACTTGGATTCGACATGGTACGTGTACGCCATCATGACAATGTTGCTCGTATCGAGGTGACTCCAGAGGAAATTAACGAATTATTAAAGCATCGGGATAAAATAGATTTAAAACTAACATCACTTGGCTTTAATTATGTGTCAGTCGACCTGCGTGGTTACCGTACCGGCAGCATGAATGAAGTATTGTCTGAGGATGTAATGAAGGTGGAATTTGGATGATGATTGGTCAAAGAGTTAGACTTGTATGGAACGAAACGAATCCAATTTATCTATAAAATGGTTTGTTTTTTATTAAAAGTAGTGATGATCCAGTTAAATGAAGCTGTCTGAAGAGGTCATAAATGTTGACTTACTGCTAGGCAGTCTTCTTTCTGTTAATTTGAGTGTGGAATTTACACCTTTATAATAATGAGCTAAACGAAAAAAAGAATCTTCAAGAATGAAGATTCACTATTATAATCTTCACTATTATAATGTAAATCTATCCTCTAAATCATCAAACCCTTGATCGCTGTCTTTTCTTACTTCGAACTGCAATCCATCACGAGAAAACACGCTAACTTCATAGTTTTTGTAATCCCCATAGTTTTTGCATTTGCCTTTTACATCATAGATAAATCCAATGTAGTCTTTTCCTTCTCCAGGCAAAAACTCTTCTTCAACGAAATGAACGTCTTTGTAGTCAAAAGGCCTACTAGATAATATATTTCTTATTGTTTCTACTGAGCTTGACAAATCACACTTTATTCTTTCCGACGGATTCATCTAAATCAATCCTTTCTTTTATTTTATTCAATTGTATCCCATCTTTAAAGCTATGCTATGTTGTTCCCTTTATGTATCGCTTGTAAACATCATTTTTTGAATATTTTCCGACAATTGAATATAATTTGTTCAATGACGATTCCGTATTTACGTGTCTTTACAAATTTTCACTAAGTTATTATTTTCTTTCGTATAATCAAAGTGAATGTAATCGGCAACGTGGATATAGAAGTGGTACAATAATGACAAATGTATGAGAGACGGAAGGGGGATTTTTAGTTGTGCGTGACATGCAAAAAAAAATTATTGAAGAGCTAAAAGTAAAACCGGGGATTAATGCACCGGAAGAAATTAGACGAAGTGTTGATTTTCTGAAAGCTTATTTGCGTCACCATTCTTTTTTAAAAGGATTTGTGCTCGGTATTTCCGGCGGTCAGGATTCAACACTTGCTGGTAAACTTGCACAGATGGCGGTCGACGAATTAAAAGAAGAAACAGGTTCTGACGACTATGCTTTTTTTGCTGTACGCCTTCCATACGGTGTTCAAAAGGATGAAGATGACTGTCAGGATGCACTTGATTTTATCCAGCCGGATGAAATATATACGATTAATATCAAACCGTCTGTTAAAGCGAGCGAAGCAGCTCTGATGGGAAACGGTATTGAGTTAACGGATTTTATTAAAGGAAATGAAAAAGCACGCGAACGAATGAAAGCACAGTACAGCATTGCCGCCATGAAAAACGCGGTTGTCATCGGCACGGATCATGGAGCAGAAGCAGTAACCGGTTTTTATACAAAATTCGGTGACGGGGGCGCTGATCTTATTCCGCTTTCTCGTTTAAATAAACGACAAGGGCGTCAAATGCTGCAAGAATTAGACTGTCCGAAGCATCTGTATACGAAAGTACCGACAGCCGACCTTGAAGAAGATCGTCCGCAGCTGCCGGATGAAGTGGCACTTGGCGTCTCGTACGAACATATCGATGATTACCTGGAAGGAAGAGAGGTACCGGATGCAGCAGCGGAACGAATAGAAGACCTCTTTAAAAAATCAGCACATAAACGCCATCTTCCCATTACCGTTTTTGATGATTTTTGGAAAAAATAATGCTTTCAGGCTTCTGCCAGGAAGTTTTTTAAATCTGAATTTTCAATAAAAACTCCAACGCCTTGACCGACCAGCTGTATACATATAAAATGAGGTCGAAATGTGTGAACACGAACAAATAATAGAGGATTGTTTCCTATAATACGGAATTGTTGAAGAAAGTTGAAGAAAGAGGAGTAGATACGATGACAGGAAAATCAGAATTACAAAATCAGGAAATGATTCTCGTGCTTGATTTTGGTAGTCAATATAATCAATTAATTACACGACGCATTCGCGAATTTGGTGTATATAGTGAGCTTCATCCACACACAATTACGGTGGAGGAAATTAAAGAAATCAATCCAAAAGGGATTATTTTCTCCGGCGGTCCAAACAGTGTGTATGCGGAAGGTGCATTTGGCTGTGACGAGCGTATTTTTGACTTGAATATTCCGATATTCGGCATTTGCTACGGCATGCAGTTGATGACAAAATATTATGGTGGCAAAGTAGAATCCGCGTCTCACCGTGAATACGGCAAAGCAGCGATTAACGTGCAGACAGAATCCGCGCTTTTCGCCGATCTTCCGAAAGAGCAAGTTGTCTGGATGAGTCATAGCGATCTTGTAACGGAAGCACCAGCAGGATTTACCGTTGATGTAGTGAATCCATCATGCCCGATTGCGTCGATGAGCTATGCAGAAAAAAATCTTTACGCTGTTCAATTCCATCCAGAAGTAAAACATTCTGTTTATGGCAATGATATTTTGAAAAATTTCGTCTTTGGCATTTGCGATTGCACGGGAGACTGGTCAATGGAAAACTTCATTGAAGTTGAAGTGGAAAAAATTCGTCAAATAGTCGGTGACAAAAATGTTCTTTGTGCCATGTCAGGCGGTGTTGATTCATCCGTGGTCGCGGTATTGATGCATAAAGCAATTGGTGATCAACTGACATGTATTTTTGTCGATCACGGTCTTCTGCGTAAAAACGAAGCAGAAGAAGTGATGGATACATTTGCAAATGGATTTAATATCAACATTATTAAAGTGGATGCAAAAGACCGCTTCTTGAGTAAACTTGCGGGTGTTTCTGATCCAGAGAAAAAACGCAAAATTATCGGTAATGAATTTATTTATGTATTTGACGATGAAGCGTCGAAACTAGAAGGTATTGATTACCTTGCACAAGGGACACTTTATACGGATATTATCGAAAGTGGAACAGCGACCGCACAAACGATTAAATCGCATCATAACGTCGGTGGCCTGCCAGAAGATATGCAATTCCAATTAATTGAACCGCTTAACACATTGTTTAAAGATGAAGTGCGTGCGCTCGGTTCTGAGCTTGGTATTCCAGATCATATCGTCTGGCGTCAGCCGTTTCCAGGACCTGGTTTAGGCATTCGTGTTCTTGGGGAAATTTCTGAAGAAAAATTGGAAATTGTCCGCGAATCGGATGCGATTTTACGTGAAGAAGTGCGTAACCATGGACTTGAACGTGAAATCTGGCAATACTTTACGGTCCTTCCGGATATCCGCAGCGTTGGTGTGATGGGTGATGCGCGTACGTACGATTATACAATTGGCATTCGTGCGGTGACATCGATTGATGGTATGACATCTGATTGGGCACGTATTCCTTGGGAAGTGCTTGAAGTGATCTCAACTCGTATTGTAAATGAAGTGGCCCATGTAAACCGTGTCGTGTATGACATTACAAGCAAGCCGCCTGCAACGATCGAGTGGGAATAAAGGCGAATTATTTTCTATCCCATTATGATGATCGTAAAAGGTCGTTCAAAAGAAGTGCACCCCATTATGTATTTCTTGTTTATTGTATTTGTTCTTTGCTTTATTTTTATTAAATAAGCGACTCACACCTTCCTATAAATAGGGAGGTGTTTTTTTGGACAGGTCCTCATGCTATACTGTAAAAAAACGAAGAACAATGGGGATATCACCGTGAGTAAATTTTTTGTAAAAAAAGTATTAAATAATAATGTGCTCATCGCGTCAGGAGAAGATCGTGTCGAAGTGGTGCTCATTGGCCGGGGAATTGGTTTCGGACGGCGTCAAGGAGACGAAATTGTTCGGGAATCTGTTGAAAAGCTGTTCGTGCTGACCGATCGGAATGAGCAGGAGCAATATAAAAAATTGCTGCCGAATATTGATGATGAAACATTAAGAGTGATTATTGCAGCAGTCGAATTAATTCGTGATCGTGTAGGGCAAACGTTAAACGAGCATATTCATGTCGGCCTCACCGATCATCTTTTGTTCGCTGTCAATCGGATGATCCGGGGGATTGGGATACGCAATCCCTTTTTGTTGGAAACGAAAGCGCTCTATCCGTTTGAATATGAAGTGGCAGAAGCAGTAACCAAGCTCATTAATCAGCGGCTGACAGTCGCGTTGCCGCCAGGTGAAGTAGGTTTTATTGCACTTCATATACATAGCGCGATTACGAATAAAGCGGTTCGTGATTTAAGCCGTTATTCAGAACTAATGGCAACGCTTATTCAACTGATTGAAGTGCAGCTAGATGTAAAGCTTGATAAAGAAAGTATTGATTATATGCGGCTTGTTCGTCATATCCGTTATACGATTGAACGGGTTGTCCGCGGCGAAAAAGTGGATGAACCAGAAAAAATAGCAAGTCTCTTGAAAACGGAATATCCAATATGCTATAATTTGTCGTGGAAGCTAATCAAAGTAATGCAGCAGACATTAAAAAAGCCAGTGTACGATGCGGAAGCGGTTTACTTGACGATGCATCTGCAACGGATTCAGACAAAAATGAAATAAATTATTCGTTCTTTACGTGTTACTGATACGATCAGGCATGAGTAAAGGAGATTTAGGGAAAACAGAGGTTATAACCACTTCTGTTTTCTACTGTCTTCTTTTCTCATGCCTTTTTTCGTGTTTGTCTGTTTTTTCTTTGAGAAGCTCATAATAAAAGTGATGAAGGAGGAAAATATATGTTTAAAAAACTTTTTGGTGTTTTACAAAAAATTGGTAAAGCACTCATGCTCCCTGTTGCAATTTTGCCGGCAGCCGGTCTACTTCTTGCATTCGGTAATGCTCTTCAAAACCCGACACTTGTCGAAATTGCTCCATTCCTTGAATTAAACTGGATTGTACAAGTGGCTGCGGTTATGGAAAATTCAGGGGATATTGTGTTTGGTAACTTGCCGATACTATTTGCTCTCGGTGTCGCTATTGGCCTTGCAGGAGGAGATGGTGTTGCCGGTCTTGCTGCGTTAGTTGGATATTTAATTATGAATGCCACAATGGGAACAGCTCTTGGTCTTGAAAAAATGGCTGTTTTGCAAAGCGGAGATCCTGCATATGCCTTAATCCTAGGTATTCCATCCCTTCAAACGGGTGTATTTGGAGGGATTATCGTCGGTGTTCTCGCGGCGTATATGTACAATAAATTCTTTAACATTGAATTGCCGTCTTATCTCGGTTTCTTTGCAGGTAAACGGTTTGTTCCAATTGCAACGGCTGCATCAGCGGTTGTGCTCGGTCTTTTAATGATCTTCATCTGGCCGACCATTCAAAGTGGTTTAAATACATTTTCTCATTTCGTTTTAAATTGGAATCTTGCCGGTTCGGCTTTCGTGTTCGGTGTCATTGAACGTGCATTAATTCCATTCGGTTTGCACCACATATTCTATACACCATTCTGGTTTGAGTTCGGTTCGTATGTAAACCAGGCTGGGGAAGTTGTGCGTGGTGACAACACGATCTTTCAGGCGCAAATTAAAGATGGCGTTCAAAACTTAACAGCCGGTACATTTATGACAGGTAAATATCCATTCATGATGTTCGGTCTTCCGGCTGCAGCGCTTGCGATTTATCATGAGGCACGTCCGGAACGTAAAAAAGTCGTTGCAGGTATTATGGGTTCTGCTGCTTTGACCTCTTTCTTAACAGGAATTACCGAGCCGCTTGAATTCTCATTTTTGTTCGTTGCACCCGTGTTGTTTGCCATTCACACAATCTTTGCAGGTCTCTCATTTATGACGATGCATCTTCTAAACGTTAAAATTGGGATGACCTTCTCTGGTGGTTTGATCGATTACATTTTATTCGGTGCGATTAACCCGCAAACGAATGCGTGGATCGTTATTCCGGTTGGTCTTGTGCTAGCCGTAATTTACTACTTTGGTTTCCGTTTTGCGATTCGTAAGTTTAACCTGGCAACACCAGGCCGTGAGCCAGAAAATGAAGATGCAGACAACGATGCACCAGCGGTTGTTGCAAGTGAGCTTCCGTATGAAATATTAGAAGCAATGGGAGGCAAAGAAAACATTGCCAACCTGGATGCATGTATTACACGTCTTCGCGTATCAGTTAATGACAGTGCCCATGTTGATAAAAAACGGTTGAAAAAGCTTGGCGCTGCCGGTGTTCTTGAAGTTGGCAACAGCATTCAAGCCATTTTTGGTCCTCGTTCAGACAGCTTACGTCACCAAATGGCGGATATTATGAAAGGAAATTCTCCGCGTCCGACTGCAGTGAAGCCGGATCAGGAAGTACAAAAGGAAGTACAAAAGGAAGTAGAACAAGCGGTGCCATCCGCCATCCGTAATGATATGGAAAGCCGATTTGTGGCGCCAATCACGGGTGAGTTACTTCCGATTACAGAAGTATCAGATCCTGTTTTCTCAGGGAAACTGATGGGTGATGGTTTTGCGATTAAGCCTTCCGACGGTATAGTTGTCTCACCGGTTGACGGCAAAATCGTGAACATTTTCCCGACAAAACACGCGATCGGTCTTGTGTCAGATAATGGCCGTGAAGTATTGATTCATTTCGGGATTGATACGGTGAAATTGAAAGGTGAAGGGTTCGAATCACTTATTTCAGAAGGAGATATAGTGAAAGCAGGCCAGCCTCTTCTCAAAGTGGATCTTGGTTACATTGCCGAAAACGCAACTTCAACGATCACGCCGATTATTTTTACAAACCTTGCTGAAGGTGAATCAGTCGTTGTCGATAAACCGGGCTCAGTGAAATTCGGTGACGAGAACATTATTACTATTAAATAAGAAGTGACCAGCCTCAAACAGTCTATTGCGGACTGTTTGAGGCTTTTTTATTTAATGAGTGTATGGTACACTGCCGTCAAAGAGGAGTGGAAAAATCAATGATAGATAGCGCCATTTTTATGGTTGTGATCATATTATTAATTAACGTTGTATACGTGTCGTTTTTCACGATTCGGATGATTTTGACATTGAAAGGATATCGGTATACAGCTGCTTTTGTCAGTACCATTGAAGTTGTCATTTACGTCGTTGGCCTCGGACTTGTTCTTGACAATTTAAATGAAATTCAAAACTTGATTGCATATGCCGCCGGTTATGGCCTTGGTGTCATCGTCGGAATGAAAATTGAAGAGAAGCTGGCGCTCGGTTATATGATGGTCAATGTGATCACGAAAGAGTACGACAAAGATTTGCCGAGGCAGCTTCGTGCAGAAGGGTACGGTGTGACAAACTGGGCAGCCAACGGTCTTGAAGGTGAGCGGATGGTTTTGCAAATATTAACACCAAGAAAATACGAATTAAAGCTTTATCAAAAAATACAAGAACTTGATCCGAAAGCGTTTATTATCGCGTATGAATCAAAGACGATTCACGGTGGGTTCTGGGTAAAAACAGTGAAAAAAGGAATGCTGATGAAATGAGCAAAAAGAAAATATTCCGAGTTGAAGCAGAGGAAACGATTGATCATTGTCTGAACCGGATGAAAGACGAAGGATACGTCCCGGTCCGGCGAATGGAAAAGCCTGTTTTTGAAGAGAAAAAGCAAAATGGAGAGACGATTCATGTCCCAATCGGCCGTGAAATCGTCTTTGAAGGTAAGAAAGTAACATAAATACGAACGTTTAAATAAACACAATGAATATCGTTCGATTTTTATTGACAACTGCTCCGCGTCGTTGTTAATATGTAAATGACAAATAAAGCACCTCATATAATAGCGGGGATATGGCCTGCGAGTTTCTACCGGCTGCCTTAAACAGCTGACTATGGGTGAAAGCATTCGGAATCTCGATCGGCTGCGGACGAATCGCTTTCTCCTTCAACGGGGAAAGTAGGTTGTCCGCTTTTTTTTATGTAAAATAATCTCACATTGGAGGATCAATATGACGATTGAAGTTGGTGTTATTATGGGTAGCACATCTGATTGGGAAACGATGAAACATGCATGTGACGTACTCGATGAACTTGGAGTATCGTATGAAAAACGTGTCGTATCCGCACATCGTACACCTGATTTAATGTTTGAATATGCCGAGTCTGCACGTGAAAGAGGCATTAAAGTGATTATTGCCGGCGCGGGCGGAGCGGCTCATTTGCCGGGTATGACTGCGGCGAAAACGACATTGCCGGTTATCGGCATTCCCGTACAATCGAAAGCATTGAATGGGCTTGACTCTTTATTATCAATCGTTCAAATGCCAGGTGGTGTACCGGTTGCGACGACAGCGATTGGCAAAGCAGGCGCAACGAATGCCGGACTGCTGGCTGCGCAAATTTTGTCTATTACTGATGCGAAAATTGCCGAAAAATTAGAAAATCGCCGAAAAGAAACAGAAAAAACGGTGTTAGAAAGCAGTGATCAACTTGGCTAGAAAAATCATTGAACCGGGCAAAACGATTGGCATTATTGGTGGAGGACAACTTGGTCGGATGATGGCGCTCGCGGCGAAAGAAGCAGGCTTTCGTATTGCTGTGCTGGAGCCAACAGAAGGTGCACCATGTACACAAACAGCCGATATTGTCATTCAAGCACCATATGATGACCAGGCTGCCTTAAAACAACTTTCTGATGTAAGTGACGTCATTACGTATGAATTTGAAAATATTGATTACGAAGGATTAAAAGAGTTAATGAAAGAAGCGTATGTGCCGCAGGGAGCAGAACTGATCCGCATTACGCAAAATCGTGTTTTTGAAAAAGAAGCGATTACGAATGCAGGTGTGCCAGTTGCTCCGTACCGTGTAATCCGGACAGAAGCTGATCTTAAGCAAGGCATGGAAGATCTCGGGTTACCGGCTGTGCTGAAAACAGCAACGGGCGGCTACGATGGAAAAGGACAATTCGTATTGAAAGAAGTTGAACAAGCGAATGAAGCATCTGCTCTTTTAACACATGGAGAATGTGTCCTTGAGCAATGGGTACCGTTTGAAAAAGAGATTTCCGTTATTATTACGCGTAACCCTGCAGGCGAAACGACGTATTTCCCAGCAGCAGAAAACATTCACGTTGACAACATTTTGCATGAATCCATTGTACCTGCTCGAATTTCTGATGAAACAAAGCAGGCTGCATTTAAAGCAGCAGAAAAAATTGCGTCCGCATTGTCGCTTGTCGGCACGCTTGCTGTAGAAATGTTTATTGGGAAAAATGGTGAAATTTATATTAATGAACTTGCACCGCGGCCACATAATTCAGGGCACTATACAATTGAAGCTTGCGGTATTTCACAGTTTGGACAGCATATTCGTGCCATTTGTAACTGGCCGCTCAAAAGTACAGAATTGTTGAAGCCAGCCGTGATGGTAAATATACTCGGTGAACATGTAGATGGGGTCATTCAAGCGATCCTTAGCAAGCCGGAATGGTCGATTCATTTATATGGTAAAGATGAAGCGAAAGAAAAACGCAAGATGGGACATGTGACCATTTTAGCTGATACAGTTGAAGAAGCGCTGCAAGATATAGATGAAAGTCGAATTTGGGCAAACTAAGACGTACACATATCGGAGGATGAAAAAATGATTGAACGTTATACACGACCGGAAATGGGCACCATCTGGACAGAAGAAAACAAATTTAAAGCATGGCTTGAAGTTGAAATTCTTGCATGTGAAGCATGGGCTGAAATTGGCGATATTCCGAAAGAAGATGTAAAGAAGCTTCGCGAGAACGCCAGCTTCGATATTAACCGAATAAACGAAATTGAACTTGAAACGCGCCATGATGTTGTAGCCTTTACACGTGCGGTATCAGAAACACTTGGTGAAGAGCGTAAATGGGTTCATTACGGATTAACGTCAACAGATGTCGTCGATACAGCATTGTCTTACTTACTCAGACAGGCAAATGATATTTTACGTAAAGACATTGAATCATTCATCGAAATCCTCCGTAATAAAGCGATTGAACATAAACATACGGTCATGATGGGCCGCACGCATGGCGTTCATGCAGAACCGACAACATTCGGTCTTAAAATGGCGCTTTGGTACGAAGAAATGAAACGGAATCTCAAGCGTTTTAATGATGCTGCAGAAACTGTTGAGTTTGGCAAAATTTCCGGCGCAGTCGGCACATATGCGAACATTGATCCGTTCGTTGAAGAGTATGTTTGCAAAAAGCTTGGGACGAAACCGGCTCCAGTATCAACGCAGACACTTCAGCGTGATCGTCATGCTCATTATATGGCAACACTTGCACTCGTTGCCGCATCCATTGAAAAGTTTGCAACAGAAGTACGTGGTTTGCAAAAATCAGAAACGCGTGAAGTAGAAGAATTTTTCGCTAAGGGTCAAAAAGGATCTTCAGCAATGCCGCATAAACGAAATCCGATCGGTTCAGAAAATATGGTTGGCCTGGCACGTGTGATTCGTGGTCACATGGTTACAGCGTATGAGAACGTCTCGCTCTGGCATGAACGCGATATTTCGCATTCATCAGCAGAACGTGTGATTTTACCGGATGCGACGATTGCTTTGAACTACATGCTGAATCGTTTCGGCAATATCGTGAAAAACTTGACTGTATTCCCTGACAATATGAAGCGCAATATGGATCGCACATTGGGCCTTATTTACTCACAGCGCGTTCTACTTGCATTGATTGACAAAGGCATGGCGCGTGAAGCAGCGTACGATACTGTTCAACCGAGAGCGATGGAAGCATGGGATAAGCAAGTTCAATTCCGTTCACTTGTAGAAGCAGATGAAACGATTACGTCGAAACTATCCGCTGAAGAAATTGCAGACTGCTTTGATTACAACTATCATTTGAAGCACGTTGACACAATCTTTGACCGCATTGGCCTAAAGTAATGCTTATTCCTAAATCGGGAGGAACCGGATATGAACAAAGGTAAACAGCTTTATGAAGGAAAAGCGAAACGTATTTATGCAACTGACCAAGAAGATGTTGTCTGGATTGAATATAAAAACTCAGCGACCGCATTCAATGGTGAAAAAAAAGCTGAAATTGAAGGTAAAGGCCGTTTAAACAACTTAATTACGGGACTACTCTTTCAGAAACTTGCAGAAAAAGGGATCGAATCCCATTTCGTTGAACAAATTTCTGAAAATGAGCAACTTGTGAAACATGTAACGATTATTCCACTTGAAGTCGTTGTCCGTAACATTGCGGCAGGCAGCGTTGCAAAACGTCTCGGCCTTGAAGAAGGAACTCCTTTTAAAGAGCCAATTGTTGAGTTTTATTATAAGAATGATGAACTTGGCGATCCGCTACTGACAGAAGATCATGTGAAAATTCTCGATATTGCAACGCCTGAAGAATTACAACTTTTGAAAAAAGAAGCATTGCGTGTAAATGATGTGCTTGTTCCGCTTTTCAGTGAAATAGATATTGAGCTGATCGACTTTAAAATCGAGCTAGGCAAAGATAAAAACGGTCATATTTTACTTGCGGATGAAATTTCACCGGACACATGTCGTCTTTGGGAAAAAGGGACAAACCGCAAATTAGATAAAGACCTTTTCCGCCGTGATCTCGGCGGATTAACAGAAGCATATACTGAAATTTATAAACGACTTGGAGGAACAATCTAATGTATAAAGTTAAAGTTTACGTCACACTTCGCGAAAGTGTATTGGATCCACAGGGGAAAGCAGTACAGCAGTCTTTATCAAGCCTTGGTTATAATGGTGTAGAAGATGTACGTATTGGAAAATACATGGAACTTCAGTTTGACGACACAGTAACAGATGTAGAGGGAACTGTGAAAGAAGTTTGCGAAAAGCTATTGTCTAACCCGGTTATTGAAGATTACAGATATGAAATCGAGGAGAGTGCGAAACAGTGAAATTTGCAGTCATCGTATTTCCAGGGTCCAACTGTGATGTGGACATGTATCATGCAGTAAAAGATGAGCTTGGTGAGCAAGTGGATTTAGTGTGGCACGACGCCGACAATCTTGATCAATATGACGGGATTTTAATTCCAGGCGGCTTCTCGTACGGCGATTACCTTCGTTCGGGCGCGATTGCACATATGTCAGTTGTCATGAATGCCATTAAAAAAGCGGCTGAAGCAGGCAAGCCTGTTCTGGGTGTATGCAATGGATTCCAAATTTTGCTTGAATCTGGACTTCTCCCAGGTGCGATGCTTCGCAATAAAAACTTGAAATTCATTTGCCGGACAGTTGAGCTGTCGGTTGAGAATAATAAAACAATGTTTACGTCTTCGTACGAAAAAGGCGATAAAATCCGCGTTCCAATTGCGCATGGTGAAGGCAACTACTACTGTGACGACGAAACGCTGGCGAAATTAAAAGAAAACAATCAAATTGTATTCACGTATGCGAGCGATGTGAATGGCAGTCTTTCGGACATTGCTGGCATTACAAACGAAAAAGGTAACGTACTCGGTATGATGCCGCATCCGGAGCGTGCTGTTGATGATCTTCTTGGCAGCGCAGACGGACTTAAACTTTTCCAATCAATTGTGAAACACTGGAGGGACTCTCATGTCGTTAACGCTTGAACCAAACGCGCAACAAATTAAAGATGAAAAGCTGTACCGTACGATGGGCTTGACGGACGAAGAATTTGATAAAGCAACAGAAATTATTGGACGTTTGCCAAATTATACAGAGACAGGTCTTTTCTCGGTTATGTGGTCTGAACACTGTAGTTATAAAAACTCAAAGCCAGTTCTTCGCAAATTCCCGGTTGAAGGCGAGCACGTTCTTCAAGGGCCAGGTGAAGGCGCAGGAATCGTTGACATTGGTGACGGTCAAGCGGTCGTATTTAAAATTGAAAGCCATAATCACCCGTCTGCAATTGAACCGTATCAAGGTGCAGCAACAGGTGTAGGTGGTATTATCCGCGACGTTTTTTCAATGGGTGCACGTCCGGTTGCGATTTTAAACTCGCTTCGTTTCGGTGAGCTTGAAACGTCACGTGTGAAATATTTGTTTGAAGAAGTGGTTGCCGGTATTGCTGGATATGGCAACTGTATCGGTATTCCGACAGTCGGCGGCGAAATCGGATTTGATCCATCTTATGAAGGCAATCCACTTGTAAATGCAATGTGTGTCGGCTTAATTGCTCATGAAGATATTCAAAAAGGGCAGGCAAAAGGCGTTGGGAACACGGTCATGTACGTTGGTGCGAAAACAGGACGCGACGGCATTCATGGAGCAACGTTTGCCTCTGAAGAACTAAGCGAAAGCTCTGAGGAAAAACGACCGGCTGTTCAAGTAGGCGATCCATTTATGGAAAAATTGCTTCTTGAAGCTTGTCTCGAGCTTATTAATAATGATGCCCTCGTCGGTATTCAAGATATGGGTGCAGCAGGTCTTACAAGTTCTTCCGCTGAAATGGCATCCAAATCTGGTTCAGGTATGGAAATGAATCTTGATTTGATCCCGCAGCGTGAAACAGGCATGACACCATACGAAATGATGTTATCTGAATCACAGGAACGCATGCTTATCGTGGTAGAAAAAGGACGCGAAAAAGAAATCGAAGACTTATTTGCCAAATATGATCTTGAAGCGGCGTCGGTCGGCGTTGTAACAGACGACAAAATGCTCCGTCTTCTTCATAAAGGCGAAGTGGCAGCAGAAGTACCGGTAGATGCATTAGCAGAAGATGCACCGGTTTACTATAAACCATCAGCTGAACCGCAATACTTCCGTGACTTCCAAGCAATGGAACTAACAACACCGAATGTAACGGATTACAAAGAAACACTTGTAAACCTTTTGAAGCAGCCGACTATAGCGAGCAAAGAGTGGGTATATGATCAATACGATTATCAAGTACGGACAAATACAGTTGTCGCACCAGGTTCTGACGCAGCGGTCATCCGTCTGCGCGGCACAAATAAAGCTCTTGCCATGACAACAGACTGTAACTCCCGCTATATTTACCTTGACCCGAAAACAGGTGGCAAAATTGCGGTTGCAGAAGCAGCGCGTAACATCGTTTGTTCAGGTGCAAAACCACTAGCCATTACAGATGGATTGAACTATGGAAGCCCTGAAAATCCGGGTGTATTCTGGCAGCTTGAAGAATCAGCTGACGGCATCAGTGAAGCATGTTTGGCGCTTGAGTCACCGGTTATCGGTGGAAACGTCTCTTTATATAACGAAACGAATGGCACAGCGATTTATCCAACACCAGTTATTGGTATGGTAGGATTAATTGAACATACAGATCATATTACAACACAATCAGTCAAACAAGCGGACGATCTCGTTTATGTCATCGGTGATGCTCTAAATGAATTTGGCGGCAGTGAATTGCAGAAAATGACGAATGGCGGCGAAATTTTCGGTCAAGCACCAGCGATTGATTTAACAGTTGAAAAAGCGCGTCAAGATGCCGTTCTTTCAGCCATTAAATCAGGTCTCGTTCAATCTGCTCACGATATTTCAGAAGGTGGATTCGCAGTAGCTCTTGTTGAAAAAACATTTGGCACAAATCTTGGTGTAAATGTATCACTTGAAGGCGAGGCAACGGCAGTATTGTTTGCAGAAACACAATCCCGTTTTGTCGTCACAGTGAAAGCAGAAAACAAAGAAGCATTTGAAGCAGCGGTACAAGATGCAAAACAAATTGGTAAAGTAACAGCACAGCCAGTTGTGTCCATTCGTGTCAATGGAGAAGAAGTGGTACAGGCATCCGTCAAGAATCTTGAGGACGCCTGGAAAGGAGCTATTCCATGCTTGCTGAACTCAGAGGCTTAAATGAAGAGTGTGGCGTTTTCGGTATCTTCGGTCATGAAAATGCATCACAAATCACGTATTATGGTCTTCAAAGCCTTCAGCACCGCGGACAAGAAGGAGCGGGCGTCGTCATGAGTGACGGCGAACACCTTCGCGGTCATAAAGGGGAAGGACTTGTCACAGAAATTTTCAACCAGGATATTGTCAACGGATTGACAGGGTCGAGTGCGATTGGCCACGTTCGGTATAAAACAGCAGGCGGCGGTGGATATGAAAATGTTCAACCGTTTCTCTTCCATTTCCAAACAGGCAGTTTTGCACTTGCACATAACGGAAATCTGATCAATGCAACTTCTTTAAAGAGTGAGCTTGAAGCGCAAGGCAGTATTTTTCAAACGACATCTGACACGGAAGTGTTGGCTCATTTAATTCGTCGAAGCGGTCTCGGTTCGATGAAAGATCGGTTGAAAACAGCGTTATCAATGTTAAAGGGTGCATATGCGTTTCTTGTGATGACGGAAAAAGAGATGCATGTGGCACTCGATCCACAAGGAATGCGACCACTTTCGATTGGGAAACTAGGCGATGCGTATGTCGTTGCATCTGAAACGTGTGCATTTGATATTGTCGGTGCCGAATTTGTACGTGACGTACAGCCTGGAGAATTGATTACGATCAATGAAGATGGTCTTCAATCTGAACAGTTCGCAGTTGCCACAAACAGTGCAATTTGTACGATGGAATACGTATATTTCTCCCGCCCGGACAGTGACATTCACAATATTAACATTCACAGTGCCCGGAAACGTCTCGGTAAAATGTTGGCAAAGGAAGTAAATATTGAAGCGGACGTCGTTACAGGTGTGCCGGATTCAAGTATTTCAGCGGCGATTGGTTTCGCAGAAGCAACAGGTATTCCGTACGAAATGGGCCTCATTAAAAACCGTTATGTCGGCCGTACGTTCATTCAGCCTTCTCAATCGCTTCGTGAGCAAGGGGTGAAGATGAAACTTTCTCCTGTGCGCGGCGTTGTTGAAGGAAAACGGGTCATTATGGTCGATGATTCGATTGTGCGTGGAACGACAAGCAGACGAATTGTTACAATGTTAAAAGATGCGGGTGCGAAAGAAGTACATGTATGCATTAGTTCACCGCCAATTAAGCATCCTTGTTTCTACGGGATCGATACATCGAAAAGTGAAGAATTAATCGCAGCACATTATTCAACAGAAGAATTGCGCGAATTAATCGGGGCGGATTCATTGACCTATTTGAGTCCAGAAGGAACAATAGAAGCAATTGGCCATGAACAGAAAGATGGCGAATGTGGACAATGTATGGCTTGTTTTACAGGTAACTATCCGACTGAAATTTATCCGGATACGGAACATCCAATTACCAAATGCTAATGCACCGGATTAAATAAGGAGGAACAAAAATGGCAAAGTCGTATGAAGCAGCAGGCGTGAACATTGAAGCCGGATACGAAGCGGTAGAACGGATGAAAAAACATGTGGAACGTACGAAACGGGCCGGCGTCATGGGTGCGCTTGGCAGTTTCGGCGGCATGTTTGACCTGTCCTCTTTAAATTTGAAAGAGCCAGTTCTCGTTTCGGGAACAGACGGAGTTGGCACAAAGCTGAAGCTAGCGTTTATGATGGATAAACATGATACGATTGGCGTGGACTGCGTCGCGATGTGCGTCAACGATGTTGTCGTACAAGGAGCAGAACCGCTCTTTTTTCTTGATTACATCGCGTGTGGAAAAGCTGTACCGGAAAAAATTGAGAAAATCGTCCAAGGTGTAGCGGATGGCTGTGAGCAGGCGGGGTGTGCGCTCATCGGCGGCGAAACAGCAGAAATGCCTGGTCTATATGAAGAAGAAGAATATGATATGGCTGGTTTTACAGTCGGTGCTGTTGAAAAGAGCAAAGTGATCACTGGTGAAGATGTAAAAGAAGGGGACGTCTTGATTGGTCTTGCATCGAGTGGCATTCATAGTAACGGTTATTCGCTCGTGCGCAAAATCTTTTTTGAAAAACATAACCTCGCTGTTGATGCGAAAGTAGAAGGTTTGTCTGTTCCACTAGGTGAAGCATTAATTGAACCGACGCGCATTTACGTGAAGCCTGTTCTTTCTGTATTGAAAGAAGCAAAAGTGAACGGCATGGCGCATATTACCGGCGGTGGATTCGTCGAAAATATTCCGCGTGCATTACCGGATGGACTTGGGGCATCAATCGAAGCAGGTTCATGGCCGGTTCCGGATATCTTCAACGTTCTTGAAACGTATGGGGAACTTGACCGCGAGGAAATGTATAACATTTTCAACATGGGTATTGGCTTCGTCTTAATTGTCTCGCAGGAAGAAGAAACAAACGTAAAATCATTGCTTAATGCAGCCGGTGAAACTGCGTACACAATCGGACGTGTTACGGGCGGCGAAGGAGTTACAGTTCAATGACGAAAATAGCGTTATTTGCTTCCGGAAGCGGCAGTAACGTGCAAGCGATCGCAGAAGCGGTGCAAGCGGGATCTGTACCGGCTGAAATCGTCTTAATCGTCTGTGATAAACCGGAAGCATTCGTGTTAGAGCGTGCTGACAAATTAGGCATTCCAACATTTGCTTTTTTGCCGCGAGAGTATGAATCAAAAGAAGCATTTGAAACAGACATCGTATCCCGTCTCCGCGCTGCGGGGGCGGAGTATGTCTTTTTGGCTGGCTATATGCGGCTTATTGGCCCAACGTTACTGGAAGCGTATCGAAATAGAATCGTCAATATTCATCCATCACTGCTGCCGGCTTTTCCAGGCAAAGACGCGATTGGACAGGCATTTGATGCAGGTGTAAAAATTTCCGGTGTGACTGTTCATTTCGTTGATGAAGGAATGGATACAGGACCGATTATTGACCAAGAATGTGTTCGGGTCGATTCCGGCATGACGCGTGATGATTTACAAAAAGCGATTCAACGAATAGAGCACAGTCTTTACCCGAACGTCATAACAAATCTTTTGAATGGAAATAGGGAGGATTACAACCGATGACAAAACGCGCATTGATCAGCGTATCAGACAAAAGCGGTGTAGCAGAATTTGCGAGAGAAATTGCAGCGCTTGGCTACGAAATTGTTTCGACAGGCGGAACGAAGAAAATGCTTTCTGAAGCGGGAGTACCGGTAAAAGGTGTAACGGATGTAACGGGATTTCCAGAAATTTTAGAAGGACGTGTGAAAACACTTAATCCGTATATTCACGGAGGCTTGCTTGCGAAACACGGCGAACCTGATCATCAAAAGCAGCTAGAAGAGCATAATATTCAGCCGATTGATATCGTCTGCGTTAATTTGTATCCATTCCAGCAAACGATCGCAAAACCGGAAGTTACAACTGAAGATGCGATTGAAAACATCGACATTGGCGGCCCAGCGATGTTGCGCGCGTCTGCAAAAAATCATGAATACGTGACAGTGATCGTCGATTCAAGTGATTACGATGAAGTACTTGCTGAACTGAAAGGCGATGGGCAAACAACGCTTGAAACACGCCGTAAATTGGCAGCGAAAGTATTCCGTCATACAGCCGCATACGATGCGATGATTGCCGGCTTCATGACCGATCTTACAGGAGTTGAAAACCCGGAAAAATTAACGGTGACGTATGAGCTGAAGCAATCACTTCGTTACGGAGAAAACCCACATCAAAAAGCAGCGTTTTATGCACAGCCGCTTGGTTCTTCCTTCTCTGTTGCCCGTGCAGAACAGCTTCACGGCAAAGAGCTTTCTTATAACAACATTCGCGACACTGATGCAGCGCTTCAAATCGTCAAAGAATTTAATGAGCCAGCAGCGGTTGCAGTGAAACATATGAATCCATGTGGCGTTGGCGCAGGTTCGACAATTGAAGAAGCGTATTCACGCGCATACGAAGCAGATCCTACGTCTATTTTTGGTGGCATTGTGGCACTCAATCGTCCTGTTTCAAAAGAGCTTGCTGAAAAACTGCATGAAATTTTTCTTGAAATTATCGTTGCTCCTTCATTTGATCAAGAAGCAATCGATGTTTTATCGAAAAAGAAAAACATTCGCCTGTTAACGCTTGATTTTGCGAACGGCAAAAAAGGCGAGAAAGTGCTGACATCTGTTGAAGGTGGACTTCTTTCTCAAGACCTTGACGAATTGTCACTTGCAGATGCAGATGTAAAAGTAGCAACGAAACGGGAACCGACAGAAGAAGAGTGGACAGCACTTAAACTTGGCTGGAAAGTCGTGAAACATGTGAAATCAAACGCGATTGTCGTCACAGACGATAAAATGACACTTGGTGTCGGTGCTGGTCAAATGAACCGTGTCGGCGCTGCAAAAATTGCGCTTGAGCAAGCGGGTGAAAAAGCAAAAGGCGCCGCTCTTGCATCAGATGCATTCTTCCCGATGGATGATACAGTTGAAGCAGCAGCAAAAGCCGGTATTACAGCGATCATTCAGCCAGGTGGATCGATTAAAGATGAAGATTCAATTAAAAAAGCCGATGAATATGGCATTGCGATGGTCTTAACGGGCATCAGACATTTTAAACATTAATAGGGGGACACTTCATATGAACGTACTCGTAGTCGGACGGGGCGGGCGGGAGCACGCAATCTGTAAAAAGGCTGCGGAAAGCCCGCTGGTTGAGAATGTATTTTGCGCGCCGGGCAATGCTGGAATTAGCCGTGATGCACACATTGTTGATATTGATGAAATGAACTTTAAAGACATTGCGTCTTTTGCGAAAGAACAGAAAGTTGGTCTTGTAATCGTTGGTCCGGAAAACCCGCTTGAAGCCGGGATTACTGATTACTTGAAAAAAGAAGGGTTAAACGTATTTGGCCCGAATCAAAATGCAGCCATTTTAGAAGGAAGCAAATCGTTTTCTAAAATGATGATGGAAAAGTACAACATTCCAACAGCTCGTTATCAGTCTTTTGAAGACTATGATGCAGCAAAAGCGTACATTGAGCAAGAGGGTGCGCCGATTGTATTAAAAGCAGACGGTCTTGCTGCGGGTAAAGGTGTAACAGTAGCGATGACGCTTGACGAAGCACTCACATCTCTTGAAGACATGATGCTTGATAAAAAGTTTGGCGATGCGTCTGCACGTGTTGTCGTTGAGCAATATTTGCAAGGAGAAGAATATTCACTGATGGCTTTTGTTCACGGTGAAAATGTTTATCCGATGGAAGCCGCACAAGATCATAAGCGTGCGTTTGATAACGATGAAGGCCCGAATACAGGCGGCATGGGTGCATATTCGCCAGTACCGCATATTTCGCAGGCGATTAATGATCAATCGGTTGAAGAAATCATTCGTCCGATCGCAAAAGGCATGGTTCAGGAAGGACGCTCCTTTACAGGTATCATTTTTGCCGGTCTTATGCTGACGGAAGAAGGACCGAAAACGATTGAATTTAACGCTCGTTTCGGTGATCCGGAAACGCAGGTTGTGCTGCCACGTCTTGAAAATGACCTAATACAGGTTATGCTCGATGTATTAGATGGAAAAGATCCTGAGCTATCGTGGAAAGACGAATCTGTTTTAGGTATTGTTCTTGCTGCCAAAGGCTATCCAGAAGCATACGAAAAAGGCAATGAAGTGAAAGGACTTGATAACATTGAGTCTGCATCTGTTATTCACGCCGGCACGTATACAGAAGGAGACGGCGTTATCCGTGCAAATGGAGGACGTGTCCTGCTTGTGACGGGAAGCGGAGCGAATCCGACTGAAGCACAGAAAAAAGCATATGTAAAAATGAAAAATATTGATACTGAAAATTTCTTTTATCGCAGCGATATCGGCAGCCGTGCCATTTCGAAAGCGGGATTGTAAAAAGAGTAACTGTCTCATTTGAGGCAGTTTTTTTTGTGAAATCGGGACTTTGTTAAAAGAGGATTTCAATAAAATGTCCCAATTAACAACGATATGCAAGTTTCTTGCCAAAGTGTCAAATATTCTTCACACTTTCAGCTTTTCCTTAGTGCGTTAACATGTGATATATGATAAGATGATGGCAATCACACGTTTTGAAAGCGATGTCATTTTGAGAGGAAAGATTGTCATGTCTGATTTAAAACATAGATGGAAAAATAAACAGCTGCGTGAACAGGTCGCAGTTCTTAATCTCGAAAAAGCACCAACACTTGTTTTGCAAAATGCCCGTTACTTGCATTCAACGTTAAAGCGATGGATGAGCGGAAACATTTGGATATATGAAAATCGTATTGTCTATATCGGAGATGAAATGCCGGCGTCAGCTGATGAAGTTTTCGACTGTACTGGAAAAACGATTGTACCGGGGTATATAGAGCCGCACGTTCATCCATTTATGCTGTATAACCCGAAGACGTTTGCTGAATATGCTGCTAAACGCGGAACGACGACACTCATTAATGATAACTTAATGATGCTGTTGACACTTGAAGAAAAGAAAGCGTTTTCTTTAATTGATGAACTGAACCGACAGCCGGTGTCGATGTACTGGTGGTGCCGGTATGATGCACAGACGGAGCCTGATAATGAAGATGATATTTTTGCAAACGGTGCGATTAATTCGTGGCTTGAGCATGATAGTGTCATTCAAGGCGGTGAATTAACAGGGTGGCCGAAGCTTTTAGATGGCGATGATATGATGTTGTACTGGATGCAGGAAACGAGAGGAATGAAAAAACGAATTGAAGGCCATTTCCCGGGTGCTTCTGAAAAAACATTGACGAAAATGACGCTGTTCGGTGCAGACGGCGATCATGAATCAATGAGTGGAGAAGATGTACGTAAGCGACTCATGAATGGAATGATGGTGACGCTCCGCCATTCATCGATTCGTCCGGATCTTGAAAAATTGTTGACGGAAATGAAAGAAATGGATCTCGATCAATATGATATGATGATGTTCACAACAGATGGATCGTCACCATCGTTTTATGAAGATGGCATTATTGATAAAATGATCAAAATCGCCATCGATTACGGTGTTCCGCCGATTGATGCATATCATATAGCGTCTTATAATGCGGCTCGCTACTATCGGATGGAGCATCTGCACGGCATGATTGCACCGGGACGGGTGGCGAGTGTTAATATTTTAACAGATGAATTTCATCCGAATCCGGAAGCGGTTCTGTCAAATGGAATCTGGGTCAAAAAAAGCGGAATGGATACATCTTCTTTCCCTGATGTTCAATGGCAGCAGTTCGGTCATACGAAAATGCGCTTTGATTGGGAATTGAGTGAGGATGATTTGCAGTTTTCAATGCCATTCGGAATTGAAATGGTCAATAATGTTATTACGAAACCGTGTCATGTAATGAAAGATGTGGTAGGCGAGAATTTCTATATGGAGGAAGATCAAAATTATCTGGTGCTCCTCGATTATGAAGGTAAATGGCGTGTAAACACGACGATTAAAGGCTTTGCGACGAATGTGGAAGGGTTTGCTTCTTCTTTTTCAAGTACTGAGGATATCGTTTTAATTGGAACAGTAAAAGAGGAAATGCATCGGGCGTTTGAACGGATGCAAGAGATTGGCGGCGGCATTGTGCTTACAGAAAATGGGAAAATTCTTCATGAAATTCCACTTCCATTGTCCGGCATTATGTCCGATCAGCCATTTGAGACAGTTGTTGAGCAAGAACTGAAATTGAAAGAATTGCTGTTACAGCGTGGATATCAATTTAATGACCCAATTTATACATTATTATTTTTAACATCGACTCATCTTCCATATATTCGGATTACATCGCAGGGCATGTATGACGTTATGAAAAAAACGGTACTCTTTCCGACGATAATGCGTTAAAATGGTAAAGTAAAAACTGTTTTTGGAGTGTCGATATGAAAAAAAAATGGATTGCATTGGCAGCTGCATCTATATTACTTAGCGGCTGTGCAAGTTCACGGTCTGTCAATAATAGTGAACGAAATGAAATAAATCCGCTTACCGGTGTAGAATCGGCGGATACGGATCGGCGCGCGGTAGCAGTCGTCATCAGCAATTCTACAGAAGCCCGTCCGCAGACGGGGTTAGAAGATGCAGATATTGTATATGAAATGCTGGCAGAAGGTAATATTACTCGATTTCTGGCCATTTATCAAAGTGAGTATCCTGAATTTGCCGGTCCAGTTCGCAGCGCACGTGACTATTTTGTTGAAATTGCCATGGGCTACGATGCACTATTTTTAGCGCATGGGTACAGCCCTGAAGCGAAAGAAATGTTATTTGACGGGAAAGTCGATCAACTAAACGGTATTCAGCACGATGGCGATGTCTTTAAACGTGATGCATCTAGACAGGCGCCTCACAATTCATATGTATATTTCGATAAAGTGTTAGATAGGGCGAAAGATAAAGATTACAACATGGATTCTTCTCCAGCACGACTGTCTTTTTTAACAAAGAATGAGGAAGAATCATTGAACGGAGAGCCTGCTTCGAACGTCGTTGTTCATACATCGAAAAACGAATCATTCGATGCCACATATGAGTATGATAAAGAATCGGAATCGTATCATCGTACAATAGGCGGTGTAGAGATAAAGGCTGACAATATTTTCGTCATCGAAGCGGACCATCGTGTCGTTGATGCAGCGGGCCGGCTTGATATTAATCTTACATCTGGCGGTGATGCCTTTTTAATTCAAAAAGGCATCAAGAATATGGTCAAGTGGCAAAATAAAAATGGACAGATTGTGCCGTATAAAGAAAGCGGTGCTGCCCTCAAAAAAGGACAAACGTGGATTCACGTTGTACCTGCCTCAAGAGGGCTGAATAGTACAGTTGATGTGGAAAATGAAGGTGAAGGGAATGGAAGTTGATTATGCAGATAGATAAACTGCGTGGAAAAGCACTCGACCAGCTGTTTCAAGCGGTTCTCTCGCTTCGTGATATGGAAGAATGTTATCGCTTTTTTGACGATTTGTGCACGGTTAATGAAATTCAATCGCTTGCACAACGTTTAGAAGTAGCACGCATGCTTCAAGAAGGAAGAACGTATCATAAAATCGAAACCGAAACCGGCGCCTCAACGGCCACCATTTCACGTGTGAAACGTTGTTTGAACTATGGCAACGACGGATATGAATTCGTGTTAAAACGTGTTCATGAAAAAGAATAATGACAAAGCTGTCTCTTTTCGGAGAGACGGCTTTTTTATAGGTAAAAAAGGGATGAATGTTCACGAAAAACGAGATTACGTCCCTCTAAAGAGAATTTGTTCACGAGAAATGAGATTTACTTACGAAGGCGAACTCTGCTTTTCGATGTTATAATATTAAGTTGTAACTGAATGATTGGAGGTTTCTACGCATGTATGATGTTTGTGAGTGGCGGCATGTGTTTAAATTAGACCCGAATAAAGAGATTGATGATGAGTTGCTTGAACGCGTATGCGAGTCTGGGACTGATGCGGTTGTTGTCGGCGGTTCGGACGGTGTGACGCTTGAAAATGTACTTGATTTAATGGTGCGCGTGCGTCGTTACCCTGTGCCTTGTGTACTGGAAGTATCATCAATTGAGATGGTGACGCCGGGCTTTGATTTATATTTTATTCCAACTGTCTTAAACAGTACGGATGCCAACTGGATTACTGGGCTTCATTATGAAGCGATGAAAGAATATGGCGAACTGATGAATCCAGACGAACTTATTGTTGAAGGCTATTGCATTGCCAATCTAGACAGCAAAGCGGCGAAATTAACAGGAGTTCAAACAAAACTGGATGCAGAAGATGTTGCCGCGTATGCCCGCATGACCGGCCATTTATTGAAGCTGCCGGTATTTTATTTGGAATATAGTGGTGTGTATGGTGATATAGCAGCTGTTCAAAAGGCGGCGAATATTTTGCGTGATTCAGACACGACATTTATATATGGCGGGGGAATCCGAACGGCAGAGCAGGCGAAAGAAGTCGGACAGTATGCCGATGTCATCGTCGTTGGCAACGCAATTTACGATTTTCCAGAAGAATCATTAAAAACCGTCGCAGCGGTTAAAAAATAGTGTATAATAAAGAACGAATGTTCTGAATGGTGGTGACAGTATGCAATTTTTAACAGATCGATTATTAAAGGGTTTAAATCCAGAACAGCAGGAAGCCGTTAAAGCGACAGAAGGACCGCTTTTAATTATGGCGGGTGCCGGCTCAGGTAAAACACGCGTCCTGACACATAGGATTGCGTACTTAATTGTCGAAAAAGAAGTGAATCCATATAATATTCTTGCGCTGACATTTACAAATAAAGCTGCACGCGAAATGAAAGATCGTATTGGAGCGCTGCTCGGCGGTGTGTCAGAAGAGATCTGGATGTCAACGTTCCACTCGATGTGCGTACGTATTTTGCGTCGTGATATTGACCGAATCGGCTACAGCCGGAATTTTACGATTTTAGATACAGCGGATCAATTATCGGTGTTGAAAAGTATTTTAAAAGACTTGAACATTGACCCGAAAAAATTTGATCCGCGCGCTTTGCTAGGGGCGATCAGTTCGTCGAAAAATGTGCTTATTGACGCAGCTTCTTTTGCGAAACAGCAAGGCGGATATCAAGATAAAGTAACGTCTGACGTATATGCAGAATATGAAAAGCGTTTGAAGAAAAACCAAGCGCTTGATTTTGACGATTTAATTATGTTGACGATCCGTCTGTTTGAGCGAGTGCCGGAAGTACTTGAATTTTATCAGCGGAAATTTCAATATATTCATGTCGATGAGTATCAGGATACCAATAAATCCCAATATACACTTGTGAAATTACTAGCGAGCCGTTTTCAAAATTTATGTGTCGTCGGTGACAGTGATCAGAGTATATATCGCTGGCGTGGTGCGGATATTGCCAATATTTTATCGTTTGAAAAAGATTATCCCCACGCGAAAGCTATTTTTCTCGAGCAAAACTATCGTTCAACGAAACGGATTTTGCAGGCAGCGAATGAAGTGATTGAGAACAATTCAAATCGGAAGCCGAAGAAGCTCTGGACGGAAAATTCAGATGGCAAAAAAATCGCTTATTTTCGTGCAGACAGTGAGCGAACGGAAGCAGAATTTGTTGCTGGAAAAATAAAAGAAATATGTTCGACAGGAAGGGAATTGTCCGAATTTGCAGTTCTGTACCGGACGAATGCTCAGTCACGTCTTATTGAAGAAACGCTTATGAAGTCGAATATTGACTACACAATCGTCGGCGGCATTAAGTTCTATGACCGAAAAGAGATTAAAGACTTACTTGGATATTTGCGTCTTATTGCGAATCCGGATGATGATATTAGCCTTTCACGTGTCATTAATGTACCAAAGCGGGGGCTCGGCTCGACGTCGCTTGATAAAATTGCCCGCTATGCGCAAGAGCATGATATTTCGATGTATAAGGCCCTTTCGGAAGTGGATTTTATTGGGCTTAGCGGAAAAGCGGCGAATGCGGCCGCCGGTTTTCGTGACATTATTAACATTTACACACAGCAGCAAGAGTATTTGTCGGTTTCGGAGCTTGTAGAACAAGTTATTGACCGTACAGGCTACGTGGATATGTTAGCGGCTGAGAAAACAATTGAATCACAGACGAGAATTGAGAACATTGAAGAATTTTTGTCTGTTACAAAAGCGTTTGAAGAATCAAGCGAAGATAAAACGCTCGTTGCTTTTTTAACGGATCTCGCACTCGTCGCAGATATAGACAAGCTTGGAAAAGAAGAAGAATCAACGGAATCTGTTGTGCTTATGACGCTTCATTCCGCGAAAGGGCTTGAATTTCCAATCGTCTTTTTAATCGGTATGGAGGAAGGCGTCTTCCCACATAGCCGCTCAATAATGGATGATGAAGAAATGGAAGAAGAAAGAAGACTAGCATATGTTGGGATTACACGAGCCGAAAATGAGCTGTACATGACGAACGCCGAAATGCGGACATTGTATGGCCGGACAAATATGAATCCGGTATCTCGCTTTATTAGTGAAATTCCGGAAGAGCTGCTTGAATCTGAAAACCCAAAACAGCAGGCGAAAAAACCAGCTGTATTTGGACAGAAAAGCCGTCCTGTTATGCGTCCGCAAACGAATGCGGCTGCTCAGCTGAACTGGAAAGTGGGCGATAAAGCAATACATAAAAAGTGGGGAACAGGTACCGTCGTGGCAGTGAAAGGAAGCGGCGACAGTACAGAACTTGATATTGCATTCCCAAGTCCAACGGGTATTAAACGGCTTCTAGCTCAATTTGCACCAATCGAAAAAGCGTAATAGAAAGGACGACGAATATGGATGTAAAAGCGGCTGAACAGCGTGTGCAGGAACTTCATGATACGTTAAATAAATATAGCTACGAGTATTATGTAATCGATCAACCGTCCGTTCCCGATTCGGAATATGACCGGCTTTTAAATGAGTTGTCCAATATTGAATCCATGTACCCGCAGTTGCAAACACCGGATTCACCTACGCAGCGTGTAGGCGGTGCAGTGCTTGATGTGTTTCGGAAAGTGCGTCATGATGTGCCGATGTTAAGTCTTGGCAATGCATTCGATGAAGCAGACCTGCGTGATTTTGACCGGCGTGTCAGCCAATCGATTGGTAATGTACCTTATTCATACGTGTGTGAATTGAAAATTGATGGTCTTGCGGTGGCGCTGAAATATGAGGATGGCTTGTTTGTGCAAGGAGCGACGCGCGGCGATGGAACAACGGGTGAAGATATTACGGCGAATTTAAAAACGATTCACTCCATCCCGCTCCGTCTGAAAAAGCCGTTTACGATAGAAGTACGCGGTGAAGCGTTCATGCCGAAGCAGTCGTTTATCGCACTTAATTGCATTCGAGATGAACGTGGTGAGGAACCATTCGCTAATCCGCGCAACGCAGCAGCAGGATCACTGCGCCAGCTCGACCCGCGTATTGCAGCCAAACGCAACTTGGACATTTTTCTTTACAGTATTGGAAACCCGGAAGCGATCGGTGCGGAATCTCATAGTGAAGGGCTTGATATGTTAGATTCACTTGGCTTTAAAACAAATAAAGAGCGTCAAGTATGTAAAACGATTGAAGATGTTATTAACTATGTGAAAAAACAGTCGGAAAAGCGGACGAAGCTGCCCTATGAAATTGATGGGATTGTCGTCAAAGTGAATTCACTCAGCCAACAGGACGAGCTCGGTTTTACGGCGAAAAGTCCCCGCTGGGCAATCGCTTATAAATTTCCAGCTGAAGAAGTCGTTACAAAGTTGACTGGTATCGTGTTAAGCGTCGGAAGAACAGGTGTTGTGACGCCGACTGCGGTACTGCAGCCGGTACG
The DNA here is from genome assembly GCF_001643235.1 of Domibacillus aminovorans. Lineage (GTDB taxonomy): Bacteria > Bacillota > Bacilli > Bacillales > Domibacillaceae > Domibacillus > Domibacillus aminovorans. The sequence continues at coordinate 58,410 of NZ_LQWY01000007.1, forward strand.
TGTTGCTGGAACGACAGTTGGACGCGCATCGCTTCATAACGAAGATTTAATTCGAGAAAAAGACATTCGCATAGGCGATATGGTTGTTGTGAAAAAAGCAGGCGACATTATTCCAGAAGTCGTCAGTGTTTTGTTAGATCGCCGTACAGGTGAAGAAGAGGAATTTCACATGCCGGCTGAATGTCCGGAATGCGGCAGTGAACTCGTCCGGCTAGAAGAAGAAGTGGCACTTCGTTGTATCAATCCACAATGCCCAGCGCAAATACGTGAAGGTATGAATCATTTTGTTGCGCGTAACGCAATGAATATTGACGGTTTAGGTGAAAAAGTCATTGCTCAGCTTTATCGTGAAAAACTCATTAAAGATGTCGCAGATTTATATTCTCTAGAAAAAGAGGCTCTCATTCAACTTGAACGGATGGGCGAGAAGTCAGCTGATAATTTATTGGCAGCAATCGAATTATCAAAACAAAATTCACTTGAACGATTATTGTTCGGACTTGGAATCCGCCATGTTGGAGCCAAAGCAGCGAAAACGCTCGCAATGGAATTTGGCACAATTGACCGACTAAAAGAAGCATCTGAAGAAGATCTGACAGCGATTCATGAAATCGGCAGTAAAATGGCTGATGCGATCGTTCTGTATTTTGAACAGCCAGAAGTAGCGGGATTAATCGAGAAATTGAAGACAGCTGGTGTTAACATGACGTATGATGGACCGATGCGCGTTCAAGTGGCAGAAGGGGATTCACCGTTTGCAGGAAAGACTGTCGTCTTGACAGGCAAACTTGAGCAGCTTACAAGAAACGAAGCGAAAGAGCGGATTGAAGCGCTTGGTGGTAATATTGCAGGAAGCGTCAGCAAAAAAACAGACATTGTCATCGCCGGTGCAGAAGCTGGTTCAAAGCTTGAAAAAGCGGAAAAATTCGGTGTGGATGTCTGGAATGAACAACAATTAATGGATGAACTTACAAAATAAGAGGTGGCTTTTTTGAAGAAAAAATGGGTTCTCACAGCAGTGTCCGCTATGCTGCTCGTAACAGGATGTGCACCGGCTTTGCAAAATAAAGATGAAGTGACACAGGGAAATGGTGAAGAGCAGACAGCAATTATTCCGAGCTATCAAATTTCAGAAAACTTTTACCGAACGATAGTTCCTTTTGAGGAGGGAAAGGCGCGCGGGATGATTGTATCTAATTTGAATACTCGCTATGATATCGTTGAATTTGAAACGGGGTTAATGAGGATTGCACAAGAAAACTTTTCACCGGAGACGCATTTCTTTCGAGATGGACAGACGCTTGAAGCGGATGTTGTTCGATCGTGGCTGAGCCGCAAGTATACAGATGCTCAGCTGGCAGAAAAAGAAATGACAGCAGAAGAGAATCTGGGACTGAATCCGATTGATACTGGTGAAGGCTCCGTGGATGAACGAAATGAACGGGCACCGATTTATTTGGCACACATTATGGAGCAAAATTATTTAACAAAAAAAGAAGATAATTCATTGCAGTTGGATGGGGTTGTCATCGGCCTTGCGCTAAATTCGGTTCACTATTATCAAAAAGAACAATATGGTGCAGAGTATGAATTTACGATTCCAGATGAAACGATTGAAGAAGAAGGAAAGAAAATTGCCGCGCAAGTTGCCGCGCGTCTTCGGGCGATGGATAAAACAAAAAATGTGCCAGTGACGATTGCTTTATTTCAACAGGCACCGAAAAACTCGGTTACAGCAGGCAATTTTATTGCCTATACACATCTGGATGCAGGTGAAACAGAAACGAATGATTGGAAAAATATTAACGAAGAATATGTCCTGTTTCCGTCGACTGCAGCAGAAGAAGCACATCGAGAAGACGCGACATACTTTTTGAACTTTAAGCAGGATATGGAGAAATATTTTGATAACTTTAATGGCGTTATCGGCCGTGCGCTTTACAGCGGTGGTGAATTGTCCAGTTTGAAAATTGAAATTCCAATTCAGTTTTATGGCAAGGCAGAAGCAATTGGATTTACACAGTTTGTGACAGGACTTGTCATGGATCATTTCCCGGCGTATATACCAATCGAAGTAAGCATTACGTCAATGAACGGAACGGAAGCGCTCATCGTCAAAGCAGCCAATGCAGAGGAACCTTATGTGCATATTTATGAATAAGAAGAATAGCCTGATTTGGACGTTATCGTCAAATCAGGCCTTTTATTTCCTCATACAAAAAATTATATGAGAGCAATTTTTAAAATACAATAATAAAAAAGAAGATGAAGGGATAGTGTGTATGGACGAGATCGTGTTATTAGCTCTAGGCTTAACATTGTTTGCCGGATTGGCAACAGGTATTGGCAGTGCGCTGGCTTTTTTTACATCGCGTACAAACACGAAGTTTCTTGCCTGGTCACTTGGATTTTCAGCAGGTGTCATGATTTACGTATCAATGGTCGAAATATTTGTGAAAGCAAAAGGTACGTTAGTTGAGGAACACGGAGAATCAGCCGGTTACTGGTGGACAGTTATCGGCTTTTTTAGCGGTATGGTCATCATTGCGCTTATTGATCGATTCATTCCATCCGTTGGGAATCCCCATAATGTTAAAACGGTGGAAGAATTCCACACGGAACCGACACATGATGAGTATGCACGCTTGAAAAAGATGGGGATCTTTACAGCAATTGCAATTGCGATTCATAATTTTCCGGAAGGGATTGCGACGTTCGCTTCGACCATACAGGACCCGAACCTTGGCATTGCCATTGCAGTCGCTGTTGCGATTCATAATATCCCCGAAGGCATTGCGGTTGCTGTTCCTCTTTACTTTGCAACAGGCGACCGGAAAAAAGCATTTAAGTGGTCCTTTTTATCGGGACTTTCTGAACCGATCGGTGCCCTCTTTGCCTGGCTCATCTTAATGCCTTATTTAACGGATACGATGTTTGGGATGATATTCGCTGGTGTAGCAGGGATTATGGTGTTCATTTCTCTTGATGAATTGCTGCCGGCCGCACAAAAATACGATCAGACGCATCTTGCTATTTATGGCGTCGTCTCGGGAATGTTCGTCATGGCATTAAGCTTGCTGCTCTTAATGTAAAAAAGAAAAACATCTCAAAAGCTGATCACACCGGCAATTGGGATGTTTTTTATATGTAACGAATTGTTAAGCTAAGTACAACAGTTTCTGCACAAACGCTTCATGTGCGGTCTGCTGTTACACGTATTTTCATTGACCAATTAATAATTAAATAGAGAACGGTATGCGTGAAAGTTTGATTTAATTTAAAAATAAAAAATTAAATACTACTTGACACATCGGATTAATTAGAATATCTTAAGTACATCAATATTAACAACAGTTTTTTGCAGCAGATGCACGCACTACACAAGTCGTTAAGAAACAAAATCAAATAAAAAGATGCCGATCAGTCAACTGAAGGCCCCAACCTCTAAACCATAGAGGGCTGGGGTCTTTTTGTTTAAAAAATGTTTGGAGGAGAAAAAATGTTAAGTAGTGTAAAAAATAAAACGTGGCTATTACTCGTATCATTCATTCTTTTACTTGTATTGAGTGCTTGCAACACTGAAACTTCAAATGAAGAAGCAGATGAGGCAAAAGAAGACGGGCAAAAAACGATTCAAATTGGTTATCAAAAATTTGGTACGTTGAATTTCTTAAAAGCACAAGAAACGCTTGAAAAGGAATTAGAACCAAAAGGTTTCACTGTTACATGGACTGAGTTTCCAGGTGGTCCACAATTACTTGAAGCATTAAATGTAGGCAGTTTAGACTTTGGTCATACAGGGGAAGCTCCACCGATATTCGCTCAAGCAGCCGATGCTCCATTAATTTATTTTGCGAATGAGCCAAAAAATCCAAAAGGAGAAGCCATTATTGTACCAAAAGATTCTCCTATTCAAAGTGTTGCTGATTTAAAAGGTAAAAAAATCGCTTTAAATAAAGGATCGAATGTACATTATTTGTTAGTAAAAGCGCTAGAAGCAAATGGACTTAAATATGAAGATGTTGAAACGTCCTTCTTACCTCCATCAGATGCAAGAGCAGCTTTTGAAAAAGGAGTTGTTGACGCTTGGGTGATTTGGGATCCGTTTTTAGCAGAAGCTGAAAGAAAGACAGGAGCTCGTATCTTAGTTGATGGAACCGATTTAGTTAATAATAGAGAATTCTTTTTAGCATCAAAGGAATTTGCGGAAGAGAATCCGGAAGTTTTAGACATTATTTATAGTGAAATTGATAAGGCGGAAACGTGGGTATCTGAAAATAAAAATGAAGCAGCAGAATTTTTAGCCCCTCAAATTGGGATGGATAAGGAAACGTTAGACATTGTACTTGAGCGAAGAACATACGGAATCGAAACGATAACAGATGAAGTAATAAACGATCAACAAGCCATTGCCGATCAATTTTATAAACTTCAGTTAATACCTAAAGAAATTAAAACAAGTGATGCAACATTAGAAACGAAATAATCTGTATGTATAGTAGAAAATAAACAATCAAAGGAGCGGGGGAAATGAACGTATTTTGGTTTATACCGACACATGGGGATTCACGTTATTTAGGCGTTACAACAGGAGGAAGAGCCGTGAATTTACCCTATTTAAAACAAGTGGCACAAGCAGTGGATAGTTTAGGATTTACGGGAGCTTTATTGCCGACAGGAAGATCTTGCGAAGATGCTTGGGTAGTGGCTTCCTCTTTAATACCGGTGACTTCACGAATGAAATTTCTTGTGGCTGTAAGACCAGGTATTACTTCGCCATCACAAGCTGCGAGAATGGCTGCAACTTTCGATCGATTATCCAATGGACGATTATTAATCAATGTCGTGACAGGCGGTGATCCTGTTGAATTAGCAGGAGATGGTTTGCATTACACTCACAAGGAGAGATATGAGCTAACAGATGAGTTTTTAACAATCTGGAGAGAGTTGTTAGAGACAGGGGAATCAACTCTAAAAGGGAAATATTTAGACGTGCAAGATGCCAAACAATTATATCCACCTATTCAAAAACCATACCCGCCATTGTACTTTGGCGGATCTTCAGATATCGGTCATGAAATTGCAGCTGACCATGTAGATGTTTATTTAACATGGGGTGAGCCGCCTGCACAAGTTAAAGAAAAAATTGAGAAAGTGAGAGTGTTAGCAGCTGAAAGAGGTAGAACGGTTAAATTTGGCATTCGTCTTCATGTCATCGTCAGGGAAACAGAACAAGAAGCTTGGGCTGCTGCCAATGATTTAATTAAGTATGTAGACGACGATTTAATTACTGCCTCTCACAAAGCTTTATCAAGGTATGATTCAGTTGGTCAAAAAAGAATGTCCGAACTCCATAATGGAAGTAAGGAAAATTTAGAAATTAGTCCAAATCTCTGGGCGGGTGTTGGTCTTGTTCGAGGAGGTGCTGGTACAGCTCTTGTAGGAGACCCAGAAACAGTAGCTAAACGAATGAAGGAATATGAAGATATCGGTATCGAAACATTTATTTTATCCGGTTATCCACATTTGGAAGAGGCCTATCGTGTATCAGAATTGTTATTTCCATATTTAGAATTAAATCAAGATGTAACAGTGGATCTATCTGAGAATCCCAATATTGTCAGCCCGTTTGGAGAAATTGTTGCAAATGGACTTCTACCTAAAAATTTAGAAGCAACGAGGTAACAAAAATGAAATTCAAACGACTTTTACCGTGGATTGTCCCAATTGTTTTGCTTGGATCATGGCAGTTATTTTCTTCCATTGGCTGGATATCTAATAGAGTGTTACCAAATCCAATCGATATTTTTACCGCTGCTGTTGAGTTAACGAAAAGTGGCCAATTAGTAGCAGACGTTTGGATAAGTACACAAAGAGCATTCTGGGGGTTTGTTGTAGGTGGAGGTATAGGTTTTCTACTAGGATTGGCAAACGGTTTGTCAAAAACGGCAGAGAGTTTACTTGACTCTTCCATACAAATGATCCGTAATATACCGCATCTAGCTTTAATTCCAATTGTTATTTTATGGTTCGGAATAGAAGAAGAAGCGAAATTGTTTTTAGTCGCTTTAGGAACTTTTTTCCCGATCTATTTGAATACGTTTCATGGGATCCGTTCAGTTGATAAATCTTTAATTGAGATGGCGAATGTATATGGTCTAAAAGGCTTGTCATTATTTTTGGAAGTTATTTTCCCAGCAGCATTACCTTCAATCCTCGTAGGTGTACGATTTGCATTAGGGATTACATGGGTAACGTTAATTGTAGCTGAAACCATTGCATCGAATTCTGGTATCGGGTATATGGCTATGAACGCAAGAGAATTTATGCAATTAGATGTTGTTGTATTAAGTATCATTCTTTATGCTTTGCTAGGAAAACTGTCTGATATAACAGCAAAGTTAGTGGAAAAACGATTTTTAAAATGGCATCCAACCTACCAAAAATAAAATGGAGGTGAAGAGTATGACAAAGGATCATAAAAATGAACCTATTTTGCAGTTGGATAACATCGTTAAATCTTTTGATGGTAAAGAAGTGTTGAAAAAAATAGATTTACACGTTAACAAAGGGGACTTCATTGCCGTTGTAGGAAAAAGTGGCTGCGGGAAGAGTACATTATTAAGAATCATTGCTGGATTAGAGGAGATAAGTTCGGGCAGTTTGTTAGTTGATGGAACAGAATTAAAAGGCAGAAATCAGCTTGCTAAAATGATGTTTCAGGACGGAAGGCTTCTTCCTTGGAAAAAAGTTTCTGATAATGTCGGTTTAGGTTTGAAATCAGAAGAGAAGAAACAAATCCCTACTATTTTAAAACAAGTTGGTTTAGCCGAACGTGCTAACGTTTGGCCAGCTGTCCTATCTGGAGGTCAGAAACAAAGAGTAGCCCTTGCTAGAGCGCTTATCCATGATCCCGAGCTGCTCTTACTAGATGAGCCGTTGGGTGCGCTTGATGCTTTAACACGGATGGAAATGCATGAATTAATTGAGGATCTATGGAAAGAAAAACAATTCACTGCTATATTAGTCACTCATGATGTTGAAGAAGCTGTTGCGTTAGCAAATAGAGTGATCTTAATTGAAGAGGGTGAAATTGTGATGGATCTACCTGTTCATTTACCATACCCACGCCAAAGAGATAACCCTTTATTTTCATCACTAGTCAGCCAAATATTAAATAGGATTATGGGTAAAAAACGAAAAGTAGAAGCTAATTTAACAACATTAGCTAAGACATCTACCTCTGCAAGTGTGCGCAGAGCGTAGATTAACGATAAGAGGAAGATAAACGGACCTTGGACACGGAACCGCCTTGAATTTCAAGGTGGTTTTTCTTTTTCTCTGAACAATTATGAATGAAAGATGAAATCATGGTAAAATAAACTTTGTGCAAACAAAAGAATGCCGATACTTTTTACGGAGGTGGATTACATTGACGCGAATTTCTGAAGAGCAAGTACGACACGTAGCGCATCTGGCGCGACTGGCAGTAACGGATGAAGAAGTGCATAAATTTACGGAACAACTCGATGCGATTATTACATTCGCCGAGCAGCTAAATGAACTTGATACATCAAACGTTAAACCAACGTCACACGTTTTAGATATGAAAAATGTACTTCGAGAAGACAAATCAGCACCTGGACTTGATCGCGAAGACGTATTGAAAAATGCACCGGATCAGCAGGACGGACAAATCCGTGTACCGTCTATTATCGAATAAGGAGGAGAGAGTGTGTCATTATTTGATCATAAACTGAACGAGATTCAGTCGATGTTACATAAAAAAGAAATCACTATTCCAGACCTCGTTGACGAATCGTTTAAACGAATCTCAGCGGTAGACGGAGATGTGAAAGCATTTTTAACGCTTGATGAAGAAAATGCCCGCAATCAAGCGAAAGAATTGCAGGAATCAGGAAAAACTGGGATTTTAAACGGCGTGCCGATCGGTGTGAAAGATAACATTGTTACAAAAGGGCTTCGCACAACAGCAGCGAGCCAGATTCTTTATAACTTTGACCCGATTTATGATGCGACGGTTGTGAATAAACTGCGCGAAGCAGGCACAATCACAGTCGGTAAATTAAATATGGATGAATTTGCGATGGGATCTTCGACGGAAAACTCAAGCTTCCAGAAAACACGTAATCCATGGAATCTAGACCGCGTGCCGGGTGGTTCATCTGGTGGTTCTGCTGCATCTGTTGCGGCAGGTGAAGTACCGTTTTCACTTGGTTCCGATACAGGCGGCTCGATTCGTCAACCTGCTTCATTTTGCGGCGTTGTCGGCATGAAGCCGACATATGGCCGTGTATCCCGCTTCGGCTTAATCGCATTTGCCTCATCGCTTGACCAGATTGGTCCGATTACACGCAACGTAGAAGATAATGCGCACTTGCTTGAAGCGATTGTCGGCGTCGATCCGTACGATACGACTTCGGCAAATGTAGCAGGTGAATCTTTTGCGAAAAACTTAACTGGAGATGTGAAGGGACTACGCATTGCAGTGCCGAAAGAGTATCTCGGTGAAGGAGTTTCAGAAGAAGTGAAGCAGTCTGTGTTAGCTGCTCTGAAAGTGCTAGAAGGACAAGGTGCTAGTTGGGAAGAAGTGTCACTTCCACATTCAAAATATGGAGTCGCGACATACTATTTACTCGCTTCATCTGAAGCATCGTCCAACCTTGCCCGTTTTGACGGAATCCGTTACGGTTATCGTGCCGAAAATGCGGAAAACTTAATTGATTTATACAAAAAAACACGTGCAGAAGGCTTTGGCGACGAAGTAAAGCGTCGGATTATGCTAGGGACATTTGCATTAAGTTCTGGATATTACGATGCGTATTATAAAAAAGCGCAGCAAGTACGTACGCTTATTAAAAAAGACTTTGAAGATGTCTTTGAAAACTATGATGTCATCATTGGACCGACAACGCCGACACCAGCCTTTAAAATCGGTGAAATCATTGACGATCCACTCACAATGTATGCGAATGATATTTTGACGATTCCGGTTAACTTAGCAGGTGTACCGGGTATTTCAATTCCATGCGGATTTTCTGATGGAATGCCGCTCGGTTTGCAAATTATCGGCCGTCATTTTGATGAAAAAACCGTTTACCGTGTCGCACATGCGTACGAGCAGGCAACTGATTTTCATAAAGAAAAACCAGAGTTGTAAAGGAGGGTACAAGGTGGAATTTGAAACAGTCATCGGACTTGAAGTCCACGTTGAATTAAAAACGAATTCAAAAATCTTTTCATCGGCACCGGCCCATTTTGGCGCGGAACCGAATACAAATACAACCGTCATTGACCTCGGCTACCCAGGTGTTTTACCGGTTATGAATGAAACGGCTGTTGAATATGCAATGAAAGCCGCAATGGCGATTAACTGTGAAATTGCTGAAGAAGCCATCTGGGACCGAAAAAACTATTTTTATCCTGATAATCCGAAAGCATATCAAGTCTCGCAAAATGACAAACCAATTGGTGAACATGGCTGGGTTGAAATTGAAGTGAACGGCGAAACGAAACGAATCGGCATTACGCGTCTTCATTTAGAAGAAGATGCCGGTAAACTGACGCATGCTGGCAAGCACTCTTTATGTGATTATAACCGTCAAGGCACGCCGCTTGTTGAGATCGTATCTGAGCCGGATATTCGTTCACCGGAAGAAGCATATGCGTTTTTGGAAAAATTAAAAGCGATTATTCAATACACAGAAGTATCAGACTGTAAAATGGAAGAAGGATCGCTTCGCTGTGATGCGAATATTTCGATTCGTCCATATGGACAGAAAGAATTCGGTACGAGAACGGAATTGAAAAATTTAAACTCATTCAACTTTGTACGTAAAGGGCTCGAATATGAAGAAAAACGTCAAGCTGAAGTTGTCTCATCAGGCGGAAAAGTCGATCAAGAAACACGCCGATTTGATGAATCGACAGGCAAAACCTTGCTCATGCGTGTGAAAGAAGGATCAGACGATTATCGTTACTTCCCGGAACCGGATCTTCTTCCGGTGTACATTGATGACGAGTGGAAAGAACACGTTCGCTCAACTATTCCAGAGCTTCCAGATGCACGCAAAAAGCGGTATATGGACGAACTTGGACTTCCGGCGCACGATGCAAAAGTACTCACCATGTCAAAAGAAATTGCGGATTTCTTTGAAGCGACAGTGGCAGCAGGTGCCGGCGCAAAACTGGCATCCAACTGGTTAATGGGGGAAGTGCCTGCGTATTTGAATGCGGAAGGCAAAGAGCTCGCTGAAACAAAATTAACGCCTGATAATCTGGCGGGTATGATTTCACTGCTTGAAAAAGGAACGATTTCATCCAAAATCGCCAAAACCGTTTTCAAAGAACTGATTGAAAACGACGGCGATGCTGAAGCGATTGTGAAAGAAAAAGGATTGGTTCAAATTTCAGATGAATCAGCTCTTTTGAAGTTCGTCAACGATGCGCTCGATGCGAACCCGCAGTCGATCGCGGACTTTAAAGACGGCAAGAAAAAAGCAATCGGCTTCCTTGTCGGCCAAATTATGAAAGCGTCAAAAGGACAGGCAAATCCGCAGGCAATCAACAAATTGCTTGCAGAAGAAATTGCCAAGCGATAATGTATAGACGACCGCCGGCTATGTGCCGGCGGTTTTTGTTTTAATTTGTATGATAACTAATGATCACATTTACGTGACGAATGAAGAAAAGGCCGTCACTATGACAGTTAATTTTTAAATAAAATAGGGAAGTGGCGGAAAGTCGTGTGAGCGATCAAAAATGATGAGATTAAACTTGTGATTTTATGGACGATTCACTTTTTTACACGTTACAAATACACTTATTATCATGTAGCAGTAGTTTTTTATTTTAATTCCAACTTGACTTATCGGAAAAGATATATTAAATTATATATAACCAATAAAAACAATCGGATTTAAAAAAAGGAGGAAATGATGATGAGAGAAGAGTATGCAGTCATGCCAGGAGCAGAGTCATTTTATCTTGAAGGAAACGACATTGGAATTGTGCTTTCACACGGATTTATTGGCACGCCACAAAGTGTTCGAGATGTGGCAGAGGCGCTAAATGAACATGGATTCTCTGTTATTGCGCCGCGTTTAAAAGGACATGGGACACATCAAGAAGATATGGAACGCTGCACACACAAAGATTGGTATGAAAGCTACTCTCGCGCGTATCGTTTTCTTAAAAAGCGCAATAAACGTATTTTTTTAATGGGGCAGTCGATGGGCGGCACGCTGACACTGCAATTTGCGGCCGAGCATCATGATATTGAAGGCATCATTACGATCAATGCCGCACTTACACTCCCGTCACTTGAGTATTTACGGCATGATCCCGCACCGCGTTTTATTGAAGAAGGCGAACCGGATATTAAAAAAGAAAATGTACATGAAATTACGTATGATGAAGCACCGGTTCAATCCATTCGCGAACTGCAAAAGCTCATGGGGCTTGTACCGGCACTTTTACATCGAATACATGTACCAGCATTATGCATCAAATCAGCTAAGGACAATGTCGTGCCACCTGAAAATACATCGTTTATTTATCAGTCCATTTCATCACGTAAGAAACAAATTGTGACGTTGCCGAATTCATATCACGTTGCAACGATGGATCACGATCAGCATACAATCGTCAGCGCTGTCGCTGATTTCGTCCTCGATCAAATCCGTTCTAAAGCAGTAGGATAAATAAAAAAGCTGTCCGGAAGACTCCTTGAATTAGGAGTCTTGCTGGACAGCTTTTTCTTGTAATACAGTCGCAATCGCGTCGACTGCTATTTCCATTTCTTTATCTGTGACGTTAAGCGGTGGAAGAAGGCGCAATACGTGTGTTCCCGCTGTTAAAATGAGCAGTCCTTGTTCGCGTGCTTTTGTCACAAATGAGCCTGCTTCTTCAGTCAACTCGATGCCGACCATAAGGCCTTTTCCTTTTAACTGTTTAACGAAATGAACGCCGGAAAGAGCTTTTGTTAATAATACATTCAACTTATCACCTTTTGCGGTTACATCAGCTAAAAATGAATCATTGAAAATCGTGTTTAATGTTTCTTTTGCAGCAGCGAGGGCAACGGGGTTACCTCCGAATGTCGAGCCGTGTGAACCGGCTGAAAATGCTTCAGCGAGCGCGGCTTTTCCAACGATAGCACCAAGCGGAAAGCCGTTCGCAATCCCTTTGGCAACAGAAATAATATCCGGATCAAGACCAATATGCTGGAACGCAAACGCTTTGCCAGTCCGGCCGATGCCGGTTTGAATTTCATCAATGATCACAAGAGAACCATTTGCATGAGCCAGCTTTTCAATTTCAAGCAAAAAGTCTGCGTCACCTGAATTGATGCCGCCTTCACCTTGGATGACTTCAAACATAACTGCTGCTGTATTTGAATCAAGCGCTGTCTTCAACGCCTCAATGTCGTTCATTTTCACATATTCAAAAGATTCAAGCATCGGGCCAAAGCCTGTTTTAATTTTATCTTGTCCGGTTGCCGCCATCGTCGCAAATGTCCGTCCATGGAATGAATCGATAAACGTAATAATTTTTGTGCGGCCTGTTGATTTGCGGGCGAGTTTGATTGCGGCTTCATTTGCTTCCGCACCGCTATTGCTGAAAAAGACAAGATCTAGTCCGGATGCATCAGTTAATTGCTTTGCGACATCTTCCTGTAATTCACTTTGAAATAAATTCGACGTATGCCAAAATTTTTCAAGCTGTTTTTCCACTGCTTTTTTTACATTGTCGGGTGTATGTCCAAGATTACACACACTAATGCCAGACGTGAAATCAAGGTATTCTTTGCCATCTTTTGCAGTAAGATAAGCGCCTTTCGCTTTTACAGGTGTTACATCCCAGCGCGCATATGTAGGGAATAAATGACTCAAATTGTCTCCTCCTCTTTATTAAACTGTGTGCCATACCACTGGCCATCTTCGTAAAATGTTTTTTTACCTGACACGATGTGTACATGTTCACAGCTTTCAAGTGCTTTTAGGGCGGTTTGAACTTTCGGAATCATGCCGCCGCTTATCACACCTGATTCAATTAGCTTCTTCGTTTCTGCACCTGTTAGAACTGGTACAAGCTGGCCATCATTCAATACACCGTCTACATCTGTTACCATGAGCAAGTGATCTGCGGAAAGTGCGCGGGCTGCAGCACCGGCTGCGTGATCAGCGTTAACATTCAACACTGTACCGTTCGGCCCTTTCGCAATTGGTGTTAAAACAGGAAGAAGTCCTGCCTTTAAAATTATTTCTAAAACAGTTTGATTGACGGATGTTACGTCACCGACAAAACCGAGATCTTCCTTGTTGATGAAATCAGCATTAAGAATACCTTGGTCACTTGACTGTAAACCAATTGCCGCAATGCCATGTGCTTCTAGTAAGCGGACGAGCTTCCGGTTCATACTGCCAGACAAGACGAGTTCCGCCGCTTCGAGTACGTCTTGTGAAGTTACACGAAGACCGTTTTTAAACTCGCTTTTCACATTCATATTTTCTAACATGGCGTTAATTTCTGGACCACCGCCGTGAACAAATACGATTTTGTATCCGTCTGCCAGCAGTGAGGTCATGCTTGAAAAAAAGCTGTCCGATAGCTCTTTTAACACACTGCCGCCGCATTTTACAACGACTGTTTTCATACAAATCATCCTTTCATTACGGATACATTGGGAAGCCTTTGAGTCCCGATGTTTCGTCAAAATTAAACATCAAATTCGCATTTTGAATGGCCTGACCAGCCGCACCTTTAACGAGGTTGTCGATGACCGAGACGATCACTAAACGATTGGTACGTGTGTCGACGTCAACAGAAATGTCACAGAAGTTCGAGCCAGCAACTTCTTTAATACCAGGGAATTGCTTTGAAGGACGAACGCGCACGAATGGATCATTTTTGTATGTTTCAACGTATAGTGCGTACACTTCTTCGGTTGTCATAACACTTGTGAGCGGGGCATACGTCGTTGCCATAATCCCACGAGATACTGGAAGTAGATGAGTCGAGAATGTAATTGGTGCTGTGTCTTTATTCCACCACGTTAATTGCTGTTCGATCTCCGGAATGTGCTGGTGCTCGTTCACTTTATAAATGCGGAAGTTGTCGTTCATTTCTGCGAAGTGAACGAGTGGTGATAGTCCACGTCCAGCACCGGATACACCTGACTTTGCATCAATAATAATATTTTTCATATCGATCAAATTATTTTTCACTACGGGTGCAAGTCCTAACAGTGCCGCTGTTGGAAAGCATCCCGGGTTTGAGAGTACTTTCGCTGTTTTCACATTTTCACGGTTCCATTCTGTCAATCCGTATACTGCATCTGCAATAAATGCTTTGTCAGCAGGCTCTTTTTTGTACCACTTTTTATAATCATTTGTTTCTTTCAGGCGAAGATCACCGGATAAATCAACGACTTTTGCATGACCGCCGGCAAGTTGAGGTGCAAGTCCGGAAGCAACGCCTGATGGAACCGCTAAAAAGACAACATCCGACGTTTCTTTAATGGTGTCTGGATCAATCTTTGTCAGTGGAAGCGAGCAAACTTCTGCTAAGTGTGGATAATCTTCTGTTACGGAAACATTTTCTTTGCTCGATGAATAAATTGCATGTAATTCAAAATCAGGATGATTGGATAAAAGACGTATAAGTTCAATGCCACCATAGCCGGAAGCGCCGATAACTGATGCTTTCATATGAAAACTCCTTTGAATTTTTATTTATAATTATTCATAAATATTAATATCTATTCTTCTATTATAAAATTGCTGTCTCTTTAAATCAACCGATTTTGTCAAATGAGTGGTTTTTGTGCATAATGGAGTCAGAGAATGGCTAGAAAATCAGCAACGGAGGGGAAAAATGGATTTAAATAACTGGTTTGAGAAAGGGTTAACGCCCGAACAATATATAGAACAAATGTCGAAGAATCAGGAAAATTTGCTTCACGTATTGAAAAAATTTCATCTGTCCGGTGATGAAGCCTCGCTTATGAATAAACTGAGAGAAGCAAATTGGCGTGCCATTGTCATTACCGAAGATTGGTGTGGCGATGCGATGATGAATGTGCCGATTTTGCTGACACTCGCAAAAGCTGCTGATATGGATGTTCGGCTGCTTCATCGTGATGAGAATTTGGAATTGATCGATCAATATTTAACGAACGGTACGTCTCGTTCTATTCCTATCATCATTTTCATCAATGAAGAAGGTGAAGAGCAGGCTGTATGGGGTCCACGTGCGCCAGCTGTGCAGGAGATGGTAACGAATTATCGATCGTCTTTGCCGCCGCGCGAACACGCCGACTTTGACGAAAAAAGCAGTGAAATGATAAGCAAGCTGACAGAAGCGTACCGGATAGATGAGACGCTTTGGCAGGAAGTGTATAGTAGTTTGAAGACGACGATTACGGAACGATTATATTAATAGAAGAAAGACTGGGATAAAGATGACAAAAAAAGCACGAATTATTTACAATCCAACTTCTGGCCGTGAGGTGTTCCGCAAGCATTTGCCGGAAACACTTGAAAAGTTAGAGCGTGCAGGTTATGAAACATCTGCTCATGCGACAACGAGTGAAGGCGATGCGACAAAAGCGGCGCGTCTCGCGGCTGAACGAGGTTTTGATACGGTCATTGCGGCCGGCGGTGACGGTACACTAAATGAAGTTGTGAACGGGCTTGCTGGACACGACTATCGTCCAAAATTCGGTGTTCTTCCGATGGGAACGACAAATGATTTCGCGCGTGCATTGCATATTCCGCGTGATATTCAAGGCGCAGTGGATGTTATTACAGCGGCTGAAACCATTCCTGTTGATATCGGTCGGATGAATGATCGGTTTTTTATTAATATCGCCGGCGGTGGCCGCTTGACAGAACTGACATATGAAGTACCAAGCAAGTTAAAAACAATGCTTGGGCAGCTGGCGTATTATTTAAAAGGGATTGAAATGCTCCCATCTATTAAACCGACCGATGTGACGATCGAATATGACGGACAAGTGTTTGAAGGGGAATCTCTTCTTTTTTTAATCGGTTTAACAAACTCAGTCGGCGGCTTTGAAAAGTTGGCACCAGATTCGTCTGTCAATGATGGGCTGTTCACATTGCTCATTTTGAAAAAAACGAATCTGGCCGAGTTTATTCGTATAGTCAGCCTTGCGCTGCGGGGGGAACATTTAAATGATCCTCACGTCATTTACACGAAAGCAAAGCATATTACCGTTCATTCAAGTGATAAGATGCTTGTGAATTTGGACGGTGAACTTGGTGGAGAAATTCCAGCGGAGTTTGAAAATTTATATCGCCATCTCGATGTATTCGCACCTGTAGAAAAATTGAGGCCACAGGATCGGATTTATTAATCATTAACTGTTTCGAAAATCAGTCTCTCTGATTTTTGAAACAGTTTTTTTATTTATTAAAAAACTTTTGTTTCCTGAAATGTATGGTATGATAAATTTAGTTACCTAGGTAATTAATTTAGGGGGGAATTATGAATACACATCAATTATTTCATACGATTCACCAGTTATCGCGTGAATTGGCGAAGCAGGCGAATCATACACTACAGCCGTTCGGTCTTTATACGGCGCAGTGGTCCGTACTGTTCGTATTAAAGGAAAAAGGAAAAATGACTCAAAAAGAGCTGTGTGATTATCTTGCCGTAGAGGCTCCGCCAATGACAAGAACGATCCAGCGCTTAATGAAACAAGGATATGTGAAGCAGGTGACGGGGGAAGACCGCCGCGCCAAAATTATTGAGATGACGGAACAGTCAAAAGCTGCATATCCGGAGTGGGAAGCGGCCGTTCTTCAAATGAATGATCGTCTGCTTATAGGAGTATCCGATGAACAGCGAGAGTATATGCAGCAATTATTGTCATCTTATTTAATGAATGTGAAAGAGAACTCACAGAAGGGGACGCTACATGAATAAAGCAAAATTATGGACAAAAGATTTTATAAGTGTATCGGCAGGGAATTTTTTCTTGTTTATGACGTTTTACTTTTTACTCGTGACGCTCCCTGTCTACATTTTGCAAGGGCAAGGCGGAACAGAAGCACAGGCCGGCCTTGTCACAACTGTTTTTTTAATAGCGGCGATTTTGATCCGTCCTTTTGCCGGTCAATGGATTGGAATGTTCGGACGAAAAAAAGTGTTCGTCACGTCGCTGTTTCTTTATCTTGTTACGATGATTTTGTATTTAGTTGCGACAAACTTTAATGTGCTGCTTGCCCTGCGTTTTTTTCAGGGAATTAGTTTCGGGATGGCGACAACAGCGGCAGGTGCGATCGTCGCGAATATTATACCCGATTCACGGCGCGGAGAAGGAATGGGCTATTTTGTCTTATCGAACAATCTGGCGATGGCGATCGGGCCGTTTGCCGGTTTGACGCTATTTAACGGTTGGGGCATGACCGCCGCCTATATCGCCTGCATCGTTATTTCTGTTATAGCACTAATCATCGGGTTAAGTTTGGCGGCAGATCATTCAGGTTCTGCCCGTTTAGGTTCCATGTTTCGTTTAAAATTGCATCCGGAACATTTATTTGAAAAGTCGGCGCTGCCGATTGCTTTGACAGGCGCTTTTTTCTCAGTGGGATATGCGTCCATATTATCGTTCGTACCAGTATATGCAGGGGAGCTGAATATCGGCGGAATTGCTAGTTATTTCTTTATCGTGTACGCGGTGCTGCTTGTGCTTTCTCGTCCATTCACAGGACGCTGGTTTGACCAGTATGGTGAGAATATCATCGTTATCCCATCGATTGTCTTATTTGCGGCCGGTCTCATCGTGCTCAGTCTGGCGAATGGAGCTGTTCTTTATTTCGTAGCAGCCGGTATGATTGGCATCGGCTGGGGAACCTTGTTTCCGAGCTTTCAAACGATTGCGATTGCTAGGGCACGGCCTGAACGAAAAGCAACGGCGACCGCCACTTTTCTCTCTTTTTATGATTTCGGCATTGGCGTGGGGGCAGTCGTGATCGCCGCCGCTGTAGCTGGTATGGGGTTTAAAGCGATGTATGCATCACTCGCTGTGTATGTACTTATCGGCATACTCGTTTATATGACAGCGGCGAAAACAAAGAAGGAAAAAACATCGGTTCCCGAATTAAATGAACAGTAAAAAATCTCAAAAACCAGTGCATACTGGTTTTTGAGATTTTTTGTTTATCTTGAAAGGCGCTAAAAATTTAAAAAAGGGTGCTGGTTTGCTACACTTATGAAAAATAAAGTTGGAAGAAGGCGTACGTATGAGTCGTGTTTTATCATTATTAAAACCGTATCGACTGTCGATGGCGGCAGCGTGGGGGCTCATGCTTTTAGAGCTGGCAGTTGAGCTAGTGATGCCGATTTTAATAGCGAAAATGATTGATGACGGGATCATTGCCGGCAATCTTAATATGGTAATCCGGTGGGGTGTGATCATGATCGGGCTGTCCCTCTTCTCGTTTGCAGCAGGTATAACGAATTCATTTATTGCTGCCCGCATCGGTCAAAACTACGGATTTGATATCCGGAAAAAACTTTTTGAAAAAGTGCAATCTTTTTCATTTGCTCAATACGGTCATTTTGACACGTCCACGCTCATTACTCGAATGACCAATGATGTAACACAGCTGCAAAATGCTGTCTTTATGAGCTTACGTATTATGCTACGTGCACCGCTCATGATTGTTTTTGGCACAGCCATGGCGCTATACGTTCATTTTGGATTGTCACTTGTGTTGGTGATTGTAGTACCAGTGATGCTCGTTTTCATGATGTTTATGATGAGACGGGGTGCCAGCATGTTCGAACGCGTTCAAAAAAGATTAGATAAAGTGAACAGTGTCATGCGTGAAAACTTAACTGGTATTCGTTTAATTAAGGCATTCGTCCGAAGCGATCATGAAAAGTCGCGCTTTCAGAAATCGAGTAAGGCACTCATGGATGAAACGATTCGTGTGATCCGTACGTTTGAAAGCATCGTGCCGCTTTTGCTGCTCGTCATGAACGGTGCTCTCCTCCTCATTTTATGGTTGGGCTTTGTCGAAATGCAAAATGGGACAGTGACAACTGGTGAAATTGTTGCCATCATTAACTATGCGGCACGAATTATCATTTCACTGTCGATTTTCACATTTATTACAATTGCATTTGCACGCGGGAAAGCCTCAGCAGGTCGGATTGATGAAGTGCTGAACGTCGAACAGGAAAAGCTGAATTGGGTGACGGAAACGTATCCGAAAGACGGCGATCTTACACTGGAGAATGTGTTCTTTACCTATCCAGGTGGAACTGCACCCGTTTTAAAAGATTTATCGATGACGGTGAAGCGGGGAGAAATGGCGGCGATTTTAGGTGGAACAGGATCGGGGAAATCGGCGTTACTATCCCTTATTCCACGTTTATATGAACCGGATTCAGGGATCATCTCGATCGGCGGGCGTGATATTAGCCAAATGAAAATGGATTCGCTTCGCCGGGAAATTGGTTTTGTTCCACAGGAGTCGCATCTGTTTACCGGTTCAATTTTTGATAACATTCGTTGGGGGAAAAAAAACGCAACGGAAAAAGAAATCGTTGAGGCAGCACGTAAAGCGCAAATCCATGAAACAGTAGCGGCATTGCCAGATGGCTATCATACGATGATCGGTCAAAAAGGTGTTACGTTATCTGGCGGGCAAAAGCAGCGTTTATCGATTGCCCGTGCACTCATTCGAAAGCCGGATATTTTACTGTTAGACGATAGTACAAGTGCTCTTGATGTAAAAACAGAAGTAGCGTTAATTGATGCGATTACGGAAGAAAAATGTACGATTATAATTGTTACACAAAAAATATCAACGGCAGAGCAGGCGGACCGTATTTTTATGATTGAAGATGGACAAGTGGCTATGTCGGGCACGCACAAAGAGCTATCTAGTCAAAATGGATTGTATAAACGCCTCATGGAGTCGCAAGGCAGAAAGGAAAACATACATGAACAGACACGGGGCTAATCCACAACCGAAGCCAAAAATTCAAAATATGTCCGGCACATTGAAACGTATCACTGGTTATTTATTAAAGAGAAAAGGAAAGCTCATCTTAACGATTGTTACGGTGGCGCTCAGTTCTGTTTTAGCACTAGCAGGTCCATTTTTAATCGGCGTTGCCATTGATAATTATATAGCGTCAGGAGATGAAGATGGTCTCTTATGGCTTCTTGGGGGACTTGCGCTCGTCTATGTGAGCTATTCGGGGGTCCTATTTTTGCAAAACTACTGGATGGCCGATATTGCGCAAAAAACGGTGTATGAACTGCGTGATGATTTATTTCAGCATTTTCACAAGTTACCGATCGCCTTTTTTGACAAACGCCGTCACGGTGAATTAATGAGCCGCGTGACGAATGATATCGAAAATATAAGCAGCACGCTTAACAGTTCGATCATTCAAATTGCATCGGGCATTTTGACGCTTGCTGGTTCCATTGTCGTGATGCTGTATTTAAGCCCGATTTTGACTGTCGTCACATTGCTGATTATTCCGCTCATGTTTGGCGGGATGAAGTGGATAACAAAACGGACGGGCCCGAAATTTAAAGAACAGCAGCGGCATCTCGGTGATTTGAATGGCTTTATTGAAGAAGCGATTTCAAGTCGTCATATTGTAAAAATGTTTTCACGTGAAGATGAAATGATCGCGGACTTTATGGAGAGAAATGAGCAGTTGAGAGAAGCTGGCTACTTAGCGCAGGCGTATTCCGGATTTATTCCAAAATTGATGAACGTCTTAAACAATACAAGTTTCGCATTCATTGCGCTCGCCGGGGGGATTTTGGCGCTGAATGGCCAGGCATCGGTCGGAACGATTGTGATTTTCACTGAATATGCCCGCCAGTTTACGCGGCCGCTCAATGATCTTGCGAATCAATATAATACGATGTTATCGGCTGTTGCCGGAGCGGAGCGCGTGTTTGATATTATCGACACAGAAGAAACAGTCGATGGGAAGACAGGTACTCGCCATAACATTTTAGGCGAAGTTATATTCAAAGATGTGTCATTCTCGTATGAAAAAGGAAAAGAGACACTTTCTGGTGTCACATTCAGTGCTTCAAAGGGAGAAACAATCGCGCTTATTGGGCCGACCGGATCAGGTAAAACAACGATTATGAACTTGCTGGCAAGATTTTATGAACCGGATAGCGGTTCGATTGTATTTGACGGTGTCGATAGTCGGAACATTTCTGGTGCGAGTTTGCGTGGACAGATGGGATTTGTTTTGCAGGACACGGTGTTGTTTGAAGAAACGGTCATGGAAAATATCCGCTATGGCCGCCTTAATGCGACAGATGAAGAAGTTGTCGAAGCTGCACGGCTCGCCAATGCCCATTCATTTATTATGAAAATGCCAGATGGCTACGCAGCAAAACTGAGTCAAGAAGGTTCGGGTATTAGTCAGGGACAGAGGCAGCTGATCGCGATTGCTCGGGCGATTTTAGCCGATCCAGTTATTTTGATTTTGGACGAAGCGACGAGCAGCATCGATACAATTACCGAGCTGCATATTCAAGAAGCGCTTGGAAGGTTAATGGAAGGACGCACAAGTTTTGTAATTGCGCATCGATTGAATACCGTTCGTCGCGCTGATCAAGTCATTCGATTGCGTGCCGGCCGAATTGAGGCAATGGGTGCATACGAAGATGTAGTGGAACATCACGGATAAGCGAAGCGGTCAGAAAAGTGCTCGGATGGTCAGAAGTTTAGCTGAGGGATCAGAAAAGCAAAATATGTGCTTATAAAAAAGGCATCGCCATCAAATAGCGGTGCCTTTTTCGTTTGATTAAAGATCCAGTATTTGCGGGGACTGGCCTTTTTTGTTCATTAATTGAATTTGATCCGGCTTAATTTGCAAAATAAGCAAATTTGGATCTTCTGGGCCATCAAACCAAGGCTCGAGATGTTCATTCCATACTTTTTCCTTCAAGCTTTCATCGTCAGACTCGACAACTTTTCCTTCTACTTCCACATATGTGTCGCCTATTCCTTCACCTTCATAACCAAGCAAAATATGTGTATACGGATTTTGTTCGATATCTTCCGTTTTGTGCATATCTTTGCTTGTCACCGTATAAAGAGTCAAATCATCATTGAAAAAGGTCATATAACGCGAGCGTGGCTTGTTATCATGAATGGTCGCCATCGTTCCGATCCGACTTTCCTGTAAAAGTGTTAAAACCTGCTTTTTCAGTTCGTTTTGATTCATCATGTTCATCTCCTATTTGTTTCACGTCTCATATTACTATTCCTTTACCGGCTTTTTTTAAACATCACTTATTATGAGTAAAGATATTGAAAAGCATCTTCCTTTTATCGTATTGATTTATGATAAGATTACGTTGAAAGGCGGTGCTGGGAGATTGATTTTTATCAGTTTTTTTGTCGCTCTCACTTGCATCATAGGGAGTGTTATTGGATTGACGTCAAACCCAGTTGGAAACGAGCGATTCATTTTGATCAGTTGGTTCAGTTTTGGCTTCATTTTATTTATTTATACGATTTACTGGTACAAGAAACGACGCAAAAAAGGAAAAGATGATGATTACTCATATTGCGACTGTCCAACGCCGACTATAAGCAAGAAAACATTCGACTGCGACAACGATGGGGACTGTGACTGCGGTCCGGACTGTCCGTCATGAAGGAGTTTTTTACGCTGCAGTTCATGCCGTGCCACCGCCGCCCAGAACGGTCACTTATTGTGTGCGGCAGGCAGTTTCCAATCTGTTATAGATGTATGTTTTTATTAATCGGCTTATTTTTAGCTGTTCCGATGGCCTTCTTCCCACCAATTTTGTCTTTTATCCCGGCATTTTTAATGGCGATCGCATTGAACATTCCGATGCTGCTGGATGGATTCACACAAAAACGGCAGTTTCGCACAAGCAATAATTTGCTCCGTGTTATTACCGGCTTTTCAGCAGGATTCGGGCTGGCGCAATTTGCAGTAAGTGCAGCGAATACAGGTGCAGAGCTGATTTTAAAATGGTTTTAAATAAGTATCATATCCATGCAGAGCGATAAGTATGAAAAACTGGAGCTGCTGTTGAAAGAAGCGGCGCATCAATGTAAGATGAAGGATATCGTTTTTCAAGTAAACGATTCTCTGCCTGGTCTTAATGTGAACCGGCAGACAAGCTTAATAAATGAGGGGGAGTAATTGTGGCAAAGATTCAAGCCCCGGTAAAAACAAAAGACGTGTTGTACGTCACGTTTACCGATTTAACGCATGAAGGAAAAGCAGTGGCGAAAATAGATGGCTACCCGCTGTTCGTTGAAGGTGCGTTGCCGGACGAAACCGGTGAAATTGAAGTGACGAAACTGAATAAAGGATATGGATTTGCGAAATTGCTCCGCCTTGATAAAACAGTGCCTGAACGCGTGAAGCCTCCATGTTCTGTATATGATGAGTGCGGCGGCTGCCAGCTTCAGCATATGACGTATGAAGGGCAGCTTAAGATGAAATATAACCAGGTGAGAAATGTGATGGACCGGATTGCAAAACTGCCGGACGTGCCAGTTCATCCAGTGCTTGGCATGGAAGGGCCATGGCGCTACCGGAACAAAGCACAGGTTCCAGTCGGCATGAACGGGGGCCGCATTGTCGCCGGTTTTTACAAAAAACGCAGCCACGAGATTATTGATATGACTGAATGTCTTATTCAGCATGAACAAAGTGATGAACTCATTCAAAAAGTGAAAGATGTGTGTGCAGCGAACGGTGTCATGCCGTATAATGAACAGCAGCATAAAGGTGTGCTTCGGCATGTGATGGCGCGGATCGGCTACACAACAGGGGAAATGATGGTGGTGCTCGTCACGCGTACAGCTGAACTGCCAAATAAAGATGCGGTCATTAAAGGCATCCGTGACGCGATTCCAGGTATTACATCTATTGTACAAAACGTTAATCCTGATAAAACGAATGTCATTTTTGGAAATCAAACGCGCACATTGTGGGGCGAAGATGTGATTTATGATCTAATCGGCGATGTGAAATTTGCCATTTCTGCCCGTTCGTTTTATCAGGTGAATCCGGTGCAGACAGAAGTACTCTACGGAAAAGCGCTTGAATTTGCAGAATTGACAGGTGATGAAATTGTCATTGACGCTTATTGCGGCATCGGTACGATTTCCCTTTTTCTCGCCAAAAAAGCAAAAGAAGTATATGGTGTCGAAATTGTGCCGCAAGCGATTGAAGATGCGAAGAAAAATGCAGCGTTAAATGGCATTACAAATGCGCAGTTTAAAGCAGGGAAAGCAGAAGAAGTGATCCCGGCCTGGCATAAACAAGGTATCCGGCCGGACGTCATTGTCGTCGATCCGCCGCGCAAAGGCTGCGACGATGCGTTACTGCAGACGATTTTGGAGATGAAACCAAAAAAAGTTGTTTATGTATCCTGTAACCCGGGAACACTTGCACGGGACTTGCGGGTACTCGAAGACGGTGGATATAAAACAAGAGAAGTGCAGCCGGTCGATATGTTTCCGCAGACGACGCATATTGAGGCGGTAGTGAAATTGGTTTTGAAGTTGTAGATAACTAATAAAAACTCCCGAAACATAATAACAAGGAAAACTAATTTTCCACTCGATGGATTAACTTATTCGGGAAGGGAAAATTGAATCCTTTTCTTCCAAGTTCACAGAGGTACTGCTTACTAGCAGTGACCTCTCTTTGTCTTGCATAAAATATGGCAGGTTGAGTAGTTACGCTTAAACAAATAACAAAATGGTCTTTGCCTTAAGACTAATTTTGCTTTAAGTGACACTATCGAGTCACTCAAAAAAATTAATAATTATACATTGCGTTTGTTATTTTTACTTCCATTATCACGTAAATATAATTAATTGTATCAAATTAAAACTTTATATGATGACGATTACGAATCAATGAAAACTTAGATTTGTCAAGCTGGAAATTAAGTTTTTTGTATTTATATAACTGTGTTTGTATGTGGTGATTGTTATAGGAACAAATTGTTGAATGTAAATAAAAAATGGATTTTTCCTTTATCTCATTAAATACATTTCATTATACGATTAGCAAAAAATTCTATATTCATAATAGTAAATGGATCTTTAGGGACGGTGAGTATTGAATGGAAAGTATCCATCAAATATTAGATGTGATTCATTTATCATCCCAGAAAGACATTTTAGCCACTATTATTGATGTTCAAGGATCGGCTTATCGCAAGGAAGGGACTTCGATGTTATTTAAAGAGGAAGGCACTCGAGTGGGCTTACTAAGTGCTGGCTGCATTGAAGATGATCTCGCAGAAAGAGTAAAGGATTTGTTCAATGATGGACTGTCGCAAACGATTGTTTTTGACATGAGAGCAGAAGATGACTTCTCGTGGGGACAGGGAGCGGGATGTAATGGTGTTCTTCGAGTCTTGCTTGAACCGATTGGTCATCGTCTACGCTCACACCTTCATACCCTTGAAACATACCTTGAAGCCGGAAAGTCTGTAGTTATTATGAAAAAATTAACACATGATTATAGCGTCACGGATTATATTTTTTTAACAGAAGACCATCAGCTATTTGGTGAGTGGCAAGGAAGTATTCCTGCTAGGATTAAATGCCTTTTGGATTCACGTTCCCCCATTGTAAAGAGCGGAATTATATACATGGAAGAACTTTCTGCTCCCGTTTATCTTCATCATTATCAACCAAAACCACGCTTAATTATTTTTGGAGCAGGTCAAGATGCGATCCCGCTCGTCCAATTTGCCTCTAAAGCTGGATTTTCTGTACTCGTTTCAGATTGGCGCCCTGCATTATGTAACAAAGACAATTTTCCAAGTGCAACGGAATGTATTGTCGACTTTCCTGTCGCTGCGATTAAACAAATTCACTTCCGTCCGGATGACCATGTCATCGTTTTGACGCATAACTTTAAGCGAGATCAAGAGCTGCTTCAATTATTAGCTAATGAAAAGTTAGGCTATTTAGGGGTCCTTGGCTCTCGGGCTCGGACCCTACGCTTGTTAAGTAATGGGGAAGATCTAGGTAACATTCGAACTCCTGTTGGATTGCCTATTGGTGCAGAAGGACCTGAAGAAATTGCCATCAGCATTGTGGCTGACTTAATTAGAGTAAAGAGGCTGCAAAAGAATTCCAAGATGGATGCTATGCGATGAAGATGCAAGACTCAAAAATTGTTGGGATCTATCTAGCAGCAGGTAAAAGTAGTCGAATGGGCGAGAATAAGCTATTGCTTCCGTTAAAAAATACGACGCTTGGTAGTCTGGCTTTGAATACAGCTTTAACAACCAATCTTGACCATATAGTAGTCGTTACAAAAGAGGAAGATCCGTTAGATTGGTTGGATTATATCTTTTTTACTTCTTTGTTTGTCAAACGATGGACGCATGTTACGTGTGCTGAAGCAAAAGAGGGGCAGGCTTACTCACTTCGCCGTGGATTGCAAGAAGTGAATGCGATGAAAGCGGAGGCGGCGTTAGTCTTTTTGGCAGACCAACCATTTGTTACAGTCAGAATCATGAATAATCTTATATCACGGTATCGAACTATTTTAAATGAAGGAAGAGAAAGAGATTTTGTCGCGGCTAGCTTTAAAGGAATTGTAAGACCACCGATTTTATTCTCTCGCAACATGTTCCCGACATTAGAGAAGTTAGAAGGGGACATGGGAGCTAGAAAGCTAATTCGAAAATCTTTTATAGGTAATGGTGACACCATTGAATATGAAGATGAAAGGGCTTTCTTCGACATTGATACACGAGAAGAGTATGAGCAAGTAAAGGAGGGAATCCCTTATAAGTGACCACTAAAAAGGAGAACTCATCATTAGCATCGAGTGTGATCTGGACACCTACAACGATCCAAGAAGCATTGGCAAAGAAAAAGGAGTTTGGAGCTGACGCTTGCTTTATATCTGGAGGGACCCTTCTGCAACTACAGTGGGAAAATGGGAATAAAGTACCGAAAAATCTTATTAGCTTGCAACTTATTCAAAAGATGCAAGGGATTGAAGTAGAACGTGATCATGATTGCAAAGTGCTATCGATAGGAGCACTCTCTACTTTAGCTACTTGTCAAAACCATTCTTTAGTGACGATGGAAAGGAAGCTATTGTCTGAAGTCGTAAAACATATAGCCGCACCGGCCGTACGTAACCAGGCAACGATTGGTGGGAATATAGCTGGTCGTAGTGGAGATGTTATTCCTGCTCTTCTCGTGATGGATGCAGAAATTAGTCTTTGTAATAAGGTTTCTAGTCTAAAGAAAAGTGTATGGAGTTGGTTAAAAGATAAAGAAGATCAACAGGATGATTTGCTAACACAGGTTCATCTTCCCATCAATGAACAGGAGAGAAATATGCATTATTTTTATAAAAAAATCGGACGTAGAGAGGCATTTACAGCTGCGATTGTTACGGTTGCTGGCTCTATGTCCTTGAATGAGTTAGGGGAATTGGACCATGTTAGGCTTGCAGTTGGAGGTGGAGATAATCTGCCGCACCGGCTTAAAGCTACGGAACGTTTATTCAAAGGGGAGAAGTTATCAACAGTAACTTGGAAGGAAGTATATTCATCAATATTAAAAGAATTCTTACCAACCACAGATGCTTTTTTGTCTGCTGATTATCGAAAAAAAGTAGCAGCACATATCATTATTTCAGAGCTTCAAGAACTAGTATTTCCATCGCTTAAATGAAGGGAGCCTGTGCTATGAAGTTTAATATTTCGGAACGGGAAGGGCGTGTCCGGCCAGATGGAATGGCAAAAGTGACAGGTGACTTAAAGTATTTAACGGATTTGACGTTCCCAAACATGTTACATGGAAAAATATTAAGAAGCTCATATCCACACGCAAACATTGTTTCAATTAAAACAGAGCGAGCAGAGCAATTGCCTGGTGTAGCAGTAGTTATTACACATAAAGATGTACCAGGGATGAATCGATTTGGGATTATTTTTCCAGATCAACCAGTATTTTGTGAAGATAAAGTGCGATATATGGGAGATGCCATTGCAGCTGTTGCAGCAGAATCGGAAGCCATTGCCTATGAGGCGCTAGCGTTAATTGAAGTCGTATATGAAGAGCTTCCAGTCATTGATGACCCAAAAAAAGCTTTAGCAAAAGATGCACCGAAGCTACATCCAAGTGGAAATATTCTTCACCGTGCAACATTCAAAAATGGAGATGTAAGTAAAGCCTTTGATGATTGTTTTACTGTCGTAGAAGAAACGTACGAGTTACCAAGACAAATGCATGCCTATCTAGAAACTGAAGGAGGGGTAATTGTCCCAAAGGAGGATGGGAGTATTACTGTATATGCTGGAACACAGCATGGATTTAAAGATCGCTTTCAGCTCGCTCGTATTCTGGCAAAACCAGAACATGAGATACGAATTATTTCCAGTCCGATGGGTGGATCCTTTGGTGGGAAGGATGAATTAAATATTCAACCGTATGGGGCCATACTTGCTTTAGTAACAGGACGTCCGGTAAAGGTTCATCATACTAGAAAAGAATCGGTTTGGGCCGGATTAAAAAGACATCCCATGAGAATTACCATGAAAACTGGTGCCAGTAAGACGGGGAAGATTGTTGCACATGAAGTACGGATTATCGCAGATACAGGTGCATATGCAACACTAGGTCCAGCCGTTTTAGATTTTGCAGTAGAGCATGCTTCAGGACCATATATCATTCCCAATATCGATATAGAAGGGCTATCTGTTTTTACGAATAATGGTGTTTCGGGAGAGTTTAGAGGATTTGGTGGAAATCAAATAACCTTTGCGCTTGAAGGACAAATCAATCGTCTAGCTGAAGCACTTGGGATAGATCCAATTGAACTAAGAAGGAAAAATATACGGAAGGCCACAGACAAAGGACCTTTAGGACAACGAATTGCACCTTCAAATGGGGCATTAGAAGTGCTCGAAAGTATAAATGCTTTATGTATGAAGCAAAAAGAAAAACAAAAACAAGAGCCTTGTTCAAAATGGAAGCGTAAGGGAACAGGAATGGCACTTGCTATGCACGGAGGTGGGCTTGGCTTTGGGCGTTTAGATAGCGCTGGTGGACGGCTAGCCTTAAATCATGAAGGAAAAATTGAAATTGCCTTTGGTTTTGAGGAATGCGGACAAGGATTATTAGCTGTTATTGAAAATATAGTCATTAAGGAAATTGGTTGTTCTCAAAATGATCTAAAAATCGTGATAGGCGATACGGCACTCGTTCCTGTTTCAGGCTCATCTACAGCTTCTCGAGGTACGAGTATAGTATGGCAATCTGTGCAAAGAATGAAGGAACCTTTTACACAAAAGATTTGTAAAAGAGTATCACAACTTCTAAGTATTCCTGAAAACGAATTGATTCTTGGAGAAAACGGACTTTGGAGAGTGAACGGTAAGCACCCGTGTATGACCTATAAACAACTGGCACAGGAAATGAAGGATGGAAGTCCTCTTGTTGTATATACGAATTTTCATTTTCCTACTACGCCTGATGCGGTGATTGGTGGTCATTATTTATATACCTTTGGGGGTGTAAAAGTAGAGGTTGAAGTGGATCTTCTCACTGGAAAAGTAAAGGTTACGGATCTAGATCATGTAATCGCTGCGGGCCCCGTTATCAGTCCAAATGGGTATCGTGGTCAAATAGAAGGTGGAGGTGTCATGTCTTTAGGTTATACATTAATGGAAGAAGCCAAGATGGAAGGCGGCAGATATGTAACGGAAAATTTTGATACCTACCTGATCCCGGGTATAGCTGATATTCCCTTTCATACGAATGTTCAAGCGATCGAAGCTTTATATAAAGATGACTCTCATGGCCCAAGAGGAGTTGGAGAAATTGGAACGATTGCGATCACTCCAGCCATTGTGAACGCCATTCACGATGCAATTGGCCATTGGGTCCAACATTTGCCGGTTTCATCTGAAGAAATTTTAGAGGCGATTGAAGTAAGGAGGATGCTTGAATGGACTTGAATAAAGCAGATCATGTAGTTTCAAAGATGAAAGAGGAGTTCACACTTTCTTTCCTTGTTAATGGACAAAAGCATGAATTGCCGGTTCAAGCTTCTGCTCGTCTTGTTGATATTTTACGAGAGAAAGTGCACTTAACAGGCACAAAAGTTTCGTGTGGAATTGGTCGTTGTGGGGCATGTTCTGTTTTATTAGATGGACAGCTCGTCAATGCTTGCTTAGTAATGGCGTATCAAGTAAATGGGAAATCCGTCCTAACCATCGAGGGGTTAGGAACAGATGGCAATAGAAATATTCAAGAAGCCTTTTTGCACGAGGGTGGATTTCAATGTGGTTATTGTACATCAGGAATGATTATGGCAGTAAAGGCACTTGTTGATGCGGTACCTAATCCGACAGAAGAAGATATTAAAGAGGCACTTTCAGGTAATCTTTGTCGTTGTACAGGATATGGAGGAATTATTAGAGCTGTCCAACGTTTAGCTAATGGGAATGCATGATATAAACACAGTCAAAAAAGATAAGTGATATGAGAGGCATATTTTGAGCGGATTAACTACACATATTTTAGAGTTAACACATGGAAAACCAGCCTCAATTTTGTGATCGGGAATGTGTCTGACATAGAGAAAAACAAGAAGAAGGAGTGATCAGATATAACGGGGTATTCATTATTCATAAGATAGGTGATCAGATGAGAAAAAAAGTGATTATCTTGGGTGGTGGAGTTGCTGGGATGAGTGCTGCACATGAATTAATCGAACGAGGCTACGATGTCACAGTATACGAAGCTAAATCGATTTCCGGTGGAAAAGCTCGGTCAGTACCTGTTCCGGGCTCTGGAATAAATGGAAGAAAAGAACTACCTGGCGAACATGGTTTCCGTTTTTTTCCTAAATTTTATAACCATATTATTGATACGATGAAAAGAATTCCGCTTGAAGGAAATAACACCGTTTATGCTAATTTAGTTGAAGCTACAAAAATGGGAATTGCTCGTTTTAATGAACCTCTTGTGCCCTTCGTTTTAGGGTTTCCAAAGTCAATGGTCGATCTTAAAATAAATATAAAAGCTCTATTTGAGACAAATTGGGGCCTATCTGAACATGAACTTGAATTTTTAGTTGAAAGAGTATGGCAAGTAATGACCAGCTGCAAAGAAAGACGAATGGATGAATATGAAAGAATAAGCTGGTGGGACTATCTGGATGGTGACCGTCAATCAGAGGACTTTCAAAAAATGTTTACAGGAATAACAAGGTCTCTAGTTGCAGCAAATGCAAGAGAAGCCAGCATGAAAACGATTGGCAACGTTCTTTCCCAAATTATTTTAGATTGTATTTTACCGGGATCCGAGAATGACAGGCTTTTGAACGGACCGACAAATGAAGTTTGGATTGATCCGTGGCTGAACTATTTAAGAAAAAAGGGAGTACGTTACTTTACTAATGCTGAGTGTATTAATATTCAAAGTGATCAAGAAACGATTGTCAGTATGACAATAAAACACCATAGCCGAATTTTAACTGTTAAGGCGGATTATTTTCTTTCCGCATTGCCTGTAGAAGCTATGGAAAAATTAATCTCACGTGAAATGATTGAAGCTGATCCAACTTTGGAAGGAATCAAAAAATTAAGTAAAAGCTTAGGCTGGATGAATGGTATTCAATTTTTTTTAAAACGAGATATTCCGATCATTCATGGTCACATAATATGTCAAGATGCTCCTTGGGCTTTGACGATTGTATCCCAAAAGCAATTTTGGCCTTCGATTGATCTTAAGGAATATGGAGATGGTACTGTCAAAGGAATTCTTTCAGTTTGTATATCTGAGTGGCATATCCCGGGAATCATATATGAAAAAAAAGCTTCAGAATGCACACTAGAAGAGATTAAAAACGAAGTTTGGACACAGCTTAAAAAAAGTTTTAATGCAGAGAAAACTGTTCTTCAAGACGACGATTTTCATTCTTGGTTTTTAGACTCGGATATGATTTTTAACGATACCGAAAAAATCAACATTTCTCCTTTATTGGTGAATAAAGTATGTACTTGGGAGTTAAGACCTTATGCATATACAAGAATTAAGAACTTTTTTCTGGCATCTGATTATGTTCGAACGAACACGGACTTAGCCACTATGGAAGGCGCAAACGAGGCTGCCCGCCGTGCTGTTAATTGCATCATTGATGTTTCGGGATCAAGAGCACCTAAATGTAAAATATGGGAAATGTTTGATTATGAATTGCTGATACCATGGCACATTCACGATTTTCGACGTTATCAGAAAGGACTTCCCTGGAATGGAAAATGTTAACACATAAGAAGAATGATCTCAATAATTCGGCATATTTCGTTATATTATTTGAAGAAGCCCTTATGAATCAGTTATTACTCCATTATATTGGACCGCATCCTATCCGATTTAATTTAGTTACTATACATTATGCAAATTTGCGTTGAGTGTCATCGGATTGGCATATAAGAGATAGAAGGAAATTAACGTCTTTATGCCAAAATAATGTATAATAGAAAAGACAGGAAAAGGGGGCATTTTTATGGGGGAATTAGCGATAAAAGAGCAAGTACTTCTTGCGTATTATGTGCAGTACTATTTGGAAAACAAGCCGGATGTGATGTATGAATTGCATGAGCAAATGAGCGAGAACATGGCACCGGCAGTATATGAAATTGCGATGAATGATTTGTTTGATAAAGGGCTCGTCAATGGTCTTGAGAAAATTCGTCATTACGATGAGACAGACGGGAACATTATCAAACCGATGATTACGAACGAAGGCGTTATATATATTAACAATGTACTTGGCATTCAGCCGTATGCGAGTGATGGCAGCAAGCTGAAATATGTGAAAAACACTCTTATAACAAGCAATCTTGAGTTGACGATTCCAATCATTGCAAAATACATTGAAGAGTCTGTGAAAGAGTAACCGTCTTTTTTGGGCGGTTTTTTTTGATGGTTTTAATGCTAAAATGTAAGGAGAAACGAAAGAAAAGAGGAAAAGAAACGTGAAGCGATTTACATATATGATAGCGGTCATGATGAGCAGTCTTCTTGTTTTATCAGCTTGTACGGAACAAGATGTCACTGATTTACTTGAAGTGACAGATGATGTGCTGACAGCGATTGAAAAGGAACAGAGCCAAGAGGAATCAAACAAAGTGGCTGAAGAAGAGCCAGTTAATGAATCAACAAATATATTAAAGTCCAAAGGCACGATCGATCCTATTCCGGCTACACTCGTCAGACCAGTTGATGGCGATACGGCGGTGTTTGCATTTGATGCGGACGACGATGGAAAAGAGGAAGAATTTAGTGCCCGTTTTTTGTTAATTGATACACCTGAGACGAGACATCCGAAGCTAGGAAAACAGCCATTAGGTGACGAGGCGAAAGAGCGGACGGCACAATTGCTTAAGCAAGGGGAAATTACGCTTGAATTTGATGTTGGCCAGCGTTTAGACAAGTATAGCCGAATACTCGTTTATGTGTATGTAGATGGGAAAAGCGTGCAGGAAACGCTTCTTGAAGAAGGAATGGCGCGGGTTGCATACGTGTATCCACCGAATACACGTTATCTCGATGAATTTGAAGCAAAACAGAAAATTGCTAAAAACAAAGGCATAGGTGTCTGGTCAATTGGCAATTATGTAACGGATCGAGGCTTTAATTCGGATTAATCATGGAGGGAAAAGGAACGCCTATTACTCTTCGGTTACCTGAGCTGATCTTTCCAAAAAGTGAACAAGCGTCAGAAGCCTTGTAACAAAATAGGAGAGACTATAGAAATAAGCAACATATATAGGGAAATGTGAGAAAAAGAATGTATAACAAAAGCTCATCTGTCAGTTGAATACAGACGGGTTTTTGTTATACACATATAGCTTCGGTTCATTTACATCATCCAGAATAAACGCATCTTTTTTGATTTTTCGCAGCTGATTGTACATCGAAAAGTCACCGGCCGCGCCGCCAATTAAAAAGGCGGCGACAATCATCAGGACAGAGTTGTTTAGCCATATACCGATGACAAATGGCAGCATGCCCGTCATCCAGAACGGCAGCAGCAATGCTTTTTTCATTGCCTTGTTCACAATCACTTTTTTCGTACCGGCGTACGCAACGCCGAGCTCACGGTTAATGCCATACACGAGATCGCTTCTTTTACATTTCCCCCAGATCATAAAGCCGATCAAATGAAACACTTCATGCAAAATAATCAGTGCGGTATACAAAACGGCCCATAAAAAGAAATTCCAGAATGAAATTTCAAATCCGCTTTCTAGATGAAAGAAAGCCATCAAAACAGCTCCAACGACAATCGATGCAACTGTAATGATAAGTGCCTGAATGTGTATTTTTTTTATATTAAATGTAACGGTATGATCCGGTTCATGCGGCAAATTCATGTCAACAACACCTCCTCATAGAAACAAAGTTAAATACCATTATTGTGGCTTTTGCAATACACACTGAATGACATGGCTTGTGCCCTGATGCAGCCGGCCTTCGTTTCGTTCTACTTCGCCAGTAAAAAAGTGTTTACTATACCAGCCGTCAAATTCTTTCATTATTTGAGTAGGCGTGCATAACATGTTGATGGCCCGGGGTCCGCCGGATTTGAAACGAAGCTGGTCCGTTGTAAATAATTCAGCAATGTACAGGCCACCCGGTTTAATTGCTTTTTTAATGCCTTCCATTGTTCGGTTAAAAATCGGCTCAGGAAAGTGTCCGAACACGTGAATGATGGCATCCCATTTGTTTTCCGGCCATTCAACGTCGGCGAGATCACGCAGTTCCATGTTTACAACGACACCTTTTTCTATTGCAAGTTTCTCCGTTTTATCGATGCCGGACTGTGCATAATCCCATGTGTTAACTATGAATTTCTCACCGGCTAGGAAAACGGCGTTTCGACCTTCGCCTTCAGCAATTGAAAGAACTTGACCGCTTTTTTTAATGAATGGAGCGGCAGTTCGGATAAATTCATTTGGTTCTTTTCCATATATATATTCATCTGCTTTAAAGCGTTCATGCCACATATTCATTTGTGATCGCCTTCTTTACTTTCGTTTCTTTTTTTGTCACGAAATTCAGTATTTAAATATAATTCTGCTTCTTTCACAATAGATGGTGAGCAGTAACGGGCGACTTCTTTTAAAAAATCATTGTCATGTTCAAATTCAACTATTTTTTCTGATCTGTCCGGCCATTTCAAACGAAGCCGGTCCCTTGCGATTGAAAACGTTCCGCCGCCTGTAATACCAGCGATCACCGGAGCTTGTGTAAAAGTCGATCGCTCATCGTGGTGAATCGTCTCCTTCATTTTCGTTAATTCGCTCCAGTTCACAGGCTCAAGAGAAAACCCATAGCGTACGATCCATTCATCGTTTACGAGCTGTTCCATTGCTAATGTGCCTTTTTCTGTTGTAACCGTCCGGAATCTGAATGTCCCGGCTGGAGATGATACAGATTCACCGTCCAATAAAAGTGGGGAAAGCGGCAGCCGGTTACCGAAGCCACTCTCAACAAGATGAAGGTGCCCATCTTGTTTCAGCAACACGGTCGCATGCGTATGATCAATTGCCCAAACCCCTTCATTTTTCACTGTGCCAGTCGTGAGTTGTACGTCAAAACCGAGCTCTTTCAACGTTAAAAATAACAGAGCATTCAGTTCATAACATAGACCCCCACGCTGATTATCGATTAGTTTCTCTTTCAGGAATTCTGGTGTGATTTCCTGTTCATATCTATTTAAAACATCTAGGTTTTCAAAAGGAAAAAGTTCCGCAAACCGTTTTAAGATAAATGAAAGATCATGTCCTGCAAATTGTTTGAAAAACGAATTCATGTTGCTTCAATCCTTTCAAATTATTACTTATATGTTAAAATTATAGCACAGAGACCTACTTGGAGGGGATATTATGAAAGCAGTCGTTCACGAAGGACAAGCAGGAATAGCAGGGCTTACATACCGTGAGATGGAAGAAGGGTTGCCATCTTCAGGGGAAGTGAGGGTGAAATTAAAAGCAGCCGGATTAAACCATCGCGACCTGTTCGTTTTGCATCGGCATAAAGAAAACGAGCCGCCGCTCATTATCGGATCAGACGGAGCGGGTATCATTGACGCGGTTGGTGAAGGGGTGACGTCTGTCCAAGTGGGCGATGAAGTCATCATTAACCCGGGCCTTGGGTGGAAGGAAAACAGTGATGCGCCGCCGGAAGGATTTGAAATTGTCGGTTTGCCGTTTCATGGCACATTTGCGGAATCGATCGTTATTCCAGCTGAAAATGCTGTTTTAAAACCGGCGCATCTGTCATGGGAAGAAGCGGGAGTATTATCACTTGCAGCACTGACAGCATACCGTGCACTATTTACTCGCGGCCAGGTAAAAGAAGGCATGAATGTCCTCATTCCAGGTATCGGCAGTGGTGTGGCAACATTCCTTTTACAATTCGCAAAAGCAGCAGGCGCTCGTGTTTTTGTCACGTCCCGTTCAGAAGCAAAACGGCAAAAAGCAATCGAACTTGGTGCGGACAAAGCGATCGATTCAGAAAGTGACTGGGCAGAAGCGCTAAACAATCAAAAAATGGATCTCGTTATCGAATGCGTCGGTGCAGCGACATTCAGTAAATCGCTCAATCAACTTCGTAAAGGTGGTACAATTGTTACGTTCGGTGCTTCAGCAGGCGACGAAGTAACGTTTAACTTGCGTGCATTCTTTTACGGCCAGTTCAATATGCTTGGTTCGACGATGGGCAGTGGGGAAGAGCTTGAGGAAATGATACAATTGATCGAACAGTACAAGTTACACCCGATTGTTGACCAAGTGTATCCTCTTGATCAATTTGAGCAGGCATTTACACGCATAGACAAAGCAGAGCAGTTAGGGAAAATTGTATTTGCCATTGAATAAACTACTTTAATGTGATAAAACTACTAATGAGGTTAAATTAAATAGGAATCACCGCTGGGGGTGCTCATAATGGAGCTGAGAGAGGCGAATTGCTTTAACCCTTATAACCTGAACCGGATAATGCCGGCGTAGGGAAGAGGTGTCTTGAACCGTTGTATCACTCCATTATAACGTCATCACATCCGTTTCTTCCCTGCGAAGAGACGGATTTTTTGCGTTTCGGAAAG
Organism: Domibacillus aminovorans; assembly: GCF_001643235.1. Classification (GTDB taxonomy): domain Bacteria; phylum Bacillota; class Bacilli; order Bacillales; family Domibacillaceae; genus Domibacillus; species Domibacillus aminovorans. The sequence continues at coordinate 95,622 of NZ_LQWY01000007.1, forward strand.
GAGTACAACATGGAAAAAATTCGAAAACTACATAATGAAATCGATGAACGACAAGATGAACTTATCGATCTACTAAAAACATTGATATCGTTTAAAACACCGGCACCGCCTGCGAGAAACACAAGTGAGGCACAGCAATTCATGGCCGACTTTCTTGAAAAAAGAGCGTTCAAGATTGATAAATGGGATGTGTATCCGAGCGACCCTAATGTTGTTGGAACGCTAAAAGGCACGGACAGCGAAAACTATCAAAGTCTGATTATTAACGGCCATATAGATGTAGCGGAAGTAAGCCCCGATGAGAAATGGGAGACCGATCCGTTCATACCTATTGTGAAGAACGGTACGGTTATCGGACGGGGTGCTGCTGATATGAAAGGGGGCCTTGCTGGTGCCCTATTTGCTATTCAGCTGCTGCATGAAGCGGGTATTCAACTCCCTGGTGATCTAACGTTTCAGTCGGTTATTGGCGAAGAAGTCGGTGAAGCGGGCACGCTTGAATGCTGCAAACGCGGCTATATGGCTGATTTTGCGCTTGTCGTTGATACGAGTGACCTACATATTCAAGGGCAGGGTGGCGTCATTACCGGCTGGATTACGCTAAAAAGTGAGCAGACGTTTCACGATGCGACGCGCCGGCAAATGATTCACGCCGGCGGCAAGTTGATGGGTGCTAGTGCGATTGAAAAAATGACAAAAGTTATCAATGGTTTGCAAGAATTGGAGCGTCATTGGGCAGTCATGAAAAGCTATCCGGGCTTTCCGCCTGGCACGACGACAATCAATCCGGCGGTTATTGAAGGGGGAAGACACGCGGCATTTATCGCTGATGAGTGCCGTCTCTGGATTACTGTTCATTTTTATCCGGATGAAACGCATGAACAAGTTGCGAAAGAAGTGGAAGACTATATTCGTAACATAGCGAAAGGCGATCTTTGGATGCAGGAAAACCCGCCGATTTTTGAATGGGGAGGTACATCCATGATTGAAGAACGTGGTGAAATATTCCCGTCGTTTGAAGTTGATCCTAATCATTCGGCTGTTCAATCACTTATTCAATCACATGTGTCTGTATTCGACGAAAAACCAGTTGTTGATGTGTCACCATCTGTCACAGACGGCGGCTGGCTCGGTTCATCGGGTATACCGACAGCGATTTATGGACCTGGCCATCTGCGTCACGCCCATGCGGTGAACGAGCAGCTTGCCATTAACGAACTCGTCGACTATACGAAAGTAATGATTCAATTTATCTATGATTGGACGAATAGGAAAAAGGAGGAAAAAGTCAATGAAATTCAGTGAACAATTACATGGAAAATTACTACCGATATGGCGTCAAAATCACGATCATCCTTTCGTGAAAGGAATAGCAGACGGTACGCTTGACCCGGAAAAGTTCCGTTTTTACATGGTGCAGGACTATTTGTATTTAATTCAATATGCGAAAGTGTTCGCACTCGGCGCGGTCAAAGCGGATGATCTTCAGACAATGGGCAAATTCGCGGCGCTCCTGGACGGAACATTAAACGAAGAAATGTCACTTCACCGGCAATACGCGGCCCGATTCGGCATATCAGAAGAAGAGTTAGAGACTGCTAAACCGTCGCCCATTACACTCGCATACACACATTATATGCTGCACGCGGCCCAGAACGGTACACTTGCAGAGGTGATTGCAGCTGTTCTCCCTTGTGCATGGAGTTACTGGGAAATCGGCAAAGAACTGCATAGGGTCCCCGGAGCTGCTGATCATGAGCTGTACGGCGAATGGATCAATATGTATGCATCAGAGGAATTTGGCCAGATGGCACAATGGTGCATCGATCTTTTAGATGAGCACACAGTTGGCAAGTCAGAAGCGGAACTCGCGAAACTGGAAGAAATCTTTTTAAACACAACCCGTTTTGAATACATGTTCTGGGACATGGCGTACAACGGAGTAATGTGGCCTGGCGATGTGTAAACCGGTGCTCGAATTCCGGGACGTGTCGTTCTCATACGGCAGCCAAAAACCGATTCTTGATCATCTTGATATGACTATTTACGACCGCGAATTCATTACGATCATCGGTGCAAGCGGCTCTGGGAAAAGTACGATGTTCCGTCTCATCACCGGGCTTGAAATTCAAAGCGAAGGTACGGTCTTGATCAACGGTGAAAACCATCAAAACCGTCATGGCAAAGTCGGCTATATGCCGCAGCAAGATTTATTAATGCCGTGGCGGACAGTAATGGACAACGCTGCCCTGCCGTTAGAACTTAGCGGCATTAGCAAAAAAGACGCCCAAAAACACATTTTGCCGCTCCTGGATGAGTTTGGTTTAACCGGCGTTGAAAACAAATTCCCTGGTGAATTGTCCGGTGGAATGAAACAGCGCGTCTCGTTTTTACGCTCAATCTTAACAGGATCAAATGTCCTGTTACTTGACGAACCGTTTAGCGCACTCGATGCGATTACGCGGTTGTCGATGCAGGAGTGGCTTTTAGAACAGTGGGGAAAACGTGAAAAAACGATTTTGTTCATCACGCATGATGTGAATGAAGCACTCTTTTTATCAGACCGCATTTTCGTGTTTCAAGAAGCACCGGTGCACAAGTTACAAGAAGTCGTCGTACCGCTCGGCCGTCCACGGTCACTACGGGATTTAAATGATCCGGCTGTTTTGAAATGGAAAGATGAATTAATTGAACAGCTGCGAGGAGGAGTGACCCTATGAAACAATATCTCCCGGCAGCTGGTCTTATCGTCTTCCTATTACTCATTTGGGAAGCGGTCGCTCGTTCAATTAATTTACTGTTCATTTTGCCGTCGCCATCAGGGGTCGCCTTGAAGCTATGGGAACTGAAAGAAGTGTTGTTATTTGACCATTTGCCGTCGACACTTGCAATCATTTTAATCGGTCTTGCGATTTCGATTGTGCTTGGCGTAGGGCTCGCCGTCTGGATGAATATGAGTAAAATCGCGGAACGCGCATTTTACCCGATTATTATTTCGTCGCAAATGATACCGACGATTGCAATCGCGCCCATTTTTATTATGTGGTTTGGCTATTCAATCTGGAGCAAAGTTGTCGTCACCGTGCTAATTACATTTTTTCCGATTACCGTCAGCACGTTTGACGGGTTGAAATCGAGCAGTAAAGAGTTAAGAGAATTGCTTTTGGCGATGGGTGCGGGGAAAAAAGAGATATTCTTTAAACTGCAAGTTCCATCCGCAAAACCGTATTTTTATTCGGGATTAAAAGTGGCCGTCACGCTTAGTGTGATCGGGGCAGCAATCGGTGAATGGCTTGGCGCACAAGCAGGGTTAGGCTATTTCAGCCGAAGAATGATGACGCAGTTTGACGGAGCAGCCGTATTTGCGCCGATTGTCTTATTATCAGCTGTCGGCATTGTGCTGTTTGTCATTGTGAAAGTGCTTGAACATAAATCGTTAAAATGGAGGAAAACAGAATGAAAAAGTGGATGAAACCAGCAGCCGTGATGATGGCAGCGATGATGCTTACAGCCTGTGGCGGTAACACAGAGGAAGAAACAAAAACATCAGGCGGAGGTGAGGAAAAGCTGAAAGATGTCAGCATTATGCTTGACTGGTATCCGAATGCGGTGCACAGCTTTTTGTACGTCGCCGATGAAAAAGGGTATTTTAAAGAAGAAGGCATTGATCTAGATATTCAATTTCCAGCCAACCCGACTGATCCGATTACTTTAGCGGCATCTGGACAAGTGACGCTCGGCATAACGTATCAGCCGGACGTGATCGTGGCACGGACGGAACAAGGAGTCGGTGTGAAGTCAGTTGGCGCCATTGTACGCGAGCCGCTCAATCGTGTTGTGTCGCTTGAGGAAAGCAATATCAAATCACCAAAAGATTTGGAAGGAAAAACAGTTGGCTATACTGGCATTCCGCTGAATGAGTCAATCGTGCAGACGATGGTGAAAGAAGACGGCGGCGATCCGTCAAAAGTGGAATTGATTGACATCGGTTTTGAACTTAACTCAACACTCATCAGCAAAAAAGCGGACGCCGTTGTTGGTGCGTACATTAACCATGAAGTGCCGCTACTTGAATTTGAAGGGTATCCGACAGCGAACTTTGATTTAACAGAATACGGTGTGCCGTCATTTTATGAATTAATTGCCGTGACAAGTGATAAAACGTGGGAAGAAGAACCTGAGTTAATTGAAGCATTCTGGCGTGCAGCCGAAAAAGGATTTGATGACATGAAAGCAAATCCCGACGAAGCATTGAAAATTTTAATGGACAATCAGGAAAAAGAGAATTTCCCGCTGGAAGAAAAAGTTGAACGGGAAAGTATGAAGATATTGTTGCCGATGATGACATCAGATAAAGGATTCGGTTATCAGGAAGAAAAGCCGTGGGTCGATACAGCGAACTGGATGAAAGAAAGTGGATTGATTAAAAAAGATCCAAATGTAGAAGAACTATTCGTCAACATGCCAGAATAAAGTCTTTTTTCCGAAAGATTTCTCTTGTATAATGAAAATTGTTCGAAATTTTTTCGTTGAGAGGGATGGCAAAATGGAACGCATTTATACAGGTAAAACGAAAGATGTATTTAAATTGGAAGATGGCAATTTTTTATTAAAATTTAAAGATGATGTGACAGGCGAAAATGGTGTCTTTGACCCAGGTGCGAATACGGTTGGTTTGACAATTGAAGGTGCCGGACAAGCAGGTCTTCGTTTGACAAAATTCTTTTTTGAAAAGTTACAAGAAAAGGGCATTCATACACATTATGTCGATGCGAACATTGAAGAAGCGACGATGACAGTCAAGCCGGCGAACGTGTTTGGCAAGGGACTTGAAGTCATTTGCCGCTACCGCGCAGTGGGCAGCTTCCTCCGCCGCTACGGTGCATACGCAACAGATGGACAGGAACTGGATGCGTTCGTAGAAGTAACGATTAAAGATGACGAGCGTGAAGATCCGCCGATTACAAGCGATGCACTTGATATGCTCGGTATTTTGACGAAAGAAGAATATGCTGTGTTAAAAGAGCAGACACAAAAAATTGGCGCCGTTGTGAAAGAGGAAATGGCGAAAAAAGGGCTTGATTTGTATGATATTAAATTCGAATTTGGCCGTGAGCAAGGAACAGGCACTATCCTTTTAATCGATGAAATTTCCGGTGGAAACATGCGTGCATACAAAGCTGGAGAATATATTGAGCCACTCAAACTTGAGCAATTAATGCTTGCTGGCAAATAAAAAAACAAACTACCTGAAAAAACGACTTTTCAGGTAGTTTGTTTATTTTTTTGGGTACAATAGACAATTAAGAACGATTGTAAAGGGGGGAGATGCATGTTAACAAATGATCTCGATTTTCGTCTTGAACCGAGGCTGATTGAACTGTATGAGGAACATAAAAAGCGTTCGGCAAAAATCGATTGGGGTTACCATGAATTTTTACCTTGGGATAAGGCACAGGATTTTCGCCGTGTGCCTTGGGATGCAAGCCAAGTCACATTGCCGCCAAGCATCGTTACAGCTATTGAAACCGCCCTCCTGACAGAAGTAAACTTACCGTGGTTTACATCGCATTTGGCGCAAACATTTAAGGGATCGCTGTCAATTATAAAAGATTTTGTTCATACGTGGACAGCAGAAGAAGATCAGCATTCTAATTTACTCGAAACGTATTTGCTCATTACACGCAGCGTAGATCCGAGCCGTTTGCATGAGCTTCATAAGATGACCGTGGAAAATGGCTGGAGCCCGGATTTCCATACGCCGTTTGAAACGATGGTGTATACATCTATGCAGGAACTTGCGACGATGGTGTTTTACAACAATGTCTCGAAAGAAGCAAACAAACATGATCTGGATCTAGGCCGTCTTTTACGTCGTCTAGCAAAAGATGAAACACTGCATTATGCGTTTTACCGTGACGTTATCAAGTTCCATTTGCAGCTTGAACCGAACTACTGCTACCATCTCGGACATGTTATTAAAAACTTTCAGATGCCTGGGGCCGTCATGCCGGACTTTGAAGACCGGATGGCGATTATTGCAAAAGAAGCAAACTATGGACCGCTCGAATATTTTGATCAAGTACTGGATGTCATCATTGATTATTGGGACATTGAAAACTTACGCCCGATTGCACCGGAAGCGGAAAAAGCACGTCTCGATATTTTGAAATATCATGCACGGATGAAACGTGTGAAAGAACGATTCCAGCGTCAGCAAAAATAACAATGTATGATGATCCTGCCTTTAAGGGCGGGATTTTCGATCCATATGACTATTGTAATCGTCATTCGTCTATTTAAAATTCAGTTTCCGATCTAGTCATTTTCGTAAGCGCAGTTTTTTAAGCCGCGTTTTTTGGGTTATGATAGAATGGAATGGATGAGATATGGAAGGGGGATTTACGATGATTGGAAACTGGATGGACGATGTACAGAAAACGCGGCGAGCGCTCCGGTCAAATTTACTCGAAACGGTACTCAATGAATTTGACGCGCGTATTATCGGATTAAATCATGAAAAACGAAAGCATAAATATAGACAGATGACGGAAAATCCATTTCGTTTTTTCCGGGGAAGTGCATACTTATTTTATTATGATGTGACGAAAATCCCATTTTCTTTTCATACACCAGATGATAAACCGACCTGGATTCAAGGAGATATGCACGTTGAAAATTTCGGTGCGTTTCAAAATAGCGAAGGCGATCTTGTATATGATGCGAACGACTTTGACGAAGGCTATTTGGGCTCATATGTATACGATTTGCTGCGCATGACTGTGAGTATTGCCTTGTACTGCGAGCAGTATGGTTTTGACAATGCGGAAGAAAGAATGCATGTGTTTCTTGAATCGTATTACAAACAGTTGAAAAAGTTTGTAAAAGGAAAAGAAGACCCTGTCACCTTTTTTTACACAACGAAGAATACAAAAGGACCGATCCGCGAAGTATTAAAAAAGTTGGAGAAGCGTGATTCAGCACGTCTTCTGGAGCGATGGACTGTACAGGAAGACGCTACACGTGTGTTTGAATTGTCTTCAGAATTTGTACAGGTGACACAGAAAGAACGAGAAAAAATCGAAGCTGTCTGGTCGGAGTATATTGATAGCCTAGACGCGGAAGACCGAAAAAAAAGCGCATTTTATGCAATCAAGCATATTGTCCGAAAACATGGTTCTGGTACCGCCTCGATTGGACTTGACCGCTATTATATTTTAATAGAAGGGAAGCAGGACTGTGATCAGCAAATGGATGATATTATTTTGGAAATGAAAGAAGTGCGCGCGCCTGTCCCGGCTTATTTTGTGCCATATAATGAAGAATTCTGGGCGAAATACAGCCACCAAGGAGAACGTGTTGTGACGACACAAAAAGCGATGCATCATCATGATGATCCGCTGCTAGGATATGTGACGATTGATGACCGGCATTTTTATGTGCGTGAACGGTCGCCGTATAAAAAACGGGTGAAGCCGGAAGATATTGAAAACGAGAAGGAATTTGATCAAGTACTTGATGTGTACGGTGGCATTGCGGCCAAAATACATGCGCGCGCAGATGCCGATGTTGAAGATGCGCTGCTTTCTTATCATAGTGAAGAAGAAATTTTAAACGCGATTGGAGACGATTACGATGCATTTGCCGCACAACTCGTCTTTTTATCAAAAGCCTACAAAGAACAAGTCAAACAGGACTATGTATTGTTCTGTGGCTGGCTTAATTATAAGTTTACTTAATTAAGAAAAAACTGTCCGCTTACAGACAGTTTTTTCGTAGGAAATTCTTTTTTAGCGTAAACAAAATACATACATTTATTTAGGCGAAAACTTTTAATCCAACGACAGACATAATGATTATTGCAATAAAAGCTAAGCGTTTTGCATCACGAGGTTCGTTGTAAATAAGCATGCCGATCATTGTGCTGCCAACTGTCCCAATGCCGGTCCATACTGCATAAGCTGTCCCCATTGGAATCGCGGTCATCGCAATCGATAAAAAAAGAAGGCTTAAACTGAAACCGCCGATAAGAACGACCCATGACAACACACTTTTTCGTACGTTTATCATTGACATGCCGGTTACACCAGCTACTTCAAACAGCCCAGCAAGAATTAATAGAGACCACATCATGAGACAGACACATCCTTTTCTGCCTTTTCATCGTTTTCAGCCGTCACGACTTTTAATCCGATAATGCCGAGGACGAGTACAGTAATTAATGCAATTTTGATCCAGCTGACTGGTTCACCAAACATCGTCATTTCAAAAATGACCGCGCCGGCACTGCCAATCCCGACGAATACGGCGTATACGGTCGTTGTAGGCAGTTGTTTTGAGCAATAAATGAGCAGCCAAAAACTGGCCGTTAACGCGATGATTGTCAATACCCATTCAATAAAACTATCAGCATACTTCAGTCCGGCAACCCAGCCAACTTCGGTAAAGCCTGCAAGTAAGACAAGAAACCATTTATTAGTCATAATCATTTTATCCTTTCTTAATACTGTTCCAAAAAAAGCGCCACGATACGTCAAGGCGTTTTTCTGTGCGTTCACGGCTTCCATAACAGAGTTCAACTAAAATACTATCAAGAATAATCGTATACATCGCTGCTGTGTCGGCAATGTCAATCTTTCGAATGGTGCCCGTTTTGATTCCTTCTTGCAAAATTTCTCTTGATTTTTCTTCCAATGCATCTAAATAATCATAAAACCGTTTTAAAATATTCTCTTTTAAATGATCTGGCGGGAAAAAAGAACTCGTAATTAAAAAGCGAAATAAAGCATCATTAGCGTACCGTTTTACATAATTGTCGAGAAATTCAAAAAGCGAAGAGTATTCATGTAAAATATTCCATTCAGCTGCAAAAGCATCGTCAATAAGTGTTGAAAACAAATGTTCTTTGCTCTTGAAATGGGCATAAATAGACGGTTTTTTAATCCCAACTTGTTCACTGATTTGTGCAAGTGATGTTCCCGCATATCCATGTTCCGCAAATAGAGCTGCCGCTTCTATTTTAATTTTATCCGCACTCAAAAAAAACACCTTCCTACCGTTCGTTAGTTTTAACATAGCACCATTTGTTAAAAAAAGCAAATAAAAAACCGCATAATGCGGTTTTTTAAGTAGTATATTCACCATTAATTTTCACATAATCATATGACAAATCGCAGCCCCATACGGTCGAATTTCCTGGGCCGTCGCCGAGTGAAATTCGGATTAACACTTCATTGTTTTTTAAATACTCTTCCAATTCAGCACGTTTATCTTCCATAGGTGCTCCGTCTTTAAATACGTAAACATCCGCAAATGAGACAGACACAGCTTCTGTATTCACTTTGTCCGTCGAGTTGCCGATCGTCGACATAATGCGGCCCCAGTTCGGATCTTCACCGAAAATCGCTGTTTTCACAAGCGGTGAATTAATAATTGATTTGCCAATTTTTTTCGCTATAACGTCATCATCGGCCCCAGTCACTTGCACTTCAACTAATTTCGTTGCGCCTTCACCATCGCGTGCAATTTCTTTCGCAAGGTCGATGCATAGATCCGTTAAAACAGACTCAAATTCCACGAGGTCTACGTCTCCAGCGAGTCCATTCGCCATGATTACAACGGTATCACTCGTGCTCGTATCGCCATCGACTGATACGCTATTAAACGAAACATCGACTGCACGCTTCAGCATTTTTTGCAAATGAGTGGGTTCAATTGCGGCATCGGTCAAAATATAGCTGAGCATCGTCGCCATATTCGGTTCAATCATGCCAGATCCTTTTGCCATCGCGGAAATGGTTATACCGCCAACTTGTCTCGTGCGAAATTTCGGATATGTATCCGTCGTCATAATCGCTTTAGCCGACTGTTCAAGCCCATCTTCAGTCAACTGATTTTTCAGCCCAGGAATGGCTGTCAATATTTTCTCAACCGGGAGCGGTACGCCGATGATCCCTGTTGAAGAAGGGAGGACGTCATTTGAATGAATCGCAAGTTCTTGTGCAACAGCCGCCGTTACTTTTCGCGCATCTTCAAGCCCTTTTTTACCCGTTGCCACGTTGGCATTTTTGCTATTGACAGCAATCGCCTGCAAATATCCATCCGCGACACTTTCTTTGCCGATTACAATCGGTGCCCCGCAAAACTGATTTTTTGTGAACATAGCAGCTGCTGAAGCCCGAACATCTGAAAATAAAATTGTAAAATCAAGTGTATTATCTTTAATGCCCGCATTGACCGAGCACGATTTAAAGCCTTTTGGAAAGGTATTCAAATAAAATCCTCCTAGTAACAATATAGTGGTTTTATTATACAACGTAACATTGATATACGGGAAGAGTATTTGAATATTTATTCAAATAAAATGAATAACAGGCTTGACATATGTGAGAAAGTGAGTAAAATATAAAGATAACATAAGGAAAGAAAGGGTGAGAAATCATGATCGAAGTACGCAAAGCGGTGCTGGCTGACGTGGAGCAAGTATTTGAACTCGTGAATCAATATGCAAATGAAGGGCTGATGCTGCCACGAACGTATGAGTCGCTCGTGTTGAATTTACAGGCGATATTTGTCGCGGAAGAGGAGGGTGAGATCCTCGGAATCGCTAGCCTTGCGATACTCGGCCATGATCTCGCCGAAATTCGTTCGCTCGGTGTAACGGAAAAAGCGAAAGGGCGCGGCATTGGAAAAATGCTCGTCAAACGAGTTGTCGAAGAAACGAAAAAAATCGGCATACCAAAACTTATTTCGCTTACGTATCAAGTCGTCTTTTTTGAAAAATGTGGTTTTGAAGTCATTCAAAAAACAGAAATGCCACAAAAAGTATGGACGGATTGCATTCATTGTCCGAAGTTTCCAAGCTGTGATGAAATTGCGATGGCAATTAAAACAGCGTAATAACATACAACCCGAGTCTGTCTCATAGTTGAGACAGTCTCTTTTTTTTTAGGATCTGTTTATAGAACGTTGTTGATTTTAGGCTCATTTTAGCTCCAGCTAAGCTGAAAAGCATTCGAAACCGCGGTTTCGGATCAAAAATCGTATTATCAATACTATTGTTTAACGTAGCTTTTTTTAAAAAAAGACCGTTCGTTTTTTATAAAAAAGGGTATAAGTAAAGTTAGACAGTTTTTATATGCAGATGACGGGAGAGAAGAAAGATGGAACGTAATCGTACAATGATGCAATTTTTTGAATGGCAGCTGCCAGCGGATCAAAAGCATTGGAGGCGCCTTAAGGAACGAGCAAAGGAATTAAAAGAAGCAGGCATTGGTGCTGTATGGGTGCCGCCTGTAACCAAAGGGCAGTCTGACAAAGATACTGGATACGGTGTGTACGATTTTTATGATCTCGGTGAATTTGATCAAAAAGGAACAATTGCAACGAAATACGGAACGAAAGAAGAGCTTGAACAGGCAATTAAAGCATGTCACGATGAAGGTATACTTGTGTACATCGACGTTGTCATGAACCATAAAGCAGGTGCGGATGACAAAGAAACATTCAAAGTCATTGAAGTGGATCAGAAAGACCGGAAAAAAATTATTTCAGAAAAGCCATTTGATATTGAAGGCTGGACGAAATTTACGTTTCCCGGACGAAAAGGCAAATATTCTGATTTTGAATGGACTTTTGAACATTTTAACGGCACGGATTATAATGCAAAAGAAGACCGGACCGGTATTTTTCGCATTGAAGGCGAGCATAAAAAGTGGAATGAAAATGTCGATGATGAATTTGGCAATTATGATTACTTAATGTTTGCGAACATTGACTATAATCACCCGAAAGTGCGTGAAGAAATGATCCGATGGGGTAAGTGGATGGCTAAAACGCTTAATTGTGACGGCTACCGCTTGGATGCCATTAAACATATTGATTATGAATTTATTGATCAATTTACGAAAGAAGTACAGGATGAGCGAGGCAAGGATTTCTTTTTCGTCGGCGAGTTTTGGGTACCAGAACTGGATGAATGTGAACATATGATTAAAGAAGCAGACGGCCGTATTCATTTGTTTGACGTACCGCTTAAATATAATCTATACGGTGCCTCACAGCAAGGTGCGAAATATGATTTGAGGGAAATATTTAAGGGAACGATCGTTGAAACCTATCCTCAAAACGCAGTTACATTCGTTGATAATCATGATACGCAGCCGGGTGAATCGTTGGAATCCTTTTTAGCGGACTGGTTTAAACAAAGCGCTTATGCACTGACACTGCTTCGTAAAGATGGCTACCCATGTGTATTTTATGGGGATTACTATGGTATTGGCGGCGAGAAACCGATCGAAGGCAAAAAAGAAGCGATTGATCCGTTATTATATAGTCGATTACATAAAGCATATGGTGATCAGGAAGACTATTTTGACCACCCGAATACAATTGGCTGGGTACGGCGCGGTGTTAAAGAAATTGAACGTTCAGGCTGTGCTGTTGTTATTAATAACAGTGAGAAAGGCGGAGAAAAAAGAATGTTTGTCGGGAAAGAACGTGCCGGAGAAAAATGGGTTGATTTTGTGAAAATACGTGAAGACATTATTAAAATTGCTGAAGACGGGTGGGCAACATTTCCAGTTAACGCAGGCAGTGTTTCCGTCTGGGGACTACCAGAGAAAGATGTCGAATAAAGTTGACACAAAAAAAAGTGCATGATAGAATCTTCGTAATCATTAAAAAGAATATATACTCTTATAAAGAGCGGCGGAGGGACTGGCCCGATGAAGCCCGGCAACCATCAGAAATGAAAGGTGCTAATTCCAGCAAAGCATGATCGCTTTGGGAAATGAGAGGTTTATGATGAAATAAACTTCCTGTTTTCGAGTAGGAAGTTTTTTAATTTAATACAAGCATATGGTGAAATGCAGCAGTTCAGCATTTCTTAAAAGGGAAGTCCGGTGAAAGTCCGGTACGGTCGCGCCACTGTAATGGGGAGTTTTTCATAAAACCACTGTTTCATTTGAAATGGGAAGGAATGAAAAACGCTGAACCAGAGTCAGGAGACCTGCCATATGTACGCACTTTTTATGCTCTACGCGTTATAGAGAGGAGTGGTCGAAAATGATGAATGCCGCGATGTATGATGATCTCAATCCCGGTTGATTTATATTCTGCTCTCTTTCTGTTACAGAAAGAGAGCTTTTTTATGGAAATCACCATAATTTGAGGGAAATCATCTTACAGGAGTGAAGAAAATGAACAGTTATTTAACGTCAGTATCGGGATACCCGCGCATTGGAGAAAAAAGAGAATGGAAACGGTCCATTGAAAAATACTGGTCCGGTGAAACGAAACAAACGGATTTTTTGCAGGAAATGAAAGAACTTCGCCTTGGCTATTTACGTACGCAGAAAGAGAAAGGGATCGACGTGATTCCGGTCGGCGACTTTAGTTTTTATGATCATGTCCTTGATACGGCTTCGATGTTCGGCCTTGTGCCGGAGCGTTTTGAATACGATGGAGGCAGTGTATCGCTTGATCTATATTTTCAAATGGCACGCGGGTCAAAACAAGCTGTAGCTATGGAAATGACCAAATGGTTTAATACAAACTATCACTATATCGTTCCAGAATTAAACAAATGCACGCCATCGCTTGTGCATAATCGGCCGCTTGACCTGTTTTTAGAAGCAAAAAATGAAGCGGGTATTACAGGAAAGCCTGTGGTCATTAGCCCGTTCACATTTGTGAAGCTAGGAAAGGGCTATACGCCAGAAGAATTTGGATCCACTGTTTATGCGCTGCTGCCGCATTATGAAACGGTCATTCGTGAGTTAAGTGAAGCAGGTGCTGATTGGATTCAAATTGACGATCCATCGCTACAATTCACGCTGACAGAAGAAGAAAAAGAAATTGTTACAAATGTATACGATGCTCTTTCAAAAGCGAAAGGAACGAGTCGCCTTCTTATTCAGACGTATTTTGATTCAATCGATGACTACACGTTTGTCACGTCACTGCCAGTTGACGGGTTCGGGCTTGATTTTGTTCATGATCGGGGAGAAAATGCATCAAGCATTGAAGAAAACGGGTTTCCGGAAGAAAAAGTTCTTTTTGCCGGTGTGATTAACGGACGAAATATTTGGAGAGCGGATGTGCGTGAACAGTGGGAGCTGCTAAAATCACTTACAGCCCATACGAGTGAAGAACGTCTAATCATACAGCCATCATGCAGCCTTTTGCACGTGCCGGTTACGACAGAATCGGAAGCGAAAATGCCTGAATTTCTAAAAGAGGGACTCGCGTTTGCGAACGAAAAGCTGGATGAACTTCAATTATTGCAATCAGCGCTTCGTGAAAAAGAATTGCTGAATTATGTAGCACCTGTTATTCCAGGAAGAGATAGTGTTCACGTTCAAAAAGAAGTGAAGCAAGCGGAACTTGATACAGGAGACAGGTCACGTCCATTTGCTGAACGACAAGTTTTACAGCGTGAAAAGTTCCAGCTGCCTTTATTACCGACAACGACGATTGGAAGTTTCCCACAAACAACAGAAGTAAGGAAAAAACGTCAGCAATGGCGTAAAAATGAACTATCAGCAGCTGATTATGCGTCGTTTATCAAACAGGAAACGAAAAAGTGGATTGACATTCAAGAAAAGCTGGATCTCGATGTTCTCGTTCACGGTGAATTTGAACGGACGGACATGGTTGAATTTTTTGGTGAAAAGCTGAAAGGATTTTATTTTACACAGTTTGCCTGGGTGCAGTCGTACGGCTCGCGTTGTGTAAAGCCGCCGGTTATTTACGGGGATGTTGATTTTATTAATGAGATGACAGTAAAAGAAACCGTCTATGCACAGTCTTTGACAAGCCGTCCTGTAAAAGGAATGCTGACAGGGCCGGTGACGATTTTTAATTGGTCATTCGTTCGTGAAGATGTGCCAAAAGCGACCGTGATGAATCAAATTGCGCTTGCTCTTCGGAAAGAAGTAAAAGCACTTGAAACACAGGGCATCCATATGATTCAAGTGGATGAACCAGCGATCCGAGAAGGGCTTCCGTTGAAAAAACGAAATGAGCAAGAGTATCTTAATTATGCGGTCAAGGCATTTAAGTTATCTGTCTCAACGGTGGAGTCAGACACGCAAATTCACACGCATATGTGCTATTCTGATTTTGAAAAGATCATTGACAGCATTTCTGCGATGGATGCGGACGTTATTTCAATTGAAACGTCAAGAAGCCATGGCGAGTTGATCAGCGCATTTGAAAGCTACCATTATGATAAAGAAATCGGGCTTGGTGTCTATGACATTCACAGTCCGCGGGTGCCGATGAAAGAAGAAATAATTCAAAACATCAGTCGTGCGTTACGTGTACTTGATCCGAAGCAATTTTGGGTCAATCCGGATTGTGGACTGAAGACACGTAAAGAAGAAGAAACAATCGCTGCCTTAAAGGTGATGGTCGAAGCGGCAAAAGAAGTGCGTCAACAATTAACCGCCATCGTTTAATGAAAAAAGGTTCCTGCGTTGGCAGGAACCTTTTAGCCTGCAGACAAAAGCTTCATTTTGAAAGCGATTGTCTGCAGTTTCCTTTTAAGCGGTTAATTTTAAGCCAACGGCAGAGATTAAAATAACTGCAATGCATAGTATTCTTGTCCAATCTCTTGATTCACCAAATAAACACATTCCTAGTACGGCAGAGCCAACGGTGCCAATACCTGTCCAAATCGCATAAGCCATTCCCATCGGGATTTCTTTCATTGCATAAGATAACATCAGAAAGCTCAACCCAAAGGAAAGAATCATGTAATAAAGAGCATACTTTTGTTTTTCGCCTAACTTTTTAACATTTAATACTCCTATTACTTCAAAACATCCTGCTGCTACTAATGCTAACCAAGACACTAGGCAACCTCCTCCTGTTTTTTAAATTCTGATGAGTTTTCCCTACTGCTTAACACTTTCAATCCGACAACGCCACCTAGCAGCGTAGCAATAAGCAAAATTTTAACCGGACTAAAAGGTTCTCCAAACACGACCATTTCAACTAAAACGGTACCAGCTGTTCCTATTCCAGCAAAAACCGCATACAGTGTCCCTACTGGTAAACTTCTTGAAGCAATCGTTAGCAAAAAGAAACTAACAGTGATGGTAATAACTGTCATCAACAATTCGAAAGCGTTACTCGAATGCTTTAAACCAGAGACCCACAAAATCTCTAACGCTCCTCCTAAAAAGACAAATAGCCAATTTCGGTTCATCTTATTTCCCCTTTCTTTCAATTAAATTGAATTCATGTTTTCTTAAATAAGGCTTTCCCTATCCAGAATATTCCCCCTTATAAACCTATTACTTTATATAATGCAAGTTTTGTACCAAAAAAATTCCCCTATAAAACAGTGCTAGATTAATTACAAAAATTCATTTTTGTAATTTTAATTCAATAGTAAAATCGCTATACTAGCCTTAATCGTATTTATAAATAAGGAGATGCAGAAAATGAAGAAAAATTACTCTAGATCATTCTCCTCATTAATAGTAGCTAAACAGAAAGCTCAAGCTTATAAATCAATGCTACTGTCCATTTACGACGAAGTTATGATTACCAACCCTAACGGAATTATTATAGAAAGGGCGGGAGAAGTTAAGGGGTTATGGGAAGCTTATCAAGATAAGATCATCGGCGAAAATCTGTTTGAACTTGAAACAACCACGTTTTTCGGTGAACCTTCGATACAAACCTTATTGAATCAACATAAGACGTCCATTATTCAAACTTCCTGGCATGGAAAAAAAATACTGGTGACAAGTTACCAACTGAATTCTAGTAATACTGGGAATTTAATAATGTGGGGAATCAAAAACATTACAGAAAACAATTCCCTTGATATGGAAGATTCAGAAGGGAAAGACACTGGTCCTATTAAATCAAAAAATCTCTCAACCCCTCTTGTCGTTCACAGTCAAAAAATGTTAGATGTACTCCACATGGCTGAAATGGTTTCTGACGTTCCATCAACCGTCCTTTTACTGGGAGAATCAGGAGTAGGAAAAGAAATGATTGCCAAAGCCATTCATGAGATGGGGCATAGAAGAGCACAGCCATTTATAGCGATTAACTGTGGGGCTATTCCTGAAAATTTATTAGAAAGTGAATTGTTCGGATATGAGGGAGGGGCATTTAGTGGGGCAAGAAAGACCGGAGCTTCCGGCAAGTTTGAACTTGCTAATCACGGGATCCTCTTTCTAGATGAAGTTGCCGAACTGCCTCTCAACCTACAAGTGAAGTTACTGCGGGCTCTCCAGGAAAGAGAAATCACACCGTTAGGAGGCTCCAAGCCAATAAAACTGAACATTCAAGTGATTGCTGCTACTAATAAATCACTTGAAAAAATGGTCGAAAGCGGAGAATTTAGAGAGGATCTTTATTATCGTTTAAATGTGGTTCCTATAGAAATTCCTCCATTAAGAGAGAGAGTGGAGGATATCCCTTATTTAATTTATCATTTCGTTCAAAAATATAATCAATTATATAACAGAAACGTTCAAATCTTGCCTGATGCCATTGAAATCCTTTCTATTTATAATTGGACCGGAAATGTTAGGCATTTGGAGAATGTTATTGAGCGTATTGTTGTTACTAGCAGACATCCCGCAGTAGACGCCATTGCTGTTCAAAAGAGTTTACCAAGGAAGACAGAAACGATAAAAGAGCCACCCGTTTTCAAGCACATTATGCCTTTACAAGAGGCGATTGATCTTGTTGAAGAGCAATTAATCAATATGGCGATGGAGCAATATAAATCAGTCAAACTTGCTGCTAAAGTGCTCGAGGTAAGTCAGCCAACAATGAGTAGAAAATATAAAAAAATCCGTGAAAAAATACAGCAGGCAAATCTTTCACCATCTAATAAGAGGAGAATTCTCGAAGAACAATTGGATAAACAATTACGTTCCATAGCAATTGTTACTGCCGCTATTATTCATCCTGAAGAAGTTATTCAATTAGAAAAAAATGTTTCTCCTTCAAATCCTGCCTATCAGAAATTACAAAAAAAATTCACAATAATCCGAGAACAAGAGGGAAGCATAGAGTGGATGTACATCTTTAAATTTATAGACAGTAAAAGTATGCTCCATCTTGTAGCCGACGAGGATTTTGTAATAAAACCTGGAGAAATCTATAAAGGACCGCCTGAGATGATGGATGTCGCGTGTGCAGCGATGAAGGGAAAAGTGGGAGTAACACCATTGTATCAAGATATTTACGGAGAATGGAAAACTAGTTTCGCTCCCATAGTTGATCAAACAGGAGAAGTCATTGCCCTAATCGGATATGACTACAGCAAATCTTATATCAACTCTGAAATTAAAAGATTAGGGAAAATATTAAACATTATCATATAGACACTGATGTTATTTCAATTGAAACGTCAAGAAGCCATGGCGAATTGATCAGCGCATTTGAAAGCTACCACTATGATAAAGAAATCGGGCTTGGTGTCTATGACATTCACAGTCCGCGGGTGCCGATGAAAGAAGAAATAATTCAAAACATCAGTCGTGCATTACGCGTACTTGATCCGAAGCAATTTTGGGTCAATCCGGATTGTGGACTGAAGACACGTAAAGAAGAAGAGACAATCGCTGCCTTAAAGGTGATGGTCGAAGCGGCAAAAGAAGTGCGTCAACAATTAGCCGCCATCGTTTAATGAAAAAAGGTTCCTGCGTCGGCAGGAACCTTTTTCTTATAATTTAAATGAACTTTTCAATGAAACGATGCGGTTAAAGACTGGTTTGCCCGGCTCTGAATGTTTCGGGTCTACATTAAAGTAGCCGTGACGGAAAAATTGCAGCTTTTCCTGCGCTTCAATGTTTTCTAGATTCGGCTCAATAAAGCCGTTGATCACTTCAAGCGAATTTGCATTAACATGATCTAAAAACGTTTTGTCTTCTGATTCAGCCATTTCTTCATCGAGAATGAGTGGTTCGTATAAACGGAATTCAGCGGGCAGTGCATGCGAGGCGTCCACCCAATGAATCGTGCCTTTCACTTTACGGCCTGTGAAGCCAGATCCGCTTTTCGTATCCGGATCGTATGTGCAGTGAATTTCTGTTACATGGCCATCTGCATCTTTAATGACGTCTTCACATTTAACAAAATAAGCATGCTTTAAGCGAACTTCATTGCCAGGGAAGAGACGGAAATATTTTTTCGGCGGCTCTTCCATAAAGTCTTCCTGCTCAATATAAATTTCACGAGAAAAAGGAATCTTTCGTGTACCCATCTCGGGATTTTCAGGATTCACTTCCGCATCAAGCCATTCGACTTGTCCTTCCGGATAGTTCGTAATGACAAGCTTCAATGGACGAAGCACGCCCATCGTGCGTGGTGCTTTCAGCTTCAAATCTTCCCGAACGAAATGATCAAGCATTGCTGAATCAACCGTACCGGACCCTTTTGAGACTCCTGTTTCTTTCACAAAGTCACGGATTGCCTCTGCTGTAAAACCACGGCGGCGCATTCCAGAAATTGTTGGTAAGCGCGGATCATCCCAGCCGTCCACAAACTCACCATCGACAAGCTGCTTCAGCTTTCTCTTACTCATAACCGTATTCGTAATATTTAAACGGCCAAACTCAATTTGTTGCGGCTGAGTGTCCATTTCGCATTCACGCACAACCCACTCATAAAGAGGACGGTGGTCTTCAAATTCAGTCGTACAAAGAGAATGTGTCACACTTTCAATGGCATCTTCGAGCGGGTGAGCGAAGTCGTACATCGGATAAATACACCACGCATTTCCCGTATTATGATGAGACGTATGAGAAACGCGGTACAGGACTGGGTCACGCAAATTTAAATTTGGCGACGTCATATCGATTTTCGCACGGAGCACTTTGCTGCCGTCCTCAAATTCACCATTCTTCATCCGGTCAAATAAATCAAGGTTTTCTTCTTTTGTGCGGCTGCGGTGCGGGCTTTCTTTGCCTGGCTCTGTCAATGTGCCACGGTATTCGCGAATTTCGTCCGCTGTTAAATCGTCGACATACGCAAGTCCCTTTTGAACAAGTAAGACAGCACGTTTATACATTTCATCGAAATAATTTGATGCAAAGCGGAGTTCGTCCCACTCATAGCCAAGCCACGATACATCTTCTTTAATTGAATCAACGTACTCTTGGTCTTCTTTCAGCGGGTTTGTATCATCAAACCGTAAATTTGTTTTTCCGTTAAAATCGTCGGCAAGACCAAAATTAATAACGATTGATTTTGCGTGCCCGATATGAAGGTAACCGTTTGGTTCGGGTGGAAAGCGAGTAATTACGTTATCGTGCCGTCCTGATTCCATATCTTGTTTAATAATCGTTCTGATAAAGTTGGATGATTGTTCCAAATTGAGACCAGCCTTTCTTTGTTAAAGTCATGTATGTTTATTATATTTCACTGACAGCGCGAAAGAAAGGCTTCGACATTAATCTTTCATTTGTGCAGTAAGTTTGTCAAATCGTTCTGTCGTTTCTTTCGCTGGTTTTGTCATTAGACTGACAATGACAATGGCTAGAAGTGACACAGCAAAACCGGGAATAATTTCATACAACGTGTCAGATAAATGGAACACATTCGACCAAATAATAATCGTTGCAGCACCAGTCACCATACCGGCAAGCGCCCCCCATTTCGTCATGCGTTTCCAGTACAAGCTCAGTAAAATGACCGGACCAAATGCGGCACCGAAGCCTGCCCATGCATAACTGACTAGTTTTAAAATCGTATCATTTTGTTCCCAGGCAAGTGCAAGGCCAATGATAGAAATGATCAACACAGAGAGACGGCCTAAAAAGACGAGCTCTTTATCAGAAGCATCACGGCGGAAAAACGTTTTATACAAGTCTTCTGTCAGTGAACTAGACGTAACAAGAAGTTGTGATGAAATCGTACTCATGACGGCTGCTAAAATCGCCGATAATACAAAGCCTGTAATGATCGGATGGAACAAAATATCACCTAATGCGATAAAAATGGTTTCGCTGTTTTCAAGCACTAATCCATTCATCGAGTAATAGGCAATACCGAGAAATCCAGTAAACAATGCACCCATCGTAGAGAAAATCATCCAGCTCATGCCAATCCGGCGAGCTGTTTTTATATCTTTTCGAGACGTGATCGCCATAAACCGGACGATAATGTGCGGCTGGCCGAAGTAGCCAAGTCCCCATGCGAATAGGGAAATAATACCAAGAATACTTTGACCTTGAAAAATGTCGAGTAATTTGGGATCAATGGATCGTACTTCTGATACAGCTGTTCCAAGACCACCAATTTCAATCAATGCGACAATCGGCACCAGAACTAATGCTGTTACCATAATGATTCCCTGAACAAAATCCGTCCAGCTGACTGCTAAAAAGCCGCCAAATAACGTATACGCCACGACTATGCCTGTGACGACAAATAAACCAATGCGATAATCCATGTCGAACGTTGTATTAAATAATACACCACCGGACACCATACCGGATGACACGTAAAACGTGAAGAAAATCAAAATAACGAGCCCGGAAATAAGGCGGAGCATTTTAGAGCTATCATCAAACCGGTTTTCTAAAAAGCCGGGAATGGTAATCGAATCATTCGCAATTTCGGTATATGTGCGCAGTCGTGGGGCAACGAATAGCCAGTTTGCCCACGCACCAAGGGTTAAGCCGAATACAATCCAGGATGAGCTAATCCCCGTTAAAAACATTGCGCCAGGCAGCCCCATTAATAACCAGCTGCTCATATCAGATGCACCGGCAGACAGTGCCGTTACCGCTGGACCGAGCCCGCGTCCCCCAAGCATGTAATCTGTTAAATTGGACGTTTTCTTATACGCTAACCATCCAATGAGCAACATGACTGCCATGTAAATAACAATTGAAACAATCAGTAAATAATCCATCAAGACATCCTTTCGTTTTTAAAGCGTAACGGTATCCATTATAACGAAAATAATTTCTTTGTAAAAAAAACAGGAGCATCTGATCAGTGTCAGATGCTCTATCGCTCCCATTATATCAAGTGTTCGCCGTTTTTTTACTTTTTGTTGAATCAACAGCTGTCTTTGCGAAAAACTTCGCATTTTCAGGAATTTGCTTTGTTTCATTTATGGTCAATGTAACCGCCTGCTTTGCATAATCTACATCGGCTATAAGCTGCTCTTGATGAACTTTCAATTCATCTGTTTCAGACTTAATTTTATCTGCTTCAGTTTGAATGCGTGTTTGCACCGCTTTTAACTGATCGATTTTCGGCTTCATTGATTTGAATGTGCCAAGGGCCG
Source organism: Domibacillus aminovorans (assembly GCF_001643235.1). Lineage (GTDB taxonomy): Bacteria > Bacillota > Bacilli > Bacillales > Domibacillaceae > Domibacillus > Domibacillus aminovorans. Next base: position 117,898 of record NZ_LQWY01000007.1, read on the forward strand.
AAATACCGAAATAAATAAGTGCCCCTACCATAATTGCAAGACTGATCCAGCCGATCCATTCCATACCAAAAACCTCCATTGAAATCTGTGCTTTTTACTACTTTACCCTAAATCGGGGCAATTGTAACAGTAAAATGTTGAAAAAACACTGGGAGCGGATTAATCGAGTGTGAAAAAGGTAAAATGAAAGAGAGAGGTGACGTTGAATGAGACAGATGAATGAAGAATTACCGAGTAAAATGAACAATTATAAGCCGATAGGCAATGGTTTTTTTGAACAGCCAACGCTTACATTGGCCCGAAACTTACTCGGCTGTCTGCTCGTGAAAGAAATGGACGAGGGGATCGCATCCGGTTTTATTGTTGAAACAGAAGCGTACTGTGGGCCGCTTGATAAGGCAGCACATAGTTTTAATAATCGACGGACGAAGCGGACGGAAGTGATGTTTGCAGAAGCCGGGAACGTATATACGTATTTGATGCATACGCATTGCTTAGTGAATGTTGTAAGTGGGGCAGTCGATACGCCAGAAGCTGTGCTCATTCGCGCGGTGGAACCATATGAGGGCATTGATCTTATGTTTGAACGGAGAGGTGACACGACGATGAAAAATTTGACGAGCGGGCCAGGGAAGTTGACGAAAGCACTTGGTATTAACATGACCGATTACGGTAGACGCTTTGATGAACCGCCGATTTACATTGCATCGGGATTTACGCCGAATGATATTTCGATAGGTCCACGCATCGGCATTCCGAATAGTGAGGAAGCGAAAGACTACCCGTGGCGCTTCTGGGTGACGGGAAATGCGTACGTATCGCGTTGAATGTAACAAAGCAGCAAAGGTAGTAACAAAAGGATAAAAGCAGCACAAGGCTGCCTTTATCCTGGAAATTTCTTTTCACTCGACGATGAATCTTTCGTATGGTGTTTATTTTTTTCGTCGAACTGCTGGATTTTCAAATCTTCAAGCGGAATGGAATCTACGGTTTGTTCTTCTTTAAACTTATCATATATGCTTTCTTTGTCTGTTTCGAGCTGGTCAGGGTTATCCATTTTTCCTTGATCACGTTTTTTCTCCAATTTTTTCACCTCAAAAGGAATCATAATCTTTATACTAACCTTAATTTGTCATTGTTAAACATGTGAAAACAATGGATAATGAAAAAAAAGCGAGAAGGAGCCTTTATGTCAAATCAACCAACATTTTTATCATCATTACAGCCATTTTTGCAGGAAGCATGGCAAAAAGCGGAGTTTAAGCAGCCAATGCCAGTGCAGGAAGAAGCGATTCCATTGCTGCTTGAAGGACACGATGTAATCGCGGAATCACCTACAGGAACAGGAAAGACACTTGCGTATGTATTGCCAATGCTAAACAAAATTGATCCGAAACGCCAACAAGTCCAGGCGGTCGTCATGGCGTCATCACGGGAACTGATCATGCAAATTCAAGAAGAAATCCGCACATTTGGCGGGGGAGTGATCACGTCAGCTGGCATGATCGGCGGGGCGAACATTAAGCGTCAGACTGATCGATTAAAAAAACCGCCCCATATCGTATGCGGGACACCGGGTCGATTACTTGAACTCATTCAAATGAAAAAACTCAAAATGCATGAAGTCAAACTTATTGTATTAGATGAGGGAGATGAACTTTTCACAACTGCGCTAGCCGACCCAGTTCAATCCATTATTAAAGCATCGCTGAAAGACCGTCAGCTTGCTCTGTTCTCTGCGACATTGCCAGCGGCGGCAGAGAAAAAAGCGAAAGAAGTCATGAACGATCCAGAAATGGTGAAAATTTCAAAAGAAAGTTTGCCGGAAGAAGGAAATGTCCGCCATTTGTATTTCACATGTGAGTGGAAAGAAAAACAGCAAATGATTGAAAAAGTGATGCGCACGTTTGAACCGGAGCGGATACTTGCGTTCATTAAAGACATTACAGACGTCAATGTGATGTCAGAAAAGCTTGCGTATAAAGGCGTGAAAAATGGCGTACTGCACAGTGAACTCAGAAAAGAAGAGCGTGTCAAAGCAATTCGTGAATTCCGAAATGGCAAAGCACCACTATTATTTGCGACAGATGTCGCGGCTCGCGGACTTGATGTGAAGGGGCTCACTCACGTTTTGCATTTTGAAGCGCCGCACAATTCACGTGAATATACGCACCGCTCCGGACGAACGGGACGTGCGGGAGGAGACGGAACGATTATCACACTTATTACGAGTGAGTTTCAGGAAAAAGAATTGAAGAAAATTTCCAGACAAATCGGCATTGAACTTGAAAAATATGAATTTTATAAAGGGAAAGCTGTCCCTGCAAAATAAACAAGGAACGTGCTAGCTTCAGCACGTTCCTTGTTTATTATTTACTTAGCCTTATCATAAAATCATGTAATTTATCCAACGTGATGATGTTTTGATTGCATTTTTGACTATCCAGACAAATATAGTTCCCTCTGTTAATAAAAGTACCATTTCCAGATACTTTTGCTTCTGACATAAACATACCGACTTCTTCATGACCATTGCACAGCGCACAAATTCCTTTTAGGTTTGAACGGGTAAAGGTGCCAGACAGTCCGATAAGCTTCATGTGATGTGGAGCGACAATGTATTGTTTATTGGAGCCATTGTCATGCCAACCCAAATAGGAAATTTCTTTCCGTTCCTTGTCTTCTAATACAGGAACCTTTAATTTTTTTGCTTTTGGGAATAATTTTTTTATCGATTGTTCTGTTACGGCTTTAAACGGAATCACATACGGTTTTAATTGTAGCAGAAACGTTTCAGCATCCGCTTTTTCTTTAATTGTCACAATGGAGGCTATTAATTGTTTTTGCTCATCGGTCGTGTCTTCAAACAAATGGAATACTTTTTCTTCAGCGAGCGATTTGAGTGCTTTCAGAACATCTATATCGTTGCCGCTCGCGTGTCCGTTAATTAAAATCTTTGTTTGAGTTTTAATAAAGTTATACTGGTCACTTCTTATAAAAGGATCTATTTTAATCACTCCCAATCATATTGCTCAGTTACTTTTTTTACTTTAACAGATGAATAAATATTGCGATATGGAGAAGATGATTAAGAAACAAAATCTACATAAAAAACACTGATCATCTATTTACAAGATCATCAGTGCTGTTATTTTTGTTTCTCTTTATTTAGAATACACAATTTTTTTGATTGTTTCGACTGAGAGGAAATGGTCTTCAGCTAATTGATTCATCGTTGTACCGCTTTTAAATCCCTTTTTAATGGCTTTATTTCGGTCGTCAATGAACTTTCTTTCGCCAGAACGTGTACCCCATTTTTGATAAGCTGTTTTAGGCTTAGGAATATAAATCGTTTCACCTTGAACATACTTTTGAATTTCTGCTATCAGCTGTTCGGGTAAAACAGTCGTTGCTTTTACATATTTCATTTCTGCCAGCCCCTTATTTTTGTTGAAAATGAAAATAAGGTGCAAAGCCAACGATATTAGAAATGATCTATGCTTATTTGGGCGATTTTAAATAAATCGTTCACCCCATGCAAAGTATCGCCTTTCTAATATTAGGCTTTGCATGAGACGCTGCAGATTGTGGCAAACCAGTCACATTTACCATTCTTCCACCTCCTTAAAGCGTTTATGACGTAAACGCTTTTTAAATCCCATTTATTGTACAATAAATGAAACTTTACTGCATCTTGTTGCTTTTCAACGACTCTATGTCAAGACGGAATGATGTATCGAATTCGATTACATCGCCTGTTTTTAGAGCGATCGGTGTTTTAAAAAGCGGACCGTCATACACAAACGTATGAAACTCGCCATTTTCGCCCAATGGACAGCAATCCGTTTTTACAATATCCTCTGCAAATGACTCATCTAACACTCGGCCAAGAAACGTAGCATCCATCATATCGCGCCGCACACGAATGATCATTGCTTTATAGCCAGTATCTATAAATCGCTCCAGCATCCGTGCACTTTCTGATTTTTTGCTCTGGAGTGGAAATATGGATTTAACACCGGCTGCTGCCGCCGTTTTTTCTCCCCATTCAATATGACCATCGAGATAAATATCACCAAACGCGATGCCAACAAGCGTAAATTTATCTTTCAACTGTTTCAAATCAGCAATAAAATCATCTGTATAATGATTGTATCGGCATCGAATAAAGTGAACCGGGATATTAAGTGACTTACTTTGTGCCTCGATCAATTCCATTTTTTCATCATGTCCGAATGTGCGGCCTGTTTCAATCGGTGCTGTCGTGATGAGACAGACAACATCTATACCCTGATTTCTTAACAAGTGAAGCGCCATCGTGCAGTCTTTGCCGCCGCTCCACGACAATGCATACCGTTTTTTCATCATCAAAATACCTTCGTCGTCCATGATTCGCCGTTCCAAATGTCTGTCACAATGTCTTGATAAAATTCAGGTTCATGTGAAATAAGGAGGATGCTTCCTTTAAAAGCCTTCAGCGCTCGCTTCAACTCTTCTTTTGCATCGACGTCAAGGTGATTGGTCGGCTCATCGAGAACGAGAACGTTGGACTCCTGATTAATTAATTTACACAGACGAACTTTTGCTTTTTCACCGCCGCTTAACACAGCAACTTTACTTTCAATATGTTTCGTCGTTAATCCACATTTAGCAAGTGATGAACGAATTTCATATTGCGTAAATGATGGGAATTCGGTCCACATTTCTTCAATACATGTGTTGTTGTTACTCGTTTTAATTTCTTGCTGGAAGTAGCCGATCAAAAGGTTTTCACCGCGTTCTACTTGGCCAGAAACCGGGGTGATTTCACCGAGCAGACTTTTCAGAAGCGTCGTTTTCCCGATCCCATTTGCACCGGTTAGAGCAATTTTTTGTCCGCGATCCATGCGCAAGTTCAGTGGGCTAGAAAGTGGCTCATCATATCCAATCACAAGGTCGCGTGCTTCAAAAATAAGTTTACTAGGTGTCCGTCCTTCTTTAAAACGGAATTCCGGTTTCGGGCGTTCAGACGCCAATTCAATAACATCCATTTTATCAAGTTTTTTCTGGCGGGACATCGCCATATTACTCGTTGAAGCACGCGCTTTATTACGGGCAACGAAATCTTTTAAGCCGGCAATTTCCTGCTGTTGCTTTTTAAATGCTGCTTCAAGTTGTTGTTTTTTCATTTCATGTACTCTCAAAAATTCATCATACGTACTGGCGTAGCGATTCAGTTCTTGATTCTCCATATGATAAATTAAATTGACGACACTATTTAAAAATGGAACATCGTGCGAAATGAGCACAAAGGCATTTTCATATTCTTGTAAGTAACGCTTCAGCCATACAATGTGCTGTTCGTCCAAATAGTTTGTCGGCTCATCCAAAAGTAAAATGTCCGGCTTTTCAAGGAGTAACTTTGCGAGCAATACTTTCGTCCGCTGTCCACCGCTCAAGTCATGAACATCACGATCAAGGCCAATGTCATCGAGACCGAGACCACGCGCTGTTTCTTCAATTTTTGCATCGATAATGTAAAAGTCATTATTTGTAAGAATGTCTTGCATCGTACCCGTTTCTTCAAGCAATGTCTCCAGTTCTTCTGGTGAAACATCTCCCATTTTCCCAAACAGTTCATTCATTTCTGTTTCGATATCAAACAAATATTGAAACGCCGTCCGGAGCACATCGCGAACTGTCATGCCTTGCATTAATACTGCATGCTGATCAAGATAGCCGACACGGACATTTTTCGACCATTCAACTTTACCTTCATCCGGCTGCAATTCGCCGGTAATAATGTTCATAAACGTTGATTTGCCTTCACCATTCGCGCCGATAAGGCCGATATGTTCACCCTTTAACAGGCGGAAAGAAACATCATTAAAAATTACACGGTCGCCGAAACCATGGCTTAAGCGGCTTACTGATAAAATACTCATTGTTGTCAAAAACCTCGCGTTCTTTTTCTTATTATTATATCATTTTGCTTAAAAAAGCGGAGGAAAACTGGTGAACGGCGAGTAGTCAATGTAAAATAGGTTTTATAAGGAAAATCAGGAGGGATTCTTTTGAAAGAACGGACATATAACAAGAAAATAGAGAACACCAATTTCAATTGGAATTTAGACGAGGGTCTATTTCAATTTGATGATGAGGACGTTGTTTTATTTTGGACAAAGTCAGAACTAAAAACGTTCATCGACACGATTGAAGAAGTGACAGGTGTCGAATCTGTCCGGGTAGTACTTGAGACAGCAGGTTACCGGTCAGGGAAAATTATGAGCAGCTTCTATGCAAAGGACGGTAAGAGTATGCGAGAAGTGCTTGAATCGTTGCCTAATGTTTACACCGCTACGGGTTGGGGAGCAATGGAGTACAAAAGCCTCTGTTTAGAAGAACGGCGTGCTACACTATCCATTCGTAATGATTGGGAAAGTAAAGTCGTTCAAGCACAGGGAAAGCAAGAGCCAGGCACCCTTATCGGTGGTCATTGGGCGGGTATTTTTACGGGGCTGTTTGGAGAGACAATGTGGTATAAAATTACCGATTATACTATATCTGAAGCCGGTTCGTATAAAGAAATCGAACTGTTCCCGTCTCCAGTGACACCGAATGAAAACATTCGCGAGTACATTCAGTCGCAGGAGCAGCAGACGATTGTGCAGCTGGAAGCGATGGTGGAAAATCGGACGATAGAACTGAAAACGATGATTCGTGAACTGTCTTCACCTGTTATTCCCGTTCTGGACGGTATTCTCGTTACACCGATTATGGGCCGGTTTGATCAAGAACGGTCCGATGACTTAATTGAAAAAGTATTGCAAGCTATTGTGGATCATAAAGCAAAAATGCTTATTTTAGATGTCACGGGTATTAATGCGATGGACTCCCTTATTCTAAGTACACTTGAAAAATTGACGCAATCCATCCAATTAATCGGTGCGGTACCGATGGTTGCAGGTATTTCTCCGGAACTTGGTATGGAAATGGCGTCAAAAGGCATTTATTTAAAAGATTTAAAGTGTTTTGCGACACTGAAACACGCTGTTCATTATGCGAATGCACTTGATGGAATGCATATTATTAAGAAAGAAGATGAATCACTTTAAAAAGATGTCAAGAGTTTGTTATGATAAATAAAAATACGGGTATAGAAATACAAGTTATTTTTTACCCCGGGAGGTGAGGGGAAAAAACAGCTTGTCTGTTTTTTCCACATTTTGATATTAGTCAATATATTGTTATTTGTCCTGCTCATCGTGCTGACCGGCTTTTTCGTTGCAACGGAATTTGCCATCATCCGCGTGCGTCCATCGCGTATTAATCAGCTCGTTGAAGAAGGGAACAAGCGGGCAATTGCAGCACAAAAAGTAACATCAAACTTAGATGAATACTTGTCTGCCTGTCAGCTTGGTATCACGATTACAGCACTCGGACTCGGGTGGCTCGGGGAACCGACTATCGAGAAAATTTTGCATCCGGTGTTTGAACGGTTTGAACTCGCATCATCTGTTTCAAGTGTTTTATCATTTTTTATCGCCTTTTCCCTTGTGACGTTTTTACACGTTGTTGTCGGGGAACTGGCACCGAAAACAGTCGCGATTCAAAAAGCGGAATGGGTCACATTAACGTTCTCGCCGATCATCATTGTTTTTGATAAAATCATGTATCCAGTCATTAAATTGTTGAACGGTTCAGCTCGTGGCTTAGTCGGTCTTTTTGGCTTGAAACAGGCGTCTGAACACGAAATGGCACACTCTGAAGAAGAGCTGCGCATCATTTTGTCGGAAAGTTTTAAAAGTGGTGAAATTAATCAGTCTGAATATAAATATGTCGATCGTATTTTTGAATTTGACGAGCGTGTGGCTAAGGAAATTATGGTACCACGTACGGATATGATCACATTGTCAAAAGATTTAACATGGGATGAAATTACGTCAATCATTCAGATTGAAAAATATACGCGTTATCCAGTCGATGATGGTGATAAAGATAACATTCTCGGTATGGTCAACATGAAAGAACTATTATCATATTATTTAAACCGTGACAGCGATCGGAGTCGGCCGCTTGAAGAGTTTGTAAAACCGGTCATTCGTGTGATTGAAACGATTCCGATTCATGATTTGCTGTTAAAAATGCAAAAAGAGCGCATTCATATGGCAGTTTTAATGGATGAATATGGCGGTACGTCAGGACTTGTAACCGTTGAAGATATTTTAGAAGAAATTGTGGGTGAAATTCGTGATGAATTCGATGCGGATGAAAAGCCGGAAGTACAAAAACTGGGAGAAAAACATTATCTGCTGAATGCACGTGTATTAATTTCAGAAGTAAATGACTTGCTTGGTACTCATTTGTCGGATGAAGAAGTCGATACGTTAGGCGGCTGGGCACTCACAGAAAACATTGATGTGAAGCTCGGTGATTCGATTGAGCAGGATGGATATGAATTTATTATCCGCGACGCCGACGGCCACCACATTCATGCTATTGAAGCGAAAAAAGCGAAAGCAAAGCCGGAAGAACAACTGGTAAATGAATAAACGAAAAAGAGCCGCGATGTTTCGCAGCTCTCAGCTTGTAGACAAAGTCTTCATTTTGAAGGCGATGTTTGCGAGCTTTTTTTGTATAATAGAATCATCAAAATCTTGTGGGGGAATTTGTATGTTATCGAAACGGCTGGAAGATCATCGAAACCAAATGGAAGTTGTGGCTCTGGACCAGCTCGTGCCGGATGATCATTTGGTCCGTAAAATCGAGGCAGCGATTGATTTCGACTTCATTTATCCGCTGCTGGAGGACATGTATTCTGCTGATAACGGCCGGCCGAGCGTTGATCCGGTTGTGCTCATTAAAATGGTGCTCGTGCAGTACCTGTTTGGCATCCGCTCGAGCCGGCAGACGATTAAGGAAATTGAGACGAACGTCGCCTACCGGTG
>NZ_LQWY01000008.1 GCF_001643235.1 Domibacillus aminovorans
CTGAGGACAGAGTTTTACGATCCGAAAACCTTCATCACTCACGCGGCGTTGCTCCGTCAGACTTTCGTCCATTGCGGAAGATTCCCTACTGCTGCCTCCCGTAGGAGTCTGGGCCGTGTCTCAGTCCCAGTGTGGCCGATCACCCTCTCAGGTCGGCTACGCATCGTTGCCTTGGTGAGCCGTTACCTCACCAACTAGCTAATGCGCCGCGGGCCCATCCTGCAGTGACAGCGAGATGCCATCTTTCAAAAGAAGATCATGAAATCTTCGATATTATTCGGTATTAGCCCCGGTTTCCCGGAGTTATCCCAATCTGCAGGGCAGGTTGCCCACGTGTTACTCACCCGTCCGCCGCTAATCTAAAGGAGCAAGCTCCTTTAGATCCGCTCGACTTGCATGTATTAGGCACGCCGCCAGCGTTCGTCCTGAGCCAGGATCAAACTCTCCAAAAAGTGTTTGACTTGCTCATTTGTTTATCTGCAGATGACGAGCATCTGCCAGATAAGATTTAAAACTAAAACGTTGACGTTTTTATTGATTTTGTTCAGTTTTCAATGTTCAATCCTGCTTCAGTGCTGTTGTTCAAAAAATCAAAACAGCGACTTTTACATAATACCAAGATGAATTAAATCCGTCAAGGTTTATTTTAAATTTCTTTTTTGGCTGTTTGTTATGTTTCCAACAGCGACGCTTATTAATATAACACTTGAAATAATCTTGGTCAATACTTTATCTCAAAAAAAATTTAACTTTCTTTATGAAGCTGATAATAACGATGGAAAACCCCTTGTCCTTTCGTTTGAACAGAAATAACCCGCACAAGCTGCCGCTCAATTAAATACTCCATTAATGTAACCAGATCAACAGAATAGTGCGTCACTTCGCTATGATTTAAAAGTTCATTAATGCTCCACCATTCTTTTTCCTTCATAAGAAATAGTAAATGATCGGCTCCTCTTTCTGTGCGTGAATGAATTAAAAACTCGCTCGCTAAAAAAAGAAGCTCCAGTCTTTTCTTCAAATCTTCGTCGCTTGTCAGCAACTCTTCATATAACTTATAAATTCCCGGCTCAATATGACGAACTTGATTCCATACAGTCAACTCTGGATAATAGCCATTTTCGATAATTGATAATCTGGCGAGATGATGTAGCGAATGCAGAACATGGTTATATGCATCAAGATAATGTCTGTCATTAAAGAAAGCTTTCCCATCTGTATATCGTTTAATCAGCTTAGCAAACTCAATCGCCATTTTGATTTTGCGGCCGTAAAAAGGAAATTCACGCATTTCGGTTTTTAATTCATGAACATACTCATTTCGATCAAACAAAATACGCCCATGATATAGCCACTCAATCACTTTACGATTTGTACCTAGAAGAAGCCATTCTTTTAATTGATTTTCTGTTACAATATACATCGATGCCGTTTTATTATTGCGGTCAACATAATGTTTTGTAAATACAGCCTCCTCTGCTTCATGTACGATAATGAGAAGAATGGAATCAAAGTTTTCAGTGAATGCACTATTTTGTTCATTTTTTTTGGCAACTATAACACCAAGCGTGTTTTGTTGGCTTGTTCGTTCTTGATATAACGGGCGAAGAAGGTCTTCCACAGTATATTCCTCCAGACAATTTAAACGTTCGTTCAGTTAAGTTTCGACAAATATTATCGAATACCTGCCGTAAAACATAAGGGAAAATATGATATAGTGATGAATAGGAGGTTGAAACGATGGCAAAAAAGTATTCAAGTAAAATTAATAAAATACGTACATTTGCATTAAGTCTTATTTTCATTGGATTCGTTGTCATGTACGGTGGAATTTTCTTCCGTGAAAATTTTCTCGTAATGTCGATTTTTATGATGCTTGGTCTTCTCTGTATTATTTTAAGCACTGTTGTGTATTTTTGGATCGGGATGCTATCAACGAGAGCTGTGCAGGTTGTGTGCCCTACTTGCGGTAAGTCGACGAAAGTTCTCGGCCGCGTCGATATGTGCATGTACTGCAATGAACCTTTGACACTCGACCAAACACTTGAAGGGAAAGAGTTTGACGAAAAGTACAACCAGAAAAAAATTTAGACCACCCGAATGCATTAAAAAACCTCCATCCCGATTTGGGATTGGAGGTTTTTAATGCAAATCTTTATTGCTACAGCTTGGACATTTTCCGTAAATTTCCATTCGGTGATGACTAATTTCAAAGCCTGTAACATGAGAAGCGAACTGTTCAACTTCATCCAAACCTGGATAGTGAAAATCCACAATTTTGTTGCATGACTCGCAAATGACATGATAATGTTCAGTCGTAATGAAATCAAACCGGCTTGATGTATCCCCGTATGTCAATTCTCTCACAAGACCTATTTCTCGGAACACGCGCAAATTATTGTATACAGTCGCGACACTCATATTAGGAAATGTTCCTTCAAGTGCTTTATAAATATCGTCAGCAGTCGGATGTGTCATTGACTCGACTAGAAATTCAAGAATCGCATGACGCTGAGGTGTAATACGAACACCTGTCTGCTTCAGCGTATCAAGTGCGTCTTTCAACTGCTCATGTGATTCATGGACATGTGTGTGTGACATCAACATGCACCTCTCTTCTTCCTGATAAGGAATGTTACTTTATAATCCTTATAAACAGTGTACTAACAGAAACCCATATTTGTCAATGAAAAAGAATAACCAGCTGAGCATCGACTCTCAGTTAATACCCTTTCCTGATATCAAGAATATTTTGATAATCTCCTCCCTCTTTGAAACAGAGTAAATTATGTTCAAAAATCGCCATTGCCCGCGGAATATATGCTTTCGTAATACTTGAAATGTGTGGTGTAACGGTCATGTTTTCATGACGCCAAAACGGATGGCCTTCTGGCAGCGGTTCAACTGCAAACACATCAAGATACGCATGCGCAATTTCCTCATCGTTAATAGCTGACAACAGTACATGTTCTGATACGACATCGCCCCGGCCGATATTAATAAATGCCGCTGTCTGCTTCATCGCTTCAAAATGCTCCGGCTGCAGCGCACCAACTGTATCCAGCGTACTCGGCAAAATCGCAATGACAAAGTCCGCTTCCTTCACCGCTTCCTCTAATTCACTCATTTGAAAAATACGGTCAAATTCATCAACAGAACGGCCACTTCGATTGATGCCTGCTGTTGTCATCCGAAATGCTTTACATAAACGGGCAATTTCCTGACCAATTGCCCCCGTACCAAGAATAGCCGCTTCTTTTCCCGCCAGTTCCTGCAATGGCAACTCTTTATTCCACGTCTCTGTTTTTTCCAAAACACCCAGTTCTGGAAAGCGTTTAACGTGATTTAGCATCAAACCAAGAGTGAATTCTGCCATCGGTATTTTATGGATACCACGTGAAGTTGTCACAAAAATATCTCGATCTTGAATTGCTCCAAGTGGCATATCCTCAATACCTGCAGATGCAACCATAACCCACTTTAACGACTGGCACTGCTCGATCATGTCTTCCGTCAAATCGCTGCCGAATGTGACGAGAATTTCAGCATCTTGCAACACATCATTCGCTTCCTTTATATCTTTATAGAATGAAAATGATTCCTCTGGAAATTTCCTTTGAATATCCGCTTGAATGGCACGTGGCGGACGAAATGTAAAGACAATGTTCACCCGTTTATCCTGGTTAAATTACAGTATAAAAAATCATCACATATCCTAACAAAATATGATATGTTCGAAAGTTAACCAGGATTCACCTCCTTTAAAAAATGAATAGTCAAACTAATAAATAGTAGAAAATCTCGATACTAATTGAATACTTATGATTTTTTACGATTGGGTATGAAAACTATTCAACGTTCCTTCATTTAGTTCTTTCACAGCCTGTAACGTTTCTTCCATATGCCCTTTTACACGTACTTTTCGCCACTCTTTTGCGACGATGCCTTCTTTATTAATTAAAAATGTTGATCGCTCAATGCCCATATATTCTTTACCAAAATTTTTCTTCAGCGTCCATACACCGTACAATTCTGCCGCTGCCTGTTCTTCGTCCGCAAGCAGTGTAAATGGAAGTGTATGTTTTTCAATAAACTTTTGATGGCGCGCTGCAGGATCTGGGCTAATGCCAAGAATAACCGTGTCTAATGTTGAGAATTCACTGTATTGATCACGGAAATCACATGCTTCGGTCGTACACCCAGGTGTCATATCTTTCGGATAAAAATACAGTATGACATTTTTCCCTTTAAAATCTACGATGTTCACCATATCACCATTCTGATCCGGCAATGTAAATATCGGTGCCGGCTGTCCTGTTAATTCCGCCATGTTAAATCTCCCCTTTTTCTTTTAAGAGTAGCGAATCTGCTGAAAAATGGCAACTTCAGATCCACGCGACGACGCGCCTTTAGTCTTTGATCATGATTGATTCCTTTTTCAATGAGGACTACAATAGAAAAAGACGATATAATCAGGAGGCATTATAATAGAATGAATTTTTCTAAGTCTGACGTTTTACATGAAGAAGCACTTAAACATATTGTCGGCGGAGTAAATAGTCCGTCACGATCGTACAAAGCAGTTGGCGGCGGTGCACCGGTAGCAATGGAACGTGGAGACGGCGCGTATTTTTATGATGTCGATGGCAATAAATATATCGACTATCTTGCCGCATACGGACCGATCATTACTGGTCACGCGCACCCGCACATTACAGAAGCGATTACGAAAGCCGCACAAAATGGTCTTTTATTTGGAACGCCGACGCAGCATGAAGTGACATTTGCAAAAAAATTGAAGCATGCGATGCCGGCACTCGACAAAGTTCGCTTTGTCAACAGTGGTACGGAAGCGGTCATGACAACAATCCGTGTAGCACGGGCTTATACCGGGCGTGATAAAATTATTAAATTTGCCGGCTGTTACCACGGACATTCTGACCTTGTCCTTGTCGCAGCCGGCAGCGGACCATCGACTCTTGGCACACCTGATTCTGCCGGTGTACCAAAAAGCATCGCTCGAGAAGTCATCACCGTGCCGTTTAATGAAACAGACTCATTAAAAGAAGCGCTGGAAAAATGGGGCGACAATGTAGCTGCCGTGATGATTGAGCCTATCGTTGGTAACTTTGGCATCGTCGAACCGAACAAAGGTTTTTTAGAAGAAGTGAAAAGGCTGACACACGAAGCAGGCGCTCTTCTCATCTTTGATGAAGTCATTTCAGCATTCCGCTTTATGTACGGGGGTGCACAAGACCTGCTTGGCATTACACCTGATTTAACAGCACTCGGCAAAATTATCGGCGGTGGACTGCCCATCGGTGCCTATGGCGGCCGAGCAGATATTATGGAAAAAGTGGCACCGCTCGGCCCTGCGTATCAAGCCGGAACGATGGCTGGAAACCCTGCATCAATGCTTGCTGGGATTGCCTGTTTGGAAATTATCGAGCAGGACGGCGTGTACGATGAACTCGATCGGCTCGGAGCGATTTTAGAAGATGGGTTACTGAATGCCGCGAAAAAAGCTGGCGTAACGGTGACAATTAACCGATTAAAAGGTGCTCTCACCATTTATTTCACTGATCAAAAAGTGGAAAACTACGACCAGGCAGAAGCGACAGACGGTGAACAGTTCGCCCGCTTCTTTAAAGAAATGCTGCGCCGCGGTGTTAATTTGGCTCCCTCTAAATATGAAGCCTGGTTTTTAACGACTGCACATACAGAAGAAGACATTCGCACAACGATTCAAATAGCGGAAGAAGCTTTCATTGCCTTAACAAACTAAAGATAATCTAGACAGGCGTCCATTGAAACGGGCGCCTGTCCTTTTATTTTTCTTTCGCTTGATTTCTCTTCATATCCGTTGTATAGTACAGTTTGTTTGATTTGCCGACAAGCGCGGGAAGCAGACGTAAATACAGTTTTATCAGAAAGGAATCTTTTATCAAATGAAGCTTGGTGCCCGCATTTTTAAAACGGGAATTGCCATCGTTTTAGCGCTTTACATAGCGGAATTTCTTGAATTACCTTCACCTGTTTTCGCTGGGATTGCGGCTGTCTTTGCTATCCAACCAAATATTTACCGCTCCTATTTAACGGTTATTGAACAAATTCAAGCGAATATTATAGGTGCTGGCATTGCGATTTTATTCGTTTTATTATTTGGCAATCATATTATTATTGTTGGCCTGGCAGCGATTATCGCAATTATTATTCTCTTGAAATTTAATCTTGAAAAATCTGTCGGCCTCGCTCTTGTAACGATCATTGCCATTATGGAAGTGCAAAATGAACAGTTTGTGCAATTTTCGATGATTCGCCTGTTTAATATTTCAATCGGTGTCGCGTCATCATTTCTCGTCAATCTCGTCTTTTTGCCACCGAAATATGAAACAAAATTGTTTTCTTCGATTAATCAAGTAACAGAAGATATTTTAATGTGGATTCGCCTTACGTCACGTAATGCTTCTGAATCATCTTTGTTGAAAAAAGACATGATGAAACAGCGAGAAAAGATCATGAAAATTGATCAAATGTTTTTATTGTACAAAGAAGATCGGACACCATTCAAAAAAAACCTCCGGGCGAAAAAAAGAAAAATCGTCTTGTATCGAAAATTGATTTTGACGACTCGCCGAAGCTTGGATATTTTGCAAAGACTCAATCAATGTGAAAATGAACTACATCATTTAAATCCTGACCTGCAGCGGACGTTACAGGATCACCTTGACTGTCTCGTCAGCTATCATGAGCATTTGCTGCTTCGTTTTATCGGCAAAGCAAAAACGACAGAAACGTCAGAAAATTTATTTAAACCTTGCATGAATCGTGATGAATTTATGCATATGTTTGCCGATAAGATTTATAAAAGGAATGATGAAGAAATAACATCGTCGATTCGTCTGCTCCACATCGTATCATCTATTCTCGAATATGGTGAAAAACTGGAGCATCTCGATCATTTAATGACGAGCTTTTATAAATATCACAAAGATGATGAAGCGCCTGAATATGAAGAAGAATGATCAAAAGCCATGCCGGCTGCCGGCATGGCTTTTTTAATGATCTAATTGCTGCACCTGAAACAGTCTCCAGTAGCCGCCCTGTTTCTTCATTAGTTCTACATGCGTACCGTCTTCGATTACTTCACCGTGTTCAATTAAAATAATTCGATCCGCATGCGTGATCGTTGACAAACGGTGTGCAACGATGAATGTTGTCCTTGTTTTAGCCAGCTTTTCAATGGCCTCTTGAATTAAATGTTCACTTTCTAAATCAAGTGCCGATGTAGCTTCATCTAAAATAAGCAATGGTGGATTCTTCAAAAATACACGTGCAATGGCAACACGCTGCTTTTGACCACCGGACAACTTCACACCCCGCTCACCGACTTTCGTTTCATATCCTTCTGGAAGCGCCATAATGAAATCGTGCGCATTGGCCGCTTTTGCGGCAGCAATAACATCTTCTTTTGTCGCATCCGGCCGCCCAAGTAAAATATTTTCCCGAACCGACTCACTGAACAATATATTGTCTTGTAAAACCATCCCGATTTTATCTCGCAGCGATCGTACTTCAAAGTCACGAATATCCGTTCCATCAAGTAAAATACGGCCGCCTGTTACATCGTAAAAACGTGGAATAAGGCTGACGAGCGACGATTTTCCGCCACCGCTCATACCGACAAGTGCCACTGTCTCCCCAGCCTTCACATGTAAATGAACATCGCGTAAAACAGGAGCATTTTCTTCATCATATTGAAATTGAACGTGGTCAAAAACAAGGTCTCCGTCAACATTACGGCATTCCATCGCATCTTTTTTATCGGTCACATCGTATTTTTCATCGAGCAATTCAAACATGCGGTCCATTGACGCAATCGCTTGTGTGAGTGTTGTCGATGAATTGACAAGGCGACGAAGCGGATTATAAAGACGGTCAATATACGCAATAAAAGCCGCCATTGTACCGACTGTTAAATTCCCTTCAATAACTTGCACACCGGCATATCCGATAACAAGGAGCGGTGCAATATCAGTAATCGTGTTGACGACTGCAAACGCTTTGGCATTCCAGGCCGTTTGATCAAGTGCTTTTTGTAAAAAGTTTTGGTTGTGTTTTCGGAAACGCTCCTGCTCAACCGGTTCAATGGCGAAGCTTTTAATGACCGACATTCCTTGCACACGCTCATGCAAATGGCTTTGCACTTCTGCAAGCGCCTGTGAGCGAACACGCGTTAAATGGCGCAAGTTTCCAAAAAAATATTTAACAGAAAATGCGTAAAATGGAAAGACAATAAGTGCAACGAGCGTCAATTTTACGTCCATTGTCATCATAATCGCTGCGGCTATAACAATTGTCGCTGCATCAAGCCAGACGTTCATCAGCCCGGTAATGACAAAGTTTTTTGTCTGCTCCACATCATTAATAATACGGGAAATAACTTCACCGGCTCTTGTATTTGCATAATACTTAAAACTAAGCTGTTGAATATGCGCAAATAGCCGGTCACGAATGTCATATAAAATTTTACTGCCTGTCCACTGGGCGAAATACTGCCGGTAATACTCAACCGGATAACGGACAATGACGAATAAAATGAGCATCATGCCGATCACCCAGTAAAGCTGGTTTTTTTTCTCCGCTATAGTCATTGTCCCGCTACCAATAATGTCGTCAATGACATATTTAATGATAATCGGAAGCAACAGTGGAATGCCAAATTTAACAATACCAATTAATAACGTACCGGCAATTGGCCATTTGTATGGTTTGACAAATTGCAAGTATCTTTTAATAACCCCCATCTAACTACCTCCTTTTCCAAACAACGAAAAAACCTGTTGAATCCTCAACAGGCATTCAGCGGCACAATTGTGAATACTTCCCATACCATCGGTCAATAAAACCAGGAGTAAATGGACCTTTCTGCTGTTCAATTAAGGACAGCAAGTGATCCATATTACGTCGTAAAATTTTATCAATCACTTCCGGGTAGTTCATTTCACGGCTGTGCTGTCTGTACTCGTCTTCATCAAGCAAAATGTAGGTCATATCCGGGAAAACCTTTACGTCAAGGTCGTAATCAATATACTTGAGTGCACCTTGGTCAAACACGAATGGTGAACTAAGGTTGCAATAGTAATGAATACCGTCTGCACGGAGCATTCCGATTACATTAAACCATTTACGTGTGTGAAAATAACAGATCGCCGGCTCCCGTGTGACCCACGTTCGCCCATCTGATTCTGTTACAATCGTCCGGTCATTTCCGCCAATTACAATATTTTCAGTTGCTTTTACGACAACTGTTTCTTCCCACACCCGATGAATGTGGCCATTATGTTTGTAACTGTGAATCTGCACTGATTCACCTTCTGCAGGAATCGCCATCGTTGTCCCCTACTTTCTAGCGTCGCGCGCTTTTTCTATTTCCTTTTGCGCGGACGGTGAAACATTCATGTCTTATTATACCGATTTACGGAGGAAATGAAAACAAATGAAGCCCCAGCCATTTGGCTAGAGCTTCATTTGCATTCTTTTACTGATTAAAAGATGAATTTTTTTTACGTGCTTGAGATTGCGCATTTTGCTTTTTCACTTGCTGCACATCTGTTTCAGATGCAAATTCAGCTCCATATTGCTGCGACTGTGCAGCAAAGTTACGTTGCGCTTGACCTGATGTCGCATTTGCATTGCGAGATGCTGCATTTTGCTGTCTTACTTCTTGCGCATTTGTTTCAGATGCAAATTCTGCAGCGTATTGCTGATTTACATTCGATGCTGCATTACGATTACGCTGTGCTTGAGCAGATGCCGCATTTTGTTGTCTCACTTCTTGTGCGTTTGTTTCAGATGCGAATTCTGTTTGATACTGCTGTCCTTGGGCGGATGCTGCATTTTGTTTTTTCACTTGGTTAATATTCGTACCGGCTTGTGTTTTGTTACGGTTATTATTCAATATGTTCCCACCTTTACGGTTATTTTGTCATCGTGGTTTTTTATCTCCACGCTGACTATCTTGACCGTATTGGCTACAAATTATTCTTGAAAATTTAAACAAGCAATGAGCGGCCTCCATCGATAATAATGGTCTGATCTCGGATCATAAATGCCCCATTTTGTTTCGATAATTCAACCGATAAATAACGGGTTAACGCTTTGACTACTGCTTTGGACGCCCCGATCGCTGTGTAATTACGGGTGGAAATTCTGCAGAGTAATGCTGCTTTGGACGCCCCGACTGCTGTGTAATTTCAGATGCAAATTCTGCAGAGAAGTTCTGATTTGAATGCCCCGAACGCTGTGTAATTACAGGTGGAAATTCTGCAGAGTAATGCTGCTTTGGACGCTCCGACTGCTGTGTAATTTCAGATGCAAATTCTGCAGAGTAATGCTGATTTACATTCGATGCTGTATTTTGTTTTTTCACTTGGTTAATGTTCGTACCGGCTTTTGTTTTGTTACAGTTATTATTCAATATGTTTCCACCTTTACGGTTATTTTGTCATCATGGTTTTTTCTCCACATATTGACTATCTTGACCGTATTGGCTACAAATTATTCTTGAAAATTTAAACAAGCAATGAGCGGCCTCCATCGACAATAATGGTCTGGCCCCGAATCATAAATGCCCCTGGTGAGATTAAAAACAGTACCGTCTGCACAATATCATCCATTTCGACAATTCGACCCGCCGGTGTATTTTGTTTGGCATCTTCTAAAATATCGTCACGGTTCGGAAAATGCATCAGCGCTTCTGTATCAATGGCACCACCAGATACAGCATTGACTACAATATTTTGTTGCGAAAGTTCAACCGATAAATAACGTGTCAACGCTTCGACTGCTGCTTTTGACACCCCAACTGCTGTGTAATTTTTCAAATAACGGATCGCACCAAGTGAGCTGATGCTGACAATTGAACCACCACCGCTTTTTTCCATCATCTTTGCGGCTTCTTTTGCACAAAATAAAAGCGCTTTACTGTTAATATCCATCGTCCAGTCCCAATGTTTTTCTTCCAGTTCCATAATTGGACGTTGAACACCTGATGCTGCGTTATTAATAAATACGTCCAAACGGCCAAATTCTTGCTCGATCGTTTCAAACATTCCTTTGATTTTTTCGACATCGCCGACATTCGCTTTAATGACTAAGGCACGACGGCCCAGCGCTTCAATTTCTTTCGCTGTTTCTTCTGCCGCCGTTTTACTTCGCGCATAATTGACGACAATATCATAGCCTTGTTTTGCCAGTGCAATCGCAATTGCTTTGCCAACGCCACGGCTGGATCCCGTTACTAGTGCTGTTTTCATCATCCCAGTCCTTTCACATACTTCCATATTTTTTGATGTGATACTGAAAAAGCAAATGATTCCACTTCTTCTTCTTTAACGAACTTCGACCGTTTTTTTTCAACTTCGCCTTCAATAATCCCTGTATACACATCAATGTTCCACGTTAAATGGGAAAACACATGTGTAATTTCCGTGGCTTTCTCCGTATTCACTTTCGCTTTCACACCATATTCCGTTTCTATAAATGATTCGAGTATACGTCGTGGGTTCGTTCCAGCTGGCAATTCCATGTTCGGAAATTGCCACAAATTAGCGAGAAGTCCTGACTCCGGTCGTTTTTCGATTAATATACGACCATCGTTTGTCGTCAAAACGACCGCTCCCATGTGAACTTTTTTATCTGATTTCTTTTTCGTTTTAACTGGCAGTTCTCGTTGCACACCTTCTTCAAATGCCTGGCAATGGTTTTGTACCGGGCATAAGAGACAGGACGGCGATGTCGGTGTACAAATAATCGCACCCAGTTCCATTAATGCTTGGTTGAATGAAGATGGATTTTCTTTGTACATTAACTCTTCAACAGCACGCTCAAAAATTTTACGTGTTGATGGTTTCGCAATATCATCCCAAATGGTTAGCAGTCTTGAGATGACACGCATAACATTGCCGTCCACTGCCGGCTCCGGAAGTCCGTAGGCAATGCTTAGAACAGCCCCTCCTGTATAAGGGCCAACACCTTTTAATGATAAAAAGTCTTCTTTCTTTTCCGGCACAATGCCACCATAGCTCTCAGCTACTTCTTTTACCGCAGACTGCAAATTGCGAACACGGGAATAATAACCGAGACCCTCCCATGCTTTCATGACATCTTCTTCATCTGCTCCGGCAAGTGCATCGATTGTCGGAAACTGTTCCATAAACCGGTTAAAATATGGAATGACTGTATCAACCCGAGTTTGCTGTAACATAATTTCAGATACCCATATCTTATATGGGTCGCGTTCATGCCGCCATGGAAGATCTCGTTTCTCTGCTTCATACCAATTGACGAGATCTTGTTGAAATTTCGTAATATTCATCTTTTGTATTGCACGGTTTTCTGACATATTGAATGTCCCTCGCTTTTCGACATGTTACAATAGACTAACAATTGGGAATAACATGTGTATACATTTTTTCAGAGTAAAGGAGGCTGCCTTTTTGGATACAGGTACTCATATCGTCATGGGTTTTGCGCTCTGCGGAATTGCCACGCTTGACCCGATCGTCACTGCTGATCCCGCCACAAAGTATGCAGTCATGACAGCAGCAGTTATTGGGTCACAGGCACCTGACATAGATACACTTTTAAAACTTCGTAATAATGCCGTTTACATTCGCAATCACCGCGGTGCGACACATTCTGTTCCCGCTGTGGTGCTCTGGCCGCTTTTAATTACTGGTGTATTGTTTTTCATTTTTCCAGACGCCAATGTACTTCACTTATGGCTCTGGTCACAAATTGCCGTCTTTTTACACGTGTTTGTGGATATTTTTAATGCGTACGGAACACAGGCACTTAGACCATTTTCACCGCGTTGGGTCGCGCTCGGAGTCATTAACACATTTGACCCATTCATTTTTACGATGCATATAATCGGCTTGCTCTTATGGGCATTCGGTCTTCATCCCGGCTACACGTTTATCGTCATTTATGCGATCTTAATCGGTTATTATATTTTACGCTTTCAAATGCAAAGCGCCGTTCGGAATGCAGTGCGCCGTCTTATTCCAGATGCGGAGGAAATTATTATTGCACCGACGATCCGCTTTAACCAATGGCGTATTGCTGTTAAATCGCTTGAACACTTTTATGTTGCTCGAGGCTACCGCCGTTCCGTAACCATTCTCGACAAATATAAGCGGGTTCCAGTGCCCGAATCGGTTTTATTTGAAGCAGCAAAAAAGGATGCCAATCTCGACGCATTTCTTCACTTTTCACCTGTTTATCGGTGGGAAGTCGCCGAATATAACGATTGTTATGAGGTGAAGTTTATCGATCTGCGCTATCGGAACAACGGCTATTATCCGTTCGTTGCCATCGTACAGCTCGACTTTGACTATAAAATTATCGGTTCTTATACCGGCTGGATTTTCAGTGAAGAAAAACTTCGTAAAAAGCTCACATTTCCACAATTCGATCAAAATTAATATGTCACGTCGCCTGAACCATCAAGCAGATGCTTATATTTTGGATTGCGCGCCACAAACTCATGTAGCTTAGGACCGTAATTGTCGATCCACTGCGTGACGACTTTTTCGGTCGCTTCTTTCCCTTGATAATCATAACCTGCCTGCGCATACGTCGTCTCAAAGTCTTCCTAAAGAAGTTCGACCCATGTGCGGGCACGGGCAGCAGACAAACGGCTGTTTGTATCAAGCAGCCGCTCTGTTAATTTTCGAAATATTTCTTCCATGTATGATTCACTCCTTTTATTTATTTAATAATGAAATCGGGATGCCTTCTTCTTTTCCATCGCCACTTATACGGTAACCCCATGCAAAGACACCATTCATATATTCCACTTTAAAATACTGACCTGGATCCGTTTTTAATTCATACAGTTTGCCCGGCTTAAATTCATCAGGATTCAACAAATACGCCTGCGCCATTGTCGCACGCCGTTCATAAACGGCGAACTCATTCACAATGCCCAATTGCTCTGCCTTTCGTGCTTTTTCTCTTAAACGCGCAATTTCTTGTTTTAATTCAACTTCTACCATTTCGCTATATCGTTTTTCATTTTCCATCTAAACAACTTCCTTTCTAAATCCAGATAACATTATTCTTCTTGCAGCTTTTCAATCGCTTGATCAATCGCCGAAAAATCAAAGCCTTTTCGGTATAAAGCCATCTTCATTTTTTGTTTGTACTCTGATGGCTTATATGATTGATAGCGGCGGTGGGCTTTTTCCGCCTGATGCATAAGCGCTTCCATTTCCTGCTCCTCATCCGACGGAGCCGCGAATGCCGCTTGTTTCATAATCGAAGTAGAATACCCTTTCGTCATCACTTGTTCTTCAGCCTTTTTCTTTTGCAAAAAAGCCGAGTCTCTTTTATATTTTTTTAGCTGTTTTTCATAAAGCTTCGTCGCTTTTTCAATTTGTTCTTCTTCTGTAAACTGTTCCATTGCATTTGATGCTATTTCTTCATTGATCCCTTTCTCTTTCAATTCACGCTGAATGAGATAAGGACCTTTATCAGTCGTTTGAATTTGTGTTTTAACAAAAGCGTCCGCAAACTGTTCATCATTCAGATAACTCATTAAGCGAAGACGCGTTAAAATTTCTTCAGCCGCATCCTGCTCCACTTCTTTTCTCTTCAAATAATCGAGTACTTCTTTTTCGGAGCGCATGCGGATCGATAAATAGTTAATGGCGGCATTCAATCCTTTTCGAACACCATCACGAATTTGAATTTCTTCAACTTCTGCTTTCGTTATTTCGCTTCCTTTTCGAAGATTAAATTCCATTAACACAGCTTCGTCGATACTAAACGCATAATCCCCATCAACTTCTATATTATAGCGGTCTGTCCGTTTTTGCTGAACAGATATTTTCGTGATTTTAGGCATATATAGTCCCCCCCAGCACATTTGTTTTGTTTGTTTCCTTCTGAATCAGGTAATATAAGAATATAAGAAACGGAGGGTTCATAATGAAAGCAGCGATTGCAGGCGGCACTGGATTCATCGGCAAAAAATTGACTGCAGAACTCATTCAAAATGGATACGATGTTTATATTTTAACGCGAAACACGGACAATAAGAAAGAAAGAGACCACATTCATTACGTAAGATGGCTGTCAGATGGTGCTGAACCTGAAAATGAGCTGCATGGGATTGACATATTTATTAACCTCGCCGGTGAATCACTTAACAGCGGTCGCTGGACAGATGAACGAAAAAAACGCATTTTGGATAGCCGAATGATATCGACGAGAGAAATCATCCGTATTATGACGTCATTGCCAAAAAAACCAGCCGTCCTCATCAATGCAAGCGCAATCGGCATTTATCCGATTGCCGATACTGAAACATTTAAAGAAACATCACCTGCCTTAGGGCAAGGGTTTCTAGCGCATACCGTTAATATGTGGGAAGAAGAAGCGATTCAAGCAGACAAAGCTGGTATCCGTACCGTTTTAACAAGATTCGGCATCATTTTAGGGACAGAAGATGGTGCACTACCAAGAATGGCCATGCCTTATAAGCTCTTTGTGGGTGGAAAAATCGGGACTGGTCACCAATGGATGTCATGGATTCATGTAAATGACGTCGTCCGTGCTATTCGTTTTGCTGGAGAAAATGAGTCCTTGCAAGGACCACTTAATGTGACCGCTCCAAATCCAGTCCATATGAACGACCTCGGCAAAACACTCGCGAAAGTGCTTGGCCGACCACACTGGTTATTCATTCCTGCTCTAGCACTAAAAGCAGGACTCGGCGAAATGAGTACCTTGATTTTAGACGGTCAAAAAGTACTGCCAGAAAAATTGTTGCAATCAGGCTTTCAATTTAAATTCCCGCTCGTTAGGGGAGCACTCGATGATCTTTACAAAGGAAGCGTGCATAAATAGATCCTCATATTGCCTTCAGTAGACGATAAAGAACTGTTTCAGCGACTTATGAAACAGTTCTTTTTAATTTAAAACTATAGTTAAACCTTCATTCTTCCTGTGCACAAATAACTTCCGAATTTTGTGGATAATGTGGACAGAAATCAGAATAGCTATTATATTAATGACAGTTTTCGTCAAAATTGTGGATATTCCTATGCATAACCTGTGGATAAGCCTGTTAGTTGTGGGGAAAACTCAGAAAATTCATACCATTGTTATCCACGTTTTTCCTATTTCACTGCTTTTCATAAATTAATACTAGACTGCTGGGCTGACGACCTTAATATCAATACCCGCAAGAATGAAAAAGATTAATCACGTGAATCATTATTTCCTTTTTAATGTGACAACTGCTTCAACGTGAGCTGTCTGCGGGAACATGTCAACTGGTTGAATGCATTCAATTTTATATACGCTGCCGAGTTCCGCAAGATCTTTGGCGAGTGTAGACGGGTTACAAGAGACATAAATAAATGTTTTTGGCTTCACATCTTTAATCGTTTGAATAAGTTTACGGTCAAGGCCTGTTCGCGGTGGATCCGTCACTAACACATCCGGTACCCAGCCTTGCTGCTTCCACTTTGGCAGCCACTTTTCGGCCGGACCGGTTTCGTACGTTGCTTTCACTCCATACTTTTTCGCATTCGCACGGGCATCTACAATCGACTCGGCTATCGTATCCATACCACGCACTTCCGATGCCTCCCGACCGATCCAGAGACCGATTGTCCCCGAACCACAATACGCATCCGCAATTTTATCCGCCTTAGAAACATTCGCTGCCTTTTTCACTTCGTCATACAGTTTGACAGTTTGTACAGGGTTGAGCTGGAAAAAGGCACGAGCTGATAAGTCGTATTCAAACTCACCTAATTTTTCAACAATTGTATCGCTTCCAGCAATCGTTTTTGTGACGTCACCGAAGACAAGATGTGTATTACCCGGGTTCACGTTATGTACAACGGACTTTACTGCCGACGTACGCTTCATTAATTCTTCTGCAAAAAGAACAGCTTTCGGGAATGTTTTATCTCCTGTGACAATTGCTGCCTGTACGTCGCCTGTTTCAATTCCAGCCCGCACAACGATCGTTTTTACACCTTGTTTTTGTTTTACGCTGTAGACCGGAATCGATAAATCGTTCATAAGCTGTTTAACCATTTGAATCGTTTCATCAATGACATTGTGTTGAACGATACATTTCGGAATATCAACGAGTTTGTTCGAATTCGGACTGTATAAACCCGCAATCACTTTTCCGTTATGAACACCTGTTTGAAACTGAGCTTTATTGCGGTAACGCCACGGATCATTCATCCCGATCGTATCGTTTATTCTCAAATCGGCAATATTCAATGATGTGTACCGCTCAAGTGCCTGTACAAGAATCGCTTTCTTTTCATCAAGCTGTGCGCTGTAATCAAGATGCTGCAATTGACAGCCGCCGCACTGATCATAGACCAGACAAGGAGGCGTGACGCGATGTGCCGATTTTTTACGCAGCTTTTTAATACGTGCTTCTGTAAACTTTGGCATGACTTTTGTCGCTTCTGCAGTAATTTCTTCGCCTGGCAAAGCTCCCGGTACGAAAATGGCTTTTCGTTTAAAATAGCCGACGCCTTCTCCGTTAATGCCAAGACGTTTTATTGTAAGCGGGAACGTTTGCCCCGTTTTCATTTCTGTTTGATTATTCATGTTTTTCACCTCTTTGATACTTTATCACAGACGGAGTACAATCAAAAGAATAGGAAAAAGCCGGTCATCGTGCACCGGCTAGTTCATCAAGTGATCGAAACTTGTATCCCTGTTTCTTTAAATCACGAATAACATCAGGCAATGCTTCCGCATTATCTTTAGACACGCTATGAAGCAATATAACCGCACCGGGATGAATTTGCTTCATGATTTCATCATATGCATACTTTTTTCCTTTTGGCTGATCTGCATACCAATCCACGTAAGCAACTGACCACATGACGTGCGTATACCCTTCTTTTTGCGCCGTTTTCAATACATTTTCAGAAAAAATTCCACGCGGTGGCCGAACGTATTTTGTCTTTTTTTGCGTCGTCATCCGTGCTACTTCTTTTTCGACCAGCTTCAATTCTTCGATCAATGTACTGTTAGGCACTGACGTTAAATCGTAATGATGCCAAGAATGGTTGCCGACGATATGACCTTCTTTTACCATTCGCTTGATTAAATCAGGTGCGCTTTCAACGTAATGGCCTGTTATAAAAAAAGCAGCAGGCACTTTTTCTTTTTTGAGTGTATCCAGAATCGTTTTCGTATGCCCATTTTCATATCCATTATCAAACGTTAAGTAGAGAACTTTTTCATCCGGGCTTCCTTTGTAAAAAGAATCGTATTTCGCCAATATGTCATCCAAGTTTTTTCCGGCCTCTGCCTGCTTCCCATCCATTCCTTTCTGAAATCCCCAGTGAATCGCTTCTGATGATACGACAATAACTGGCAACATAAACATAAATAGGAGAAAGAAAATCATTTGCCGCATTACATCACCACCTTTTTTCTATATGATGCACGGAATAGAGATAGTGAATGCGTGGAAAGTTATCACAGAAAAAGGTATTTGTTCACGCCCGTATACAAAAAAGCCCCAGCGCGCAGCCGGGACTTCCATGTTAAGCGAATACGGGTTCTTTAAATTTCGCCAGTTTTTCAAGTGAAGATTTATCGACCTCTTCATGAAGACTGTTGCCGTGTGAATCCATTGTGACAACAGCTGTAAATCCTTCAACGCGCAGATGCCACATCGCTTCTGGAATACCAAAGTTCATTAAGTCGACACCTTCTACGCCTTTAATGCAGTCCGCATAATATTGCGCCGCGCCGCCGATTGCGTTCAAATAAACACCACCGTGCTCGCCAAGTGCTTTCAACGTTTTCGGACCCATGCCGCCTTTACCAATAACTGCACGGATGCCGAATCGTTTCATAATGTCACCTTGATAAGGCTCTTCACGGATCGACGTTGTCGGGCCTGCTGCTTTCACGTGCCACTGTCCTTCTGCGTCTTTCAACATAACCGGTCCACAATGATAAATCACTTGCCCATTCAAATCAACAGGTGAATCATTTGTGCTTAAATATTTATGTATTGCGTCGCGTCCTGTGTACATCATGCCGTTAATTTTCACGACATCGCCAACTTTAAGATCGCGAATCTGTTCTTCTGTAATCGGTGCCTGTAATGTGACAACACGGCTTTCCGATTTTATTTCCTGCTCTTCTTTTTGTGCTGTATCAAATGATACGTCTTCCCCGTCCTGATAATACCATTCGTTAATTTCACCTGTTTCCGCATTAACGGATACACCGAGACGGCGATACGCCCAGCAGTTATACGCAACAGATACAAAAAAGCTCGCAGGCAAACGGTTCATAACACCCACTTTACAGCCAAGCAAAGTCGTTTCGCCGCCAAATCCCATTGTACCGATGCCAAGCTCATTCGCATGCGTCATCACGTATTCTTCTAGTTTGCGCAAGTCCTCATTTTCGTTCACATCATCCACACCGCGGAACAGCTGTGTTTTCGCTAGATCATAGCCTGAGGAGCGGTCGCCACCGATGCCAACACCTATGAATCCAGCTGAACAGCCTTGCCCCTGTGCCTGATAAACGGAGTGCATAATGCATTTGCGGATACCGTCAAGGTCACGTCCTGCTTTGCCGATTCCTTCAAGTTCGCATGGCAAGCTGTATTGAATGTTTTTGTTTTCACAGCCGCCGCCTTTTAAAATAAGACGTGCATCGATATAATCTTCTTCCCATTGTTCAAACTTAATAACTGGAGTCCCTAGGCCAAGGTTATTCCCACTGTTTGAACCATTTAATGAATCAACCGAGTTTGGACGAAGTTTTCCGTCTTTCGTTGCCTGCTCCATTGCCGCATAAATCGCTTTTTGAATTTGAATCTGGTTTACACCCACCGGTGTTTTAATTTTGAACGTCGGCATGCCCGTATCCTGACAGATTGGTGAAATATTATCATCTGCCATTTTAATATTCGTTGTAATCGTATCCAGACTCATTGCCGCACGCGTGCCTGCATTTTCACGCTCTTTTGCCGCTTTCACCGCACGTCGGACATCTTTTGGAAGATTTGTTGATGTTTCCACAATCAACGTATACATACTTTGCTGTAACTGTTCATGATTCACTTTAGTTCCTCCTCAAGAATTCTTATGTTTTAAAATGTTAACAATATTTCTATTATAACGCTCCTCCGACACGTTTAAAAGAAAATTCAGCCACCTCTTTTTTCACAAAATCGAAGGCTACGTACGCATTATTCTGTCGCAATGCCTTTATTAGAAAGACTTGTAAGTC
This sequence comes from Domibacillus aminovorans, assembly GCF_001643235.1. Lineage (GTDB taxonomy): Bacteria > Bacillota > Bacilli > Bacillales > Domibacillaceae > Domibacillus > Domibacillus aminovorans. The sequence continues at coordinate 20,317 of NZ_LQWY01000008.1, forward strand.
ATGTAAAAACTTTCATTGAAACTAGATATCATAGTAATAGTGAAGGTGCTATTAAGTGATTAACTTCTGATTACTCAATCACATTTTTAACCACTCATCTTGTTTTCTGACCACTCAATTACATTTTTGACCATTCATACAAAAACGCCTCAAAACCGGACCAGTTTTGAGGCGTTCCTTATTTACCCGCGTATACGGAATTGTTCACATTTCAATTCAATGTCATTGATCATCCCAATTAAGCGGTCAATATCTTCCACTTCCGTTTCTTCTGGATCAATCGAATCCAGCACTTCCATGAAAATATTCAATCGTTTTTTTAAATATACAACTTGTGTTTCTTTATCATTGATAGGCTTCAAATGAGTATCTTCCCTTCTTTTACAGCAAGTAAAAACCGATTCCCATGATGAAGTATGCAGCGAGGAGTGTCAACCCCTCAAACCAATTTGTTTCCCCATCATTTGAAATGCTGACCGCGAGAAAAACGGCTGTAATCATCGAAACAAGCTCTGGGATCGTAAATACAAGCGGCATTGGTGTCGGGAATAAAAGTGAAATTAACACAAGAACTGGTGCTACAAACATTGCGACTTGCAATGTAGATCCGACCGCAATTTCAACTGCCACATCCATTTTGTTTTTCATTGCCATTAAAATCGCCGATGCATGCTCGGCTGCATTTCCGACAATCGCGACGATAATGACCCCAATGAAAAGCTCTGACCAGCCGAACTGTTCCCCGACTGCTGCAAACGTATGAACGAGACTTTCCGCTACATAGGCAACAGCAGCAGTGGCCACAAGCAAAATACCCATCGCTTTTTTCTTTCCCCACTCCGGCTCTTCTTCTTCGTGAGCTGCGTTTCCATGTCCTTCTAGTGCCGCATATACACCGCGATGCGTAACAAGTTTGAAAAATAAGCCAGCAAGATACAAAACGATCATGATAACCGAAATCCCGACACTTAAATTCAATGTTTTCGTTTCATTCATTGTCATTGAAAAAATTTCCGGAATAACAAACGCGACAACAACCGCAAAAATAAGCAAACCTGAATTGTGACGTGCATCATGTACACTGAACGTCTGTCTTTTAAATTTCAAGCCGCCTAAGAAAAATGACAACCCGGCAACAAGAAGCAAATTTCCAAGCACAGAACCGGTTAATGAAGCGAGTACGACTCCTACAAGTCCCGCTTTTAACGAAAAAATAGAAATAATAAGTTCAACTGCATTTCCAAATGTTGCATTTAATAATCCGCCAATACGCGGGCCAACAACGATTGCCAAACTTTCTGTCGCCCGTCCCATATAGCTTGATAGCGCAATAACCGTTACACTGCAAATAATAAACATGGCGACACTTGACCAGTGTAAAATTGACCCTGCGACCGTGAGCGGCACACCGACCGCAATCAATGCTGCAAATATTTTTCCCATAATCCCACTCTCCCCATAATCCCACTCTCCATGAATCAAAGTAAATAGCACATCCATCTATCCTTACCCACTATTTACTTTTTTTACACGAAGAAGATCATTATTTTATCTCAAATGTTTCTTCCACTTCAATCGCCGGGATAACAGATTGTACCATCGAGCAGTTTTTCCGCGTTAATTCGAGTGCTTTTTTTACTTTTTCTTCTTTTAACCCGATCCCTTTAATAATGAAATGAACTGATATTTTTTCTACTCGATCCGCTTCATCATGATTGCGCTTTACGTCTGTTTGAATTGTAATATCCTCAATCTCAATACGCTGCTTTGCAAAAATTTTGCGTAAAACACCACCGCTGCAAACAGCTACAGATGATACTAGCAGCTGGTATGGACGAAACCCGTGCTCCTCGTCTCCTGAAATATCAAGTTTTCCATAAGGGAATTCAGCGGTAAATCCACTTTCTTTCATTTTAAATTCCATATTAAACACTCCTTTTTCATTTTTATTCTATCCAATCGACGCAATTGCGCCAACTAAAATTGCTTGCATCGTATAATTTATATGATATAATCAATTTACATTATAATAATTATAAAGTAAAAATGAATCTATTCTAATTGATACACCTTATCATTAAAGGTTTTTAATGATAAACGTGTTTTCTGAAGATGATCTTCATTCTCAATTATAAAAGGAGGAAACAAGATGACTACTTACACTGAGAATGCTCCGCTTCAAACCAGCCTGTTCGATAAATTGAAACCGCATCTCGAATTAATCGCTGCCCTGTTCAGCGGTGTGCTTATTCTCACCGGCTGGATACTTGATCAAAATGGAGTAGAAGCGATGTCTGTTGTTGCCTATTTATCGGCATTTGTCATTGGCGGTTTTGCAAAAGCAAAAGAAGGCATTGAAGAAACGATTAAAAATAAAGAATTAAATGTGGAAATGCTGATGATTTTAGCAGCGGCTGGTTCCGCTGCAATCGGATACTGGACAGAAGGCGCCATTTTAATTTTTATTTTCGCCGTCAGCGGGGCGCTTGAAACGTATACGTTAAATAAAAGCCAGCGAGAAATATCAGCGTTAATGGATATTCAGCCTGACACAGCGTTGCTCGTCCGTGATGGCATAGAAGAAAAAGTGCATGTGTCTGAATTGACACGCGGTGATATGATCGTCGTCAAGCCGGGTGAACGTGTACCGGCAGATGGTGTCCTAACTAAAGGACATACGACGATTGATGAAACTGCGATTACCGGTGAGTCGATTCCAGTATCAAAAGAAGCAGGCACTGATGTGTTTGCCGGTACAGTGAATATGACCGGTTCTGTTTACATTGAAGTAACAAAAAGGTCTGATGAAACGTTATTTCAAAAAATTATTGATCTCGTTCAATCGGCGCAAAGTGAAAAATCACCTTCCCAGCAGTTCATTGAAAAATTTGAAGGCACATATGTAAAAGTGGTATTGATTGTGGTCGCTGTCATGATGTTTCTTCCCCATTTCTTTCTTGGCTGGAGCTGGACAGAGACATTTTACCGAGCGATGGTACTGCTTGTTGTCGCATCACCATGTGCACTCGTTGCATCGATTATGCCGGCGACATTGTCGGCTATTTCTAGCGGTGCCCGCAGCGGGATTCTGTTTAAAGGCGGAGCCCATCTAGAGAATCTGAGTCATGTAAAAGCGATCGCGTTTGATAAAACAGGTACGTTAACACGTGGTAAACCGGAAGTAACAGACATTATCATCCGCAAAGGATTAAACCGTGATTCTTTATTGAAAGTGTCCGCTTCCATCGAAAGCCGGTCAAATCATCCGCTTGCTCGCGCTGTCGTTCGTTACGTGCAAAATGAACAGATTCCATTTTCTCCTCCTGATCATCTTGAAGACGTTGCCGGATGGGGAGTAAAAGGCACGATTGATCAAAAAGAATGGAAAATCGGGAAAGCAGCTTTTGTCGGAAAAGAAGAAGCTGATGCATTCGCAAACGGTGCGTCATTAGTGTTTGCTGAGGATGGTAAAACGACGATTTTTGTGGCCGATCATGAGGGGATAGCGGCTGTCATTGCACTAAAAGATATCATTCGTGATGAAACGAAGCAGGCGCTAAAAATATTGCAGGATGAAGGTATTTTCACCATTATGTTAACCGGGGATAGCGAAAAAACAGCAAAAGCGATCGCTGCTGAAACAGCACTTGGCTCTTATATTGCCCAATGTTTACCGGAGCATAAAGTAAATCACGTGAAAGACTTGCTTGAAAAATACGGTACGGTTGCAATGGTTGGTGACGGAATCAACGATGCGCCAGCACTGGCAACAGCATCTGTCGGGATTGCGATGGGTGAAGGATCTGACGTGGCGCTTGAGACAGCTGATGTTGTCTTAATGAAAAATGATTTACCGAAAATTGCCGAAGCTATTAAGCTATCCCGCAAAATGCAACGAATTGTGAAACAAAATGTGATCTTCTCTATTTCAGTAATCTCGTTATTAATCATCTCAAACTTCTTTCAAGTGCTTGATTTGCCATTCGGCGTTCTTGGACATGAAGGCAGCACAATCCTCGTTATTTTAAATGGCCTGCGCCTTTTAAAACGAACATAAAAAACCCCGTTTGAGCTTCTCCGCTCAAGCGGGGTTTTATTTTAGACCATTCCTCGTTTTTGATCGTTGCGCAGCGCATTAATTTCACCACCGACTAAAATGATCATCGCCGATAAATACAGCCAGATCATTAAGATAATGACGCCCCCAATACTTCCATATGTAGCAGAGTAATTACCAAAATTGTTGACATAAAATGAAAAGCCAAGCGATACAATAATCCAACCGAGTGCAGCAAATATTGCTCCTGGAAAAACAGTCATGCATTTTACCTTTAAGTTCGGGGCCAAGTAATAAAGACCGACAAACACAAGGAATAAGACAATAGGAGGAAACAGGAACCTGATCCATGTCCAAATAATGACAAACTGCTCACCCATACCAAGAAATTCAAACGCGAATTCGCCAATTTGCTGACCGAACACGAGCAAAATAAGCATCACCGCAATAATAAAAATAAACGCGAATGTGAGCAAAATAGACAAGCCACGTGCGTGATAAAACGCGCGTGTTTCCTTCACGTCATACGCATAGTTCAGCCCTTTAATAACGGCATTCATCGCATTGGAAGCGGACCAAATAGTCCCGAGAATACCGACAGACAACAGGCCGCCATTTTGATAAGTTGCCACTTCTTGAATCGTATCTTGAATCATACTCAATGAATCCGCTGGAGCAAAATCTTTAATAATATTAAAGATTTCATCCGGATCAATCGGCAAGTACCCAAGCAGCGTCACCATAAAGAGCAGGAGCGGGAATATGGAGAGCAGAAAAAAATACGCCATTTGTGCTCCAACGCCCGGCACATCAGATGCTTTAATTCTCCTTACTAAATGCTTAAAGAAGATCCGAAGTTCTGTTTTTTTCTCTGTATGTTCTGCCAAAACTGCTTCCCTCCGATATTATGACGGCGATTGTGCGCTGTCAGCAGAAGCCGCCGGATTTTGTCCCTCCGGTAGAAAGGTTGTTTTGGTTTCATTGACAAGCTCTTTCACTTCCGGTGTCAATTCTTTCAAATTATCCACTTTATCTTTAATAAATGCCACATCTTCATTAATTTTTTGAGCTGTTGTCGTTGCACGGTCGATCAACTCCCTTGATGATGCCGTTAACTGCTCCGGATCTTTCGCAAGCGCAACTAAATACTGTGCCCACGAAGACATTTCATTACGCGTATTCCGGTCTAGAAGTGCGATGACACCTCCGACTGCTGCGCCTACTGCTACACTAACAAAAAATTTACTTTTTCCCATTAAATATTCATCCTTTCTTTATCTCAATACAACATGTATTCGGCTGATACAATCTATTTTCCTTTTTACTGTTGAAGCTTTTCCCCTTTTGTTGAAATTCGAAACACAAAGTCATCGAAATTAATTTTTATTTAAAGTGTATCTATTTTTTCAGAATAGTCTATCTAATGAGGTGGATTTTTATGGATCATGATGGATTATTAGAACTACTTAGAAGCATCAGCTCATTTATCTGGGGACCGCCGCTTTTAATTTTTATTGTTGGTACAGGAATTTACCTTACCTTTCGGATTGGTTTTCTTCAAATTCGTCTTCTTCCATATTCATTAAAGCTTGCGTTTAGTAAAAATCAGGACAAGAATTCTGAAGGCGATATTTCACACTTTCAAGCGTTAATGACTGCACTTGCAGCGACAATTGGAACCGGAAATATCGTCGGTGTCGCGACAGCTATCTTAATCGGTGGTCCCGGCGCATTGTTCTGGATGTGGATGAGCGCATTTTTTGGGATGGCAACGAAATATGCGGAAGCTGTTCTTGCTGTTAAATACCGTGTGCAGGACGAAGATGGCGAAATGTCCGGGGGACCGATGTATTATCTTGAACGTGGTCTCAACCAAAAATGGCTTGGTGTCTTGTTCGCTTTATTCGGTGCCATTGCCGCTTTTGGAATCGGAAACCTTGTGCAGGCAAACTCGGTTGCGAGTGTTGCGAAATCTACATTTGACGTACCTACCTGGATTACAGGTATTGTCTTAACAATCTTCAGTGCACTTGTACTGCTTGGCGGCATTAAAAGCATTGGACGCGTTGCAGCCTTTTTCGTCCCATTCATGGCTGCATTTTATGTGATTGCCGGTTTGATCGTGTTGTTCATAAATATGACAGAAATTCCTGCTGCTATAGTACTTATTTTGACAGATGCGTTTACTGGAGAAGCAGTGGCTGGCGGCGCGATCGGTACTGTCATTCGTTACGGCGTCGCGCGCGGTGTATTCTCAAATGAAGCCGGGCTCGGTTCTGCTTCCATTGCGGCGGCAGCTGCAAAAACGGATATGCCAGCCCGTCAGGCACTCGTTTCGATGACACAAGTCTTTATTGATACGATCGTCCTCTGTTCAATTACAGGACTGACAATTGTCCTTGCTGGTCAGTACGATTCCGGACTTGAAGGAAGCGAACTCACAACAGCTTCATTTAATATATTCCTTGGCTCTGCCGGTTCATATATCGTAGCCATTGGACTCTTGTTCTTCGCTTCAGCGACGATTATCGGCTGGTCGTATTATGGAGAAAAGTGTTTCACTTACTTATTCAGTAAAGAAATCGTAAAGTATTATCGGATCGTGTTCGTTCTCGCTGTATTCATTGGTGCTGTGACAAGCCTTGATCTTGTCTGGACGTTCTCAGATATTATGAATGGTTTAATGGCTTTACCAAATTTAATTGGTCTTCTCGGACTATCGGGTGTCGTCGTTGCTGAAACACGTCAAATTCTCAAAAAGATTCAAAAAGAAAAACGCGCTGCTTAATAAAAAACGCGCTATATTTGCTAGGGGCTTTTTATCTTATTGACAAGATAAAAAAATCATGGAATGATTATAAAAAATGAAAAAGGTGACATAACAGTGGACTTAAGTGTACAGTCAACAGAAAACATTCAGTATATGGTCAATGAAATTACAAAAAAACTCCGTATGGTCAATACTGGCGCGATCAGCGCGGAACACTTTATCAGTTCTTCTTATGAAGATTTAAAAGATATTTATGAACTCGTCGCTCGTAAAAATTCATTCAGCCCGAATGAAATGCAAGCGATCGCCGAAGAACTTGGCAATTTACGCAAATAAAAAACAAAGGAGCTGTCCCTAGTCAATGATCACCGACTAGGGACAGCTCCTTCTCCTCTTTTCTTTATTATTCAGCTAGTAATTTAAGTGATTCACGGTTAAATGCTGGAATGTCATCTGGCGTGCCGCTTGTCACCAGCTGATTCTGACATACAACGACTTCTTTATCATGTACATTTGCACCGGCATATTCCAAATCGGGTTGAATAGATTTAAACCCGGTTGCATCCCGTCCTTTCAATGCTTTCGCTGAAATGAGCAGCTGTGGACCATGACAAATCGCGAAGACCGGCTTTTTTGAATCCATAAATTCTTTTGTGAATTCAACGAAACGGTCATCCGCACGGAGCCGATCTGGTGAATATCCACCTGTTAGAAGCAATGCGTCAAATTCTGATACATTCACATCTTCAATGCCTTTATCAATTTTCACTTTCTCCTTTTCTTATTTCCCTATAAGCGTTTTGCCTGCTTTTTTTTCAATCGTTATCAGTTGATGACCGGCTTCTTCATACGCTTTTGCCGGTTCTGTATATTCGATGTCTTCAAACATGTCGGTAATAAGGACAGCGCGAAATGTCGCCCTGTCATTCTGTTGCTTCCGGTACAGATTGATCTGTCTGTCCTTGAGGCAATATTAAAATTTCGACACGCCGGTTTTGCGCACGTCCCGATATGGAATCGTTTGAAGCGATCGGCTGATATTCGCCATATCCTTTCGCGCTAAAAAGGCGTGGGTCCAGTTTCTCATTTTTAAAAATCTCTTTCATAAAGTTTACGGCACGCATGGCGCTAAGTTCCCAGTTTGAATCGAACATAGCTGTTTTAATTGGTACATTATCTGTATGTCCGCTAATAATGATGCTTCGCGGAATGTCCATGACGAGCAGTTCTGAAATTTCCTGCGCACTGACAATCTGTTCTGGTTGAATTTCTGCTGCGCCTGAATTAAAAAGCACGTTATCGCGAATACGCAGCAGCAGCCCTTCCCCATTTAATGCAGTCTCCACTTTATCTTGCAGATTATTTTCATTAATATATTGTGTCATTTTCTCTTGCATTTCAATCAATTCTTCCCGATCTTCTTTTTCAAGCCCGTTTAGTTGCTGGCGCTCCGTTTCCACTTCTGACATGGAATCATTCTCTATCGGACTTTGGTAATCAAGTACGCCGCTTCCACCTTGCAGCTCATTATTGAAGGCAGACGAAATAGCCTGGAATTTTTGAGCATCGATGGAGCTGCTCGCGAATAGGACGACAAAAAGAGCCAGAAGAAGCGTTAATAAATCGGAATACGGGAGAAGCCAGGATTCATCAATATGGTCGTCATGTTTTTTCTTTTTACGTTTCACCATATCCATCTTCTCCTCCTGATGAGTTCAATAATTTTTTCTTCTCATCCGCCGGCAAATAAGAAGCAAGTTTTTGCTCCAGAACACGTGGTGCTTCTCCTTCAAGAATCGACAAAATACCTTCAATCATTATTTCTTTTACTTTTGCTTCTAGTATTGATTTTCGTTTTAATTTATTTGAAAATGGGTGCCAGAACACGTAACCTGTAAAAATCCCTAGCAAAGTGGCCACGAAAGCCGCTGAAATGGCATGCCCGAGTGCCACGGTATCGCTCATATTTCCAAGTGCAGAAATCAATCCTACTACAGCGCCGAGTACACCGAGTGTTGGGGCATACATTCCTGCTTGTGAAAAAATAGCTGCGCCTGCAAGGTGACGGTCTTCCATGGCAGCTATTTCTTCACTGAGGACGTCACGAATATAGTCCGCACTTTGTCCATCAACAGCTAAACTAAGCCCATTTTTCAAAAAATCATCGTCTATTTCGTTCATTTTTGATTCCAGTGAAAGAAGTCCTTCTTTACGTGCAAGTTCCGCCCACCCTGTAAATAGATAAATGACTTCCTGTATAGTCATCAGTTTTTGTTCTTTAAACAAAATACCAAATAGTTTCGGTACTCTCTTTAACTCCGATCCAGGAAACGCAATGGTTACTGCGGCGATAGTCCCTAAAATAATAATCAAAATAGCTGCCGGGTTAATAAGTACTAGGGGACTTACCCCTTTCATAAACATTCCGACACCTACTGCAACAAGCCCTAATAGGACTCCCACGAGCGATGCTTTATCCATACTTTATCTCCATCCTATTTCTATCAGTCTATTTTCCGACTATATTTAACCATTATTCTACACGTTCTTGACGAAAAAGAGAATGCTCTACGAATGAAATTCATACTTTTATGTCAAAATATAAACTTAACAAAATCCTATTCATCATTTTACATTCTTCTGTTAAAATGAAATGACTATACCGAACGAGGTCAATTTACCTATGATAACTTTACCGGAATTTTATGAATATGACATCGTTGCTCTATCAATCTTGATTGCCGTCACCGGGTCCTATGTAACATTAACGATGAATGAACGAATTGTTCATTCAATCATCCGTGGGAGAACGAATATATGGCTCATAACAGCCGCACTATCCATGGGATTGACCATTTGGACATTGCATTTTGTCAGCATGATGGCTTTTTCAATTCCGATTCAGTACAACATCTCTTTAACGATTATATCGATGATTCCCGCTATTTTAGCAGCATACGCTGCTTTTTATATCCTTTATAAAACAAGTAGACGCTGGTGGACTTTCAGCGCTGCTTCAATTACTATCAGTTTCGGTAGTGTCTTAATGCACTATATAGGCATGATGTCTATCATAATCGATAGTGATATAATCTATAATCCCTTTTATCGTTTTTTAGCGATATCCACTGCCATTGCAGCCTCATATGCGGCGATTCGTTTCTTTTATTATTTTACCCAGAAGCGCGATGTTCGACTAAAAATCATCGCATCACTTTTAATGGGCACCGCAATCAGCGGCATGCACTACATAGGCATGTATTCGGCTGATTTTTATGTACCAGAAGGATTTGTCATCCCGGAGCAAAATCAATCTTCGTCAGATATGTTAGTTGTGCTTATTTTATTGCCTGCTATTATGATTTTCCTGTTTATTACAATCCTTTCTTTTCTGGACCGGAGAACAGCGATGCAACTCGCCTATACAGATGATTTAACAAACCTGCCTAACCGGCGCAGCCTTGAACGATTTGTTCATGCACGGACAACGCCGTTAAATTTGCCGATTGCCGTAGTCATTATCGATATTGACAATTTTAAATGGATAAATGAAACCTATGGATATGAGAGTGGCAATGAGCTAATTATTGAATTTGCATCAAGATTAAAAAAAGCAATAACAGAAAATAGCATTGCAGCCCGTATTGAAGGGAATAAATTTGCCGTTGCTATTCCTGGCACGTTCAGTCATCAAGAAATCCGTACTTTGTTAACGAAACAATTTAACTCGTATCTGAAGTTATTTCATGCATTTGGTGAACCTACCCCTATCACGTTTTCAGCCGGGGTCGCACTGGCACCGGAACACGGGTCTAATTGCAACATTTTAATCTTAAACGCTGAGCGGGCTCTTCGTCACGTGAAGAATAACGGTAAAAACGAGATTGTTGTGTATAATTCTAATTTCCATAATCAGGACATGGAACGGCACATTGCTATGAGTTTTCGAAGTGCACTTGAAAATGGAGAATTTTATTTATGCTACCAGCCAAAATTCAATCTTCATACTGGAAAAATTGACTCCGCTGAAGTGCTAGTCCGCTGGGAAAGCCCAGTGCACGGCTTCGTTTCACCCTCGAAATTCATTCCAATCGCTGAGAAAAATGGCTTTATTTTTGATTTAACAAATTGGATTTTAAACGAAGCATGTCGTCAGATGAAAATGTGGCAACGTGATCATCATCTAATCGAACGTATTGCTGTTAATATATCGGCACCGATGTTTTTATCAGACCGTCTAATTGAAATTGTCAAGCACACATTGCAGACATATAACCTTAACGCTAGACATCTCGAATTAGAAATCACCGAAACATCAATTATGCAACAGTTTGATAATGCCCTCAAAGTTATTGATGCTTTGAAAAAAGAAGGCGTTTCTATTTCACTCGATGATTTCGGGACCGGCGTCTCCTCTCTGACATATTTAAAAATGCTGCCCATTCATATATTAAAAATCGACAAATCATTTATCGACGATGTACATACCTCTTATGAAGATAAAGCACTTGTGAAAATGATCATCCAACTTGCCAAATTGTTTGGTCTCACCATTATTGCAGAAGGTGTCGAAAAGGAAGAACAGCTGAACGTTTTGAAAGAGCTTGGCTGCGATTTTATACAAGGCTATTTTATTAGCAGACCCGAACGAGCGGAAATACTCGATGCGCGCTACGAACAAAAAGAATACAGATCATAAAACAAAAAAGCGGGGAATCCCTATAAGATTCCCCGCTTCAGACTGTCGACAAAGCCGTTTTCAAATCTTTGATTTGAGGCGGCTTCGTCTTTTTTGTATGCTTGATCAGGCCTGCTCAAGCTGGCTTTAGAGACTTCCACGCCCAGCTTGCCAGTTTCTTAAGGTTCATGGCAGCGAAAGTAAGCATCGCTTGCATGGATAATTTCCCCAGTCCTCTGAGGGTTGTCCAGCGCATGCCATGCTTTTCTTTTGCGTCCGCAAAAACCCGTTCAATCGTTTCTTTGCGTTTTGCATAGATTTCTTTATGTTGCGGAGTGTGCCGCAGATGATCTGCTTCTTCAAGATAGCCTTCCCACACATGCCGGTGGATCAGTTTCATGCGGTTCTGGCTTTGCGTGCACATCGATAAAAGCGGACAGTCCCGGCATTGCTTCGGGCCGGAAG
>NZ_LQWY01000009.1:0-47153 GCF_001643235.1 Domibacillus aminovorans
GAAAAGGGATTCCGTCATTTACACAAAATTCTTGACGCTCCCTAAAATAGACTTCAATATCTAATAATAATTAATAAATATTATTAGATATTTATTAATTATTATTTATAAAGTTCTTTTACATTTTATTATTTATGTTGTACTTTATTGAACTAACACATCCGTTAGTTCAATAAGAAAATCAACAATAGTCGCTAACAGAGGCTTTGTTTAAAGAAGAGCATCCCGTCTCATTTTTTCTTGAATTGCCTCGATAATCCACGAACTTTTTGAAATTTTTCGGTCTTTTTTCGTTACAGCATCGTATTTTGTTACGCCCTGACGCTTTAGCTGAATGACGATATCCTCGACTTTTTCATTGAGCGATGAAGGCAGGCTGATGCTTATATTTGTATGCGTTTCTTCTTTTTCTTCCTTGATAGATGAAATTCCCTGTTTGGCTAGTTGCAGTGTTTCTTTTGCCGTTAGCGCCTTCTGAACATCTTCAAAGGCAGGCTTCTTTGCTGTTTTCATTCCCTCTTTGTTCATGACCATCATACGCCCACTCCTTGTTTTATTAATTGAAAGACTTCTTCTAATTGTGCCATGACTGCTTTTGCATATCGACTATTGCTTTCATCAAGGTTTTTTTCTGTGAAATCAGAGTCTTCGACCAGTACAGACCGTTGAATCGTAGGAGCAGAAACGATATTCAGCTCTTTCAAATATTGTTTCAGTTCTTCGAGTCGCTCTTTTCGTTTCGTCATATCGACGTTCATAATGACGACTTGATAGTTTCCTTTCATACCGATTTGCTCGGTTTCTTTCACCAGTGCAATCGTTCTTTCCATTGCTGCAACAGAACTATAATCCAACTCCACCGGAATCAACACCAATTCCGATGCGACCAACGCCATGCTCAGCATTGAATTCGCTTCACTTGGATGTGTATCGATGAAGATATAATCGTATAAATGTTCAATCGTTTTGATTTTTTCTGCTAGTGCCAGGTAAAACGTGTATCTCGATTTCTCCTTCACATAAGGTATAAACGACTCGATTTTATCATTGGCTGCCACGAAATGAATCCCTGTGCGTTCATCGCTTAATACAACATCCTGAAAACTGCATTCATCTTTCATCCAGTCCTGAACGTAATATTCAAAAGAATTGTACTGGTAACCCAACCTGACAGCTACGTCTCCGTTCTGACAGTAATCCACAATGAGAACTTTCGCGTCTTCTTTCCGGGCAAGTATTGCCATGTACTTTACCAGCGTGGTTTTCCCAACCCCGCCTTTCGTAGATGCGGCAGTGATGATTTTTGCCATTGTTTTCCCTCCTCTTCGTCGTCTTATTCATTTTTTTATGTATTCTGCACAAACATTCAAGATCCTTTTTTATTATTTATTTTTTATTAACTATTATTTCTTATTGAAAAAATCCTTTTAAAACGTACTTAAATACCAAATAATAATTAATAAATATTATTTAGTATTTATTAATTATTATTTATTAGGTTTTTTTACATCTTATTATTGATTTTCATCCGAAAAAAAGACCGATTTTTATCTCGATCTTTTTTGTATGGTTTCTTAAACTAATACACCCATTAGTTCAAGATCAAAGTCTGTAAATAAACTCCCTTGAAACAAGTGAGGTTTAAATAAGTCAAATATGAGCAATCGAAAAAACGCTCCAGATTCTAAAAATCTGGGACGTTTCCAATACAACATATTTTCTATTATGTTGCGTTAAACAGGCAGACGATCAAAATTAAAATTAATTTGGAGATATAGTTAACCGTTACCTTACCTGCATATTTATCCTTTACAGAATAATTATTCCGAATATTACAATATATACAAAATTAGATCGAATATAATCAAGATACATCATAGGACTAATGACAACTTATTATTTTGTAAAATGTAAGAGACTATAGCTATATTGAAATATACCAAAGTCAATTGAAAGCGTTTTCGAAAAAGATAAGAAATGAGGAATTTATGATGGAAACACAGGAACTAGTAGTAACTGGTATTCAAATTAGAAAAATAGAAGAGAAAGACATACCACAGTTATTGCCACACATGTATGAATACATTGTTGATTTTTATAAGCAACCTCGCCCTAGTGAAAGCTCATTAAAAGGATTAATAAATTATATATTGGAAAACCCCCATGAAGGCATCCAGTTTGTTGCAGAAACAACAGATACGAAAGAAATAGTAGGATTTGCAATTCTATATTTTTCTTTTAATACATTGGCGGTTAAACGAAACGTTCATTTACATGACTTATTTGTTGCCCCAAGTAGGAGAGGGAAAAATATTGGTGAATTACTTATCAATCATTGTATAGCCCATACTAGAGAAAATGATTATTCTCACATGTTTTGGGAAACGGCTCATGATAATTTAGTTGGTCAATCCTTATACGATAAAATCGGTGGAAAACGGAATGTATGGGTAAACTATGAAATAAGTTAAGTATATCAATTTCCATGTAAGATCTTTGTTCATGGTTAGATACAAATATACTATAAAAACAAAAGAGCCCCCTCAATTATGTGATGGGGGCTTGTTTTGTTTGTCCTGATTAAAGCAACCAAGGGTTATTATAGATAAGTAACGATACTACTACTTTCCCAAAAAGCAAGGTACATAAATCTATATCCCACCATATCAAACTATCTTGTCCACTTTTTAATGTAGGGGTAGCGTCACATGCCCATCAAGGGAAAATTGTCAGCGATCTGCGTTAAAATATTGCTGAATTGGAAATTCAACTGCCGGTTTACACTCCCGTTTACTCAAAACAACTAACGTTACCGTGCTCTTTTTCCAAACTTCATTTATATTTTAAACAAAGGAAGTGAGACAATTGGAATTAGGTGACAAATTAAAAAAGCTTCGTCAGGAAAATGGATATTCCCAAAACCAATTAGCAGACAAACTCCATGTCACTGCTCAAGCCGTTTCTAAATGGGAAAATAATAAGTCCGTCCCAGATGTAAATTTGTAATAAAGTTTGATTAAACTAACGATATTAACCTTGATATGAGAACAAATTTAAAGAGCATGTTTTGAAAAAAAATTGATCAAAGCATGCTCTTATTGTATTTAATGGGACATTCTTTTATAAAAAAGTTCGCTCAATTTGAAACTCCCTAGTTTTTCTTTCATTGATTCGAAGATGTTCCGTATTCCTTGCGTCCTAGACCCGGAGTGACACGATATCGCTGATCCCAGGCCCAAATTGATGCCGAATATAAACAAAAAGGAATCCCGATACGACTGATGCAGCAAATATTCTTTCATCGTCCGGATCTGTTCCGGATCACGAATCGGTTCTACACTGTTTTGTCCCTGGTTTGCTGCCATAAGAAGTCCCCTTCATTCTATAACAGCTTCAGTGGTTTGAATGACAGGGCAAACAGGAGTTGAATTTAAAGCTAACTTACCATGATGATTTAAAGGAGTACTTGAAAAATGAAGATATGAAACCGTTGAGAAAATTACCTTTTAGCAATCGTTTGTACACATCTTTTCATAACAACAACATATACATCACTTGTATGTTTTGAAAGGAGGAGTACAGCATGAGTGATTATTCTAGTGATTGTTCTAGTGATAATAAGCATGATTCTATGAGTAAAAGACACAAGCAGGGGTGCCTTGAAGGTCTTAAAGAACGTTTAAAGGAGCACAGAGGTGATTTTGTAGGTATCTATGAAAAAAACGGCCACGCTGTTTTTGGGAAATTAGCAAAAGTCGATGATAACGTTGTTAAAATAGTAGGAATACCTTATTTTATTCCCGAACCTTTGAAATTTTGGGCTTCAGGTGAATGTGCTATGATTCAAGAAGCAGACGTTTATTTTATCTCTCTGTGTGCTATCACAGAATTTGCCATTAATCCTGATTTTCCAGAAGCTTCCGATGTATGTAATGGCGGTGGCGGCACTCCTACGCCAGGCGGTAGTAACACTGCTTGGGTTACTGGGGCTAAAAAACCATCTGACGATTGAAAATAAACTAACTATTAAGATAAGAAAGATACCATAAGAATTACTACTAAAAACGGCTTAGCTGATACTACACCGTTTTAGATTTTGGATAAAAAACACCTAAATTCACTGAAATCTAGGTGTTTTTCGTTTTTTTACAGTCTTTCTTATCTTTATTACCTTCTTGATGTCCTTTATGACTCGATTTAATCACTCCCTTTCCAACCTTAATCCCTAACTTTATTGTTAGGACACTGATTTGATGACATAAATATCCTGCTTGTTAAGAAGCAAAAGTCCTTTGGGAAACCTTCATATCTCACTAATGATCAAGTACAATCGCCCACATCTTTTTCTTACTCACCTTTGCACTAAAAGAATGTAGAAACATAGAATGAAACAAAGAGATTCACTTTTCTCGTCCTATTAAAGAGACTTCTTTTAACCACAACAAGCCCCAGTCCTTGATACTAAAGGGCTGGGGCTTGTTTTATCCATTCCCAATACAACATAATTATATTTATGTTGCATTGGGTACTGAATTTTATGTTTCATTTTCTTGAACTAACGCAGCTGCTAGCCATGCATTCAGCATCTTAGTCCACGTAGAATGTTTTACTGCTCTTCTTTATGCTTACCATCTCCATACCAAGAACTTTGACTAACTTCTCCGTTTTAACATCTCGACTAGGGTTACCGCCAACATTTCGCTTTTGCTCTTCTTGTTTATTCGTCTATGTTTTTTCGTATTATTCTTCGTTTTGAATATAATTTTATAACTTAAATTTTCCAGTAAGTAATTTTAACTTGGCTGACATTTCAGAAAGACGTTCAATTGAATGAGACATATCGAGAATAAGGCCCTCTTGTCTATCTGTAATGGAAACAGTCTCACGTGTACCAATTACAGCTTGTTCTGCAATCTGTGCGGTTTCTAAAACATCAGAAGTAATCTCTTCTGCAGCAGCTGACATTTCTTCTGATGTAGAAGTGACTTCCTGAATCTGACTTGCAACTTCCTCAATTGAAGACAAAATAGACCTAAAGACTTTTCCTGTCTCCGATACATCTAACATTCCTTGTTTTACATCACCAAGAACAACATCCATCGCATTAGTTGTATTGACTGTATCCTCATTAATTCTTTCTATAAGCCCTTGAATATTTTCTGTTGATTTTCTAGACTGCTCAGCAAGCTTACGAATTTCGTCAGCCACTACTGCAAACCCTTTGCCTGCTTCACCAGCACGTGCTGCTTCAATAGCAGCATTCAATGCTAGTAAATTGGTTTGTGAAGAAACCGCCCTAATCATTTCCACAATGTTTGATATTTTATCGGAATGCCCTTTTAGCGTCACGATTAATGATGAAGAATGATTGACAGAATCACTAATAGTCTCCATTTGGTTAATCACTTTTTTCAACTTTTGATTTCCCAGATTTACTTCCTTTAAATTAAGAACAGATAATTCAGAAGCAGTTGAAGATGATTCTGCAATATGATTGACCCCTTTTGCCATTTCCTCCATAACATTTACACTTTCATCTAAGCTTTGATGTTGTAATGATGAGTTTCCAGATAACTCTTCCATTGCACTTGCAATCTTTCTACTTGCAGAATTTGTTTCATCTGCATTTGACAAAAGCGTGGAAGCTGCTTCGTTTAACTCTAAACTGTATTGATTTATAGTTTGAATAATTCCTCTCAAATCCTGCAACATTTTGTTAAACGATTTTGTTAGTTTTCCAATTTCATCTTGTCGCTTAGATACGATGCTGATAGATAAATTTCCTTCTCCTATGGCTTCAGCATTTTGGGATAATTGTTGGATAGGCTTTGTAATTGAAAAAGTTGCTAAGATCGTAACAATAAAGCCAATTATTAAAATAACAGCAATAATGAGAAGTAGTTTAATTTTATTAGATGCAAGTGATTCATAAACGTCAGTTACATCGGAATCTGAGCCTACAATCCCAATAATTTCTCCTGATTTTGATTTTATTGGGATGTAAGTAGAAACAAGACCACCGTATTCTTCTGTATCAGACATTTCTGTTTCTATTTTTCCTGTTTCAAAAGCACGAGCGATTGCTGGAAAATCACCTTTCTCTTCTTCGCCAAATTGTGAAGCATCCTCTGAACCTTCAGGCATACCGTCTACTATGTAGTAATATTTATATCCTTCATCTGTTTTTTCCCTTTTCATCGTATATAAATAAATTAGACCATTAGATTCCCTCATCTCATTTAATTGCTTACGGAGATCCTTATAATAAGTCGTTTTCCCCTTTTCTAACATATCCTGATAATCGTCCACATTTATGATACTTACTGCACGATTAACAATCTCTACATCCTGTTTGCTAACTGTCTCCTTAATCAAATCCTCTGAATTTCTACTAGATACAAAACCTATTAATGCCCCCGAAAGCAAGATTAATCCTGAAAAAATCAATAGCATTTTAAACTTGATGCTCTTTACCATATTGTATCTTCTCCTTTACATTACGAAAACTCATGTTATACCCAAGTACCATCTCACTGTTAGCAAAATACTGTCAGGTTGATAATGTTTTGCTTTGAATAAGTTTGGGTTTTCCATACCGATTACACACCTTTTTTGATCAAACATAATAACATTTATTTTGTATTTGAATTTAAACTTTATATTTCACTTTCTTGAACTACACACCCATTACCATTAGTTCAAGAAAGTGAATCTAGATTTTCGGCAATCTTTTTTAGTTCCTTTGCACGAGAAACAATAAAGGTCCTCATGTACTTCTCCAAAATCAATTTATCTATCATGATGGTTCCATCTGCTTCTTCGATAAATTCATGTGTATGAACAAAGGAATGGAATGCTCCCTTCACCATAATATCTATAAACTTATCGGGTTTTTCCATCTCTGTCACTCTTGCTGTCAGCCTTTGCTTAATACCAAAGTGAACGGCTTCCCAAGTAACTGTATCCCCTTTCTCTAATAACCCTTCTGTGACTCCGCCAACAACTTTTTCCTTTGTTTTAGAAGTCGTTTGAGTATGAATATCTACGTTTCTTGCAAGGTCAAAACATACTTCAATAGGTGCTTTAATAAATTGTTGATGCTCAATGATAGGCATTTCATAATCTCCCTTTATAAGCATTTTCTAACACCCTATTAATCAAACCATTTACGTGGATAATCTTACAAAAAAACAGCCAAGAGATTTAGTCCTCTTGGCTGTTTGCACTAAATGCTGCATCTTTCTAGAATCAACTAAATAAACGTGCAAAGAAGCCTTTTTTCTTTTCTTCCTTCTCTTCTTTTTCTGCCAGCATTATTTTTTTAATTTCTTGTGTTTCATTTAAAGCCTGCATTAAATTACGATCCCTTGCTTCTAGCTTATCGTTGATATATTTCTGTTGATCTTCCATTTTTGTCACCATGGCTTGATTAAATTGCTCTTGCTTCTCTGCATTTTCCCTTAAAAAATAAAGTTCTTCCCTCATTTCTCTGAGTTCTTGGGCCAGTAGTTCATCGGGACCTTTCTCAGGAAGTGGCTGAAAAGCTTCTCCACCCGTTGCAAATTAATGTTTGATCTGTTTCATCGAATAATTTTGCTGCCGATGCATCATTTTGATAGACTTCATCTTTTCTAAAGCCTCATGGTCAAATACGTTGTAGCCACTTTCATTTTTCTTTAAGGGAATATATTCACGAAGCTCTTTTACCCAGTTACGAATGACATTTGGTGATTCATCTAGCCAATTTGCTACTTCTTTTATAGTGAATTCACCTGATACTTGATCATCACCTAGCATTTCCTCACCTTGATAATTACTTTTATCCATGTTTATACCCGCCTTATAAACGTATATAAAAATCTAAGTAATTTAAATACTTAGGGTTAGTATTCACTATTATGAAGGAAAATACTTAGGTTTGAAACCTAGATATTTATCAATGCCTGATTTATACACCTTTTCATTTTAATCTAAGATCGAAAAGCAACATATTGAACGTATGTATATAAAAAATTCCCGATTAAACTTTTGCGAAAACACAAGCAAAATAAACGATCAAATTGAGATTAGGCAAGCAAACGGAAAAGGATTTTTTCTGCACGTCTTGAAAAATGAGGTTCCTATCTTGAGTGGTTGTAAGTTATGCTTCGACCAAATAAAGAGGTTAAAACTAAAAAAGGTATAAGACTTTGCAAAAAAGCGAGAATCGCTTAGATGCGTAAATAAATCGAATCTAAGAGTGCAGAAAAGAAAGAGTACCATGCATTTTTTCCTCATGCTGATCCTTCTCTTTTAAAAAAACGAATCAATTTTTTATTTTTTGAAATCAAGAATGTAAGGCTTTATTTCCATTTAACGTTTAAACTGAAAAGTCGAACCATCATTATACATACAGTCCTGTGACGTAGACAGACGTGATAGTTTTAGCGACCTCTTCAACAGAAACAGTATGTTCGTCCCGGACAATTTCCCATAGGTACATTTCATTCGTAAAAAACCAGCCTCGTGCCACAATCTCATGATTTAATTCAGCTCTGGCTAGCCCATTTTGTTGTGCGTAGGCAACGTCCTTTGAAATTCGCTGAATAAATTTTTCCCGAATCGCTTTCCATTTATCTGAAACTAAAGAAGAAACCCCAATTGCCTGTTCAAAGACTTGCAACATATCCCGTTCAGCTTCTGCCATTAATATAAAAGCATTCGCTTGTTTACTAATGATATCCTCTGCTTCTTGTTTTGATTTTGGTAGGAAGGAGATCTCGGCAATTTCATAAAATCGCTCCATGACATCCTCCATCAATACAATTAAAAGATCTTCTTTTCCTTCAAAATGAACATAGGCAGTTCCATATCCGATGTTCGCTTTTTTAATCATTTGCGAGATCGTTGCTTTTTGAAAACCTTCTTGAAGAAAAACTTCCTTTGCAGCTTCTAATAATTTTTGCCGTGTCATCATCGAGCGTAAATGTCGTTTATCTTCTACTTTACTTTGATTCATTTTTATTCCTCCACTACTCATTATCTCTAGAATATATGGATTTTTATAAAAATGGAAGGGATGTCTCAAGGTATTAACATTAATAATACTCTGAAAAAATAATGTTGACATCATGTCATATTCAATGGATAATGATGTTGACATCATGTCATATTCATTAAAGAAAGCGCTTTAAAATAATTTTATTAATCGTAAAGGGGAGAATCATGATGCTTTTAAATAACTTTCAAGCAACTTTAGAATACGCAAAAGAATTGGATAAGGAAGATTCTCTTAAGCATTTTCGAGAAGAGTTTTATTTAAAACCTGGATCTATTTATATGGATGGAAATTCATTAGGACTTCTTTCGAAAAGAGCAGAAAGGACACTCTTAGAATCCTTAGAGGATTGGAAAGAATATGGGATCGATGGCTGGACACAGGGGAATCATCCATGGTTCTTTATGGCAGATGAATTAGGTAAGAAGCTTGCGCCGTTAGTAGGAGGTTCTGCTGAAGAAGTAATTGTAACTGGTTCTACAACCGTTAATCTGCATCAGCTTGTATCTACGTTTTACAAGCCAGATGGAATACGCTCAAAAATTTTAGCAGACGAACTAACATTTCCATCCGATATTTATGCTCTTCAAAGCCAGGTAAGAATTCATGGATTTGATCCGGATACACATCTTATCCGTGTGAAAAGCCGCGATGGCCGCTTTTTAGAAGAGGATGATATTATTGCAGCAATGACCGATGAAATTGCCTTAATCGTTTTGCCAACTGTCCTTTATCGCAGCGGTCAAATATTAGACATTAAACGATTAACCGATGAAGCACATAAAAGAGGTATTTTAATTGGATTTGACGGTTGCCACTCAGTTGGTTCGATGCCGCATTCCTTCAGTGAATGGGATGTTGATTTTGCGTTTTGGTGTAATTATAAACATTTAAACGGCGGTCCTGGCGGTGTTGGAGGCTTATTTGTCAATCGTAAACTTTTTGGAAAGATGCCTGGACTCGCTGGATGGTTTAGTTCTAATAAAGAGAAACAATTCGATATGGAGCATACATTAACACCTGCTCATTCAGCAGGAGCATTCCAAATTGGAACACCTCATGTACTTAGCGCTGCCCCTTTGATTGGGTCTTTAGAAATTTTCACAGAAGCTGGCATTGAAAATATTCGCCAAAAATCACTTAAAATCAATCAATATTTAATGGATTTAATTGACAATGAACTAGCAGATATGGGCTTTGTCATTGGAACGCCAAGAGAAGATGCACGTCGCGGCGGGCATGTGAGCCTTGAACATAAAGAAGCAGCACGAATTTGTAAGTCATTGAAGGAAAACGGAATCATTCCAGATTTTCGGGCACCAAACATCATTCGTCTTGCACCTGTTGCCCTTTATACTTCCTACGAGGATGTTTGGGAAGTGGTTCAAATTCTTAAAAAAATCATCATTGAAAAACAGTATGAGAAATTTAAGAATGAACGTGAAGTAGTGGCTTAATGTGAAACTCCATTAGAGGGGTTTTTCCTCTAATGGTTGCAGATTGGCAGGCATTGATTATGGAATGGTCGGACAAAGCCTTATGGTTAAAGAAGGGGATGAAATAGATGAAGAATAATAATAGCGGAGAGGGATTAAAACGAGAATTAACAACAAGTCAGCTTTCAATGATCGCGATGGGTATGGCGATTGGGACGGGGTTATTCCTTGGAAGTGGACTAGCTATTGGTGCTGCAGGACCTAGTGTATTGCTTAGCTATACAATAGGTGCTTTCATCGTTTTATTATTAATGGGATGTTTGGCAGAAATGACGGTTGCCTATCCAACTTCGGGATCTTTTGGAACGATTGCTGATAAATATCTTCATCCCATGGCAGGCTTTCTTGTCCGATACTCATATTGGATTGCTCAAGTTCTTGCTATTGGGGTTGAAATTAGTGCAATCGCAATCTATATGAAATATTGGTTTCCAGGGGTTCCTGGGGTCGTTTGGATCATCGTTTTTGCAGCAGTCCTCATTTATGTAAACGCTACCAGTGTTAATGCGTTTGCAACATTTGAGTATTGGTTCTCCATGATAAAGGTTAGTGCAATTGTTGCTTTTATTCTTCTTGGAGCGTATGTTCTATTTGGAACTTCTGGTCATGAAAATGTGGGTGCTAAGAACCTAGTTGATCATGGAGGTTTTCTGCCGTTTGGTTTAAAAGGTATGTGGATTGCCGTCTTTATTTCGCTTTTTAGCTTTATAGGTACAGAATTGATAGCGGTTACGGCAGGTGAAGCAAAAGAGCCGGATGTAGCTGTACCGAAAGCATTGAAAGCAACTGTATTCCGTTTGACTGCTTTCTATGTGTTGACTATGGCGATCATGTTGATGATTGTGCCATGGCAATCGGCAGGAATTGAAGAAAGTCCGTTTGTAAAAGTAATGGAAATCTTAAATATACCTGGTGCCTCTGGAGTAATGAATTTTATCGTTTTAACAGCTGCTTTATCATCCATGAACGGACAGCTATATGCTTCATCACGAACCATGTTTTCATTATCAAGTGAAAGGTTTGCACCAGCAGTTCTAGGTAAACTTAATAAAAAAGGTGTTCCAACAACTGCTCTTACCGTTTCAACAATTGGAATTGTTCTTGCTGCAGTTGTCAATGCACTGCTGCCTGAATCATCCTATGCATTCATGATGGGTATTTCCATGTTTGGTTCACTTTTTACCTGGTTAATAATCTTTATTTCTCATTTATTTTTCCGAAGGGAATGGGAGAAAATGGGCGGGCGCAAATTACCCGTAAGAATGATTGGCTTTCCCTATTTAACGATATTGGGAGGACTTCTTCTGCTAAGTTTAATGATCACAGCATGGTTCACTGATTTTAAAATTATGCTCCAATTTGGTATCCCTTGGCTGCTGTTTTTATCTATTGCTTATTTTGTTATAAAAAAAAAGAATCCAAATAGGGCAGAAAAATCTGATGTTTTGCAGGATAAAGAGACTATCTAGAATGTTAGTTAGATTTTTTCGAAAAACAGATTGAGAAAAATATGAGAGTTTAAAGACCATAAAAATAATAAAAGGAGAGATCATATCATGATCATCGGTATACCTAAAGAAATTAAAAATAACGAAAATCGTGTTGCTTTAACTCCAGCTGGAGTCGTTTCATTCGTAAATGCCGGGCATAAAGTGTTAGTTGAGAAAAGCGCTGGTGTAGGCAGTGGTTTTACAAATGAAGATTACTTAAATACTGGTGCAGAAATTATTGAAGATGTGACAGAGGTATGGGCTAAATCAGATATGATTATGAAAGTGAAAGAGCCGCTTCCAAGTGAGTATGGTTATTTCCGTAAAGGCTTAATTTTATTTACTTATTTACATTTGGCCGCTGAACCTGCTTTAGCTCAGGCGCTTAAAGAAAAGGGAGTTCTTGCTATTGCCTATGAAACAGTTTCAGTGAACCGCACTTTACCGCTGCTTACTCCAATGAGTGAGGTTGCTGGCCGGATGGCAGCACAAATCGGCGCACAATATTTACAAAATTCGAACGGTGGTAAAGGAATTCTCCTTGGCGGTGTTCCTGGTGTGAACCGTGGGAAAGTGACTATTATTGGCGGCGGTATCGTAGGTATGAATGCAGCGAAAATGGCAGTAGGACTAGGTGCTGATGTAACAATTATCGACTTAAGTACTGATCGGTTACGTCAATTAGATGATATCTTTGGCAATCAAATTAAAACACTAATGTCCAACCAATTCAATATCGCAGAGGCAGTAGCAGAAGCTGACCTTTTAGTTGGTGCCGTATTGATTCCTGGTGCAAAAGCTCCTAAACTGGTAACAGAAGAAATGATAAAGGCAATGAAGTCTGGTTCTGTTGTCGTTGATGTGGCAATTGACCAAGGTGGTATCATTGAAACGATCGATCATATTACAACACATGACAGTCCGACATATGAAAAGCATGGCGTTGTTCATTACGCTGTAGCCAACATGCCAGGTGCGGTTCCAAGAACCTCTACCATTGCTTTAACGAACGTTACTCTTCCATATGCATTACAGATGGCAAACAAAGGTGTATATAAAGCAATCGCTGAAAACGAAGCATTAAAACTTGGAGTAAACGTAGCAAATGGTGAAATTACGTTTGAAGTAGTTGCCAAAGACCTTGGTTACGACTATGTAAGAGTCGAAGATGCTTTAGAAAAAGAACTGGTTGCACGATAAAGCTATTATTTTATATGAATTAAAATAGAGTGAAAAAACTCCCGAAAATAATTTCGGGAGTTTTCTTAATGAGCCATGTAAATACGTGTTACCTCATCTCGTTCATGCCCAAGAAGCCGTGAGACCTCCAGCCGTGCATCCCGGTCTCTCAGTCCTCTTTCTTTCGCTTCTGCATACCGATCCTGCGCATAGGCATGCCGTAACCCATGAAAGGTTATATTCTCCTTGATCGGATCTCCAGCTGCATATTGTTCAGTCCTGCTTTCATCCTGGAACTTCTCCCGGTGACGATTAATAAAGTTCTGGCACGATTTAATCACCAAATGCGTTTTTTCTCCTTCAGCCACAAATAGTTTCTGTCCACGCTCCACATCTTCAATCCACCGGCTCAATAATTGCTTTGATTCGCTTGAAATTGGCACAAGGCGGACTTTACCACCCTTTCCCTTAGTTGTTATCTCGCCAGTCTTAATTGCCTTCTCAGCAGCATTACGGTCGATTTTAAGAGTTTCGTGGATTCGTAGTCCTTCATTCCGAGCTAGCGTCGTGATCGCTGCCATCCGTTTATTCCCCATTTGCCCGCAAACCTCTTGGAATCTATCAACTTCCTGGTGGCTCCACGCCTTGTTTATTCCGCCATTCTTGACTTTCTCGGTCCCGAAAATTTTGTTTCTATCTGAAAGACGATTCCTTGTCCGTTCTGTTTTGTCATGAAAAAAACGAATTGCCGATAAGTCCGTATTAATCGTTTTCGCAGCCAATCCTTGATTCTGCAAGTGTTTCACATATGCTTTTAAGTGCTTATCACCTATGTTTGCAAATTTCTGTAAAGAAAATTCTTTTGATAAAAACCGGCAAAATCGATCGGTCGCTTCAAAATAGCGTGTCTTTGTTTTAAAAGCACCCTGCCGGTTATGCCGTGCTGTTTTTGATATCTGATTTCGCAAGTTTAGATATACATTTTGCTGCCGATCATCCAGTTCAATTCCTTTTCTGGCCATGTATTCATTCCTCCTAAAAAGTGCATAGCAAAGCTGCGGTATCGCCTCATCCGATACCGCATTTCTGCCTGTTTTCCCCGTACTGACGGGGAAAATCAAAACCAAAACCCTATAACAACGCCTTTTCATGGTGCAAAGTAGATGGCTTAGCTAGCCGTCTCCGTATAGTCGAAAAAAACGCAAAGCGTTTCGGCAATACGGAGACGGCTCACGTTCTGCCCCGCATTCTGCGTGTTTAGTTCTTATCCGGGCATTACCAGTTTCGCTGGCGAAATGCTTTGCATTTCATGCCCACGCCCCAACCTGCTTCGCAGGTGATCCAGCTAAATAAGCTGAATCCGATGCGTTAGTGTTGCACTCTTCCCGTCCGCGCTGCGCGCAGCACGCGTCCGGACAGCCGTGCCAGCTGTTTCCTGTATCAAAGGATTTCACATGACCCTACGCCCCGCGTCTGGTTCACTAAAACTGCTTTCATACGTATCCATTGACTGACCTTATCAACTGCTGAAAACACAAAAAAGACATGAACCCTTACGGGCCTGCCTTTTCGCACATTTTGATCCTGCTTCATCTTAAAAATTTTCGCAAAAGTTCTCCATTCATTTCGCCATGTTGATGTTCATTTCATTCTCTTTTTTTGATATTCAACCTCTCCTCTTTTTAATTTTAGACACAAAAAATAGCCTATTCACTTTGTGGAATACGCTTTTCGTTTTGATCTTGCTGCTTATGTAATTTTTCGACGTCCCAAAAAATCGAGACTTATCCCTCTGCTCTGATATCGTCTCTCGTAAGGCTCCGTGCCAGTTCAGAATATCTCCGACCCACATTTTAAACTCTCATAAGGCTATATTGCTTTGTTTCACCAGTTCAGAGGGTATTCAACATTAGTGTCCATCTTTTGCTCGTTATCTCTTAAAAAAGGGAAGGTTGGCACGCTACGGACTTTCAAGGATAATTTAAAATACTAGGTACAGTGTACCATAAATTGTACCAAATGGATAATGCTTTATAATTTATTCATTGTTTTAGATACGATCTAAGACCAGCGTTGCAAGGGTTACAGCGTTTAACTATCACATTTTTGATTCCAACTATCACATCTTCCAAATGATACTTAAATCTTCGTTATATCCTCATTTTTTGCTTTTTCTGCGAGAAACATTTCGTCATGGTCGATGTCAGATTCCAGTTGTTCCTTGCCTTGCTTTTGCTGCACAAACCATTCCGGTAGTTGTTCTGTCCGAATAGATTTTTTACACGTCATAAAAACAGGATACTCTTAACACTTTCTGTTCTTTGTTCGAATGCAAGCAAAACCAGTACCCTTTGTTGGCCAGCATCGACTAATCGACTAAGATGCATTTTCATTATATAGAGAATGTTCTTAGCAAAACGTGTAGCAAAACTCAGTAAATTTCCTGCTGGTTTAATAAAAGAATGAAAACTACATCTCAAGTTTTTCAGAAGCTGTATATGAGTTGACAAGTTCCGTTAGACAATTTTTTTCAATCCCCCATGCTTTAACCTGTGCAAAGATATCTTCTAAATTCATTTATAATGTCTTCAAAATAGGTAATCTCCCAATCTTTCTAAAAAAATTTGAATAATAATAGGTTTAGAATTGGTATTATCATGAGTACTAATATTGATGACCAAGTCAAAATTAGTAAAGACATTAAGATCAACGTTGAAATTTAATTTCATATGAATATTGTTGCTTACTCTCTAATATCATATATTAGTATTTTTTTTAAATAAGAAAATGATTTAGTAAAACAGTCTTATTTCTTCCTTAATTAGAATTAGTCATATCTATTTTCACCTAAAAGCTATTCAACGAGATTGTTAGTTAAAGTCTTGGGAACAATATATGATTTTAAACACAATTTAATCCTTTTTTAAAGGGATTGGGGGGCAATAAAGACGATGGATAATAATAAAATTGATAATGAAACTAGCGACAATCATGATATTCATGTAAATAGTAGTCTTAATGACATTCTTGACTCAGTTACGAATAAACCAAAGGCCATAAAAAAGGAAAAATTAGTGCTTATATAGATGAAGATGTTGCTCAGAAATTAGATGAGTTTGGAAAAACACACGGAAAAGGGGCTAAGTCGGAGCTGATCAACAAATTTTTAAAGAGCATTTTAAAATGACTATCCATTTTTTGTTTAAAAAAAGAACAAAAGGCTATACCTGTTAATAATATTTATCGAATATAACGAATGGAGACAATTAAATGCCCTACTTAACAGTCAATGGATATGGAACGTTTGAAATTGAAAAAGGAAAAAAGCTCGTATTAGCACTAGAAGACAGCGGCGTTAACATTCTTCACAGATGTGGAGGTAAAGCGAGATGTACAACCTGTCGAGTAGAAATATTAGAAGGGGACTATTGTGAACCAACTAATACAGAAAGCCATGCATTTTTAGAAAAAGGGATTATTGACGATAACTTGCGTTTATCCTGTCAAATCCGTGTGGACGGAGATATAAACGTTCGCCCCATTATGACAGTGGAAAATTCCAGTATAGGCGTAGGACCAAGACCAATAAATTAATACTGCTCCCTGTCGATGCTCCTATAGCTATAGTAGTTGTACTGTCCTATAGTAGTTGTACTGTCCTATCGAAGCTGATCCATCTATTTATCAAAGCAAAATGCACCTTTAATAGAATTTCTAAGCAACAAATCTGTATTATCGTGTGCTTTAAGAAATTGATAAAAAACGCCTGAAATTAGGTCCTAAGCCACAAGTTTGAAGGCGTGGTTCATCAAAATGAATAAAGAGGAACAGAGTAGAATAGAATGAAGCATAATAGAGTAGACTTCTTTCAATCTTTAAGCTTCGTGTTTACTGATCGTATAAAATAAACTGTCTATGGCCATCTTTACTATAAAAAATAATTTTTTATAAAAAGGAGCGATGATGAGTGAAACAGCGTCAAGATGCTTGGTCTAAAGAAGATGATCTATTGCTTGCTGAAACTGTATTACGGCATGTTCGTGAAGGAAGCACACAGCTAAATGCGTTTGAAGAAGTTGGGGACCAACTAAACAGAACTTCTGCAGCTTGCGGTTTTCGATGGAATGCGGTCGTGCGGCAGCAATACGAGAAGGCGCTGGACTTAGCTAAAAAACAACGAAAACAACGCAATCGTCTGCTTAAGACTGAACAAAAGAAAGAAAAGGAAGAGTTATATAAGATACCAGAGCTGACTGAAACAGTAACTGCACAATCTATTCGACTTCATCAAGATCAAACACCGCTCACAATCGACGAAGTGATTAGTTTTTTACGTAGTATGGACGCAACGTATGATATAAAAAAAGAGAATGACAAGCTGCGCAGTGAGTTAGAAGCAGTAAAAAATGAAAAGATTGTTTTGGAAAAGAAGCTATGTCATCTTGAAAAATCGGCCTTAACCATGCAAGAAGACTATGAAACAATGATGAAAATTATGAATCGCGCACGCAAACTCGTTGTATTAGATGAAGATGATTCATCACGTGCAACTTTTAAAATGGAGAGTAATGGAAATCTAGAAAAAATAGCTGAATAAAAGCGCTTAACAAGTGTTCATAGTAAACTCTTTTTTTCTTTCCCTGCCCTTTTTAACAACTTTTTGAAAGAAGACCCCCCATCCACAAGGAATATGAAGGGCATAGCTCGATGAGTAGGGTGGGGATGAATTTTGAGTAGGCGTTAGCCTAAATTTGTAGTACAATATATATGTATAGATTGCTCTTTGAAAACCGATTTTTTAATGTGAAATCAGGTGATTTCAATAAATGAAAGCGTTTCCAAATATAGAGATTATTGATCATTGCTCCAAGAAGTTTCAATGGAAAATAGGAGATTATTCATAGTGATGGATAAGTCCTTGTTTTAACTAGTACAGCCAAATAAAGAATTGACAGGTGACATAGAGTAAATGTAGGAAGGAGCCAGTAACATGTTGAAAAATGGAGATTGGATTATTACTCAGATCGATAATTATCACGTGATTGGTTTTATTGAGAATATTTCTGTAGCACGCAATGAAGTGTTTATCACAAAAGTAGCGAATTATGTTGATGGTGTGACGCAATCGATAAAACCAACACCGAGACTATTTACCGTAGATCGTGTTGAAAAATTCAATTTAACACTTGAAAAAGAAGATTGGGATTGTTTGATTGACCTGGCCATTCAGACCGGTGACGAGAAATGGTTCGATCAACTAGCTGAGAGAATGTTGCTCGATGTACAAGAAAAAATAAAAACACCGTCAACTCCCTCTAAACCTAATAGCTTTTGAAGTAAGAGCTTGTAAATGGTTTGCTAGTACATGATTCGTCATGCTCGGTTAGAAAAAATAATTACAAAAAATCCGCTTTTATCAATTTTTAAGATAAAAGCGGATTTTTTATTTCTATTCTCATGCAATTTTATAT
The DNA here is from genome assembly GCF_001643235.1 of Domibacillus aminovorans. Taxonomy (GTDB): domain Bacteria; phylum Bacillota; class Bacilli; order Bacillales; family Domibacillaceae; genus Domibacillus; species Domibacillus aminovorans. The sequence goes on from NZ_LQWY01000009.1 coordinate 18,674, forward strand.
GGAATACGGATCAGCTGGCCATATCATTTATCATTATGCTCGATGACTTTCTGGAAGAGCATGGTCTGTCAGTCGATATTTATGAAACTTATCAAGTGGTGGAAAAACAATGGATTGATATTTTCCAAAATTCATCTGCTTACTATAGTGAATAGTACAAAGAGGTAGAAGAACACTACTCAGATACTAAGTGGAAAGAGAATGTTCGTGAATGGGCATCCACTAATCTATTTAATCAATCAGAAGCATCTTATATTTTGTAAGGTATGTGCAAGTCATAGAAAACAAAAACAGTCTGATCGTCGAAAATTAACGGATCAGATTGTTTTTTTAAGGGAACTTGCTCAATCGTTTTTTCCCACATTAATACTTCGTTGATTATCTGCCGTCAAGGGTTTCATATCAGGACCCAACCCGACATCGGAAATCACGCTCTTTCGTGTTCTCTCTTTGCTTGCCTCATCAGCATAAGCGTGCATCGAGCTTACATAAGTGGATGGGCCAAGTAAGCCAAGCAGCGTATCACGCTCTTTCATCCATTCTCGGAGAAGATGGGCAATCTCACTCTCCTTCACCTCACCGGCAAGTATCATCCGCTGGGCGTTTGCCAGTACTTTCTCATACGTCTGAATCGCGCCGTAAATAAATTTGTCGGACTTTCCTTCCAATTTTAAATACTTCTTGTCCTTTTTCATCTGTGAGCACCTCTTTTTTGTAGAGTGGAAAAGAAATAAATCGCCCCGTAAGCTGAAGGCTTTTATCTTTTGGTATAATACTGCCGTTTATTTATAAGTCAGCACGGGTTTAAAAGTGCCTTAGTTAGATTATGGCCATAAATCAAGCAAATCTTACAATTTAAACAGATATATGTCGGAATTTGATGATCGATAATTCTTTATTTGTAAGCGCTTTCCGTTTATAATAATAGTGGGTTGGATGGCACGTGTGGCCGTCACGGTATCGAGCGTAGGCGGGGCTCATACTATGTTATTAGGTAGACCAGTGATGTTCTGATTTCTATTTCAGTAGTAAGATTTGTTTGTTCAGCTACTGGCGGAAAGAGTTCGTCCATCTTCACATATTCTATCGAGCGATTAGAACATGTGAAGATGGATGAGCGCTCCATAGACACTTAATAAGCATATAAAATATTTTTAAAAAGGAGCAAACAAAATGAATATTAAAGATGGTTTAATATGTTCTACTTGTAGAAAGCGGATTTTAGAAAAAGATTTGGTCGCTTGGACTGAGAAAAACGATGTTGTGCACCTCATATGTGATACCATCCAAATAAGAGAAGGTGTAAAATTTATGGGGCGAGCAGAAAAGCTAAAAGAACAAATCGCCTTACATGAGAATATCGCATAATCATAAAAACTCCCTTGAGGAGCTTTTTTTATTTACTAAAAAAGAACAATTATGGTCTTTCTTTGACCCTTTCCCAGTGCCCAATTATGTAAAATAAGCAAAAAAGCGATATAGCGGTTATCAATGTTCTTGTCACGGAATAAATTAATGACAAAGAGTTAATAAGAGAACAAATCGAATGATTAAAAGTACGCTGCCGAGCGCTTTCAATGATCAAGTACGGATGGAAACGAAATAGAATTTCAAAAAAAGAAAACTAACTTTGAAAAAAATGTCTATTCTAGAAAGCTTCAAATGACCATGAACTTTTTGAAATAAAAAGATATTCCAATACTAACTGAATGGATAAAATTTTCGTAGCTCCTGGATACAGCTGCAAAGAGGGCGACATTCCGTATGGGCGAGCAATCCATAAAAATGAAAGCGTTTCCATAAAAGATTGTTATTGTTGTTAGCGGAATTGAGTGTGTTTTATTTTTAAGTAATTTAAGAGACAACGTACAGATAGGGAGGTTGCTGATTGGACTTCACCGTTTAAGGCGGAGAAATTTCTATTTAAGCAATTGGAAAAGTATTCATCTAAGGGGAAAACTTGTCGTCGATAAATAGACAAATGATGTACTAGTTATTCATATAATCACAGAAGGCGCACTTCATGGAGAGTGACTAAAATGATTCATTCACAATCTTCCTTATCAGAAATGTTCGGGGAAGATGGACTTTCGTTGAAAAAGTCGTTATTCATTCATAAATCCTCACATTAAAAACGCGGGAGGTCTTAGTATGGGAGACTCACGTACTAGTCAAGTCGAAAACAAGCATAAAAAACTTGGGCTGTCAGATGAGCAAGTTCTAAGCATGTATCAAGATATGCTTTTGGTACGAAAAATTGATGAACGGACGTGGATTTTAAATCGAGCTGGAAAGATTCCTTTTGTACTTTCTTGTCAAGGACAGGAAGCAGCACAAATTGGAGCAGCCTATGCCCTCGATAAAAACAAAGACTACTTATGCCCCTATTACCGTGACGCGGGCGTTGTCATTGTCTTTGGAATGACGGCAAAGGATTTAATGCTTAGTTCGTTTGCTAGAGCAGAAGATCCAAATAGCGGCGGCCGTCAAATGCCAGGGCATTTTGGTGGAAAAAAATACCGGATTTTATCGGGGTCAAGTCCAGTAACGACCCAAGTTCCACATGCAGTCGGTCTGGCTCTGGCAGGAAGGTTAGAAGGAAAAGACCTTGTAACTTTCGTTTCTTTTGGAGAAGGATCAAGCAATCAAGGGGACTTTCATGAAGGGGCCAATTTTGCCGGTGTCCACAAGCTTCCTGTTATCTTTTTCTGCGAAAACAATAAATATGCGATTTCAGTGCCTTACTCAAAACAAGTCGCATGTAACAGCATCGCTGATCGAGCTTTAGGTTATGGTTTCCCCGGCATCAGTGTAGATGGAAGTGACGTTCTTGAAGTATACAAAGTGACAAAAGAGGCAGCCGATAGAGCAAGAAGAGGTGAAGGAGCTACGTTGATTGAGGCTCGTTGCTTTCGCTATATGCCGCACTCCTCAGATGACGATGACCGGACATACCGACCAGAAGGAGAAGTGGCTGAAGAGAAGAAGCAAGATCCCATTCACCAATTCAATCATTACTTAAAAGAGGTTGGCGTGTTAAACGAAGAAAAAGAAAAAGAGATTCTCGAATGGGTAACCAAAGAAATCGATGAAGCGACTGAATATGCTGAAAACGCACCGTCTCCAGCACCAGAAGATACATTAAAGCACATATATGCAGAATAGGAGGCATAACCAATGACAATCATTACTTATATTGAGGCCATCAATCAGGCCATGCGTGAAGAGATGGCACGTGACCAAAAAGTCTTTGTACTGGGAGAAGATGTTGGATTAAAAGGAGGCGTCTTTAAGGCAACACAGGGTCTGTATGAAGAGTTTGGAGAAGCACGAGTCATGGACACACCCCTTGCCGAATCAGCGATTGCCGGTGTAGCAATAGGCGCAGCAGCATATGGATTGAGGCCGATCGCTGAAATGCAGTTTGCCGATTTTATTATGCCGGCCGTCAATCAAATTGTCAGTGAAGCCGCCAAAATGAGATACCGTTCGAACGGAGACTGGAACTGTCCGCTCGTGATTCGTGCTCCCTATGGTGGAGGCGTTCACGGGGGGCTTTATCATTCCCAATGCGTTGAAGCGATGTTTTGTAATATTCCAGGTTTAAAAGTCGTCACACCGTCAACACCCTATGATGCAAAAGGATTATTGATATCAGCTATTCGTGATGAAGATCCTGTCTTGTTTTTTGAACATAAACGTTGTTACCGGTTCATTAAAGGAGAAGTACCAGACATAGAATACACTGTTCCAATCGGAAAGGCGGATGTGAAAAGAGAGGGCGAGGACATTACAGTCATTACGTACGGACTCACGTTGCACTTTGCTCTACAAGCCGCCGATAAATTGGAGAAAGACGGGTACAGTGCCCATATTTTAGATTTGCGAACTCTTTATCCACTGGATAAAGAATCGATTGTGCAAGCGGCCCGCAAAACGGGCAAAGTTTTAATCGTTCATGAAGATAACAAAGAAGGCGGTGTTGGAGGAGAAGTAGCGGGTATTATTGCGGAAGAGTGTTTATATGAGCTTGATGCACCTGTGAAGCGACTTTGCGGTCCTGATGTCCCGGCTACTCCTTATAACGGAGTAATGGAAAAATTCTTCATGCTAAATCCGGATAAAGTATACAAGGCAATGGCAGAATTAGCCGCATTTTAAATAGATTGAGGTGGGGATCATAGTGGAGAAGTTAATCATGCCCCAGCTTGGGGAAAGTGTAACGGAAGGCACTGTGTCCAAATGGTTAGTTAGTATAGGAGATACTATTAAAAAATATGAACCGGTTTGTGAAGTGACGACTGACAAAGTGACGGCAGAAGTGCCCTCCTCTTTTAACGGAACCATTTTGGAAATTGTAGCAGAAGAGGGTGAGACCATTCCAGTAGGGGGATTAATTTGTTACATTCTTTCTGAAGATGCAGGCAGTACACTTAAGGCACCTGCACCTGACTCCGTCCAACAAACTGAACATTCAAGTCATTTGGCTATTCCTATGGATGACAAACAACGCTATTCACCTGCCGTTTTGAGGCTGGCACAAGAACATAATGTAGACCTTTCTACTATCAATGGAACGGGAAATGGCGGACGTATTACTAGAAAAGACATCTTGCACGCAGTGACAATCAAACAGCAAACAGTGGCTCCAGCTGTTCCAGAACCCTCCAATATTCCTTTCTCAAAACCAATAGTTAATGAAAAGAAGAAACGAACAGGAGAAACACATATAGAAAAAGAACTCCAACAGTATAAAGAAGACCAAAGGGTTCCAATTACGGCCATTCGAAAAGCGATTGCTAGACGTATGGTAACAAGTAAACATGAAGCCCCGCATGCATGGTTCACGATCGAATGTGATGTGACAAATCTTGTCCGCTATCGTAATCAGGTAAAAGATGAATTTAAGCAAAAAGAAAACATGAACCTTACCTACTTACCTTTTTTTATTAAGTCAGTAGTCGAATCGTTAAAAGAATTCCCCATTCTCAATTCACAATGGACCGATGAAGAAATTATCATCAAAAAAGCGATCAATATCTCAATCGCTGTTGCAACAGATCGTGCGCTATTTGTCCCAGTTATCAAAGATGCCGATCACAAAAGCATTTTTGGTCTCGGAAAAGAAGTCGATAAAATGGCGAAGAAAACGCGAGATGGGAAGTTAACAGTGGAAGATATGTCTGGCGGTACGTTTACTGTTAACAATACAGGCTCTTTCGGCTCCGTGCTATCTAACCCGATTATAAACCATCCACAAGCAGCTATTTTAAGCATTGAAGCGATTGTAAAACGTCCAGTTGTTATCAATGATATGATCGCCATCCGGGATATGATGAACATTTGTCTATCCTTTGATCATCGGATTATAGATGGATTGGTTAGTGGGCGTTTTCTTCGAGCGGTTAAAAACAAAATTGAAGCTTACGGTTCTGAAACAACTATTTATTAACTACCCCATGTCTTTTATTTACTCTTATTCCATAATCATTATAAAAATAATTTTTTGATACTCTTAAAAAAGGATAAAAACTAACTTTTTTTTATCCTTTCTCTCTCTCTTAGATTAAAAACTATTCATGTTTTGTAGGGTCTACGTCTACATAAAAATTTAAAGGTGAAATTGAGGTTTTTGAAAAAAGGAAACGTAAAGAATGGCCATTCATGTATATTTGACAAAATAAAAAGGTGGGGAAATACAATGAATTTTCAAGTATCAGAAGAGCACGAAATGATCCGAAAGATGGTACGGGATTTTGCAAAAAAGGAGGTAGCACCAACAGCGGATGAACGGGATGAAGAAGAGCGCTTTGATATGGAGATTTTTCGTCAGATGGCGGAGCTTGGTTTAACGGGTATTCCTTGGCCTGAAGAGTATGGAGGTATTGGCAGTGATTATATCTCTTACTGCATAGCAGTGGAAGAATTGTCCCGTGTGTGCGCCTCAACAGGGGTAACACTCTCCGCACATACTTCATTAGCAGGATGGCCTGTTTTCAAATTTGGAACAGAGGAACAAAAACAAAAATATTTAAAACCGATGGCACAAGGAGAAAAAATCGGTGCCTACGGATTAACTGAACCTGGTTCAGGTTCAGATGCAGGTGGTATGAAAACAACCGCCCGATTAGAGGGTGACGATTATATCTTAAATGGATCCAAAATCTTTATTACAAATGGCGGTATTGCGGATACGTATATTGTTTTTGCTTTGACAGATCCTTCCTCTGGAAAATATGGTATAACCTCTTTTATCGTCGAAAAAGATTTTCCTGGCTTTTCTGTCGGAAAAAAAGAAAGGAAACTGGGTATTCGCTCCTCCCCAACGACAGAGATTATATTTGAAGATTGCCGTGTCCCTAAAGAAAATATTTTAGGCAAAGAAGGAGAAGGATTCAAAATAGCTATGATGACACTTGATGGTGGACGAAACGGCATTGCGGCTCAAGCTGTCGGAATTGCCCAAGGCGCAATGGATACCGCCATTTGGTATGCAAAAGAACGTAAGCAATTTGGCAAGTCTATTGCTGTAAATCAAGGTATTTCTTTTAAGCTGGCTGATATGGCAATAGCAATTGAAGCTTCCCGCCTTTTAACCTATCAAGCTGCGTGGCTGGAATCTAATGGTTTGCCGTATGGAAAAGCGTCTGCTATGTCAAAGCTGTTGGCTGGTGATACAGCGATGAAAGTAACAACAGAAGCGGTTCAAATATTGGGCGGTTACGGTTATACAAAAGATTATCCAGTAGAGCGCTATATGCGTGATGCAAAGATCACACAAATTTATGAAGGTACACAAGAAATCCAACGATTGGTGATTGCAGGGTATCTTATAAAGGACTAATAAAAGGATGAAGTGAGGCGAGATAGCGTTTGAAAACACAAATTTTAAGACCAAAGCATCATGTTCGCTTTATAACAGCGGCAGCCCTATTTGACGGCCATGATGCGGCCATTAATATTATGCGGCGTATTCTCCAAGCTTCAGGCGTAGAAGTGATTCATTTAGGTCATAACCGCTCCGTGGACGAAGTCGTGAATGCGGCCATTCAGGAAGATGTACAAGGGATTGCTATAAGTACCTATCAGGGTGGACACATAGAATATTTGAAATATATGTATGATTTACTTCGAGAAAAAGGAGCCGGTCACATCAAAATTTTTGCAGGTGGTGGTGGTGTCATCGTTCCAGCTGAGATCAAGGAATTGATGGAATATGGCATTGCTAAAATCTTTTCACCGGATGATGGTCGGGAACTTGGAATGCAAGGCATGATTAACCATATGATTCGGGAAACCGATTATCCAACGCCGAAACATATGGATCAAGGGATGACTCAGTTACAAGAAAAACATTGGGGTTCAATCGCAAAATTAATTACGATTGCTGAAGAAAATCAAGTGATGAATAAGACAAAGAGTTCCAATTCTTTAAAAGAAAGGCTGGAAAAAGTTTCAAATGTACCACCCGTCTTAGGGATAACAGGAACTGGAGGGGCAGGAAAAAGCTCATTAACCGATGAATTGGTGAGACGTTATCTTAGGCAATTCCCAAATCGCTCCATTGCGATTATCTGCGTGGATCCTTCTAAAATGAAAACAGGAGGGGCATTACTTGGAGACCGTATTCGAATGAATGCGATTAACAATCCACGTGTTTATATGCGAAGTCTAGCAACTCGGGGATCTAATACAGAATTAAGTCTTGCCACAAAGGAAGCCATCGATGTAGTCAAAGTAGCTGGCTATGATTTTGTCATTATTGAAACAAGTGGAATCGGACAAGGGGCTTCTGGCATTGTTGATCTATGTGATATATCCATGTATGTAATGACAAGCGAATTTGGTGCCACCACCCAGCTTGAAAAAATCGATATGATTGATTTCGCTGATCTAATTGTCATCAACAAATTTGAACGCCGTGGATCTGAAGATGCGCTGCGTGATGTTCGTAAACAATTTCAGAGAAGCCGTCAGTTATTTGAACTTCCGGATGTGGATTTGCCGGTATTCGGAACCATTGCCAGCCAGTTTAATGACCTAGGAACCAACATACTCTTTGCTAATTTAATGAAGGTGGTCGAGGAGAAAACAAATAGCAGTTGGCCAACAGACTATGACACTGAATTTAAAAAAGTGACAAAGCAAAACCTTGTTATCCCACCTGACAGAACAGCTTATTTAAGTGAAATTGTCCAAACGGTTTATCAATATCAGAAATTTTTAGAAGAACAAGTGGATTTGATCCGAAAACGATTTCAATTGCGAGGGACAAAAGCACTTATAGAGAAGGACAATGGACAAATAATTTCTCAGGAAGAAGCTCAAGCTTTTGTGGACAAGTTAGATGACATGATTGCTGATTATGAAGAGAAAATTCATCCAGAATGCAAAAAAATGGTGGATGAATGGTCAAAAATCCGTGAGATCTACCAACAAAATCAACTCGTTACGAATGTTCGTGGGAAAGAAATTATCACGGAATTATATACAGAATCACTAGCTGGAAATAAAATTCCACGCGTCAGTGTTCCGAAGTTTGAAGATCCTGGGGAAATTCTCCGCTGGCTGATGAAAGAAAATCTTCCTGGATCTTTTCCATATACAGCCGGTGTGTTTCCATTTAAGCGCACTAATGAAGACCCAAAACGTCAGTTTGCCGGAGAAGGAACACCTGATCGAACTAATCGGCGCTTTCATTATCTCTGCGAAAATGATGAGGCAAAACGATTATCTACCGCTTTTGACAGTGTTACGTTATATGGTCAAGATCCGGATTATCGACCTGATATTTATGGGAAGATTGGAAATAGTGGCGTAAATATATGTACAGTGGATGATATGAAAAAGCTCTATAAAGGATTTGATCTGTGCCATCCATCCACTAGTGTATCTATGACTATAAATGGACCAGCGCCTATTATACTGGCCATGTTTATGAACGCAGCTATTGATCAGCAGGTTGAGAAGTTTGCAGAGAAAAATAGAAGACGGCCAAATGAAAAAGAATTTGAGCAGATTAAAGAATGGACGCTGCAAACAGTGCGCGGCACCGTGCAAGCCGATATTCTAAAAGAAGACCAAGGCCAGAATACTTGCATCTTTTCTACCGAGTTTGCACTTAAAATGATGGGCGATATTCAGCAATATTTCATTGATCATAAAATACGCAACTACTATTCTGTCAGTATTAGTGGATATCACATCGCCGAAGCAGGAGCAAACCCGATTTCTCAATTGGCTTTTACTCTCGCAAATGGCTTCACGTTTGTGGAATATTACTTGAGTCGCGGAATGAATATTGATGATTTTGCACCGAATCTTTCCTTCTTTTTCAGTAACGGGTTAGATCCTGAATACACAGTCATGGGGCGTGTCGCACGTCGAATTTGGTCCACTGTTATTAAAAATAAGTATGGTGGGAATGAACGAAGCCAAAAGCTTAAATACCATATCCAAACATCAGGCCGCTCCCTTCATGCACAAGAAATGGACTTCAATGATATCCGTACGACACTGCAAGCATTGATTGCGATTAATGATAACTGTAACTCTTTGCATACGAACGCCTATGATGAAGCCATCACAACACCGACAGAAAATTCCGTACGCCGGGCCATGGCCATTCAAATGATCATCAATAAAGAATTCGGAATCGTGAAGAATGAAAACCCGCTGCAAGGGGCTTTTATTATTGATGAGCTGACCGATCTTGTCGAAAAAGCGGTATTAGCTGAATTCACGCGTATCCATGATCGGGGGGGCGTACTCGGTGCGATGGAAACACAATATCAACGTGGAAAAATCCAAGAAGAATCGCTTTATTATGAACATAAAAAACACTCTGGAGAATTGCCGATTATCGGAGTCAATACTTTCATCAATCCAAATGCGGATGATAACGCATATAAAATTGAATTAGCACGTTCAACAGAAGAAGAAAAACAAACCCAGATCCGCCATCTGAATGATTTCTGGTCTCGACATAAAGAGGAAGCACCAAAAGCACTGAATCGACTAAAGCAAGTAGCTCTAAAACATGGCAATATTTTTGAAGAACTAATGGAATGTGTAAAAGTAGCATCCCTTGGTCAAATTACAGCAGCTCTATATGAAGTTGGTGGACAATATCGGCGGAATATGTAACTTGAAACTCAGTCTTAAGATATTAAACAAGAATTAAATGAAAGTAGCTTCATATTAAATAGGGGGTCCCTAGTCAGTGATCACTGACTAGGGACCCCCTATTTAATATGAAATTCTTCTTTTGATTAATTGAACAACCTGGTTGACATCTTGAATGGAAGACACTTAAATAGTAAATAGAACGTACCTATTCGTTCATTAAGAAAATCAACAGTAATTTTAACAGATGCAAACAAATAAAAGATTCTAATTTAATTTGAAACCGTGAAAAGTTTCATTAAGGCTTTTATAAATTTCATCCACCCCTGATCTCTCGTAAGAATTCATAAAAATGAACAAAATCATAAGTATTTACTAATGGTTTGTATAAATAAAACCAACTTGACTTATGGGAATAATATAGCTACGATAAATCTAATCATTTTTGCACTGAGAAGTGAATGGCGAGAATTGTTGAAGCCAGTCAATTATAAATAAAATGACGTACAATAAATTTATATTCTTTTGTGAGGTGGATATCGATTGCAACTTCAGGTAATAAATAGTCCTTTTAATCAGGAGCAGGCAGAGCTCCTTAACCGCATTCTGCCGACCTTGACAGAATCACAAAAAGTCTGGCTGAGCGGTTATCTAGCCGCATCCCAGTCTGCTTCCATTCCAGGAACACCAGAAGCGCCGGTGGCAGAACTTCCTGCGGAGAACACCAGACAGACAATCTCAAAAGAAGTGACCATTCTTTACGGATCACAGACGGGCAACGCGCAGGGGCTTGCGAATAATGCGGGCAAGACGCTTGAAGGGCGTGGCTTTCAAGTAACTATCTCGTCCATGAGCGATTTTAAACCTAATAATTTGAAGAAAGTCCAAAACTTGCTTATTGTCGTAAGCACACATGGAGAAGGCGATCCTCCAGATAACGCGCTGTCATTCCATGAGTTTCTTCATGGCAGACGGGCACCGAAACTGGACGATCTCCGCTTTTCCGTTTTGTCGCTTGGTGACAGTTCATATGAATTTTTCTGCGAAACAGGAAAACAATTCGATAAGCGTCTTGAAGAGCTTGGCGGCGATCGCATTGCATCGCGTGTCGACTGTGACCTTGACTTCGATGAACCTGCAGCGGAATGGATTGAAAGTGTCCTAAATGGTTTAAGTGAAGCACAGGTAGAAGGAAGCGCTGCTGCTCCAGCAGCAGCAGGAACAGCAGCAGCTGGCGAAACGATTTATTCGAGAACAAATCCGTTTTATGCAGAAGTACTCGAAAACTTGAATTTGAACGGCCGCGGCTCAAATAAAGAAACGCGCCATCTTGAAATTTCGCTTGAAGGCTCCGGTCTTACTTATCAGCCTGGCGATGCGCTTGGCATTTACCCGCAAAACGATCCGGAACTTGTCAACGAGCTTATTCAAGCATTGAATTCGAATCCGGATGAAACCGTAACGATTAATAAACAAGGTGATATTCGTTCATTGCGGGAGGCATTTACATCGCATTATGAAATTACCGTTTTAACAAAACCGCTTTTGGAAAAAATTGCTCAACTGACTGATATCGATGAATTACATGAATTAATCAGTTCTGGCAATGAAGATAAACTGAAAGATTATATTGAAGGACGCGATTTGCTTGATGTTGTCAAAGACTTCGGTCCGTTTGGCATATCTTCGCAGGAGTTTTCGGATCTTTTACGCAAGATGCCGGCACGTCTTTACTCGATTGCAAGCAGCTTAACGTCGAATCCAGATGAAGTCCATGTGACAATCGGCGCGGTCCGCTATACTACACATGGACGCGATCGAAATGGCGTCTGCTCCGTTTTATGTGCAGATCGTCTTGAGCTAGGAGACACATTGCCGGTTTACATTCAGCATAACCAAAACTTCAAACTGCCGGAAAATCCGGACACGCCGATTATTATGGTTGGACCGGGAACAGGTATTGCGCCGTTCCGTTCCTTTATGCAAGAGCGTGAAGAAATCGGTACAGAAGGAAAGTCATGGTTATTCTTTGGCGATCAGCACTTTGTGACCGATTTCTTATATCAAACAGAATGGCAAAAATGGTTGAAAGACGGCGTGCTGACCAAAATGGATGTGGCATTCTCACGTGATACAGATGAAAAAGTGTACGTTCAGCACCGTATGCTTGAACACAGCAAAGAATTGTTCGAGTGGCTTGAACAAGGCGCGTCACTCTACGTCTGTGGCGATGAGAAAAACATGGCACATGACGTTCAAAACACGTTGATCGATATTATTGAAAAAGAAGGCAATATGAGTCGTGAAAAAGCGGAAGCGTATGTTGCCGATATGCAGCAGCAAAAACGTTACCAGCGTGATGTGTACTGATTTTGGATTGAAAGGAGATAATCAATATGGTGAAGAACACACTATTAAAAGCGCCGGAAGGCCCTCCAAGTGATGTTGAGGACATTAAAGAAAAAAGCAACTATTTGCGCGGCACACTGAAAGAAGTGATGCTGGATCAGATCAGCGCCGGAATTCCAGATGATGACAATCGTCTGATGAAACATCACGGCAGCTATTTGCAAGATGACCGGGACCTCCGCAACGAGCGTCAAAAGCAAAAATTGGAACCCGCGTATCAGTTCATGCTGCGTGTCCGTATGCCAGGCGGTGTGGCACAGCCTGCTCAATGGCTTGTCATGGACGATCTTGCCCAAAAATACGGCAACGGCACCTTAAAATTGACAACACGTCAGACGTTTCAAATGCATGGTATTTTAAAATGGAATATGAAAAAAACCATTCAGGAAATCCATGCATCTATGCTGGATACGATTGCGGCGTGCGGCGATGTGAACCGTAACGTTATGTGTATCTCGAATCCATATGAATCAGAGATCCATTCTGAAGTGTATGAATGGTCAAAAAAATTGAGTGATTATCTATTACCTCGGACAAGAGCGTATCATGAAATTTGGCTGGATGAAGAAAAAGTAGTAGGCACACCGGAAGTAGAAGAAGTGGAACCAATGTACGGACCGCTTTACTTGCCGCGTAAGTTTAAGATTGGTATCGCCGTTCCGCCATCGAATGACATTGATGTCTTTTCACAGGATCTTGGCTTCATTGCGGTTGTAGAAGATAGCAAGCTTGTCGGTTTTAATGTAGCGATCGGCGGCGGCATGGGCATGTCACACGGTGATACAGCAACATATCCGCAGCTCTCCAAAGTAATCGGCTTTTGTACGCCGGACCAAATTCTTGATGTGGCGGAAAAAGTCATTACGATTCAGCGCGATTACGGAAATCGTTCCGTCCGCAAAAATGCCCGGTTCAAGTACACCGTTGACCGCCTCGGGCTGGAAACGGTAAAGGCTGAACTGGAAAACCGTCTTGGCTGGAGCTTGGATGAAGCGAAACCGTATCATTTCGACAATAACGGCGACCGTTATGGCTGGGTAAAAGGTATTCAAGGTAAATGGCATTTTACGCTGTTTGTCGAAGGTGGCCGTGTTGCGGATGTTGATGATTACAAGTTGATGACCGGTTTACGCGAAATCGCTAAGATCCATACTGGTGATATTCGTCTGACGGCCAATCAAAATCTGATCATTGCCAACGTATCAAGTCAGAAAAAGAAAAAAATTAGCGAACTGATCGAACAATACGGCTTGACGGATGGCAAGCATTACTCAGCACTACGACGCAGTTCAATCGCATGTGTTGCTCTTCCAACATGTGGATTAGCGATGGCAGAAGCAGAACGCTATTTGCCGGTTTTACTTGATAAGATCGATGCCATTGTCGATGAAAACGGCCTGCGGGACAAAGAAATTACCATTCGTATGACTGGATGTCCGAACGGATGTGCTCGTCATGCGCTCGGAGAAATCGGTTTTATCGGCAAAGCACCTGGCAAATACAATATGTATCTCGGTGCAGCCTTTGACGGCAGCCGCTTAAGCAAAATGCACCGTGAAAACATCGGTGAAGAAGAAATTTTGAACGAACTGCGTGAGATTCTTCCACGCTATGCGAAAGAACGGCAGGAAGGCGAACACTTCGGTGACTTTGTCATTCGCGCCGGCATCATCAAAGCAACGACAGACGGCACGAATTTTCATGCTTAAATTAAAGAAAGCCTAATAATTTGCTACCATCTTTAAACTATTAAACTTTATAACTTGAAAAAGTGTATAGTATAAATGAATGTTAAAGAACTATTGCAGTTGAATTAGAAGAGACAGGGACCGCTCAAGGTACCCTGCTTTTTTATAGTCAAAATATTGACTTAAATCCATTCGTACGTTTAGAATGAGCATGAGTACATAATTCATTAAAAGGGGATGCTAACAATTATGTCGAAGATTGTTGTTGCTTACGATGGATCTGAATTAGGTAAAAAAGCATTGGCAAGAGCTATAAATCTAGCAAAACAAGATGAAAAAATTGTATTAAATGTGATCACAGTTGTGGACAGACCTGTAGCGCCCGTTTATTACGGTGCAGCTGATGCAACGCATGAAGCTAATCTCGAAGCGGCGAAGGAAATGATGATTGAAGTAGAACAAGAATTGAAAGCGGTTCCAAACGAGACAAAAACATTTATTATAGAAGGAAACCCTGCTCCAGTGATTGTAGATTTTGTACAACAATCTGGTGCTGATCTTATCGTAATGGGCAGCCGGGGACTAAGTGGATTAAAAGAGATGTTCTTAGGCAGTGTTAGCCATCATGTAGTGCAAAAAGTCACGTGCCAAGTATTTATTGTTAAATAAATTTTAAAAAACGGATTTGTTCTTCTTGTAATCAGAAAGTAATCAACTTCTTTTGATTAGTTAAATTCAAAAGGGTTGTCTCTATTCAGTGAAAACTGACTAGAGACAACCCAACTATTATAATGTGAATTTTCCTTCTAAATCATCAAATCCCTGATCACTATCTTTTCTTATTTCGAACGTCGAGCCATCATGAGAAAACACACTGACTTCATAATTATTACCATTGAAAGTTCCTTTTACATCGTAGATAAATCCGATGTATTGATCTCCTTCTCCCGGTAAAAACTCTTTCTCAATAAAATGAACCTCTTTATAACCAAATTCTCCGTTTAATAATTCATTTGTAATTTCTTCTACCGAATACATTTAACCATTCCTTTCTTTTTGAAATTTTTCACTATAATTGAAATTTTATTTTCATTTTAATTTCGTTTGTTCAATGACAATTCCAAGCTTGCATGTTTTTGTAAGTTCTTTTCCAGAACGGATTATTTATCCAATTGGGATGATTATATTGTCTTATATAAGTAGCGTTTAATCAAAGTGAATGTAAGCGAGAACATTGGCCATGTAAGCGAGAAACATGGCCCTTTTTCTCACTAATTCACTTCTTTTCATAAAATATCGACCTGTTTTAAAATTGTGAAAGTACCAGAGCACCAGTTTTAGGTAATAAAGAAATGGGTGTTATAGGTGGACTCTCGATTAAAAATTATTTACATAGATCTAGTCGGATTTAATAAAAAATGACTAAAACAAGTCCTTATTGGGGACAGTTCATTAGTAAAATAACCAACTCTTAATTCATGATAAATTTTTCAAAATAAGTATGATTCATCCATAAAGCTGATTAGCTTTTTATGTTTTTGATGCATATCCCGATCATCAAAATGCACAAAAGAGTAGAAAGTTTGACATTTTTTGATTTTTCCCCACTGATTAAGTTATCAAGATAGCCTCAAACCCAACTATTATAAAAAACCTGTTTTTTTCGACATTTTTCGGGTAAAATAGACTGGTTATTCATATAAAAAACAGGGGGCCTTTTAGATGTTTAAAAATAAAAAAGATAAATTTTCTATTCTGCTTGAATCCATTTCTTTAAATTTAAAAGAAGGAGCTTATTATTTCGCAGACTATAAATTGAAAAATGCCAGTGATTTAAAAATATTTTCAGAAGAAATGAAAAGATTTGAAACTCAAGGTGATGAGTATATTCATCAAACCATTAAAGAATTAAATAATTCATTTATTACACCGATTGAGCGGGAAGATATTTTAGCGCTGGCGATGAGTATGGATGATGTATTGGATGGGTTAGAAGAAACAGCAGCTATTTTCGAAATGTATTCTGTGATGCAAGCAGATGAATATATGCTAAAGTTTGTGGATGCGATTCGATCATGCACGGATGAAATTGTAAAAGCAATTGAATTGTTGTCCACAAAAAAATTACAAAATATTCGTACACATGCAATTAAAATTAAAGATTATGAAACCATTTGTGATGGGGTCTTACGCCAGTCCATTAAACATATTTTCACTATTGAAAAAGATCCGATCCGGTTAATTAAAATTAAAGAAATTTATGAGAATCTTGAAGAAATTGCAGACTCATGCCAAGACGTTGCAAATACGCTGGAAACCATTATCATGAAAAATGCGTAAGGAGTATTAGACAATGGATACTTTACTTATAATCACTATTCTTATTGTTTTTTTCGCTCTTGCTTTCGATTTCATCAATGGATTTCATGACACAGCAAATTCGATTGCAACAGCCGTTTCAACGAAAGCACTCACGCCACGCCGTGCCATTATTCTTGCTGCGGTCATGAACTTCGTCGGCGCATTGACATTTACAGGAGTTGCGAAAACCATCACTAAAGATATTGTCGATCCCTTTATGCTTGAAAATGGATCGATCGTCATTTTAGCTGCTTTACTTGCCGCAATTTTTTGGAACTTGCTAACATGGTATTATGGCATTCCAAGTAGTTCATCGCATGCACTGATCGGGTCAATTGCCGGTGCTGCGATTGCATCTGCGGGATTTCAAGCACTCAATTACAGTGGTTTCTTCAAAATTTTACAGGCATTGATTCTTTCTCCTCTACTTGCATTTGCAGTTGGATTTATTATGTATAGCCTGTTCAAAATCATTTTTAAAAACAATAATCTATCGAAAACGAATCGGAATTTTCGTTCATTTCAAATTTTTACGGCTGCCCTACAGTCCTATACACACGGTACAAATGATGCACAAAAAGCAATGGGTATCATAACCTTGGCGCTGATCGCGAACAATTATCAACAAACCACTGATATCCAGTTGTGGGTACAAGTTTCCTGTGCGCTAGCTATGGGGCTCGGAACATCGATCGGCGGCTGGAAAATTATTAAAACAGTTGGCGGTAAAATTATGAAAATTCGTCCGGTTAACGGTGTGGCAGCTGATTTATCATCTGCTTTGATTATTTTCACGGCTACACTAATTCATTTGCCGGTTAGTACGACTCATGTGATCTCTTCTTCTATTCTCGGTGTCGGTACTTCACACCGGGTAAAAGGCGTGAAATGGGATACAGCACAGCGTATGCTTATCACATGGGTGATTACACTTCCTATTTCTGCGACAGTTGCAGCGATGTTTTACTATATTTTGATGTTATTCTTTTAAGGAGCTGCCTCATAAGCCCTCCAAATGAAGAAAAAGGGGGTGTCCCAAAAGTCAGCGAAAACTGACTTTTGGGACGCCCCCTTTTTGTAAAAAACAAATGATCCGTTCTTATATCCGTTTATGATATCAGAAGCTACTAGCGCTGAAATAGCTGTCCTCTTTTCTCACATTGGTAAACGATACATTCCCTTCACTCGTTGAACCAAGTTCATGTGATTTCTGAATCAATTGTACAAATTCTCCACTTACGGGGTACCATCAACTTTTTTCATATTTACCATGATAAGGTAATTAATGTAAACGGTTTTATGTCTTTTTATAGGGATTTTGAATAAGGGAAGCATTTAAAGACAAAGAAACATTCGAGGAGGAAGTAAAAGCTCCATAAAGAAAATCGGCTGTAGCCAATGGGGATAGCTGGTTTTAAAAATATTTAGAAAATCCAGTTGACAGTCCACCTACTACGCGTTACAATATACCTGTAGTATGTCACACCGGATACCGACACCACTGAATAGTGAGGTTGAAAAAATATTTTTAAGAAAAATAGTTGACACCTCTGCTACTCGGTGTTACATTGTACATGTAATAAGCAATACTTAATAGCATGATTTCCCAAAAGCTATTCAGTAAAAATTTCCCTTAGTACTAAGTTATACTGAATATAAGTCAGACGAAATAGAGGAGGCTCTGAACATGGAAAATTTAACTGAAATGCTGAAGGGTTCACTGGAAGGCTGCGTGCTGGAAATCATCAGCCGCCATGAAACCTATGGCTACGAGATTACCCGTCGCCTGAACGAGCTTGGGTTTACTGAAGTCGTGGAAGGGACGGTCTACACCATCCTCGTGCGATTAGAAAAGAAAAAACTGGTGAACATAGAAAAGAAACCGTCAGATATGGGGCCGCCCCGCAAGTTTTACTCACTTAATGAGGCTGGCCGCCAGGAACTTGAATTGTTTTGGAAAAAATGGGATTTTGTATCATCAAAAATCAACGTCTTGAAGTCAATCTAGCTTCATAAAATATTCCGTACGATATTTTTGGAGTGTCTTGTTCAGCTTTATAAAAAAGGAGGAAAAATAACATGATGGAAATGTTCAAAAAAATGATTGGTGATAAAAAAGAGTACAAGATGATGATGGCACGGGTTGAAGCCCTGCCAGAGGACTACCAGTTTGTATTTAAGAAAATTCAAAACTACATGTGGAATTTCTCAGCGGGCAACGGGATGGATATGCTGCACATGCAGTATGAATTAATAGAGTTGTTTGAAGCCGGTGCGGCGGAAGGCAGACAAGTGCTGGAAATCACTGGGGACGACGTGGCGTCCTTTGCCGACGAACTAGTGGCAAACGCTAAAACCTATGTCGCCAAGTATCGTGAAGATTTGAATCAGAGTATCATGAAGCGATTGGGAAAAAATAAATTCAATAAATAATACCGACTGAATAGCTGGTTACAAATGTGAATTGCCACCTTCGCTATTCAGTTATATTTTCAACCCGGTAGTAAGTTATACAGATTATCAGTCAGACTAAATAGAAGAGTATAGGCAATCTAGCTCCGCAAGGCCGCTTTTTATAAGGAGGAAAAAAGTATGAGCAATGCAGCGATTTCTGTAAAAGGGTTAAAAAAATCCTTTAAAGACAAGGAAGTCTTAAAGGGGGTGGATTTTGAGGTGCGGCGTGGCGAAATTTTCGCACTGCTGGGCTCAAATGGAGCGGGCAAGACGACGACGGTCAACATCCTCTCGACGCTGATGAAGGCCGATGGCGGCGAAGTAGGTATTTGCGGCTTTGACGTCCAGCGTCAACCGGATCATGTTCGCCAGAGTATCAGCCTGACAGGGCAGTTCGCAGCTTTAGACGGCATGCTTACCGGGCGGGAAAACCTGATGATGATCGCCAAGTTACGGGGAGTTTCCAATCCTGCTCAAGTCGCCGACAATCTGCTTGCAAGATTCAGCCTGACCGATGCGGCCAACCGCCGGGCGGACAAATATTCCGGCGGGATGAAGCGCCGGCTTGACATCGCCATGAGCCTGATCGGGACGCCAGCAGTCATTTTTCTCGACGAACCGACGACAGGGCTTGACCCCGAAGCGCGGATTGAAGTCTGGGATACCGTCAAGGAGCTTGCCGGCGGCGGCACGACCATCTTGCTGACGACCCAGTACCTGGAGGAAGCCGAACAACTGGCGGACCGTATCGCCATCCTGCATGGCGGAAAAATCATCACGACCGGTACCCTTACCGAACTCAAGGAGATGTTCCCACCAGCGAAAGTGGAGTACATCGAGAAGCAGCCGACATTGGAGGAAATTTTCCTCGTGATCATCGGCAAAAAGGAGGAGATGTAAATGAAAAGCAAAACAGGGGTATTACTAGGGCGTTTAATGCGCAACATCATGCGCAGCCCGGATACGATTATCACGGTGGCGATTACGCCGATTATGATGCTGCTGCTGTTTGTCTACGTATTTGGCGGCGCCATAGAGACAGGCACGGACAACTACGTCAATTATTTATTGCCGGGAATCTTGCTGATGGCTATCGCATCCGGCGTCGCTTACACTTCCGTGCGGCTGTTTACGGATGTAAAGAGCGGGCTGATGGCGCGTTTCATTACCATGCCCATCAAGCGCTCGTCGGTATTGTGGGCTCACGTGTTGACCTCGCTTGTTTCCAATGCGCTTACTGTCGTGGTGGTTATCCTCGTCGCGCTCTTGATGGGCTTCCGTTCCAGCGCTGATATCCTGGATTGGCTCGCGGTAGCTGGGATACTCGGGCTGTTTACGCTGGCGCTGACATGGCTGGCGGTCATTCCCGGATTGACAGCGGGGTCTATGGAAGGGGCGACAGCCTACTCGTACCCGCTGATTTTCCTGCCTTTTATCAGTTCGGCCTTTGTCCCCACCGAAACCATGCCTAAAATTGTCCGTGCGTTCGCTGAGAACCAGCCCGTGACTTCAATCGTGAATGCGATTCGTGCCCTCTTGTATGAAGGGTCTGTTGGAAACGGTATCTGGATCGCGCTTGCCTGGTGCGTCGGCATCATGGTCATCGCTTACTTCTTCGCCTGTAAAGAATTTAAACGCCAGTTAGGGTAAGTACACCATTATGGGATTAGCCATATCAATAGTCAGCCGCTGCGATGAATGCATTTGCTATCACATGGAAGGCTGCTTAAATGCCGGGGCAACCATCGATGAAATCATGGAAACCCTCAAAATTGGTGTGATTGGTGGCGGCTCGATCACTTATCCCAACGCGAGGTTTGCCATGCATGCTTTAGAAGAATTTACAGCGGGTAGTGCTCTTTCGCAGGAGGAGAAATTAAAAGAATAAAGCCCATAGATATAATTGACAGTAAAAGAGTAGAATCCGAAGCAAAACCGCTTTGGTAATCAATGTCATTAACTTAAGGAACTATGGATTACATTTCAGTTGGAATGTGATTCATAGTTTTTTTTCGATTGAAGGAAAAAATTTTAAGGCAGCACGAAAAGAGAGAATTTTTCTCCCTTAAATCGGATTTTAAGTTGTTTTATTCTATCTTATCCATAGAATCATAGTCTTTTTAAGATAAATTCGTTATATCAACACCGGTAACAATTATCAAAATCAATTATTATATTAATTTCTCATATTTCTTTGTCTTATCTCATCGTTAAGTAAGGTTATAAAATAAAAGAATGAATAGATTCATTTTTTTATAATGGAATGACAAGAGAGATATGTAGAAAAAAATAAAGATTTTTGGAAAGATAGTAAGACTTTTTTAAATTTCAAAAATTCTTTTAATAAATGATTTTATATATGGAAAAGCCCTCTGAATAGGCTAAAAGAAACATTTTTCACTTCTTTTTTAATTTTTTGTGACAAATTCGTAAAAACATTTTGAACTTTCTGTGAATTTGTAGTATGATAACTTTACAAACTACTTATGAGGTGATTAATATGGATCAAGTATTGATGAAGCGTTTAAATAAACAAGGACTTATTTTTGCGGCGGTCCATACGGTATTTTTCTTAAACCTCGCAGTCGAGTTCATTTTCTCTTCTTAATTTTAAAATAAACATCGGTTCACTGCTCAGTGCAGTGACCTTTTTTATTTTGTATGTGTAATTGCCGAACTATAATAGGCTAGGTGTATACATAATGAAGACAAAAGAACACTTGGCTTTTGGCGTTATCATATTTATTTAACGTACTATCCGATAAAAGACTAAAGATGGGGCTCAATACTTTCACAACGCGTCTGATGATCGCATCAAAAACTGCAGCAGAGAGATTCTGCTGCAGTAAGATCAATCGTTAATAGCCAGAGTCCTCCGATGTAAGATTGTCCAGCATCGTATGATCATGTCGCTGTAACGGTTTTTCTGCTGGACCTTCAATGACTTCTCCGGTATATGAGAACCTAGAGCCGTGGCATGGGCAATCCCAAGTTCGATCGCCATTGTTCCATTCAACTTCACATCCTATGTGAGTGCAGGTTGTATCTACAATATGTAGTTTCCCTTCATCATCTTTATAGGCCCCTTTTCTGTGCCCTTCGATAGTAATAACTGCACCCTCGCCGTTAGATAAGTCATTTGCATTTTTAGCAGGCAATTCAAGTTTTCCTTTAATTAAATGGGCGGCAACATTAGCGTTCTCTACTAAGAAATTTTTCAAACTTGGATGCGCATAGAATCGCGACGGCGTATACAAATTTTGATAGGCATTTTTTTTGTCTAAAATCATATCCCGAAATAATAGAGCAGCGACCGTTCCGTTTGTCATTCCCCATTTTCTGTAACCAGTAGCAATCAAGATATTTGGTTGGCCAGCAGTTATCTCCCCAATATAGGGGATTTTGTCAATTGTAATCAAGTCTTGGGCAGACCAACGGTAGACGATATCATCGATCCCAAAAACTTGTTCACTAAAGGTCTCTAAAGCTTTGTAATGTTCCATCGTGTCTTTTCCCTGACCGGTCTTATGACCTTCACCGCCAATAAGTACCATTTCTTCTCCGTTAACCATTGCAGAACGAAGGGAACGCGTTGGCTGATCGGCACTAATGTACATCCCTCCTGGAAAAGACTTCTTTGTTTTCACGGCAAGGATATAGGAACGATCTGCGTACATTCTTGTAGAGTAAAAACCTAGTCCCTCATAAAATGGAAAATGCGAACAGGAAAGAACATGGCTGCCGGTGACACGTGAGCCTTTACTGGTAAGAACGGTTGGCTGCTCGCCAGTTTCAATATTCACTGCCGTCGTATGTTCAAAGATGAGCCCGCCTTTTTCCTTAATGATTTGAATGAGATGGGTCAAATATTTAATCGGATGAAACTGTGCCTGGTTTTTCATGACAAGTGCATTTTTTATATCTATATCAAAGGGTATGTGATCAACTAGCTCGCCATCAATACCAAGCCTTTCATAGGCCTTCTTTTCTATTTCAAGCTTGCTTGCGTACTGCTCAGTGGTTGCATATATGTAAGCGTCTTGTATGCTTAAATCACAATTAATTTGATGCTGATCCACGGTTTTTTTGATAAAGCTTAATGCTTCCATATTGGCTTCATAATACAATCTGGCTTTGCTTTTCCCCATAGTTTGAATGAATTCATCGTATATTATGTCATGCTGGGCCGTAATTTTTGCAGTTGTGTGCCCCGTTGTACCGTTCAATAATTTCCCTGCTTCTAAAATAGCGACCTTCAAGCCTTCATTTGCTAAAAGATAAGCAGATGTGATTCCAGTAATACCGCCTCCTACAATAACAACGTCCACATGAATATCTTTATCTAAACGAGGAAATTCTGGCAAATCAATAAAGTCTCTCCAATAGGGCTTAGGGACCTGTGGTAATTTTCCTTTTGATCGATCATTATGGGTCACAATAAATCCTCCATTTGACACTATGATAACAGTAGGCTTTCCATTCATCAGAGAACTATACATAGCTCATAATCAAGAGTCTGAAGTATTTTTAAGCTTTCTACTAAGTATATTCTATTGCGTAAAAAGACCTTAGGTTTTTCTGAAATCTGAAGGCTTTTTGTGCTTCGTATCTTGATATTCAAAACACATATTAGGGGTCCTACCACATGCCCATCAAGCTAACAATGTAAACGGCTAGCGACGTAATGATTCTTGCATCGAATTTGGCAAGCGCTAGAAAAATAGACATGACAAAGAAGCCTTGTAAAAAGGCACTTTTTTCGCTAGGCTGCTCGTCTTTGATGCACCGTCGTTTCATATACGACACCGAGAATGTCAAAGACCGTCATCTTCTTATACCGATGGGACTTACGTCCATTTTTCTTAAGCAGTTGATAGAGGCGATTCAGTATGGTGATAAGTTCACTTATCCCACTTACCATTGCTTGAAACAGTAATGGAAAGTAGTCTTTAATCATGTAAATCGCTCTATATTCGCTTAGCTCTTGCTTCTTCTTTTTGAGCAGGAGTTGCCGCATGTGAAACATGGTGGAAGAACAGAGAAGAATGCCAATGAGCTGCCCATATAGATGACATTCAAGGCGTTCTTTTTTGATGTTTTTACATTCGTCGATTTCAAAGAACGACTTCCATGTTTTAAACAAAATCTCAATCTGCCAACGTAATGAATACAAAGGATGCACATAGTCAGTTGACACTTCTTCTAGCGATGTATTCGTCATATACACATTCATCCCCATCAAACGCTTGCTTTTGTCTTTCATAATCGTGCCTTTTTTCTTCTCACGGATTGCTTGGTTTTTCAGACGTGTTTGCATTTGAGTGTCTGTTAACCGATGGATGATGACACGTACCCTGAGCTTCTGATTTTGGCCGATGTACGCCTCCGAAATCTCCATCGTCTCACCGTATGCTAACCTGCTCATCATGTGTGCCATATCGAGTTGAATGTATTCGGTTTGCTTTTTGAGCGTACCGTTTTTGAAGTACTCTGGCTCAGGGTTCTGGATATAAATGCGTGTATTCAACTTCAAACGAGAAATATAGTAAGCCCCTTNNGTATTCTAATTGAATTTTCACACCTGCGGTGTTACTACTTCCGCTAAAGGGCCAGATTGTGGAGGTATGGATTTTCTTAATCATATAATTTATTGTAAACTGAATTCACACAGCTATTTAAACGATTTATTATAAAACAAATAGTTATATATACTTAAACCATTATGAGTAAAAACAATAAGGGGGAAACTAACATGACAAAGAGAAATAACACCAGCAATAAAAAGGAGTTGTCACTAGAACAACATGAAGAATTACTCAGAGCATTGAAAGCCCGTTTTGAGAAAAACATGCACCGCCATAAAGGTCTTGAATGGGCTAAAGTCCAAGCAAAGCTGGATGCTAATACTGAAAAACTGTGGTCGCTCAATGAAATGGAAATAACCGGCGGTGAACCGGATGTTGTTGGTCATGATAAAAAGAAGGGCGAATACATTTTTTATGATTGTTCAGCGGAAAGTCCTAAAGGTCGCAGAAGTGTTTGTTACGACCGTGAAGGGCTGGAGTCAAGAAAAAAACATAAACCAGAAAATAACGCGATTGATATGGCAACTGCCATGGGCATTGAACTATTAACGGAAGAACAATATCGAGCGTTGCAGAAACTTGAAAATTTCGATATGAAAACGTCGAGTTGGGTGCAAACACCCTCTGATATTAGAGAACTCGGCGGTGCCCTTTTTTGCGATTGTCGCTTCGGGCACGTCTTCGTGTATCACAATGGAGCAGAATCCTACTATGCCGCCAGGGGTTTTCGTGGCTCGCTAAGGGTCTAAATTTTGCACAGACAGCTAAATTTGAATTTGAGAACGGATCACCTAGGGAAAAGCTTTAATTTCATTCTTTAACTATCGGGCGCTTTAATAGAATAAGGATTATAGAAATGATAGAACTTTTTATAAAAGAATAATTCAATTGAATACATTAAGAGCATGTTTTGATCAATCATTAGTCCAAAGCTACACTTAAATGAAGGAGCCTGCTTTTGATCAATCTTTTTCAAAAGCAGGCTCCTTTACCAGAACAACATCACCACTTCAGCTTATTCACTCACCTGAAATATTCGCCCAAAAAACCCCTTTTTTCTATTATTCACTTCAGCTTTTCGGGCTTCTTGTGATGCTTTAAGTGATTCAAGCAGCATTTGGTCCCGTTTAATGAGAGAATCTTTGATGTATTGCTGCTGTTCGTCTAGTTTCGTGACCAACGCCTGATTGAATTGCTGTTGCAGTTCCAGACGATCTACAATTGTTTTTAAATCCTCACGAATGTCATTAGAGACTACATGGACTGATTCAGGCTGGATCCGTGTCTCACCATTGGAAAAGTAATAATCAATTTGTTTAATCGAATAATTCTGATCTCGGTTTAGCTGGCGGATCAATATTAACTTTTCTAATGCCGGTTGATCAAAGTAGTGATAGCCATTTTCGCCTTGTATGGTGGGAATATGAGATTTTAATTCTCTCATCCAATTCCGAACAACACCAGGACTTTCCTGAATATGTTTCGCGGCTTCTTTGACGGTTAAGCGTAAATCATCAAGGTTTTCAGTACGTTGATCTTCCGTTTGATTCATCGTTTGATTCATGTTTTCAATCATCCTTTCAAGATAAGTTTCAATGACTGTGTCTGATAAAGAAACCTAATACAACGCTCTTCAAAGGTGTATGATCGTTTTTTTCAAGTTTTCGAGCAGGTTTTTTCGCTTATGTGTAAAGTTCGGTGTGTTCAAGGGAATGTCCTTTGACGAATATTGTTGCATTTTTTCTTTTTTCTGAATGTACAAATCTACTTTCCGAGCAAGTAAAACTGTTAAGTAATCGATGGTTGGACACCGACTTTTATGAGTATTAATATGATAATGATTATTATTTTTAATTAAAAAGGTATCCATTTATCAAGGTGTTCAACATGAAATTTTTAGATAAAATGGAGAAATTTATCGTTTTATCTGAATGTAACTCTTTCATGGAAACTGCAAAAGGGTTGTATTGTTCTTAGCCTGCGATCAGTCACCATATTCGTTACTTGGAAGACATGCTTAGTTTACAGCTTTTTCATCGCAAGGGAAAGTCAGTTAACAAAACAGAAAGAAATTTTTTGGGAGTATGCTAAAAGCAGGTAAAGTGGTTGACGGAAGAAGCATCTATGAAAATAAACAAGATAGATGAGAAAGAACAAACTCTCTCTATCTTCGTAAGCAACTATATTACAAAACAAGAAATTAAAGAAGACTTATCCGTATTAGATCAGGTGCGGGAAAACAACTTGTCCATTATTCAAAACTTGCAAAAACTATGGATTGAAAAAATCGTCATGTTAACGGGTGATAACCAAGCGACGGGACAATCGATCGGCACCCAATTAGGATTAAGTCAAGTAAAAGCCGAATTAATGCGGTAAGCTATTAAATCGCTCAGGGAACAATACGGAAAAGTAGCGATGGTCGGCGATGACATCAATCTCTTACAAGTGACACAGTTGGGATCTTGATGAGAGGTGCTGGTACCCGTACAGCTTTAGAAACAGCCGATACTGCCTTAATGGCTGATGACCTCGAGAAACTGCCATACACGATCGTTCTGAGCCGCAAAACACTCAATGAAATTAAGCAAAATATCACGGGTTAAAATTGCTAGCTTTACTTTTGATCATTCCCGGATGGATGGCGATCTTCGCTGATATGGGTGCCACATTGATTGTTGTACTCAACTCACTGCGTCTATTGAAAATGAAATACTTTTAAATCAGTAATACTGGTCCTCTTTTATCTCAATCGACAGGGGGCTTAAACAGATGCAGACTTCTAACACTTTACATCAGGGCGACTAATATTTAAATGAAAAAGAATAAACAACGACTAGTACATGTGCTGTCATTTTAGCTATTTTAACTGTCCCAATAATATCAGAGGTTTAAACATTTCAGATGCTTAAACCTTTTTAAAATTCCAATTGAACATTAATCTAACCTTCAAAACCTGCCTGAATACCTTAATGAAACAGATCACATATCCTCGAAAGAGCTTAATATTGGCTTCCTTGAAATATATAAACGAAATTTATCTTTCTAAATATTACACGATTTTCTATGTGATCTTGTTTTATTATAGTTTGTTTTTGCTTTATAGAACCAATCCTTCTGAAAAAAAGAAATAAGCTGCCGAAATTCGATAAAGAAGTTAGCTTAAATACACTAAGCTGTAAACTTAGATGAAAACCTTGATAAGGTATACATAATAGTCAATGAAGCTGCTAAATATATTCATGAAAATCCTGGTATTGTATGAGGAGAATTAAGTAGATTGGGATCAGAATGATTTGATTAAACAAATTGAGTATTACTTTGCCATCGGAGGGGAAACAGATCAAACCTGAACCTATGCATAAAATCTCTGATAACATTTATTCAGATAAATGGATATCCCTGCTTTAGTTGAGGAGGAAGCGACTGAAAATAATATAGGCTGGTATGAAGGTGATGGAATTGAGCTGTCTAGTGGGAGCTATTTAGATTATTTGGCGCAGGATGCCTATCGGGGTATTTGTTTCCGTTTGAGTAGAAACATTCTAGCGGTGATTACTACGTATCTAGTATCTGGGCGAAGTAAAGTTGTTTTTCAATGGCTTTTTACGACCTTGGCTTGACCACTTGGTTATGCTGTATTAAATTATGTATCAGAAGACAAGTTTCAAATTCGAACTCGCTGCCTGGGCAAAGTAGAGTTCTATCTTTGAACTAATTCTGCTTAAAATGGCTGGGCTAGCTGGATTCGAACCAGCGCGTGACGGAGTCAAAGTCCGTTGCCTTACCGCTTGGCTATAGCCCAATAAAAATTATGGGGCGATCGAGGGGAATCGAACCCCCGAGTGTCGGAGCCAC
>NZ_LQWY01000009.1:47162-48344 GCF_001643235.1 Domibacillus aminovorans
GGATTTACAGTCCGCCGCGTTTAGCCACTTCGCTACCCCTCCATGTAAAGGACTGCTAGGAAAACTGGTTTTGGTGTTAGAGAACTTGCCCTCACCTAGCCTACACAGTCTAATTCAGTTGCTCTATCAATTATCACTGATCTATTACAAGAATAAAATGGGCCTGAATGGACTCGAACCATCGACCTCACGCTTATCAGGCGTGCGCTCTAACCAGCTGAGCTACAGGCCCATTATGTATAAATGGAGCGGGTGATGGGAATCGAACCCACGACATCAGCTTGGAAGGCTGAGGTTTTACCATTAAACTACACCCGCTAAAAGATAAAAAAACCAGACTTGGTGTCTGATCAAAATAGAACCTACACCCCAATTAATTAACTACTTCCCCATAGCTGCCATAATTAAAATGGTGGCTCAGGACGGAATCGAACCGCCGACACAAGGATTTTCAGTCCTTTGCTCTACCAACTGAGCTACTGAGCCATTTAAAAATGGCGGTCCGGACGGGACTCGAACCCGCGACCTCCTGCGTGACAGGCAGGCATTCTAACCAACTGAACTACCGGACCAACGATTGCGGGGGCAGGATTTGAACCTGCGACCTTCGGGTTATGAGCCCGACGAGCTACCGAGCTGCTCCACCCCGCGATAATAATAAAATAAAAATGGAGGAGGGAAGGGGATTCGAACCCCTGCGGGATTTGACTCCCCTGTCGGTTTTCAAGACCGATCCCTTCAGCCAGACTTGGGTATCCCTCCATAAGATAAACAATTCGAGCGATAGACTAGAACTTATAACTAGGTGGATTATGAATCCATATGTTCTAACTAGTACCCCTGTAAAGTAAATAATTGGTGGAGCCTAGCGGGATCGAACCGCTGACCTCCTGCGTGCAAAGCAGGCGCTCTCCCAGCTGAGCTAAGGCCCCATTATTCATTAAAGATCGGGAAGACAGGATTCGAACCTGCGACCCCTTGGTCCCAAACCAAGTGCTCTACCAAGCTGAGCTACTTCCCGATGTTAAAATTGATTTTTTTTAAACATGTATTGTTGCACTCAAGAGATGTATTATTCCTAAATTTTTGAAAATCAGCCAAATTCTCGATCCAAATTAAGCTATGTTCACAGCTATTTACTTTTCTTAATAATAAATGGTGCCGAGAACCGGAATCGAACCG
>NZ_LQWY01000010.1 GCF_001643235.1 Domibacillus aminovorans
CTTTTTCTGTTTATTCATTTACACAAGATATTTTACGCTCTCTAAAATTTAGTCGATAAAGCAGTCTAGAATAACAACCTAAAATAGACTATTATTTTTGGTCTGCAATTGTAATATCTGTGACAACGGGTTCTGGTTCCATTGAGCTGACAATTGTGAGGGTCCACTCGTCCTTTTCTTTGTTATAGGTAATTTCACGAATACCTTCTGCGTATGGGTTTTCCTCTCGTTGTTCGATCGCTTTTCGAACAACATCTTCTTCGGTTATATCCGCGCCTTTTGGCTGATAGGCCGGTAAAACGGTAACAAATTTAGCTCTGCCTTGTCCCGGATATGATTCAGCGATCGGTCCGGATGCCTCGACAATAACACGCTGGCCGATCTTCAGCTTTTCGTTTGCTTTTGGAAAGTTATAACCCACTGCACCATAATGCTCTGGTACTCCGCCTGTTGCAGAGAAATCATCTGGCTGCGCCTCAACCACAAGCATGCCGTCCGCTGATACCTTCATTACCCAGCTTCCCTCTTTTGTTTGTTTATGCGAGACGGGTTCTTCCTGATATTCAACATCCGGCTCTCCTGGAAGCGGAAGCATTCTTCCTTCCTGCGTAAAGTCCATTTCATAGTCTGCAAATTTGTCCTTCAGCGTCTCAATCTGCTCTTCTGTTAAAAAGTCATGCCCAATTTCAATAGTCCTCGTGATTGTATCCACGCTCATACTGAGTGCCACCCGCTCTGGCTCCGGCATTGCGTCTTTCATCGGCTTGATCGCTTTCGACACTTCATACATCAAATCCTGATTGTCCCATTCACTGTATTCGCTCTCAAACAAGTGAATGTATTTAGCCAAAATTTTGCCTTCATCGACTTGCTTTTGCAGGCGACGAGCCAGTTCCTCCGCTTTATCATCCGGATTTTTTATGCCGACCCAGACACCAGATTCCTTAGCGCCTGATTCCTGATTTTTCAAATACAGAATACCGTACTCATAAAAACTCCCATAAATGCTGTTGATTGCTTCTATCACAGCATTAAATTCTATGGACTGCACACCGAAATCCTCCTGCAGTTCCGGGGTGTTTTCACCCATATAGCCTCCGGTCTGTGTTTCGTTTTTCAGTACTTTTTCATACGCTGCATCCCGCAGCGCTGTATCTTCTGTCGTCTGTTCTAGCTTCACAAATACATTCTGCTCCTGTTCTGATGTTTGCTCCTGCTCTTTAGGCTCTTCTGGTACTGATGAGGCTCCATTTCCACATCCAGCAAGCAATGTACCCAATATCAATCCCAACATGAGTTTTTTCACAGTTACCGCCCCCCTTTATTTCCAGCATACCACCGAAAAATGAGAAATAGGCATTGATCCCAGAATTATGTTCTCTCTCCATAATTATGAAAAGACTTTGTCATGCACTAAACTTTAGCCTTTGTATTTCAATTTTCCATGTAGACTATTTATTAAATTACGAGTTTTGAAACATTCCTTTTTTACAGAGATGGCTGAAGGGACATATAAATTTTAATCTTATTGTGATTCTTCAAAATACCCCTTGGCAACCGGAATAAACAGGTGTAATATTACACTATAAATTACATAAGTAACTATAGGAGGATTTATGAACAAAGAAGATGTCTTAAACATTGTCTCAAAAAAAGTGAAACTAATAAGGCATGAAAAAGGTTATACACAAGAAAAAATGGCAGAAGTTCTTGGTATTTCAAAAAAGACATTGGTTCAGATTGAAAAAGGTCGAATGCCTGCTGCATGGACTTGTGTCGTTGCCATTTGTGCCTTATTTGGAGATTCGGAAGTCATTCAAGCAGCATTAGGTGAGGAACCCCTAGAAGTAATTGAAACAATGGTTCACGGGAGAGTTGATAGACCAAAGGAAAAAACACTGGGCGGAAAAGTTTGGTGGAAACAAATGAAGAATGAAAAAGGCTTTGTATTGCAACAAAATGTTATAAGCAAACATTACCGGATCATAGATATGGACCATTATCGTTGGTTTAGTTCATTTGAAAAAGATGAAACGTTTATGTATTTTGATGAACTTTTAAAAAATCAT
The DNA here is from genome assembly GCF_001643235.1 of Domibacillus aminovorans. Lineage (GTDB taxonomy): Bacteria > Bacillota > Bacilli > Bacillales > Domibacillaceae > Domibacillus > Domibacillus aminovorans. The sequence continues at coordinate 2,070 of NZ_LQWY01000010.1, forward strand.
CCTATAAATCCTCCTTTTTGTAGCGGACGATCGTGACATGAGAACATTCAATAAACGGAACATAATATTATTCATTTCAGTAATTACCTTTATAATCCTTGTTAATCTGACGCCTTATGCCGTTCTTTATGCCGTTATCTACCGTCTCAATCATGGGAATCCATACGAAATATATCTCGTAAATAAGCATATTCCCCCCTATCTTGAAAAAAGGGGATATACAGATAAAGATATAATCGAACAACACCCTGCTGAACCGAAGGGAAGTTCAAATAAAGATTATTACCATACTCAATATGATGTGAAATTTAAAGATGAACCTGATATTACTTATTCTTATGGAGTAAGAAAAAAAGGGAAAGATGTAACGCAATTTTGTGAAAGATACAGTCCTGTACACAGAGATATCAAACAGCCAACCAAACATAGTGAAGAAAACTGTGTAAATTATTACGATAATAAATAGGATTTTCTTCGACCTTTTGAGACGGACCAGACATTAAAAAAACAGCCTTCAAATTTCCTAAAAACTGCCTCTTATTAAGAGACCATAAAATTATTTGAAAGATCATTTTTTTGATGAAATGAGGAAAAATATGAAAATACATTCTAAAAGATATTCATGGCTTAGTTATACAGCATTTATTTTAGGTATATTATTGGCTGCTTCACCAGTGATTCATGCTCAGATCGTCTCCTTTGATCTGATGTTAGCCTTTTATATTGGCATTCCTATAGTCGTTATCCTAAGTTTAATCGCTTTGTTAAAAAGAGATGAGAAGAAACTTCTTGCTTTTGTTGGACTTATTTTAGGCCTCATTATGCTTGGTTTTGTAAGTCTTCTTCTCTACATACCGGGTCATAAATTCTCCAATGTCACATATTTCATTTCGCAAATGTGACTGGATCAGTAGCGTTTGTTGGTTATTGTTCAGTAAAGGTTTCACTTCTTCAACATCACCTCATAAACAGTTCGTGTCATTTGTTAATCAGAATTAAACCACTTTATTGTTTCTACTCAGGAAGCTCCTTGATTTTTCGTCTGACCGGCTTGCTACAATTTTGATTAAAATCTTTTTTAAAGCAGGACTAATAAAAGCCATTCGGTCTTTATTCCCCTTTCCGTGAATCAAAATTGATGATTCGCCTACATTCTTAAAGGGAAGTGTTCTGATCTCCATTGCCCTCAGCCCACAGTCCGCCAGCATAGCAATAATAGCCTTATTTCTTGCTTCTTGATAAGAAGAATAATCAAAAGCTTGAATCATACTGAAAACCTCTTCAGCGGTGAACCCTTCCAGGATCTTCTTCGGTACTTTTGGCAGCTCCACTTTCCGCATTGGATTTTCACTCAGATACTCTTCACTAATACACCAATTAAAAAAAGCCGTAATCATCTTAGCCATTGATTCCACACTTTGGGGTTGTAAGCCTGTCTGCTGCTTAAAACGAATATATGCCCTCAAATCGTCTGTATGGATACTGTTAAGTTTTTGTATCCCACGCTTTTTCTCCAGAAATGCTTTTAACTGCTTATACTCCTGATGTTTGTTTATCATTGTTTTTTCGTATAGCCTTTAGCGATACAGTGAAAATCATACTCTCTAATAGCATCTTCTAAAAACACAAAAAACCGCCCCTTTCGGTGTATCTTTCAACAGAAAAAGGCGGTTATCTTAGTTTTTATGAAAAATCAATCAAATTTCGCACAGTTTGGAGGAGAAAGATTCACCTTTTTGACCCTAGCCATAACGCTTCACGGCTAAAAACTCCTCATATCCCTTATACAACAAGGATTTATTTATCCTGTTGTTTATTCATTTGCGCCATCATTTGATTGATTTTCTTTTGTGATGGTTTTTGTCCCATTTGCATCATCATCATTCGCAGCATTTGCTCGTTAATTGGTGGATTTTTCTTCAAATAATCCATCATGTAACGGCGTGCGATGAAAAAACCGATGGCAACGCCGGCAGCGAGTGCCAGTATAGCCGTAAGCACATACCAAAACATAAACGTGTTCCTCCTTCAAGTTGTCTATTCAAAGTGTACTAAACCATTGATGATTATACAATAAGGGCGGGTAAATTTTTGTTGATTCTTGCCGGAAAAAAAGTCCGGAACAAAGGTCCCGGACTTTTCAATTCTTATTTTTCTAGAAGAGCTTTTACTCGTGCCACAATATTTTCAGCTGTAAAGCCATATTCTTTCATTACAGTTTCACCTGGAGCAGAAGCACCAAACTGATCGATCGCCAGTACGTCGCCTTCTTCTCCTGTGTAACGGTGCCAGCCATATGAAGAGCCCATCTCGATACCAAGACGTTTCTTCACTGACTTCGGAATAACGGACTCTTTGTATGCTGCATCCTGTTGTTCAAAACGGTCAAATGATGGCATGCTGACCACATTTGCATGAATGCCTTCGCTAAGAAGTGCTTCTTGTGCTTCAACGGCGATGCCAACTTCAGAACCGCTCGCAAGAAGAAGAACATCTGGTGTTTTTTCTGCTTTCACAACTGTGTAAGCACCTTTTTCAACACCTGTATGTGACTGCTCTTCTGACGATGGCAGAACCGGCAAGTCTTGACGTGTCAAGATGAGCGCTGTCGGCGTTGATTTACTTGTCAGCGCTTGTTTCCATGCAGCTGCTGTTTCGTTTCCATCAGCTGGACGAATCACAGACAAGTTCGGCATTGCGCGTAATGAAGACAATTGTTCAATCGGCTCATGTGTCGGACCATCTTCTCCTACCGCAATACTGTCATGTGTGAATACATATGTGACAGGAAGACCCATCAACGCTGCTAATCGAATCGCTGGACGAAGGTAGTCAGAGAACACGAAGAATGTTCCGCCAAATACTTGAAGACCGCCATGTAGGGCCATACCGTTCATAGCAGCACCCATTGCGAATTCGCGTACACCAAACCAGATGTTGCGTCCTTCATACTGTCCTGGCATGAAATCGCCAACGTTTTTGATTGTTGTTTTGTTTGAACCAGCAAGGTCAGCAGATCCTCCGATAAGTGTCGGTACGTTTTTCGCGATTGCATTTAATGCATCACCTGACGTTGCACGCGATGCAGAAGCTGTTCCTTCTTTATAAACAGGCAGATCAGCATCCCATCCGTCAGGAAGTTCACCGCTAATCGCTTTTTCAAGCTGTGCTGCCAATTCAGGGTAGTTTTCTTTGTATGATGCAAATGATTTTTCCCATTCAGCTTGCGCCTGCGCACCACGACCAACAGCGGCTTCTTCAAAACGATTGTATACTTCATCCGGCACGTGGAAATCTTGATCAAATGTCCACTTGTAATAGTCTTTTGTTAACTTCATTTCGTCTGCGCCTAGTGGAGCACCATGTGATTCAGATTTACCCGATTTGTTTGGAGAACCGTAGCCAATCACTGTTTTTACTTCGATGATTGTTGGGCGGTTGTCTTCTTTTTTCGCAGATTCAAGCGCGTTTGTCACAGCTTCAAGATCGTTACCATCTTCTACACGGATATAATTCCATCCGTATGCTGTAAAGCGGCCTTCTACACTTTCAGAGAATGATTTGTCCAGATCCCCATCAAGTGAAATGTCATTTGAATCATAAAGAAGAACGAGACGATTTAATTTCAAATGTGCTGCAAGCGACGCTGCTTCTGATGCAACACCTTCCATTAAATCACCATCACCACAAAGTGCGTATGTATGGTGACCAATGACTTCGTGTCCATCTTTGTTATAAACAGATGCAAGATGACGTTCTGCCATTGCCATACCGACAGCCATCGCAATCCCTTGTCCAAGCGGACCTGTTGTTGCTTCAACGCCGTCTGTATGTTTATATTCCGGATGACCCGGTGTTTTACTTCCCCACTGACGGAAATTTTTAAGCTCGTCAAGCGGCAAATTATAGCCAGCAAGGTGAAGCAAGCTATATAAAAGCATGGAACCGTGACCTGCAGACAATACGAACCGATCCCGGTTAAACCATTGTGGATTTTTCGGATTGTGGTTCATCACTTTCGTCCAGAGTGCATACGCCATCGGAGCAGCACCCATCGGCAAACCCGGATGGCCGGAATTCGCTTTTTCAATTGCATCAATAGATAGTGTACGGATTGTTGTGACCGCTAGTTGGTCTGTTTTATCAAACATGTGATCCATCCTTTCAAAAGGTGATTTACTCCTTTATATTAAATGTCTTTTGAAGAATACACAACAATAAAGCAGAACAATTGTGAAAAAAAGAGAAAATCATCAGATTTTCTCTTTTTTTCACATTCCTTAATTTAACTTTTTTCTTTTTTGAATGTCCCGCACTTTTTTCGGCGTCACTTCATCGCCGGTCGGATCAAAAATGCGGACAGATTCGACTGTCTGACGCATTGATGAGCGGAATGTTGTTAAATATTCTTTACGAAGCGCGGATTGCTCTTTTAATTCGACATCCGTCAAAGACGTTTCTTTCGCTTTTTTCGCTAGTTCATTTATGCGTGCAATCTTTTCAGATGATAACAATGGGATCATGCTCCTTTCTATTTATGCCGTTATCGTACACAACAGAACGAACTATGACAAGAAAAAAGCTTCCTAGTTGATTGATTCACTTTCTTTATATTCTATGTAACGCCGGTGAATCGTCGCGCGCGAAATATTGTACCCGAATCCGCGCAATGTTGCGGCGATTTCCTCGTATGTTAAGCCATTTTCACGAAGCCGAACAATTTCTGTCACCGGGATTTCTTTCCGACTGCGCCCTTGATCATTGCCACGATTTTTTAAATTCTTTTCAGGCCGATATCCTTTGGCCACCGCCCGTTTCATCCCCCGTTTAATCTTCAAATTATGAATTTTCCGTTGGTATTCTTCTACTATGCTGACAATCTGCAAAATCATTGAATCCGAATCAGACATGTGCAGTTCACCGTCATCCGTAATGCTATAAACCACTACACCTTCTTTAAATAAACAATGGATAAGCGCAATTTTAGCATTGCCGCGTCCAATTCTCGTTTCATCTTGAATTAACACGGCATCAATATCATCACTTTTTACTAGATCGAGCAGCTCGAGCATACCTGGCCGGTCGAGATCATATCCACTCGCCTGGTCTTTAATAACCGCTGCCGTTTGAAATCCTTTTGCTTTTGCTAATGCTTTTAGTTCTTCTTCCTGCCTCTCAAGTGATGTTACCTGCTCTTCCTTTTCTGTACTCACTCGGCAATATAGAACCGCTTTTTTCATCTATCATCAGTCTCCATCCGCCAGTTGCAGCCCACCGTCGCTTTTTACAGACGGCACCGGAATGATAAGCTGTTCGCCTGGCAAAATTTTCGTTGTGATCAAATCATTTTCATCCTGTACCCACTTAATGAATTCTATCTCATCCATGTCATGAAGTGTTTTGTACTCTTCTGCCAAACTCCAGAGCGAATCTCCTTTTTCCACTTTTATTTCAGAATAGGATGGGGCCTCTACTCCGTTAAAAGTAAAGTAGAAGGCTGCTAATATAATCATCACGGCTAATGTTAACATAAATGCATAATTTTTGGCTTTTTCCAATAAGAACACCCTTTCCTCGAATACTCGTTCGTTGTATATTCTCATAATAAAACGAACGCTCGTTTCAGTCAAGAAGAATTCCGAACCTACGTTTGTCATTTTCCAGAACACATGTTATACTGTAGGCAAACACAAAATAAGTGAGGTGTAGGTAATGACAAAACTATCAAAACGTCAGCAAGACATTCTTGATTTCATTAAGGATGAAGTACGAAGAAAAGGGTATCCACCTTCCGTTCGTGAAATTGGTGAAGCGGTTGGACTCGCTTCAAGCTCAACTGTTCATGGACATCTGGCAAGACTTGAAAGCAAAAACTTTATTCGCCGCGATCCAACAAAACCGCGTGCGATTGAAATTTTAGACACGGATAGTTCTGTACCAAAACAGCACCCCGTTAACGTACCAGTCATTGGCAAAGTGACTGCTGGCATACCGATTACAGCCATTGAAAACATTGAAGAGTATTTTCCGCTTCCTGAACGACTCGCTCCACCAGATGAGAACGTATTTATGCTTGAAATCGTTGGCGAAAGCATGAAAGAAGCTGGCATTTTAAATGGTGACTACGTTGTTGTCAAACAGCAGCAAACAGCGAAAAACGGTGATATTGTTGTTGCTATGACAGAGGATGATGAAGCAACGGTTAAACGTTTCTTTAAAGAAGCGGATCATATCCGTCTTCAGCCTGAAAACGCATCGATGGAGCCAATTTTGCTTCCAACGGTCACCATTTTAGGAATCGTCACCGGCGTGTATCGAGAAGTTATTTAAAATGACTGCCCGTCCGTATACTCCACGTTATGATGGATCAACCTGGCGTATGACAATACAAAAAATCCCCTCGGTCTCAGGGGATTTTTCAAAACAAATAAAAAACACCCTGTCAGAAGACAGAGTGTTTTCTCGAAATTTGCGGCGTCCAGACCATGCTCCACAACATGTTCCTAAAAGGAATGTCCGTCCGTCTTACGCAAATGAGCTCATCGCATACATAAATATATAAAATTTTTCACTCATTGTCAACATAATTCGTCATAGTATGAAAGGAACGATTTATTAATGAAGACACCCATCCCGAAAATGAGCATTGTTTATTTTATACTGGCCGCTGTCTGGCTGCTCGCAGCCGTAAGCGTTTATGGACAAACACTGTTTATTTTATTTATTGTTGTTGCACTGGTCAATGTTTTCGCCGGAGTACGGATGATCAAAAAATAACCTGGATGCAGCCTTCCGGATCATTGTTCGGCAGGCTATTCCTTTTATCAATAACCAACAGCACTATAATACACCTCTTCAGATTTACTCATTATATGTTTGCTTTATTTATTTCTAAAATTACTATATACTTTTTTATAATCAGAATGTTTCAAAAAAGAGGTGAGACACATGACAGGTTTAGTCGCAGTCATTATGGTTTTTACGATACCTATTGTAGCGATAATCACAGATCATTTCCAAAAACAATCGAAAATCCAACGCGATATTCTCAAAGATCAATTGGAACTGGAAAAACTAAAACACGAAAACTATGTAATTGAAACGGAAAGATTAAAACTCGAATTGAAACAAATTGAATTACACGATGTAAAAGATGAATCTAATTTGTTCATAAAGTAATAGCCAATTCCGCTTAATAGAATGGGCTATTACTTTATGGTCAATTAATTGTTCCATTTGAATATCTTCCAATATCTCGCATTGTTATTTACTGAATTAAGCATTGAAAAACAATTCGAATATTACGGTTCCATTAATTTCCCGCCCCTCTATACTTTGTGACACCGATATTCCACATAACGACAGAGATCATAAAGAACATGATACCAGCCACAGGTGTCATAAACGCGTACACATACCAGTCTTTCCGACCTAAAAAGTAGGCTGCTGGATAGACGCCGACAAATGCAAATGGCAAAATCCATGTAAGCACAAATCGGATGACATGATTGTAAATATCAACCGGATAACGACCGTAGTTGCCAATATTGTATATCATCGGCATGATGCTTGTCGGGCTGTCGGACCAAAAACTAATGCTCGCAATGAGGACAAAAATCGCTGAATATACAAGCGTGCCGCCTAATACCATGGCGACAAAGATAAACGGATCATACCATGAAAAGCTTAACCCTAACCTGCTTCCTGCATAGAACATGACACCTATCCCGGTGATCACGCCAAAGAGCGATTCAAGTTCCATCCGCTCAAGTACAATTTGAAAAAGACTATGAATCGGCCGCGTTAAAATGCGGTCCATTTCTCCTTTTACGATATACCGTTCATTGAAATCCCAAATGTTAAAAAATGCTCCAAAGATCGCAAATGGCACGAGAAAAAAGCCATAAATAAAAATTATTTCATCCCGCGACCAGCCGCTAATAAAAGAGGTATGATTAAAAACAAGTAAAATAAAAATGAAATTAACCGCTTGAGATAACAGGTCCGACACAATTTCAATGACGGTATCAACACGGTATGTAAACCTCGTCTTCAAATACTGGGCGGCATATTGAAAAAAGATCGCTGCATATTTCATCTCTTATCCCCCCTGAACGACTAATTGCTTTCTCGCAATGAGCCATAGTACTTGAATGGGCACAGTCAAAATTAACACCCACACAAATTGAAATAATAGCGCATTCACGGCCGCTGATCCGCTCAAACTTTCCGTGAAAATCATGCTCGGAACATAACTGATTCCTTGAAACGGCAGAAAATCCATTATCCGCTGCGCCCATCCGGGGAAAAAACTAATCGGCAGCAATAATCCTGAAAAGAGATCAATAATGACACGTTTTGCCCGAATCAAACCTGCATTATTAAAAAAGAAAAACGTCAAAATTCCTGTTAACAAGTTAATTTGCATATTGATTAAAAAGCTGAATACGAGTGCCAGCACAAATAAAAGCCACACAATCGGATCAGCTGAAAATGTGATCGGAAATATAAGCGCAACAATGATCATGCCGGGAATCGAGAAAAACGATAATCGGAAAATACCTTCCCCGAATCCTTGCATCGTTTTCATAAGTAAATAGTTGTAAGGACGGATCAATTCAACCGCAACTTTGCCTTCTTTAATTTCCTGCGCGATTTCCCGGTCAATATTATTGAAATAAAAGGCCCTTGCCATCCACGCAATCGCAATATATGAGGTCATTTGAAGAACGGTCATTCCTTCAATCGACCCTTTGTCTCCGTAGATTGCCGTCCAAAGAAAGTAATACGCTCCAATATTAATACTGTAAATCAAAATGCCGCTGTAATAATTCGTCCGGTAGGCAAGCATCATAAGAAAACGAATCCGGATCATTTCAATATACTTACCCATTCATGATTCCTTCTTCATAAATATTTCGGATAATGTCCTCAATCGACATTTCATGGACTTTTAAATCCATTATTTTATGCGCAGCGACGACGCAGCCAATTGCATTTGAAATGATCTGTTCATCATTTTTCACGTTTGCGACCCATACATTGTTCCGATCTCCCGGCGTCCATACAGCATCAAACCCTACCAATAGCGGCGTTAACCGCTCTTTTGTCATATGAAGATCCGCAAACTGAAATTCAATTTGCTTTCCTTCTCCCCAATTGGAACGTAAATTGGCAAGCTTCCCGTCGTATATGATTTTTCCTTCATCTAGCATCACAACCCGTTCGCAAAGCGCCTCAATATCGGTTAAGTCATGTGTCGTCAGCAAAATAGTCGTATTGTATTTTTCGTTCATTTCTTTTAAAAACTCACGAATTTTCAACTTCACAAGCACATCCAGCCCGATTGTCGGTTCATCCAAAAACAACAGAGGCGGATTGTGGAGAAGGGCCGCCGCCAGCTCACAACGCATCCGCTGACCGAGTGACAGTTTTCGAACCGGTTTATCTAAAAGCGGTGCAATGTCTAATGATTCAATGACGTGATTCATATGATCGTTATACACATTATGAACACGTTCTATCAAATCTTCGTCTTTTAACATATCATACGGTTGAATCAGCTTTTCTTCGACGTTTACACTCACTCGTATACCTCCGTTGAGTTTTGCTGTTTTATAGCTAACTTGCCTCTCAGCTACGCACTTTAACGAAAGGGTTTCCATAATAAATAACCCACTCTCTTCAAATGATCATGTCTTTTATTTTAACTTATTTAAGCTATGAAAGATATTTCCAAATACCGACTAATCCCTACAACCTCCGTCATAAACAGTGCGTTATCGTATGCGTATCTTTCTATTTACGCTGAATAAAAGTCTTTTATGTAGAATTTTGTCGATATTCTTTATTTTTTTCATCTATACCTTCGTCCATACGTTATGAATGTTGTTTCATATCATGTATTAAAGGAGGTGAGAAACTTATGGGCAGCTCATATAGTGGCTCTAGTTTTGCGCTAGTCGTTGTTTTGTTTATTCTTTTGATCATCATCGGTGCATCTTTCGCTGGCGGGTACGGCGGGTATTAATCCACTGCTATGCTTAAATTGGTATGATGAACCTGAACGCTATTGTCGATGGATGGTATGAAAAAAGGACTTGCGGCCGCAAGTCCTTTCTCTATTTTCATGTCACTAATATCTATATGGTATTTTCGATTTACTTATGGAGACGTCCGATAGCCCGTTGAGATCTAAAAAATGCTTTAATCCTTCTTCTGCAATGTCCAGACTGTTTTTCGGACCAATCGTTATTCCTTTTATCGGCATATTATTTGATTCATTTGATATTCGAATGCCCATATAAGGAATAAACACTCCATTGCTTAACCTGCAATGATAAACTGGTTTTTCGTTTTTTTCCGGATTAAAAACAGCGATTCTGAACTCTTCTTCTTGATGAAAACTACCGTCTTTGAAGAAAGTGGAATAGCACATAATATTCGCTAAAATTCTTTTCCCTTTTTGAAAATGAAATCGTTCTTCCCCACGATAATGATCGTAGAGAAACAGTTTATACAAATTAATGATTTCTCTCTTCAGCAACTGTATTTGCTGTTCTTTGTCATATATAACAAAATACGGGTAAATAGTGAATTTTCTAGTTGGATAGGCATTTTTCAAGTTTTTAATGAGTATTTTAGCTATTTCTGGGTAACTAAACTCGATGTTATATCCTTCATTATTTGAATAATTGGACCAAAGAAGATTAGAATCGCCGTGCTTGCTAAACGATAGTGTAAAGATTTCAAAAGAAAACAAATTCTGTTCAATCATCTGTTTAAACCATTCGTTAAAAAGCAACTCTTCTTTAGATGGTTCATCCGCTAAAAGTTCTTCGATAATGGATAACACCAATTCGAGTGTATATTTTATTTCTAACTTATCATTCAGAAATCCGCTTTTAGACAGCCACATTTCACCATTTTCAATAATACTTTTTAACCCTTGTCCATTACTGTAGTGAAAAAGAGAGGTTGATCCTTCCAATAAAGGCATCTGGTCAGCTTCAAGTGAGTGAAGAAACTCTTCAAGATCGTCAATCTGCTGTATTTCAGATAATTTCTTTTCCATTCTCTTCTCTCCTCCCAGCTTTCCCCTATTATGTGCCAAAAGGATTGAATTTATCGTTATTCATTTTTAAGTATTCCTATATTCAGCGCTGAATAAAATGAACACGTTATCTCATAAGCAGCTTCTCCCCAAAACCGCTAGAATTTACTATCGGTTTTTTTGAATGATTGTATCTCCTGCGGCCCATATTAACTTCATACAAAAAAGGTGGTGAAAAAGATGCCGTCCAGTAATCGTGGAAACCAAAATCAACTTTTAGTCCCTGGTGCAGAACGTGTTTTGGAGCAATTCAAATACGAAATTGCCAACGAATTCGGTGTCAGCCTGGGAGCCGATACAACCGCTCGCGCAAATGGTTCGACCGGTGGCGAAATCACAAAGCGTTTAATTCGTCTGGCACAACAAGAACTTAATCGTTAATCGTCTTTTCAAAGTCCATCCCTCACACGGATGGATTTTGTCTTTGTCCTTACACTTTTTAAACCATCTTCTTTCTGACAACCACTTAACAGCTTTCATCTCATTTTAATTCATTTTTCGTCCAATCACCTAGTGACATTTTCCATATAATATGTAACAGAGGGAGGTGGAAATGTCTATGAGTTGTTCATTTGGAGAACCGGCTGGCAGCAGATACGGCTATGGCTCTAAAGTGCTGATTGTTTTATTCATCCTTTTCATCATTGGTGGAGCATTTTACGCAGGCCGCCGATACGGTCGTAGTGGAGATTGTTGCGAAAGTGGTTATGATCCTTATGGCGGATATGGAGGATACGATCCATACAGTTCCTATGACAGCTACGGTGACAACAATCCATACGGATACGGGGCTTACGGTAGGGGGCGCCGTGGATTAATAATCTAAACTCAATACTTTTTTAGGGACGGGTTTAGGCACCTGTCCCTTTCTCTTATTTCTCCCTGTTTTTTTAACCTCTTTTCCCTTTGTAGCGCAGGAAGCTACTTAAACATACATTCGCAATCACTCTTCAAGCAGCTTCCTCTTGGTAAGTTCTTCAAACCATTCCTTATCCTTCGTATCGAGCGACATATTGATTAACGCTGATTTATCCTGCAATTGATCCAATAACGTGCCGATCGGTTTGAGCAGGCGTGCATCATACGATTTCTGTGTTGGCTTTGACCATTCAATGATGCCATCTCTGATCCTGGCCACTTTTATGATTTCAATTTGGCCGCTATAACATCCAATATTACTCACGTAACCAACATCTTTATAATCACCGCTTGCAACGTTTACCCACTCTCCTACATACAAGGCTGTCACCCCTTATTATTTTCTCTTCCAAATCCCATTATTAAATCCTATGTTAGTGACCCTTATTTTAATCGCCTTTTCAAGCAATTTTTAATGAATTGAAAAGATGAATACATCTAGTCCATCTTTATCATGCTCTTTAATTGGCATTGTCTTTTCAATCTAAAGAATTGATCAATCGCTCTAAATCGGTAAAACGTATTATTTTTGGTATTTAATTCTCTTAATGAGGTACTCTAATGCTGTTCATCACTTAACTTTTTCAAGGAGGAAATATTTATGATCGAACAGAATGAAATAGATATCATTGAAGATGCGAAAAAAGCATTTGAAACCGAATTCGCAGCAGATTTAGCGTTAATCAGTCAAAAACAATCTTCTCAAATTCAAAGACAGAGGCATAGGCAGAAGCAGCAAAATCAAATGAATCAGCAAGATTTTCGAGCTTCACAAAATATGTATAAGAAAAATAGCGACGGATGGGAAAAAATCTTCATTCTTTTATTATCCTTGATCTACATTGCTGTGAACTTAAAAAAGCAAAGTCCTAAAAGCAATTAGGATTTTACTTTGCCATTATATCCAGTTGAGACCGTTCTCAAAATTCTCAGTTTTTTTCTACATTTTTTTTTATACTGGACATACTTTTATTGTTCAATTTTTTCTAATCTTTAGCTGAGGCTTCCTCGGCTTTTTTATTTTTAGGCTCTGTTAAATAACTGTGTTGATTTTAATATTTATATTTGGTTACTAAACTATTGCTTCACTCTTTTATAAATAGATAAAAAATACCATTAGCGTAAACACTAATGGTATTTTTTTATCTTGAAACTGATTAGCTTTGCTTTATTCTTATTTAAATACTGACCTCTGCTCCATTCAGAAAGGTCGGTTTTCAATTTAGTTCAATTATTTTGTTTGAGGGATTTCGTTAACAATTTGAGTCAACGCATTGCTGATTGGCGTAACTGGACGTCCGAGAAGTTTTTCGAAATCATTGCTTTCGATTTCCAAAGCTCCATCCCGAATGCCTTTCTGGATGTCTACAAGAAAAGGAATAATGAATTCTGGTACGCCTGCACCCTTCATGATGTCAGCATAAGTAACGTCATCAACCTGTTGCACAGGTACTTCTTTACCCAATACAGTGCCAAGAACAGATGCAAATTCTTCTTGAGTCATTAGCTTGCCAGAAAGCTCGTAGACCGTATTCTCGTGTCCATTCCCCGCCAGTACAGCTGCCGCAGCCTCTGCATAATCTTGTTGTAGTGCCCAACCAACCTTACCAGAACCTGCAGACGTCACCCAAGGTGCTCCTGCCTGGACACCTTGAATGCTTGTGATTTCATTCTCCAAGTACCAGTTGTTGCGTAAGAAAGAGTAAGAAATGCCTGTTTTCAAGATAGCTTCTTCCGTAGCAACGTGTGGTGGGGCAAGAAACATGGCGCTTTCGCTTGCATTCCCTAAGCTGGTATAAGCAATGAATTTAACTTGAGCACGCTCTGCTGCAGCTACCGCATCTGTATGCTGGCGAATTCTTGTTTCATTGTCTCCATCCGCAGAAATAATTAATAAGCGATCGATACCTGCAAAAGCAGAATCCAATGTTTCTGGACGATCAAAATCTCCTTGGCGAACTTCTACTCCACGAGCTCGTAATCCTTCCGCTTTCTCTGGATTGCGAACACTGACAGCGAGTTGACTCGCTGGTACAGTTTTCAATAAGGTCTCTACAACTTTTGTTCCCAATTTTCCTGTTGCACCTGTTACTAGCATTTTCATTGTCTTTTCCTCCGATATATGTTTTGTTTAAATCTTTCTTGTTAAACTGTAACCCATTCGATTACATGTAATCATGATAGTTACTTTATGTGTTTTTGTCAACAATTTCAAAAAACCTTTTTTAATTTTGTTCTTTATTTTAAGGTATGATACATTTGTAATTGAATTAATTACATGTTACAAAGTAAAGGTATTTTGTTATAAATACAAGGAAGGTGATTGAAGATTGTCTATAAGTAGTCGATTTGCCGTTGGAATTCATATATTAGCTCTTATTGAAATAAATAAAGAGGGGATAAGCTCATCAGAATTTTTAGCAGGTAGTGTAAACACGAATCCTGCCGTGATAAGAAAAATTATGGGGATGCTTAAAAAAGCAGGGTTAGTAGAAGTACATCCTGGTATTGCGGGAGCTAAACTTGCTAGGGATTTATCTGATATTACATTACTAGACGTATATAAGGCAGTTAATGTAGTACAAGAGAATGAATTGTTTAGTGTACATGAAGAACCAAATCCAGCTTGCACTGTAGGAAGGAATATCCAAGATACAATAGGTCCATTATTTACAGCTGCTCAATTAGCATTGGAGAAAACTTTGAGAAATGTAACCCTGGAAGATGTTGTAAAGGATATTGTTGATAAGGATAAAATAAACAGTAAAGAATTAAGCAATTAATAGGAGACGTTCTTTTTTTCTTTCCAACACTTTTATTTCACTAAACTGTCCCTATAGTTAAATAAGAAAGATCCTGTAAACTTAAACAGGATCTTTAACTCAATCTTCAAAACGTCGCATCCTTTTTATAAACTTTGTTTATACCCGCTCGTCATATTAGCCTAATTTATTTATCTTTCGTTCTCTCTTCTGTAATAAAGCAAGCAGCTCCTGTTTTTCCCGTTCGAAATCTGCATCAATTTCATTTGGCTGTTCAGCCATTTCAGATTTTCCAAACCATGCAGGCGGATTTTCTACTCGAGTCGATCCGCGATGACCACTGGATTGGCTGCGACTGTTTTCGATTTCTATATCCAATGCCTTTATGTCGCCCAATGTCTTCACTTTATGATCCCGCCATTTTTTTAAAATGCCATTTACGTAATTCCAATTACGTTTGTTGCCTGATAGCGTCTTTTTCATCGCTTCCATGACGATGACTTCACCAAATTCATTTATAGCATGAGTCAGCTTATCCGTTATGAATGGTGACTCTACACCGAAATTGTTTTGGTAAAAAGAAGAGACATTTTTATATTGAAAATATGAACGACTAGCACGATTTTGTCCTCGTTTCATAGACGTATCGTATAACGAGTCATAGTACATAGTGTACATTGTTTTAATTTCTGGCTTCTCAATTCGCTCTGCAACGAACTGAATAAGAGATAACTCTTTCACTAATTTCAGCTCAGCCTGTATACAATCCATTACCAGTTTTCCACCTTCGTTGAAGTGATATCGTCCCCAGTTCCGAATCGCCATTTCACATGTTTGTTCACTGTATTTGATCAATTTATAATGATCCGTAAACCGTTGCACTAATGAATGGATGCTCTCGATGGAATAGCCCATCTCACAAGCCATTTGCTCTTTAGTGATCTGGTAAATACCAACCTCAGTTGTGCTCCCATTAGTTAAAAGATAGAGAAAAAAGTATCTGTCCTCCGGCGTCATTTTTTCATTCACCTTTGAATCGTCCCAAAACGCTGTATGAACCATTCTGAATTTCGCCATGATTACAAACACACTCCTTATTTATTCATTCTGTTTCGTCTATTTAGTCTGCTCAAGAGTCTTTTTCTTCATCCTATAAAAGGTACATCAATCATCTGAAACATCTATATCGATATCCCTAATATAGAAATATTTATTCCCATATATTCCATTATGTTGTATCATAATAAAATCACCTATTCTGTTTTCTATTCTTGTGGATTACGCCCAAGAATGGATATGGGACTTCCCTGTCAGAAAGGATGATAGCTGTGGAATTGACGACCCAATTGACACTAGAAATAGCGCCTATAGTCGCACTTTTCACGGCGCCTTTCCTACGCAAGTAGGAGAGGGTTTTTTATTGATCCAAAGAAAAAAGCACCCTACAGGATGCTTGTATCATTATAGGATAAGTTCTACTGAATAAATATCAGAAGCTGCAAATGTTCGTTCTCCAGTCGTATTTTCAAATGTAGAATCCTCTGATTTATTCTTAATCCCTTCTATTAGGACATCGATAAAGGGCCCTTCTGCTTCGTTTGGGTCATAATTTTCGATAGAATTATACGCAAAAATTTTACCATTCTTAAGCTTTACTATAGCTTTCAAAATACCATCCCCTTCTTGGCTTTACTTTATAATAATTCGACAAAAGTAGATATTTTTCCTTTTTTCTCGCTTCCCCTCCCATATAACAGTAAAAATAGACAGGAGCACCCGTTGATGCCTGATCCTTTTATCTTATATGTTTCTTTCATCAAACAAAAAATGTTATATTGTCAGCATTTTTGTCGAAGCTATTTTCATTAACAAAAAGATAATTTATGCTTATGTCATATTTTAAACATGCACGTAAATAAATAATAATACACAGGAGAGATTTCATTGTGAGTAGTCAAGAGAATTTGGATAAGTTGAACACTCAAATTAATGAGTTACGTAAGTTATTGATTTCTGTTGGAACAGCCAAAGGTCTCGGAAGTAGTGATACTCTTAAGTATAGCGAAGAGCTAGATAAATTAATTATTCAAGCACAATTGAAAAGCTGACGTTAAATTCCTTTATTAAAATGCTTTTATTTTTATCCATCTGGAAACCGTTTTGATTTTTTGTATAAATTTCTCTTTCATCATGTATACTGATGTTGTTTCGTTTCATTCCCCCGCCTTACTTGGATAGCATTATTCGTTTTTCAACTATTTTAAGCCAGGAAAATCCCTGGCTTTTTTTATTTTATTTAAATTTTACACATTTTGATTTTTATTTTTTTATAACATTTTCTATCATTAATACAATTGTTATCATTTTTTATTTATAATAGAAACAGATAAGGCGGCAATCCTTACAGAAAAAAGATTCATAGGATTCAACTTGTATTTTTAAGAGGAAAACGTATTTAAAAAGAAGCCGCTCAATCAATCGGCTTATCTAGATTTGCTAGAAATTCAGGCGCTTTTTTTGTAAGCGTTTTACTAGTTGAGGAACAACTAAACAAATTGAAGATTCATTATTATTTGATGAGGAGGAGACTCTTATGAGTGAGCAACTGCTGCAACAAGTTTTATCCAAATTAGACAGTATGGATTCTCAGTTGAACCATTTAGAATCAAAAATGGACACGATGCAATCTCAACTGAAGAAAAACGTAGAATTAGTCAATGTCATTTGTGATCGCCTAGAAAAAAAAGACGCTAAACTGAAAAGTATAGCGCTTAATCTTCATCACACACACGGCGAAATCATTACAGTTAAAGACACCGTCGCGGTCATGAAGGTGAAGATGAATTCACTTTCTAAAAAACAGCCAAGTACAAACTGGACATATTCAAGCTAAGCATTTGAATGAACGAAACATTCAAATTAATCAGATACAAATGCATAACAAAGGTTAAATGCCTTTCATTTAAGATGAAAATGTATCCAACCGGGAAAAATCCCGGTTTTTTTGTATAAATTTCTCTGAATTGGTTACACTGTTATTGCGTGAGACTTTCCCGTCAGTACGCTCCTTCCACTCCTTGTAGCCGGGGGTTTCCCTCGGCTTTTTTTAATTCATCGTTTCGTCGAAGGGAACAGGATTACTTGTTATATTTTTGTCTTTTCATTTTATTTTTCCGTTTTTTTTTTATATTTTTGATAAAATTGTTCTAATACTTATCGTTACGTCATATATTATATTAATGATGCATAAATTGCCTACAGAGGAGAGTCTGCTTTGAATGATTTAATTATTTATCTTTTTAAAGAACTTGAACGCTTAATTGATGATTATTACAGATGTAAAGATTTGTTTGTTAAACAGCAAATTCAGAGTGATATCCAGCTTTTAAGTGAAGCTATGGCGATTTGTTCAGCATAACCCCCTCAATCCATTCCTTATGTGTCCATCATTTTCTCTCCAATGCTTTCCCTGCCATTTCCCCCTCTTCCTTTCGTATGATCAACCTGCCTGAACGAGCATCGTTTGCGATGGCTTTAATAGCATTCGCACAAAAATCCAACTCTTCTTCATACCTCGTTATTTTCGACTGCATCTTTTGAAGTTCTTCTAACAACGAAAAGCTGTTTTCGACTGTCGCGGTATGACGTTGTACCATTTTCACTTTTTGCTTGTCCATTGCCTTAATGACCGCATCCATCCTCTTCAAATCTTGCTGCTGGCGCTCCATTAAAAACAACATTTCAGCCACTGTTTGCTTATCAAAGAACATTCCGTATTCATGAGCTTGTTCTAACTGACGAATCCATTCTTGCAATTGATCGTTTCTATCGTTCATTTAACCTGTGCCTCCATTTATACCTGCTTAACACGCCGATCTATTTCTGACTGGCTAACAGCATTTTGGTCCCTATTATGCCCAAACTTCCATCCATTATTCATACGTTCATTTAGCTTATGGTCTTCGTAAAGCCTATAAATGTGGAAATTTGTTTAAAAAATCGCCTTCTCTTATTAGGTTTCCCCATTATGGATAACACTTTTTTATTTTCCTATGGTCATTTATCCAAGATTCGTTTGATTTTTTCCATACTATATTCACAAAGAGGTGATAAATTATGAGTTCCGAAAACTGTGGTGGATATGGCTCTGGTTTTGCGCTAGTTGTTGTCTTGTTCATTCTTTTAATCATCATTGGAGCATCTTACGTGGGTGGTGGATACGGTGGTGGTGGATGCTGTTAACAAGCAACCCATTATATCTGTAAGGCCCTTTTGAAAGAATTCACCTTTTATCTTCTGCCTTAACCATCAAGATTAAAAAGGGTGTTCCAAAAGTCAGCGACAACTGACTAGGGACACCCTTATTTTGTTTCGAACAAAAAAAGTCTTACCAATCACTTGGTAAGACCCATAACAAACTAATATAACTCTTTTTGATCCTTCCCTCTATAAATATTGATGTATCAACTTATTGTTGTGGTAGTGTTCATCTATATTTTCAGCCATTAAAGTTAACCAACATGAAACTGATACTGTTTCCATTTCCCGCTATAAGGTTTGACACTTTGTTCACTTTCACAAAACGATCAAAAGAATATACATTTCAAAAAAATCCTTGGGCAGATTCTATAATAAATTTCTTCTCAATTCTTCTGCAGATTTCGGTGACAAATAAACAGGCGCAACTTCAAAAACCGTTTTTGCACCAACTTGTCCCTCTTTATTTAATCGATAAGCAGCTCGCGCATAAGCTACGAGTACACTAGCTGTAAATTCCGGATTGCTTTCGAGATTGAGTGAGAATTCCATAATTTGTTTATGATTTTGTCCTGTTTGCCCACCGCGAATGACAAATCCACCATGTGGCAATTGCGAGTGATTCGCTTTTAATTCTTCTTCTGAAATAAAGTTCACTTCTGTGTGATAGTCAGCAAAGTAGTTTGGCATTGTTACAATGTCATGTTCAATTTTTGCTTTATCATATTCTTCTTCAGCAACTACATAACAAACACGTCGGTGTTTTTCTGCAGTAGTTAGTTCAGGATTTGCTCCACCTTTTACCTTTTCTACCGCTTCAGCAATTGGTACAGTGTATTGAACACCGCCTACCACACCCTCCACTTTACGAATTGCGTCTGAATGTCCCTGACTGAGCCCTTTCCCCCAGAAGGTGTAATTTTCACCGTTTGGCAAAATAGCCTCTGCCATTAAACGATTAATAGAGAACAAACCTGGATCCCAGCCTACAGAAATAATGCTTGTCTTCCCGCTTTCCTTCGCTGCATTATCAACAATACTAAAATATTCAGGTATTTTAGCATGTGTATCATAGCTGTCAATCGTGTTAAACATTCTTGCAAAATAAGGGGCTTGATCCGGAAGATCCGTTGCTGAGCCTCCACACAAAATCATCACGTCAATTTTGTCTTGATAGTCCTCTGCTCTAGAAATATGTAGAACCTCTATATTTGGTTCATTTAATACAAGATTTTCAGGAACTCTTCTTGTAAAAATAGCGACAAGCTCCAAATCTGGGCATTGCTTGATTGCTTCTATAGTTCCTCTGCCAAGATTTCCGTACCCTACAATTCCTACTCTAATTTGATTACTCATGATTTTCTCCTCATTAGTTGTATTTTTCACACGTGGTATTTTTAACATTCTTTTAATACCATTGTGTTTTATAATAGCTTTTTTTAGCAAAGTGTACAAATACTAGTTTTCATGATAAATGGTGCCAGTCACTCCCCAATATTTAGTTAATTTTGTCGATTTGGTATTAGCAACGAAAAATTTCGTATGACAAAGAATAAAAGCACTGGAGCTGGAGCTAGATATCGATAACTTATTCACCATCTTAGCAGCTTTATAATTTCCTAAACAAAGAAAAATGCCAGCCCCTACCCGGGACGGCATTTGTTCATTATTGATGTACTTTTTTGTAAATAACTAAAGCCGTGTAATGAATGTTAGGCTGTACATCGGATTCTGTGTGAGTACTCAAAGATAAAGGGACCATATTGTACTTTATATCAATTAATTGACCTTCGTATAGCTGATGATAAATAAAAAGATTAATATTTCTAGTTAATTCCTCGTATTTATTATGTTCAAAACCTTTTACTGAATAATGTTGTTTCTTCATGTTTACACCCTCCTTTCCTTAAATTGGACCGGAGTTCCCTGTCATGAAACAATTTCAAACATCGGATATACGTTGGAATCAGCCGCAATATGCTCTGGATAAATAAAGCCTTCCATCGTGCGTGGAAAACGGACGCCTATTTGCTGAAAGCAATGGTCAACGAATTCAGAACAAATATATTCATAATTATCTTCTTTATGCTTGCCAATCCCTAACTTGATCCTCGTCAAAATCCGAATAATTTCCGTTTGATCATAGCTACGGTTGAGCGAATCAATCCCTGTTCCAATCATATTTTTCAGAAGCGTTCGGTCAAAATAAGAATCAATCAGTTTTTCATGACGTGCAATGAAAAGCCCGCCGTTATACTTTTTCCCCGTATTTTTATAATTCGTCATGTAATGCAAAAGAGGAACGATACGGACGCCCATGCTCTCTACGCTTTCAAAAACAAGCACCCGGTCGTTCCATTCAAATAAAAAGGCCACATGGCTCATGAACGAGTTGGATGCTTTTTTAATGAGCTCACTAACCAGGGAGCTGCCACTGCAAAACAAAAGATCGCCCGTTTGTATTTTATCCATTGCTTCTTCATAATGAAGCTGATAAATCCCCTGAAATTTACGTGTTCCCATTTCCGTTCACTCCTTCAAAATGAATCCAAACACTCTTCACCTGTCTTCCTTATTAAATTATATGTCTGATTGACAAAGAGGTAAGTTGAATTATGTTTTTTATCCATTTTTCACACAATTATATGAATGGGCATTTTTTTCACTTATAATAAAATCGTAAAGACGACATTAAAAAAAGAGCACTATTGTAGAGTATGAAAAACGCTTAAATTGAATCGTTCCACTTATGCTCGATACTATAGCCGACTATAATTCACGAATGGAACAAGTTACTGCAGAAAAATCTTTTTCTGCGGTTTTTTTATTTGTTGCATAACTGCAATGTTTCGTCATTGAATTGTTACCCTATCAAAATATAATTGTGATGTTTAAATGCTAAACTCATAAAAAAAGCCTTAAATGCGTTTCAGGAGGATAATAGAGATGAAAAAGGTTATAGCGGCACTGGCAGTCACAGGCATTTTACTTAGCGGACCAATCAATAGTGAAGCTGCTTTGGGCGACCGGGCATTAAAAGCAAATATGAAACATCAAGATGTAGTGGAATTACAAGGAATACTCCAAAAGAAAGGCTTCTTTAATTCAAATCATCGAAGTACCTATTTTGGTGCAAGTACGAAGAGAGCCGTGATGAATTTTCAAAAGAAAAAAGGATTACAGGCCGATGGAATTGTTGGGGCTAATACATACAGAGCATTGGGTATAACGAAAAAACCAAGTTCACAAGTTAAGGCCGCTTCTTCCAACCTTGTGAGCGTGGCGAAAAAATATACGGGTGTTCCATATGTATGGGGAGGCAACACACCTAAAGGATTTGATTGCAGCGGTTTTTTAAAATATGTATTCAATGAAGGTGCGGAAACTAACATTCCAAGAACCGTAGCTGATATTTATAATAATGGGAAAAAAGTTTCATCTCCGCAAGTCGGCGATGTTGTTTTCTTCCAAACCTATAAAAAAGGCGCTTCACATGCCGGTATTTATATTGGCGGAAATAAATTTATACATAGCTCTTCCTCAAAAGGAGTAACGACTACATCACTGGATAATTCATACTGGTCACAACGTTATCTTGGTGCAAAAAGGATAATAAATTAAGTAGGTAAAAGCGTTTGCAATCATGGAAACCTGGCCCTTAAATAAGTATTTCATAAAAAAGCCCACTCTTAAAAGGGACTGACCCCCGTTTTTGAGACAGGGATCAAAACACCTTTT
>NZ_LQWY01000011.1 GCF_001643235.1 Domibacillus aminovorans
GCTCTATGTGTTGGCTGTTCTCGTTATTCCAATCGCCATTGCCAGTGAAAATCGGGAGAAATTGGAGGAGATCGGGGGTAAACTCAATAACGTGTCCACGATCTTTCTCTTTTTCATCCCGATCGTGCTGCTGATTGTCGCGTTAATTCGAAAAAAACGGGAGGAATCGGTGTGAAAAAATGGGTTGGATTAGGGCTTTCCTGCCTGCTGCTGACAGGATGCTGGGATGAACGTCAGCTAAAAGATCAAAATATTATCTTCGGGGTAGCAATCGATGCGCCTTCAAAAGGAGAAATAACATTGACGTATGCCATTCCACAACCGGGCAGCGAATCGCAGCCGGCCAGTACAAAAAAAGTCATATCAGCAACGGGACGAACGGTTCGAGAGAGTGCAAGTAAAATCGATCAGAAAGTAGGTACCGATACGCAAATCGGAAAAATACGTGTTGTACTACTTAGTAAAGAGTCCGTTCAGCAGGATATTTATCCGCTGCTTGATAAATACTATCGGAATGCCTCAAGCCCGCTGAATGCAAAAATAATCATTACGGAAGGGGAGGCAGAATCATTTTTTAGAAATGAACTAGAAGGAGAACCGCTGTACAGTAACTATTACGCTGCGATGATTAAAAGTGCTGAATCCCTTGCACTGGTGCCAAAGACGAATATACAGCTATTCGCTTCGCCGCTTTTGGATGAAGGCGAAGATGCGATGGCTCCACTCATCAAGTTTAACAAAGAAGAGAAGGTCGCGGAAGTAACGGGGACGGCTCTTTTTCACAATAAACATATGGTCGAAGAATTGTCTGTAGCTGAAACGACCGTTTTACTTTTAATGAAAGACGAAAAGGGGAAAGAGACTGTGCTGACATTTCCAGTGGAAAAAGAGGAGAGTATTACGATTCGGGTTGAAAAAATGAAACGGAAAATGAACGTCCACGTGCCAAAGGACGGGCCGGTAACGGTTGATTTATCGTATCAATTGAGCTACCGTGTGACAGATTATCCGCCAGATCATTTAGAAGATAAAAAAGAAGTGAAAAAAGTGAACAAAAAACTGTCGGACCAAATCGAACAGTCGATGGACAAAACGATGGACAAAATAAAAGAAGCCAATTCGGATGTATTGGGCATCGGGCGCAAGGTGAACGCAAAAGATCCGGACCGGTTTAAACAATTAAAATGGGAAACCGCCTATCCAGAAGTGAACGTCAAGATTCATGTGAAAGCGGAGCTTATCGAAAGCGGCATTACGTTCTAACGTCTTGCAGGTCATTAAATATGGAACAGAAACATACGATGCATTTTCTGCTTTTTTAAAAGCGTATGGAACAAAATAGCAATGAAGAACCTATTAAAAAACGTCCATGAGGGCGTTTTTTAATAAAAAAAGTTGACTAAACACAAGTTTTCCAATAGGATTTAATTAACTGATGAGTCAGTTAAGGGAGGTGAACTCAAACTATGGAAAACGAGCAACAGGATTCCTCAACCATTGATCGAAAGGAGCAACTTTTAACCATTGCGCTGCAAATGTTTGCGCAGCAAGGGTATCATAAAACGAAAATTTCTGACATTGTCGCTGCAGCAGGCGTTTCACAAGGTACGTTCTACTGGCATTTTAAAAGCAAAGAAGCGATTGCAATGGAAATGATTCAAACAGGACGAGAACAAATTTTATCTGTTATATCAAAAGGGTATCGATCAAATTCCGGTACTGTTCAGGATTCCGTTCAGGCATCAAAGGAACTATTTGAACAATTATTTTTCTTTGCGGAGAATAATCGTTATTTCATGGAGCTGCTCTTTCGGGGAATCCGCTCTGAACGGATACTTCAAAAGATGATTGATCAAACGCGTTTTGACATTGAACGATCCTTTTCTAAAAATATCCAACGTGCCATTCAACTAGGTATCCTTCCAGCAGCAAAAGATCCAGCTCTTCAAGCTGCTTTATTAATGGGTCTAGTAGAGGGCATTATTGCGCGATGGCTTTTTAATAATCAAGAAAGCAGTGCAGCGATTCAAGAAATGACAGCGAAGGAACTGGCTTCGGAAATAGTTCGTTTTGAGTTTTTTGGTTTATTGGGTATTTAAATACCAGTCAACTACCCATCACTTAAACCGTGAAGGAAACTACATCACCAATCCATCGAAAAACTATGAACAGGTAAGTTTCAAAAATATCAGACGTTTACGACATCTGAATAATTGGGAATACCTAGTGATCAAAGAAAAAGCCGTTCATTTCCCACCTACATTTGGTTGAGGAAAGGGACTTCTGGCTAAATTCATTAAAAAAGGAGAGAAAAGAAATGAAAAAACAATCTTCATTCTTTACTGTATTTTTACTTGTAACGGTTTTTGCGCTTGTATTAAGTGCGTGTAGTTCGGGTGGAAATGAGTCATCAGATGGCGGGAAGCAAGCGGAAAAAGATTTACTTCAAACAATTAAAGATGAAGGTGTTATGAAAGTGGGGGTAATGGGTACATATCCTCCATACAACTTTTTGAGTGAAGACAAAGAAATGGACGGGTTTGATGCAGATATCGCTAAAGAACTGGCAAAGCGTCTCGGTGTAGAAGCAGAGTTTGTCGCACAGGAGTTTTCGGGCATTATCCCTGGCCTACAATCAAAGAAATTTGACGTTGTTGTCAGTCAGATGACGATTACTGATGAGCGCAAAGAACAAATGGATTTTACAGAACCATACATTAAAAATGAAGTGAAAGTCATTGTGTCTAAAGGAAATGATTCGATTAAAGGTGTAGAAGATTTTGTTGGTAAAAATATTGGTGTTGGTCTCGGTACAAACGATGAAACGTTTTTACGTACGGAGCTTCTTCCAAAAGTAGGAGAATTCAATATTAAAACGTATGATGATGTCGTGACGTCATTAAAAGACCTTGATGCAGGTCGTATTGATGCAACAATTAACAATATTTACGCTCTTAAACCAATCGTTGAAATTAATGGATTTGACATTAAAGCAGTGGGTGAAGCAGTGAAGTCGGATGAAGCGGGTGTTGCGATCCGTAAAGGAAACGAAAGCTTTTTAGAAGCACTTAATCAAGCATTGGCTGAAATGAAAGAAGATGGAACGTACAACGAAATCTTCAAAAAATGGTTTGGGGAAGAGCCATCTAACTAATTTTTGAAGTGGGAAGGAATTCACTATGGAACTGATTATCGAAAACCTGCCCTTTTTGTTGAAAGGTGCGTATTACACGTTATTAATTACCGTTGTGTCTATGTTTTTTGGCTTAATTATTGGCATTATTACAGCGATTGCCCGGCTTAAAGGCAATCGCTTCTTTCAAGGAATCGCACGGGTATACGTATCAATTATTCGTGGAACGCCGCCTCTCGTTCAAATTGTCATCGTTTATTATGGGCTTGTTGATTACGGCATTACACTCGGCCCATTAACAGCTGCTTATATCGCCCTTAGTATAAACATAGGCGCGTATGTATCAGAAACATTCCGTGGAGCGATTCAAGCCATTCCAAAAGGCCAGACAGAAGCAGCTATAGCAACAGGGATGACGGAGTGGCAGGCGATGAAGCGAATTATTTTGCCACAGGCGGTGCGTGTAGCGATCCCGCCTCTTGGAAACACATTTATCGGTATGCTGAAAGAAACGTCACTCGTATCCGTCATTACTGTAACGGAGCTTTTACGGTCCGCTCAGCTTTTAGTTGCTCAATATTATGTGTATATGCCATTTTATTTAGCAATTGCGGTTATGTATTGGATTATGAGTACAGCGTTTTCGATGATATTGAATAAAGTGGAGAAGCGATTATCCATTTATTAATAACGGTGGTGATGGAATGATTAAAATGTATGGAATATTTAAACACTTTCAAGATAATGAAGTGTTAAAAGAGATTAATATGGAAGTCGCTAATCGTGAAATTGTAGCGGTACTCGGTCCAAGTGGTTCGGGGAAAAGTACCCTTTTACGCTGTATTAATGGTTTGGAGGAAATCAGCTCTGGAAGAATGGATGTAAATGGTATTATGGTCGATGCAGCAGCTCCTAAAAAAACACGCCAAAAAAATGTACAAGCGATTCGATTGCAGACAGGGATGGTTTTTCAGCAGTTTAATTTATATCCACATAAAACAGTAATCGACAATGTAATTGAAGCACTCATTACGGTCAAAAAAACCCCGAAAGAGAAGGCCGTTCAAAAAGGGGAGACGCTTCTTAAGCGTGTTGGATTGATGGATAAGCGAAATGTATATCCATCCCGTCTGTCAGGAGGTCAGCAGCAACGTGTCGCGATTGCGAGAGCTCTTGCGATGGAACCGGCCATTATGTTGTTTGATGAACCTACGTCGGCTCTCGATCCAGAGTTAGTCGGCGAAGTGCTGTCCGTTATGCGTGAACTTGCCAATGAAGGAATGACGATGATGATCGTCACACATGAAATGAAATTTGCACGCGAAGTCGCAGATCGAATTTTGTTTATGGCGGACGGACGTATCGTGGAAGATGCCGCTCCAGCCCAATTCTTTTCTTCTCCGCAAAGTGAGCGGGCGAAGAAATTTTTACATCAAGTCATGGACAATTAATAAAGAAAGAAGTGATCCACATGCAAGTAAAAGCCATTTGGAATGGTGGACGATCTTTTTCAGCTTCCGGTCCTTCGGGATATGAGATGAATATGGACGCGACACCGGTTTATGGTGGTGAGGGAAAAGGGAATACACCGACTGAAATGCTGCTTGCTTCGTTGGCAGGGTGCATTGGAATTGATGTGACAATGATTCTAAAACCTCACCTTGAAGCAATTGACAGTATTGAAATCGAAGTAGATGGAATAAGAAAAGAAGAGCTACCGACTGCGTTTACCGGCGCGGCGGTGACGTTTCACGTAAAGGGAGATATAACACCGAAAAAAGTATGGCGGGCCATTAAACTTGGAAAAGAAAAATACTGTGCTGTTTCGGCTTCTCTAAAGGCAGATATCACCTTTAAATTGGTGTTAAACGGCATTGAAGAAGAACCCATTTAAAAACGTCCATCCGGGCGTTTTTTTTGTTGAAATAAAGAGAAGTGTGTTACAGCGTGAAATGAATCTGTAACATATTCTTTTCATTGTGACAATTGAAAGGATGCTATAATGTTTTGGGAGTCGAAAACAGGGTAATTGTGTCGGCTAAATAAAGAAACAAGGTGATTCAATGATCGAAATGCAAGGTGTGACAAAAAAATATCCGAACGGGGTCACGGCGCTCTCGGGCGTTGATGTCACAATTAAACAAGGCGAGTTTGTTTATATCGTCGGTCCGAGCGGTGCCGGGAAATCGACGTTTATTAAATTAATTTATCGTGAAGAAAAGCCGTCAGAAGGCAATGTCATTGTTGGCGGTATTAGTATAGTTGGACTTAGACAGCGTTCCATTCCAACATTGCGCCGTCAAGTCGGCGTTGTCTTTCAAGATTTCAAACTGTTGCCGCTATTAAATGTGTATGAAAATGTGGCGTTTGCACTTGAAGTCATTGAAGTAGAGCCAGCGGTCATTTACAAACAGGTAATGGAAGTGCTTGATCTTGTCGGATTGAAACATAAAGCGCGCATGCTGCCGACAGAATTATCGGGCGGAGAACAGCAGCGCATCGCGATAGCACGGTCGATCGTGAACAATCCGAAAGTGGTTATTGCCGATGAACCGACAGGGAATCTTGATCCGGATACATCGTGGGACATTATGCGCTTGTTTGAAACAATTAATGAGCGCGGCACGACGATTGTGATGGCCACGCATAATAAGGAAATTGTCAACACAATTCGCCGGCGCGTGATTGCGATAGAAAATGGACGGATTGCTCGGGATGAACAGCGGGGTGATTACGGCTATGAAGCCTAGAACATTCCGTCGTCATTTCAGAGAAAGTTTTAAAAATTTACGGCGTAACGGCTGGATGACATTTGCAGCGGTATCAGCCGTGACCGTTACATTGCTTTTGACCGGCGTTTTCCTTGTCATCATGCTGAATTTAAACAAAGTCGCAACAGACATTGAAAATGATGTGGAAGTGCGCGTTCATATTAAACTGCTCGCTGAAGAAAAGGATAAAGAGCAGCTCAGAATGCAAATAGAATCTCTACCAGAAGTAGAAAGTGTCGACTATTCTTCTAAAGAAGAAGAACTGCAAAACATGATTAAAGACATGGGTAGTGATTTTTCTTTATTTGAACAGAGTAACCCGCTTTACGACGTATTCATTGTGAAAACTGTGCGGCCTCAAGATACACCGAATGCTGCGCGGAAAATAGAACAGTTTGAATACACAGAAACAGCCGTTTACGGTGAAGAAAAAGTGGAGAATTTGTTCAGCTTTATGAAAACAGCCCGTAACATAGGAGTTGTACTCGTAGCCGGGCTGCTGTTCACAGCAATGTTTTTAATTTCAAATACAATTAAAATAACGATTTTTGCCCGCCGGAAAGAGATTGAAATTATGAAACTTGTTGGCGCGACGAACGGATTTATTCGCTGGCCATTTTTACTAGAAGGGTTATGGATTGGTCTGCTCGGTTCGCTTATTCCAATTGGAGCTATTTCCGTAGGTTATTATTATGCAGAACAGGCCCTTTCTGCCCGTCTATCAGCTCATTTTATTGAATTCATCGGCTACTTGCCGCTCGTACTGCCGGTAACGGGTTTGCTATTAATCATTGCCATTTTTATTGGCATATGGGGCAGCTTCATTTCAGTTAGACGATTTTTAAATGTATGAGAATAGTAGATACAGGAACGAGAGGGGAAAAGAAGTTGAAAAGACGTTCTTATATGACGCTTGTGATTGCGGCGTCGCTTGGATTCAGCCTCACAGGGGAGGCATTTGCTGCGAAACTTTCTGACCTTGAACAACGCAAGCAGGAGATTCAGTCACAAAAATCTGGGTTAGAAAGCAATATTAATGAGAAAGAACAACAAATTTCAGAACTTCAGCAGCAGCAAGATCAAATAACAGTAGAAATTCGTAAACTGGATCAAACGATATCTGAAACAGAATCGAAAATTCGCGCGAAAGAAACAGAGATAACAAAAACGAAAGCTGAAATCGAACGCCTTCGAGTTGAAATTAAAGAGTTGAAAATCCGTATTGCCGAGCGGACAGTCGTACTGGAAGATCGTGCGCGCTCTATTCAGCAAAGCGGCGGTTCTGCCAGTTACATAGATGTCTTACTTGGTGCAGAAAGCTTCAGTGATTTCATCAACCGTGCTACTGCTGTAACGACACTGGTAAACGCGGATAAAGATATTTTAGAAGAGCAAGAGAAAGATAAAAAACAGCTTGAAGAAAACGAACAAAAAGTAAAAGAGCAGCTCGCAAATTTAGAAACGATGCTAAAAGAACTTGAAGCGATGAACGCACAGCTTATTGAAAAACGTACAGCGAAAAACAACGTGATGAAAGGGCTTGTGGCGGATGAGCATGAAGCGCATCATACAAAGCTGAATCTTGAAGAAGAACAGTCATTGCTTGAATCACAGGAAGCGTCGATTCAAGAAGCGATTAGAGTAGAACAAGTGCGAATTGCTGAACAAAATCGTCTTGCTACAGAAGCGAAACAACGAGCACAAAAAGAAGCAACACAAAGAGCAGCTGCACACAAAGAAGCCGCTCAAACGCCAGCAGCTTCTACAGCAGAGACCACCCGTTCAACCGTCACACCGACTGATTCCGGCGGCATGTTTATGCGCCCGGCACAGGGAACCTTTACATCCGGATTCGGCACACGTGACCTGGGCGACCACAAAGGTGTCGACATCGCCAACAGCGCGAGTGTCCCGATTGTAGCAGCGGCAGACGGTGTAGTTAGCCGTTCGTATTACTCAGATACATACGGAAATGCAATCTTTATTTCTCATTCTATAAACGGTCAAATATACACGACTGTTTATGCTCATATGTCAGAACGTATTGTGCAAGGCGGCAGCGTTCAAAAAGGCCAGACCATTGGCTACATGGGGAACACCGGCCAGTCATTCGGTCAGCATCTTCACTTTGAAATTCATAAAGGCCCATGGACACTCGGCAAAGAAAACGCCGTCGATCCAGCTCAATATATTAATTTGTAAATGTTTAAGGGGTTGTCTCAAAAGAAATAATTGAGACAACCCTTTTTGTATGCAATCACATCGTATAACATAAATTTCTTCTTTTGGGGGAACAATGAGAATCGTGAACTGTTTGTTTAATTTTATGAAATAGTGGAGAGGTGAATCGGTTGAACGTCTTAAATTATGTGGCTTTCGCGATGATTGCCATATTATTTGTCCTTTTTATATTTATGCTTTTTGGTTGGCGTTGGATAGCCAAACGAATGGTTAAAAAAATGGGGAAAATTGTTTTAACAGACAGCTATCAAGAAAATATTATTGAATTAATGCCGGGCCTACGGCATATGGGCATTCAAAATGTACTTGAAAATAGCTTGCGTACAGAAACAGGAGATCTCCTTCACCGTCCAATGGGCTCTTCAAAAAAATGGCCACATTTTGATCCGATTACCTTTATCCCTGCACAGACGACACCGTTTCCAATAGATGGTGAAGAAGATGTAGACACTAAGGTAACGATTGGTCCAAAAGCAAAAAAACCAATGGAAATAAAAGTACCGTTTATGATCAGTGGAATGGCTTATGGGATCGCACTTAGTGAAGAAGTGAGGCTTGCTTTGGCTGAAGCAGCTAAAAATTTAGGAACAGCCATTAATTCTGGTGAAGGGGGAGTCTTACCAGAAGAGCTAGACAAAGCAGGTAAGTATATTTTACAGTTTTCGAAAACAAAATGGTCAAAAGAAGAGGAACTTATTAAGCGGGCAGACATGATTGAGATTAAATTAGGACAGGGTGCGTTACTTGGGATGGGCGGAAAAATCTCACCTAAAAATTTAACAGGCCGTGCTCGTGAAGTGATGGGTCTTAAGGAAAATGAGGATGCCGTCATTTTTGAACATTTTTATGAAAATCAAACATTAGAAGATCTTAAAGGACTTGTTGAGAAACTGCGGAACCTATCAGACGGTGTACCCATTGGTGTAAAAATGGGGGCGGGTGGTAAAATTGAAGAAGATATTGATCATGTATTAAGCATGGGTGTTGATTACATTGCGATTGATGGTGGACAAGCGGCTACAATGGGTGCCCCTCCCATTTTATCTGATGACTTTGGAATACCGACATTGCATGCGGTTGTCCGGGCTGTTAATCATCTAGAAAAGAGAAAAATGAGGGATCAAGTTAGTTTAATTGTCTCAGGTGGGATGCTTACTCCTGGCCACTTTTTAAAAGCTCTCGCACTCGGTGCTGATGCTGTTTATTTAGGATCGGTTATGTTATTTACTGTCTCACATAGTCAAACATTGGATGCATTGCCATTTGAACCACCTACACAAGTTGTTTGGAATCACGGGAAATTTAGGAACCAATTCAAGCCTGAAGAAGGAGCAAAAGCAGCAGAAAAATTTTTAACATCATGTACGGAAGAAATAGAAATTGGATTAAGAGCAATGGGAAAACGATCTTTAAAAGAGCTGTCCAAAAAAGATTTAGTATCTTATGATCAATTGACCGCACAAATGGTTGGCATTCCATTTTCATTTGAACCTTTTGAGAAGACAGACAAAACTCTTGTGAAGACAGACAGTAAGAGAAATGTAGTATTTGGGAAAATAAAGTTAAAATAAAGGATTGGCGATCGGATAGGCCGGCCGCCCTGCCGATGATTCATCTCCTGCATATTCTGTAAGAGTAGGGAGCGGGGAGGTGGATTGGCATGAGTGAACGTAAAGAAAATAATTTCGGCGGTGGCTACGCATTGATTGTTGTTCTGTTCATCTTGCTTATTATCGTCGGCGCAGCGTACATTGGCTGGGGAAGCTAATACATGAAAGCCGCTAGACAAGCGGCTTTTTTTATTTTTTATCCATAAATATATGAAATGATCATAAATGGATCATATGATAATATAGTAGAAGGAGACGATATGGAATTTATTCAAATTGCTAATGTGACAATGCCTATTCAACAGCTAGCTGCTATCATTGCCTTGTTTGGCGCTTGGCTATACGTGCGTATTCAATACGGAAAATCGTTCGCGGACCGCTTTGGTAATACCGCTTTTTTATTCGTGATCGTCTGGAAATTCAGCATCATTCTTTTTCAATTCCCGCTCGTCTTACAAGCACCGATATCTATTCTCTATTTTAACGGAGGCACATACGGATTCTGGCTGGGACTTGCTGTCGCGCTTTTATATGCTTATATCAAAAAAATGCCGTCTTTTAAAATGGCGGGAGCGTGGGCTTCAATCATCGTCTTGTATCCGCTCGCTTCGTCCGCATTGCTAGGTGCGTGGACGGTTTGGACCTTCATACAAGCAGCGGGAAGCATTCTCTTTTTCTTTGTGGCGAAAGAAGGGCTAGAGCGCGCACTCACATTGCTCTTATTTTGGCAGCTGCTCTTTTTATCAGCAGAAGGCCGTCTTATTGGGATGGAATCACTCGTATACATAATCGTCACAGCCTATTTTATTATTTGGAGGAAGAAAACATGAACAAAAAATGGTTTGGTGTCCTCTTGCTGGCCTTCTTAATCGGGATTGCTGGGTTTAATTTGTACAGCGACCGGAAAGATGTCACGGAAATTGAAAACACCGGGATGGCCGTTAATGACGACGCAACAGGTATTGCGCAAGGCGAAAAAGTACCTGATTTCACCGTGAAAACGCTGGATGGCAAAGAAGTAAAGCTGTCTGACTATGAAGGGAAAAAAGTGTTTTTAAATTTCTGGGCAACATGGTGTCCGCCATGTAAAGCGGAAATGCCGCATATGCAGTCTTATTATGATGAGAAGCCGGAAAACATCGAAATACTCGCGATTAATTTAGAAGAAAGCAGCAAGAAAATTAGTGAATTCGTCGATCAGTACGGATTAACGTTTCCGGTTTTAATGGATGAAGACGGAAAGGTAGCGGAAACATTTGAAGTGTACACGATTCCCACAACGTACGTGTTAAACGAAGACGGCACCGTCTACCAAAAAATTATCGGTCCGATGGATGAACCGATGATGAAAGAATTAATGAAAGAGTAATCCGTCTATAATAGACGGATTTGTTTTTGTGCAAATTCGGGAATATAATAAATAAGGGAAAAGGAGTGAGGAATTTGGACTCATTTAATACGAAAGCCATACATGGCAAAAAATTGCCGACATCCATTCGGAGTAAAGTAACGCCTATTTATCAAACATCGGTGTTTTCATTCGATAGTTTAGAAGAGATGGAAGGCTATTATAGTGGAGATTCACCTTATTTATACACGCGTGTCGGCAACCCGAATGCGGATGAACTGGCAAATGTTACAGCACGTCTTGAAGGAGCGCCTGCCGGGGTGGCCGCATCTTCTGGTCTCGGTGCTATTATGGCTGCCGTGCTTGCGGTGGCGAAAAGTGGTGACCATCTCGTCGCAGCGCACGATGTATACGGCGGAACCTTTTATATGTTAAAAGAAGAACTGGTCCGCATGGGGATTGAGACTTCATTCGTTGATTTTGAAGATGAACAGGCGATTGAAGCGGCGATTCGTCCGGAAACCGTTATTTTATATACAGAATCGGTC
The DNA here is from genome assembly GCF_001643235.1 of Domibacillus aminovorans. Lineage (GTDB taxonomy): Bacteria > Bacillota > Bacilli > Bacillales > Domibacillaceae > Domibacillus > Domibacillus aminovorans. The sequence continues at coordinate 11,652 of NZ_LQWY01000011.1, forward strand.
ACTAATCCGTTTTTGCGTGTTGAAAATTTGGAAGCAATGACGGCTGTCGCCAAAAAACATAATCTTGTTTTGATTGTTGATAATACGTTTGCAACGCCTTATCTCGTCCAGCCGTATGCGCTTGGTGCAGATATTGTTGTTCATTCAGCGACGAAATACATTGGTGGACATAGCGATGTATCAGCTGGCGTGTTATGCGGAAAAGAAGAATACGTCGAATCTGCCCGCAGCCGCATTGTGAACATCGGTTTAAATTTAAGCCCATTCGAATCATGGCTTGCGTGCCGTGGAGCGAAAACACTCGGCCTCCGGATGGAGAGACAATCAGCGAATGCACAAAAAGCCGCAGATTGGCTCGCCTCACAGCCAAAAGTAAAAAAAGTGTTTTATCCAACGACCGTATCTGACAAAGGAAATGGCGCGATTGTTACCATTCATCTTGCGGATGATGCCGATGAATCAGGCTTTTTCCGTTCACTCGGCTGGATTCAGCTCGTTCCATCACTTGCGGGTGTCGAAACGACAGTGTCATGGCCGTTCGGTACGTCCCATCGCGCTTTGTCACCGGAAGAAAAGCAGACAGTCGGTGTATCAGAAAAGACGGTTCGTATCTCGATCGGAATTGAAGCAGCAGCTGATATTATCGGCCAGCTTGAGAACGCATTGGCTGGCGCTTGACGAAAAAGTGTCTTGACAGTTAACGCTCGTCCAAACTTTCTGTTACAATAAAGGAAAGAATTGTGTGCAACGTTTTGGAGGGACACTTATGGCTTTAGACTGGCTCTTACAATTGGCTTCTGCTGCGTTAAAATTATTTATTCATCCTATTTTTTATTTCTCATTCATTCTTGCGTTTATCGTTGGGATGTTTCGTGTAACGCGTGAACGAAAAGATTTCAGCACGCGCATCTATGATATTTATCAGGAAATCCGGTTTATTTTGCCATCGAGCCTTGCGATTGGTACTGTGTTATCTGTGATCACGATAGCCGCCGGACTGGCATTGCCATCGGGACTGCTCAACTTTATAGCAGCGGTTTTAATTATCTTCAGCATCGGAGGCTTTTTTCTTTTGTCACCAGCATGGACGATGGGGGCCGCTTACGGCATATTCGTTTTATCGGACTGGTTTGACTATCCGTTTATTCCGTATGACAACCTGAATTTAAACGCGATTTTGTCCGTGCTTTCGATTGTTACCGCGCTTCTCGTCATAGCAGAAGGCGTGCTGATCCGCAAGCGAGGTCACCAAGGCACATCACCGCGTATTGAAACGAGTAAACGCGGCTTAAAAACGGCTGTGCATCTTGCACGCCGGCTCTGGCTCGTTCCTGTCTTTTTACCGGTTCCATCGAGTAGACCACTCACTTCGTTCGCGGACTGGTGGCCGGTTATTGATACAGGTGCTGTCTCTTATAGTTTCGTTTTATTTCCGTTTTTGATCGGATTTTCGATGACAGTAAGAAGTACATTGCCATCACTTGCTGTTAAATCGACTGGGAAAAGTGTCATCATAGCCGGTGTATTCACGCTATTCATCGCGATCTTATCTTACTGGATCTGGCAGTTGTCTGCGGTCGCTGTTTTGTTTGCGGCACTTGCTCGCCTAGCGATTATGCTCCGTCATTACAATTATGAAAAACACCGTTCTTACTTTTTCACGAAGCAATCGAAAGGAATCATTATTGCCGGCGTTCTTCCCGCATCACCTGCACGGAAAATGGGGCTTGATATTGGTGAAATCGTAACGAAAGTAAACGATGTACAGGTTAGCAGTGAACCTGAATTTTACAAAGCACTCCAAAAAAATGCGGCGTACTGCAAACTTGAGGTGATTGGGACGAATGACCAGCTTCGTTTCGTACAAGGATCCATTTATGCAAATGACCATCATGAACTCGGCTTAATTTTTGCGCCTGAAGAAAAAGAATATATGGATGACTCCATATTTACTGATTAGACGCCCTCATTGCAGGGCGTTTTTTGTGTCAAAAAATGAAATGCGCCCATTTTTAGTCAAATAGAGTAGATTTTCTTTTTTTTGTATACATTTGCCGGTACAATAGGCATAATATGCGGAAAAGGAGCAAACAACATGGGTGTACATACATATTTTAAAAGTTTGTCAGATCTTGAACATTTGTACCGACTGCCAGGGAAATTTAAATTTCAGACGCATACAGTTGCTGCGCACTCCTTTAAAGTGACGAAAATCGCGCAATTTTTAGGTACGGTAGAGGAACTGGCCGGTGAGAAAGTCAATTGGCGGTCACTTTATGAAAAGGCGCTTAATCACGATTATGCAGAGCTGTTTACAGGAGATATTAAAACACCGGTCAAATATGCGACTGTTGAATTGAAGGAATTGTTTTCACAGGTAGAAGAACAGATGTCACGTAAATTTATTGAAGAGGAATTTCCAAAAGAATTTCATGAAGCATATTTGAGACGATTGAAAGAAGGAAAAGATGGATCGCTTGAAGGGCGTATTTTATCCGTTGCCGATAAAGTGGATTTGCTTTACGAAGCATACGGTGAAATTTTAAAGCGCAACCCGGATCCGCTCTTTTTTGAAATTTATGAAGAAGCGTTAAATACGATTTTAAAATTCAAAGAGCTGCATTGTGTAAAATATTTCGTTGAACATATCATGCCAGACATGCTTGCGGAGAAGTTTATGCCGCATAGTGAATTGCGTGATTTAACGGAGCGCATTATTCACCGTCATGAGTAATCTATTCTTTTCACTTACTAATAAATGAGCTATGATAAAAGAAAACAATTTTAGGAGGACGCAGATGGTCGATAAGATGATCTTGGCGTTGTTGATACCTGCTTTGCTTGTGGTCTTGTTTTCACGCGTGACATACAACCAGTTTGTTGGTCTTGTGCTAACGGTCGCGCTTATTGCTGCATCTGCCTATAAAGGATATACCCATACGTGGGAACTCATTATTATTGATGCTGCTTCGTTGACAGCTGGTTTATGGCTGTCCAACCGGATGATGAAACAGTTGAAATTAAAATTAAACTGACACCGAAAAATTTTTTGGTGTTTTTTTTATTAAGAAATGAGCAACAGCGCTCGATCCGAACTAGTGTGCGCTTTCCGCTGGCATTTTTTGTTTCGTTCATGTTAAAATGGGAATTATAAATAAACGAGAATGCTAAAGGAATTAAAGGGGGACCTGTACGTTGGAGCAGGAATTTAAATTAGTATCAAAATATAAACCGGAAGGCGATCAACCGGCAGCGATTGCTGAACTCGTTGCCGGAATTGAGAGCGGGAAAAAACATCAAACGTTGCTTGGTGCGACGGGTACGGGAAAAACCTTCACCATTTCTAATGTTATTAAAGAAGTAAAGAAGCCGACACTCGTTATTGCACATAATAAAACACTTGCTGGCCAGCTATACAGCGAGTTTAAAGAGTTTTTTCCAGATAACGCAGTTGAATATTTTGTTAGTTTTTATGACTATTATCAGCCAGAAGCGTATATGCCGCATACCGATACGTTTATTGAAAAAGATGCAACTGTGAACGACGAAATCAATGAAATGCGCCATTCCGCAACGTCGTCTTTATTTGAACGTAAGGATGTTATCATTATCGCGTCCGTCTCGTGCATTTACGGACTTGGTTCTCCCGAAGAATACAGTGAATTGGGCATTTCACTGCGAAAAGGTATGGAAATCGGCCGCAATGAAATGCTGAGACGGTTTGTTGATATCCAATATGAAAGAAATGATATTGATTTTAAGCGTGGGACGTTCCGTGTGCGTGGCGATGTTGTGGAAATCTTACGTGCATCCCATGATAACTATTGCATCCGTATTGAATTTTTCGGTGATGAAATTGACCGAATAAGAGAAGTGGATCCGCTTACCGGCGAAATTCTCGGCGACCGTGATCATGTATTCATTTTCCCGGCGTCTCACTTCGTTACCCGTGAAGAAAAACTGAACAAGGCGATCGAGAGTATTGAGGAAGAGCTGGAAGCACGGTTAACAGAGCTGCGTGCAGAAGAAAAATTGCTCGAAGCGCAACGGCTTGAACAGCGGACGCGCTACGACCTCGAAATGATGCGCGAAATGGGTTTTTGCTCGGGCATTGAAAACTACTCGCGTCATTTAACGCTTCGTCCGCCTGGTTCAACACCGTATACGTTGCTTGACTATTTTCCCGATGACTTTTTAATGGTCATCGATGAATCGCACGTGACATTGCCTCAAGTGCGTGGCATGTATAACGGTGATCAGGCACGGAAGCAGGTGCTTGTCGATCATGGTTTCCGTCTGCCGTCTGCGAAAGACAACCGGCCGCTGACATTTACTGAATTTGAAGATCATATTCGTCAAGTTGTATACGTGTCGGCAACGCCGGGTCCGTATGAACTTGAACAAACACCAAACATGACTGAGCAAATTATTAGACCGACCGGATTACTTGATCCAACAATTGAAATTCGACCGATTGAAGGACAGATTGATGATTTACTCGGCGAAATTAATGACCGTGTGGCGAAAAATGAACGTGTGCTTGTCACAACATTGACGAAAAAAATGTCCGAAGATTTAACCGATTATTTAAAAGAGGTCGGTGTGAAAGTACAATATTTGCATTCGGAAGTGAAAACGCTTGAGCGAATTGAAATTATTCGTGATTTGCGTATCGGAAAATATGATGTGCTTGTAGGCATTAACTTGTTAAGGGAAGGACTTGATATTCCAGAAGTGTCACTCGTGACCATTTTGGATGCAGATAAAGAAGGATTCCTTCGTTCAGAGCGGTCGCTCATTCAAACGATGGGTCGGGCTGCTCGTAACTCGGAAGGGCATGTCATTATGTATGCCGACAAAATCACGGAATCAATGACAAAAGCAATAGATGAAACGAAACGCCGTCGTGAAATTCAAGAAGCATATAACGTGAAGCATGGTGTGACACCGACGACGATTCAAAAAGATATTCGCGATGGGATCCGTGTGACACAAGTAGCTGAAGATGGTGGCACGTATACATCAAAAACAACTGGGAAGAAAATGACAGCAAAAGAGCGTAATAAGCTGATTATAAGTCTTGAAGCGGAAATGAAACAAGCAGCTAAAGCGCTTGATTTCGAACGAGCTGCTGATCTTCGCGATGCATTGTTTGAACTGAAATCAGAATAGAGGTGAGTTTTCATGGCTATTGATCATATATCGGTAAAAGGGGCACGTGCCCATAATTTGAAAAACATTGATATAACGATTCCACGAGACCAGCTTGTCGTATTGACAGGACTATCTGGATCGGGGAAATCATCACTTGCATTTGATACGATTTATGCGGAAGGCCAGCGGCGCTATGTCGAGTCTCTATCTGCCTATGCCCGTCAGTTTTTAGGACAGATGGATAAACCGGATGTTGATTCAATTGAAGGATTATCACCGGCGATTTCGATTGATCAGAAGACAACGAGCCGCAACCCGCGCTCGACCGTCGGGACGGTAACAGAAATATATGATTACTTGCGTCTATTGTATGCAAGGGTCGGCCGTCCAGTTTGTCCGATTCACGGGATTGAAATTTCATCACAGACGATCGGACAGATGGTTGACCGCCTGATGGAACTTGAAGACCGGGCGAAAATACAAGTGCTGGCACCGGTTATTTCCGGACGAAAAGGGACGCATGCTAAAGTATTTGAAGATGTGAAACGGCAAGGGTACGTACGTGTCCGCGTTAACGGGGACATGCGTGATCTTGAGGAAGAGATTGAGCTTGAGAAAAATAAAAAGCATTCGATTGAAGTCATTATTGATCGGATTGTCATTAAAGAAGGGATAGAGGCGCGTCTTGCTGATTCACTTGAAACGGCGCTTCGTCTCGGTGAAGGCAACGTTATTATTGATGTCATGGAAAAAGAAGAACTGCTGTTCAGTGAACATCACGCTTGCCCGCACTGTGGTTTTTCAGTTGGCGAACTTGAACCGCGTATGTTCTCATTTAATAGCCCATACGGTGCGTGTCCGACATGTGATGGCCTTGGTATGAAGAAAAAAGTCGATGTTGATCTCGTTATATCAAATCGAGAGCTGTCACTTAATGAAAATGCCATCGCTCCATGGGAACCAGTTAGTTCGCAGTATTATCCGCAGCTATTAAAAGCAGTGTGTCTACATTACGATATTAATATGGATACGCCGGTGACAGAGTTGCCTGACGATCAATTAGACAAGCTGTTAAACGGTTCAGGAAAAGATAAAATCCGCTTCCGTTACGAAAATGATTTCGGACAGATCCGAGACAACCAGATTGAATTTGAAGGTGTGTTAAACAATGTTGAACGCCGGTATAAAGAAACAAGTTCTGATTATATACGCGATCAAATGGAGAAATACATGGGCGAGTCGAAATGTCCGACATGTAAAGGGCACCGTCTAAAAAGAGAAAGCCTAGCTGTGAAGATTACTGGATTAACGATTTCACAGGTGACCGATTTTTCCATTCAAGAAACAGCAGACTTTTTTAAAGACATCGAATTAACAGAGAAAGAAATGCAAATTGCACGGCTTGTTTTACGGGAAATTGGTGAAAGGCTCGGCTTTTTAATTGATGTGGGGCTTGATTATTTAACATTAAGCCGTGCTGCGGGTACGTTATCAGGCGGTGAAGCACAGCGCATCCGATTAGCGACACAAATTGGTTCGCGCTTAACAGGTGTGTTATACATTCTCGATGAGCCATCAATTGGCCTCCATCAGCGCGATAATGACCGCTTAATTCGTACGATGCAAAACATGCGTGACATCGGCAACACACTGATTGTTGTGGAGCATGATGAAGATACGATGATGGCCGCTGATTATTTAATTGACATTGGTCCTGGTGCAGGTGTTCATGGCGGTGAAGTAATTGCAGCCGGTACACCGGAAGAAGTAATGAAAAACGACAAGTCACTAACCGGACGATATTTATCCGGTGACAAATTTATTCCGCTTCCGGACGAGCGCCGCAAACCGGATGGGCGCTGGATTGAAGTGACTGGTGCGAAAGAAAATAATTTGAAAAATGTCAAAGCGAAATTTCCGCTTGGCTTGTTTACAGCAGTTACCGGAGTGTCCGGATCAGGGAAAAGTACACTCATCAATGAAATTTTGTACAAATCACTTGCGCAACAACTGAATAGAGCAAAAAGCCGGCCTGGTGTACATAAAGAAGTGAAAGGCATCGACCAGCTTGAAAAAGTAATTGATATTGATCAGTCGCCAATCGGCCGGACACCGCGATCTAATCCGGCAACGTATACCGGTGTATTTGATGATATTCGGGATGTATTTGCGCAGACAAATGAAGCAAAAGTGCGCGGCTATAAAAAAGGCCGCTTCAGTTTTAATGTAAAAGGTGGGCGCTGTGAAGCATGCCGTGGCGATGGGATTATCAAGATTGAAATGCATTTTTTGCCTGATGTATACGTGCCATGTGAAATATGTCATGGCAAGCGGTATAACCGGGAAACACTTGAAGTAAAATACAAAGGAAAAAATATTTCAGATGTGCTTGAAATGACTGTCGACGATGCACTCCTCTATTTTGAAAACATCCCGAAAATTAGTCGAAAGCTACAGACGATTGTAGATGTTGGATTAGGCTACATAACGCTTGGTCAGCCGGCCACGACTCTTTCCGGTGGGGAAGCACAACGTGTAAAACTAGCATCAGAACTGCACCGCCGTTCAAATGGACGCTCTTTTTATATTCTGGATGAGCCGACGACCGGCCTTCATACAGACGACATTGCAAGGCTTCTGGATGTATTGCAGCGGCTCGTTGAAAACGGCGATACGGTTCTTGTTATCGAGCACAATCTCGACGTCATTAAAGCAGCTGACTACGTAGTCGATCTTGGTCCTGAAGGCGGCGATAAAGGAGGAACCATTGTGGCGTCTGGTTCACCAGAAGAAATTGCTGATACAAAAGAATCGCATACTGGCTACTATCTGAAGAAAATTTTAGAACGTGACCGGGAACGGATGGCTGTACATTCAAAATAAAGTGAAACTTTTCAATCGGTGCTTACGTATGTGGTAGTAATAGACAAATACAATGGAGGTTTCACAATTTATGAGTGAAGAAAAGATTCGTATTTTGAAAATGTTGGAATCAGGCATTGTTTCGGCGGATGAAGCAGTAAAATTGATTGAAGCACTGGAAAAAAGCAATGCGACAACAGGTGCATCATCAAAATCAACTGAAAGCTCAAAAGGAATTGGCGGCTTTTTTGATGAGTTAGAGAAAATCGGTCAAAAAATTACCGGACAGCGTCCAAATACAGATACGATTCATCAGTCAAAAGATAAATTGTTTGAGTTTATGCAAACAGCGATGCAGCGTATTAAAGACGTTGAATTACCGTTCATTGGCAAAGGTACCGAGTTTACACACGTGTTTCATGAAACAGATGTCACACCGAGCCGCCTGAAAATTGAAACGGCAAATGGGGCTGTTACGATTCGTACATGGGAAGGACCAGGAGTGAAAGCAGAGTGCCATGTGAAAGTATACGGTGCCAGTGCAGAAGAAGAAGCACATGAGTCTTTTTTAAAAAATAGCACTTTTTATGCGCGTGAAGATAAATTATCGTTTTCCGTTGGCTTAAAACTAATGAAAACAGATGTGACGTTGTACGTTCCATTGACAGCGTTAGATGACATTTCGGTGAAATTGTTTAATGGTGCATTCGATATGCGTGACATTGATACTGAAAAGCTTGAAGTGCGCGCGGCGAATGGAAAAATCGAACTGAAAAACGGAAAAATGACCACGCTTGAAGCGGAAACAGGCAATGGTCCGATTCGTATTGTGGACTGCGACGGCGAACGTGCCGAGTTGAACTCATTTAATGGGGCTATCCATACAGTCGGTACATTCCGCTTTGCCGATTTGAAATCGTTTAACGGAAACATTTTGTATGATACGAAATCGGACCTGGCAGAAGCCGTTAAAGCGGAATCAATGACAGGCAATATTGAATTGTACGTTCCACAGGAGTTGTCAGTAAAAGGCGAAATTCGCACGACAGCCGGTCGCCTGCAACTTCCGGAAACTGGAATGGCTAATGTGACAGAGAAAGACGAACGTATTCAAAAGTCGCTGAAGTTCGAAAGTGACAACCTGTCTGATGGACGCCATCTTGTGATTGATGCGGAAACAAAAACAGGTTCCATCACACTGCGGGCATCTTCGCTTCATCAAACGCCACCGCCGGCTAACCCAGATAATTCATTGGGCGAAGGTATTTAATTTTAAGAACTAAGGGAGTTTTCTGCATGGGCTGGCTTATTAGTGTGCTCATTAATGCTGTACTATTCGTGGCGCTTTCTGGATATTTTCCGGGATTGTATGTGGACAGTTTTTTATCTGCGGTCATCGCAAGTCTTGTTCTATCTATTTTGAACTTGCTTGTTCGCCCGTTTCTCATTATTTTGACGCTGCCGATTACGATGCTGACGCTCGGGCTTTTCTTGTTCATTATTAACGCAGTAACCTTATTAATGACAGATGGTATTATGGGCTATGCATTTGAAATTGAAAGCTTCGGTCTTGCGATCATCATTGCGATTGCCATGGCTTTCGTCAATATCGTCCTGCAAATGACCATTTTACGAAAAAAATAAAAACAGGAAGCCCCCGGTTAAACATACTATAATTAGAAGAGGATACTATGTCCAATATGAGGGCATAGGTCCTCTTTTTCTTTACCCTTTTTTGTACTAACTAGCACTATAATTGAATAATAATTATCATTTGAAAAGCACTCCCAAGTTAAAAATGAGTGCTTTTTAAATTAAAGAGAAATAATGATTTTTTCTTAGCTTTACTTAGATTCAAGAATTTTTGTTTCAATTAGTCGCACCAAATTTTGAATGTCCTGCTTAGTTGCAGGCTGTGAGTTTGGCTTCAATTTATATCCAATTTGCCCATTCACTTCTAATGACGCCCACGCTACATCGTTAATTGAGGTTATTCCCAACTGGTGTAAACGCATTTTTAGATTTTCAGTTGTAAGACGTGTCTTTTTCATATTTTTCATATTTAAGATCCCATCTTCAATAATGATAGTTGACTTACCAGTTAGTAATAATTCTAATGAATCAAATTTTAATTTAAGAAACTGAAACACAAATACAGTTAGTATAAGTATAGAAGCAACACCAAAACTTGTCCAGATACCCTTATTTTCAATTGGACGACTTAGTAATGGACCAATTGTACTCATTAACACAAGTTCAGAAACTGTCAATTTAGAAATAGAGTTTCTTCCAGCTATTCTTAATAAAAGCGTTCCCATGATAATAATTAGCACTGCTTTCCAAACAAAATCAAGTTGCATATAATCATCCTTTTTAACTTAATGTTTCAAAGTGAGTTACAAAATATTCATTAATATTGACAGAGTGTGTGTGTAGGCTTCTAAAATCGTTGACAATATCTCAGGAGAATTCTCAATTTACCATAAAGGAGAAATTCGTAAAGCTATTAAAGAAGAATGCGAAGGATTAGAAATAGCTGCCGTTTGGGAAGCAGAGCATATAATCGACAGAATAATATGCGATGATCAATGGACTTTTGATTAAACATTGCTTATTCAACTCCCATGAAAATTAAAATCTCCGATTTAGAGAAAAAGG
>NZ_LQWY01000012.1 GCF_001643235.1 Domibacillus aminovorans
GAAAGCAAGGACGCGTAAAAAGCGGAGGCCATTGGCGATATCAAAACGCATGCTATAGTCTTCAATAGTCTGGAAAAATCCAACGAAAAGAGCGGGAACAAGAAGCACAAACGGCGTTCCGTTAATCAAAATCGCGATCCTTCCTTCCAGAAGATTGGCCGCGACCATATCAGGCCTTTCCGTGTTATCAATCGTCGGGAAGGGCGTCATGGTCTGATCTTCAATCAATTGTTCGATATAGCCGGATTCAAGGATACCGTCAATGTCAATTCTGTTTAATCGTGTACGCACTTCTTTCACGACGTCCTCTTTCGCTATGCCTTTTAGGTACATAATGGAAACGTCTGTTTTCGTCATTTGTCCGATTGTCATCGATTCCACCCATAAATCCGGGCTTTTAATAATTCGGCGAACCATGGCGATGTTTGTTTCGTTGGTTTCTGTAAATCCTTCTTTGGATCCACGGATCGAAATATGCGTCGTCGGCTCTTGAATGGCTCGTTTTTCCCCGCCCTGTGTACCAGCTGTCAGCACTTCGTCGATTCCATCAATCAGAATGAGGGTATTGCCCGCCATTAAAGTGTCGACGATTTCCTCCTGGTTACGCATCGATTGAACTTGACCGAGCGGAACGACCTCATCCGTGATCAGACCCATCAGGTCTTCAGGAGTACGTTTTTCCTGTAAATGATTGCTCTTCATGATCGACTCAATGAAGAATTCGTCCACGGCTCGACTGTCTACGAGTCCTTTCACAAAAAGAACCGCGGCGTCCGTTTTTGCCTGATAGCCGATTTTGACTTTTCGAATGACAATATCCGGGCTGTTTCCAGTGATTCGTTTGATGTCCTCCAGATTTTTGGAGAGAGAAAAGTCGATCATGACAGAAGACTTCTGTGCATAGATCTCTTCTTTTGGCTGTTGTGGATCGCTTCTGTTTTTCTTTTGTTTCTGTGCATAGATCTCTTCTTTTGGCTGTTGTGGATTGCTTCTGTTTTTCTTTTGTTTAAAGAATGAAAGCATCGTATTAACTTACCTTTCTTTCTTTTTTCATCCATTCTGTCCAGGTACTTGCCCGCTTATACATATTGGTTGTTTAAATGGAAAAGAGGAGATCACTTTGGTCTGTACGAAAACGCACATTAATTCTCACCAACCTGTCCCTTTTTGAGACAGGTTTTTTCCTTTACACCCAAAAGAACATATGTTTTTATAATTACTTGTCCCATCACCCTACTTACATTGTTCCAATGAAAACAATACACTGCTGAACTAAAGGTTGCACACGAATTGAAAGGAGATATAAACATGGCATTTTTCAGAAAACGCGGAGACTCTTGGCAATATCGGATCAGCTACGTGGATCCGATCACGAACATGTCAAAAGAGAAATCAAAAGGCGGCTTTAAGACAAAGAAGGAAGCACAGCTTGCTGCGCATGAAATAGAAAAACAACTCGGGGAAGGTTTTGAACAAACCGATATTACCTTAAAGGCTTACCTGCACGAATGGCTACATGAATTTAAAAAGGGTACGATCCGCAAAAATACATTCAACCTGCATGAAGCAAATATCCGGAATCATATCCTTCCACACTTTAAAAACGTTTTACTGATCAAGGTAAAACCGATCATGTATCAGAAATTCTTAAATGGTCTTTCAAACCAATACAGCAAACGGGCCGTTGAAATTGTACACAGCACAATGTATAACGCCATGAACAAAGCTGTTACGCTCGAAAAACTTGAAAAAAACCCCTGTGAAGGGGCCACGATTAAAGGAGAACATAAAAAGAGAGAGTTTCAATTCTTAGAAAATCAGCATATTCCTCCCTTTTTAAAAACCGCGCGGCAGTACGGATATATTTACTGGATCTTTTTCAGAGTGTTAATTGAAACGGGGATGCGTAAAGGGGAAGCCGCTGCCTTGAAATGATCCGACATCAACTTTAAAGAGCAGACAATCAGCATCAACGAAACGTTGGATTTTAAGGTAAAAACGAAAGATGAGTTATTCGGTAACACAAAAACATATCGCTCGAATCGGGTCATCACTATCAGTCAACCACTTGTTCAGGCGTTACAGCACCATATCAAGCATCAAAATCAGCATAAGCTCGTATTTGGAGAACAGTATCATCATGATTTAAATCTTGTCCTATGCCGTGATGATGGCAATTTCATGCCACAGTCAACGTTATTTAATGCGTTTGCCCGTATATTGAAACAAGCAGACCTTCCCTCTCTACCAATCCATTCTCTGCGGCATACTCATGCTGTTCTACAGCTGGAAGCCGGAGCTGATATGAAATATATTCAGGAGCGTTTAGGTCATGGTAGCATGTCGATCACAGCCGATGTATATGCGCATGTTTCTAAAAAGATGGAACAAGATCAGATGAACCGGTTTGAAGATTATACAAAGGGAATGCTTGAATAAATATTGTTTTGAAAATAAAACCGGTCAAATTCCGGTCAACGCGCTTTCCTTTCGCTAAAAGACTGGTATTTGACCGGTTCAAAAAACCCCTTAAAGCCATACGGCTCAAGGGGTTCAGCTGATTAGAATGTTGTAAGGTATTGTTCACGTTCCCAAGGGTGTACTTGTGTGCGGAACATATCCCATTCAATTTCTTTCGCTTCAATGAAATGCTCGAGGATGTGTTCGCCAAGTGCATCTTTGATCGTGCTGCTATTTTTAAGAGCTTCAAGTGCCGCAGCAAGTGTTGCTGGAAGGTCACGTACACCTTCTGCTTCGCGCTCTTCTTTATCCATTGCATAGATGTTGCGGTCTACTGCTGGCGGCGGAGTCAATTGGTTTTTGATTCCGTCAAGGCCGGCTTTCAACAGAACAGCCATAGCAAGGTATGGATTCGCTGCCGGGTCCACGCTGCGCACTTCTACGCGTGTACTCATTCCACGTGAAGCCGGGATACGGATTAATGGGCTGCGGTTTTGGCCGGACCATGCGACGTAGCAAGGTGCTTCATAACCAGGTACGAGACGCTTGTATGAGTTAACAGTTGGGTTTGTAATTGCTGTGAATGCTTCTGCATGTTTAAGTGTGCCCGCGATGAATTGGTATGCTGTTTCACTCATTTGAAGTTGACCGTCTTCTTGGAAGAATGCATTTTTGCCTTCTTTAAATAAAGACATGTTGCAGTGCATACCAGAACCGTTAACACCGAACAATGGTTTTGGCATAAACGTTGCGTGCAAACCATGTTTACGGGCAATTGTTTTAACAACCAATTTAAACGTTTGGATCTCATCACATGCCGTCACAACATCAGCATATTTAAAGTCGATTTCATGCTGACCAGGTGCTACTTCATGGTGAGATGCTTCAATTTCAAAGCCCATCTCTTCAAGCTCAAGCACGATGTCGCGGCGGCAGTTTTCACCAAGATCGGTCGGCGCAAGGTCAAAGTAACCACCGTTATCATTTAGCTCAAGTGTCGGGTCACCATTCTGATCCAATTTGAAGAGGAAGAATTCAGGCTCAGGCCCAAGGTTGAAATTTGTGAAACCAAGCTCTTCCATTTCTTTTAACACACGCTTCAAGTTTGTACGCGGGTCTCCTGCGAATGGTGTGCCATCCGGCATATAAATATCACAGATAAGACGCGCCACTTTTCCTTTTTCAGCTGTCCAAGGGAATACAACCCATGTGTCAAGATCCGGATAAAGGTTCATGTCTGATTCTTCAATGCGGACAAAACCTTCAATGGAAGATCCGTCAAACATCATTTTATTGTCGAGTGCTTTATCAAGTTGGCTCACTGGAATTTCAACGTTTTTAATTGTACCTAGAATATCCGTAAATTGAAGGCGGATAAATTTCACGTTTTCTTCTCCAGCCAATCGTTTAATGTCTTCGCGAGTATACTTGCTCATGTTCATTCACTCCTCCTCAAAAATGTAAAACCTTATATGGCAAAAGATTAGTGGAAAAACCGTCTCTCCACTTCTGAAGAGCGATTGAAACGTCCAGCATTGATTAATTCCTTCCGGAGCAGCTTCCGCAGTTCTTCGTCAGTGAACTCTTTCTTCGGTTTTGCACTACTTTCTTTTGTTTCCAATTTTTCTGCCTGTGATTCATCTTTTAGTAAAATTTTTTTAATCCCGGCCATATTAATACCTTGGTCGAGTAAGTCTTTTACTTCAAGAAGACGGTCAATATCGTTCAATGAATAAAGTCGCCGGTTTCCTTCAGAACGATCCGGGGTAATTAAATGATGCTGCTCATAATAGCGAATTTGCCTTGCAGATAAATCAGTAAGTTTCATAACGGTTCCCATTGGAAAAAGTGGCATTGTCCGGCGAATATGGCTGCTCATGTTTTCCCCTCCTCTTTATCTGATGCTTTTACTTTAATTGATGTCACTTAATTTGTCAATACAATGTTATATTTTATAACACGAAAAATTTCTCCTTAAAAAAGGAGAAATTTTTTCTTTATATCTGATTTTTTTCAATTAAATGATCGATCGCACTTATTACGGCAATTTTCACATGTGCATATGTGAGCCCTCCCTGCACATACGCTGCATACGGTGGACGCAATGGACCATCTGCGGTGAGTTCAATACTCGCTCCTTGTATAAAGGTGCCAGCTGCCATAATAACATCGTCCTCATAGCCCGGCATATACGCTGGGGATGGCGTAACGTGTGAGTTAACCGGTGAGGCATATTGAATCGCCTGACAAAACGCGATCATTTTGTCCCGATCATCAAACTGAACGGCTTGAATAAGATCAGTGCGCTCCTCTCTCCATGATGGCATTGTTTTCATACCAAATAGCTCTAACAGCGCCGAGGTGAAAATCGCCCCTTTTAAACTTTCTGCCACGACGTGCGGCGCGAGAAAGAATCCTTGATACATTTCTTGAAGACTGTAAAGACTTGCTCCTGCTTCTGCACCAATTCCCGGCGATGTCATACGATAAGAACAGCTTTCTACATATTCTTTTTTCCCCGCGATGTAGCCCCCTATTTTGGCAAGACCGCCTCCTGGGTTTTTAATTAATGAGCCTGCAATCAGATCAGCTCCTACATGAAGCGGTTCTTTTTTTTCAACAAATTCACCGTAACAATTGTCAACAAAGACGACCGCAGATGGTTTAATGTCCTTTACAAAGCGGCACATTTCACCGATTTCTTCTATCGTAAAAGAAGGTCTGACCGCGTAGCCTTTGGAACGCTGAATCGCAATCATTTTTGTTTTATCTGTAATGCTTGTACGAATTTTTTCAAAATCAGGTCGTCCGTTTTCATTGAGATCAACGTGCTTGTATGTAATACCAAATTCCCGCAACGATCCGTTTGATGGTTCTCGTATGCCAATAATATCATCGAGCGTATCGTACGGTTTTCCGGTAATGTAGAGCAGCTCGTCGCCCGGGCGTAAAATGCCGAACAGAGAGATCGTAATGGCATGTGTGCCAGAAATAATTTGCGGACGCACGAGCGCACTTTCACCGCCAAATACATCTGCATATACACGTTCAAGTGTATCGCGGCCTGAATCGTCATACCCGTATCCAGTAGACGGCGTAAAATGAAAATCGCTCACCTGGTTTTTTTGAAAGCTTTGCAAAACGCGAAATTGATTGTATTCCGCCATCTGTTCTACTTGTTCATGAACAGTCGCAATTTTCCGTTCCGCTTCCTCTGCTTTTTCACGAATAAGAGCTCCATTTTTTAGTAAATCAAATATACTAGTCATCGTTATAATCCTTCTTTCTTGTTCACTTTTTCCATCATAGCAAAATCACCGTTTTCTTAAAAGAAAAATAGCCGTTCGTCGAATGATGGATTATAATAAAGCCGAACATTTTACACGTTGAATGAAAGAAGGCTCAGAATGGATATTACATGGGATGTGTTAACAATCATTGGAACGTTTGCCTTTGCGATTTCAGGCGCAATTGTTGCAATGGAAGAAGAATACGATTTATTTGGCATATATGTATTAGGAATGATTACCGCATTTGGCGGTGGAGCGATCCGAAACTTATTAATCGATGTTCCTGTTTCAACTTTATGGGAACAAGGTGAATTTTTTACGATAGCGATATTATCGATAACAGCAATCGTTCTATTTCCACAAAACCTGCTCCGCTACTGGCCTATATGGGGCAACTTATTTGATGCGATTGGGTTGTCTGCGTTTGCTATTCAAGGCGCGTTATACGCAGTAGGCATGGGGCATCCGCTCAGTGCCGTTGTCATGGCAGCGGTGTTAACCGGAAGTGGCGGCGGACTTGTCCGCGATGTGCTTGCTCAGCGGAAACCAACTCTTTTACGAAATGAGGTGTACGGTGTGTGGGCGGCGCTTGCCGGCATGTTCATTGCACTAAACATTGTACAGTCACCCGCACAAATCTTTATTTTATTCCTATTCATAACGGTTTTACGTATTCTTTCCTATAAATATAGCTGGTATTTACCCAAACGAACAATGAAACGATAATCTTTAGCATTCGCCGAGATTCAGCAGGTGCTTTTTCTTTTGCCGACACGCAGAAAATGAGTAAGATGAATAGGTACGAAGGGCTTGGTCCACGTACAAAAACAGAGCCTAGATCACACTGGCTCTGTTTTCAATAAAAATCTGTCGCCTCTTCCTGATTTCATCGCTTCTTCTGTCAGCAAAGAATGAATCATCATATCGTTGAAGATGTGGGCGATCGTTTCAATGGACAGTTCTCCATCTTTTTTAAACCATTTATACATCCAGTTAATGATACCCATAATCGCCATTGTAGAAATTTCAGCGGGTACTTCTTGACGAAAATCACCGGTAGACTGCCCATCTCGAATGACCTGAAGAAGCAGTTTGCGGTATTCATCCCGTTTTTCATTAATTCGCTCTTCAAAATCACCTTTCAAATACGTACTCTCCTGATAGAATACCGTAATATGCGGTTTGTACAAGTCAAAAATTCTTGTAAATGATGTGATGATGGCACATAACCTCGACACAGGATCGGTTTCTTTATCGTGTGATTCCTTCGCTTTATTAAGTAAATACGAAATAAATACGTCGTGAATATGATAAAGCAGTTCATCTTTTGATTTAAAATTGTGATAAAAGCCGCCTTTTGACGTACCACATTCATCGACAATCTGATCGACGGTCACACCGTGGTAACCATGTTGTTCAAACATAATTAAGGCCGTTTCAATGATTCTTTCTTTAACGGGTTTCTTTTTCATTATCATCATCCTTTTCGACATTTTACCACATACGTCATTATTTCGACAATTCAAAATCTTCCCCTTTTAATAGTCTCAAATCCTTTTTCGAATGCATCGTCTGTTTCATTAAACGAATCGCCTGCTTTCTTGCGGCTTTCTCGATCATCGTCCGTATGTTACGGCCATTCGCAAAACGAAATCCTTGCTTTCTTTTTTCTTCAGCTATCTTTTCCATCAAAATCGGTTTCGCTGCCGAATCGATGTCGTACCATTTTTCGTGCGCGCTCTGTTCTGCTATTTGGTACAGTTCATCCACCGTGTAATCGGCAAAATGATGTGTAATGGGAAAACGAGATTGCAACCCTGGATTAAGCGTTAAAAAGTGTGCCATTTCCCTTGGATATCCCGCTAAAATTAAAATAAAGTCATTTTGATGATCTTCCATTTGCTTCACAAGCGTATCGATCGCTTCTTTGCCAAAATCCTTTTCGCCGCCACGTGCAAGTGAATAGGCTTCATCAATAAACAGCACACCGCCCAGCGCTTTTTTTACGAGATCCCGTGTTTTTTGCGCTGTGTGGCCGATGTATTCTCCGACGAGATCAGCCCGTTCCGCTTCAATAAAATGTCCTTTTTCAAGAATACGAAGCCGTTTAAACATCGAGGCGATAATGCGGGCAGCCGTCGTTTTTCCTGTGCCTGGATTGCCTGTAAAGAGCATATGAAGCATTTGCCCTTTCGCTTGAATGCCTGCTTCGATTCGCTTTTGATTTATATAAGCTGTTGCATATAATTCACGAACGAGTATTTTTAAATCGGCAAGGCCGATCAACTGTTCCATCTCTTTTTCAATATCGAGAAGTACCTCGTGGGCAGGATGACGGTACCATTCTGGTTCTGCTGCCAGCGGCGTTTTTTCTTTCGGCTGAAAGACGACATGAATGCGGCCTGGTTGATTGATCTGCTTCATGCCAACAGCCCCCTTTTCCTTCAATTGTATGCTTAGAAATAAAAAAAAGACCCGCATCTATGCGGGCCCTTCATTCACATCGTCATTATTTATCCAATTGTAAGCTGACTTCATCAAAATTTAAACTGACGCTGCGCTGAGGAGCAAATGTCGAAATGGCATGTTTGTAAACGAGCTGCTGTTTGCCATCTGTTTCAACCAGTACCGTAAAATTATCAAATCCTTTAATAAGTCCGCGGAGCTGGAATCCATTCAATAAAAAAACCGTGACCATTGTGCTATCTTTGCGCAGCTGGTTTAAAAATTGATCTTGAATGTTAATTGGCTGTTTCATGCTTCGTCCTCCTCTTTCTATCTGTATCCATTAATACTTATTCTATCTTAGATTCAGCTTTCCTGCCAGCAACGCGCAAATTTGTTGTTTTTTTTCATCGCGCAATGCTGCATCTGTCATGTCCACCCATTCAATGTTCATTTTATTGTGGAACCATGTCAACTGCCGCTTCGCATAATGGCGCGAATTTTGTTTTAATAGATTCACTGCTTCATCCAACTGCTGCTCGCCTTTTATATAGCCAAACAATTCTTTATAGCCAATCGCTTGAACAGCTGGGACGTCTTTTAATCCGAGGTCATACAACCTTTCTGCTTCCTCTAACAGTCCAGATTCCATCATCAGATCGACCCGTTTGTTAATCCGTTCATATAACATAACCCGATCCATTGTCAACCCGACGATGGCACTGTCGTATTTCTCATCCGGTTTTTTACTGCTTCGCTGCTTAGATGCCGGCCGGCCGGTCGTATGAAAAATTTCGAGTGCACGAATTGTTCGGCGTACATTGTTCGGGTGAATGGACTGGGCAGATATAGGATCAACCGCACGCAGCTTTTCATGAATGGCCTCTGCACCGATGTTGTCTGCCTCTTTTTCTAATTCTTTACGGATCGTCTCATCGTTGCCATCCTGTGCAAACTGATAATCATATAAAACAGATTGAATGTATAGCCCCGTTCCGCCGCAAATAATCGGCAATTTGCCCCGCGCATGAATATCCGCTATTTTCTCCCGCGCCAGCTGTTGAAATTCAGCAGCTGAAAATGGTTCGTCCACATTTTTTATATCAATTAAATGATGCGGCACACCATCCATTTCTTTTTTCGTCACTTTCGCCGTTCCAACATCGAGTCCTCGATAAATTTGCATCGAGTCACCACTTATAATTTCACCGTTTAACTGTTTCGCAATAAAAATACTTAAGTCCGTTTTTCCAGATGCAGTCGGTCCAATAATGACCGCCACTTTTTCTTTCGTCATATGTCTCACAGCCTTCTCCATATCA
Organism: Domibacillus aminovorans; assembly: GCF_001643235.1. Taxonomy (GTDB): domain Bacteria; phylum Bacillota; class Bacilli; order Bacillales; family Domibacillaceae; genus Domibacillus; species Domibacillus aminovorans. The sequence continues at coordinate 9,518 of NZ_LQWY01000012.1, forward strand.
GTCTCCTTATTATAACGGATCCCTATGTTTAAGAACAGGCGGCGATTTCCGCTTCTAATTCCGCAATGTGCTTTTCTTTTTCTGCCTGTGACCAGTTAAAATGATCAGCTAAAATATCCGTGCATATTTCTTTATAGTCAAGAACTGTTTTCAAATCGAACAAAAGCGCACTAATACGACGAATGAAAAAGTCAGCCGGTGTGTATGCCATTTCTTCCTCTATCGCATACATGAGCTGCGCGTAAAGCACATTAGGCATCGGGCTATTTTCCTTCTTATGAGCAAATAATTTATCTACGTTCGAACCGTACTTATTAACGAGTGTCTTTGCCTCTTCTTTCGAGAACCCTTTCTCCATGCCAGTGGCTATTTTTTCTTGAACATACGCCTGAAACTTCGCCGAACCGCCGACGTCACCGCCTGAAATCGGCAAATGTTTCGTTTCGGACGGGCTAAATAAAATGGAGTGTTCTTCTTTAAACCATTTTGCCACGCGCTCCATAATCGTTTCTGCCATTTTCCTGTAGCCTGTCAATTTCCCGCCGGCAATCGTCAATAAACCTGTCTCTGATTCCCAAATTTCATCTTTGCGTGAAATTTCCGACGGGTCTTTTCCCTCTTCATAAATAAGCGGCCGCACGCCTGACCATGAAGATTCAATGTTCGACTCGTTCACATTAACAGATGGGAACATGAATCGGATCGCTTCAAGCAAATATGCACGGTCTTCCGCTGTCACATCCGGGCGGATTGGATCACGGTCATAAAACGTATCCGTCGTGCCGATATACGTTTTGCCATCGCGCGGAATCGCAAACACCATCCGTCTGTCTGTTGTATCGAAATAAATGGCCTGTTGAAGCGGGAACACAGACTCATCTATGACGATATGAACCCCTTTTGTGAGACGCAAATGCTTGCCATTTTCACCGCCATCTTTTTTTCGGACGGAATCTGCCCAAGGGCCTGATGCATTAATGACCTTTTTAGCTGAAATGGTAAAGCGGCTGCCATCGATTTGATCAACCGCTTCAATTCCTGCTACACGTCCGTTTTCATAATGAAACTCGGCCGCCTTCACGTAGTTCAAACAAAGAGCACCTTTTTCCATCGCTTTTTTTATCACTTCAATCGTTAATCTTGCATCGTCTGTTCGATATTCAACGTAGTAGCCGCTACCTTTTAAACCGGCTTCTTTAACGAGCGGTTCTTTTTTCATTGTTTCAGAGACCGAAAGCATGGAACGACGTTCAGACCGCTTGACGCCGGCTAATAAGTCATATACATGCAGTGCAGCGGACGTTGTATATTTCCCGAATGTGCCTCCTTCGTGCAGCGGCAAAAGCATCCACTCCGGTGTTGTCACGTGCGGTCCATTTTCATACACAATCGCCCGTTCTTTCCCGATTTCTGCAACCATTTTTACTTCAAACTGTTTTAAATAGCGAAGCCCGCCGTGCACAAGCTTTGTTGAGCGGCTAGACGTACCCGCTGCAAAGTCCTGCATATCAATAAGCGCTGTCTTCATCCCGCGCATCACTGCATCGAGTGCAATCCCAGCACCCGTAATGCCGCCGCCGATAATGAGTACATCAAACGGTTCGATTTTCATCATGTTTATTTTTTCTGCACGGTTTTTATTGGAAAAGTTCATCTTCTCATCCCCTCGTCTTATTATGTACCCTAAAAAGACAATAAAAAGACCTGAATAGCCGAAACAGTCATCGCTGTTTCGCTTTCCAGACCTCTTCAATTCTCCGGACATTGTATGAACGTATGTGTAATGGATCAGTACCATTATTGAAAAGCAATAGCTGCTTTCACTGCTTTTTTCCATCCGCTGTACAATTCATTACGAACGGCTTCTTCTATGCTTGGTTCAAATGTACGCTCCACCTGCCAATTACGGGCAATTTCTGTACGGTCACTCCAGAAACCAACCGCTAGACCGGCTAAATAGGCTGCGCCGAGTGCAGTCGTTTCATTAATTTTCGTCCGTTCAACAGGCACATTGAGCAGATCACTCTGGAATTGCATTAAAAAGGCATTCATAACCGCACCACCATCAACACGGAGCGTTTTTAATGAAATGCCGGAATCGGCTTCCATCACTTCCAGTACATCTTTCGTTTGATAGGCAAGAGATTCAAGCACCGCACGAATGAAATGTTCTTTTTCTGTACCGCGTGTCAAACCGAATACCGCACCGCGCACGTCACTTTCCCAATATGGGGTGCCAAGTCCGACAAATGCCGGTACGACATAGACACCATCCGTTGACGATACCCGTTCTGCATATTGCTCGCTGTCACTCGCGTTTTTTAACATGCGAAGCCCATCTCGAAGCCACTGAATCGCAGAACCCGAGACGAAAATACTGCCTTCAAGTGCATACTCGACTTTTCCATCAATGCCCCATGCGATCGTTGTCAATAAGCCATGTTCAGACTTAATCGCTTCCTCACCGGTGTTCATGAGCATGAAACAACCCGTTCCGTATGTGTTTTTCGCCATTCCTTTTTCAAAACATGCTTGTCCGAACAAAGCGGCCTGCTGATCACCCGCGGCTCCTGCAACCGGAATTTTTTGACCGAAAAAATGAATCGGCGCGGTCGTTCCATATATAGATGATGACGGACGCACGTCCGGCAATAATGCTTCTGGTATATTCAATATATGAAGCAATTCCTGATCCCATTCAAGTGTGTGAATGTTGAACAGTAATGTACGCGCTGCGTTCGAATAATCGGTGACGTGCGCCGCGCCGTCCGTTAATTTCCAAATGAGCCACGTATCCATTGTCCCAAACAGTAATTTTCCTTGTTCAGCCAGCGCACGGGCTCCTTCCACTTGATCAAGAATCCATTTTACTTTCGTTCCAGAAAAATATGGATCGATAAGAAGACCTGTTTTATCACGAAATGTCTGTTCATACCCCTTTTGTTTTAACTCGGCGCAAATGTCCGCTGTCTGACGCGACTGCCAGACAACCGCATGATAAATCGGCCGGCCCGTTTCTTTATCCCAGATTACCGCTGTTTCACGCTGATTCGTAATGCCAATCGCTTCGATCTGACTGGCCCGGATCTCTTTTTCAGTTAACACCGTTGCTATACAGGATAAAACAGACCCCCAAATCTCATTCGCATCGTGCTCAACCCAGCCTGGGTGCGGAAAATATTGTGTAAATTCTTTTTGTACGGAATGAACGATTTCGCCTTTTTTATTAAATAAAATCGCCCGTGAACTTGTCGTTCCCTGGTCAATGGATAAAATATACTTTTCCATGCGAAAATCCCTCCTTGTTAAAACAACTGTTTATCCTACACGCTATTGGAAGCGGTGTCAAATATTTTTTGTTTGTTCAAAGAGCCTTTTTTTCGGGTATGATAAAAAAAGGAGGCGATGCATACATATGGAAGTGAAGTTAAATAAATTAAAACAGGACAAGCACATCGACGCGAAAAAAGAGTATCAAGCAGAACTTGAAAAATACCAGCGCCGCTTGCTCAGTTTGCAGCAGCTATTATTCCGTGAAAAAATCAGCTTAATCGTCATTATGGAAGGGATGGATGCAGCCGGAAAAGGCGGTGCGATCAGACGAATGACCGCAGAACTCGATCCGCGCGGCATAGCTGTTCATCCGATATCCGCACCGGCACCGCATGAAAGGCGCTATCATTACATGCAGCGATTCTGGCGGAAAATTCCACAGTACGGACAATTGACGATTTTTGACCGGTCATGGTATGGGCGCGTTTTGGTCGAGCGCATTGAAGGATTTGCGGAGAAGGAAGAATGGAAGCGCGCGTATGATGAAATAAACGGTTTCGAGAAATTAATAACGGATGACCGGTACATTATGATGAAATTCTGGCTGCAAATTTCAAAAGATGAGCAGCTGAAACGATTTGAAGAACGGCAAAATAATCCGCTTAAGCGATGGAAGATTACCGATGAAGATTGGCGCAACCGAAATAAATGGGATTCGTATATAGAAGCAGCGGAAGAAATGCTGCGTCGAACCCATCACGACTATGCACCATGGCACGTTATTGAAGGAAATGATAAGAAATATGCACGCGTCGCGATTTTGCGAAAAACAGTTGAGCATATTGAAAAATATTTAACAAAAAAAGGGATTCCCTTACCAGAGTACGCATTGTTTAATGCTTAATGAAAAAGGGCTTGATCTACTGTACGAGATCACGCCCTTTTTCTGCTCCTCCCTTTTTACATAATGCGTTTAAACATTTTTTCAATATCATAAGTTGACAAATGGATCATAATCGGACGGCCATGTGGACACGTGAATGGATCTTCGCTTTCACGCAAATCATTTAATAGCTGCTCAATTTCATCATTTCGCAAATGACGGTTCGCTTTAATCGAGCCTTTGCAGCTCATTAAAATAGCCGCTTCCTCACGAATTTTTTTCACATCCGGCTTTTTCATCTGAAGCACTTCTTCAATCATTTCTTCAATCACATCGCGCTCTTCTCCTGTTGGAAACCAGGACGGATGCGCTTTAACAATGTACGACTTATCACCGAACGGTTCTAGAAAGACACCGACTTCTTCAAGGAATACACGGTTTTCTTCAATTTTCAAATACTCATCTGCAGAAAAATCAAATGTTATTGGAATGAGTAATTCTTGCAGTTCGTTTTCAATCTGCCCCACTTTTTCACGAAAATATTCATATTTTATCCGTTCTTGAGCAGCGTGCTGATCGATCATGTACAACCCATTTTCATTTTGCGCGAAAATGTAGGTGCCATGCATTTGACCGATTGGATAAAGCGGCGGCATCCGTTCTTTTGAAGGTTCTTCCCGATCATGGATCGTGACGGTTTCAATCACTGGTATCGTTTCTTTCACCGGTTGATTATAAAATTCGGGCCTATAAAGCTTTTCCACTTCTTTTTTTGGCGGCATAGCAGGCTTTTTCGGCCTCGGTGCCTCAAATTGAAAGGCTCGCTGCTCGGTGAAATCTTTGCGTTTTTTTAACGTCGGCAGAGCATCTGGAATGAGCGTTTCTTTTCGCAGCGCGTCTTTAATGGCTGTTGATAAAAGCGCGCATAGCTCCTGCTCTTTGCTGAAACGGACTTCAAGTTTGGATGGATGTACGTTGACATCGACAAGCAGCGGGTCCATTTTCATATTGACGAGCACGATTGGATAGCGGCCGATCGGCAAAAACGTGTGATATCCTTCTAAAATAGCATTCGATACTTTGAAATTTTTGATAAGCCGCCCATTGACCATCATCGACATGTAATTGCGGGAAGCTCTCGTCACCTCCGGCAATGAAAGAAATCCGGACAATTCAAAGTCGAGTGATCTAGCGTTAATTGGTATCATATTTTTGGCAATATTGATGCCGTAAATCGCAGCGATGACTTGCTTCGCATCACCATTTCCATTCGTTTTCAGCAGTTCACGGCCATTATGGCGAAGACGAAATGATACGTCCGGCCGGCTGAGCGCGATCCGGTTGACAACGTCTGTAATGTTTCCAAGTTCGGTATGCACACTTTTCATATATTTCAAACGTGCCGGTGTGTTGAAAAATAAATTGGACACAATTATTTCTGTTCCTTTCCGTGCGGGTCCTGGTTTTTTAGATTGAACGACCCCTCCGGAAAGAATAATTTCCGTGCCGGCATTTTCACCCGTTGAAGTTGTCATCGTTAAATCTGAGACAGATGCAATGCTCGGCAATGCTTCGCCGCGAAAGCCGAGTGTACGAATACGGAATAGATCATCTTCATCTTTAATTTTACTCGTCGCATGACGGTAAAAAGCACGTTCAACGTCGTCGTTTTCCATTCCCGCTCCATTATCTGAAACCCGGATCGAAGTGAGGCCCGCTTCTTCTACATCAATTTCAATGACTGTACTTTCGGCATCAAGCGCATTTTCCGTTAATTCTTTCACGACCGATGCTGGACGCTCGACAACTTCACCAGCGGCAATTTTATTCGACAGCGATTCATTGAGCTGAATGATGATGCCCATTTTATCACCTCATTTTATGACTTCATTTTGTGTAGCGATTGATTCAGTTTGCGGAGTATTTACTCAGTTTACGGCCACTTTACTCAGTTTGCTGACTTTTTTGCTGATTTTTGCAAGGCATATAATGTATTCATCGCTTCCATCGGTGTCATTTCCATAATGTCATAGCTTAGTAGCTTCGAAACGATTGTTTTATCTTCTTTTAGTGTAGGCTTTGATACTAGTTCTTCTTTAAAAAAAGATAACTGTCCTTCGTTAATTATTTCAGGCTTGTTTTCTTTACTTTCGAACGAGTGCAGCAGCTCATCCGCACGTGTGATGACCGTATCTGGAAGACCGGCTAATTGCGCGACATGAATGCCGTAACTTTTATCCGCAGCCCCGTCTTTTACTTTGTGCAAAAAAACGACTTTCCCCTCTTGTTCAGCGGCGGTGACATGCACATTTTGCACATGCTCGAGTGACTGATCAAGCACAGTTAATTCGTGATAATGTGTTGAAAATAACGTTTTCGCCTGAATGTTTGTATGAATGTATTCGATCATCGCCTGTGCAAGTGCCATCCCATCATAGGTTGACGTACCACGGCCAATTTCATCAAATAAAATGAGTGATCGGTCTGTCGCATTCACAATCGCATGTTTCGCTTCCAACATTTCCACCATAAACGTACTTTGTCCTGAAACTAAATCGTCTGCCGCTCCGATCCGGGTAAATATTTGATCAAATACAGGCAATATGGCTTTATCAGCCGGTACGTAACAGCCAATTTGCGCCAAAATCACAATGATTGCCACTTGCCGCATGTACGTACTTTTCCCAGACATATTTGGACCGGTGATGAGCAGCATATCGCGTTTCGGTCCCATAAAGCAATGATTGGGTACGAAAAGCTGGGCGTCCATCACTTTTTCCACGACCGGATGGCGGCCTTCTTCGATAATCATCGTCCGGTCTGTTGAAAAAACAGGACGCACGAACCGGCGCGATTCACTAATAGCGGCAAAACATTGGAGCACGTCAATTTCACTGACCGTCCGAGCCAAGTTTTGCAATCGTGGAATAAACTCTTTCACCTTTTCACGCAACTGTGTAAAGAGTTCATATTCGAGTTCCATCATTTTATCATTCGCTTCTAAAATAAGCGTCTCTTTTTCTTTTAATTCTGGCGTCACAAACCGCTCACAGTTCGCCAACGTTTGTTTCCGCTCATAGCGGCCTTCTTCAAGCAAGCCAAGATTCGCTTTCGTCACTTCAATGTAATAGCCAAAAATGCGGTTATAGCCAATTTTCAACGACCTAATTCCCGTTTTTTCCCGTTCTTCTTTTTCCAGTTCCGCGATCCATTGTTTGCCATTACGCGCGGCATCACGGTATTCATCAAGCTGCGGATGAAATCCGTCTGCAATCATGCCGCCTTCTTTCACAGAAATCGGAGGCTCGGCAATGATCGCACTTTCGAGCAGATCAAAAAGCTCGGTACATGGATCAAGCTTGTCCGCTAATTGCTGTACGGCATCCCTATTAATTTTTTTCAATAAGTCGGTTAAACGCGGAATTTGGCCGAGTGATTTTTTCAGCTGAACAAGATCGCGTGCATTCACATTGCCAAACGCTACACGCCCTGCAAGACGCTCAAGATCATACACTTCTTTTAGCTGTTCGCGCAGTTCTTCACGCTCGAAAAAAGAGGCTATAAACGTTTCAACTATGCCGAGACGGCGGTTAATGTCTTTTTCGTTCAAAAGAGGACGATCGATCCACTGCTTAAGCAGCCGTCCCCCCATCGCTGTTTTCGTTTCATCAAGCAGCCATAAAAGCGACCCTTTTTTCCCTTTTGAACGAATCGTTTCGGTCAGCTCAAGATTACGCTTGGAATAATAATCGATATTCATATGATCGCGGATTTCGTACTGTTCTGCCGGCTGCAAATGATCGAGATTTCGCTTTTGCGTCCGATGGAGATAATGATAAAGACGGACGGACGCTTTTCGAGTTAAGGAATGCGTTAATTTTGTTAAAAGCGCGTCAAATTCAAACTCATCTGTATTCTCTTCAATCGAAATAACCGCTCCAAAACGGTCATTGATTTTCTTCAGGTCTTCCGCATTCCATGCGCTATTCATAATGATTTCTTTTACACCATAGGCAGCGAGCTCGTGCAGTGCGCTGTCAAATGAATGAAAAACAGCCGTACGGCATTCGCCGGTTGTTAAGTCGGCGGCCGCAACAGCATAGTCATTGCCTGACTGCTCAAATGAAGCAAGATAGTGGTTTTCTTTCTCTTGAATCCCTGCGCCCTCCATCATTGTGCCAGGTGTTATGACTTGTACGACTTCTCGTTTAATCACACCTTTCGCCTGTTTCGGATCCTCTTGTTGTTCGCAAATCGCGACTTTATGTCCTGCTGCAATGAGTCGTTCTATGTATCCCTTCGCCGAATGATAGGGCACGCCGCACATCGGAATCCGGTCCTGACTGCCGCCTTCACGTGACGTTAAAGTAATTTCAAGTATTTGACTTGCTTTTTGCGCATCATCAAAAAACATTTCATAAAAATCGCCCATGCGAAAAAATAAAAAGGCATCTTCATAGTCTGCCTTCACACGCAAATATTGTTGAATCATTGGAGTATAGTGTGCCATGTTTAATCCCTCTCTGTTGGTCTTCTTCTGTTAGTATAGCACATAGAAAAAAAGCGGGAAAACAGTCTGTTCCCCGCAGCGCATTTTAGTGATGATGCTCCTCAGCCGTTTCCCGCTCGCAGTCCCACTCGTCTTCAAACTCATGGACAGACACCGTTATTTTTGTGTCACCGGTTACTTCCACCGTCAACTCCCGTTCGGCCTGCACATTAATTTTCGTGCCACAATCGCTAATAACCGCTTCCTGGCAGTTTGGCTGCTGAATGACTTTCACCCAGACGTCGTCATCTCCATTGCAGTCATCATCACGATATGAAAGCTTAATCACATCTTTATAGTCCACTTTTTCCGTTACGACAGCTGTTTTCGTATGGTTGTGATAAGAGTACCAGACGTTGATCTCGTACGTGCCAAACACCTCTGTTTTGTGACCGTTTTTCTTGGCCTTGTACTCATGGTTAATGATCCAGCAACCGAGAATGCCGGACGGCTTATTAGGCGGCAAAACAGCATGATGCGTCTGCGTGTACTTCCGGCCTTTGGCGACGACGGACTTCGTGATAATTTCGCGATATTGACTCAAGATGTGCGTCCCTCCCTTTGTTAGTCTCTGTATTGTATGCAGCATGTGTAAGTGTGGTGCCCATGAAAATTATTCGCACAGTATTCCGTTTCTGTTCGCCATTTTTTCCGCGCAAAAAAATCCCGCCACGATGACCGCAGCGGGATATGCAGCTCTTTAGCAGCTGCCTGGTGTGCTATTTTGAACTTGTGCGCCGGTTTCGCCTCTAAGCAAATCGCCGCCCGTTTCTTCAAGAATATTGTCCGTTACTTTGTTTGAAATCGCCGTTGCAACCATTTGTAAAATTTCATTTACATCCGTTTGAGATTGCTTGAACTGCTGGACAATGGGCATTTCATCCAGTTCTGTTTCAATTTTTTCGATTTTTTCTTCAACCATTTTTAAAGCCGATTCTTTGCCGTAATGCTGGAAGTTTACCGCTTGTTTTTGTAAGCTTTTTAAGCTCGCCATTTTTTCACGCAGCTTTTGATTTTCATGAATTTTCGCTTCTGCCTGCTTAAAAAATTCCACTTCTTCCGTTGCTGAAATCATGTCTGCAATTTCTGTTGCTTTTGCAATAATGTCATCTTTTGTGTAGATTGCTTTTTCCATATTAGTTCACCCCGGCCATTTTTTGAATTTCTACTGCTTCTCCATCAAGCGACCACGTTTTTGCTTCCGTAATTTTCACCGGAATAATTTTCCCAATCGCTGACTTTGGTGCTTTTACATTGACGAGCTTGCTTTTCGACGTGTAGCCCGCTAAAACATCCGGGTTCTTTTTGCTTTCGCCTTCGATTAATACATCAACAACTTGCCCTTCGTATTTCTTCATTGATTCACCGGCAAGCTCATTAACAAGTGCATTTAAACGTTGAAGACGTGCTTTTTTCACTTCCATCGGTACATTGTCAACCATCTTTGCCGCCGGTGTTCCTTCACGCGGTGAGTAAATGTATGTGTATGCAAGTTCGAAGCCGACTTCACGGTAAAGCGACATCGTTTCTTCAAATTGCTCATCCGTTTCATTTGGATAGCCTACGATAATATCCGTTGTCAGCGTCACATTCGGGATCGCTGCTTTAATTTTACGTACGAGTTCCAGATAGCCCTCACGTGTGTATTTACGTGCCATAATTTTTAACACGTCCGTTGAACCTGATTGTACAGGCAAATGAATGTGATCCATTAAATTGCCGCCTTTGGCCAGCACTTCGATTAACTGGTCATCAAAATCACGCGGATGGCTCGTCATAAAGCGGACGCGCGGAATACCGATATGACGAATTTCATCCATTAATTCTCCGAGACCATACTTCATATCGTCAAGATCTTTTCCGTACGCATTGACGTTTTGACCAAGCAATGTCACTTCTTGATACCCTTGTGCAGCTAGATGGCGCACTTCCCGAATGATTTCATCCGGACGGCGGCTTCGCTCTTTCCCGCGCGTATATGGGACGATGCAGTACGTGCAAAACTTATCGCAGCCGTACATAATGTTCACCCACGCTTTAATGTTGCCGCGGCGCACTTTCGGTAAGTTTTCAATCACGTCGCCTTCTTTTGACCACACTTCGACGACCATTTCCTTCGATAAATACGCTTCATTTAAAATTTCTGGTAAACGGTGAATGTTATGCGTACCGAAAATCATATCGACGTGATGATACGATTTCAAAATTTTATTGACGACGGATTCTTCCTGTGACATGCAGCCGCAGACGCCGAGTAATAGATTTGGATTATCTCGTTTTAGCTGCTTTAAAAAACCGAGTTCTCCAAATACTTTATTTTCTGCGTTTTCGCGAATAGCGCACGTATTCAATAAGATAACGTCTGCTTCTTCTGGCGTATGGACAGCCTTATAACCGAGCGCCATGAAAATGCCCGCCATCACTTCTGTATCGTGTTCATTCATTTGGCATCCGTACGTACGAATGTAAAAGTTTCGTTCTCTGCCCATTCCTTGAAACCGTTCATCAATTTTAAAGTCATGGTGATACGTGACTTCTTCTTTTCCACGCTTTTTCGCCTCTTTCAACGAAGGTGGTGTATAAACGGTTTCAAAATACTTGCTGTAATCCTTGTCGGATTTTTTGTCCGATGGATTAATCGCTTGTTGCCCGTCTTTTCGCTGTTCTTCGTTCATCGTAAATCCCCTTTCCGATCTTGCTAAACTATCGTGCACATTCCTTTAGTATATAACGTAGAAACAATGGGCTCAAGCAAACAGACGAAAAAGACGCAGAGATTTGAATTCTCTGCGTCAAGAAAATTACATAAACTCTTTCAAAAGCTCATTAAATGCGGCTTCATCCATTTTCAAATCGGCATGCGCGAGTGGCTCTTCCGAATAGCCATTGACGAGCTGCTGATAAGAAGGGCGTTCTTTATTTTGATAAATGATGCCTGTCACTAAGTCGTCGTGCTGCATCAATGTATTGATTGCACCTTCACGGCTCGATGGATCATAGCCTTCGATGTCTGCAAGCTTCGTTAAGTTTTCTTTAAACCAGTCATACGTGTTCACTTTGTTATAGGTCACACAGGGGCTGAAGACGTTAATCAAGGAGAAACCTTTATGATTAAGGCCTGCCTCGATGATGGCTGTTAAGTCTTTCAAGTCCGTCGAAAAGCTTTGTGCGACAAATGTTGCACCTGTTGTGACGGCTAACTGCATAGGAGAGAGCGTCTGTTCGATGGAACCTTGCGGAGTGGATTTTGTTTTGAATCCAGCTGCTGAACGCGGAGACGTCTGACCTTTCGTTAATCCGTAAATTTGGTTGTCCATAACGATATACGTCAAGTCGATGTTACGGCGCATTGCATGAATCGTGTGACCCATACCGATGGCAAAGCCGTCACCATCCCCCCCTGAGGCAATAACCGTTAAGTCTTTGTTTGCCATTTTAACGCCCTGCGCAATCGGAAGCGCGCGGCCGTGAATGCCGTGAAGTCCGTATGAGTTAATGTAGCCAGAAATACGGCCAGAACAGCCAATGCCAGAAATAACAGCTAAGTTTTCCGGTGTTAAGCCAACATTCGCTGCAGCACGCTGAATCGCTGCCTGCACCGAGAAGTCACCACAGCCTGGGCACCAGTTTGGTTTTACGTTATTACGGAATTCTTTAAATGTTGCCATGATTAGATCAACTCCTTGCTGCTATCAACAATATGATGCGGCTGGAATGGATTGCCGTCATATTTCAAAACACTTTTAATTTTTTGCGGGTAGCCGACATTCATTTTAATGATGCTTGCCAGTTGGCCCGTTGCGTTGTTTTCCACGACGGCGACATGTTTCGCTGATTCGATTAATGGTAACATTTCATCCGTTGGGAATGGATGAATAAGCCGGACACGCGCATGGTTTACTTTCACTCCATCAGCCTCTAAACGCACCATCGCTTCTTCAATCGCACCGCCTGTTGAGTTAAAACCGATTAACAGAAGATCTGCTTCTTCGTGTTTCACATTTTTTTCGATCGGATTTGGGAACGTCGTATGCAAGTTATTCAACTTGCGCATACGCTTGTCCATTTGCGCTTTCCGGTTCGCCGGTGATTCAGACGGTTTACCTGTTTCATCATGCTCAACGCCGGTTACGTGATGGATGCCGTTTTCGACACCTGGAATGACACGCGGCGACACACCATCTTCTGTTACTTCATATCGTTTAAAGTACGCCTTATTTTCCACTTCTGGCAGCCCTTCTGTGACAAGTTTACCACGGCGAATGTCAATTTTGTTGTAATCAAGCTTGTCCACTGTATGTTTACCTAGAGATAGCTGCAAGTCAGATAATATAATAACTGGCACTTGATATTCTTCAGCAATATTAAAGGCTTCAATTGTATCATAGAACCCTTCTTCTGCTGTACCCGGCGCGATCACGACTTTTGGAATTTCACCGTGTGTGCCGTAAACCATCGCCATTAAATCGGATTGTTCCTGTTTTGTCGGAAGACCGGTCGATGGTCCGCCACGTTGTGTATCAATCACAACAAGTGGTGTTTCCGTCATGCCAGATAAGCCAATGGCTTCCATCATGAGGGATAGACCGGGACCTGCAGACGCTGTAAATGAGCGGATCCCACCGTAGTTCGCGCCGATCGCCATTGTAGCTGCCGCAATTTCATCTTCCGTTTGAATGACAGTACCACCGACTTTCGGCAGTTTTTTGATTAAGTATTCCATAATTTCTGAAGCCGGTGTAATCGGGTATGCTGGCATGAGGCGGACACCTGCTGCAAGCGCACCGAGTGCAATCGCGTCGTTGCCGATCATAAACATACGCTTATTTCCGTCCGCTGCCGGCAGTTCAAGTACGCTTGACTGTCCATCCATTTTTTCTTTCATATAGTTATAGCCCTGTTGAATGGCCTCCATATTTTTTTGAACAACCTTTTCCCCTTTACGGCCGAAGATTTCTTCAACAACGTCGAGAAATACCGATACATCGAGGTTGATGATCGCACACGTTGCACCGACCGCGACCATGTTTTTCATGAGAGACGTGCCAAGTTCTGTCGCGATTTCTGTAAATGGAACCGCGTAAAACGCCGCTTTTGTATTAGCCGGTTTCACTGGTTTAAATTTTGTATCGGCCATGATAATCCCATCTTGATGAAGTTCTTGATAATTGACATCGATTGTTTCTTGGTCAAATGCAACAAGAATATCAAGGTCATCCGCTATCGCACTTACTTTCGTTATACCGACGCGAATTTTGTTATTTGTATGTCCGCCTTTAATACGGGATGAGAAATGACGGTATCCGTACAGATAGTAGCCGAGGCGGTTCAGGGCCGTGGAGAAAATTTCCCCGGTGCTTTCAATCCCTTCTCCTTGTTGTCCTCCTACTTTCCATGAAAGTTGTTCTAACATTGTTTGTTACACTCCTTTAATCGTGCCAAATCAATTGATTTACTTCCTTTAGTCTATCATTTTTTTAAGTAAATCACTATCCGAATCTCTTATGTTAAAAATACCAAATCACTTATGTTAATACTCATTAAACAAATCAGATTTATACAATATTGGTAGTGTACTCTTTTTATTTTAAAAATGCAAAAGATTTTGCCACAAAAAAAATTCCGGTCGATTGACCGAAATTTTTAGCGAGATTGAATAATTAATTTCATCGCTGTCCTCGCTTCACCAGCAATCATTATACTTGTAAATGCAGGGATACAGATTAAATCAATGCCGCCCGGTGCAACAAATCCACGGGCAATCGCAACAGCTTTAACCGCCTGATTGAGCGCACCCGCACCGACAGCTTGAATTTCCGCGTTTCCTCTTTCACGCATGACGCCAGCAAGCGCACCGGCGACTGAATTCGGATTTGATTTTGATGATACTTTCAAGACATCCATTCGTTTATCCCCTTTCAAAAACCTCGATTCGTCTTTCATATATATTCAAATGAGGCGGGGCTATGAATTAATAATCGCTGAATGGATGGTCTTCATTAATTAAAATACGTCGGATCGATTTGGCAAGACCTGTTTTCCGGTCGGCTTGGACGATGCAGCCTGACAACTGCGTGCGGCCTTCTTTCGGTACTTCAAAGCGAGCTGGGAGTGCATTTTGGAACTTTTTGATGATGGCTTCTTTCTCCATCCCAAGAATGCCGTCATAAGGGCCTGTCATGCCGGCATCTGTTAAATAGGCTGTACCCCCTGGCAACACTCGGTTATCTGCTGTCTGTATGTGTGTATGCGTTCCAACGACCGCTGTCACCCGCCCATCTAAAAACCAACCCATCGCCTGTTTCTCACTCGTCGTTTCCGCGTGAAAATCGACGAAAATAAACGGTGTTCGCTTCCTCGCTTCCTCAACGAGTTCATCTGCCTTTTTAAACGGGCAGTCGAGATCATTCATAAAGACACGCCCCTGGAGGTTGATCACAGCCACTTCAAATTCACCTGCCGGTACATAAGCAATCCCCTTTCCAGGTACTCCTTCTGGAAAGTTAGCCGGACGGACGAGCCATTTTGCCCCGTCAATAAATTCAAAAATATCACGATTGTCCCACGCATGGTTACCGAGCGTGATAACATTGGCCCCGTCATTCATAAATGTTTTATAAATTTTTTCAGTAATGCCACGGCCGCCTGCTGCATTTTCACCGTTTATAATCGTCATCGATGGCCGGTATTTTTGTTTTAATTTTGGCAAATACTCACTTACCATGTCCCGGCCAGGTGAACCGACAATATCGCCAATAAATAATAGTTCCATAATCGCTACCTTCTTTCTCGTTTTTTAACAAAAAGAAAGCGATGTGACTAGCGCACACCGCTTTCGCTTATTTTGCGTATTCTACAGCCCTTGTTTCACGGATGACCGTTACTTTAATATGACCAGGATAGTCAAGTTCGCCTTCGATGCGTTTTCGAATATCACGCGCAAGTCGATGCGCTTGTAAGTCATCAATTTGTTCCGGTTTCACCATGATCCGTACTTCGCGGCCAGCTTGAATGGCAAAAGATTTTTCAACACCATCATAAGATTCGGAAATTTCTTCTAATTTCTCCAAACGACGAATATAGTTTTCAAGTGTTTCACTTCGTGCTCCAGGACGGGCAGCTGACAATGCATCTGCTGCAGCCACAAGAACAGCAATGACGGATGTCGGTTCTGTATCACCATGGTGAGAAGCAATACTGTTGATGACGACTGGATGCTCTTTGTATTTTTGACCGAGCTCGACACCGATTTCAACATGGCTTCCTTCCACTTCGTGATCAACTGCTTTTCCGATATCATGAAGTAACCCTGCACGGCGGGCCAGCGTTTCATCTTCACCTAACTCAGCTGCAAGAAGACCAGATAAATACGCGACTTCGACGGAATGTTTCAGCACGTTTTGACCGTAGCTTGTCCGGTATTTTAAACGGCCAAGAATTTTGATCAAATCCGGATGAAGTCCATGAACACCGACTTCAAATGTCGTTTGTTCACCGATTTCGCGAATGTGCTCATCCACTTCACGTCTTGCTTTATCGACCATTTCTTCAATACGTGCTGGATGAATACGTCCGTCCTGCACTAACTTTTCAAGTGCAATGCGGGCCGTTTCACGGCGGATTGGATCAAAGCCAGACAGAATGACTGCTTCTGGTGTATCATCGATAATTAAATCAATGCCTGTCAGCGTTTCAAGTGTACGGATGTTGCGTCCCTCACGTCCGATAATGCGGCCTTTCATTTCATCATTCGGCAATGTCACAACCGATACAGTCGTTTCAGCGACGTGATCAGCCGCACAACGCTGAATGGCAA
Organism: Domibacillus aminovorans; assembly: GCF_001643235.1. Classification (GTDB taxonomy): domain Bacteria; phylum Bacillota; class Bacilli; order Bacillales; family Domibacillaceae; genus Domibacillus; species Domibacillus aminovorans. The sequence continues at coordinate 26,039 of NZ_LQWY01000012.1, forward strand.
GTGATAAGACTTCACGTGCTTTCTTGTCTGATTCTTCTTTCGCACGATGCTCATTTTCTTTTACCATGATAGCAATATCGTGAGACAATTCTTGTTCCGTTCTTTCTAAAATGATGGAGCGCGCTTCATCTCGGGTCAGAGCAGAAATTCGCTCAAGTTCAGACTGCTGCTTTTTCACCATCTCATCCACTTTGCTGTCCATCTCTTCAATATGTTGTTGTCTTGTGTTTAACGCTACCTCTTTAAGTTCAAGCGTTTCTTCCCGCTTATTTAGGGAATCATCCTTTCGATCAAGGTTTTCTTCTTTTTGAAGGAGGCGGTTTTCCTGTTTTTGCAATTCATTTCTTCTCTCACGGATTTCAAGTTCTGTTTCTGTACGCAGTTTATGAATTTCATCTTTTGCCTCGAGTAATGCTTCTTTTTTCGAAGCTTCCGCTTCACGTTTCGCGTCATCCACAATTTGATCCGCGGCGGTTTTCGCGCCTGCGATTTTTGATTCAGCAATTGATTTTCGTACAAAATAGCCAACAACGACACCAATGATAAGGCCAAGCAAAATGGAGATGATTGTAATGGGTTCCATCATTTCACCTCCCCTTGCTATAGATGATTGTCATGTTTTTAACATGTCGGCTGCTGTCACAAATTTAAATGGAACAAACAGCGCTACATTTACATTTCCATTTTCAAGATAAAAAATGTCAAATATATATCTTCAATTTTATCGGTGTGAAAATTCATTGTCAAGGTTTTCTCAAGGAATGACACCGATTATATAGGCAATGACACGGTTTTAAACAAAAAACAGGAGGAAGCCCTCCTGTTTAAAATTTATTCTTCTTCAAAAAGCGACGGATCTTGAAGCGGCATATCTTGATCATTTTCATCCTCTACCGGCTGCGCAGAGATTTGATCTAGTCCATAACGCTCACGGATTTTCATCATAATTTCATGGCGTAGTTCCGGGTTTTCTTTTAAGAATTGTTTCGCGTTTTCACGGCCCTGCCCAAGACGCTCTTCATTGTACGAGTACCAGGCACCGCTTTTCTGAATAATGTCTTCATCGGAACCAAGATCAATAATTTCACCTTCACGCGAAATGCCTTCTCCATACATAATATCCACTTCCGCTACACGAAACGGAGGTGCCACCTTATTCTTAACAATTTTAATTTTTGTTTTATTTCCTACGATATCATTGCCCTGTTTCAATGCTTCAGCACGTCTTACTTCGAGACGTACAGAGCTATAAAATTTGAGCGCACGGCCGCCAGGTGTTACTTCTGGATTTCCGAACATGATCCCGACCTTTTCACGTATCTGGTTAATAAATATCGCAATCGTATTTGATTTATTGATAGCACCTGACAGCTTACGGAGTGCCTGCGACATGAGACGGGCTTGTAAACCTACGTGGGAGTCACCCATTTCGCCTTCAATTTCCGCTTTCGGCACAAGTGCCGCAACAGAGTCAATAACAATAATATCAACGGCACCACTTCGTACGAGTGCTTCCGCAATTTCAAGCGCCTGCTCACCAGTATCCGGTTGTGATAAAAGTAATTCGTCAATATTAACGCCGAGCTTTTGCGCATAGACAGGATCGAGCGCATGCTCTGCGTCAATAAAAGCAGCCTGTCCGCCTTTTGCCTGTACTTCTGCAATCGCGTGAAGGGCAACCGTTGTTTTACCTGAGCTTTCCGGTCCATAAATTTCCACGACACGTCCACGAGGATATCCGCCTACTCCGAGTGCCGCATCAAGTGCTAGAGAACCACTTGGAATTGTTGATATGCGGCGCTCTGCCTGCTCTCCAAGTTTCATTATAGAACCTTTACCGAATTGTTTTTCAATTTGTTTTAGCGCCATGTCTAAGGCAGCTTGACGGTCGTTCGTCATAAAATTCCTCCTCATAAATCTCTTAATCTATAGTGGGAACAGCTGTTTTTTGGGGTTGTGTGATAACCTGTCATAACTATACCGTATTTAAAAGTGAATTACAAGCAAAAAACGAACATTTATTCGATTGTTTCCACCTGCTTTCAATTGGGAATGATACGTCGGGATGAGTAGAGATTCTAAGAAGAAGCAGAAGAGTAATAGAAGAGTTTTCTTGCAGCACACCCAGACAGTGCACTTTTTATAGTATAGCATAACATCCATAAAAAAAGCGCGCCTAGACGTGACGGCGCGCCGATCAAATTATAAGTTGATTCCCGTTCCTTTTTCAATTGCTTGTTTTAAGTCTGCAATTAAGTCTTTAGGTGATTCAAGACCGATAGATAGACGAATCAATTCTTCTGTTACACCTGAATTTTTCATATCTTCCGCACTAAGCTGCTGGTGCGTAGTCGATGCCGGATGAATGATCAATGACTTGCCATCCCCTACATTCGCCACATGCGACCATAATTCAACCGAATCAATCGCTTTTTTACCGGCATCGCGGCCGCCTTTAATTCCGAATATGACAATCGAACCAAACGTGCCATTTAAATACTTTTGTGCCAGTTCATGAGATGGATGATCGCTTAATGATGGATGAGAAACCCATTCAACACCAGGATGACTTTTTAAGAATGCAATGATTTCCTGTGTATTTTCATGATGACGCTGAATACGGAGATGCAATGTTTCCAGCCCTTGTAAAAGCAAAAAGGCACTGTTTGCACTAAGTGCTGGACCGAAGTCACGCAGCAGCTGAACACGCAGCTTCACTGCGAACGCTGGACCTTCAATATCCGCATACTTTAACCCATTATACGACTCGTCAGGTGTTGTAAATCCTGGGAACTTATCCGTATTCCAATTGAACGTCCCGCTGTCGATCACAATACCGCCAATGACCGTTCCATGGCCGCTAATCCATTTCGTTGCCGAGTGAACGACAATGTCTGCGCCCCATTTAATCGGCTGAGAACCATATGGAGAAGCAAATGTATTGTCCACAATTAACGGAATGCCATTTTCATGAGCGATTTCTGCTGTTTTTTCGACATCCAGTACATTCAACGATGGATTACCAATAATTTCAGCGAAAACAGCTTTTGTTTTCGTTGTAATCACTTTACGGATATTTTCCGGATCAGTTAAATCAACAAACTTGACCTGAATTCCATACTTCGGTAACGTATTGGCAAATAAATTGTATGTACCACCGTATAGATTTACATCCGCCACAATTTCATCTCCTGCATGGGCTACGTTCATAATCGCAAATGAAATAGCTGCCATGCCGGATGATAGTGCCACAGCTGCTGCACCGCCCTCCAGAAGTGCAACCCGCTTTTCAAATACATCAACCGTCGGGTTCGTAATGCGTGTATAAATATTGCCGGCCTGTTCAAGCGCAAATAATGCACGCGCATGATCTGTATCTTGAAAAACATAGGATGTCGTTTCATATATCGGTACAGCCCGAGCTCCTGTTACTGGATCTGGATATTGCCCACCATGCAACAAATTCGTTTCGGGCTGCCACTGTTCTCTCGTCATCTATCGTTCCCCCTCGTTGTTCATTCTCTACTAGTATACCGATTCTTCGCGTTCATCGTCAATTTATTATCAGAACATTTCAGCAAATGCCTGAAGTAAATAATGACAGCCGTATTTCACTGTCCGTTTTCGAACGCCCTCACGGCTTCCCACCATTTTTAATGGATGAACAATTGTTTCCAGCCCTTCTGCTGCAATCGCCAGAAAAACAGTTCCCGGTTCATGTCCTTCGAGTGGATCAGGTCCTGCAACACCGGTAAAACTGATGCCAATGTCCGATTCGCATAAGTTTCGTACATTTTCAGCAAGTTCTTTTGCGCATTCACTGCTGACCGCACCATACCTTGATAACGTGTCGCTTTTCACGCCAAGAACTTGTTTTTTCACTTCATTTGTATAACAAACAATGCCGCCTTTAATATGAGTGCTCATACCTGGAATGGCTGTCAATTCCCCAAGGAACAATCCACCTGTTAAACTTTCAGCCGCCGCAATGGTCAACTTTTTTTCTTTCAATTGATCTGCAAGTTCTGCTGCAATGGTCGTTTCATCGTAGCCATAAAAATAGTGTCCAACCCGTTCTAAAATTTCATCTTCTGCCTGTTGTATCATACGGAACGCTTCGTCCGATGATTCATGTTTGGCAGTGATGCGAAGCGTGACTTCACCATCCCCTGCAAGCGGTGCGATCGTCGGGTTTGTCTGCTTCATTAAAATATCATCAATGTCCGTTTCAAGTGTCGATTCACCGATGCCGAAAAAGCGTAGTACACGCGATTCAATTCGCTCTACTTTTTCTATGACATTTACAATTTCAGGCCGTCCATAATTTAAAAACATCGGTTGCATTTCGCGCGGTGGTCCTGGAAGCAACACATAATACTTTCCATCCGCCTTTGTAAACATACCTGGTGCCATGCCATTGTCATTTTTCAGCACCGTACTGCCTTTAATGACTAGCGCCTGCTTTTTATTATTTTCTGTCATTACACGGCCTGTTTTGTCAAAATAGGCTTGAATGCCAACGAGCGCCTCTTCGTTATATTCGAGTGTTGTACCAAGCATCCGGGCGATCGTCTCTTTCGTTAAATCATCTTTTGTTGGGCCGAGACCACCGGAGAAAACAATTAAGTCCGCACGGGATTGTGCTAGTTTTACCGCTTCTTTAAGCCGCTCTTCATTATCACCAACAACCGTGTGATAGTATATATTCACACCTATTTCAGCGAGGTGCTGTGAAAGAAAGCGGGCATTCGTATTTGTAATTTGTCCTAACAATAATTCAGATCCAACCGCAATAACTTCCGCATTCATATGTATTCGCTCCTAAGTTTGAAAAAGGTACCTGTGGAGTTTCCCAAAGGCACCTATCTATTATTTCGAGTTTTTAAAAACAGCTTTATTTAATTTAAAATAATCCCAGCCAGACCACATCGTAAAGAAAAGAGCGATCCAAAGCATAATGTCTCCAAATGGAATACCTATGCTCTCAAATGGTGCATTATGAAGCAATAAAACGGCAATCGCCACAATTTGCGTCCACGTTTTAATTTTACCGAGGGTGTTCGCTGCGACAACTTCACCCGTTCCCGCTAAAATGAGCCTTAGACCGGTCACTGCAAACTCACGGCTAATGATCGCAATAACGATCCATGATGGAGCAAAATTCAATTCTACTAAAATAATAAGTGCTGCTGAAACGAGCAGTTTATCAGCGAGCGGGTCCAAAAACTTCCCAAAGTTTGTGACGAGATTATATTTCCTTGCAATATAGCCGTCAATCCAATCTGTCGTTGATGCGACAATAAATAAAAGCGCTCCAACTAAATGTTCAATCGGCATGTCCGTTCCAAATACACTAACTGTTCCCCATCCGAAGTCAACGACCATAATGAGGATGAAAAATGGAATCATGAGTATACGTGAAATGGTAATCTTATTCGGTAAATTCAAAAAAGTTCCCTCCAAGAAACGACCGTTATTGTGCTTTTAAGCGAATGACGATATCTTGCCGCACTTGATCTGCTGCTGGCAACTTATACACAAGTGCTTTGCCATTCACAGTAATAACGGTATCAGGTGCAAATCCAACAACGATATGTGCTTCTGTCTGTCCCGTTAAGTTATGGGCTTGCGTCTGTCCGTTTGCAAGCATGCCGCTGTAATATTTTTTACCGCTGCCATCTGCCAGCTCAACCCATGTTTCGCCCTTTGATGAAACGGCCACCTCAAACGACTCGGCTCCAGCCAATTCATATGCTGTTTTTCTTCCGCTCGTTGATACAGCAGTCAGTGTTTGAACGGGTGCTGCCGGTTTTTCTAATACGGGTTTTTCTACAGGCGGCTCCTTAACAACAGGCTCCTCTGTTCCTACTGCCGAATCTTCCTGAACTTGTACTTCTTCATCAACAGCTGGTTCACTTTCTGAACCGCCTTTCGGAATAATCATCCAGACGAGGAAGACACCGCCAATAATAAATGCCGTCACTAAAATTTTCGGTAAATACTCTAGCAGCTTTGATGAACCACGAACTCGTTTCGATGTATCGATACTTGTTGTTTGTCCGGTAGCGGTCGGACGAAGCGGCACTTCGTCTTCTTTAGAAGACGGTATTTCACCTTTAAATTCTTCAAACAGTTCATCTGCGTTTAAGCCTATCGCTTCTGCATACTGCTTAATAAACGCACGCACGTAAAATTTGCCTGGCATGATATCATAATTTCCTTCTTCAATACCAGCTAGATAACGCTTTTGGATCTTTGTCAATTCTTGAACATCTAGCAGCGACATTCCTTTTGACTCCCGCTCTTCCTTTAATTTTTTCCCTAATTCTGTCACCCGTAACACCTTCCAATATTAAAAGTTAAAACCACCAAAGTTCGAATCCTGGAACAGGTTGTTTTTTTCTACTGCTTCATACGTAATTTCTTCATCCGGTTCATTCCGAAGCTCAATAATATAGTCAAAATCATCGAGTGAATAATCACTGTTCGCGGCGAATACATCCGGATGCTCAACCACTTTTACTGCCGGAAGCTGCATGACTTCCCGGATGAGCTGCCAATGTTTTTCACCGGCCCGTTTTGCGGAAATAACGCCATCTAGAATAAAAATATTATTTGGACTGTATTCATCACGCAAAAGTTGTTCGCGTACCGTTTGCTTAATCATCGTAGAAGACATGAATAGCCATTTTTTATTTGCACAAACACTCGCTGCCACAATTGATTCCGTTTTTCCGACGCGCGGCATTCCACGAATTCCGATTAGCCGGTGCCCTTCCATTTTATACAATTCTGCCATAAAGTCGACAAGAAGTCCAAGCTCACTGCGAATAAACCGAAACGTTTTACGGTCGTCTTCATCACGCTCAATATATCTTCCGTGACGCACAGCCATTCGATCGCGCAATTTCGGCTCACGCAGCTTGATAATGTCAATTGTATCCATTGTCATTAAAATCGACTCAAGCCGCTTAATCTGGTCTTCACTTTCCGCCCGCATTAATAGCCCGCGGCTTTTGTCATCGACGCCATTGATGGTCACAATATTAATTGACAGCATACCGAGCAAAGAAGAAATATCACCAAGCAGACCCGGACGGTTCTTTTTTATTCTATATTCAAGGTACCACTCTTTTTTCACCATCGAACTCCTCCAGTGGGCATGCTCCTGATGTTTTGCATCTGATTACTATAATAAATGATATTATGTATTTTTAAAAGCAGAAGTGAAAAGAAAACCCTTCTTGAACAGGAACGCTCAAGAAGGGTTTATAAAAGGGTTATTTTTGAACGAGCTTCATCATGCATCTTGCCAATGTTTTTTGCTCATTTTCATCGGCAACCGACCATAAGTCAGACAGCACACGTTCCTGTTCATTTTTTGGATCCACATTCGAATGCAGATAATCACCAACTTCAAGTGCAAGCTTGTTAATTACTTCTTCTGGAATACCCTTAACCACCGCATTATCCATTTTATTGCCTAAAAATCGCTTCCAGTCCTGCCAATTATCAAGTACAGACATATTAAGAAAGCCTCCTTTAAAAGTGGAATCATTCGTAGTATGTTCTGACCGTTTTAAAATTATGCGTACCAGCCGCCGTTCACTGATAACGTGTGACCGGTAATATAACTAGCAGCAGGTGACAGCAAGAAAGCAGCTACTCCAGCAATTTCATCCGGCTGGGCAAAACGGCCGAGCGGAATACCCGAAGCAATTTCTTCCTGTTCATCCATCGAAAATCCATTGTTCATTGCCGTCTGTACAGCACCGGGCGCAATCGTGTTCACACGTACACCGGACGGACCCAGTTCTTTTGCCAATGCTTTTGCAAAAGCAATTTGAGCTCCTTTTACAGCAGAATAAACCACTTCACAAGAGGCGCCTGTTTCGCCCCAAATAGACGAAATGAGCGTAATAGACGCGTTGTCCTGATGAATTAAAGTTGGAATCAGTGCACGCGAGATCATCAGCGGTGCTTTCAGATGAACACGCCAAAGTTCGTCCATTTCCGCGTCTGTTACATCTTGAAGCATGCCATATTGATTCATCCCAGCCGCGAATAAAACAGCTGTCGTGTCAGAGGTTGCCTTAACAAGTGATTCAACCTCTTCACGCTTCGTTAAATCAGCCTGAATGACGACTGCTTCGCATCCTTTTTCACGAATCCGGACGGCGAGATGATCAACTGACTTTTTATTTTGGCTGTAATGAATATATACATCCCATCCATCTTCCGCCAGTTTAAGCGCAATAGCCGAACCGATGCCCCCCGATGCACCGGTGATCAATGCTTTTTTTCGCATTAGGCTGTTTCTTTTGGCAGAATAAAGCAAGATGAAAAGCCTTCTTCTTGAATCATCTTTTCTGCCAGGCCAATAACGTCTTCTATTGTCATCGCTTCAAGCACAGGTACTGTTTCAAACAAATTTAACCCGTTAAATTGATACCGTGTAAATTGATTGGCAATATATTCTGGTGAATTAAAGGCCCGCAGCTGCGCCCCAATTTTTTTCTTGCGTGCTCTATTGAATGATTCGTCCGTAATATTTTGCCCATCTTTCGCTTCAAGCAATTGTGTTTTAATACGTTCTGCCAATTTTTCCGGCTCATCTGTATCACCGCCGACAAGTGCAAAGCTGAATCCACGCTCGCCTGTATAATCAAATCCGAACGTATCATCAATGAGCCCTTCATTATACGATTTTTCGTAAAACGCAGCACTTTTGCCAAACAAAATTTCAAGCAGCAGCCCTGCCGCCAACTCTACTTTTAACTTCTCCGTTCCTGTTTTAAGGGAAGCTGGCATTTTTAACCCAACTTCACATTTTGGCGTGTTTACGCTCATATGGATAGCGCGATGCTTTTCAGCAGATTCCGCCGGCTCATTCGGAAAACGACGCTCGACTGACTTCGGTTCAGCAAATGTTTTACCCGACTGATTTTGGCGTACAAGACTCATCATTTCATTCGGATCAACGGGTCCAACGATAAAAAGAGACATATTTGCCGGATGATAAAATGTTTCGTAACATGTATACAAATAATCTTTCGTAATGTCTGCAATCGATTCAACCGTACCGGCAATATCAATTTTTACCGGATGATGTTTGTATAAATTTTCAATCAAACCGAAATAGACACGCCAATCGGGATTGTCGTCATACATACGAATTTCCTGTCCAATGATCCCTTTTTCTTTTTCCACTGTCTGCTCTGTAAAATAAGGTGCTTGCACAAAATCAAGCAACGTTTCGGTATTTTCTTTTATGTTTGACGTTGCAGAAAATAAGTAAGCTGTCCGTGTAAAAGACGTGAATGCGTTGGCCGATGCTCCCTGGCTGCTAAACTTCTGGAACACATCACCATCTTCTTTTTCAAACATTTTATGCTCAAGAAAATGAGCAATTCCGTCTGGTACGTGCAAAAAGTCCGTTTCTCCTTCTGGAATAAAATCGTTATCAATTGATCCGTAATTCGTCGTAAACGTCACATACGTTTTATTAAAGCCTACTTTTGGCAAAATATACACGTTCAAGCCATTTTCCAGCTGCTCATGATAAACCGTTTCATTCATTTGGTCAAAGATTGTTTTCTTCATCATGCTTCCTCCTTACCTGACAAAAAGTACACCGTATCGACAACAACTGTTTTTGCCACCGCAGATACTTCTTCTTTCGTGACCGTGTCAATCTCCTCAATCCATTTATCAATCGGACGATCAACGCCAGCTGCGATATTGTTATACAGCACTTCCACCATGCCACGTGCTGTATCCGCTGATTCCTGCAGCTGGTTTTTCAACAGCGCTTTCGTCTGATCCATTTCTAGATCTGAAATGTGCCCATTTTTGACTTCATCTAACTGCTCGTTCATAATTTGCACCGTTTTATCATAATTTTTTTGATCAATACCAGCGAGCATCATTAAAAAACCCTTATGACTGTCAAAACGGCTTGCTGCATAATACGCCAGACTTTCTTTTTCGCGCACGTTCATAAACAATTTTGAATGCGCAAACCCGCCAAATACACCATTAAACACTTGCATCGCCGCAAATTGCGGATCGGCATACGTAATGCTCGTCTGGCAGCCGATATTTAATTTACCTTGGTTAATATCCTGCATTTCACGAATAACACGTATCTCTTCTGTTTTGTGAGAAAGGTAATTTTCTTTTAAGATCGCTTTTCGTTTTTTAAATGGCAAATGCGATTCAATCTTCGCAGCCGCATCAGCAGCCTTCACATTACCGATCACAAAAATATCGATCATATCTTCCGCCAATGTTTTCTTGTAATAATCATGGAGAGACGCAGCTGTAATCGGCTCCACTTCTTTTAAAAGGCCGCCTGCCGGTAACGCATACGAATCTCCTTTGTACATCTCTTCCACAAGTTTCATTGACGCATAGCGCGTTTTATCATCATAAATGGAGCGTATGCGCTGCTGTAAGCTTCTTTTTTCTTGTTTCATGGTCTGCTCAGAAAAGGCACCTTCTTGTAAGTATGGACGAAATAACACATCAGACATAATCGTAAGCGCTTGATCAAACAAATTGCTTTCCCCATGCAAAAACTTTTCATTTGCCACATCAATCGTAAATGTCAGGACATGTTCATTTCCTCTTTTTGCGGAATCAGCAAAAAAATGAGCGCCATACAATTCATCGAGTGCCGAACGGAAAGCCGTCGCTGATGGTGCATTTTCCGTTCCCGACTGCAAGACGTGCGGCAAGAGTGCGCGCATCGTAATCGTATCTTGCTCAAGCGGTGCTCTCATTTTAACGATAACTGTATTCGTTTTATATTTTTCCGTTTCAATCACATGGACATGACATCCAGATTGATTAAACGATTGCTCACGTGTTTCTTCCATTTATATTTCCTCCCCTAATCGGAACTTCTATATAGCTTTTACTAGTATATCTTCACTATACAGGAGCATTCATGAAATGAAAAAGATTTTGACGCGACTAACGTACGAATAAAGGCATTTTATCCGTACGAAGAGCATTTAACACAAAAAAAACACGTCCACAACAACGGGACGCGCTTTCCTTTTCTATTTCCTTTACGATACCAGCGTCCAGAATACGTGAAGTGGGAATGGTAAAGCTTTATGCATATCCTAAGAAAATCATCGTCCTTACATCCGTCTGCGCAAAACATGGAAGCTAAACTTGTCCGCACGAAAAAAGTTGATCGAGTATAAAACAGGCAGCTCACTTTCCGTATAATGCAGTTGCTTCAGTGCAAGCATCGCCGTTTCAGGTTCACATTGTAAAATGGGTGATATTTTTTCATGCCAGCCGAACGGCTCAATATTCGTAACTGCATGAGAAATTGGACCCGTTTCCTGTTCATCAAATAATGTAAAAAGAGACTCACGCCCCGCGTCAAAATGCCCCGGAAAAAGAGCGATAGGTATTTTGTCAATGCAATAAACAACCGGTTCACTGTTGGCTGTTCTTACTCGTTCAATCACCATTAATTCCCCATCTACCGGACATAAAAAGCGGCGTGCATCCTCTTCAGTTGCCTGCTGTACATTGGATGAAAGAAAAATAGTGCCTGGTTCCATCCCGGCGTTTACAATCATATCTGTCACGCTGTTTAACTGTTCAATGCCGGACATAAAAAGCGGTTTTGAATGAATAAATGTGCCCACACCGTGGCGCCTAATAATTACACTTTCTTCTTCGAGTATACGAAGTGCTTCACGAAGCGTCGCCCGGCTTACACCGAGCTGTTTAGCTAATTCAAATTCAGAAGGAAGCTTTTCTTTTTCTTTATAAATGCCTTTTTCAATATCCTTTTTTAATCGGTCAATTACTTGTAAATATAAAGGCCGGTTGTCCTGTTTAATGGACACGGATTTTCACCACCTTTTCTTTCAGACATCAGACCTCTGAAGTTTAACATTTACGTTAATTTACCCATAATATATCATTTCTTTCCCTAATTGAAAAGACAATATTCGTCATAAACCGCTTGCTTCTTATGAATGAGACTGTTCTTTTCAGACCATTTCATCAGAAGGTTTTGGAATAAGCACAGTGCGCGGCTTGCTTCCTTCATAAGGGCCTATAATACCGCGCATTTCCATTTCATCAATTAAACGTGCTGCCCGGCTATAACCGATCCGGAAACGGCGCTGCAGCATCGAAACAGACGCTGTCTGCATTTCAGATATGAGCTGTACCGCATCGTCGTATAACTCATCTTCTGATTGAGCCGTCGTTTCTGGGATGTCTTCTGGAATCATTTCCTCTTGATACTGCGCTTTTTGCTGGGAAATAACAAAGTCAACGATATCTTCTACTTCTTCATCTGATAAAAAAGCACCCTGCACGCGGACCGGTTTCACGGCACCTGTCGGATAAAAAAGCATATCGCCGCGGCCAAGCAGCTTCTCTGCCCCACCCATATCAAGAATCGTCCGTGAATCAATAGCTGATGATACCGAAAAAGCAATACGTGATGGAATGTTTGCTTTAATAATCCCCGTAATAACGTCTACAGATGGACGCTGCGTCGCAATAATAAGATGAATGCCGGCAGCACGTGCCATTTGCGCAAGCCGGATAATTGAATCCTCCACATCATTTGATGCTACCATCATTAAGTCTGCGAGCTCATCGACAATGACCACAATGTACGGCAAATGCGGCTGTTTTTCACCTGTTTCTATATTATGTTTTATCACATGTCCGTTGTAGCCTTCAATGTTACGCGTACCTGTATGAGAAAATAAATCGTAGCGCCGTTCCATCTCTCCGACTACTTTTTTCAATGCTTGAGACGCTTTTTTTGGGTCTGTTACAACAGGTGCCAATAGATGCGGTACACCATTATACACGTTTAATTCCACCATTTTAGGGTCAATCATCATCATTTTGACTTCATGTGGTTTTGCGCGCATTAAAATACTTGTAATAATGCCATTAATGCATACACTTTTTCCACTTCCAGTCGCGCCTGCTACGAGTAAATGCGGCATTTTATTCAATTCTGCTCCGATCGCTTCACCGGTAATATCACGACCGAGTGCCACGTGCAATTTCGAGTCGGGTTTTTCATTTTGTTTTGCCTCAATGACTTCCCGAAAACTAACCATGGCGACTTCCGCGTTCGGCACTTCAATGCCGATCGCGGATTTCCCTGGGATCGGCGCTTCCATCCTAATATCTTTTGCGGCAAGTGCCAGCGCCAAGTCGTCTGTTAAACTGACAATTTTGCTCACTTTCACACCCGTATCGGGATGCACTTCGTATTTTGTGACCGCCGGACCAAGATGCACCTGTGTTACTTTTGCTTTGACGCCAAAACTTTGAAATGTTTTCTCCAGCTTTTGCGCATTTTTTTGAATGCGTTTTTTTTCATTGCTCTGATCTACTTGCTGAGGCTGTTTCAAAATCGAAGCTGGGGGTAATTTATATTCTTTGTTTTCTTCTTCCGTAAATGATAAGACAGCTTCTTCCAGTTCTTTTTCCTGCACGGGCTTTTGAGGAGCAGCCAGCTCTTCATTGTACGCTTTTTCAACAAAGCTGGAAATAACCGGTTCCGGTTCGCTTACAACTGCATGGAAATCCGGTTCAGGCTGCCTTATTTCTTTTGACGCTTCCGATTCCATCTGGACACGGCTTTTCTCTTCCCTTCTTTCGTTCACTCGTTCATGCGATCCTTGCCATACCTGTTTCACTTTTTCACTAAATAATACAAAACTGTGCGATATTTTTTGGATAAGCGGTTTGCCACCGATCATCAAAACACCGGAAAGGAAAAGCAATACGGCAAAAACCCATGTCCCTGGACGGCCAAACAAAAAGTAAAACAAGGTAAACAGTGTGCCGCCGATCATACCACCGCCAATATCGACTGCTTCATTATACGTAATGCTTTCTTTATACAAAAGCCATGTTTCAGCTAAATAATTTGTTCCGTCTGTTGGAGTGTCAAACAAGCGTATATGCAAAAAAACGAGAACACTTGCGATGATCAACAAAACGCCAGTAATGCTTCGTTTCCACAAAGGAGGGCGCTGTCGTTTGATTATCATGTAAAGCGCCATTCCAGCAAGGCCTATTAATCCCATTATATATAGACTGCCAAAGAAAAAAGATGCGGCTTGTGTAACAATTTTGCCTGCTATTCCTGTGCCAACGATTCCAACCGTACAGATTGCGAGTATAATCGCACCCGCTCCTTGAAGCTTTAATGATTGCATTCTTTCTTTTTCTTTATTTGTCCGGCGTACCGGTTTTTTTCGTTTCTTTTGTGCCAATTCAATCACCCTTATTTTTGTTCTTTAAACAATCGAAAGCAGCCAAATATGGGCTGCTTTCCAATTATATCATATTTAATAAAAACAAACATACGAGCGGTTATACTTCCATGATAATCGGCAGAATCATTGGTCGACGCTTCGTTTTTTCATGTAAGAATGAATTCAATTGATCGCGAATATCCTGTTTAATACCGGACCATTCAAACGACTCACCGGCCAGATTTTTTTCAACAATATTCGTCACGAGCTTCACAGACTCATCAATTAATTTTTCTGATTCACGAACGTATACAAATCCGCGTGAAATGATTTCCGGACCCGCGACAATTTTTTTCTGCTTTTTACTGAGCGTAATCACAACAGTAAAAATCCCATCCTGCGAAAGTAATTTTCTATCACGAAGAACAATATTGCCGACGTCACCAACACCGATTCCGTCAATAAGAATATTACCGGCTGTTACTCTTCCAGCTGGACGCATCCGGCCTTCCTTAAATTCAATAACGTCACCCTTTTCAGGGATATAAATATTCTCACGTGGTACACCGGTCATTTCCGCCAATTTCGCATGTGATTTTAACATGCGATATTCACCTTGAATCGGTATGAAATATTTCGGCTGCATTAAGTTCAACATAAATTTCAAATCTTCCTGTGAACCATGTCCAGATACGTGAACACGACGGTTGCCTGTTAATACATTTGCGCCTGCACGGTACAGTAAGTTCACTGTTTTCGCTAAAAGAATTTCAAGACCGGCAGACGGTGTTGCAGTAATGATTACCATATCGCCTTCTTTAATTTTCACATGACGGTTTGTCCCTTTTGCCATTTTTTGCAGCGCTTCAATTGGTTCACCTTGTACGCCTGTCGCAAGAATAACAACTTGGTGATCCGGATATTTGCCAATTTCATTTAAATTAATTAAGATGTCGTCTTCCACCTGAAGATAGCCAAGACGAACCGCAATGTCATTCACTCGCTGAATACTTTTGCCGCTGACCGCCACTTTACGACCATGTTCATAAGCCGTATCAAATACTTGCTGCATGCGAATTAAGTTCGATGCAAATAATGAAACGATAATACGCCCGCTTGCCATATGAAACGCATCAGACAACTGAGCCGCAACCACTGCTTCTGACGTCGTATGCCCCGGACGTTCTGCTTCTGTTGAGTCAGACAGTAGCGCAAAGACACCATTTTTGCCAAGTGTCGCCATTTTGCCGATGTCCGGTGCGTAATGTCCTTTTGCACTCTGGTCAAATTTAAATTCACCTGTGTGAACAATCGCCCCTTCAGACGTATGAATTGCCACGCCGATTGAATCCGGAATGCTGTGCGTCGTGCGGAAAAATGTGACTTCCGCATGATCAAAACGAAGGCGTGATTCGGAATGTACCGTATAGAACTTTACATCTTCTTTTACATTTTCTTCACGGAGACGCATTTTTGCAAGCGCTAGTGTCAATTTCGTCCCATATACAGGCGCTTTCACTTTTTTCAATACGTATCCGAGTGATCCGAGTGAATCTTCATGTCCGTGCGTTAAAAAGATCGCTTTAACCCGATCTTTATTTTCTTCTAAATACGTAATGTCAGGAATAACGATATCAATCCCAAGCATTTCATTTTCTGGAAACATGAGTCCTGAATCAATCACAAAAATATCACGATCCACTTCCACAACCGTCATGTTTTTACCGATTTCTCCAACTCCTCCGAGTGGAATGACTTTAATTAATTCATTTGTTTTCTTGCTCACTATTATTTCCTCCTAAACATTTAACAAACCCGATCTACACGTTACGTCTATTATAATCGATGAAGAAAAGTAAAGCCAATACAATCTATATGCAAAAGGAAAAGCCGGTTTTTGCAGAATGATTCTGCAAAAACCGGCCCACCTTTTAAAGCAATGTCGATAATGCTGTCCGTTCTTCTTCTGTTAGTGGAATGAGCGGCAGGCGAACGCCGCCGACATCCAGCCCTTTTAACTGTAATGCCGTCTTAACCGGCACCGGATTTGGTGCGGCAAACAATCCACGGAAAAGTGGAAGAAGCGCCTGATGTATTTTAGCAGCTGTTTGGATGTCCCCTGCATAAAACGCATTGATCATTTTCTTCATTTCATTCCCCGCTACGTGTGACGCCACTGAGACGATGCCTGTGCCTCCAACGGACAAAACAGGAAGTGTCAAGCCATCATCACCGCTGTAGACTAGAAAATCATCTGCTGTATTCGCAATAATTTCCGTAATAATATCGATGCTGCCGCTTGCTTCTTTTGTTGCCACAATATTTGGTACTTCATTAGCAAGACGGATTGTTGTTCTCGGTTCGATTAAAATCGATGAGCGACCTGGAATATTATAGATCATAACCGGGAGATTTGTCGATTCAGCAATGGTTTTGAAATGCTGGAAAAGTCCTTCTTGATTCGGTTTATTGTAATATGGCGCAACGAGCATAATGGCATCGACGCCTTCTGCTTCCGCTTTTTTTGTTAATTCAATGGATGCCCTCGTGTTGTTGCTGCCTGTACCGGCAATAACTGGAATGCGTCCGGCCACTACTTTTACCGCATGGCGGAAAAGTGCAATTTTTTCTTCTGCTGTAAGCGTCGGTGATTCACCAGTCGTTCCTGCTACAACGAGCGAGTCCGTTCCATTTTGAATTAAATATTCAATCAGTTGGGTTGTTTTATTGAAATCAATGTTTCCTTTTGAATCAAACGGCGTAACGATCGCCGTTGACAACCGGCCGAAAGTAATCATACGCATTCGCCTCCTGTATTCCCGGGCCTCCTAATATTATTCAGCCTGTTGATTTGTTGATTTGTTGTTTTGAAGTAAGAATGTATCATGCAGTGCGTTAACAGCAGCCGGCATCTGGTCTTCTTTTACAAGTACCCAGATCGTCGTGTAGCTGTCAGCTGATTGCATAATGTTAATGTCTTTTTCTGATAGAGCTGTGACGATTTTAGAGGTTACACCTGGTACACCTGTCATTCCTGCGCCGACGACAGATACTTTCGCACAATCCGGCTCCATAATCGGTTCATACCCATTATCGATAAGCTTTTGCTGTGCACGATTGGCATTTTCATCTGTCACGGTATATGTGACACGGTCTTCTGATATGTTAATAAAATCAACGCTTATACCTTCAGCCGCCATCAGTTGAAAAATACGGGACTGATCCGTTGTCTGAACTCTAATACGGGTAATGTCTGTTACATGAGCAATGCCCGTTACAGGACGATCGTGCATATCAAAGCCGTGATGTTCATCCGATGCGGAAGTAACGAGTGTACCCGTTTCTTCTGAATAGGTCGATCGGATACGAAGCGGCACTTTCGCCTGCATCGCAATCTCCACTGCACGCGGGTGAATGACTTTTGCTCCTTGATACGCCATGTTACATACTTCTGTATAGGTCACGATAGAAAGCGGCCGTGCATGCTGCACAATACGCGGGTCTGCTGTCATAATACCGTTCACGTCTGTAAAGATATCGATGAATTCAGCTTGGACTGCAGCGCCTAAAGCAGCTGCAGACGTGTCACTGCCTCCCCGACCCAGCGTCGTCACTTCACCAAATTTTGAAGTGCCTTGAAAACCGGCCACGACGATTACATCGTTCGTTTCCAGTTCTTTTAACAGGCGTGCGCAGTTCATTTCAATAATTTTTGCATTCATGTGGTCATGATCCGTGACAATTCCGGCCTGCCCGCCTGTCAACGCCGTTGATTGAAGTCCATTTTCCTTCAACATGTTCGAGAAAACGAGACTAGAGATCAGTTCCCCAGTGGATAAAAGAAGATCGGTTTCTCTTCTGGTCAGCATACTTTCCCCGCCGCCTGTAAGCGCTAATAACGTATCCGTTGAATACGGATCGCCTTTTCGGCCCATAGCCGACACAACGACAACGACTTTATATCCTTCGCGAACGGCACGCTGTACGTGATTGAGGGCACTGAGTCTTGACTGTTCATCACGAACAGACGTACCGCCAAATTTCTGAATGATGATTTTCATATTGAACACCTGGCCTTTTCATGAAGAATGGCGGCCGTTTATCCCGCATTAACGGACAGTAAACCCGTCTCTCTTTCAGTCATCGAAAAGAAAAAGCGATGAAAGAGGTTAGGTTAACTGTCCGTAAACGCCCGATTGGTTCCGTGCCTGTAGAAGCCCGGTCACTCAGGTATTGCCGCAGGACGCGGCGCTTTTTATCTGAGTTTTTCTTTTTATTCAGAAGGTCTCAGGTGGTCCCCACTGAATGAAGTTTCGCTTTATTTTTCTGTGACAATCTCCATGTCAATCAATGTTTCAGCGATCTGCACAGAATTCCATGCTGCTCCTTTTAACAAGTTATCAGAAACAACCCACATATGGAAACCGTTATCTGTATGAAGATCTTTACGGATACGTCCAACAAATACGTCATTTTTGCCAACACAGTCTGCCGGCATTGGATATACTTGTTCGGCCGGATTATCTTGAAGGACAATTCCCGGCGCATCTTTCAACAAATTTTGTATATCTGCTGCTGTAAGTGCACCTTTTTCCGTTTCAAAATAAAGAGATTCTGAATGGCCTATTGCGATTGGCAAACGAACACAAGTCGCAGCAACAGGCAGACTATCTAGGTGCATAATTTTTTTCGTTTCGTTAATCATTTTCATTTCTTCAAATGTAAAGCCATTGTCTTCAAATTTATCAATTTGCGGAATGGCATTGAATGCGATTTGATAATGTTTTTTATCGCTACCTACCGGTAAAATTTTCGGTTCAAATGATTCGTTGTTAACAATCGCTTTCGTCTGGCTGTAAAGTTCTTCTACCGCCTGTGCACCCGCGCCGGATACTGCCTGATACGTTGACACGATAACTTTTTTCAATCCGTATGCTGCACGGATTGGCTCAAGCGCCACAAGCATTTGAATCGTCGAGCAGTTTGGATTGGCAATGATTCCTTTATGATCGCGCAAATCTTCTTTATTTACTTCTGGTACAACAAGTGGAACTTCCGGATCCATGCGGAATGCGCTTGTGTTATCAATGACCACAGCGCCGCGTTTTGCTGCTTCAGGAGCGAGCTCTTTTGACACACTGCCGCCTGCTGAAAACAACGCGATATCGATTCCGTCAAAGCTTTCCGGTTTCGCTTCCTGTACTGTTACGTCTTCGCCTCTAAAAGAAACGGTTTTTCCCGCTGAACGGGCGGATGAAAGCAGCGTTAATGACTTCATTGGAAAATTGCGCTCTTCCAGTGTTTTTAGCATTTGTTGTCCGACCGCTCCCGTCGCACCGACGACGGCTACGTGAAAACCTTTGTTACTCATGTAAATCTTCCCCTTCCAGAATAAGTAATTCATTTTTCGTATAAAATACGTTGTCGAATAATAGCAAATAGTGAAAAAGTATTTCGATACTTTTAATAGCATTATTTTAACACAATAAAGGATGAATAAAAGAAGAAAATCATTTGTTCGCAAAAAAGACCGTTTTTTTGGGGGATTTACGTGTATTTTATCTAAGCAGTGGCTGAATTTGACGGTTATTGATGGCAGCGACAACTGTTTCTGGAACGAGGTCCATTTTAGCAACGAGCGAGTTTGGTTTTTTTACTGGATCATCCTGTCCAAACGGAACGAAATAAATGTTTTTCGTAGTTAACAACTTAGCAATATTATGGCTATTCAAGCCAAGTCCATCGTTTGTTGAAACTGCTACAACGACCGGTCCACCGTTTCGTAGTGTCGCTTTTGCAGCCATTAGGACCGGTGAATCCGTATTCGCATTAGCAAACCGGCTAATGGAACTGCCTGTCATCGGTGCAATAACCATGCAGTCAAGCGGTTCCTTCGGCCCGAGTGGTTCTGCATCTTGAATCGTTACGATCGCTTTTCGACCCGCTTCTTCCTCTATCTTTTGCAGCCATTCACCCGCTGAACCGAAACGACTCGCTTCCTTTTGAACAGTAGCCGTCGCTACGGGAACAACATGTGCTCCAAGCTCGACTAATTTTTTCACAACCGGCACTACCTCTTCAAATGTGCAGTGAGACCCTGTCAATCCAAAGCCTATTCGACGTCCTGCTAAAGGCGATTCCACTGTTTACAGTCCCCTTTCCATTTTCCATTCACGGGCAGCATTGACAATGACCTGCCCAAGTATTTTACCTGCTGTTTCCGGCGCCGCTTTCCCCGGCAGACCGAGCGCATGAATGGCTTGAATACCAGCTGCCTCTGCTGCTTTGAAATCCGTTCCACCTGGCATTGAAGCGAGATCGATAATGATCGCTGTCTTTTTCATCTGCCGAATCACTTCATCCGTCAATAAAAGGGCCGGTACTGTATTAATTATGATATCTGCCAGACCCGCCTGTGTGTGAAGTTCCTCCATATAAAATGGATCAAGCCCCATTTCTGATGCACGGGCAAATCTACCTGTTTCTCTCACAGCTGTTGATACAGTTGCACCGACCTGATGAAAGAGACGTGCTGTCGTCATCCCAACGCGTCCGAACCCTACTACCACAACCTTTGATTGGTGAATGGTAATTGGTGTTTGCTGCATAGCAATCATAAGCGTTCCTTCAGCGGTTGGAATGGAATTATGAATCGCTGCATCTTCACGTTCAAATAAAAAAGTGACTTCACGTTGTATCATTTGTTTGAGCGCAGCTGTTTTTATGCCGCTCATGACTGCACACGATTCTGGTATTTTGTCTGCAATTTCTTTTGTAAAAAAAAGCGGTTCGTTTGCAAACGAAGCATCAACTTCTCCATTTTCCTTCACACCGGATACAGGCAAAACGAATAAATCGATGGACAAACTATTCAAATCATCCGTTTTTATTTTTTTAACATTTTCAATTATCTCTATTTGTTCAAACCCAATCATCCACACGTCATATCCGTGCTGAACAAGAATGCGGCTTATTTCCAATTGCCTTGCATCGCCACCAAACAAAACGGCGTTCATCTTCATCTCCTCCATCTTTGACGTATTCTTTTTATTGTATGAACTGTTTATTTTGCTGTGCCATTTTACTACGTATAAAAAAAGAACCCGCAAAAAGCGGATTCAATTGACAGCTGTTTTCGGCCATTTGCCGTCCGGGCTGATTAATGATGCAGAAAATGGTTTATCAAATAATTGTTTCGCGAGTTCATCAACACGTTCTTTTGTCACGCCATCAATGAGTGAGACAATCTCATCCAATGAGCGGTGATGTTTTAAAAGAAGTTCATTTTTCCCATTGCGGCTCATCCGGCTATTTGTGCTTTCCAAACTTAACATTAAACTGCCTTTGAGCTGTTCTTTACTGTTGTACAATTCTTTTTCCGTCAATCCTTCCGTTTTCACAAGATGAATCGAATTTTGAATCGTCTCATATAATTCATCGAGCTGCTCGGCACCGGTTCCACCGTAAAAAGTAATTAGACCCGTATCTTTGTAAGATGAATGGTACGAATAAACAGAATACGCAAGACCCCGCTCTTCCCGTACCTCTTGGAACAAACGGCTCGACATGCTGCCGCCGATAATATTGTTCATAACAATTAAATTGTAAATATTTTCATCTCCGATTGGAATACCCTCATAGCCGAGACATAAATGCGCCTGCTCTGTTTCTTTTGAACGCGCTTTTTTCTCGTAATAAAAATGAGAGACTGCTTCCAATTCAGCTGCCTTGCCCCCTGTATACGAACCAAAGAGTGCCTCTGCTTTACGGACGATATCTTCATCAATATTACCAGCGATAGAAATAACAACCCGGTCTGGTGTATACATGTTATATATATATTCTTTCAATGTATCACGTGTAAAAGAAGATAGTGTTTCTTCTGTACCTAAAATTGGCAGACCGAGCGGATGATTACCGTATGCGGCGCTGCTCAATAAATCATGGACGATATCGTCCGGTGCGTCTTCATACATTTTAATTTCTTCGTATATTACATTTTTCTCTTTTTCCATTTCCTCTTCCGCAAATGTTGAATTAAAAAACATATCGGCCAGCACATCTAATGCATGGTCCGCATGATTATCAAGTACTTTCGCGTAATAACATGTGTATTCTTTTGATGTAAAGGCATTTACTTGTCCGCCAATACTGTCAAAACTTTCAGCAATTTCTTTTGCACTTAAGTTTTTCGTTCCTTTAAAAAACATATGTTCAATAAAATGGGATACACCATTTAGCTGAGGAGACTCATCTCGCGAGCCAGTCGCAATCCAGATTCCAATTGCTGCTGAGCGGACAGTTGAAATTTCCTCTGTTACTATGGTCACACCATTGTTACATGTAAATCGTTTTATCAACGTAATCTATTCCTCCTAGTATCTGTTTCATCTAGATGTCTATTTCGTTATATCAATAAACAACATTAACATAGGTCATTCATTTATTCCAGAAAAAAAGCGCCGCTCTTCAAAAGAGATCGACGCTTTTTATGATTATGATTGTTTTGACGCTTCTTCTTTTTCTCTTTGCTCTTTCAAAACAGCTTTACGCGATACATTTACACGGCCTTGATTATCAACACCGATGACTTTTACAAGGAATTGATCGCCCATTTTAACGACATCCTCTACTTTGCCAACCCGCTCTTCTGCCAGTTCAGAAATGTGGACAAGTCCATCTTTTCCTTTAAACAATTCAACAAATGTACCAAATTTTTCAATTCGTTTTACTTTCCCCATATAAAGTTCGCCTACTTGGACTTCACGAACAATATCTTCAATGATTTTTTTCGCGCGCTCATTATCTTCTTGATTAATCGATGAAATAAAGACTGTTCCATCTTGTTCAATATCGATTTTGACGCCCGTTTCTTCAATGATTTTATTGATTTGCTTACCGCTCGGCCCAATAACATCACGGATTTTATCCGGATTAATTGTCATAGTCATGATTTTCGGTGCATACGCGGACAATTCAGCACGCGGCGTGTCGATTATAGACAACATATGCTCTAAAATGTGCATTCTGCCTTCTTTCGCCTGCTGCAATGCTTCTTCTAAAATTTGACGACTTAAGCCATCAATTTTAATGTCCATTTGAAGGGCTGTTATACCTTTTGCTGTACCCGCTACTTTAAAGTCCATGTCGCCAAGGTGGTCTTCCATGCCTTGAATATCAGAGAGGACTGTGTAATGTTCACCTGACTTAACAAGACCCATTGCAATACCGGCAACCGGTGCTTTAATTGGTACACCTGCATCCATCATAGCCATTGTACTCGCACAAATGCTCGCCTGTGAAGAAGAACCATTTGATTCAAGCACTTCTGACACGACACGGATCGTATAAGGGAAGTCTTTTTCGTCTGGAATAATCGGAAATAGCGCACGTTCTCCAAGTGCACCGTGACCGATTTCACGGCGTCCAGGCGCACGAAGCGGACGCGTTTCCCCGACGCTGAATGAAGGGAAATTGTAATGGTGCATAAATCGTTTTGACTCTTCTACGCCAAGTCCGTCCAATATTTGAACATCACCGAGCGCACCGAGAGTTGCAATGCTGAGCACTTGCGTTTGGCCGCGTGTAAACATGGCAGAACCGTGTGTCCTTGGAAGCAATGCTGTTTCCGATGCAAGCGGACGGATTTCATTGATTTTACGGCCATCTGGACGGATTTTTTCAACAGTAATTAAACGGCGTACTTCTTCTTTCACGATTTTATCCAAAATTTCAGACGCTTCTCGGACTGACTCTTCTTCGCCTTCCTCTTCAAGAGTTGCTTTCACAGCGTCTTTCACTTTTTTAATCTCTTCGTCACGCGCATGTTTTTCAACCGTTTGTATGGCTTGAATCATGTCTCTCTCACACATTGTGCGGATTTTCGCTTCAAGTTCTTGATCATTTTCATAGAGAGCAACTTCGTGTTTTTCCTTACCGCATTTCGCAACAATTTCTTCTTGAAAAGCGATGAGACGTTTTATTTCTTCGTGGCCAAACATGATTGCTTCAAGCATCACTTCTTCAGGCACTTCATCTGCTCCTGCTTCAACCATGTTGATCGCTTCTTTCGTACCGGCAACCGTTAAATCGATATCACTCTCTTCTGCTTGTTCAACCGATGGATTAATGATAAATTCACCATTAATGCGTCCAACCTGTACCCCCGCAATCGGACCTTCAAACGGAATATCTGACACAGATAGCGCAAGAGAGGATGCAAACATTGCCGCTATTTCAGAAGAACAATTTTGATCCACACTCATAACTATACTAATGACTTGAATTTCATTGCGGAAACCATCAGGGAAAAGCGGACGGATTGGACGATCAATAAGACGGCTCGCAAGGGTCGCTTTTTCACTCGGGCGGCCTTCACGTTTAATAAATCCGCCTGGTATTTTACCGGCAGCGTAAAGACGTTCTTCATAGTTCACGGTCAACGGAAAGAAATCTACTGCTTTCGGTTCTTTTGAGGCTGTTGCAGAGCTCAATACAACGGTATCACCATAGCGTATTAGCGCTGAACCATTGGCCTGCTTAGCGATTTGTCCTACTTCGACAGTTAGCTCACGCCCTGCCCATTCGATGGAAAATGTTTGTTTTCCTTGCTCCATATAGTTGCACCTCTTTTATTTTAACATCATATTTTTTCCCTAACAAAAAAGCGGGAAGAATCCCGCTTTTGTGAATTATCGGCGCAAGCCGAGTTTTTGGATCAACTCGCGGTAGCGTGCAACATCCTTGTTACGAAGGTATGAAAGCAAGTTACGGCGACGGCCGACCATTTTTAAAAGACCGCGACGTGAATGGTGGTCTTTTTTATGTGTGCGTAAATGATCATTCAATGTGTTGATTTGTTCAGTCAATACAGCAATTTGCACTTCTGGAGATCCCGTATCAGACTCGTGCGTTCTATACTCCTGAATTAGTTCGTTTTTGCGTTCTTGTGATAATGCCATTATTTTGTTTCCTCCTTTAAATTTGTTTCATCCCCGTCAGCCTAGCATACGTTGGAGACTCGCCATGCCAAGCAGCGGTTCAAAATGTTAAGCACTGTATATTATACGAAACTTAAGGGTGTTCGTCAAGTCGCTTACGGTCAAAAAAACGAATGGCTGCCTGTTTGTCTTTTTCAATTTGCGCAGACAACTCGTCCATGCCGTTGAACTTTTGTTCACCACGTAAGCGAATGTACCAGTCCACGTCGACTTCTTCTCCGTAAATGTCTCCATTGTAGTGGAACATATGCACTTCAATCGATAAAACAGGCTTGTCCGGACTTTTAAATGTTGGCCGAAATCCTACATTGCATACTCCTTCACGCCATTCATTTTGCACATTCATTTTCACTGCATATACACCTGTAAGCGGTAAAAAGTAAGAGTCGTCCGGTTCAATATTTGCGGTTGGAAAGCCCATTTTACGTCCGCGTTTATCGCCATGAATAACCATTCCTCGCATACGGTATGGCCGTCCTAGTAAATCCGACGCATCACGTACGAGTCCGCTTGACAAAAGTTCACGCACTTTTGTAGAACTTATTTTTTCTTGTTCAAAATCAAGTTTTTTCACTCCTGTATATGTGAACTGGCCACGTGAATGAAATTGCATCGTTTCCATCGTTCCTTTGGCAAGACGGCCATACGTGTAATCAAAACCGGCGACGACATGCTGCACATTTAATCCGATGATGAACTCATCCACAAATTGCTGTGGTTCGAGCGCAGCAAAGTCAGATGTAAACCGGACGATGAATAAATAATCGACACCGAGTTCTTCAATAAGCCGTTTCTTTTCTGCTAACGGCGTAATATGACGAATGTGCGTATGTTTGCGGCTGAGTACGAGAGACGGATGAGGATCAAACGTCAGGACTGCACTTTTCCATTCATTCTCGCTGGCAATTTGTTTTGCTGTAGTAATGACTTGTTGATGACCTTTATGTACACCGTCAAAAAAACCGAGTGCGAGCGCCATTGGCTCATACTCGTCTTTCTTTTTTTCATGTGGATGATGAAGCATAATAACTTCCATACGTTGACACCTGTCTTTCTTTCAGTCTGGCATTACTTTGATCGGTTTGACTTTTCCTTCTTTTTCTGGATGAATCTGATAAATAGCAAGCAGTTCATCGTTTAAATAAACTGCTGCTTCTTTTTCTCCATCCGGCCAATCAGTAGGAACTGGCAGTACGGCTCCGTTTTTTATCGTCACTGCTACTGTATCAAATACGTTCCACTTCGGCAAATGAGAAACCGCGATTTCAACCGGCTTCAGCACGTCTTCTGGCATACTTACGGCAATCTCCTCCAATGTTACACAGTCTTTCTCGTAAAAGCCTCCAGAACTTGTGCGGACGAGCTTTGACATATGAGCAGGATAGCCAAGTTTTTCACCGATCATGACAGCCAGTGTTCGGATATACGTGCCTTTACCACATACTATACGAATGGAAAAGCGCACCGTCTCACCGTCATGTACAATACTGCTTATTAACTCAATTTGATCAATCGTCACGATTCTTGATGGCCGCTCAACGATTTCTCCTGCACGCGCATATTCATATAGACGCCTTCCATTCACTTTGACAGCAGAATACATCGGCGGTACTTGTTCAATCTGTCCAGTTAACTCCTCAAATATAAGCAGCAACTGCTCGGCTGTGATAGAAGCGTCTATTTTTTTTGATTCAATGACTGCACCCGACGCATCTTCTGTTTCGGTCGATATCCCGATCGTCACTTCTGCTTCGTACGTTTTGCCGCTGTCTGTTATGTATTCGGCGAGGCGAGTTGCTTTGCCAATACAAAGCGGCAATACGCCTTCTACATCAGGATCGAGCGTACCCGTATGGCCGACTTTTTTCGTTTTCAGTATTTTGCGCACTTTAAAAACGCAGTCATGTGATGTCATGCCTTTTTCTTTCCATAGTGGTAAAATTCCATTCATTTGACTGGCCTCCTTTCTTCATAAAAAAAGACGTCTGGCAGACAGCAAGATCAAGTCCGCTGCTGCCATGACGTCTATTTTCTTAGGTCGGTTCATTTGATGAATTGTCGATTTCTTTTAAGAGAGTATCAATCCGGCTGCCGTATGCAACCGATTCATCAAACTCAAACATAAGCTCCGGTGTTTTCCGGAGACGGATTCGTTGACCGAGTTCAGAACGGATAAAGCCTTTTGCTTTCGCCAGTGCTTTTAACGTTCCTTCCCGCTCATCTTCACCACCAAGCACTGTAATGTAGACAGTAGCTTGCTGCAAATCGCCGGTGACTTCAACATCTGTTACTGTTAAAAAACCGATACGTGGATCTTTCACTTTCCGGCTTAAAATATCCGTCAATTCTTTTTTCATTTGTTCTGCTACGCGATTTGAACGCATTGACATGTATATCACCCCTTAAAACGAAAGGTTATTTGCGCTCGATTTCCTGCTCGATGAACGCTTCAATAATATCTCCTTCTTTGACATCATTGAAACCACGAATCGTAATTCCGCACTCATAGCCTTGCGCAACTTCTTTTGCATCATCTTTAAATCGTTTCAAGTCATCGACTTCACCTTCAAAAATAACGATGCTATCCCGAATTAAACGTACGCCCGAGTCACGGGTAATTTTGCCTTCTGTTACATAGCTTCCGGCAATCGTACCGATTTTCGACACTTTAAACGTTTGGCGCACTTCAGCCTGTCCAATAATTTTTTCTTCAAATTCTGGATCAAGCATCCCTTTCATCGCAGATTCAATTTCTTCGATGACTTTATAAATAATACGGTGCAGACGCACTTCTACTTTTTCCACATCCGCTGTACGTTTCGCATTGACATCAGGACGGACGTTAAATCCAATCACAATCGCGTTTGATGCAGATGCGAGAATAATATCTGATTCTGTAATCGCACCAGCACCTGTATGAATAATTTTGACGTTAACGCCTTCCACTTCGATTTTTTGAAGGGCAGCAGCTACCGCTTCGACTGAACCTTGTACGTCCGCTTTCAAGACGATGTTCAAATCTTTCATTTCGCCTTGTTTCATATGTTCAAACAAGTTATCAAGACTGACTTTTGTTTTTTCACTGCGCTGTGCTTGAAGTGCTTCTTGTGCGCGAGTTTCACCGATTTGACGAGCTGTTTTTTCATCTTCAAATACAACGAAACGGTCTCCCGCGAGCGGTACATCATTCAAGCCTGTAATTTCAACCGGTGTCGATGGACCAGCTGTTTTCACACGTCGTCCAACATCATTCACCATCGCACGAACACGGCCAAATGTATTGCCGACTACGATCGGATCACCGACATGAAGTGTTCCGTTTTGAACGAGCAATGTCGCAACAGAACCGCGGCCTTTATCAAGCTCTGCTTCAATAACGGTACCCATTGCACGGCGCTGTGGATTTGCTTTCAACTCTTCTACTTCTGCGACGAGAAGAACCATTTCAAGCAATGTGTCAATTCCTTCTCCGTGCTTCGCTGAAATCGGAACGAAAATGGTTTCACCGCCCCATGCTTCTGGAACGAGACCATGTTCTGTTAATTCTTGCATCACACGATCCGGGTTGGCCGCGGGCTTATCAATTTTATTAACCGCCACAATAATCGGCACTTCCGCTGCTTTTGCATGGTTGATCGCTTCAACGGTTTGCGGCATAACACCATCATCCGCAGCCACAACGAGAATGGTAATATCCGTCACTTTCGCACCACGTGCACGCATTGTCGTAAACGCCGCATGTCCAGGTGTATCGAGGAACGTAATTTTCTTTCCATTCGTTACTGCCTGGTAGGCACCTATATGCTGTGTAATACCGCCGGCTTCACCTTCTGTTACTTTTGTGTTTCGAACTGAGTCAAGCAGCGTTGTTTTACCATGGTCAACGTGACCCATGATCGTCACAACCGCTGGACGTTCATCCAAATTTTCTTCTGTCGTTTCTTCTTCAAAATAGGTTTCAAGATCCGCTTTGTCGATTAGTATTTCTTCTTCTACTTCGACATTAAATTCACTTGCAACAAGTTCTATTGCATCTTTATCAAGCTCTTGATTGATTGTCGCCATGACGCCAAGCATGAACAACTTTTTAATGACTTCTGACGGTTCAACGTTCATTTTCTTTGCTAACTCTGCTACTGTCAGTGAGCCTGAAAAAACGATTTTTTCTGGAATTTCTTTCTTCTTAACGACGGGCTGCGGTCTTGGAGTTCCTTTACGTTGGCCTCCCGAACGGCCTTTGCCACGTGGTCCGCCATTAATTCCGCGTTGTCCTGGCTTTGAAGCGCCACCACGTGCACCTCCGCCTGTTTTCTGCTGTACACCTGGTTTAGATCCAGTCGGTTTTGGTTTCGCCGGTCCACGATTCTGTGCCGGCTGGCTTGCTGATTTATTCGTTGTTTGTTGATTATTTGTTTTATTATCCAAGTTTAAATGGCCTCCTTGTCATGACAGTCATATACATATGCTGTCATTCCCCATCGATAAGCGTCTTCAACTTTTTGGCGAAACCAGCATCGGTCACAGCAACAACGACTCGGGCATCTTTTCCAATTGCCTGCCCTAGTACAAAGCGGTCCTGTATCCGTCTGAGCGGTACGCCATAAAAGTGCGCCTTATCGGTAATTTTCTTTTCTGTATTACGCGATGCATCTTCTGATAAAATAACGAGTTTTGCATTCCCACGCTGAATTTCTTTGACAGTCAATTCTTCACCGGAAATAATTTTGCCTGCTCGAGTTGCAAGTCCTAAAAATGATGTCCATGGCTGGCTAGCCATATTAATTTTTGTCCTTTGCAATAATTTCAAGCAATTCATCATAAATGGATGACGGGATTTCCGCACTGAGCTGGCGGGCAAGAACATTTTTTTTCTTCGCTGCTTCCACCGCTTCTTTTGATTTTGTTACATATGTGCCGCGCCCTGACTTTTTGCCGGTCGGGTCAACAGACACGTCTCCTTCTTTTGAACGGACAATGCGGATCATTTCTTTTTTCGGTTTCATTTCACCCGTGGCCGCGCATTTGCGGAGCGGGATTTTTTTGGGTACGGGCATCGCTGTTCCTCCTTATTCGATGTCTTCTGAAAAGAAATCTTCAAGGTTGGTATCTGACGCTGCTCGTTCAAACTCGTCATCTTGATCAATGGATACGCTGTTTTTAGACGACGGATATATACCGGCTTCACGTGCGTCTGTTTCACTTTTAATATCTATTTTCCAACCTGTTAACTTCGCTGCAAGTCGTGCGTTTTGTCCACGTTTTCCGATGGCCAGCGACAATTGATAGTCCGGAACAATAACAGTCGTTGCTTTATTTTCTTCATCGAACGTCACTTCAATGACTTTTGCGGGACTAAGAGCATTTGCTACAAATACAACAGGGTCATCTGACCATTTCACGATATCAATTTTTTCACCTTTTAATTCGTTGACAATCGCCTGTACACGGTTTCCTTTAGGTCCAACACATGCTCCAACGGGATCGACTTCTTGATTTTCAGAATGCACCGAAATTTTAGACCGGTCACCTGCTTCGCGTGAGACAGAGCGAATTTCGACTGTGCCATCAAAAATTTCTGGCACTTCAATTTCAAATAAACGCTTAAGTAACCCTGGATGTGTACGTGATACGAAAATTTGCGGTCCTTTTGTCGTCCGTTCCACTTTTGTAATAAATACTTTTATACGGTCATGCGGTTTGTATGTTTCATTCTGCATTTGCTCTGACTGTGGCAAAAGCGCTTCGATTTTACCGAGACTGACATAAATGAATCGGGCATCCTGCCGCTGTACAATTCCCGTCATAATGTCTTCTTCACGATCAATAAATTCAGAATAAATAATGCCGCGTTCTGCTTCACGCACGCGCTGCGTAACGACTTGCTTTGCTGCCTGTGCTGCAATACGGCCAAAATCTTTTGGTGTCACTTCCAGTTCAACAATATCGCCAATTTCGTAAGCCGGGTTAATCAATACCGCATCCGGAACCGCAATTTCAAGCCGTGAATCAAATACTTCGTCAACGACTTCTTTGCGTGCATATACACGTATTGAACCGCCTTCAAGATTTAAATCCACCCGCACATTTTGAGCTTGATTGAAGTTACGCTTATAAGCGGAAACAAGTGCTGCTTCTATTGCATCAATTAATACATTTCGTTCGATACCTTTTTCTTTTTCAAGATAAGTGAGGGCATCATATAGCTCTGAGCTCATTGGCTAAAAAGCCTCCTTACATAAATATCTTATTAATTTTTTAAAATGTAACAGCAAGACGTGCTTTTGCTACTTTATTCAAAGAAATCGTCAACTGTTTTTTACGCGTTTTTACCGCATATTCAATCGTTAGTTCTTCTCCGTCAAACGAAAGGAGTTTGCCTTCATACGTTTTTTCGCCGTCAATCGGTTCGTAGAGCTTTACATTTACATGTTTACCGACAGACCGTTCGAAGTCTTCCTTTTTCTTTAATGGTCTTTCTGCACCGGGTGACGACACTTCGAGGAAATAATTGTGTGGAATCGGATCCGGATCAAGCGCGTCCAATTTCTCGCTCAAACGTTCGCTGACCATGGCACATTCTTCAATATCAATGCCGCTTTCTTTATCAATGTACAATCGCAAAAACCAGTTTTTTCCTTCTTTAACATATTCCATTTCAACAAGTTCAAGATTCAATTCTTCAATGATTGGTTCGGCAATTTTCTCTACCGTTTCGATGATTTTACTCATTGTTTTGTCCTCCCGCATGAAAGAATTTGTTTCGGAACATCCCCGCAACAAACACGAAAGAGTGGGGGCGGCCCACTCTTTCGAAGAGAGTTATCATGCAATTTCCATCTTTAAGGATACCATAATTAGGTCCTTTTTGCAAACAGCACATTAGAACAACGACAGTTGGTTCTGGTCAGGCAATGCATCTAGGCAGCCCATCTTCTCCAAGTATTCCATAATCGTTTTTGATACTTTCCCCCTCTGCTGTAAATCTTCTTTCGATAAAAACTCGCTGTTCGCTCGGGCAGCAACGATATTTTTTGCTGCGTTCGTACCAAGACCCGGTATAGCGTTAAACGGTGGAATGAGTGAACCGCCATCAATGATGAATTCATCAGCACTCGAGCGGTATAAGTCTACCTTTTGAAAAGTAAAACCCCGTTCAACCATTTCAAGTGCTAGTTCAAGCACCGTCATTAAGTTCTTTTCTTTTGGCGATGCATCGAGTCCTTTTGAATTGATTTCCTGAAGCAATGCTTTAATCGCTGCCGACCCTCTCGACATGACATCAATTTCAAAGTCTTCTGCACGAACCGTAAAGTACGCTGCATAATACAAAAGAGGCAAATGAACTTTGAAATACGCAATCCGTACCGCCATTAACACATAAGCGGCCGCATGGGCTTTCGGGAACATATATTTAATCTTTTTACATGAATCAATATACCATTCAGGTACTTCATTTTTACGCATTTCTTCTTCCATTTCATCCGATAAGCCCTTCCCTTTACGGACAGACTCCATAATTTTAAAGGCGAAAGCGGGATCGAGTCCTTGATAAATTAAATACACCATAATATCATCCCGACAGCCGATCACATCTGACAGTTCGCAAACACCTTTTTGAATCAGTTCCTGTGCGTTCCCTAGCCATACGTCCGTTCCATGAGACAGTCCGGATATTTGAACGAGTTCTGAAAACGTTGTCGGCTTCGTTTCTTCAAGCATTTGCCGGACGAATCGCGTACCGAATTCCGGAATACCGAGCGTTCCTGTTTTACACATAATTTGCTCTTCTGTCACACCGAGTGATTCGGTACCGCTGAAAATTTTCATCACTTCCGGATCATCCGTCGGGATTGTTTTCGGATCAATACCAGACAAATCTTGTAGCATCCGGATGACTGTTGGATCATCATGTCCGAGAATATCTAGTTTCAGCAAGTTATCATGAATGGAATGGAAGTCAAAGTGGGTCGTTTTCCATTCCGATTTATCAGAATCAGCTGGATATTGAATCGGTGAAAAATCATAAATATCCATGTAGTCTGGTACAACGATAATTCCACCCGGATGCTGACCAGTTGTCCGCTTCACACCCGTGCATCCTGACACGAGGCGATCTACTTCAGCACTACGATATTGTTTCGTATACTCTTCCGCATACTTTTTTACGTAACCATAAGCGGTTTTTTCTGCCACCGTTCCGATCGTTCCTGCTCTAAACACATACTCTTCACCGAATAGCTCTTTCGTATAGTTATGAGCGCGCGGCTGGTATTCACCGGAAAAATTCAAATCAATATCCGGTACTTTGTCTCCTTTAAAACCAAGGAACGTTTCAAATGGGATGTCATGTCCGTCTTTTTTATAAGGAATGTAGCAATCTGGACAATCTTTATCTTTCAAGTCAAAACCCGAACCGACAGAACCGTCATCGAAAAACTCGGATTTTTTACATTGCGGACAAACGTAATGCGGCGGCAGCGGATTGACTTCGGTAATTTCTGTCATCGTGGCAACAAATGATGAGCCAACAGAACCACGGGAGCCAACGAGATAACCATCATCAAGTGATTTTTTTACAAGTTTATGTGAAATAAGATAAATAACAGCGAACCCGTGTCCAATAATACTTTTCAATTCTTTTTCAAGACGTGCTTCCACAATTTCAGGCAGATCATCGCCGTAAATACTTCTCGCCATCCCGTAACTCATTTCGCGCATTTCTTCGTCTGCGCCTTCAATTTTTGGTGTAAACAAATCATCTTTAATCGGCTTAACATCTTCAATTAAATCGGCAATTTTATTCGTATTATCGACGACAATTTCATGTGCTTTATCCGCCCCGAGAAACGAGAATGCCTCTAACATCTCATCTGTCGTACGAAAATGAACGTCTGGCAATGTTTGACGGTTCAGTGGATTCGCACCGCCCATCGATGAAATTAAAATATGCCGGTACACTTTGTCTTCTTCATTTAAGTAATGCACATTTCCTGTTGCAACAACTAATTTCTTCTGTTCATCTCCGAGCTGAATCATATTCCCAATAATATCTTCAAGTCCTGCTTCGTTTTTTACAAGCTCCATTTCCACAAGTGGTGCATAAACAGCTTTTGGCTGCACCTCGAGGTAATCGTAAAATTCAGCTGCCTGACGCGCTGTGTCCATCCCTTTTTGCATCATCGCTTCAAACACTTCACCCTTATTACAGCCTGAACCGATTAATAAACCATTCCGATGTTTTTGTAATACAGAACGCGGGATGCGCGGTACACGATAAAAATAGTCAATGTGCGACTTGGAAACAAGCTTAAATAAGTTTTTCAATCCGTCCGCATTTTGTACTAATATTGTACAGTGGTAAGGGCGTGCCCGTTTATACGCGCCGCCTTCCCCCATATAATTATTAAATTCATTGTGACGTTTTATGCCTTTTGCATCCGCGTCTTTCAATAGCTTTAGTAAAATATAGCCCGTCGCTTCTGCATCATATATCGCTCGGTGATGCTGTGTTAATTCAACATCGAATTTTTTTGCCAATGTATTGAGCCGGTGATTTTTCATATCAGGATAAATGAGACGGGCTAGTTCGAGCGTATCAATGACCGGATTTCCTATTCGGCCAATACCGTATTTTTCATAACCCGTTTGAATAAAACCCATGTCAAATGAAGCGTTATGGGCGACTAATATCGAGTCGCCGCACCATTCTTTAAAATCACCCAATGCTTCATCGACATCCGGTGCATCTCTCACCATTTCATCTGTAATGCCTGTTAACTCAATCGTCGTCGCAGAAAGCGGATGATGTGGATTCGCGAACCGCTCAAACCGATCGATAATGTCACCGTCTTTTATTTTAACAGCGGCCAATTCAATGATCGTATCGTATACAGCTGACAATCCAGTTGTTTCAACGTCAAAAACAACGAACGTATCGGTGGCAAGTTCTCTGTCTGCATCTTCATACGCAATGGGTACGCCATCATCAACAACATTCGCTTCCATGCCATATAAAATTTTCACGCCATTCTTTTTTCCAGCGCTATACGCTTCTGGAAACGACTGAACAACGGCATGATCCGTAATCGCAATCGCTGAATGTCCCCATTTTTTCGCTTGACCGACGAGCGTACTGACCGATGTAACAGCGTCCATCTGGCTCATGGGCGAATGAAGATGAAGTTCTACCCGCTTCTTTTCTGCGGTATCTTCACGTGACGGCGAACGAATTTCATTAATATCATTAGCAATCATGACTAGGTCGCGAACGAACGTATCATTTTGAACCGATCCTCTGACACGCACCCACATTCCTTTTTTGACACGATTAAATATTGCTGCATCTTCTTTATCACGGGAAAACATTTTGATCATTAATGAATCTGTGTAATCCGTAATTTTAAATGTAAGCAGCGTACGGCCGCTGCGCAGTTCTTTCGTTTCCGCATCAAAAATATACCCTTCCGTTGCAATACGGCGTTCTTCATCGATAATTTCTTCAAGCCGTTTAAATTCACTGTCCGGCTTAATCGTATACCCAATCGTAACAGGACCCGAATCTTCTGTAGCACCGGAGTCCTGCTCTTTCGCACGATTTTGCATCTCCACAACCGCTTGTCTTGCCCGTTCCGCATCTTCTTTTCGCTTTTCTTCAAGAAACTTCTCATACTCTTCATTTTGCGTATTCTCTGTTATTTGCACGTCAAATGTAAGCGGCGGAAAGCCAAGACTTTCATATATATCACAAAGGCGGCGTCCATATTTATTTTTCAGTGCCATGCCTTCCATTTCATTTTGCGTACGAATGATTAATTTCGTTCCAGATACACCTGGCTGCTGCTCGTTTAACGCAGCAAGAATCGGTGGTGCAATGCCATCTAACTGGCGAACACAATAGGACCAGTAGTCTAAAATATGCTCCGGCGTACAAGATCGGTTATTGACTTCAATGGCAAACGTAATCGAAGCAATAGACGAAAATGTACTTGAAAGTGCATCAGCAAAACGTATGAGAACACTGCTTGGAATAAGTGCCGGTGCCGAAAAAACGAAATGCCATTTTTTATCTTGTTTATGGACAGTCAACTTTTTAATTTCAGTGTCATCAAAATGACGTACAACTGCGTCTTCCGTTAAGCGGAGTTGTTCAAGCAAAATTAAAAAGCGGCTCCGACCGTCGGATGATGATCCATTCATGTTCATTCCCCCTTACGTATAAGAGGATGAACGGCAAATGCCGGTCATCCTCTTTTTTAAATCGTTCCTTGCAAGTCATGAATGACGTTGATAACATTTTCAACAGATGATTCAATGACGTCACCTGTTTTACGTACTTTGATTTCCACTATGCCTTCTGCCGCTTTTTTACCGACCGTGACACGTACTGGCAAGCCAATTAAGTCGCTGTCTGTAAATTTAACGCCTGCGCGCTCAGCACGATCATCCATTAATACACTGAAGCCTGACTGTCGAAGCGTGTCATAAAGTACGTTCGCTGCATTCACCTGAGCTTCATCTTTCACGTTAACCGGAATTAAATGCACATCAAATGGGGTAAGAGTAGCCGGCCAGACAAAGCCTTTCTCATCGTTGAACTGCTCGGCAATCGCCGCCACAATACGAGAGACACCAATACCGTAACAGCCCATAATCATCGGCTGTGTACGGCCATTTTCATCCAAGTATACAGCATTCATCGCTTCACTGTAACGTGTACCTAATTTGAATATATGGCCGACTTCAATGCCTTTCGCAAATTGAATGGTGCCTTTTCCATCCGGTGATGGGTCGCCTTCTAAAATGAATCGAAGATCCGCAAATTCAGATATATTAAAATCACGTGCAATATTTGCATTCACGTAATGCCAGCCGTCTTCATTTGCACCGCAGACAATGTTCGTCAGCGACTGAACAGCCTGATCAGCAATGATTTTCACATCTGCCGGCACACCTACTGGACCGAGTGAACCGAACGTTGCGCCAAAAATTCGAGCCGCTTCCTGTTCCGTTGCCATTTCGACCGTTCCCGCATCTAGGTAGTTTTTCAATTTAATATCATTAATTTCATGATCGCCACGTGCAAGCACGATGACCAGTTCTTCATCTACTTTAAAGACGAGCGTTTTCACGCACTGTTCAGCTGGTACGTTCAAAAAGGCTGCTACAGATTCAATCGTTTTAGAATCCGGTGTTTCCACTTTTTCAAGCGGTTTTGGTTCGTCATTGCTTTTCTCGTAAACCGTCACAACCGGTGCCATTTCAATATTTGCTGCATAGCTCGATGTATCTGAATACGCAATCGTGTCTTCACCGATCTCAGACAACACCATAAATTCATGGGTATCTTTCCCGCCCATAGCTCCTGAATCCGCAATAACAGCACGGAAATTCAACCCGCAGCGCTGGAAAATATTCGAATACGCTTCAAATAAACGATCATATACCTCATCCAGACTTTCCTGAGAAGAATGAAATGAATAGGCATCTTTCATAATGAATTCACGGCCGCGGAGCAAGCCAAAACGCGGCCGTTTTTCATCGCGAAACTTCGTTTGAATTTGATAAAGCGTAAGCGGCAGGCGTTTATATGATTTCACTTCATCACGAACGAGAGCCGTAATGACTTCTTCATGTGTGGCGCCGAGTGCGAATTCACGTGAATGACGGTCTTTCAAACGCATCAATTCCGGACCGTACGTTTGCCAGCGTCCTGATTCCTGCCATAACTCTGCCTGCTGCAAGGCCGGCATTAATAATTCTACTGCTCCTGCGTCGTCCATTTCTTCGCGGACGATGTCTTCTACTTTACGAAGCATTTTTTTACCGAGTGGCAAGTAGGTGTACACACCACTCGCATTTTGCCGGATAAAGCCGGCGCGGAGAAGGAGTTGATGACTTTTTACATCCGCATCAGCCGGCACTTCTCTCATTGTTGGAATTAACGTTTTACTTTGCTTCATTCAATCGCACCTCGACTAGAAAATTATTGGTTCTATTTATTATAAAAAGAATCGCTGTATGTCGTTCCATGTGACAACAATCATTAATAGCATTAAAAGCGCGAAACCGACAAAGTGGATCATTCCCTCCATTTGACGGTCAACCGGCTTACCGCGTACTGCTTCATAAAAGAAAAACAACAGTCTGCCTCCATCAAGAGCAGGCAGCGGAAGCAAATTCATAATGCCTAGGTTAATGCTTAAAACACCCGCCCATTTTGCGAGATTCAGAATACCTGATTCGGCAACGGTATCCGTAGACACGTATATGCCAACCGGTCCGGATAACATGTCAATCGAAAATTGACCTGTTACGATTGTACCTAGCAATTGAATAATCTGGATTGTCCACGCATAAACATCTTTGGCTCCATAAACAAATGCTCCGAAAAACGACTTCTCAAACGGGGTGTATACACCAATCATCCCATATGTTTCACCTTCTGCTTCTTCAGCTGATGGTGTAACCGGAAGCGTCAGCTGCTCCCCACCGCGCTCAATATTAAATGCGAGCTCTTCCCCTGGACTTTTTTGGATGACAGTAACGATATCTTCCCATGACGACATCGTTTCACCGTCAATCGATATAATACGGTCACCTTCTTGCAATCCTGCTTCGACTGCCGCCCCACCCTCAATGACTTCTCCAAGCTGTGGCTCATTTGTTGGGATCCCTTGAATCATCGCCAGAACGACAAAAACGATAAATGCAAGGATAAAGTTAAACAACGGCCCTGCAAAAATGGCCATTGCGCGCTTAGGCAATG
Organism: Domibacillus aminovorans; assembly: GCF_001643235.1. Taxonomy (GTDB): domain Bacteria; phylum Bacillota; class Bacilli; order Bacillales; family Domibacillaceae; genus Domibacillus; species Domibacillus aminovorans. Next base: position 65,074 of record NZ_LQWY01000012.1, read on the forward strand.
TTTTTGAATTAAACTGACGGTCATACGGCGCAATTTGTGTGCTTAAATGATCTTCTGTCATTAACGCTTCACGGTGAACGCGAAATGTTTTTAATTCATCCTCGCCCTCTTCATACCCGGTGATGAGCAACTCATGTTCAAGGTCCGCTTTTTCAATTTCGATCACACGGGCCTCTTTAAAACGATCACGGCCATTGACAATTAAATTAATCACTTCGTCTTGTTCATTAAATATAACGCCAATACGCTGCCCAGCTTTTAGTTCGGTCATTTCCGGATCTTCGCCGGCCATTCGGACATATCCACCGAGCGGCAGCAGCCGGATCGTATAAACTGTTTCTCCTTTTTTATGAGCAAAAATTTTCGGTCCAAACCCAATCGCAAACTCACGGCATAATATACCTGCTCGTTTAGCAAAAATAAAATGGCCAAGCTCATGGAAGAAAACAAGTGATCCAAAGATAACGATAAACGCGATTACGGTATTCAAACGGTTCTAACCACCTTTTTATGATAAGAATGAGCGTACAAACGCTCTCCCTTCTGCATCGGTTTCGATAATCGCACCTAGCTCCAGTGACTCAACCGGGTTGTGTTGTTCCATTGCCCGCTCTACTACTTCTTCAATCTGCAAAAATGTAAGTTTGCTATCAAGAAAGGCCGCTACTGCTTCTTCATTAGCCGCGTTCATGATTGCTGGCATCGTGCCTCCTATTTTTCCTGCTTCGTACGCGAGATGAAGCATCCGGTACCGATTAAAATCTGCTTTTTCAAAATGAAGCTTGCCAATGGAAGCAAGATCAAGCGGTGCTGTATCCGGCATCGGAAAGCGATCTGGCCACGTCAATGCGTATTGAATCGGTACACGCATATCGGGTGAACCGAGCTGCGCCATAACAGAACGGTCGTGAAACTCGACCATCGAATGAATGATGCTTTCTCGATGTAAAATAACATCTATTTGATCATATGGCAAGTTAAAAAGCCAGTGCGCTTCAATCACTTCAAGTCCTTTGTTCATCATCGTCGCAGAATCAACGGTAATTTTAGCACCCATTGACCAGTTTGGATGATTCAATGTTTCTTCAACTGTCACGTTTGCAAGTTCTTCCCGGTTTTTATTTCGAAAGCTTCCGCCTGATGCTGTTAAGAGGAGACGGCTTACGTTTTTTTCATGTTCTCCCTGCATACATTGAAAAATCGCGGAATGTTCGCTATCGACCGGCAGTAGCTTAACACCTGCTTTTTTCGCAGCTTCTGTCACAATATGCCCCGCTGTCACAAGCGTTTCTTTATTCGCAATCGCGATTGTTTTCCCTGCCTCAATCGCCTTTAATGTCGGCTGCAGACCCACACTGCCGAGAACAGCATTGACAAGCGTATCTGCTTTTTCATCAACCGCCGCCGCTTCAAGCCCCTCTGCTCCATGCAAAATACGGATATGAGGATACTCTATCTTCAGCCGATTTGCTTCATCTTTCTCAAGAACAGATACGAGATCAGGTTTAAACTCATTGATAATCTGCCGGGCTACATCTATGTTTTTCCCAGCGGAGAAAGATGATAACCTAAATATTTCTGGTTTTTTTCTAATAATATCGAGCGTTTGTAAGCCTATCGAGCCTGTAGCCCCTAGCAGACTTATCGTTTTCAAAAAATCATCTCCCTTAGAGCAATTGAAGTATATGTAAAAGCGGAAATACGAACAGCCAGCTGTCTGTCCGATCTAATATTCCTCCATGGCCCGGTAGTAATGTACCCGAATCTTTCACATCATAATGACGTTTCATGGCGGATTCAGCAAGGTCACCAATTTGTCCTGCAACCGATAATAAAGCCGTTGCCGTCAGTACCCAAAATGGATTAGCATCAAAGTCGACAATAGATAATAAGATAACTGCCACTAAAACAGCGGAGCCAATCCCGCCATAAAAACCAGCTACTGTTTTATTCGGGCTAATCTCAGGCCATAACTTCCGTTTGCCGATCGAACGACCAACAAAATAAGCACCTGAATCTGTTGCCCATGTAATGAGCAAAGCGAAAAAGACGAATAGAACACCCGCTTCTCTCGTTTCAATCACATATGAAAATCCGAAGCCTATATAAAGCGGGGTCAGGATGCAAAAGGCCGCTTCATCAAATGTAAATCGATTTTTCGTTACGACTGTATACACTAAGAAAAGGAGCACAAAAACAAGCAATAATTCCAGCTTCCCGTATCCCGCATCCTGCCATTTCCCCGCAACATCCTCTGGCATGAGTAACATGAATGAAAGCAGGACAGATAAAAGCGCGGGCAGCGAAACAGCCGGAACGCCTTTCATTCTTAACGCTTCGAGTACCGCAGTGGCACTCATAATATAAACGAGTATGGTAAACGGCCACCCGCCATACGTAACGATTGGTAAAAACAGAGCCGCTGCAATGACGCCCGTTACAATTCGTTGTTTCATAATTCGTTATCCTCCAGCTTTTTCTTCACGACAACCCTCCGAAGCGCCGTGACCTTTTTTGAAATACAGCCACCGCTTCAAGAAGATCCTCTTCTGAAAAATCAGGCCACAATACATCTGTAAAGAAAAATTCAGTGTAAGCAAGCTGCCAGAGCATAAAATTGCTCAGACGATGTTCGCCGCTTGTACGAATGAGTAAGTCAGGCTCCGGTAAATGACTAGTCATTAAGTAATGAGAAATCGTTTCATCTGTCACGTCACGTTTTTCCAGCACACCCGATTGTATATCATTCATTATCGCCTGAACGGCATTGACGATTTCTGAACGGCTGCCATAATTTAAAGCAAAATTTAAAATAAGTCCATCATTGCCAGCCGTTCTGTTTATCGCATTTTGAACAGCCCGTTTCGTATGAACAGGCAGCTTCTCTATATCGCCGATCATTTCAACACGTACATTTTCTTCTATTAACTCCGGCAAAAAAGTAGAAAGAAATTCTTCAGGCAATTTCATTAAGAAATCAACTTCCACTTTGGGACGCTTCCAATTCTCTGTTGAAAATGCATAGAGCGTTAACACTTTTACCCCGATCCGATTGGCACTGCGGGTAATTTTCCGTACGGTTTTCATGCCTTCATTATGTCCGGCAATACGCGGCAAAGCCCTTTTTTTTGCCCACCGGCCATTTCCATCCATAATGATGGCAATATGTTCAGGCACATTCTCTTCTGAAAAGGCTATTTCACCTGTTTGTTTTAATTGCCAGAACCACGGTTTATGTCCCATACAAGATCCTCCACATCGCTTCTTTCCTATACATTTTACCATATAAGACGATTTCATGGTAAATACAGCGATAAAATCAAAAAAAGAACCCTCTTGCATAAGAAGAGGGTTTGCTAATTAGCGTATTACACTTCCATAATCTCTTGTTCTTTATCTTTAGCAATTTCATCCACTTTGCGAATATAATCGTCCGTCTGTTTTTGAACGTCTTCTGTATAGCCACGAAGATCGTCTTCTGTTATATCTCCGGTTTTTTCACTTTTCTTCAAGTCATCGTTTGCATCACGGCGTATATTGCGTATCCCCACTTTCGCCTCTTCTGCTTCTTTCTTTACCAGTTTCGCCAGTTCTTTCCGACGCTCTTCTGTCAAAGCCGGGAAGTTTAAGCGGATGACCGCTCCATCATTTGACGGATTTAAGCCAAGATCAGATTTCAAAAGTGCCTTTTCAATATCACCTAATGATGTTTTATCATACGGTTGAATCACTAAAAGACGCGCTTCCGGAATGTTAATAGAAGCGAGCTGATTAATGAGTGTCGGTGCTCCATAGTAATCAATTGTAATGCGGTCTAACACATTCGCACTCGCACGTCCTGCACGGATTGATGCAAGTTCACGTGTAAATGCTTGAATCGCTTTATCCATTCTCTCTTTTGTCTGGTTAATAATTTGTTGTACCAAGATTATTTCCCCCTTACGATTGTTCCGATATTTTCACCCATAACAACGCGTTTAATATTCCCTTTTTCTGTGACAGAGAAAACAATAAGTGGAATATCATTATCCATGCATAACGAAGAAGCTGTCGAATCCATGACTGCTAGTCCTTCTTTAATAACATCAAGATAGGACAATTCCACATACTTCACTGCATCTTTGTCCAATTTTGGATCTGCACTATATACTCCGTCTACATTATTTTTTGCCATTAAAATAACTTCTGCTTCAATTTCAGCAGCGCGTAACGCAGCTGTTGTATCTGTTGAAAAGTATGGATTTCCTGTGCCCGCAGCAAAAATAACGACACGTCCTTTTTCGAGGTGGCGAATCGCCCGTCTACGAATATATGGCTCTGCTATTTGACGCATTTCGATGGATGTTTGCACGCGCGTTTCAATGCCTTGCTGTTCAAGACTATCTTGTAACGCCATCGAGTTCATGACTGTTGCCAGCATCCCCATGTAATCGGCTGTGGCACGATCCATGCCCATTTCACTACCGATTTTCCCTCTCCAAATGTTGCCGCCTCCAACGACGACTGCCACTTCTACGTCCAGTTCACTTACTTCCTTTACTTGTTCAGCAACTGATTGAATGACGGCAGGGTTAATACCGAAACCTGCTTCTCCTGCTAATGCTTCACCACTTAATTTTAATACAACGCGTTTATATTTAGGCTGGCTCATGTAGACCTCCATCTGTAATGTACATGAAATCCCTCACCAGATCGGCAAGGGATTTCACTTATTCCATTCCGTCCGACGGAAAAAGAATCATTATTTTTTCACTTGGTTCATAACTTCTTCAGCAAAATTTTCTTGACGTTTTTCAAGACCTTCACCAACTTCATAGCGAGTGAATTCTGTTAATGTTGCGCCTTTAGATTCAAGGAATTGACGTACTTTTTGATCTGGATCTTTAACAAATCCTTGGTCCAAGATGCACACTTCTTCAAAGAATTTTCCAAGACGGCCTTCCACCATTTTTGCAACGATATTTTCAGGTTTTCCTTCGTTAAGCGCCTGTTCCGTCAATACTTTACGCTCACGTGCTACCTCATCTTCAGACACTTGATCGCGTGAAACATATTTCGGGTTCAATGCTGCTGCATGCATCGCAACGTCTTTCGCTGCTGCTGCGTCAGTTGTACCTTCAAGGACAGCAAGAACACCAATACGTCCGCCCATATGCAAGTATTCACCGAATGCTGCATTCTCGCCTTTTGTGCGGATTTCAAAGCGACGAAGGGATAGTCTTTCACCGATTTTAGAAATAGCTTCGTTAATATACACATCAACCGTTTTGCCGTTTTGCATTGTTTGCGCAAGCGCTTCTTCAACAGTAGCTGGCTTGTTGGCAAGAAGATGTTCTGCGATTTCTTTCACAAGAACTTGGAAGTTTTCGTTTTTCGCAACGAAATCTGTTTCAGCGTTCACTTCAAGAATAACCGCTGTGTCGCCTTCACTTATAATATAAGTTGTTCCTTCAGCAGCGATTCGATCTGATTTCTTCGCCGCTTTTGCAATACCTTTTTCACGAAGGAAGTCAATTGCTTGATCCATGTTACCTTCTGTTTCAACCAATGCTTTTTTGCAGTCCATCATACCTGCGCCTGTTTTTTCACGAAGCTCTTTTACCATTTGTGCAGTAATAGCCATTATAGTTCCTCCTTCAATATGTAGAGTGTGACCCGCATGATGCGAGTCATGAAAGCGTTGCGGCAGGACGCCGCACTTTTAGCTTTCGAATGAATCTTGTTTCTTTATTGTCTAGCTTCAAAAAAAGATGATAAGGGTATCCCTCTTATCACCTTTTTGTTCATTACTCAGCTGCAGCTTCTGCTGTTTCAGCTTGTTGCGCTTCTTCCACAGCAACAGCTTCAACGATTTCTTCGCCTTGCTTCGCTTCAAGAACAGCGTCAGCCATTTTACCAGTCAAAAGTTTTACAGCGCGGATTGCGTCATCGTTTGCAGGGATGACATAATCGATTTCATCCGGATCGCAGTTTGTATCAACAATACCAACGATTGGAATGTGCAATTTGCGTGCTTCTGCAACCGCAATACGCTCTTTACGCGGGTCGATGATGAAAAGGGCATCTGGAAGACCTTTCATATCGCGAATACCGCCAAGGAATTTTTGTAGGCGTTCATGTTCTTTTTTAAGTTTAACAACTTCTTTTTTCGGAAGTACGTCAAATGTACCATCTTCTTGCATTTTTTCAATGTTTTTCAAACGTTGAACACGCTTTTGGATTGTAGAGAAGTTTGTAAGTGTACCACCCAACCAGCGTTGGTTTACATAGTACATACCTGAACGTTCTGCTTCTTCTTTCACAGAATCTTGTGCTTGTTTTTTCGTTCCAACAAACAATACTTTACCACCGTCATCGGCAACTTCTCTTACAAATTTATACGCTTCTTCCACTTTGCGAACGGTTTTTTGAAGATCAATGATGTAGATCCCGTTACGTTCCTGGAAGATGTATTTTTTCATTTTTGGGTTCCAGCGGCGAGTTTGATGGCCAAAGTGAACACCAGCTTCAAGCAATTGTTTCATAGAGATTACTGACATGTTTGTTTCCTCCTGTTTGGTTAGATTTCCTCCGCCTTTATCCTATTCAGACAAATTCCGTCACGGACGGCACCGTCTGCCTGAATCAAAAGACGTGTGTATTAACACCGTTAGTTACTATACCATAACGCTTCGTGCCCCGCAACCATTTTATTGTAGCCGATAAAATTTTAAGCCGAGCTGAACTTCTGTAACACCTATTTTCAATTCGCGTGCAATCTCTTCTTCAGAGAATCCTTGTTTTTTCAATTCCATCATCCGTTCTGATGCAGACCGTTCTTTTACCGGCTGTTTCGGCTCTTTTTTCACACTTGCATATGCTTTAGCTACCGCTGCCCGCGGGACAATCGGTGGGAGCACAACCGTATCATCCTGTGGCGCTTCATTCGGTATAGGCACCGGCTCTTTTCGCTTCGGTTCTTTTTTCGACAACTGTTTGATCAACTGCTCGTTTTCTTCTTTTAATTCCATTAAAAAAACTGACATCATCTCTTCTGTTTCCGCAGCCGTTTGCCGCATTTTCTTTTCTGTCTGCTTCATATTATTTTGCCGTTGAAATAATAAGATAAGTGCAAACAAACTGACCGCATGTATTAAAAAGGAAGTCGTGATTAAAAATGTTATCATACGTGCTCCTTATCCAATTTCACCCATAATGAATGATTACTTTTTCTTCACAAGCTGCTGTTTTAATTTAAACAATGCTTTTGAATGAATTTGTGAAATGCGAGACGTCGACAATCCGAGAATCTCACCAATTTCCGTCAGTGTTAACTCTTCTTTATAAAAAAGGTCAATGACGAGTTGCTCTTTTTCTGTCAGCTTTTCAATTTGAACAGCCAACTCATTCATTTGTTCCTGCTTTACAAGCTCTTCCTCCGGTGAGATTTTCCCGTCGTCTTTCAATACAAACCCCGGTCCATCCGGCTGACCCAGTTCATTCACTTGCTCGTCTATCGATAAAATGTGTGAAAAAAAGTGTTCAGCGATCGTATCGTGTACTTCATCCGTCGTTATACCGAGTTCTTCTGCTACTTCTTCTGCTGTCACTGCCCGCAAATAGCGTTGTTCAAGCATGGATATGGCTACTTCAATTTTTTTCGATTTTTCCCGGGCAGACCTCGGAAGCCAGTCCGCTTTCCGCAAGCCATCTAAAATCGCGCCACGTATTCGAAATGAAGCATACGTATCAAACTTCAAATCGCGTGAGGGCTCAAATTTTAAAAGCGCATCATATAAGCCTGATAAACCAAAACTTGTCACTTCTTCTCTGCTCACTGCTTTTGGAAGTGTTGAAACAATTCGCCTGCTATGAAATGTCACAAGAGGCAAATAACGGGCCACGAGCGCATCTCCATCATCCGGATGTTTATCTCTTTTCCATCTTTTCCACAAATCATGCTCTTCGTACGGCGTTAATTTCGTCATTTCATCCCCCCATCAACTGACATCACCTGGTACGAATTATTTCTATCTTTAATAATAGTTTAAAGAAAAGTCAGGTATTTGCCAACGTTATGTACAAAAAAGCAGCGGTTTTATATCCGCTGCTTTGCCTACAACCGCTGTTCGCCTTTACTGACCGACCGAATATGCAGAATAGATGTTAATGGATCAAATTCAATCGTTCGTCCGCTGTTTCCACCAACATCCTCGGCAAGAATCGGAATACGAGCTATTTTCAGCTGTTGTTTGACCGCCTCTACATTCCGTGGGCCAATCTTCATCAAATCAGAACCGGACTTATACTGAAACATTTGCGCACCGCCTGCGATCTTTGCTTTTAAGCGAAATAGACGTGCACCGCTTTGTGTTAACTCTTTTATGAGCGCAGGCACGCCCGTATCCGCAAACTTTGCTTCGTTTTTCGCACCTGATTTCGCAAGGCTTGAGTCCGGCAGCATGATATGAACCATTCCCGCAATTCGAGCTGTTTCATCATATATAACGACTCCGACACAGGAACCGAGCCCTGACGTACGTATCGTCCCTGGCGGTTTAACGACATTTATATCAGCAATTCCTACTTTGACAACATCACGCACGTTATTCACTGTATCCGGCTCCGAGTGCCTCGAATATAACCGGGAATGAGTCCGGAGACAACAGTAAAAAGAAATGTCCTTTCACAGTTTCCACATTGTCATCTTCAAGCTCAGTTAATACCGTGTCGATCACAATGGCATAGTCGCTGTACTGTGAAATTTCAAGCAGACCGTAACTAATAATCGCACCGAACATATCGATAGCAAGCTCTGGTACAGACGGTTGCAATTTTAAGTGCGTAAAATCGCTCAGCGCAGATAAATAAGAACCGGATAATATATTCCCCATTTCCTGCATGGCTGAAAAACCAATATGCTGTGCTTCACGATTGTGAAATGTAAATAAATCATCTGACATTAACTTACGAATAAAGCGGTCTGCTTCTGCTACTGTGAGTATAAAAAACATGTTTCCACCTGCTTCTCCTTCAATTCGAAGGCTGACACTGACCACTTCTTGTTCAGATCCGCCAGTTAATTCCATCATCTCTGAAAATGGTACAATGCGTACACTCGGTACTTTCATATCAATTCTTCTATTTAAGAGAATAGACAGCGACGTTGCTGCGTGGCCTGCTCCTATGTTGCCAACTTCCTTTAAAATATCGAGATGAATCGGTTGAATATTATCAATGTAGTTCATCATGAACCGCCTTTATTTAAAGATCTTTTCAAGACTAAGCATAATGAGCAGTCTTTTTTCCAATTTTGCAACTCCCGTAATATATTCATCGCCCATGGACCCTACAACTTCAGGCTGTGGCTCAATCGCATCAAGAGGGATGTCAAGTACGTCATTTGCTCCATCCACAATAAGACCGACTTCCATATCATCGAGCGCCGCAATAATAATGCGAGTTGTGTCATCGTATTTTTCGTCTACCAAGCCGAATCGACTACGTAAATCAATAATTGGTGTCACAACGCCACGCAAATTGATTACACCTTTTACAAATGGCACAGTGCCGGGTACACGCGTAATGTGCATTAATTTTTCGATGGAGTAGACTTGATGAACAGGCAAAGCGTACTCTTTATCTACTAATTGAAAAGCAATGACTTTCACAGCGCTTGGAGCACTTGTCTCACTCATAGCCGTACCTCCTTCTTATTTAATGAGCGCATTGCAGTCTACAATAAGCGCCACTTGTCCGTCACCTAAAATCGTTGCTCCTGAAATAGCAAATACATTCGTTAAGTAGTTACCGAGTGATTTCAAGACGACTTCTTTCTGACCGATAAAGGAATCAACGACGAGACCGGCCATTTTTTCACCCTTTCTGACAATAACGATCGAATAGAAGCGGTCCTCATCATCTTGATGTGGAACAGAGAAAATATTTTCAAGGAAAAGAAGCGGAACGACTTTGCCACGGAAATCAATGACTTGCTGGTTGTGGGCGTTCAACACCTCGTCCTTCTTGACAATCGCCGTTTCAATAATAGAGGAAAGCGGGATCGCATATTTTTCTTTCTCCACTTCTACAAGCATGACGGAAATAATCGATAGTGTTAATGGTAGTTGAATTGAGAAAATCGATCCTGATCCTTCAACAGAATCAATTGTAATCGAACCACCGAGTGATTCAATCGTTGTTTTGACAACATCAAGTCCGACACCACGCCCCGATAAATCAGAGACAACATCTGCTGTTGAAAAGCCCGATGCCAATATAAGTTCATAAATTTGGCGGTCACTCAGTGTAAGCACCTGTTCTTCTGTGACAATTCCTTTATCCAATGCTTTTCTCAACACTTTATCTTTGTGAATACCTGCTCCATCATCTTCAATTTCAATGAAAACATGATTGCCGCTATGGTATGCTTTTAATTTCACTGTGCCTTCAGCTGGTTTTCCTTTTGCAATACGGTCTGCTGGCATTTCAATACCATGATCCATCGCATTGCGGATTAAATGAATGAGTGGATCGCCGATTTCGTCAATTACCGTCCGATCGAGCTCGGTTTCTGCACCGATAATTTCGAGGTTCACTTGCTTGTTTAAATCCCTCGTCAACTGTCGGACCATTTTCGGGAAACGATTAAAGACTGTTTCGACTGGTACCATGCGCATGTTCAAAATAATCGTTTGCAAATCACCTGAAATGCGTGACATATGCTCAACCGTTTCATTTAATTCGGAATGGTTCAGTTCGCTCGAGATCGACTCAAGACGGCCGCGATCGATGACGAGCTCTTCAAATAAATTCATTAAAATGTCAAGTCGCTCAATGTTGACACGGATTGTCTTATTCGTTACAGCATGCTTTGACTCTTTAACGTCGTCCCTTTTCTTTACCTCTGGGTTTATTTCTTTTTTCACGTCTATTTGTTTCGGCTCTTGCGCAGGAGCAGCTTTTTCCTGATGAGACCCATTCATACTCAAATTCGTAACTTCCATGACGGTCACTTGATCAACTTCTGATACTTTTTTTACTTTTTCTTCAATATCTTCTGCTGGTTCTTTCGTAATAAGTGTAACGGTGAAGTATTCATCAAATTTTTCTTCTTCCAATTTTTCTGTAGGCGGAACTGATTTAATCACCTCACCACATTTTTCAAGCACTTCAAATACCATGAACACGCGAGCTGCTTTTAACACACAGTCAGCACGTAAAAAGACTGCAACTTCATAACATGTAAAGCCCTGTTCTTTAGACTGTTCGATGACAGTACGCTCGAATTCATCGTACTGAAAGTCTGATTTCAGTGATAAAGGGGGCTCTTCTCCTTTTACTTCAGGTGACAAAACCGTTTCACCCTGTTCAATTTCCAGCAGTTTCGTAACGATTTCGGTTACATCCCGCTTCCCATCACCACCGGAAGAAATATCATTTACCATCGCTTCAAGGTCATCAACAGAAGAAAAGACAACATCCATAATTTCTAATGTAACGGCAATTTTATGATTGCGAATCGCATCAAGCACATTTTCCATTTTGTGTGTCAAGTCAGCAAGATCTTCATACCCCATTGTGGCAGACATCCCTTTTAACGTATGGGCAGATCGAAAGACTTCATTGACAATTGCAATATTCACAGGATCTTTTTCCAGTTCTAGTAAATGCTCATTCATTGCTTGTAAATGTTCTTTACTTTCATCAATAAAAATTTCCAAATACTGATTCGTATCCATCCGTCTTCACCTCTTATCATTTACGTATTTAACAATCGTTACGGCAATTTCATCGACCGGCACTATTTCGTCAACAAGATGTGTCGCGACCGCTGCTTTTGGCATGCCATACACGACGCACGTTTCTTTCGATTCTGCAATGGCTTTGACTACCCCTGTTTCTTTCAGCTTGATCAAACCGTCTGCACCGTCTGTACCCATACCCGTCATGATCACTGTGACTTTTTCAACACCCTGGATTGCTGATGCAGAGCGGAACGTCACATTAGCAGCTGGACGATGTCCACCTTCTGGATCCGTTTGATCAAGTGTTACAACAATAGAAGAACCGACTTTCCTAAGCTTTAAATGATAGCCTCCTGGTGCGATATAAGCCGTCCCTTTTTGTAAAATTTCTCCGTCTTCCGCTTCTTTTACTCGCATGTCCGACAACGAATCAAGCCGATCAGCGAGCGACTTCGTAAAACTTGCCGGCATGTGCTGTACAATCACAACGGGGGCCAAAAGCGCAGCGGGCAGTTTCGTTATAACATGCTGCAGTGCACGCGGGCCGCCTGTTGATGTAGCGATGAGCACGATTTTATCCATTTTTTTATATTGAAAAGGAAATGTCATACGATCTCTCTGACCCGGATTGGTCTGAACAAACGATTCGATAACTGTCGGTTTTGCTGCTAATACAGGCTTCATGCTAATATTTGCTTTTGCTGCAGCAAGCACTTTTTCAATTAATATATCTTTAATTTTGTGAAGGTCCAGCGAGATCGCCCTGGATGGTTTAGCAATAAAATCGACAGCGCCCATTTCCATTGCTTTTAATGTCGTGTCCGTTCCTTCTTTCGTTATACTCGACAGCATGACTACTGGACATGGCTGCTTGTCCATAATCAATTTCAAAGCTTCCAGCCCGTTCATTTCCGGCATCTCAATATCGAGCGTAATGACATCCGGTTTTAACTCTATTGCTTTTTTAACGGCATCATGTCCGTTTCGTGCAGACGCAATCACTTCGAGGTCCGGGTGCTCGGATAAAAATTCAGAAATCAGCTTTCTCATAAATGCAGAGTCGTCCACAACAAGAATTTTTTTGGATTTCATCGGCTGTCCCTTCTTTCTGTAAAAAAACGCCGCAATTTATCGATGAAACCTGTTGGTTGATTTTCTTCATTCGCAGGCAAACCAGCATACTTCTTTACAATGTTATCAAGCGCTGTTGAAACACGCGCTTCCGGATACAAAATCATAAACGGCTGTCCGGCTGTGACTGATTTCCGAACAACGCTGTCTTCTGGAAGTGAACCAAGAATGGTCGGGCTGACATGCAAAAATGTCTCCATCGTCTGCTTAAGACGACCCGCTGTTTTCCGTCCTTCTTCTGCAGATTCAACCCGATTGCATATTAAATAAAAAATTTTTTCCTGATCACGTAAATAAATAAATTTCATCATAGAATAAGCATCCGTTATTGCTGTTGGTTCTGGTAGCGTGACCGTTAACACTTCTTCTGCGGCATGCAAAATATTTAAACTTTCTTTTGATGCACCCGCTCCCATATCAAACAATAAGTAATCGTAGTCATCGATAAGTTCTTCGAGAGCCTGAATCCATTTTTCCATATAAGAGTCATCCCACTCAAATAGTTGAGTGGCTGCTGAACCGCCATGAATGAAAAAAACCCCTTCAGGTCCAGACTTGATCAAGCTCACAAGCGGTTCCCCCTTTATGAAGAAATCAGCAATAGAACGTCCAGGATCTTGGCCTATTAAGTGATATATATTACCCATACCGATGTCCATATCAAACAACAAAACTTTTTTTCCCAATTTGGCGAGTCCTACAGCAAGGTTCACTGAAATATTTGTTTTCCCAACACCGCCTTTTCCACTGACAATGGCTACTGTTTTTGCACAGCTTTTTTTCATCCTATTGATTTTAGTCGCTTTTTGCCTGATTTTTTTTCTGAGTGTTTCCGCTTGATCATTCATCACATGTACCCTCGAACAATGATTGAATAATAGATATAGTCGTTGTCTTTTCAAGATCATCTGGTACATTTTGACCATTTGTAATGAATGTTGTACCTACTTTGTAATTATACATTAAATTCACAATTGTGCCTTTAGTTTTTGTTTCATCTACTTTTGTAAAAGTAAAAATAAAACCATCCACTTGAACCGTTGTGAAATTATGAATGACTTCTTCTAAATCTTCCTGTTTTGATGCTGCACTTAAAACAAGATAGGTAAGAGATTCTCCTTTTTTCTTCGACATCAAGTTCTGTAAATCGTCTACATATTTTTTCTCTCGGTAATTGCGGCCGGCTGTATCAATAAATATGACATCATATTTTGTGAGAGAATGAAACGCTTCTTCCATATCACTTCTTGAATAAGCTACTTTAAATGGGACATTTAGAAGACTTGCATATGTTTTCAGCTGCTCAATAGCTGCAATCCTGTATGTATCCGTTGTAACGAATGCCACCTTTTTTTCTTCATCAAGCACTTTTTGCGATGCAAGTTTTGCAATTGTCGTCGTTTTGCCGACACCAGTCGGGCCGAGTAAATATATGTATTTTGCCGTTTCTTCGTTTACTGTACGACAAGGTGACAAACACTCTGTAAGAAATTCTATCGTCCACTTGCGTACTTTCACACTCGTTGTCTCACTTCGTTCTTCTTTCCACTTTGTCAAAAGATATTCCGCTGCCATTTGGCGCAGCTCATCAGATAACCCTTGCCTTTTTAATTGTTCAAGTACTGGCTGCAATGCATCCGGATATAAAAAATCAGCCTGCTTTGATTCTTTTAACTGTCGGATCATTTGCTTCATTTCCAGCATTTCTTTTTTAAAATCAGCAGGCAGCGGTGGCGGCTGTTGAATGGATGCTGGAGCAGACTTTACATCTGGTGTTTTTTCTACTGCTTCTATATATGGGTCTATTGCTGCGACCACTTCAATATTTTTCTTTTTAAACAGCCCTAAAACGCCACCTGTGTACACTGTTTTTGATTGTAAAATAACCGCCTGTGGGCCAAGTTCAGCTCGCACTTTTTTCATGATTTCTGGCATAGATGACGCCATATATTTTTTCATTTTCATTCAATTGTCACCACCCCTGTACTCTGGACTTCTACACTTGGTTCAAGTTCATTGTAAGACAAAACAGGTATCTGTGGAAAATATCGCTCAAGCAGCTGCTGCACATACATGCGTACTGCCGGTGAACAAAGAATAACCGGTGACTGCTGCATAAATGATGCCTGCTCTACTTGCTGGGCTGTCGCTTCTAAAATGCGCTGTGAGTCATTCGGATCGATTGACAAATAATTCCCATGTTCTGTCTGCTGTACACCATCTGCAATTAATTTTTCAATTCGACCTGATAATGTAATCACATTTAGCGAGCCACTATCATCCGCAAATTGCACCGTAATTTGACGAGCAAGAGCCTGGCGTACATATTCGGTTAATAAATCCATGTCTGATGTCATTTTGCCAAAGTCAGCGAGGGTTTCAAAAATAATCGGCAAATTGCGGATTGATAAATTTTCTTTCAATAATTTTGCCAGCACTTTTTGTACTTCACCGATGGATAGTGGATTCGGTGTAACTTCATCGACTAAAATGGGATACGATTCTTTCAAATGATCGATTAGTTGCTGCGTTTCCTGTCGACCAAGCAATTCGTGCGCGTGTTTTTTTATGATTTCTGTTAAATGAGTTGACACAACGCTTGGTGGGTCCACAACGGTATAACCGAAAATTTCCGCCTGTTCTTTTGCATCTTCTGTAATCCATTTTGCTGGAAGACCAAAGGATGGTTCAATCGTATCGATGCCTTCAACCATATCATCTTCTTCACCAGGGCTCATCGCTAAATAATGGTCGAGGAGCAATTCGCCGCCCGCTACTTCACTTCCCTTTATTTTCACCCGATATTCATTCGGCTGCAACTGAATGTTATCACGAATGCGGACGATCGGAATGACGAGACCGAGTTCAAGTGCTAGCTGCCGTCGAATCATGACGATACGATCAAGAAGATCGCCGCCTTGGTTCGTATCTGCGAGTGGAATAAGTCCGTAACCGAATTCAAATTCAATTGGATCGACTGTCAATAAATTCACGACTGACTCTGGACTTTTCAACTCATCTGTTTCGATTTCTTCTTCTGAAAGCGCCGGATCATCCAACTCTTTATTTGGTAAACGGGAATTCATATATCCGATTAGCGCAAGTCCTATCGCTATCGGGATCGTTAAAATATCGTTAATCGGTGTTGCAATCCCTAGTAAAAAGATCGTGCCCGCCGCAATATAGAGCATTGATGGGTAACGAAGAAGCTGGGTGTTTATATCTCCGCTAAGGTTGCCCGTCGATGCGGCACGTGTCACAACAATCGCAGTTGCTGTTGAAATGAGAAGCGCTGGAATTTGTGAAACAAGACCGTCGCCGACTGTTAAAAGAGAATAGCGTGCAGCGGATTCTCCGAAAGACAAATCTTGCTGCATGACGCCGATCACCATCCCGACAATCAAGTTAATAATAACCATAATAATCCCGGCAATCGCGTCCCCTTTAACGAATTTCGTCGCACCGTCCATGGCCCCGTAAAAATCAGCTTCACCGCTCACTTTTTCACGCCGTTCACGCGCCTGAACTTCTGAGATCATACCGGCATTTAAATCAGCATCAATACTCATCTGCTTACCAGGCATCGCATCGAGGGTAAACCGGGCTGCCACTTCTGATACACGTTCAGCACCCTTAGTAATAACAAGAAATTGAATAATAACGAGAATGAGAAAGACAACCATCCCGACCACAATATTTCCTCCGACTACGAATGTGCCGAATGTCTCGACAACGCCCCCTGCTTCCCCGTGACTTAAAATGGAACGCGTTGTCGACACATTCAGACCAAGCCGGAATAATGTCAACAGCAAAAGCAGCGAAGGAAACACAGAAAATTCAAGCGCTTCTTTCATATTCATCGAGATAAGCAAAACGAGCAGCGCAAGAGACATATTTATGATGATAAGTATACTTAATAGCCACGTAGGAAGCGGCACGACAAGCATGGCAACGATTAAAATGACTCCGAATAAAACAGAGAGGTCTCTCGCTTTCATTTTTTTCTCTCCCAACAAAAATTACACTTTATTTTTAATACGGTAAACGTATGCGAGAATTTCTGCGATTGCTTTAAAAAATTCTTCTGGCACCGCATCTCCGATTTCCGTTTGATCATGTAAGGCTCTTGCCAGTGATCTATTTTCAACCATTGTGACGTCATTTTCTTTGGCTATCAGTTTGATTTTTTGCGCAATGAAATCTGTTCCTTTCGCAACGACATACGGTGCATCAAGTTTTGCATCATCATATTTTAGCGCAATCGCATAATGGGTTGGATTTGTGATCACAACATCTGCATCTGGCACTTCCTGCATCATACGGCGCATGGCCATTTCACGCTGTGTCTGACGAATGCGTGATTTAATGAGGGGGTCTCCCTCTGTGTTTTTATGCTCATCTTTAATATCCTGCTTGGACATGCGCAAACTTTTTTCAAAATCAAACTTTTGATAAAAATAATCAAGAACGCCGAGGACAAGCAGTGCTGCAGCAGCGACAAGCCCCATCTGCACGGTTAATGTTCCAACGAGCGGAAGCGTATCTTCAATCGGCTTTAACGCAAGTTTTAGTACATCTTCTTTATTGTTCCAAAGAATAATAAAGGCCGCAGTTCCTACAAAACCAATTTTCAATATCGACTTTAACAGTTCGACAATGGCCCGCATGGAAAAAATACGTTTAAATCCTTTAATCGGATCCAATTTTTCAAGTTTCGGTTTAATCGGCTCACCGGTTACAAGCCAGCCGACCTGTGCATAGTTGGCCACTACTCCCGCAAGGACCGCCGCACCCATAAATGGACCTAGTATCAATGCGCACTGCTCCATAATTTCAAATACAATCGTCTTTAAATTCGCTTCAGTAACAGGCATAAGCATGTAGTATTCAACAGAGTGCTGAAACATCTGATAAATATTCCGGCCCATCGACGCCGCAAAAACCAATAAAAAACCAAATAATACGAGCAGACTGACCGCTGTATTTAAATCCTGGCTTTTGGTTACCTGCCCTTTTTTACGGGAGTCCTGCTTCTTCTTCGGCGTCGCTTTTTCCGTTTTTTCTCCCGCGAAAAATTGCAGATTCAGTTTCAACAGCATGGTGCTATCCGCCTCCAAAAATCGTCATTAAATCACGCATTGTATGTAGCATCATTCCGAACAAGTCACGTACTAATGTAAAAATAACACCGAGGACAATAAAGACAACGATAAAAGCAACACCAATTTTGAGCGGAAATCCGACAACAAAAATATTGAGCTGTGGAACTGTCCGGGCGACGATACCGAGCATGACATCGGTCAAAAACAACACGGCAACAACAGGCATTGCCATTTGAAACGCTATGATAAAGACGGCATTAAATGTCCTCGCCATATAATAAGCCGCTTCTCCATTCCCAAAGGGCAAGTACAATTGATCGATCGGAATAAATTCATAACTATAAAAAATCCCGTCCAATATAAGATGATGGCCGTTAAGTGCCAACAGCATGAGCAATGAAAACATGTATAAATATTGTCCCATTAGCGGACTCTGTGCGCCGGTCTGCGGGTCAATAACATTCGCGATGGCAAACCCCATCTGAAAATCGATAAATCCACCGGCAATTTGAATCGCAGATAGAACAATAAAGGCAGCTAATCCTATTAATAATCCAGTCATTGCTTCTTTTAAAATGAGCAATATGTATTCACCATTTATTTCAAGCGGACTGGCATCTATTGAATAATACATCGTCCATGAAAGTACAAGTGCAAAAGCGATCCGGTGCTGCGCTGGGATTGTACGATATGAAAAGAGTGGCATCGTCACGAAAAATGCCGATACACGTACGAGGATAAGTAGAAATACAGATAGATTAGGAAATAATTCATCCATCTGCCATTACCCAACAAACCTCGTTAAATTTGTGAAAATCTCCATTGTATACGACACAATACGTGACAGCATCCATGGTCCAAAAAAAATCATTCCAACAAGAACAGCCACAATTTTCGGAACGAATGCCAGCGTCTGCTCTTGAATTTGCGTCGTTGCTTGAAAAATACTAACCGCAAGACCGATTCCGAGCGCAAGCAAAAGGAGTGGTGCACAAACGATAATTGTTGTATAAACCCCTTTTTCAGCAAGGGAAAGAACCATCTCTGTATTCATTTCTTCACCTACCTAAAAGCTTTGTAGCAGCGACTCAATGACGAGATACCAGCCGTCGATCAGTACGAACAATAAAATTTTAAACGGCAATGAAATCATTACTGGCGGGAGCATCATCATCCCCATTGACATGAGAACACTTGCGACAATCATATCAATGACGAGAAACGGAATGAACACCATAAAACCAATTTGAAAAGCCGTTTTAATTTCACTTAACGCAAATGCTGGTACAAGCGTTGTGAGTGGAATATCATCAATCGATTCCGGCTGTTCTGCCTGCGTATAATTCAAAAATAATTCTAAATCCTTTTGCCTCGTATGAACGCTCATAAACTCCTTAAATGGACCGCTTGCCAATGTATACGCTTCTTCGAGGTTAATTTCTTCGTTAAAAAGAGGCGTCAATGCTTCATCGTTTACTTCCTGCAAAACAGGCGACATAATAAAAAAGGTCAGAAAGAGCGCGAGGCCGAGAAGTACTTGTGTTGGCGGCATTTGCTGCGTTGCAAGTGCCGTTCTTACAAACGACAACACGATAATAATACGTGTAAAACAGGTCATTAAAATTAAGATACTCGGCGCCACCGACAAAACGGTCAGCATTAATAGCAATTTAACAGACGTAGACACATTTTCAGGTGAGCTTGAATTGAAAAACTCCATGAATTCATTCATCTTTATTCTGCTCCCTGTCTGTTAAATCTTGAACGGCTTGTCCACGGCTTTTTTTCAGATCAGCCATTTTCCGCTCTAATTCCTGTTTAAAATCAGATGATCCGGTCGTTTGTTTCTTTCGTTCTACTTGTGACTTCATTCGATTAATGATATCAGAAGGCTGCATCATTGTGTCCAATTGTCCTTCATAGCGGGCAAGCAGCTCATTTCGTTCTTCTTCATCCTCAATCTCTTTTAACAACCCCACATTTTCACCAACACCAAGAATAAGCACACGGCTGCCCACTTTGACAACCTGCACTGATCGACTTCCTCCAAGCGCGGTACCGCCAAGATGACGAACAGTATGATTTTCTTGATACGAGCGGCTTTTTTTATTAATAAACCGCAATAAAAAATAAAGAAGCGCTACAACGAAAACGAGCGCCCCGACCATGCGAACGACATCTAAAAATCCGATTCCGACCGGTTCACTTGCGGTTTTTGAATCCGCATCTGTTTTCCCGCTGCCTGCCGGCTCTTCTTCTGCACACAAATCTGGGTTTTCAATACATTCTTTCACATTCGAATCAAATGGCTCTGCCGCGGCAATCAGTTGATTGCCAGAGAACAGAGCCATTGCGAATAAAAAGGGCATTATCCATTTTAAAAATAAGTTCACGTGATCACACCTTTATGAGGATAACACTTTAGATATGGCTTCAATCACACGATCCGCCTGGAATGGCTTCACAATAAAGTCTTTCGCACCGGCTTGAATCGCGTCAATGACCATCGCCTGTTGACCCATTGCCGAACACATAATCACTTTTGCTGCAGCATCTGCTGCTTTAATTTCCTTTAATGCAGCAATTCCATCTTTTTCGGGCATTGTGATATCCATTGTGACAAGATCGGGTTTTAATTCAACGTATTTCTCTACTGCCTGTGCACCATTTTCTGCTTCACCGACTACTTCAAAACCATTCTTCATCAAAATATCTTTAATCATCATGCGCATAAATGCAGCATCATCTACAACCAAAATTCGATTCGCCATTGTTCCTGACCCCCTGTAAAAGATTAATTTAAATTTTTCAACCGATCTGCTGGACTTGCAATATTTGTAATCCGCACACCAAAATTCTCTTCAATAACAACAACTTCCCCTTTTGCCACTAACCGTTTGTTGACGAGTACGTCTACCGGCTCACCTGCCAGCTTGTCCAATTCAATGATCGAACCTGACGTCAATTCTAATATATCTTTGACAGAACGATTCGTCCGGCCTAGTTCAACGGTTACTTGCAGCGGAATATCAAATAACATATTCAAATTGCGCGCTTCCTGTTCACCGAGCTGTGGCGTGTCAAATGACGAGAAGACAGCTGTTTCCACGTTGACTGGCTGTTGTCCAAGTGAAGAGCCACCAATATGACGCGGTTCTTCCGATTCCCGTACAGGCATTGGTCGTGCCTGATGAATAGGTCGTGCAGCCGGCTGAGGTGTTGCTTCTGAAGCTTGTGGCTGCGGCGGTGCCTCATTTGCAACTGGCGGCGGCTGAGGCGATGCCTCCTGTTCTTCTTGTGGAGGATTCATAAGTTCCGTTACAAGCTGCTTTCCGAATTGCAGCGGAATGAGCTGCATAATATTTGAGTCAATTAAACTTCCAACCTTTAAGCGGAAAGATATTTTGACTATAAGTTCCTGTTTTGGAATGGTATCGTTTCCTTTACCTTCATTCAAATTCAAAAGCGAAATAGACGGCGGTGAAATATCTATTTTTTTATTAAAAATAGTTGACATCGCTGTTGCCGCCGAACCCATCATTTGATTCATTGCTTCTTGAACTGCGCTCAATTGCAGTTCGCCTAGCTCTCTGGCTACATCAACACCACTGCCGCCAAGCATTAAGTCCGCAATAATCGCTGCATCATCCTGATGAATGACAAGCAAATTCACACCAGTAAATCCTTCTGTATATTCAACTTCAATCGCCGCATATGGATGAGGAAATTCATCTTTAAGTCGACTTTCTTCTATAACTGTAACCGTCGGTGTTGTGATTTCCACTTTTTGATTCAGTAATGTTGATAACGCTGTTGCTGAACTGCCGAATGAAATGTTGCCAATTTCGCCAAGCGTATCTTGCTCAAAATGATCTAAGTATTCTTCTACACGGTTAACCGTACTTTTTTCCTGTTGCGTGAAATCGTCCATTTCATCGCTGCTACCTTTTAACAATGCATCAATTTCATCCTGAGACAGCATATCGTTACTCATCATCGTTGTCCCCTCCTTTCATGTAATCGAGTACTTGCACGGCAACTTTTCGGTTCACTCGACCTGGCTGTGCCGTAAATTTCGGAACACTTCCCACTTTTATCGTAAGCGGGGCATCGATTAATGTGTTTAATTCAATAATATCGCCTTCTGCTAATAAAAGAAATTCCTCAATCGTAATATCTGACTCTCCTAGTTCTGCAATAACTGGCAAATTGGCTTGTCGAATCCGTTTCTCCAAACTTTGAATATCTTCTGGACTGTGTTCTTTATTATCCGGATTTTGCATCCAGTATTGAACAGAAAGCTTCGGAATAATCGGTTCGAGTACGACGTGTGGGATACAAATATTAATCATACCCGTCGTTTCACCAATCGTTGTATTTAATGAAATGACCACAACGGTTTCGTTCGGTGACACCATCTGTAAAAACTGAGGGTTCACTTCAAAATCCGTCGCGATTGGATCAATTTCAACAACATTTGCCCATGCTTCACGATAATTTTCAAATGCGTGGTCAAACATATTCGACATAATTCTCGATTCGATTTCAGTTAAATTCTCGATTTTATTTACACCGACTCCGCGTCCCCCTAAAAGGCGATCAAGCATTGAATACGCAACATTCGGATTTACTTCCATTAAAATACGTCCTTCAAGCGGAGGTACTTCGAATACATTTAAAATCGTTCGATTAGGAATGGAACGAATAAACTCTTCATATGGAATCTGATCTGCAGATACAACGTCGACCTGGACGTACGTTCTGAGCTGTGCAGCGAAAAACGTCGTTAAAATACGAGCAAAGTTGTCATGCATTCTCGTTAAACTCCGAATTTGATCTTTTGAAAAGCGTAGTGCACGTTTAAAATCATACACCTTCACTTTCTTTTCTTCTTCTTCTTTTTTTAATTCTTCTGCATCCATTTCACCCGTTGAAAGAGCGGAAAGAAGCGCATCAATCTCATTTTGAGATAAGATCTCTCCTGACAAATATGTCCCCTCCTGTTTATTGAATAATATATGAGGTGATATAAACGGCTTCTACTTTTCCACCTTTCATAATACTATTCAACTCGCTTTTGAGCATCTCTGTTAATTTTTCTTTACCGGCCTCACCTTTTAAATCATCTGCCGTCATTTCCGAAAGTTTTTTGATGATGATATTTTTTGCCTGGAAGTCACGTTTTGTCATTTCTTCCATTGCATCTGCGCTGTCTGTCTGTATTTTAAATGAAATACGAATAAAGTCATCTGATGCCAAATTCGTCGTCATTTCAGGCATATCCACCGATGCTTCCAGAACTTCATCAATGCTTGGCCCTTCTTCAGCCTCGTTACCGCCTGGTGATTTTAAAATCATGACAACTGCTATTGTCCCAGCAAGCAAGATGACCGCCATCACGATCATCATGATCATCATTAGTTTATTTTTCTGTTCTTTTTTTTCACTCTCCATCGTCGTCCTCCCCTGCTTTTACTTTTCCGAGAAGCGCAATACGCGTATAAAATGATTCAACGTTCGCCGTCACTTCTTTATGCGATTCACGCACAACATATTTTTTTCCGTTTGTGAGCGTAATCGTCGTATCAGGAAAACTTTCGATCGTTTCTATGTAAATAGCATTGAGCGAAAACGTCTTGCCGTTTAGTCTCGTCACAGTAATCATATATACCAAGGCTAAAGCGAACCCCAGCCCTGCCCCCTCTCTACTTTAAAAAATAACGAATAACTTATTAACGTTTTAAATTCATCAATTCCTGCAATATTTCATCCGACGTCGTAATAATACGCGTATTTGCCTGGAAACCACGCTGCGCAACGATCATCTCCGTGAACTCTTCTGAAAGATCGACGTTTGACATTTCGAGTGAACCTGATGATAATATCCCTCTTCCATCTACACCTGGAACACCAACTACTGGAACTCCAGAGTTGTCCGTTACCTCATATAAATTGGAACCTACTTTCCGTAAGCCTTCCGGATTCGGAAATTTAGCGATTTCTATTCGCTGACTAGTATTTAAGGTACCATCTATATAACTTATCGTTCCATCCGTACCAATGCTAAGACTTGTAGCGGTCGTTGGAACATTGAATGGAGTTCCTACTGCGCCCAAATAAAAACCATCTGAGTTAACGAGATCTCCGTTTTCATCCATATAAAAATTACCTGCTCTCGTATAATATGTATTTGTGCCATCATTCACTTGAAAAAAACCATCACCACTTATCGCTAAATCCAGTGTACGACCCGTCGTTTGTGTAGAACCTTCTGTATGAATCGTATCAATGGCAGAAAGTTGAGCGCCTAGGCCAACTTGTTTCGGGTTCACCCCGCCGCGCCCGCCTCCAGTCGGTCCATTGGCACCAGCAATTTGCTGTGACACTAAATCTTTAAAAACAGCACGTCCTTTTTTAAATCCGTATGTGTTTACGTTTGCAATGTTGTTGCCGATCACATCAAGTTTTGTCTGGAAGTTTTTCATTCCGCTGATACCAGAGTACATTGAGCGTAACATAAGTTTGTTTTCCCCTTTCGAATATCGTCTGCGTCAGTTGGTCGGCAGACGGTCAGGCTTCCTTTTCGGTCCAGCCTGGTGATATATAGATCGATTATACGTTGTCCATGACAATTGTGCCGTTGATATTTGTGAATATTTGTGATCTTGCTTCTTCTCGATTCATCACAGTGATCACTGTGTTGTTTTTGGCGCTGGCAATAAGCGCTGCGTCTTTTAACAAGATGAGTGAATCTTTCACGCCTTTTGAACCGGCTTCGGCAAGCTTTTCACCAATTGACTGCCATTGATCACTGTTAATCGCGATACCTCGTTCTTTTAAACGCTGTTCTGCGTGTTTTGAAATGATTGGTTTTGAAATGATTGGTTTTGAACTGGTTGACATGACTTTTTCAAGCGTCTCACCAAATGAAAACGATGATGATACTTTTTGATCAACGTTTTTTTTAACTGGTGCAAATGGCTGCATGATTCCTGTAATAATTGGATTTACGGGTTTCATCTGTTCTTCACCCGCCTATTCAATTTTCGTTAAGCTTGAAGCTGCAATTTTTTCATCGTTCATCAGTTGAAGCCATACTTGTCCATCTTTCATTGACACAGATTTCACTGAGGCACTCTGTTCACTGTCTTCTGTTCCCCACGTAACTGTACGTCCGATTAAGTAGCTTGCCTCAACGAGCGGGTTCGAGCTGATTACATTGCCTCCAGATGTTCCTGTGCTACTGCCAATAAGTTCTGATATGTTAGCCGGTTCAAGGACTGTGCCATCTGAGAGCGTAAATTGAACACTTTCACCTGTAAATTTAATCGACGCAACGGTTCCTGTACCTGTTTCTACAACCGGTTCGCCCCCAGCATCTGTTTTTTCCGCCATCTTATGCCAAACAACATCTTTCCCTATAAAAGACTGGTAGTTAATCATTTGTGATACCTGCTGCGTCTGCGCCATTTCTTCAATCATCGATGTCATGTTAACCATTTGCTCAAGTGTTGTAAATTGTGCCATCTGTGCGATGAAATCTTTATCTTCCATCGGGCTGAGCGGGTCTTGATTTTGGAGCTGTGTCATCAAAATTTTCAAAAATTCATCTTTTCCAAGCCCGCTGTTGCCCGTCTGTTTCGTCTGAACCGGATTATTGGCTAAATAAAGGGATGGATCAATTTTGGACATGAATTTACACCTCGATTTCTATATCTGTTAAAAGGTCCGCAAACGAACCATTTTCTTCTTCCGTTACTTGATTAGCTTGCTGTTGATCATTTTGTTGCTTTTGTCCATTTTGACGATCTTGTTGATTGTTCCGATCAAACATTTGCTGTCTCGTCTCTTGGTTGTTTATTTCAATCTTCTCCACATTGACGTTTTGCTGACCGAATGCATGTTTTAATTGATGAGCATTTTGCTCAAGCAACTCTTTTACTGCTTGCGTCGATGATAAAATTTTCGCCGTTATCACGCCATTTTGCTGCAAAAGTTCAATACGAAGCGTACCAAGTTGTTCTGGATAAAGCTTAATCAATAATTTTGTGCCATTCGGCGTTTTCATCAAACTTGAATTGCCAAGAATTTGCGTAAATTTCTCGATAAATTGCTCCATATTCATCGGACGTGAATCGGTTTTAACACTCATCGCAACCTGTTCTATTTTCGTCATTTGATGAATGACAGGATTGAGTGCCTCCTGTCCTAAAGCCGGCCGTACCGTTACAGTTTCAACTTTCGCCTTTTCAATGCCGGCTGGGATGAATGTGACTTCCTGTTTTACTAACGGGGTTTCAGCTACTTTCGGCTGCCCGGCCGGCTGGCCGCTGATTGCCGCCGAGTTATAGCGTGCATATGCTGTTTGTATCGCTATTTGACGTGTAGAATTCGTTCGTACCGTTTCCTTTTGCAACATTGAGGCTGCCTGCTGTAATGCTGATTGCAATAATTTAGATGCCTGTTCTGCCGGCGGCTGTTGTTGTTCTGTAAATTGCTGAGCAATTTGTGCGGCTTTCATCACCATAACAGCTGCCTGTTTATCGCTTTCCTTCACAATTTGCGGTGCATTAGCTGCAATTAATTGTACGACTGATGCAAGTTCTGCGACTGGTACTGTTTCCGGCAAGTGTTGCATCGTTTCCTCATTCGCAAATAAAGACGCCATTTGCTGAATGGATGCCATGATTGTTTCGACATCTGTTCCAAGAATGAGTGCAAGTTCCTGCATTGTTGGCATTTCACCATCTTTGAGCAGCCGTTCTGCCATTTTCACGAGTTCCGGGTCTAGGTCCATATCTGGAATATCCATAAGCGATTCGACCGGTTTCACGATAGCTCCGAGTACAGTGGTATAATCAGCCGGCAGCGGGATTGCATCAGCCATTATCCCTACTTTTCCATATTGAATCGATTGCTGTACAGCGCCGAGCATTTGTTTAAATTCTGTTTTTGTTGTCTTTTGGCCTACAATTGAACTTACTCCTGCTGGAATCGATGCACTAGGTAAAGCGATTGACCCAAAAATAGCCTGCATCTTTTCACACCTCTTTTCGCTACCTATTATCTCATAAATATCCTTATTTTTCTTCATTCATTCGACAATATTTTTGTATATTCGGCAGCAATTTCTGCAGGTAATTTTTCAAGAACATCTGCCTGTTTCTCAATGCTTAGCTGCTTTAAAAGATCAACTGCTTCTGCATCAGTCATATTGACAATAATGCCCGCAATGTTTTTTGCCCCCATTGTTTCATATGTTTTAATGAGCGTTTTTGTCTCCGTTTTTGCTGCGGTGCCTTGATCTAACCCCTCTTCTC
Organism: Domibacillus aminovorans; assembly: GCF_001643235.1. Lineage (GTDB taxonomy): Bacteria > Bacillota > Bacilli > Bacillales > Domibacillaceae > Domibacillus > Domibacillus aminovorans. Next base: position 92,353 of record NZ_LQWY01000012.1, read on the forward strand.
GCTGCTGTTGCTGCAATTGCTTTAATTCTGAATTTAAACGATCCTGCTCGGTCAATAGATCTTCAATTTCTGTTTCAGAGTCTGTCAATTTTCCTTGTAAACGTTCAATCTCAGCTTCTTTATTTTTCATTTCCGCCTGTAATTCGACTATTTTGTCTCCATCTTTTTTCCCATCCAGCTTAACATCCGTACCAACCCATTCCGAAACGTAAGGAATACTATCTGCCACTTCTTTCGTTTTCTCAAATACATTTACTCCAGCAATCGTCATCACAATGAGTGCAATCGTCATAGCGAATAACAGGGGAATAAAGACAACGAAGATGATCCATTGAAATGTGCTGTATCCTTGCTTTTCTTCCGCATCTACAGCCAATGCTTTCTTTTTTTTTCTGGCCATTTCACTCACCTGATCTTTCGGTTCATAAATTGGATAGAAGATAGCTCGTCCATTTGTTTAGCTTCTTCTACGTTCAACCATTTATGATATACTGCTAAATCTTTTGTTCGTATTTTTCCGTATTTTTTCACTTCAATATTTTTTTCTTGCAGTTGCTGCTCGCACCATTGCATTCGTCCTCTGGCTGTAATAACAACTTGTTGCTGCTGTTCGATCAGCTTTTCAAGATTGCTAATAAATTGTTGATAATGTTGAATATCTAGAACAGAAAAACCCGTCTTCATTTTTTGCTCCTGCACATCGATCAATTCTTCTTTTTTCTTCAATAAGTCGTATAACTTTTCTGCTTCTATTTCAAATTGTCCAACCGCTTCCCGATACACATTCTCTGACTCTTCTTTTTCCCGTTCACGCAACTGCAAGATTTTATCAAACTTATAATGATAGCCCATTTATTAGTCAGTCCCCTTTATCTGCCAGTTGAACTAGTCCGTATGCTGTTTCTTCTAATGTTGATTTTTCATCTGTCCGCTGTTTCAAAAAAGAAAGAATAGGCTGGTAATTTTGAATCGCCCGATCGATTGCAGGAGAGGAACCTTTTTTATAAGCTCCAATGTTGATTAAATCTTCCGAGTTTAAATACGTATTTAATGAATCCCGTACGGTAAGTGCTGAATCATAATGGCTACGGTCCACAATATGTGGCATCAGACGGCTAACACTTTTCAGTACATTAATGGCTGGATATTGTCCTTTATTCGCAAGTTCCCTGTCAAGTACAATGTGCCCATCTAAAATTCCCCGCACCGCATCCGCAATTGGCTCATTCATATCATCACCGTCAACAAGCACTGTGTAAAAAGCTGTAATCGTGCCATTTTCATTTGTCCCCGTCCGCTCCAACAACTTTGGCATGATCGCAAAAACAGAAGGCGTATACCCTTTTGTGGCTGGCGGTTCACCGACAGCCAGACCGATTTCCCGCTGCGCCATTGCTACGCGTGTCACAGAGTCCATCATAAGCATTACATTGAGCCCTTTAGCACGAAAATATTCGGCAATCGCTGTTGCTGTAAAAGCTCCTTTAATACGCATGAGTGCTGGTTGATCAGACGTGGCAGCGACAACGATCGATTTTTTCATTCCTTCTGGACCAAGATCGCGCTCAATGAATTCACGAACTTCACGGCCCCGTTCACCAATCAGCGCGATGACATTTAAATCGGCATTCGTATTGCGGGCAATCATACCAAGCAATGTACTTTTGCCAACACCGCTTCCAGCAAAAATACCAACGCGCTGACCCTTTCCAACTGTCAGCATCCCATCAATAGCCCGTACGCCTACTTCAAGCTTCTCATGAATTGGCGGTCTTGTTAGTGGATTAGGCGGTTCGGCTTCCGTTTCAATGGACGTCATTGTGCGCGGGAGCACCGTATCATCGAATGGTTCACCGAGCGGATCAATAATTTTTCCAACAAGCGCTGGCCCTGCTTTGATCATAAGCGGATGACCAAGCGATTCCACAAGACTACCCGGTGAAATTTCATTGATATTTGTATAAGGCATTAAAATAATCATTTCATCTTTAAATCCAGTTACTTCTGCCATAATAGTCTTTTTTCCATCTTTTGACTGAATGTAACAGATATCGCCGACAGAACTTTCAGGTCCTTGTGATTCAATCATCAAACCGACGACTCGCTTGACCCGTCCATATCGTTTAAATGTATCGATAGTTGGAATGATGGATCGCAGTTCACGTGCTTTCATCGCTTATTCTCTCTCCAGTATGTCAAATAAAGTTTTCCTTAGCTGCTGTAGCTGCGCATCAATACTCGCATCAATTCGGCCGCTAGTTGTTTCTACAAAGCAAGCCTCTTCTTTCGCTTCCTCATTTGGGAAAATATAACAATTTACTCCACCTGGAAATAATGCTTCAATTTCATCTTTCTGTGATACAACAAATGAATATCGAGCCGGGTGGACGTGAATTTGGACTTCTTTTTGTTCTCTTACTTCCTTAATAGCCGACTTTACGATACTCATAAACAATTCATCATTACCTTCCAACTCTGTCTGAAGAATTTTTTCCGCACAGATGAGAGCTAGATTAAGGATTGTTTGTTCAGATCGTTCGACATTTTTTTTATACTCAATCTTAGAGGAAGCAACCGTTGACTTTGCTTCTTCAATCAGCGAATTCATATCACGGTAGCCAGATTCACGGCCTTCTATAGCACCTTGCTCAAAAGCAGCCTGATATGCTTCCGTTTGAATTCTCGCTTTTTCCCGTTCCCAGTCCGCCTGCCATGCTTCTGCTTCTTCCATGATACGCTTTTTCTCGGATTCTGCCTGTTCAATAATAGACTGGGCTCTTCCATTTGCTTCTTGAATGACGGCCGATCGTTCGTGTTCATAATCAGGTGTTGCTTCTTCCCGAAATTCATAGTCTGTGTGTATCGATTTAATCCCGATTACTCGTTTCGGTTTTTCTGTTGATATCATATGGTCCGGACGAATAACTCTAGACAATAATATCATCTCCTCCACCACGGGCGATGATGATTTCCCCTGTCTCTTCAAGCCGTCGAATCGTTGCTACAATACGTGACTGTGCCTCCTCTACATCACGTAGACGAACAGGTCCCATATATTCCATTTCCTCCTTAAATGTCTCAACCATTCGCTGTGACATATTTCGGAAAACAACTTCTTTTACTTCGTCGCTTGATACTTTCAATGACAATAACAAATCTTCATTTTCACAGTCGCGTATGACACGCTGAATCGAACGATTATCAAGCGTAACAATATCTTCAAAGACGAACATCCGCTTTTTAATTTCTTCCGCAAGCTCTGGATCTTGAATTTCAAGTGCATCGAGAATCGTTTTCTCCGTTGCCCGGTCAACACCATTCAACACTTCAACGACTGCTTCTACGCCGCCGGTCTGCGTGTAATCTTGCGTGACAGTTGAGCTTAATTTACGTTCTAAAATCGCTTCTACTTCATTAATAATCTCTGGCGATGTACTGTCCATAATCGCAATCCGCTTCGCAATGTCCGCCTGTACTTCCTGCGGGAGCTCAGACAAAATCTGGCCAGCCTGCTGGGGATCAAGGTAAGACAAAATGAGCGAAATCGTCTGTGGGTGCTCATTTTGTATAAAATTTAAAATTTGTCCGGCATCCGCTCGCCGTGCAAAGTCAAACGGTCTAACTTGCAGCGACGATGTAAGTCGATTAATAATGTTTTGTGCCTGTTCCGGACCGAGCGCTTTTTCAAGCACTGTTTTCGCATATCCAATTCCACCTTGAGAAATGTAATCCTGCGCCAAAGCAATATTGTGAAACTCTTCAAAAACCTCTTCTTTTATTTCGGTGTCGACTTTTTTCACACCAGAAATTTCAAGCGTCAGCCGCTCAATTTCTTCTTCAGATAAATGTTTATAAATGGAGGCCGAGTAATCCGGTCCGAGGGAAATAAGCAGGATGGCAGCTTTTTGTTTCCCCGTTAGTTTTTTCTCTCTTACAGCCATTCGTAATCCTCCTATTCCTCAGACAGCCATGTACGTAATAGCTTCGCAAATTCTTCTGGCTTTTCTTTTGCCATTTTTTCGAGTTGCTTGCGTCGTGTACTGCCTTCTATTTCTGTTAAAATATCTTCTGTTTCGACTGCCAGCTCTTCTTCAAACTCTTCCTCTTCTTCCACACGTCGTCTTCTAACCATCATAAACACAAGGACACCGATAATTAAAAGAAGAACGCCGCCGATCACATATACCCACCATGGAATTGTACTGCTTGTTTCTTCTTCAAATGTAATTTTTCCATTGAAAGGCTGAACGGAAACAGCAATTTTCCCTTCTAATGCTTGATCGGTTAAATCCGCATTGTATCCTTTATCGACGGATGTACGGATAATCGTGCCGAGCATTTGCTGGATATCATCAATATTCTCTTGTGGTAATGATTCTGGATCATCTGCTGTAGGGGGTTCGACCATTACTTGAATGCCAAGGTCACGGATTTTATAAGGGCTTTCTGTAATTTGGCGGCGAATACGATTCACTTCTTTATTGATTGTTTCTTCATTTCGTTCATAATCGCCAGTTCCATTTGCTCCTTCCATATACGTAGTAGCTGTATCTCCTGCGTCTTCTGCCTGTGGAATACCGCCCGCCGCATTTGCTGCATCTCCTGTAAACGTCTCCGTAATACGCTGTGCGCTAATCTGGATGCCCTCCATATTTTCTTCATCAACCGGTTCAACGAGGTTTTCTTCTCTATTTTCTCGAGTGAAATCCACATCAGCTGTAACGGACACAGCTACTTTGTTCTGCCCCATCAATGTGCCAAGCATACTTTGCACTTGACGCTGAATATCACGTTCAATTTGCTTTTTGACAGCCATTTGCTGCGCATATCCATCACCCGCGAAAGAAGCCCCGCTTCCTTCCAAATCGAAATATTCGAAGTTCTGGTTCATAATAACAATATTTTCAACAGGGAGATTCGGCACGCTTTTTGATACGAGATGATAAAGGGACTTAATTTTCTTTTCATCAAACTCATAGCCTGGCTCTGTATTTAACACAACGGATGCTGATGCCTGTTCCGCTTCTTCTGTTACAAATATTTGCTCCTGCGGAAGGTTAATCATGACATTGGCTTTTTTCACCCCATCAATGCCCTGAATTAACTGGCCAAGTTCTGTTTGCATCGCGTCAAGCTTCAGCACATTAAACTCGTTATCTGTCATACCAAATCCTGCATTTTGACTGAAAAAGCTGTAATCAATCGTACCAGATTGCGGCAATCCTTCTGCAGCAAGATCCACTTTTATCGTATCGACCGCTTCTTCAGGAACGAGGATCCCTGTACCGCCATCCGTAATTTCATAAGCGATTCCCCGTCCCTCCAGGTTTTCTTTGACAGCACCTATTTCAGACGGCGATAATTCACTATACAGAGGAGCCATCGTTGTTCTCGTCGTAAAAAAAACAAGAAGCGACAGAGCGATGACAAAAAATGTAAATGCACCGACACCAATCGCTTTTTGTTTCCTCGAGCGGCTGTTCCAGTATTCTTTTATTTTAGCTAGCTGCTGTTTTATATTTTCGTTCATCCCAATCCCCCGGTTGCCTCATTGCTGTATATATGAATTAAATTTGCATACGCATGATTTCCTGATACGCTTCTACAGCTTTGTTTCTCATTTCTATCGTTAATTGCATCGTGATGCCTGATTTTTGCGCCGCAGTCATCACTTGATGAATATCAACGTTCTCGCCTCTAATCATTTTATCTGTCATCATATTAGATTCCGCTTCTGTTTTCATGACATCATTCAATGAATCTTTTAAAAAGCTAGCAAACTTTTGCTGTGCTTCGTACGGTGTTGAAACTTTTTTCAGAGATCCACTTTGAATTACATTCGGTGAGACTGCATTTAATGCTTCAATCGCCATTTAATTCCTCTCCTTACTATTTTCCAATTTCAAGTGCTTTTGTCATCATTGCTTTTGAAGCGTTAAAGACCGTTACGTTCGCTTCGTAAGAACGGGTCGCGCTCATTAAATCAACCATTTCACGAAGCGGGTCGACATTTGGCATACTCACATAGCCATCTCCATTTGCATCTGGGTGTTCGGGATCATAAACCATTTTAAACGGTGTCTCTGTATCTTCTAAAATTTTCGTTACTTTCACACCATTACCCGTCTCTCCCTTGTTTGTCGCCATATTAAGAAACGAAGCAAAAGATCCTTCTTTCGGCTGTAAGACGACTGATTTCCGCTGATATGGCTGCCACTCACCGTTCACTAATTTAGCCCGCGTTGAATCGACATTGGCCATATTAGATGAAACGACGTCCATACGAAGTCGCTGAGCCGTTAAAGCAGAGGCCGTGATATTCATCCCATTAAACATGTTTATCTGCCTCCCCTAATCACATTTGACAACGATGAAAACTTAGAGCTGAGACGATCTGTTAACGCGTTATAATAAATTTGATTAGTCGCCAGATCCGACATTTCTTGATCAATGTCTACATTATTTCCACTCTCATTATAAGAAAGATTTTTTTTCGCAATGATGGTACCGTCTGAAGTGGATGAAAACGTAAAATGACGCTCATGTGTACGATTCGCCTGTAATGAATCTGACTTTTTTTCTAAAATTTGTCTAAAACTTACTTCTTGAGATTTATAATTTGGTGTATCGACATTGGCAATGTTATTCGCAATCGCTTTTTGCTGCAATGAGGCATAGTTTAACCCGTGCTCAAGAGAGGCTATTGAATTTGAAAAGAGATTCAACTTTTATCACTCCATCTTTCTTATTCCCTTGCTTAATAATATATATTCTTTAAAAAATATATCATAAAAGACAATTCCCGACACGTTTCTTTACAAACTTAACATTTTTTTCTCAAAAACGACATAATTATATTATTTTTGTTATTTTTCCATTATATATTCTCCCTCTCTATTTCAATAAATGTTTTTCAAAAAAAAAAAACTAGAAGCATATTTGCTTCTAGTGCAGGTCATGTCAATTAATTCGATTTTATTTTTTCTAATTCCATCAAAAATTTATCATTCAATACTTTAATATACGTACCTTTCATACCGAGTGAACGCGATTCTATAACACCTGCGCTTTCAAGCTTACGGAGCGCGTTAACGATAACGGACCGGGTAATACCGACTCGGTCTGCAATTTTCGATGCAACAAGCAGCCCTTCTTTTCCGTCCAACTCTTCAAAAATATGCTCAATTGCTTCTAATTCACTATATGAAAGGGAACTGATCGCCATCTGTACAACCGCTTTGCTTCGAGCTTCTTCCTGCATTTCTTCTGCTTTTTCACGTAGAATTTCCATGCCGACGATCGTTGCACCGTATTCAGCCAAAATAAGATCATCATCTTGGAACTGCTCTTCCACGCGTGACAGCACTAGTGTACCGAAACGCTCACCTGCACCAATAATGGGAACAATCGTCGTTAAACTTTTTTCGAATAATTCCTTGTTTTCAACAGGAAATGCTGTATATTCACTGTTTATATCAAGATTGGATGATGTTTCTGTAATACTAAATAAATTTTTTGTATACTGTTCTGGAAATTGACGTTCTTCCATAAGTATTTTCTTCATGCGTTCCGTTTCAAGTTGCCGATAAAGGCTGTAACCGAGTACTTTGCCACGCCGGCTGACGACAAAAATATTGGCGTCAATCACGTCTGACAACGATTCAGCCATTTCCTTAAAATTAACCGATTTTCCTGCAGCATTTTGAAGCATTTTATTTATTTTTCTCGTTTTACCTAAAAGGTTCATTTAGTTAGTTGCTCCTTCGCAAGTTATAAAATAAATTCACTTAAATCTTTATTTTGTGAAATCGCTGATAATTTTTCATCTACGTATTGTGGTGTAATCGTTATTTGTTCAAGCGTCACATCTGGAGCTTCAAATGACAAGTCTTCAAGCAATTTCTCCATAATAGTATGAAGGCGGCGCGCACCAATATTATCCGTTTCTCCATTTACGTGAAAGGCTATTTCTGCAAGACGCCGTACGGCATCATCTGTAAATTCCACACGAATTCCTTCTGTTTCAAGTAAAGCTTTATATTGCTTTATAAGAGCATTGTCTGGCTCTACTAATATGCGGACAAAATCATCCGTTGTTAATTTTTCAAGTTCCACACGAATCGGGAAACGCCCTTGCAGCTCTGGTATTAAATCAGACGGTTTCGACATATGAAAAGCACCGGCCGCTATAAATAAAATATAATCTGTTTTTACCGTACCGTATTTCGTCACAATCGTCGAACCTTCAACGATCGGTAAAATATCGCGCTGTACGCCTTCACGGGATACATTCGCTCCCGCCTGCGATCCACCTTTTACAGCAATTTTATCCACTTCGTCAATAAATATAATGCCTGTTTGTTCCGCACGGTTTAGCGCTTCTTGTGTCACTTCTTCCATATCAATCAGCTTTTGAGCTTCTTCTTGCTCTAACACATTACGCGCGTCCTTGACCGGAAGCTTTCTCTTCTTTTTCTTTTTAGGAATTAATCCTCCGAGAGCATCTTGCATATTCATCCCCATCTGTTCCATTCCCGAACCTTGAAACATATCAAACATGGAAGGTGGCTGTTCCTCTATCTCTACAGTGATAACTTCATTTTCCAATTCACCTGCTGCAAGTTTTTCCGCCACTACACGGCGCTTTTCAAAAAGGGACATATCTTCTTTCGTATTATCTGTTTCCGCTGGTTGTTCTCCCGTTCCACCAAACAGCATTTCAAACGGATTCTTTACAGATGCTGCTTTTTTTCGGGACGGTACAAGCAATTCAACGAGACGGTAGTTCGCAGCTTCTTTGGCCGGTTCACGCACCGCATTCATTTTTTCTTCTTTTACTAAACGGACAGCTGTTTCAGCAAGATCACGGACCATTGATTCTACATCGCGGCCGACATAACCTACTTCCGTAAATTTCGTTGCTTCCACTTTAATAAATGGTGCGCCTGCAAGCTTAGCCATACGTCTTGCAATTTCTGTTTTCCCGACACCAGTCGGACCGATCATGAGCATGTTTTTGGGGATGACTTCATCCCGGAGAGCTTCATCAAGCAAACTGCGACGGTACCTGTTTCGCAGTGCAACGGCCACTGCTTTTTTTGCTTCTTTCTGTCCAACAATATATTGATCAAGACGCTCCACAATTTGACGCGGCGTCATTTCCAGTGCGTTACTTTTCATTTTCCCACTCCTCACTGAAGCTCTTCTACAATAATGTTATGGTTTGTGTATACGCATATATCAGCCGCTGTTTTCAGCGATGCTTCCGCAATGTCAAATGCAGACAAATGAGAAGCGTATTGCTTTAATGCCCGGCCCGCTGACAATGCATAATTTCCACCTGAACCAATTGCCAGAATACCATCATCCGGTTCAATTACTTCACCTGTACCAGAAATAAGCAGCAAATTGTCTTTATCCATTACAATGAGCATCGCTTCTAATCGGCGCAGCATTTTGTCTGAACGCCATTCTTTTGCCAGTTCCACAGCAGCCCTTTGTAAATTACCGCTATATTCCTCCAGCCGCTTTTCAAATAGTTCAAACAATGTGAAAGCATCCGCAACAGAACCGGCAAAACCTGCGACGACTTTTCCATTAAAGAGACGACGTACCTTTTTAGCCGTATGTTTCATTACGACGGCATTGCCAAATGTAACTTGTCCGTCCCCTGACATAGCGGACGAACCGTTATGCTTTACTGCAAAGATCGTTGTAGCGTGAAATTGTTCCATTATTTATTTTCTCTCCTTTATGCCCGCGGATGATGATTCATATACGTCTTTTGTAAATGTTCTTTCGTTACATGCGTATACATTTGCGTAGATGAGAGGCTTGCGTGCCCGAGCAGCTCCTGAACCGTCCGCATATCTGCTCCATTATTCAATAAATGTGTCGCAAAAGTATGCCGCAGCATATGTGGATGAATTTTTCCGGACAATGACGCTTTTTCCATTAATCCCGTTAAAATGTGGCGAATACCTCCTGCTGTCAGCGGACCTCCGCGGAAATTGACAAACAGAATCGAATGATCGGTGTTTTTCATCAATGAAGTCCGGCTTGATTTTACATACTCTTCTACTGCTTCTGCCGCAAAACTACCAAAGGGAACATATCGTTCGTTGCCGCCTTTTCCGTGAACAAGAATCACGCCAAGATCAAAATCAATATCTTTCAGTTCGAGTCCAGCACATTCACTTACACGGATACCAGTTCCATACATTAATTCAAGCAAAGCTTTATTTCGTATGGACAATTTATCTGTCTGCTGCACTGTTTCAAACAATTCGTTCATCTCTTCTTCATAAAAAAAAGAGGGCAGCTTTCTCGCACCTTTCGGCCGATACACATTTAAAAATGGATTTTCTTCTACAATCGATTCTCTCATTAAATAGCGGTAAAATCCTCGAAGTGCTGAAATTTTCCGAGATACAGACGCACGAGCCATTTTTTTTTCATGCAGTTTTGTTAAATAAAGACGAGTATCTTGATGTGTTACATCTGTTAGTTTTTCTATATGCTGTTCATTCATAAACATAAAAAATTGCTCTAGGTCATCACGGTAATTTTTCACCGTGTGGACAGAGCTGTTCTTTTCTATTTGCAAATAAGCAAAATAAGAATGTGTATAATTATTGAAAGGTTTTGACATTTTATCACCTCAGAAAGGGCTACTACATGATAACATACGTCAGTAGCCCTTGCAAGAAAGTTTATAAAGTTTACAAAGTTTTCAAAAAAGTTTGAATTGTTTCTAAAGCTCGTTCAGCAAGTGCTTCATATCGCTCTTTCTTCCCTTTTATTTTTACCGAAAGTGGAGGGAATAAACCAAAATTTGCATTCATCGGCTGAAAATGATCGGCGGCTGCATTTGTAATGTAATGGGCCATGCCCCCGATTGCTGTTTCAGCGGGTGCCGTAACCGGTTCTTGCCCATTTGCAAGCCGTGCCGCATTTATACCCGCCATCAATCCACTTGCCGCGGACTCGACATATCCTTCCACACCGGTCATCTGACCGGCAAAGAATAAGTTTGGACGATCTTTCAGCTGATAGGTTGATAATAACGCTTTTGGTGAATTAATAAATGTGTTACGATGCATCACACCGTAACGGACGATTTCAACATTTTCAAGCCCTGGAATAAGTTGAAGCACTTCCTTTTGTGGACCCCATTTTAAATGTGTCTGAAAACCAACAATGTTATAAAGCGTACCTGCCGCGTTATCCTGGCGCAGCTGAACAACCGCATATGGACGTTTTCCAGTGCGTGGATCTTCAAGGCCAACAGGCTTCATTGGACCGAAAAGCATCGTCTTTTTGCCGCGGTTTGCCATTACTTCAATCGGCATACATCCTTCAAAGAAAATTTCTTTTTCAAATTCTTTCAGTGGTACAGTTTCAGCTGCGATTAACGCTTCGTAAAAACGGTCAAACTCTTCTTCATTCATCGGACAATTTAAATAGGCCGCTTCGCCTTTATCATATCTTGATTTCAAATAGACAATGTCCATGTTAATACTATCTTTTTCCAAAATCGGCGCAGCCGCATCATAAAAATACAAATAGTCTTCGCCTGTTAACATCTGAATTTTTTCAGCTAAACCGCTTGTTGTAAGCGGTCCTGTTGCAATAACCGTAATGCCTTCCGGGATGTCTGTTACTTCTTCGTTGATCACTGTTACATTCGGATGGTTTTTCACCCGCTCTGTCACGTGCCCGGCAAATTCATGACGGTCCACTGCAAGCGCCCCGCCTGCTGGAACTGCACATGCGTCAGCTGAACTGATAATGACTGAGTCCAGTTTGCGCATTTCTTCTTTCAATACGCCCACTGCATTCGTCAAACCATTTGAACGCAGCGAGTTACTGCAGACAAGCTCTGCAAATTGATCTGTATGATGAGCCGGTGTTTGCTTCACTGGACGCATTTCATATAAATGGACGTGCAATCCGCGCTCTGCAATTTGAAATGCTGCTTCACTGCCAGCTAAGCCAGCGCCGATTACATTAATTGTTTGAGTCATGTTTGTTTCCTCCTGCTGTTACTATTAAAGGTACGTACCTATGCATCCTTTAAGCATTTTACACTACTCGTATGCAGAAAAAAAGAAAAATGTTGTATTCAACTAAAAGAACTGTCTGAATCATAACCGATTCAGACAGTTGTTATACATTCTATGACTGAGGCTGTTCTTTATAATCACATTCTGTGCATTGAATTTGGATACCTTTTTTCAGCTTTTTCTCGACGAGCATCTTGCTGCATTTCGGACATGGCCGCTCAATCGGTTTATCCCACGAAAGGAAATCACATTCAGGAAACTGGTCACATCCGTAAAAAATACGGCGCTTTTTACTTTTTCTTTCTATTATATTACCTTCCGAACATTTCGGACATTTCACACCAATTTCCTTCACGATCGCTTTCGTGTTCCGGCATTCCGGAAAATTACTGCACGCCATAAACTTTCCATAACGGCCCATTTTAAACACCATTTCATGACCGCACTTTTCACAGTCTTCACCGGCCGGCTCGTCTTTAATTTCAACTTGTTCCATCTCTTTTTCTGCTTTTTCAAGATGGCCTTCAAAACCTTTATAAAATTCGTCTATGACCGCAACCCATTCTTTCACACCATCTTCTACGTTATCAAGATCGCGCTCCATTTTCACCGTGAATTCAACATCAATAATGTCTGCGAAAAACTCAACCATTAGTTCGTGGACAATGCCTCCGAGTTCTGTCGGTACGAAGCGTTTGTTATCCAGCGCCACATATCCGCGCTTCTGAATCGTATCAAGTGTCGGTGCAAATGTGGACGGACGGCCTATGCCGAGCTCTTCAAGCGTTTTAACGAGACGAGCTTCTGTGTAGCGCGGCGGTGGCTGTGTAAAATGCTGCTTCGGATCAATCTCACCTGACTTCACGCCGTCACCTTCTTCCAGATTCGGAAGAAAGTTTTCTTTTTCTTCTTTCGCATCATCCGAGCCTTCTACATATACTTTCATAAAGCCTTGGAATTTCACCTTTGAACCCGTTGCTCGGAACATGACCTCCCCGTTGACAATATCGGCACTTACTGTATCCATCACGGCTGCTGCCATTTGACTGGCAACAAATCGTTCCCAGATTAATTTGTAAAGTCGCAGCTGATCACGCGATAAAAAGTCTTTCAGTGTAGATGGCTCACGAAGCATGCTTGTAGGTCTGATCGCTTCATGCGCATCCTGCGCATTTGGTTTTTTTGCTTCTATTTTCTGTCCCAGCTCTTTCACATATTCGTTTCCGTATTGAGACACAATATAAGAATGGCTTTCTGCCTGTGCGACTTCTGATACACGTGTTGAATCTGTTCTCATATACGTAATTAATCCGACCGTACCTTCTTTGCCGAGATCAATTCCTTCATATAATTGCTGGGCAAGCATCATCGTTTTCTTCGCACGGAAATTTAATTTACGAGCGGCTTCCTGCTGAAGCGAGGATGTTATAAACGGCGAAGCAGGGTTACGGCGGCGTTCTTTTTTCGTTACAGATGCAACGTCAAAGTCATTTCCTTGAATGGCTGACAGCACATTTTTCATGTCTTCTTCCGAAGCTAGTTTCGTTTTTTTGCCATTCATTCCGTAAAACGATGCCTGGAATGTATCAGTGCCTTTTATAAATTGTGCTTCAATCGTCCAGTATTCTTCTGGAATAAATGCTTTTATCTCATTTTCCCGATCAATGATCAGTCGGAGCGCAACAGATTGTACACGGCCGGCGCTCAAGCCTTTTTTCACTTTTTTCCAGAGAAGCGGGCTAATGTTATAGCCGACAAGCCGGTCTAAAATACGGCGCGCCTGCTGTGCATCGACAAGATCCATATTAATCGGACGCGGATGCTTAAATGATTCTTTAATAGCATCTTTTGTAATTTCGTTAAACACAACCCGGCAATCTGATGACGTCTCGATATTCAGTGAATGTGCCAGATGCCACGCAATCGCTTCCCCTTCGCGATCCGGGTCAGCTGCCAGATAAATTTTTTTCGCTTTTTTAGCGGCGCTTTTCAATTCTTTTAACACGGGACCTTTCCCGCGAATAGTAATGTATTTTGGCTCGTAGTTATTGCCCGTATCGACACCCATCTGACTTTTCGGCAAATCGCGAACGTGCCCCATCGATGCCCGAACTTTGTAGTTTTTCCCGAGATAGCGCTCAATTGTCTTCGCTTTCGCCGGGGATTCTACTATTACTAAATAATCCGACATAAGATAAAACCTCCCCCGAGAGGTGAAATGAATAATTAGACATATTATTATGCGTACAGTCCATGTTTGTCAAACGATTATTGTTTGTGTCATTCATTTTCAAGCTCTCTATGTTGCAAAACAGAACATGTTTCGTAAAAATCATTCTGTTGCAAAATCTATATGATATTAGCAGGAATTGCAACTATTTTTATACAAAGGTGCTATAATTTTTTAAAAAGTTAATCAAACTCTGTGTAAATATCTGCTGCTGAATGGACGATTTTTGCACCGTCCCTAATAAGCTCATGAACACCTTCAGACAAAGGCTGTGTAATCGGCCCTGGCACGGCAAACACGTCCATTCCCTGATCTAGGGCATATGATGCGGTTATGAGTGAGCCGCTTTTTTTCGCTGCCTGTACAACGAGCACTGCTTTAGATAATCCGCTAACGATCCTATTTCTTGCTGGAAACTGCCATTTTTCCGGTTTTGTTGTCGGTGCATATTCTGAGACAACGAGTCCCTGTTTAATAATTTGCTGAGCAAGACCAACATTTTCACGCGGATAAAAATGATTGAATCCGCCGGCGATAACAGCGATTGTCTTGCCACATGAATGCAGTGTCTGCTCATGGGCAAACGCATCAATTCCTTTCGCAAGGCCGCTGACTACCGTTATATTTTTTTCAACGAGTGGTGGAATGAGCAGCTTCAGTGCGTCTTTTCCATATTGGGTACCATGGCGGGAACCAACAATAGCCAGATTTTTCCCCTTCAATAAAGTCAAGTCTCCTCTTGCAAACAACGCCCAGGGCGGTTGTGGCAATGTTTTTAACAAGTCCGGGTAACGTTCATCGTAGATCGGGATAAAATGTGTATTTGAACGGGCGAGTGAAGATAAAATGTGCTCGAAAGAGAGTGAATGAAACTGCTGTAAAATGGAGGCGGACTGAAGTTCGGAGCGGCCGGTGAGATAGGAAAATTGAGATGGTGTGATTTTAGGTAAAAGCATTAAATCCGGATCATGTTTAAATAAATAATAAAAATCTTTCCACCCAGGTCCTTTGCAATAGTAAAGCAGTAGCAAATATTTTGTTGTATCGTTCATGCTTTTTCCCCTCCTTTTTGTCCATAGCAAAATAAGGTACCTGTACAAGAGACAGGTACCCATTCGGTATTTTAGTGTGTTTTGCACTCAGCTAAAAGTCCTTTTTCTTCCAAAACTTTAATAAGCGTTTCACCCATAACAGATGGCGTTTCCGCTACTTGAATACCACATTCGTTCATTACGCGGATTTTTTCGTCTGCTGTACCTTTACCGCCTGAAATGATCGCACCAGCATGGCCCATGCGTTTCCCTGGAGGAGCTGTACGTCCGCCGATGAAGCCGACAACCGGTTTCGTCATGTTCGCTTTTACCCACTCAGCCGCTTCCTCTTCTGCTGTACCACCAATTTCACCGATCATAATTACGGCTTTTGTTTCCGGGTCTTCATTAAATGCTTTTAAAACATCGATGAAGTCTGTACCATTTACCGGATCGCCACCGATACCGACAGCTGTTGACTGGCCAATGCCCGCCTGTGTCAATTGGTGAACGGCTTCATACGTCAATGTGCCGGAGCGTGAAACAACGCCGACATGACCTTTTGTATGGATGTAGCCAGGCATAATGCCGATTTTGCACTCATCTGGCGTTATAACACCCGGACAGTTCGGCCCTACAAGGCGTGTTTTCTTGCCTTGCATGTAACGTTTTACTTTGACCATATCCAACACTGGAATATGCTCTGTAATACAGATAGCAAGATCGAGATCAGCATCAACCGCCTCCAAAATCGCATCTGCTGCGAATGGAGCCGGTACGTAAATAACTGATGCATTTGCACCTGTTTCTTTTACTGCTTCAGCAAGCGTATTAAATACCGGCACGCCTTCCACTTCTAAACCGCCTTTACCAGGCGTTACGCCGCCGACGATTTTTGTTCCGTATTCAAGCATTTGCTTCGTATGGAAAAGAGCAGTCGAGCCCGTAATACCTTGAACGATTACCTTTGTATCTTTGTTAATAAATACACTCATGCCTGTACCTGCCTTTCTATTGTCAACATCATTATTATTTTACGAGACTAACGATTTTTTGAGCGCCATCAGCCATTGAATCAGCTGAAACAATGTCAAGACCAGATTGATTCAAGATCTCTTTACCTGCATCGACATTTGTTCCTTCAAGACGGACAACGAGCGGTACAGACAGGCTGACCTGTTTCGCTGCTTCAACAACGCCTGTTGCGATGATATCACATTTCATAATTCCACCGAAAATGTTAACGAAAATCCCTTTCACATTTTCATCAGATAGGATAATTTTGAATGCTTCTGTTACTTTTTCAGCTGTTGCACCGCCTCCAACATCAAGAAAGTTTGCCGGATCGCCACTGTAATGTTTAATAATATCCATCGTCGCCATCGCAAGACCTGCACCATTTACCATACAGCCGATGTTACCGCCGAGAGAAATGTAGCTTAAGTCGTATTTAGATGCTTCAATTTCTTTTTTGTCTTCTTCGTCAAGATCGCGGTATGCTAAAATATCTTTATGGCGATACAATGCATTTGCATCAAAGTTTAACTTTGCATCAAGCGCCATGACTTTACCATCACCAGTTACAACAAGTGGATTGATTTCTGCAATAGAACAGTCTTTGTCTATAAAAGCTGTATAAAGGCTTATCATGAATTTAACAGCCTGTCCGACAAGCTCTTTCGGGATGTTAATGTTAAATGCTACACGGCGTGCCTGAAACGGGCTAAGGCCTATAATCGGGTCAATGTATTCTTTAAAGATTTTTTCCGGTGTTGCTTCTGCCACTTCCTCAATTTCTGTTCCGCCTTCTTCAGATGCCATTAAGACAACCTGTGACGTTGCACGATCCAAAACAAGACCGATGTAGTATTCTTTCTTAATATCGCATCCTTCTTCAATAAGAAGACGCTTTACTTCTTTACCTTCAGGGCCTGTCTGGTGTGTGACAAGCGTTTTGCCGAGAATTTCTTCTGCATATGTACGCACTTCATCAAGATTTTTTGCGACTTTTACGCCGCCCGCTTTTCCGCGGCCGCCCGCATGAATCTGTGCTTTAACAACGTTTACCGTTGTGCCTAGTTCTTTTGCTGCTTCAACCGCTTCTTCAACGGAAAATGCAACTTTCCCATTTGGTACAGCAACGCCGTAACTTCTGAGAACTTCTTTACCCTGATACTCATGAATATTCATCATCCAGCCTCCTATCGATCTCAAAACATAGTGTATAAACAAAACAGACTGCGACTTCATTGTAGTTAAAAAATGATATTATGTCTAGTTTTTGAACAAAAAAAAACGGTCTCTTTTTCAAGCGCGGAACAATTTCACAAAATGCTTATAATGTTATTCGTCAAAGCACCGGTCAAGATGATAAATGAATGCAAATACCTCGGCAACTGCCTGATACAAATCTTCTGGAATTGCTTCATTTATCTCAAGCTGACCGAGCAGTTCAACGAGTCCGGGATCTTCTTGAATTGGAATATTATTTTCTTTCGCTGTTTCAATAATTTTTTCGGCAATTAGCCCTTTTCCCTTCGCCGTGACAGTCGGCGCTCCAACTGCACCTGGGTTGTAGGAAAGCGCAGCTGCCTGTTTACGGTTAGCCGGTTTCATATACGTATGTCTACCCCCAAATATCCTTCACCGTCCATAACACAGGCGAGCGGCGGTTTCGTTCCGTGTCTCTGCATCGCTTCTTCTTCAGACGGCTCTTTAAATTGAACACCTGACAACCGGTATCCGTGTTCTTCAAGTGCTTCTTTTAGACGATCCATCTTATTTATGCTCATTTGTTTTAACAAAGACGGTGCGGCGGCCGCGACAATGTTTAAATGAATGATTCGGTTTTGCACCTGCATATCGATGACCGTATTTTTCAAATTGGTCATATCCACATAAAATAATACGCGGCAATAATCAGCATCAATTTTTCCATTTGACTTCTTTTTACCGCTCCATTTGATCGTGACATCTCCTTGAAAAGCAGCAAATTGAAACGGCACTTGCATAACGAGCTGCTGGAGCGGGCCAGATTCTGCAGATAAAATATGCTGTGCATTCAACCGGCCAACAATTTGCTCGGCTGCTTCACGAATCGGTGCCGGTATCGTTTCTATCATGAGCTTCAGGAGCTCCTGCTTTACATTTTGCTGCATTGCTTCCGGCTGATTTTTAGACGTGATAATTGCTTCGTGATCAATGCCGAGCAGTCGAAAAGCATCTCTCAATGCAACCGCCACGTCTTTTCCATTAACATGTACCGGCAGCACTTGCGGTTCTTCAATTGGCCATGCATCCGTGCCAAGCAACAGCGCCATTCGTACCGCCGCTTGCTCAGGTACTGTCGCTGCAATGGAAAAAGCGAGTTGAAATAACGAAGCAATTTGTCTGTTTACAGCAGGTACATCTTTCGTTAACTGATCGGTCAATTGCGTTACTTGCTGCATAAGGGCTGCTCTGTCTGGATGATTTGCCGGAATAGACTGGAACACAGCTTCTTTAAATGAAGCAATTGTCTCCAGTGTTACCGGCTTGACTGCCAGCTGAACGAGCATTTCTTTCATCATTTGCACCGGCTGAACAGACGGACTATTTGTTGTTTCGTTATTTTTCACTGCGACTGGCTGTTCCTGTATATTAGCAGCTACAATGGAGGCCGGCGATCTGCTTGTCGTCAAATTGTTTTTCACAATAGAGGCTAGCTGTTCTGGCACATCAGCGGATGAGGCCGGCATGTTCAATACTTGTTTCAGTATTTGAACAGCCGCCACTTTTTCAGATAGACTGCCAGTTGAAAGAGCTGCCGCCAGATGGACCGCTTTTGCATTTACATCTAACAACAGGCTAGCAGCTGTTTTTCCTGATGAAGTTGGTTCTCCAAGCAGCCGATTAAGTGCAGCCGTTGCTTCTGGCATATCCCCTAGTTTCACGAGCGTATGTTGGAGTGCTTCTAACTTGCCAGTCAATGATTCAGTTGAACGAGCTGATACGAGTGCCTGAAAGACATTTTCTGTAATCGGTAAATTGCGGCTGAACATAAACCGGAGTGCTTCCATTCCATCTTTCAGACCCGCTTTTGACAGCCAAGCTGAGCCAAACTGAATGCTATCTTTTGAAAGCGACTGGCCCATTTCAATCGCAAGTGCAGTGAAAACGACGCTTTCTTTCGTGACCGGTATCTGTAATTTTTCAAGCAACGCAGCCGCTTGGTCGGGCGTTCGCTGCATCGGCGCATTATCCGACACGACTTTTAACTGCATCGTTCCTTTAAGGGAAGCAACCTGGAAAAAGTAACGCCCACCCGCTTGAAGCGGCACTTCAAGCTGGGCAGTGATCTTCTGACCGAAGACCGCCAGCTCGGCCATTTGCCCTGGCAGTAGTTTCATCACTTTCCCAGAAAAAATTTGTCCTTCGTTCAGCATGTCAACCGGATTGCGCCCTAGCTGTGCTCTAACTCCTCTTTGAATCGCCGATTGACCGATCTCCATACTCATCACCTCTTCTTACATCATTATTGAAGCATTTCTTTTACAGGTGCAAACGTTTTGCGATGCTGAGGTGTGATGCCATATTTCTCAAGCCCGAGTAAATGCTCCCGTGTTCCATAGCCCATGTTTTTTTCAAATCCATAACCAGGATATTGACGTGCATATTCTTTCATCAACCGGTCTCTTGTCACTTTTGCGATAATCGATGCAGCCGCAATCGATGCACTTTTTGCATCTCCTTTAATAATCGACGTCTGATGAATATCAACCGGAATCACCATTGCGTCTACAAAAAGGTGGTCAGGGGTCGCAGGAAGTGCCTTCACAGCTTCAATCATCGCTTTTTTAGTCGCTTCGTATATATTGATTTGATCAATTTCGTCTGCACTAATAATACCGACGCCTGTCTGGCAGTTCTTCATAATTAATTCATATAAACGATCACGGGCCGTTTCACTTAATTTTTTTGAGTCATTTATACCCTCTGGCAAAAAACCTTCTGGCAAAATGCAGGCCGCTGCGACGACCGGGCCAGCAAGCGGTCCCCTTCCTGCTTCATCAATGCCTGCGA
Source organism: Domibacillus aminovorans (assembly GCF_001643235.1). Lineage (GTDB taxonomy): Bacteria > Bacillota > Bacilli > Bacillales > Domibacillaceae > Domibacillus > Domibacillus aminovorans. The sequence continues at coordinate 112,740 of NZ_LQWY01000012.1, forward strand.
TGATACAGACTCCTTTTGCCTGCTCTGCACGTTCATACGCCATGATTTGATGCAGGCGGTCCTCTTCCTTTCTTTCTCTTTCAAGACGGCGTATACAGGCCGTAATAGCTGCCTGCACTCCTTTTCGTTCGTCATTTTTCCAGAAGGACAAACGAGAGTCGTCTGTTGTCTTTATAACAGACAACTGTTCTTTAATAAATGCAATCGTTTCTTTTGCCATATACATCTCCCTGTTCTTTTTATCGGTCGTTTCTATTTTTTTTACACAAAAAAGCGTGAAGGCAGTCCTTCACGCTTTTTCCGGTGGAACATCGAATGTAAGCCGGCCAAATTGACCGCTACGCACATCACGGATCATGATGTCCGTCACTTTATCGTAGTCCACTTCGCCGCCCGACCCAAGACAGCCGCGCCGCTCGCCAATTTGATGAAACACGTACGCCATATCTTCCGGCAATACCGCAAATCCATATCGTTCTTCAAGACGTGCTGGATATCGTTCTTCCAAATAACGAAGACCGTAAATCGCTACATCCTGTAGATTTAAAATGGCATCTTTAATCGCACCTGTCAAAGCAAGTTTATAGCCCGTTTCCGGATCTTCAAATTTCGGCCATAAAATACCTGGTGTATCAAGCAATTCAAGGTGCTGCGCTGTTTTAATCCACTGCTGCGCTTTCGTTACCCCTGGCATATTACCTGTTTTAGCAATATTTTTTTTTGCAATCCGATTAATAAGCGTCGATTTCCCGACATTTGGAATACCAACAATCATCGCCCGCATTGCACGCGGTTTTATCCCACGTGAACGCATCCGATCGAACTTTTCTTTTAAAATACCTTCTGCTGCTTTCACCATTTTATCAAGCCCATTGCCCGCCTGTGAATTGACGGACACTGCTTCAATACCTTGTTCTTTAAAATAACGGATCCATTCTTTCGTCATCACGGGATCAGCCATGTCTTCTTTATTTAAAATAACGAGACGCGGTTTTTGATTGACAATTTCATCAATCATCGGGTTGCGTGATGACAATGGGAGTCTCGCATCTACGAGTTCAAAAATAATATCCACTAATTTTAATTTTTCCGTTACTTGCCGCCGTGCTTTGGCCATATGACCAGGAAACCATTGAATCGTCAAACTCACACCATCCTTTCTATCCTTTTACCTTTTAATCAACGATACGGATCTGGTCAAATGGCCAATAAACAAATTTCGTTTCTCCAACGATTTTATCTATTTTAACCGTCCCGATATGCCGACCGTCTTTACTAAAACGACGGTTGTCACCAAGTACAAATATTTCACCGTCCGGCACTGTTTCCTGTCCGGTTATTTCAGCAAGTGTAAAATCCGGTGTGAGGGGACCGTCTGTTACTTCGCTTTTGTATTCATTTAAATATGGTTCATCCAGTGCTTTACCGTTTACATATAAAACATCGTCTATATATTCGACTGTGTCGCCTGGAAGTCCGATTACTCGTTTGATGTAATCTTTATTTTCAGGCGCGTGAAAAACGACGATATCAAAGCGGTCCGGGTTGCTCATTTTATTCACAATCATCCGGTCGCCGCTCTCAAGCGTCGGCATCATAGATAGACCGTCCACAACAATCGGCGCAAATATAAAGTATCGAATAAGAGCTGCCATGCCGACTGCGATGAGCAGTGCTTTCGTCCATTCCCAAAATTCATTTTTCCCTTCTGTCATGCTCGATAACACCTCCATACAAAGTACAATTATCATATCATGCAACCGGCAAAATCTGAAAGAAAAAGGAGCCTGCAGGCAGACTCCTTTTAATACGCTTAGTATCTGATTTCTTTAATGCGGGCTGCTTTACCACGCAGATTGCGCAAGTAGTACAATTTCGCACGACGAACTTTACCGCGGCGCATTACTTCAATTTTTGCGATTTTTGGTGTATGAAGCGGGAATGCACGCTCAACGCCCACGCCGTAAGAAATCTTACGAACTGTAAATGTTTCGCTTACGCCGCCGCCGCGACGCTTGATTACAACGCCTTCATATACTTGAATACGCTCACGTGTACCCTCAACGACTTTAACGTGTACGCGTACAGTGTCTCCCGGACGGAAAGATGGGAGATCAGAACGAAGCTGCTCCTGAGTTAATTCTTGAATCAATTTGTTCATTTTGTTTTCCTCTCCTTCTAACAAATGCTCATACCCGCGCATATCGGCGGCAGCGGAACACCGTTTTAATGTAGTTATGCACTTTTGCACACTACACGCGAAATTTTATCATATTATTTTGCATAGATCAAGTTGTATTTTTCATTTTCCATGAATCAATTAACTGTTTTTCTTCTTCTGTTAACGGGTAATGATCAAACAGATCTGGACGGCGTTCCCACGTGCGCTTCAGCGATTGCTCCCGCCGCCATTCGTCGATATGACGATGATTGCCCGATGTTAAGACATCTGGTACTTTCATCCCTCTAAAATCTGCGGGACGTGTGTAATGAGGGTGTTCGAGCAGCCCCGAAGAAAATGAATCCTGCACAGCAGAATCATCATTGCCAAGTACACCGGGTAAAAGCCGTACAATGCTGTCTGCGACGACCATTGCGCCAAGCTCTCCCCCCGTTAACACGTAGTCGCCAATGGAAATCTCATCCGTCACAAGATGCGTACGAACCCGTTCATCATATCCTTCGTAATGGCCGCACAAAAAAATGAGATGCTCTTCACGTGCAAGTTCTTCTGCTTTCTTTTGTGTATAACGTTCGCCCTGTGGACACATTAAAATGATGCGCGGAGCCGTTTCTGCTTCTTCTTTCAGCGCCTCTACTGCATCAAATAGCGGCTGTGGCTTCAATACCATGCCCGCACCGCCCCCATACGGATAATCATCAACAACTTTATGTTTTCCGTCCGCATAGTCACGGAAATTAACAGCGCGAAACGATACTTTTTCTTTATCCGCTGCTTTCTTCATAATGGATGATGAAAAAACGCCGTGAAACATTTCCGGAAACAGCGTCAATACATCGATTTTCATTCGAGCAGCCCGTCCATCGGGTCAATAATAATGACTTTTTCATCTGGATCAACAGACTTCACGACGTCATCAATATACGGAATATACGCATCATCTCCACCGATTCGGCTGACGACCCAGACGTCATTTGCGCCAGGTGTAAGCACTTCTTTCACCTGTCCAATAACGTCACCGTCAACGGTTCTTACTTCACAACCGACAATTTCATGAAAATAGAATTCACCTTCATCGAGATCACCGAGCTGATCTTCATGTACTTTTAAAACTGAGCCTTTAAACGGTTCAACAAGTTGGATTGATGTATAATTTTCAAACGTCAGCAAGTCAAATGTTTTATGTTTGCGGTGTGCATCAATCGTAACTGGAATGCCCTCTTTGCCGCCTTCTTTAAAAATAGAAAGGGTACTGCCTTTTTTATATCGTTCTTCTGGAAAATCGGTGAGAGACAGCACCCTTACTTCGCCGCGCAGTCCATGCGTATTGACGATTTTTCCAACGTTATACCATTTACTCATATCATTCACCTCTGCGTGCGGATTTCAATAATAACACCATCTTTTACAACAATTGTATCACCGTCTCCTCCATCAAAACGGTCGCCTGGCTTTACTTCAACAACAGATTGAATATCACGTTCCTTCAATTCGGTTCCCATCGGCAGCTGATCCAGTTGGCTCATTTGAAATTCAATTACCGAAATTTTCTCCTGACGCTGATCAATTTCCTGTTGAAATCGTGCAGCAACATCCACCTGTTTCAATCCCGCACGTTCCGCTTTTTTCTTTTCAAAAAGAAGCTGCGCGGTTTCTCGTTCCAGCTGGCGCATTCGACTTTCATAGTCATACATTCGGTCCTTCTTTAACGTTTCCGTTACGACTTGAACGATTGATACTGTTTGTAAAATGTGCACATTCACCGCTCCTTTTCATGGAACAAAAATGGCAATTCCCCAAAAGAATCCTTCTTTTGGGGAATTGTCGTCTCGCAATGAATTACTTGCTGTATTTTGCATTATGGAATTTTTCCATGATGCCTTCGTTTGAGAACAAGTTACGAACAGTGTCAGACGGTTTCGCGCCGTCTTGCATCCATTTAAGCGCAAGTTCTTCGTTAATTTTTACTTCCGCCGGTTTTGTTACCGGATTGTACGTGCCGATTGTTTCGATTTGACGGCCATCACGCGGTGAACGAGCGTCTGCTACTACGATACGATAGAATGGGGATCTTTTTGAACCCATACGTTTTAAACGAATTTTTACTGCCATGCTAATAAGCACCTCCGAAATAGTTTCACACAAGATAGAATAATACCAAATAGTTAAAGTGTTGTAAAGTGTTTTTTCTTTACAAGGCTCATAGAAAGTAAATCATGAAGGCGTTGCGGCCCGATACCATGCTTTTTAGCCTTCGAACCTTGAATAAATTACGTTAGTCTGTCTTTTTGCTTGTCACTCCAGAGCAGTCGGCTCCGTTTTTCTTACATAAACGGTAATTTTGGCATGCCGCCTTTTTTCTTGCCTTTTTGCTGCATAGCGGACATTTGCTTCATCATTTTTTTCATGTCTTCAAATTGCTTAAGAAGACGATTTACTTCCTGGATCGATGTGCCGCTGCCTGTTGCAATTCGTTTACGGCGTCCTGAATTAATAATCTCCGGTTGCTGCTTTTCCTCACGTGTCATTGAACGAATAATGGCTTCAACGCGGCCGATTTGTTTTTCATCGACTTGCACGTTATTAAGACCTTTCATTTTGTTCGCACCTGGAAGCATTTTTAAAATTTCATCAAGCGGACCCATGGAACGCACCTGTCCGAGTTGATCGAGAAAATCGTCAAATGTGAACGACATCGTCCGCATTTTTTGCTCGAGCTCTCTCGCTTTCGATTCATCGACATTCGTCTGTGCTTTTTCAATAAGTGTCAGCACATCACCCATACCGAGAATACGTGAAGCCATACGTTCTGGGTGAAACGACTCTAGCGCATCGAGCTTTTCGCCCATCCCAATAAACTTAATCGGTTTTCCAGTGACAGCACGAATAGACAGCGCTGCACCACCACGCGTATCACCATCCAATTTTGTCAGCACGACGCCCGTAATGCCAAGCTGTTCATTAAAGCTTTCAGCTACGTTTACAGCATCTTGTCCAGTCATTGAATCAACAACAAGGAAAATTTCTTCCGGCGTAGAAAGCTCTTTAATTTGTTTCAGTTCATCCATGAGCGTCTCATCAATGTGAAGACGGCCCGCCGTATCGATTAAGATGTAATCAAGATGCTCATCTTTCGCTTTTTGAATCGCCTGCTTCGCGATCTCAACTGGGCTTACTTGATCACCTAGTGAAAAAACAGGCATATCCAGCTGTTTTCCGAGCGTTTCGAGCTGTTTAATTGCCGCCGGACGATAAATATCCGCCGCGACTAAAAGTGGCTTCCGATTGTACTTTTTACGGAGCAGATTGGCGAGTTTTCCGGTTGTCGTCGTTTTACCAGCACCTTGCAAACCAACCATCATGATGACCGTCGGCGGCCGTTTTGACGTACCGATTCGGCTTTCTTCACCGCCCATCAGTTCAGTCAGTTCTTCTTTTACAACTTTAATGACCTGTTGACCTGGTGTTAAGCTTTTCATGACTTCCTGGCCGACAGACCGCTCACTTACTTTTTTAACGAATTCTTTCACAACTTTAAAGTTAACATCCGCCTCGAGTAACGCCAGACGCACTTCACGCATCATTTCTTTCACATCGGCTTCAGATACTTTCCCTTTGCCGCGAATTTTCTGCATCGTTCCTTGCAGCCGTTCGGCCAATCCTTCAAACGCCATCATGCAGTCCCCCTATTCGAGTTCCTCAAGCGCCAGAACGAGCGGCAAGGAGTGCGCATCTGCACATTCCTTTAGCTGCTCGATCAGTTCTTTGCGCTGCTGGAATTTATTTAGCAGCTTTAATTTCGCTTCATATTCTTCAAGCATCGCTTCTGTGCGTTTTATATTGTCATAAACTGCTTGACGGCTCACTCCATACTCTTCAGCAATTTCGCCGAGCGAGTAATCATCCAGGTAATATAAGGACATATAGCTGCGCTGCTTGTCGGTCAGAAGCATCTGATAAAAATCGGACAGATAATTCATCCGCATCGTTTTTTCAAGCATGGCCGTCCTCTCCTTCGTTAAGTGAAAAACCTTTACACCAAAATAGTGTACCTGCTTCTTCCTCTTCTGTCAAGAAAGATGAAAACCAGGTTCGACTTCCTTTTATTCGCTTGCTTCGTCGTTGTTTTTATCTTCCTTTTCTTCAAATGCCTGTGCAAATAATCCATATGCATATTTCTCAGCATTAAACGGCTGCAAGTCATCTATTTTTTCACCAAGTCCGACGAATTTTACCGGAACACCAAGCTCTTTGCGGATAGCAAGTACGATGCCGCCTTTCGCGGTGCCATCTAGCTTCGTCAACACAATACCTGATACATCTGTCGCTTCTTTAAACGTTTTCGCCTGAATCAGCGCATTTTGACCAGTCGTTGCATCCACGACAAGCAATACTTCATGCGGAGCGCTAGGAATTTCTCGTTCGATGACACGCTTCACCTTTTGTAATTCATTCATTAAATTTACTTTGTTTTGCAAACGTCCCGCCGTGTCACAAAGTAAAATATCTGCACCGCGTGATTTTGCTGCACGAACAGCATCATACATGACAGCTGCCGGATCCGAACCTTCCGTCTGTTTAATGACATCAACGCCGGTGCGTTCTCCCCACACTTCCAGCTGTTCGATTGCACCCGCACGGAATGTATCGCCTGCTGCAAGCATCACTTTTTTACCGTCTGATTTAAATGTATGCGCAAGTTTGCCAATCGTCGTCGTTTTGCCGACACCGTTTACCCCGACAAACAAAATAACAGTCAGTTCTCCATCTTGAATGTTCAAATCAGACTCGACTTCTTCACTACCTGAATAAATATCAACAAACTTTTCAGTAATGATTTCGCGGATCGCTGTCGGGTCGTTCGTGTTGCGGCGCTTCACTTCCAATTTCAGTTCATCAATCAATTCCATCACCGTATCGAAACCAACATCAGCTCCAATTAAAATTTCTTCCAGTTCTTCAAAGAAATCTTCATCGATTTTCCGGTAACGGGCGATTAAATTATTTACTTTTGCTGCAAATCCAGTCCGCGTTTTCGCTAAGCCTTCCTCATATTTTTCCGTTGTTTGTTCTTGTTCTGCTGAACCGGAAAATTTGTCTTTTAATTTTTTAAAAAAGCTCATTTATTTCATTCCTTTCACAAATTAAATAGACGCAGCCGCTTCTTCAAGACGGACAGATACGAGACTTGACACGCCCGACTCCTGCATTGCTACGCCGTACAGCGCATCTGCTTCTTCCATTGTCTGCTTCCGATGCGTAATAACGATAAACTGCGTATTTTCGCTAAACTGTTTTAAATAGCGGCTGAACCGATGTGCATTTACTTCATCGAGCGCTGCTTCTACTTCATCAAGAATGCAAAATGGTACAGGACGCACACGTAAGATCGCAAATAACAGCGCAATCGCTGTGAGTGCCCGTTCACCGCCTGAAAGCAAACTTAAATGCTGCAATTTTTTCCCTGGAGGCATGGCCGAAATATCAACACCGGAATGAAGAATATTTTTCGGATCCGTTAATTTTAGCTCTGCCCGGCCGCCGCCAAATAGCTGTGTAAAGGCTGGCTGAAATTCCGCCTTAATCGCATCAAATGTTTCCGCAAAACGCCGCGTCATTTCTATGTCCATCTCATCCATAACATCACGCAATGTTGCTTTTGCCTCTTCAAGATCTGTTTTCTGATCACACAAAAAAGTTACACGGGCAAATGTCGTCTCATATTCTTCAATCGCACCAATATTTACTTCGCCGAGTTCTTCAATCGTTTTTTTTATTAACCGTATGTGTCGTTTCGCTTCATCAAGCGGGCTGTTGAGCGGATAATCACGCTGCGCTTCTTCAAAGGTAAGCGAATAATACTCATTTAGTTTTTGCAGAAGTGAATCCATTTCCATTTCAAGACGGGCGATTTTCACATCATGCTCGCGCAGTGCTTCAGATAGTCCTTTTAACAGGCGGCGGGACTCGGTTAATGATTTTGTTTTTTGTTCAAGTTCTGCCGTTTTTTTCAAACGTGTTGATTTTATTCGGGCAATCTCTTTGACAGTCCGATCTTTTTCAGCTGACCGTTCTTCTGACTGTCGGGCAAGTGTTACACCTGTTGTACCGCTGTTGCTTTGTTCACTCTGAATAAACGAACGCTCTTCTAAAAGCTGTTCATACATTTCTTCTACATCTGTCCATTCCGAAAGAAGACGGGTTTCCTGCTCTTTTTTATAGTCAAGCTGTTCACTCAATACCGCGATTTTCGGACGAAGTACATTCAATTCCACTGCGAGATTTTCACGCTCAGCAGAGGCTGATTTCCGCTTTGATTCAAGTGAAGCTATTTGACGATCAAGTGATTGAATAGACTCTTGTTCTTCTTTCAGCGTTAATTCCACTTCTTTTTTTCTTTTTTGCAGAAAAGTTTTTTCATCATCAAACTCCCGTTTTTCTGCATCATATACAGCTAAACGATCATTGATGGACTGTTCGTTAAATGACCATTCCAATAGCTGGTTTTTCACTTCCTGCAATGACTGTCGGTACATTTCACCCGTTTCTTCCAGCTTCTGCACATGTTGATCTTGCTCAGCAGAACGAATTTGCAAAGATTTTACGTCTTGTTCAGCGGATGCCGTTTTTCGCTCCATCGCTTCGATCTGGCTGTTTAATGTATCGAGTTCATTTTTCCGCCCAATTAACGATACGCCCGTTTTTTTCACAGAGCCGCCTGTCATTGAACCGCCTGCATTCACAACATCACCGTCTACAGTTACAATACGGTAACGTTGATTTATTTTGCGGGCAATATGATTTGCTTCTTCAAGTGAAGCTGCAATAATAACATTTCCAAGCAAATGACCAGCTGCCCTGGCATATTGCTCATCGTAATCAGCAAGTTCATTCGCTGTACCGAGAAATCCTTTTTCCTGGCGAATGGTTGACAGTATATGATCCGGAAGTGTTTTTTCTTTCACCGTCGAAAGCGGTAAAAATGTCGCTCTTCCGTATTTGTTTTTTTTCAAAAATGCAATCGCTGCGCGCGCAGACTGCTCGTCTGTCACAAAAATATGCTGCAGTGCACCGCCAAGAGCGGTTTCGATCGCTAGTTCATATTCTTTCGGGACACGGATCAGTTCAGCAGCAGCACCGATTACGCCAAGCAGCCGATTGTTTTTTTCTTTTAATACTTCTTTTACACCAGAATAAAAACCGGCATACTCATTTTCTAGCGACGACAGCAAATCACGGCGTGACAATGCTTCCTGCAAAATTTGATACGCTTTATATAGAGCAGTGCGTCGTTTTTCGATTGTTTCTTTTGCGGCATCACGTTCTTTTTTTGCTTCTCTATAATAAGCGTTATGCTCATTCAGTTTCTGTTCGGCTGCTACCCGTGCTTGCTCAAGCTTCTGTTTTTCTTTTTCAAGTAATTCGCGTTCGTGCAAGTATTGATTATTGCTACCGCCAAGACGGGTTAATCGTAATGTAAGCCGCTCGAACTGCCGATCAATCTCACGCAGCTCATTTTTCGCTGCCGCTGCGCGATTTAAATGATCAATGTAGTCTGATTTTAACGATTCCAGTTTTTCTTCAGTATTTTCGGAAAAAGCTTGAAAAAGTGTCTCTTTTTCTATTGCTTCACGCTTTAGCTTTTCAAGTTCTTCTCTCTTTAATTTTGCAAGTTTGCTTGCTTCTTCTCTTGATGCTTTCAAAGATACACGTTTTCGCTCTGCTTCTTCGATTGATTTTGCCAGTCGTTCTTCGTTGTATGATGCATTTTTTAGACGCTCATCCATAAGCCGGCGTTTTCCTTCAATTTTTTCAAGTGATTCAATAATGATAAGTAAATTTTGCTGAGCAGCCTCTTCCTGTTCACCAAGCTGCTTCAAATCCTGTTCCATAGTTTTCATTAATGTCTCAGAAGATTCTACTTGTTCGGACAATCCGGCCGCCTTTTGTTCATTTCGCTTTTTTTCTTCTTTTTGATGTTCCCATTCCGCATGAGATTGGGCGATATCATGTGCCCATACTCCCGCCTCAATTTCTTTTAACTCAGCTTTTTTCTCCAAATAATCTCTGGCCGCAGACGCCTGCATTTCAAGCGGTTCGACCCGTTGTTCAAGTTCATGCAAAATATCGTTCACGCGGCTTACATTCTCTTCTGTTTCCTTAAGTTTTTGTTCTGCCTGTTTTTTACGCGTTTTATACTTCAACACCCCAGCTGCTTCTTCAAAAATCGACCGTCTTTCTTCCGGACGACTGTTCAAAATCTCATCAACGCGGCCTTGTCCAATAATTGAAAAGGCACCACGTCCGAGACCTGAATCCATAAATAATTCAATAATATCTTTCAGACGACAGCTTTGCTTATTAATAAAATAATCGCTGTCGCCGTTCCGATTTACGCGGCGCATGATGCTTACTTCGCTGTAATCCAGCGGCAGCGCACCATCCTTGTTATCAAGCGTAATCGTAACAGCAGCTTCGTTCAATTTCCTTCTTGAATCACTGCCGGAAAAAATGACATCTTCCATTCTCCCTCCGCGTAAACTTTTCGCCGATTGTTCGCCAAGCACCCAGCGAATGGCTTCCGTAATGTTACTTTTACCGGAACCGTTTGGGCCGACAACCGCGGTTACGCCAGGCATAAATTCGAGTGACACCTTTCCAGCAAATGATTTAAATCCCGCAATATCCAGCTTTTTCAGGATCATGCCTATCCACCTGTCTTCTAATTCGATTGTTGTTTTATGTTTTCTAGCGCCATTTGCGCCGCAAACTGTTCTGCTTCTTTTTTCGATCGGCCTGCACCACGGCCAAGCACTGTTCCATTTAGTGACACTTCAGTGACAAATTCTTTATGATGCGCTGGACCTTTTTCTTCTAAAATGCAGTACGTGGGTGCTCCTTTTAATTCACGCTGTACATATTCCTGCAACTGGCTTTTAAAATCCATCACATGAGAAAAAGCACCGGCGCTGATTTTAGGAAAGACAACCCGTTCTAAAAATGGAATAACAGCTTCCATTCCCTGATCTAAATAAAGCGCACCGACAAAGGATTCAAATACATCGGCTAGAAGAGCTGGACGCATTCTTCCGCCGGTCATTTCTTCTCCTTTTCCAAGTAAAATGAGCTTGCCAAATTCAAGTTCATTTGCAAACGTGACAAGTGACGGTTCACAGACGACAGCTGCACGTAATTTCGTCAATTCCCCTTCAGACATGACCGGATATGTTTTATATAAAAATTGCGATACGGTCAGTTCTAGTACAGCATCCCCAAGAAATTCGAGCCGCTCATTGTCTTCGTATGGTTTTCTCCGATGCTCATTCACATATGATGAATGGGTAAATGCTTGTTTTAATAATGATTCGTTTTGAAAACGGATATCCATGGTTTCTTGAAATTGTTCAAATTCCATATCTTTCCGTTCGGAATAACGCTCCCGATTTGTTTTCTTCATTGATGTTCCTCCGAAAAGTTAAAATACATACAAAAACAGTTTAGCTGAAAAAAATGCATAGCGCAAAGACAATTGAAAAAGCAGACCCGCACTAGCGGATCTGCCATTAATGGACGATTAGTTTTTGCTGTTTATGTATGTTACAGCGTCGCCTACCGTCGTAATTTTTTCCGCGTCATCATCGGAAATTTCTACATCAAATTCGTCTTCCAGCTCCATAACAAGCTCAACAACGTCAAGAGAATCCGCACCAAGATCTTCCTTGAATTTCGCATCAAGGTTAACCTGTGATTCTTCCACGCCTAGACGATCGACGATAATTTTCGTTACACGTTCTAATACATCTGCCACTATGATTCACCTCCCTTCAATGTATTATAGTCGATTTGCAGTCTTAGAACACGTCTTTTCTTACATTGCCATGCCGCCATCGACACCAATGACCTGGCCCGTAATATATTTAGCCCCATTACTCGCTAAAAATGCAGCCGCAGCCGCGATATCTTCCACTTCACCAAGCGTGCCTAGCGGGATTTGCCCAATTAACTGCTCTTTTGCTTCAATTGGCAGTTCATCGGTCATATCTGTTGCAATAAAGCCTGGTGCAATTGCATTGACGGTAATACCCCGCGCTGCTAGTTCACGTGCTGACGCTTTCGTCAAACCAATCACTCCTGCTTTGGCTGCTGTGTAGTTTGCTTGACCCGCATTGCCGATTCGGCCGACTACAGAAGATATGTTAATAATTCGGCCGCTCCGCTGTTTCATCATCTGACGTGTCACCGCTTTTGTACAAAGGAATACACCTTTTAAATTCGTATCAATAACATCATCCCACTCTTGCTCTTTCATACGCATAAGTAAGTTATCACGCGTGATGCCTGCATTGTTGACCAGAATATCAAGACGGCCGAATTGATCCACTGTTTCTTTCACCATTGACTGAACAGCATCGCTATCGGAAATATCGCACTGAATGATGAATGACCGACGGCCCATCGCTTTAATTTCTTCTGAAACGTCCCTTGCTTTTTGTTCATTGCCTGCATAGTTAATCACTACATCAGCGCCGAGTCGCGCTAGTTCAAGCGCAATCGCTTTACCAATTCCACGTGATGCACCGGTGACAAGTGCTATTTTTCCATCAAGATTCATTTTGCTTCCTCCTTCAGCGCCGCCGCTGTTTTCATAATCGATTCCTCATCGCTCACCGCAAACGTACGCACGCGGCGATTTACTTTTTTTATTAATCCCGATAGCACTGTACCTGAACCAATTTCAATAAACGTATCTACGCCTTCGTTCAATAGTGCATTTACGCTGTCTTCCCATAAAACAGGTGAATAAAGCTGGCGAACGAGATTTTCTTTAATCGTTTCCGCATCTGTCACAGGTTTCGCATCGACATTGGCCATAACCGGTACTTTGCTCGATTGAATGTTTGCAGCATCAAGCACTGCACGCAATTTTTCGGCCGCTGGTTTCATAAACGGAGAATGGAATGGACCACTGACGTTAAGTGGAATAACCCGCTTAGCGCCTTTTTCTTTTAATCGTTCTGACGCTTTTTCAACGCCTTCTTTTGAACCAGAAATGACAATTTGGCCCGGACAGTTAAAATTCGCTGCAGCCACAACAGCACCGCTGTTTGAGATTTCTTTCATCACTTCTTCAAGTGAATCGCGGTCCATACCGAGGACTGCTGCCATTGCACCGAGACCTGCTGGGACTGCTTCTTCCATCAACTTCCCGCGCTGATGGACAGCAACGACAGCTTTTTCAAATGTAATAGCACCTGCTGCTGCAAGGGCGGTATATTCACCAAGACTGTGACCTGCTGTAAAGTCCGGTACAATACCAACCGTTTCAAAGCGTCTTAATACGGCCATACTCGTTGCTAAAAGAGCTGGCTGTGCATTTGTTGTTAACGTTAGCTGCTCATCTGGACCATTAAACATAATATCCGTTAACGAATACCCGAGTTTTTCGTCTGCTTGATCGAGCATCGCGCGGATGTCTTCATGCTGATCCGCAAGTGATTTCCCCATTCCAACCGTTTGTGATCCTTGTCCCGGAAAAACAAAAGCAATTTTCCCCATTAGTTTGAATCTTCCTTCCTACTGGAAATTTGTGTTTCAATAATTGCTGGTACGTTTGATTTCGCCATTTTATATGCCTGCTCAATCGCATGAAAAAATGCATTTGCATCCGATGAACCGTGCGCTTTAATAACAGGTGCTTTTAAGCCAAAAAGGCCGGCACCGCCATATTCTGCATAATCCATTTTGTTTTTCAATTTGCGCAGCTCATCTTTTAACAAAACAGCACCGACTTTTGATTTTGTTGAAGAGGTGAAAGCCGTTTTTAACATCGAGAAAACAGATAGCGCTGTTCCTTCGATTGTTTTTAATACCATGTTGCCTGTGAACCCATCTGTTACGACAACGTCAGCCACTCCATTCAGCAAATCACGTGATTCAACGTTGCCGATAAAGTTAAGATCATCTGCTTCACTTAAAAGAGCAAAAGCGGCTTTCGTCAATTCGTTCCCTTTTTTCTCTTCTGTACCGATATTCAGCAAACCGACGCGCGGATGGTCAATGCCCCGCACTTTTTCCGCATAAACAGAGCCCATAACAGCATATTGAAGCAAGTGCTCTGGTTTTGCATCCGAATTAGCACCCGCATCAAGTAGGACGAATCCTTGACCGTCAATTGTCGGCAAAGTTGGGGCAAGTGCAGGCCGTTCAATACCATCTATACGGCTAATGATGAAAAGCCCTGCAGCCATTAACGCTCCTGTATTACCGGCGGATACACATGCCGAAGCTTCATTATTGGCGATCGCCGATGCCATCATTACAAGCGATGACTCCCTCTTCCTGCGAACAGCCCGAACCGGCTCGTCAGTGCCTAGAATAACATCTGGTGCATGAATAACTTCCACTCGGCTATTCACGTCTAAATATGTACATATTTTCTGTTCATCTCCGAACACGATTAATTCGAGTTCTGGTATTTGCTTCAATGCCCGATTCACCCCAAGAATGATTTGCTCCGGTGCATTGTCGCCGCCCATTGCATCAATTGCCAGTTTCATCTTGGCCCTCCTTATCTGGTAACGGCGCGCGGAACATGGAGAATTCTCCACGGAAAACAAGTTCGCTGCCGACAAAACTTGATACTTTCACTATTGTTTGCAATTTTTCCGTGCGGATCACTTTCGCTTTTGCCACAATGCGCTCGCCTTCTCTTACCGGACGTGTAAACTGGATATCTGCTTTTCTCGTCAGCGCCATTTCGTCATTAATAACGGCAACAGCAAGGGAATTTGCCTGAGCGAATAAGTGATGACCACGCGCAATGCCATTTCGTGTAAATACATGTTCTTTTTTTACATCGAAAATCGAAATCGCACTTTTATCAAGTTCAATGTCAATAATATCACCGATTACTTCTTCAATCGGAAGAGATCTCACTTCATCATCCATGTTTCGTTCTGCTACGTATTTTATTCGTTCACGCAATTCAGGAATCGATAGCTCCATCCGGTCAAGTCGGATCGTTTGGACACTGACATGAAATTGACCCGCCAGCTCTTCATCGGTCACAAAAGGATTAGCCTGAATCGTTTCCTGAAGATGTTCCTGCCGCTCTTTTTTTGTTCTTCTCATTTTATTTGCCACCATCCATCCGATATTAGGACTAGGTACTAAAGTTAGTATAGAGACAACAAAAAAAGAATGCAAGGATAATCTTGCATTCTTAGTCAAGCTTTTCATCAGACAGTACACCCGATTCTGTTAACATAGCCCGTAAAAGATGATATTCATCGCCTGTCCAAAATGATGGAGAGCCAATGAATGTCTTTGCATCTTCCCGTGCTGTCTCAAGCGCCCGATAGTCATGAACCATATCGGCCATTTTAAATTCAGGCAATCCACTTTGCTTTCGACCGAAAAAATCGCCCGGTCCGCGTAGCTCTAAATCTTTTTCACTGAGGACAAATCCATCATTTGTTTCCGTCATGGCAGTCATCCGCTCTTTTCCTGTTTCCGATTTTGGATCCGCAATAAGCATACAATACGACTGCTCGGATCCGCGTCCAACACGTCCTCGCAGCTGATGAAGCTGCGACAAACCAAATCGTTCCGCATCATATATAATCATCACCGTCGCGTTTGGTACATTTACACCGACTTCAACGACCGTCGTTGATACAAGTATGTTCAATTCATTGGCACTGAATGATTTCATGACCGCCTCTTTTTCATCGCCCGACAGACGGCCGTGCATGAGGCCAACTGTAAATTTCCCATCATAATAACTGCTTAATTGTGCATGAACGTCGAGTGCATTTTGAAAATCAAGCTTTTCTGATTCTTCAATGAGCGGACAGATAACATAGGCCTGTCTCCCTTTGCTCAATTCTTTTTCGGTAAAATCAAGTACGCGGCCAAGCATTTCTTCTTTCGCCCAATATGTTTCGATCGCTTTTCGCCCTGCCGGCATTTCGTTAATAATCGACACGTCCATTTCACCAAATACAGTAATCGCAAGTGTTCTCGGAATCGGTGTGGCTGTCATAAACAACACATCTGGATTTTTCCCTTTCGCCCGCAAAACGCGGCGCTGGTTAACACCGAAGCGATGCTGTTCATCCGTGATAACCAGACCTAGATTGTGAAACAAAACGTCATCTTGAATGAGCGCATGCGTTCCAATTAAAATATCGATCTCCCCCGAAGCAAGTGCCTCAAGAAGTGCCCTCCGTTTTTTCCCTTTGACTGTTCCCGTTAAAAGAGCTGTATGAATGCCGAATGATTCAAGCATATCATGAAGCGATTTTGCATGCTGCTCGGCTAAAATTTCCGTTGGGACCATAAGTGCTCCCTGATAACCTGCTGTGACAGAAGCGTACAATGCCAGTGTCGCCACAGCTGTTTTACCGCTTCCCACATCTCCTTGCAAGAGCCGGTTCATTCGATAAGGTGATTTCATATCTGCACAAATTTCATTCACCGCTTTTTTCTGCGCATTCGTCAGTTCAAATGGCAAAGAATCAATCAATTTTTTTAATTTGGCGAGATCGTATTTTTGTACAATGCCACCCGATTGCTCACGGATCACTTTGCGGAGTGCCTGCATTTTCAATTGAAAATAAAAAAATTCTTCATAGACAAAACGACGCCGGGCTTGTTTCATTTCTTCCTGTGATTCTGGGAAATGAAGCGCCCTGATCGCCTCTTTCCGTTCCATAAGCCGGTATTTTTGCAGAAGATCCGCTGGCAATGTTTCTTCAATGTATAAACCATATAACTCAATGGCCTGCAAAACCAATTTACGAAATAATTTAAGCGGAATGGCATTTCTTAGCAAATAAACTGCTTCAAAATCCGTCTCGCGTTTGTACTGTCCCACTTCAAGTACTTGACCAGATAACGCCAGACGATGGCGATCCCATTTCCCGGTCACTGTTACTGTATCGCCGATACCCGCTTTTTTCTTTAAATATGGCTGATTAAAAAACGTAACATTAATTACATGCGAACCAGAAAGCATCTTAAATGTGAGTCGTGATTTCTTTTTTCCATAGTACATGACAGACGGCTCTGTTTGAATCGTTCCTTCAATTGTCACTTTCTCGTCATGTGCGGCATCGGACGGGCTTTTTAAACGCGTATCATCATACCGGGCTGGCACGAATTCCATTAAATCACCGACCGTTAATACACCAATACTTGCAAGTGACATCTCCGTTTCTTTTCCCGCTCCATTTAAAACACTTACCGGCAGCTGTAACGGTGATTCGGCTTTATTCACATCATTCCCCCCTTTCTAAAAATAAGAAAAAGAGAGAGATCTCTCCCTCTCTCACTATTATTCAATCGAGAAAATAAACGGATAAAGCGGCTGCTGCCCGTTATGGATTTCCACTTCAGTATCGGGAAACTTCTCCTTAATATAAGATACGACTTGCTCGACTTCTATCTCCGTTGCATCCTGTCCATAAATGACGGTCACAATTTCTGATTCATCGTCGAGAAGAGTCTCAAGAAGTTCTGTCACAGCTGTCATTTTATTTTGATTTGTCACTGTAATTTTTCCTTCTGCAAGCCCTATAAAGTCGTTTTTCTTAATGTCAATACCATCGATGCTCGTATCGCGGACGGCATATGTGATCTGTCCTGTCTTCACATAGCCGGCAGCGCTTGTCATCGCACTTTTATTCGTCTGCTCGTCTCCATCCGGATTAAAAGCGAGCAGTGCTGCAAGACCTTGAGGAACCGTTTTTGTCGGTATAACGATAACACTTGCTCCAGATATCTCTGCTGCTTGTTCTGCTGCCATAACAATATTTTTATTATTTGGTAATAGGATGACGTGATCCGCATGAGAATCATGAATGGCTTTTACGATATCTTCCGTTGATGGATTCATCGTTTGTCCGCCTTCGATGACAAATGTAGCACCGATGCTTTTAAACAGTTCTGCAACACCTGCGCCCATTGCGACAGTAACGACACCATAACGGGCTTTTTCTGCTCGTTTTGGTTCTTTAACGGATCCCCCTGTAATAGCACTATGCTGTTCACGCATATTTTCAATTTTCATATTGATTAAACTGCCATATTTTTGTCCAACTGTCAGTACGTCACCCGGATACTCTGCATGAATGTGCACTTTCACCATTTCATCATCTGAAATGACGAGCAGTGAGTCTCCATATTCACTTAATTCATCACGGAATCCTTCTTCTGAAAACGGATGTTTTGCTAGTCTTTCATCATCAAACTTCACCATAAATTCCGTGCAATAGCCGAATTCAATGTCTTTTGTATTCATAAAGCTTTGAACGCTTTTATGATGTTCAGCACTGACAATGTCTGTGAAATCTTGACGCGTCGAGAGCGCTGTCGGAAGTGCTTCTCCTTTTAATTCAGCAAGGAATCCTTCGTACACAAGCAGAAGTCCCTGACCGCCGCTGTCGACAACACCGACTTCTTTTAATACAGGCAAAAGATCAGGCGTCCGATTTAACGAAGCCTGTCCCTCTTCTACAAGCGCTTCGACAATAGCGACAATATTTGTTTCGGTCTGCGCTGTCGCTACTGCTTTTTTCGCCGCATCTTTAGCAACGGTTAAAATCGTTCCTTCAACCGGTTTCATGACCGCTTTATACGCTGTCTGAACGCCAGCTTCAAAGGCAACAGCCAATTCAATGGCTGTTACTTCCTGTTTACCCGCAACCGCTTTTGAAAACCCGCGGAACAGCTGCGATAAAATCACACCCGAGTTTCCACGCGCCCCCATTAAAAGCCCTTTTGCGAGCGCTTCCGCTGTTTTGCCAAAGTGCATTTGTTTGTTTTGTTCCGTTTCTTTTGCTCCAGACGTCATAGACAAATTCATATTTGTTCCTGTATCTCCGTCTGGAACCGGGAAAACGTTCAGCGCATCCACCATTGCAGCATTCGCTGATAGATGCTGTGCACCGGCTTGTACCATCTTAGCCAGCCTAGCCCCGTCCAATGAATTAATCACCACGAAGTTTCCTCCTTATACTAAGAGCTCGTTACCCGCACACCCTGTACAAAAATATTAACAGACTCAACCGAAAGACCGACTGTTTTATTAAGTGTATATTTGACTTTTGATTGAACATTGCTTGCCACTTCTGAAATTTTCGTTCCATAGCTGACGATAATATACATATCGATAAACACTTGATCTTCTTCCTGGCGAACAATGACACCACGCGTAAAGTTTTCACGGCGCAAAATTTCAGTAATACCATCTTTCAACTGCTTTTTCGATGCCATTCCGACAATTCCATAGCAATCCACTGCTGCACCACCGGCAATCATCCCAATAACTTCATTTGAGATATCAATGTGTCCAAGTTCTGTTTTTAATTCAATCGTCACGAAAAGTCCCTCCTTGCGAATCGAACTATTGTCATTTTACTATACTTATATATATGTTCACAACTTACTAACCAAGATAGATCGGCTTTTTCACTGTCAAGGTTTTTTTCTTGAAAGACTTTGTTTAAGTAGTTGCATTCGTTATGTTATTATGATAAATTATTTAAGTGTCTTGCAAATATAAAATAGACTATATGAATCCTGAACAGTAAGGAGTGAATAAAATGCCAAAAAAATGTGTAATCTCTGGCCGTAAAGCACGTACTGGAAACAATCGTTCACACGCGATGAATTCAAGCAAACGTACATGGGGAGCTAACCTGCAAAAAGTTCGCATCCTCGTAGACGGTAAACCGAAACGTGTATGGGTTTCCGCTCGTGCGCTTAAATCTGGAAAAGTTGAACGTGTTTAATTTTTCATAATAAAAAAGCACCTGTGCACAGTTCATACACCATGCACAGGTGCTTTTTATTTGTTCTTTTTCCCTGCAGATAAGACCATTCGAATCATCCCACCTACAAATTTTGGTAGCTTTAATGTATAAAATTTCAACGGTTCATCCCCCCGTCAATACTTCTTATAACCATTAATATGCCTGAACGGAATGAAAAGACCGCTTTTTTTTCGATTATTTCATTGCTCACACACCTAGATGAACCGCTTTTTAGCAAATGATTTACAAGCGGGTATTTAAACCCTTTAAGTGTCAATTCTTCCACTTTTTCGTTCATTGCAAAAAACGAATAATAATGCTCGTTTTCTGCTGCTTCTACTTCTATCCGCCCTGGTTTATATAATGCAATGTGGTTGTAACGGTCAATAATCGCAACAGTTGTTCCTTCGTTCATTACTTCGTCTTTCATAAGAAGCGTCACAGCACCGAAAAAGTGATCAAGCCGCCCGCCCGTCACACCGTAAAGATGGATTGCATCCGGCTTCTTACTAATAGCATACGTTAGTGCAATTTCTAAATCCGTTTCATCTTTTTCAGCAGGAAACTGGACATGATCAGGAACAGCATTGACAATTTTTTGCTTTTCTTTATCAGAAACTGAATCGAAATCACCGAGTGCTTTCATCGGTGTGATCCCACGGTCCAGTAAATAAAGCGCTCCACGGTCCACTCCGATCCATACAGTGCCCCTTACATCTAATAACTGCAAATCCGGCAGTTCCTGCTCCGGCCCGCCGGCGACAATGCGGATAATCATGCGTTTTTTGCTGCTGAGCAAATGTTTTTAATCGCAGCTCCTCGATCTTCTTTATTGTGAATAGTTTTGATCATCACAACTAATACCTCGGCTTTCTCTCTTTAATTTCCTCGATAAATTGCAAATAATGATCGTAACGGTACGATGGAATGTCGCCATCCTCTACCGCTTTTTTGATCGCACATTTTGGCTCATTCACATGAATGCAGCCTCGGAATTTACATGCGTTACTCCTTTCTGCCATTTCTGGAAAGCAAGAAGACAACTCCTCTACTTCAATTCCATCAAAATCCAGCGAACTGAATCCAGGTGTATCAGCGACTAGTCCGCCTGCTGCTAGAATGAGTTCCACATGACGAGTCGTATGCTTGCCCCGGCCGAGCGAATTAGATATTTCATCTGTTTTCAAGTGCAGATCCGGACGAATCGCATTCAACAAAGATGATTTACCGACACCCGACTGGCCGGCAAAAACAGACGTTTTTCCTTTTAAGTAATCACCAAGTGCTTCCAGGCCATTGAACGTTTCAGAGGATGTCTCGATCACGGTGTAACCAATATGCCGATAATTTGACACATAATGTGCCAGTTCATCTACTTTATTTAGCAAATCCGTTTTCGTAATACAAATAATCGGTTCAATATCTTTTGATTCAATAAGCACGAGAAAACGATCTAAAAGTGTTGTACTAAACGCAGGCTCCATTGCTGAAAAAACGAGCACCGCCTGATCAATATTCGCTATAGGGGGACGGGGAAGTTCGTTTTTGCGCTCTTCAATCGACAAAACATATCCTTCTTTATCATTTTCTGCTTCATATTCTACATAATCACCGACGAGCGGCGTAATATTCTGTTTCCGGAATATCCCCCGCCCTCGGCATTGAATGATGTTTTCTTCGTTTAGAACATAGTAAAAGCCGCTCAACGCTTTAATAATTTTGCCTTCTGGCATGAAGCACCACCTTATTCATTTTCTTCTTCCGGGAATAAAATCGATTCGTCCATAATGACAATTTGGTCACGAATGACTTTATATCCCGCTTTCGTTCCTTTTTCAATGACAAATTCAAGCGTTCGCTCTGTATCTTCAGTAATTAAAAACTTCTCATATGGTTCAGTCATGCTATGGTCGATATCTTCAATGTAAATCTGCACTTCTTGCGTTTCACCTTCTGTTTCCGGCTCATAAGGAATTACAATGTCTTTTCTAACCGTCTTGGGTGGAATTTCTTCCGGTCCTTTTGATAAAGTAACTTTGACCGTGCTGCCCGGTGCAACTTCACTACCTGCCTGTGGTATTTGTGTCAACACCTGTCCTGCATCGACTGTATCTGAATATTCTTCTCCCGCAATATCGATGATAATACCAGCAGAGTCCGCATAGTCTTCAAGACTTTTTTTGTTGTAGTCTGTCAAATCAATGAGGATAACATTTGCAAGACCAGCGCTTACAGTTAATTCTACATCTACTTCTTCCGGAATAACTTTTTCACCAGCTTCAGGATTTTGTTCCAGCACGGTTCCTGCTTCACTTTCATCATGAGCCATTTCTACATCCACATTTCGAAATCCCGCTTCTTCCAACAATTCGCGTGTTTCTTCCAATGTCTTTCCCACGTAATCTGTCATTTCCACTTGCTCTTTGCCCGCAGACACGTACAAGTCCACCGTGCTATCTTCCTTCACAGTTTCACCAGCCGCAGGATTCGTATAGATCACTTCTCCTTCTGCAACATGCGCATTGAATTCTTCATGCGTTTCTCCGACAATGAGCCCTGCTGTGACGAGTTTAGATGCCGCAGCATCCAGTCTGTCCTCTGTTGTATCAGGTACTTCAATATCTTTCGGCGCTGTCAAAATCGGCCAGATAATCACTGCGGCTATCGCGATTAACAAGAGTACGGCAAGAAACCATGGCCACTTTTTGCGTTTTTTCTTTAGGTTTGGTTTCTCCGTCTTTTCTTCCGGCACTGGTGTAGCCATTATTCGTTCCAGAGGTTTTGGTATAACAATCGGAATTGACTTCGTCTCTTCATCATCTTCATCTGGTATAGTAAATTTCTCTTCACGAAGGCGATAGTCTTCCAATGCAGTGGATAGGTCTACTTCCATTTCCTCTGTATTCGCATATCGGTGAAACGGATCTTTCGCCGTCGCATGGAGCACGATATTTTCAATACTTTGTGGAATCGTTGGGTATAATTGCTTTACAGACGGTGTCTCAGATTGCAAATGCTTTAAAGCAATGGAGACAGCTGACTCCCCTGAAAAAGGAAGCCTTCCTGTTAACAACTCGTACATCACAATACCAAGAGCGTATATGTCGGACTTTTTGGTTGCCATTCCGCCCCTTGCTTGCTCTGGGGAAATGTAATGAACAGAGCCAAGAACCGTGTTGGTCTGTGTAATCGACGTTGCACTCATCGCCATCGCAATACCGAAATCGGTCATTTTCACCGTGCCATCATGGTCGATTAACATATTATGTGGTTTTACATCCCTGTGAATAATCGAGTGCTGATGTGCGAATGCCACCGCTGCCGTCATCTGCTTCATAATATCGATTACTTTTTCATATGGAAGAGGTGAATATTGCTGAATATATTCTTTTAACGTCATACCATCTACATATTCCATCACAATAAAATTGACATTGTCTTCTTCTCCGATGTCGTAAATACTGACAATATTCTGATGAATAAGACTTGACGCAGCTTGAGCTTCTCGTTGAAACCGGCGCAAAAACTCATCTTCTCCGACAAAATCAAAACGAAGCACTTTAATGGCCACATCGCGGTCTAATATGATATCCCGGGCAAGATAGACATGAGCCATACCGCCGCCGCCAATCATCCGTTCAATTTTATAGCGGCCACTTAAGCGTTTTCCAATTAACATTCCACTCATCCGCTTTCACTGCCCGCACACTGTTCGAGAATCACAACGGTAATATTGTCTTCCCCACCATTTTCATTGGCCATCTGAATGAGTGTATCCGCTTTTAGCGGCAGCGAATCCGCAGATTGAAGAACATGTTGCATATGAGTGGTCGTCACTTTATTAGACAAACCATCTGAGCATAGAAGCAAATAATCTTCTTCTTCGAACATAATCGTCCGGTAATCAACAATTAGTTTTTCATCTGTACCTAGTGCACGTGTCAACACATTTTTTTTCGGATGATTTTCCGCGTCTTCACGTGTGATCTCTCCAGATTTCACAAGTTCATTGACAAGTGAATGGTCTTCCGTTACTTGCGTAAAACCACTTTCACTTTGCAAATAGCACCGGCTGTCGCCGATGCTTGCAATGGTGCAAAATTTCTCTGTACATAATGCAGCAACAAGCGTTGTTCCCATACCACTGCATTCAGAATGTTCATTTGCATGATTCAAAATATCCTTATTAACGACTAAAATAATTGATTTCAGCCATTCAACTGCATCATCGGATGATTTAATAGTTGATGCCGACGTGTTCCAGGCACGCTCCATCGCTTCAATCGTCATCCGGCTCGCAATATCACCTGCGTTGTGACCGCCCATCCCATCTGCTACTACTGCTAAACAAAGATGATCTCCATGATAAAACACGCCACCATGATCTTCATTATGAGCGCGAACACGGCCTCTGTCCGTTTGAAATACAGCATTCACACTGATCACCTCGTTTCGCTGGCACGCTCTTTCGCACGGAGTTGTCCGCATGCCGCATCAATATCCGTTCCTTGCTCACGGCGAATCGTTACATTAACGCCGTTCTGTTTCAATGTTTTTTCAAATTCAAAGATTTTATTGCGTGGTGTGCGAACGTAATCACGTTCGAGCACATAATTGACCGGAATTAAATTAACATGGCATTTAATTCCTTTAATAAGTGCCGCTAGTTCTTCCGCATGAGCAATCGAGTCATTTTCACCACCGAACAAACCGTATTCAAAGCTAATGCGGCGTCCTGTTTTTTCCGTATAATAACGAATAGCTTCCATCAAATCCTTTAATTTATACGCTCGGTTAATTGGCATTAACTTTGTGCGTAATTCATCATTTGGTGCATGAAGAGACACAGCGAAATTAATTTGTGTTTTTTCATCCGCAAATTTGTATATTTTCGGCACGATGCCGCTCGTTGATACAGTAATGTGGCGGGCACCGATATTTAAGCCTTTTTCATGGTTAATGATGTGCAAAAATGACATCATTTCATCGTAATTATCAAATGGTTCCCCAATCCCCATAATGACGACAGAACTAACACGTTCTCCCACTTCATCAAGTGCCTGCTGTACTTTTACAACTTGCGCGACAATTTCACCAGCTTCTAGGTTTCGTTTCAATCCGCCTAGTGTCGATGCGCAAAATGTACAGCCTATGCGGCAGCCAACCTGCGTTGTCACACAAACAGAGTTGCCATATTCATGACGCATTAATACAGTTTCGATTGAATAACCATCATGCAGTTCAAATAAAAATTTAATCGTCCCGTCAGCTGATTCTTGCTGGATGGCTGTTTTTAATGCGGTAAACAAAAAGGACTGTTCCAATTTTTCACGTAATTCCTTTGACAGATTTGTCATATCTTCTACTGATGTTGCTCGCTTTATATATAGCCAGTCAAAAATTTGATCGGCACGGAAAGGTTTTTCCCCATTTTCTAAAAGCCAGTCTTTCAGTTCATGAAGCTCCAATGAATATATCGATGGCTTCGGCTTCTGCTCATCTGTTTGTTTTTTCGTTACTGCGCTCATTTATGTTTTGCCTTCTTTCTAAATTTACTAATGAAAAATCCGTCTCCGCCAAAGTCGTCTGGAAATACTTGCAGCATAGTTGACTTCGGCTGTATGGAGATATGTTCAAGCGGCTCAGGCTGGAATTCCGGATGAGTCGCTAAAAATGCCGTAACTGTTCCTTCATTTTCTTCTTTATCTACTGTACATGTACTGTAAACAAGCACACCATTTTCTTTTACTAAAGGTGCCGCCGCCGCTAAAATATTCAACTGAATCGTCTGTAAATTCTCCAAATCTTTTTCCACCTTGGCGTATTTCAAATCCGGTTTTCGGCGAATAACACCAAGTCCGGAGCACGGAGCATCAACGAGAATCGCATCAAATGTTTCTTTTTCAAAAATGTCACCGGCTTTTCTCGCATCTCGTTTTTGAACATGAATGTTTGAAAGTGATAAACGTTCTGCATTTTGTATCACAAGTTTCAATTTATGTTCATGAATATCAAGCGCATCAATATGCCCTTTATTATTCATTAATTCTGAAATGTGAGCTGTTTTCCCGCCAGGTGCCGCACACATATCAAGAACATGCTGTCCTGGCGATGCGCCTAAAACTGGCGCTACAAGCATGGAGCTTTCATCTTGAATGGAAATGATGCCTTCTGCATATAACGATGATTTCGCCGCGTTGCCTTTTGCAATTCGTATTGCATGTGGTGACACATCAGAAGGCGATGCGTCAAATCCTTCTTCTTGAAGTTTTTCAATCGCCTCTTGACGTGTGATCTTCATTTCATTTACACGTGCTGTCTGATCAGGCGCTGTTAAATTGTGCTGGCACATGGCTTCTGTTTTTTCGACGCCGTATGCACCAATCCATCGTTTCACGAGCCAGAGCGGATGACTCGTTTCAATGGAAATACGCTCCGTATCATCTTGAATCGTCTTTGTATCCGGTACCCCTTCTCGTTGAATAGAACGGAGCACACCGTTTACCATACTAGCAATTCCTTTATGACCGCGTTTCTTTGCAATGTTAACCGCTTCATGAATAATAGCTCTCTCCGGCACTTTATCAAGATAGACCATTTGATAAAGAGATAAACGGAGTAAATTGTTCACCCATCGCTCCGGTTTTTTTTTCAAAAAGGGAGCCAAGTAAAAATCAAGTGTTAATTTCCGTTGAATCGTACCGTACATGATTTCTGTCAACAGTGCTGTATCACGTCCAGACATGTTGTTCTTTTCAATCGCATTATTTAACATTAAATTACTATATGAACCGCTTTTTTCAACTGTATCAATTAATTCAAGCGCTGTTTCGCGCACGTTCATTATTCCCATATTACTCTCCAAACTTCATGCCGACTTTTAATGTAGAACCTGAACCACGTAAATAATCGCGCGCACTCATCCGCTTTTTACCAGCAGGCTGTAATTCAATGATTTTAAGTGCTGTATTCGATCCAGTAGATACGATAAAACTGTCTTCCTCGATAGCTGTTACTACACCTGGTGCTGATGATCCTGTTTCTTTTTTTGCTTTCCATACTTTCACAACATTTCCATCAAGCGTCGTATAAGCAACCGGCCATGGATGAAGACCGCGCACTTGATTATACAACTCTTCACCAGATCGGTTCCAGTCAATTTTTTCATCCGTACGACGTATGTTCGGTGCAAATGTCGCTTTTGATTCGTCCTGTGGCGTGCGACTAGATGTTCCTGATAAAATAGCTGGGATCGTTTCAGACAACAGTGCTGCTCCGACTTCGCTTAATTTGTCGTGCAATATACCGGTATGATCTGCTTCTTTAATTGGAACGACCGACTGGCTAATGATATCACCAGCATCTAGCTTTTCTGCCATATACATAATCGTAATGCCTGTTTCTTTTTTCCCTTGTAATAGTGAATAATGAATCGGTGCTCCCCCACGCAATTCTGGCAGTAATGACGCATGAACATTAATGCAGCCATATTTCGGCGCTTCCAGCAGTTCATTTGGCAAAAGCTGCCCGTATGCAGCCGTTACAATAAGATCCGGTTTCAGATTAATCATTTGCTGTAATTCATCAGACCTTGATAATTTTTCCGGCTGTAAAACGGGTAAATTGTGTGCAATAGCTGCTTCTTTTACCGGCGGCGGTGTCATCACTTTTTTACGGCCAACAGGTCGGTCTGGCTGTGTGACCACAGCAAGAACGTCATACCCGTCTTCAATCAGTTGACCGAGAACCGGAACAGAAAATTGAGGGGTGCCCATAAATATAATTTTCGTCATTACGAATCCACCCTTTCTAATTCCCCTACTGGAATGTATTTTATTACTTTTGATGTAAATAAAACGCCATCAAGATGATCCATTTCATGCAGAATTGCTCGAGCTAAAAAGCCTTTTGCCTGCAATATATACGACTGTCCTTTTACATTTTCCGCTTTAATTTTAATAACATTTGGGCGGCTTACTTCACCGTATAATTCTGGAAAACTTAAGCATCCTTCAATGTCCGTCTGCTTGCCTGACGACTCTATCAGTTCTGGGTTAATTAACACAATTAATCCGTGCTCATCTTCAATGTCTACAATAGCTAGACGAATATCTTGTCCGATTTGCGGTGCAGCCAGACCGACGCCGTCCGCTTCAATCATCGTCTCTTGCATATCGTGCACGAGACGTTTTAGCTTGCTGTCAAACTGCGTCACCGGACGGCATTTTGTTTCTAAAATAACGGACGGATGTTCAATAATTTTTAACACTGTCATATAATATAGTTCCTCTTTTCTACATTAACATATATGGATGTATATCAACGGACACTAAGAGTTCGTTCGATTTTCCTTGTTTTGCATAATGTTCAAGCACTTCTTTTAAAACGGCTGTTAACTTCGGTTCACGTTTGTATTTTATCAAACATTGCCATCGATATCTATCGTTGATCCGTGCGATTGGCGATGCAACCGGTCCAAGAATGACAGCAGCTGGTGAAAGCGATGGTTTTATTTTCGTGACAATTTTATTTGCAGCGCTGGATGCTTCAATGGCTTCTTTATGACTTACATTAATCAAAGCTAAATAATAAAATGGGGGATAGCCGCCCATTTTTCGCATCGTCATTTCCTGCTGATAAAACGACTCATAATTTTGTTCCGCAGCAAGTTGAATGCTGTAGTGCTCCGGCGTGTATGTCTGAACAACTACTTCCCCTGGCAGATGATGACGACCAGCACGTCCACTCACTTGTGTTAACAGCTGAAACGTTTTTTCCGACGAACGAAAATCAGGCAAATGAAGCATCGTATCAGCGCTCAGTACACCGACGAGCGTAATATCAGGAAAATCGAGTCCTTTTGCTATCATTTGCGTCCCAAGTAAAATATCAGCTTCTTTATTAGCAAACTGACGGAGCAATCTTTCATGTGATCCTTTCGTTCCCGTCGTATCAACATCCATGCGAATAATACGTACTTCCGGCAAGAGCTTCAACAATTCTTCTTCGACTTTTTGCGTGCCGGTGCCAAAATGACGGATATGCTCACTGCCGCATTCCGGGCATATATTCGGTGCCGGTTCTTCATAGCCACAGTAATGACACTTTAACTGATGGCGGTGGCGGTGATATGTCATCGACACATCACAATGTGGACAGCCGGCCACATACCCGCAGTCACGGCACATGATAAAGGATGAATAGCCGCGTTTATTCAAAAATAAAACGGTCTGTTCTTCTTTTTCGAGCCGATCTTTTATTTTATCAAAAAGTGTACGTGAAAACATCGACCGGTTCCCTTCACGCAGTTCTTCTCTCATATCGATAATATCAACGCTCGGCAGCGGTCGGTCATTGACTCGATTATCGAGCGTTAAAAGAGTATATACACCTTTTTTTGCACGAGCGAATGATTCCAGAGATGGTGTTGCACTCCCTAAAATAACCGGGCAATCATAGTAAGCAGCTCGCCAAATCGCTACATCACGTGCATGATAACGGGGATTTTCTTCCTGTTTATAGCTCGTTTCGTGCTCTTCATCAATGATAATAAGCCCTATATTTTCAAACGGCGCAAAAACAGCCGACCGCGCACCGACGACGACTTTCACTTCTTTCCGGCTAATTTTCCTCCATTCATCATACTTTTCTCCGATAGACAGACCGCTGTGTAACACGGCGACATCATTTCCAAACCGGCGCTTAAATCGCTCCGTCATTTGCGGTGTCAATGAAATTTCCGGCACAAGCACAATGGCTTCCTGTCCTTTTTCAATGACCTGGCTGATCGATTGCAAATAAATTTCCGTTTTCCCGCTTCCTGTAACACCATGAAGTAAAAATGTCTCTGTTGTACCATCGTTTATTGTAGCTAGAATCGGTTCGATGGCTTCCTGTTGACTTTCTGTTAATTTAAGCGGCTTGTCCGGTTCAAAATGCCTTCCACTATGTGGATCACGATACATTTCTTCCTGCTTTTCTTCTATCCATCCTTTTCCAAGGAGCGATTTCGCTGTTGCCGATGACATACCGGTTTCTTTTAACGTCAGCCAGTTACCTCTTCTCCCCGAAAAGGCGAGCAGTGCTTCTTTTTGTTTAACCGCATTTTTCGCCATCGTTCCAACTGTTTCAGCCAGTGTTTCTTCTGACAATAAGCATCTCACCATACGGACCGTTTTTTTACGTCCTTTGCTTTTAACCGAATAAATAACCTCGATCGTGCCATTTTTCACTTCTTTTCGAATATCGGCTAGTGCACCAGCATCAGACGCTTCTTCCCATGGAATTTCCGTTTGGCCTTTAAATAAGGAAGCCAGTTCTGGTGGAAGAGACTTCTCCCCTGTCAGGCGGATTAGTTTTGAATACTTCACTTTCATCGCCGCTGGCAACATTACGTGAAGTGCAGATATTTTAAAGCAAAGTGATTCGATTGTTAGCCAGTGGGCAAGTTTCATCAGTTCTTCGCTTAAAACGGGGATAATATCCATCGGCTCTACGATTGGTTTTAGCTTACGGATCTCTGTGTCCACTTTTATCTCAAGGACGAATCCTTGCACTTGGCGCGGACCGAATGGCACGATAACACGCATTCCAGGTTGAATGACTTCTTGCCACCGTTCCGGAATTTCGTAGTCAAACGGGCGGTCTGTCTGCATGACAGCCACATCGACAATGACAGATGCTACATTCATTGCCCATCACCAATTTGCTCAATCGCTTCTGTTAAAAGGTGAACAGCTGCTTCCTTTTTCGACATCATATCGAATTCTTTATGCGACCCATCACGATGAAAAATAGTAATAATATTCGTATCGCCTCCGAATCCTGCACCTGCCTGCTTCACGTTGTTTGCCACAATCATATCGGCATTTTTGGACTCAAGCTTTTGTTTCGCATACGTCTTGACGTCTTTCGTTTCAGCTGCAAAACCAATTAAAAACTGATGTTTTTTTTGTTCACCAAGTGTTTTTAAAATATCAGTCGTCCGCTCAAGTTCCATTAATAATTCACCGTCTTGTTTTTTCATTTTATGATCATGGACACGTTTTGGCCGATAATCTGCAACGGCTGCTGTCTTTACGACGATATCTGCTTCATCATAAGACGACATAACGGCTTGAAACATCTCTTCTGCACTTTCAACATGTGTAACGGAAATACCTGAAGGCAGCTCAATAGTGACTGGACCGGAAATAAGTTCAACATCCGCACCGAAGTCGCGCGCTGCTTCAGCGACTGCATAGCCCATTTTACCAGTTGACCGGTTTGTGAAAAAACGGACCGGATCCACTGCTTCACGAGTCGGTCCTGCTGTGACAATGACTTTTTTTCCAGCGAGCGGTTTATGCTGCTGCCCTAAAAAATACTCCGTAACGAGCGCTGTAATGACCTCTGGTTCTTCCAGACGTCCTTTTCCTGTATAGCCGCATGCAAGATACCCTTCACCTGGTTCAATAAACCGATATCCGAATGATTTGAGTGTATTCATATTGTTTTGCACAGCCGGATGAGCATACATGTGAACATTCATCGCCGGTGCGATCCATCGCGGTGCTGTACCGGCAAGCAAAACGGTCGAAACTATATCATCACCGATGCCATTCGCCATTTTTGCGATCATATTAGCTGTGGCCGGAGCAACGATCACAAGATCTGCCCAGTCAGCAATATCAATGTGCGCAATTTTCGCTGGGTCCTTTTCGTCGAATGTATCTGTGTAAACAGGCTGACCAGACAGCGCTTGAAACGTAATCGGTGTTACAAATTGCTGCGCAGATTCGGTCATGACAACTTTCACCTCGGCACCCGCCTGTTTTAACTTACTCGTAAGGGCAGCCGCTTTATAAACAGCAATACCACCGCTGACGCATAGTAAAATATGTTTTCCATTCATATCATGTACCCCTCCGTCCAAATCATTCTGATAAAAAAGAAAAGGCCGGTGTAAGCCGCCCTTTTACATTTGTTCATTATTTATACTTCGTCTGAATACGTTTCGTTCGCGTTTTTCTTTTTCATCACAAGTTCATCAGCATAAATTTCTTCAAGCGCTTTGCCAACGTATTTATATGACTTATATGAATATAACACTTCTGACCCTTTATTTTCCTGCATATAACGTGCACGTTTAGCGGCAACACTAACGAGCGAGTATTTTGAATCAATTTTCGTCAATAAGTTATCAATGGATGGATATAACATTAATTTTCACCTTCTAGCATAATTTGATAGCGGTGTTGCACACGTTCACGTCGGCAATGCTCCGCTTCAATAATCGATTGGATGCGGCTGCACGCCCGCTCGACTTCATCATTTTCAACGACGTAGTCATATAAATCCATCATCTCAATTTCTTTTCTTGCCTGTTCCATACGACCGTGGATCACATCATCTGTCTCTGTGCCACGATTAATGATCCGGCTGTGCAGCTCGGAAAGACTTGGCGGTGCAAGAAAAATAAACAGTCCTTCCGGAAACTTTTCTCTTACCTGACGAGCGCCTTCCACTTCGATTTCGAGAAAAATATCGGTTCCTGCATCGAGTGTTGCGCGCACATAATCAACCGGTGTTCCATAATAGTTGCCGACAAATTCAGCATATTCCAACAGCTTTCCAGCTGCAATAAGCTGTTCAAATTCCTCACGGGATTTAAAAAAGTAATCGATCCCATCGACTTCTCCTTCACGCGGCTTGCGTGTCGTCATCGAAATCGAATAGTCGAACTTTACATCGTCCCTTGAAAAAATTGCTTTTCGCACCGTCCCTTTTCCGACACCTGATGGCCCGGACAATACGATCAGCAAACCTTTTTCTTTCACGTCTTTCACATTCCTTCCTCTGTATCCTCATCTTTCAAAACAGCACGGTTCGCCACCGTTTCTGGCTGAACAGCTGATAAAACAATATGGTTGCTATCCGTAATGATAACTGCACGCGTCCGGCGGCCAAATGTCGCATCGACGAGGTTTCCCCGTTCACGTGAATCTTGAACAAGCCGTTTGATCGGTGCCGATTCTGGACTGACGATAGCTACAATCCGCTCTGCCGATACGACACTGCCGAAACCAATATTGATTAACTGCATCGTCCACATTCCCCTTTGTTATTCTTATCCGTTCTTGCATACTTGATGTATTATATCATATTTTCTCCTATTATCGCTTAAAAAATAAGCGAACTGCAAATTTACGTATTCATATATTCCATGATATGATGGATAAATATGTTCGTTTGAAAAGGGAGTATGACTTATGGCATTTGATGGATTATTTACGAAGGCAATGGTGGAAGAATTGAACGAAGCGCTCACAGGCGGACGCGTCAATAAAATTCACCAGCCATATAAAAATGAAATGATTATGGTTATTCGAGCACGCGGGAAAAACAACAAGCTTTTGCTATCTGCTCACCCATCTTACGCACGAGTGCAATTGACAGATACGGTACAGGACAACCCATCCGAACCACCGCTTTTTTGTGTCATGATGCGTAAACATTTAGACGGAGCGATTTTAGAAAATATCCAGCAAAACGGTCTTGACCGGACGATTATGTTTGAGTTTAAAGGCAAAAATGAAATCGGAGATATTTCATACAAACAGCTGTACGTGGAAATAATGGGCCGCCATAGTAACATCATTCTTGTTGATAAAGAAAAAGGTACGATGATTGACAGTATTAAACATATACCGCCAGCGCAGAATAGCTACCGAACTATTTTGCCGGGTTCACTTTACGTAAACCCGCCAGCGCAAAACAAAAAAAATCCACTTATCGCTGATGCGGAAACAGTCTTGCAGTCTATTGATTTTAATACCGGTAAAATTGGAAAACAACTCGTTGCTTCTTTTGAAGGATTATCTCCGCTCATTAGCAATGAAGTCGTTGCGTGTGCTGGTCTTGCCAACC
Source organism: Domibacillus aminovorans (assembly GCF_001643235.1). Classification (GTDB taxonomy): domain Bacteria; phylum Bacillota; class Bacilli; order Bacillales; family Domibacillaceae; genus Domibacillus; species Domibacillus aminovorans. Next base: position 146,646 of record NZ_LQWY01000012.1, read on the forward strand.
GCGAAACGATTCCGGGTGCGTTTGTTAAAACAATGAAACCGATTCTTGAAAAAAAATATACGCCCGTTATGATCGATAGCGGTGATAAAACCTATTTTTATATGATCGACTTATCCCATTTAAAAGGTGAACGTACGAAACTTGATACATTATCCATGCTTCTGGACCGTTATTATTTCGGTAAAGCTGAACGCGACCGTGTCCGACAGCAAGGAAATGACCTCGAGCGTTTAATCAGCAATGAACTTCAAAAAAACCGTTCAAAAATACACAAGCTCGAACGGACTCTTGAAGAAGCGGAAAATGCCGGTGAATATCAGCGTCTTGGCGAACTGTTAACAGCAAACTTATATGCAGTAAAAAAGGGCATGAATGAAATACAAGTGCTCAATTATTATGATGAAGCAGGTTCCATGATTACGATCCCGCTTGATCCACGCAAAAATCCCGCTGACAACGCACAAAAATACTTTTCACGCTATCAAAAAGCGAAAAATGCGATCATCGTCGTTCAGGAACAGATCGCGAAAACGAATGATGAAATCTATTACTTTGAAGCTTTGTTTCAGCAGCTTGAATCCGCATCACCACGGGATATTGAAGAAATTCGTGAAGAACTCGTGGAAGAAGGCTACATTAAAGCACGTCATGTGAAAAAGAAAAAGAAACCTGAAAAACCAATTATCGAAGAATATGTATCATCCGACGGTACGCTTATTCACGCTGGCAAAAACAATCGACAAAATGATTATTTAACGAATAAAGTGGCAAGACGTGATGATATATGGCTCCACACGAAAGACATTCCTGGCTCACACATCGTTATCCAATCAGCCGAACCGTCAGACGAAACCATTTTAGAAGCCGCGATCATCGCCGCCTACTATAGCAAAGCGAAAGAATCTTCTTCCGTTCCAGTCGATTACACGAAAGTTCGCCACGTCAAAAAACCATCCGGTGCTAAACCTGGCTTTGTTATTTACGATCAGCAGCACACAGTTTATGTGACACCTGACGAAGGTAAAGTGATGGAGATGAAAAAATAAAAAAGCGAACAGAACAAGCATGATTTTCTAACTTACACGCGAATCCTGTTCATTTTGTGCAAAAATAAAGAGATCGGTCACAAATTTGTGACCGATCTCTTTATTTCGTTCCCCACGCATCAGGGTTTTGTTTCCATTGTTTCAATGTTTCAATGTCGCTAGCCTCTACATATTCTTTTTCCGCTGCAACTTCAATCAATGCATCATAGTCGCTCAGCGAAGCTGCTTGTAATTGAGCTTCCGCAAGACGTGAATCTCCTTTTGGCAATCCGTATGTAAAGATTGCTGCAACACCAAGGACGTCACAGCCTGCTTCGCGTAACGCTTCTGCCGCTGTAATCGCACTGCCTCCCGTCGAAATTAAATCTTCAATAACGACAACTTTCGCACCTTCTGCAATTTTACCTTCAATTTGGTTGCCTTTTCCGTGTTCTTTCGCTTTCGAGCGAACGTAACACATTGGCAAGTTTAACACGTCTGATACCCATGCAGCATGAGGGATACCAGCGGTTGCTGTTCCAGCTAGGATTTCCGCTTCAGGATAGTTCGTTTTAATTAATTCAGCTAATCCTTTAGCGATTTTTTGACGCGTTTCCGGATAAGACAACGTCAACCGGTTATCGCAATAAATTGGTGACTTCATGCCAGAAGACCATGTAAATGGATCATTTGGCTGTAAATACACCGCACGGATTTTCAATAATTCTTCTGCAATTTCTTTTTTCATATTAAGATTGTCCCTCCCACAGTGCTTTCACATGATGATAGGCAGCGACTGGATCGGCTGCTTTCGTAATCGGACGGCCTACAACAATCATAGTCGAACCGATTTCACGTGCTTCTCTAGGATCAGCAATTCGCTGCTGATCATCCACATTTCCATCTTTTAAGCGGATGCCCGGCGTTACTTTATAAAAGTCTTCGCCGCATGCATTACGGATAGCCGATGCTTCAAGAACCGAGCAGACGACGCCGTCACAGCCTGCTTCTTTCGCTTTTTTCGCATAATGAAGAACGGACTCATGGAGCGGTACAGAAATTAACTGATCGGCTTGCATGGCTTCTTCTGATGTCGAAGTCAATTGTGTCACCGCCAGCAAAACTGGACGTTTGCCGTTAATAGACCCTTCATCCAGTCCCGCACGAGCCGCCGCCATCATTTGAACACCGCCTGCTGCATGAACGTTAATCATGTCCACACCGAGTGATGCGAGTCCTTTCATCGCCTGATGCACTGTATTTGGAATATCATGCAATTTTAAATCAAGGAAAATACGATGATTCATTTCTTTTAACCGTTCAATAATAAACGGGCCATTTTGCAAATAAAGCTCCATGCCGACTTTCACATACAGCTGTTCTTGATCAAAAGGGGCAAGAAATTGTTCGGTTTGCTCCCATGAAGGGAAGTCGAGTGCAATAATTGGTTCTCTCTCCATTACTTCCAGCTCCGCCCCTTCAGTTCGCTAATATGATCCACGTTATGTGCTTCTAAATATTGATCTAACTGCTCGATCAATTCTGTACATATAAACGGATTGACAAAGTTCGCTGTGCCAACTGCGACTGCATCTGCACCGGCAAAATAAAATTCAATAATGTCTTCTACGCTTGAAATGCCGCCCATGCCGATAATCGGTAAATTTGTATTCTGACTGACTTCATAGACCATTCGAACAGCGACCGGTTTTACCGCAGGACCGGACAAGCCGCCTGTACGATTCGATAGTACTGGACGTGCTGTTTTTAAATCAATGCGCATACCGATTAATGTATTAATCATCGTAATGCCATCTGCGCCGCCATCTTCTACGGCTTTCGCCATTTCAACAATATTCGTTACGTTTGGCGACAGCTTCACGTAAACGGGCACATCTGATACTTCTTTTACACGCTTCGTCAGCTCTTTCGCTGTTTCAGGAATGGTACCAAATGCGATACCGCCTGTTTTGACGTTCGGGCAGGAAATGTTTAATTCAAGCGCATGAACGTTATCCACTTTGGAAATTTCTTTCGCTACCTGCACATAATCTTCTGTCTGTGATCCAGCTACGTTCGCAATAATCGGGACGTCAAATTGTTTCAACCACTCAAGTTCATTTGCGATGACTTTTTCAAGACCCGGGTTTTGAAGGCCGATCGCATTGAGCATGCCCGCCGGTGTTTCCGCGACACGTGGCGTGGCGTTGCCGTAGCGCGGTTCTTCTGTCGTCGCTTTAATCATGATTGCACCAAGTGAGCTTAAATCATATAGCTGGCTGAATTCACGGCCGAATCCAAAGCAGCCTGATGCTGGCATAACAGGATTTTTTAACGAAAGACCGGGAAGCTCAATATTTAATCTATTCAAAGCGCTACCTCCCCAGCTGAAAAGACTGGGCCATCGCTGCAAACTTTCAAATACGCAGTGCCCGATTCATCTTCTTTTGGATGGCAGACACAGGCGAAGCAAGCACCGATCCCACAACCCATCCGTTCTTCAAGCGAAATGTAACCGTGAGGAGCTGCATGAAGCTGTTCGACTGCTTTTAACATGACTGTTGGACCGCATGAATAAAAAATATCGGCTTTTAATCCGTGATTGTTCACAACATCTGTGACAAATCCTTGCTCACCGAGTGAACCGTCTACTGTGGATACATACGTGTCGCCAAGTGATAAAAATTGCTCTGTGTAAAACGCTGCTTCTTTATTTTGAAAACCAAGTACATGAATTGTTTTAACACCATTGGCATTTAAACGGCGCGATAATTCATACAGAGGAGGAACACCAATACCTCCTCCAATTAAAAGAGCTGTTTGCCCTGGTTGTGCTTCCTCAACTGGAAAACCATGACCGAGTGGACCGAGTACGTCAACAAAGTCGCCTGTGCGCTTTTTCGCAAGTGCATTCGTACCTGCCCCTTCTGCCCGGTAAATCATCGTAAATTCCTGTTTTTCCTGTTCGATGCGGGCAATGCTGATTGGGCGGCGCAACAGCGGGATCATTTCGTCACCTGCTTTCAAATGAACGAACTGACCTGGTTCGTTCATTTGATTAACAAGTGTACCTTGCAATGTCATTTCATAAATATTATGGGCGATTTCCGTTTGGTTTGTTACGGTCATCAACTCTTTTTGAATCATATATGAGCCGCCTCCAATGCCGGTTTTGGCATTGCTTCCGCGTTAAAGATCATTGATTCAAGTACTTGCAAAATTGCATCAGCTGTATCAAGTGATGTTAAGCATGGGATACCATTTTCGACTGTTTCGCGGCGAATACGGAATCCATCACGTGCTGGCTGTTTGCCTTTTGTGAGCGTATTAATAATAAATTGTGCCTGTCCACTGCGGATTAGATCAAGCATATCCGGACCTTTTGCACCAATTTTCGATACCGTTTCAACCGGTATGCCGGATTGACGCAAGAAGTTCGCTGTACCGTATGTCGCAAGCAGCTGAAAGCCTATGTTGTGAAAGCGTTTTGCAAGTGCAAGTGCTTCGTCTTTATCTTTATCGGCTACAGTTAGCAGGACAGCACCTTTTCTCGGAATTTTCATACCGGATGCCACAAGTCCTTTATACAATGCTTTTTCAAGTGTATCATCTTTCCCCATTACTTCGCCTGTCGATTTCATTTCAGGACCGAGCGTTGTATCAACGCGGCGCAATTTAGCAAATGAGAATACCGGCACTTTAACATAGACACCCTCTTTTTCAGGTATAAGACCTGTCTCGTAGCCCATTTCTTTCAACGTTTGGCCCATAATAGCTTTTGTGGCAACGTTCGCCATCGGAACATTGGTAATTTTGCTCAAGAATGGAACAGTACGACTTGAACGCGGATTCACTTCAATGACGAATATATCGCCTTTAGAGATAACATATTGAATGTTCAATAGACCGATAATGTTTAAGCCCTTTGCCAGTCTCACTGTGTAATCAATAATTTGTGCTTTTTGATCTTCTGTCAATTTTTGCGGTGGATAGACGGCAATGGAGTCACCTGAATGAACACCTGCGCGCTCAATATGCTCCATAATACCTGGAATAACAACATCTGTACCATCCGAAATCGCATCGACTTCGATTTCCTGACCTGTTAAATAACGGTCAATCAATACTGGGTGCTCCGGGTTGATTTTTACTGCATTTGTCATATATTGAAGAAGTTCTGCCTCTTTATAGACGATTTCCATCGCACGTCCACCGAGTACATAAGAAGGACGGACGAGCACCGGGTAGCCAATGTTGTTCGCGATTTCAACCGCTGTCTCAACAGAGAACGCCGTTTTACCGAGCGGCTGCCGCACATCAAGTTCCTGCAATGCCTGCTCAAATTTATCTCGGTTTTCAGCACGGTCTACGTCTTCTAGGCTCGTACCAAGAATTTTCACACCATGTTCAACGAGTTTATCCGCAAGATTGATCGCTGTCTGTCCGCCGAACTGTACGATAACGCCTTCCGGTTTTTCATGATCGATAATGTGCATCACATCTTCAATTGTAAGTGGCTCAAAGTATAGTTTATCGGAAATACTGAAGTCCGTTGAGACCGTTTCTGGGTTATTGTTAACAATGATTGCCTCATAACCCGCTTCTTTTAACGCCCATACAGAGTGAACAGTCGCATAATCAAACTCGACACCCTGGCCAATACGAATTGGACCTGAACCAAGAACGACAACAGATTTGCGATCTGTCACGATTGATTCGTTTTCTTCTTCATAGGTACCGTAGTAGTACGGTGTTTCGGATTCAAATTCAGCGGCACACGTATCAACGGTTTTGAACACAGGAACGATGCCGTTTTCTTTGCGCCAGTCGTAAATTTCTTTATCTGTTTTCGCCCACATTTGTGCGATTGTTTTGTCTGCAAATCCAAGCTCTTTCGCTTTTTTGGCAACTACGGTATCAAATGGATTGTTTTCTATCTCTTTTTCAAAACGAACGATGTTTTCGAACTTTTTCAGGAAAAACAGGTCAATCTGGCTCCACTCGTGAATCGTTTCAATCGTAATGCCGCGGCGCAGTGCTTCACCAAGATAGAACAAACGCTCATCGCCTGCTTTACGAATACGTTTTTCAATAAAAGCATCCTCTTTATCCGCAAGTTCATCAAGTCCGAGGTGAAAAACGCCGCTTTCAAGTGAACGTACCGCTTTCAACATGGATTCTTCAAACGTACGGCCGATCGCCATGACTTCGCCTGTTGCTTTCATTTGCGTGCCAAGTGTCCGGTTTGCGTTTTCAAATTTATCAAATGGCCAGCGTGGAATTTTCGATACGATGTAATCAAGTGCAGGCTCAAAGCATGCGTATGTTTTTCCTGTAACAGGGTTCATCATTTCGTCAAGGGTTAATCCGACCGCAATTTTCGCTGCAAGTTTCGCAATTGGATAACCTGTTGCTTTTGACGCAAGAGCAGATGAACGACTTACACGCGGGTTCACTTCAATAATGTAATACTGGAAACTATATGGATCAAGTGCAAGCTGTACGTTACAGCCACCTTCAATACCGAGCGCACGAATAATTTTCAATGACGTGTTGCGAAGCATTTGGTATTCACGATCCGTCAATGTTTGGCTTGGCGCCACAACGATCGAGTCGCCTGTATGAACGCCGACTGGGTCAATGTTTTCCATGTTACATACAACGATCGCATTATCGCTTGAGTCACGCATTACTTCGTATTCAATTTCTTTAAAACCGGCTATGCTTTTCTCAAGAAGACATTGTGTTACAGGGCTATGCTTCAATCCGCTCGTGACAATTTCAATCAATTCTTCTTTATTCTCGCAAATTCCGCCGCCCGTGCCGCCTAGTGTATAAGCAGGACGCACGATAACTGGATAGCCAATTCGTTCAACGAATGCATATGCTTCTTCCAAGTTATGAATGATATCACTATCCGGTACTGGCTCGTTCAGATCATTCATTAAGGTACGGAAAAGATCACGGTCTTCAGCTTGTTCAATCGCAGACAATTTTGTTCCGAGTACTTCTACTTTGTATTCTTCAAGCACACCTGCATTGGCCAATTCAACCGCCATATTCAAACCTGTCTGCCCGCCAAGTGTCGGCAAAACCGCGTCTGGACGTTCTTTTTGGATAATGCGGCTTACAAATTCAAGTGTGATCGGTTCGATATAAACTGCATCTGCAATTTCTGCATCCGTCATAATCGTTGCCGGATTCGAGTTAACAAGAATGACTCGATATCCTTCTTCTTTTAACGCAAGGCATGCCTGCGTTCCTGCGTAGTCGAACTCTGCTGCCTGGCCAATCACAATAGGGCCGGAACCAATGACGAGTATACTTTTAATATCTGTGCGTTTAGGCATTTTGTTTCTCCTTTGCAACGTTCTTTTTCATCATATCAATAAAGCGGTCAAATAAAATATTGTCATCTTCCGGTCCTGGTGATGCTTCTGGATGGTATTGAACCGTGAATGCTGGATATGTTTTATGAGCAAGTCCTTCGACTGTACCATCGTTCAATGCAAGATGCGTCACTTTCAAGTCTGTGTTTTTAATCGTTTCTTCATCTACAGCATAGCCATGATTTTGTGATGTAAGAGCCGTTCGTCCTGTTTCCAAATCTTTAACCGGGTGGTTCGATCCCCGGTGACCAAATTTCAACTTAAATGTATCCGCGCCTGATGCAAGCGCGAACAGCTGATGGCCAAGACAAATACCGAAAACTGGCACTTTTCCGATCAAATATTTAACCGTTTCAATTGCATACGGCACATCTTTTGGGTCTCCAGGTCCGTTTGTCAACATAATACCATCTGGCTTGAACTGCATAATTTGTTCACCTGTCGTATCATGCGGCACGACGGTGACATCACAGTCACGGTTGTTTAGCTCTCGTAAAATGCCATGCTTCATACCAAAATCAATGAGCACAACGCGGAATCCGCGGCCCGGACTTGGATATGCAGATTTCGTTGACACCTGTGCCACCTGGTCTGTCGGCAATACGGTTGCCTGCAGACGGTGAACAACTTCTTCTGCATTTGCATCTGCAGACACAATAGCACCTTTTAATGCCCCATATTTACGAATGATACGTGTTAATTTACGTGTGTCGATACCAGAAATGGCTGGAATGTCTTTCATTTTTAAATATTCATCAATTGAAAATTCACTTCTGAAGTTAGAAGGAAAATCAGCCGCTTCTTTTACAACAAGTGCTTTCACAGCCGGTTGAATCGTTTCAAAATCGTCACGGTTTATACCATAGTTTCCGATTAATGGATACGTAAATGTGACAATCTGTCCGCAAAACGACGGATCAGACAATGTTTCCTGATAGCCTGTCATTCCTGTTGTAAAAACGACTTCGCCTGTAATATCTTTGTTACTTCCAAACCCCTCGCCAGTAAATATCGTTCCGTCTTCTAAAATCAGCTGTTTTTTCATGATTGTTTCGTTCCTTCCTGCCATACAAGATTTCCTTCAAAAAATGTTACTGTCGGCCATCCAGTTAACTTGCGGCCTGTAAATGGCGTGTTTTTCCCTTTAGATAAAAATGTTTCTGGATCGACTTCTTTTTCTGTTTCAAGGTCAATAACCGTAATATCTGCTGCAGCCCCTACTTCTAAACGGCCAAACGGCAAATTAAATGTTTCAGATGGCTTGATCGTCATCCAATCAACAAGTTGTTTCAATGTCATCACATTTTTTTGCACAAGTTCTGTATATAGAAGCGGGAATGCTGTTTCAAATCCTGTAATGCCGAATGGTGCTTTTTGAATGCCGGCTGCTTTTTCTTCCGCAGTATGCGGTGCATGATCCGTTGCGATGAAATCAATTGTCCCATCAAGCAGTCCTCCGATTAACGCCTCTTTATCTGCTGACGAGCGCAACGGTGGATTCATTTTAAAATTCGGGTCTTGATCTGGAATATCAAGATCTGTTAGCACAAGATGATGCGGTGATACTTCTCCTGTCACACGAATGCCGGCTTTTTTTGCATCGCGGATGACGCGGACCGATTCTTTTGTACTGACATGACAAACGTGATAGTGACAGTTTGCTGCTTCGGCAAGCAGTACATCACGAGCAATTTGCACCGATTCACAGATCGCAGGAATACCGGGAATACCTTCACGTTTTGAATATTCTCCTTCGTGAACGGCACCGCCATAAATTAAACTGTTATCTTCGCAGTGTGCAACAATCGCCATGTCGATCGCTGCTGCTTTTTTCATAGCTGCATGCATCATGCCTGCCTCTTGAATACCCACGCCATCGTCTGTATAAGCAAATGCACCATTTTCTTTTAATAGGGGGAAGTCAACGAGTTCTTTCCCGGCTTGGCGAATCGTAATCGATGCATATGGCAATACGCGGACGTGCGCTTTTTGATCGATTAAGCCGTTTACTTTTTGGAGGTTTTCTACTGTATCTGGTACAGGGCGTGTGTTTGGCATGGCGGCAATTGTCGTGAACCCGCCTTTTGCTGCGGCCATTGTGCCTGAATCGATCGTTTCTTTATGCTCACCACCCGGCTCTCGCAAATGAACATGCAGATCTACAAGGCCCGGTGCAACTAAGCTGCCGCCTGCATCGATAACTTCTTCATTGGATGCTGTAAGATTCGTTCCGATTTCAGCAATTTTACCTTCTTGAATGCGAATATCCGCACTCAGTAATTCACCGTTTTCGCTTAAGATTTGTCCATTTTTAATTAACCAGCTCATTTGACAGTCTCCCTTCAAGTACCTCTTTTAATACAGCCATACGTACGTATACCCCATTTTCCATCTGTTTAAATATACGTGATCGTTCGCATTCAACCAAGCTGTCGGCAATTTCTGCATCGCGGTTTACCGGTGCTGGGTGCATAATAATACTTCTATTTTTCATACGGTGTTCCCGCTCTTCTGTCAATCCAAAGCGAACGTGATATTCTTCTTTCGTCATCGAGGACGCCACTTGGTGCCGTTCATGCTGAATGCGCAGAAGCATGAGTACATCCACCTGCTCGATGAGTTCATCAATTTCAACGAATCCGCCCGAGTTCATAAATTCATCTTCAAACCATTCCGGTGGTCCTGAAAACTTCACATCTGCGCCAAGTCTTTGCAATGCTTCTGCATTCGAACGGGCGACACGGCTATGACGAATGTCACCGACAATGCCAATTTTCAGTCCTTCAAACGAACCAAATTCCTGTTGAATAGTGAGTAGGTCAAGCAAACATTGTGTCGGATGCTGTCCACATCCATCGCCTGCGTTAATAACTGGAATGTCAATATGGCCGACAAGTTCATCATAATATGCATCTTCTTCGTGGCGGATGACAACTGCATTCACACCGATTGCTTCCATCGTACGTACCGTGTCATACAGCGTTTCACCTTTTAATACACTCGAGCTGCCGACATCAAATGGAATGACACCAAGTCCTATTTTTCGTTCTGCCATTTCAAAACTCGTTTTCGTTCTCGTACTCGCTTCGAAAAACAAATTTGCGACAAATAATTTTTCATCTGGTGACCAAACTTCGCCTTCCGCAAATTTCTGTGCCTGCATTAATATTAACAAAATTTCATCTTTATTCAAATCCCTAATTGAAACTATATTTTTCATCGTCGATTTCCGCCTCCGTTTTCATGAAAAAAACACCCTCAAGAACGGGGTGTTTTCTCGTCTTTACAGCATAACGAAGCTGTACTGCACAAACGTGCAGAACGATTTCACCCTTAAATGCCTCTCGTGCACTTTTAAAAGGTTGTCAATGTTCATAAAGCCTCTCACGACTTTCATTTAACATTCATCTTTATTCATATATACTAATACGATCAAATTCGTCTACTTCTTCAAGTGTAACGACAATACGCTCACTTTTTGCTGTCGGGATATTTTTCCCGATGTAATCGGCTCGAATCGGCAATTCCCGGTGACCTCTATCAACAAGCGCCGCCATTTGAATATGCGACGGCCTTCCAATGTCCATGAGCGCATCCATCGCCGCTCGTACGGTCCGTCCTGTATAAAGCACATCATCGGCTAAAATAACGGTTTTACCATTGATATCAATTGGAATGTCTGATCCTCTCACTTCTGGATCGTGACTTTTCATTTCATGCGTCAAGTCATCACGATATAGCGTAATATCAAGCTCACCAACTGGAATGTGTAGTCCTTCTATTTGAAAAATACGTTCTGCCAGCCGCTTTGCAACATAAATACCTCGTGTTTTAATCCCGATTAATACACAGTTGCCAATGCCCTTATTTCGTTCAATGATCTCATGTGCAATTCTCGTCAGTGCCCTGTGAATTGCCTGCTGATCAAGCACAACTGCTTTTTCCACAAAAAAGCCTCCTCACCCGTTACGGTGAGAAGGCGTACTGATCCCTACGTATGCGGTATTACATATACCGCATTTTATCCGATCCCTTCCCAGCCTCTCCGGACTGTTCTTAAAGGTTCTTATTCAACTGCATTTATTTTAACGATAACCGCACAGATTGTCAATTATTTTTCTTCAGTTCAATAAGAAGGTCGTCAAATTCTTTTGGAGCAGGTGCTTCAAACTCCATGTATTCATCTGTACGTGGATGAACAAATCCGAGAACACCTGCATGAAGCGCCTGTCCATCATGTTTAAGCGTTTTTTTCGGTCCATATTTCGGATCGCCTGCTAGGGGAAAACCGATATACTTCATATGCACGCGAATTTGATGCGTACGTCCTGTTTCGAGTTCACATTCAACGAGCGTAAATTCTTCAAATCGCTCGATCACATGAAAGTGAGTGACCGCGGCTTTTCCATTATCAACGACCGCCATTTTTTGACGATCTTTCGGATCGCGGCCAATTGGTGCTTCAATTGTGCCAAAATCATGTGGAATCACACCATGCACAACAGCTTTATATTTTCTTGTGACTGATTTTTCAACGAGCTGATTGACAAGCTTTTCATGTGCCATGTCGTTTTTCGCGACCATTAACAGCCCCGACGTATCTTTATCAATCCGATGGACAATCCCTGGACGCATAACACCATTAATGCCCGACAAATCTTTACAGTGAAACATTAGCCCATTCACAAGCGTACCGCTCACGTGGCCCGGTGCGGGATGAACGACCATGCCACTCGGTTTATTCACAACAATAACATCCGTATCCTCATAATACACATCGAGCTGTAAATCCTCTGCTTCAATTTTCAATTCTTCTGGTTCCGGAATGTGAATCGTCACTTCATCACCGGCGACGGCTTTATAGTTCGCTTTCACAGGTTTGCCATTAACGAGTACGCGCCCTTCTTTTAACCAATCCTGGACTTGTGTCCGTGAAAACTGTTCATCTTGTGCTGCAGCCAATTTGTCAATCCGGCTGCCATTTTCTTCTTCCGCTACGGTAAAATTCATGTTTTCCATCTTATTCCTTCTTTCCTTTTCGATCTTCAATAAACATAGCTCCAAATAATAATAGAACACCAATCGTCAGTGCTGCATCCGCAATGTTAAAAATTGGGAAGTGGTAGCCGAAAATAAACGTCTGTATGAAATCAACGACTTCGCCGCGAAACAACCGATCAATAAAATTGCCGATCGCACCACCAAGCAAAATTGCCAGCGATGTTTTCATTAATGGTTTTCCTTTTGCCTCTGTCTGCATAAAATACACAAGAGCTACGACGACGACTGCGGTAATGATATAAAATAGCCAGAATTTACCTTCAAGCATCCCCCATGCCGCACCTCGATTTCGGTGAGATGTTATATGAATAATGTCGTCAATCACTTTTACACTTTCGCCGATTTCCATTGACGCAACAATGAGCCACTTCGTCCATTGATCTAATAAGATTACTAACAGTGTCAATATGTAATACATCTATACGTTCCTCCATCCGCCTGGATAACGGTGAAAAGAGGTTAGCGGTTGCTAACCTCTTTTTTTATCCTTTAGTTTAATTCTGGATAATGCTCGGCCACAACCTCAGCACAGCGGGGGCAAAGTGTTGAATGTGCTGGATCGTGTCCAACTTCTTCAGTCACCGTCCAACAACGTTCACACGTTTCACCGGACGCTTTCTCAACGACAACAGACGCTGTGTCAAGCTTCACTGCATTGCCTGGTGCATCTGCTTTGGAACCCACTACTTCAAATCCGGATACGATAAACAATTGTTTCAAATCTTCCTGAATGGATGCAAGAAGGTCCGTTACATCACTGTCAGCGTATAAACGTACGTGTGCTGTAAGCGATTTGCCGATCACTTTCTCATTACGCGCTTTTTCCAGCGCTTTTAACACATCGTCACGCACATTCATAAACGCTGTCCATTTGGCTGTTAAACTTGCTGCATCCGCGATCTCTTTATACTCCGGCATATCTGTCAACTGAACGTATTGTTCTGTTGCCCCCGGTACTTCTGTCCATACTTCATCTGCTGTATGCGGCAAAATTGGAGAAAGTAGTTTTGCAAGAGCTGTTAACGTTTCATAAAGAACTGTTTGAATCGCCCGGCGCTCCGACTGATCTTCCGCTTCGATATAAAGAACGTCTTTAGCAAAATCAAGATAGAACGAACTCATATCTACTGTAAAGAAATTGTTGATTGCATGATAAATAGCTGCGAATTCATAGTTTTCATAATAGCTGCGGACATTTTTAATCAATTCATTTAATTTCACAAGCATAAACTGATCAACTTCACGCAAGTTTTCATGCGAAACAGCATGCTTTGCGGGATCAAATCCATCGAGGTTTCCAAGCAGGAAACGGAATGTATTGCGGATCTTCCGATATACTTCTGTAACCTGTTTCAAAATCGCATCAGATACACGTACATCCGCCTGAAAGTCAACAGATGCCACCCATAAGCGTAAAATATCCGCCCCGAGCTGATCCATCACTTTTGATGGGATAACCGTATTGCCTAGTGATTTGCTCATTTTACGGCCTTCGCCATCAAGTGCAAATCCGTGGCTAAGAACACCTTTATACGGCGCTTTTCCTGTTACAGCAACGCCAGTAATAAGAGAGGAATTAAACCAGCCCCGGTATTGGTCTGATCCTTCTAAATAAAGATCGGCCGGACGCTGTGCGTCATCGCGAAGTTCAAGAACACCTTGATGAGATGAGCCTGAGTCAAACCAAACATCCATAATATCATTTTCTTTCGTAAACTCACCATTCGGACTGCCTGGATGTGTAAAACCTTCTGGCAATAAATCTTTTGTTTCACGCTTAAACCAGATGTTCGAACCGTGTTCACGGAACAAATCGGATACATGTGCTATTGTTTCATCTGTAATGATTGGCTCACCGTTTTCTGCATAGAACACAGGTATTGGCACACCCCACGCGCGCTGACGGGAAATACACCAGTCGCCTCGGTCACGGATCATGTTAAATAGACGCGTTTCACCCCATGATGGTACCCATTTCGTTTCTTTAACAGCTTCTAATAATTCTGGACGGAATGCATCAATTGACGCAAACCATTGCGCTGTTGCACGGTAAATAACTGGTTTTTTAGTCCGCCAGTCATGCGGGTATGAATGTGTAATAAATTCCATATTCAAAAGCGCACCGACTTCCGTGAGCTTTTCCGTAATCGCTTTGTTTGCTTTATCATAGAAAAGGCCTTCAAAACCGGGTGCTTCTTCTGTCATCACACCTCGGTCATTCACTGGACAAAGAACATCAAGACCGTATTTTTTACCGATGATAAAGTCATCTTCTCCATGTCCGGGTGCTGTATGAACGCATCCTGTACCGGAATCGGTTGTCACGTGTTCGCCAAGCATAACGAGTGAATCACGATCGTAAATCGGGTGAGCAGCGATAATGTTCTCCAACTCCTCCCCTTTGACCGTTTTTTCCTTCGTGTAAGAGCCCCAGCCAATTTTCTCCGCTACCTCTTCAAGAAGGGCTTCTGCCACGACAAAACGATCGCCGCTTGTATTTACGACAGCATAACCAAGGTCCGGGTGAACAGCAATACCAAGATTCGCAGGAATCGTCCACGGTGTTGTCGTCCAAATGATTATTTTCGTGCCTTCTTCAAGTACACCATTACCTTGCTTTACATTAAACGCCACATAAATAGACGCAGATTTTTTATCCTTGTATTCAATTTCCGCTTCAGCAAGTGCTGATTCAGACGAAGGCGACCAGTAAACTGGTTTCAGTCCTTTATAAATATAGCCTTTCTTCGCCATTTCACCGAATACTTTAATTTGCTGTGCCTCGTATTCCGGCTTCAATGTAATGTATGGATTTTCCCAATCACCACGAACACCGAGACGTTTAAACTGTGTACGCTGACTGTCAATTTGTTTATAGGCATAGTCTTCACAAAGCTGGCGGAACTGAGCCACTGTCATTTCTTTTCGATTCACACCCGAGTTTGTAAGTGCCTGTTCAATTGGCAAACCGTGTGTATCCCAGCCTGGAATATATGGCGCGTAATAACCGCTCATTGATTTAAAGCGGACAATAAAATCTTTCAAAATTTTATTCAACGCATGTCCGATATGAATATCCCCGTTTGCATAAGGAGGTCCATCATGTAAAACAAACATCGGGCGGTCTTTCGTACGATCGAGCACCTGCTTGTAAATATCTGCTTCATTCCATGTTTTTTGCATATCTGGTTCACGTTTCGGCAAATTGCCCCGCATCGGGAATTCTGTTTTAGGCATTAATAATGTCTCTTTATAATTCATGTCCCATTCTCCTTTAATCTAAATGTAATAAATACAAAAAAAACCTTTTACATCCCCTAAATAAGGGACGAAAAAGGTTTCCGCGGTACCACCCTGATTGACAGCAACTACACTGTCCGCTCACCATCCGTAACGTGGATGAGCCGCTTGTCCGCTACTATTCGTTCACGAAAAGCACTCAAGGGTGATCTTCCGTCAACAATCAGCAGCCGGGCTTACACCCTCCCCGGTTCGCTTTAACACTGATTTATGTAAACGTACTGTCCCCGTCATCGTTTTTGCTTATATAGTTATTTGAATGAATCCATTATAAAAATGAACCGGTCATCCGTCAAGTTTACATGTCGTCTTCGCTTAATTGCTCGATTTCATCCGTATCCACTTCAAAACCCATTAACGCATCCCAATCGTCGTTGCTCAACAAATCTAACTGTGCTTCCATCAACATTTTAAATCGTGTCCGGAATACTTTTGACTGTTTTTTCAATTCTTCAATTTCAACTGCAATACGACGCGCCTTTGACAAAGACTCCTCAACAATACGATCCGCATTTCTTTCAGCTTCCCGCACAAGCAGTTTCGCTTCTTTTTGTGCATTGCGTTTCACGTCTTCCGCTGTTTCCTGCGCAATGACAATCGATTTGTTTAATGTTTCCTCAATATTGGATAAATAACTAAGCCGCTCCGTCTGTGAAGCAAGCTTTGTTTCCATTTCTTTTTTTTCACGAATAATGAGTTCATAATCTTTTATTATTTGATTTAAATAATCATTCACTTCGTCTTCATCATACCCACGAAATGAACGTCCGAATTCTTTTTTATGTATGTCCAACGGCGTTAAGGGCATACAGTCACCTCCAAAGCGTTACATTAACAACTGTATTTTATTATAAAGGTTTTTTCGCTCTTTTGTATGGAAATCTTTTTATTTTCTTAAATTTATTTCAAAATACCCAGCGTCAGGCGCCATTTTTCTCTTTTCGTTTGTCCATCAATCGATAAAATTTTCATCCGTCCGCTACCCCGCACAGACAATACATCTTGTTCTGCACATTCAAACGACGGATTGTCGACCGCTTTCCAATTTACCTTCACAGCACCGCCTTTAATTAACTGTTGTGCTTTTTGCCTAGACATCGCAGGTAATGAAGCGATAACAGTGTCCAAACGGATAGATGTGACCGTAACAGACTGTTCGTGCCAACTTTCTATCGATTGAATGGCCTCCTGAAACAATTTTTCTTTCAACTTGACTGGCACTTTACCAACATGTTCAAAATGCGTATCCATATAACTAGCCGTTTCTTTTACGACAAAAAGCTGAAAACGGCTGCCATCTGTCATGATGTCACCAAACTTTTCCCGTTTTAACCCGAGTCCCATTAAACTGCCGAGAATCTGAGGATGACTAATGGTTGAAAATTTTTCTGGATAATCAATTTCGTATAATACGACATCGTAATCCGTTACATCTGGCTCATAGTAATCCGGATGAATAAGAGCTCGCTTCCGTTCTGCCGATTCCGTACCTCCAAAAAAAGATACTCGCACGTCTTCATCTGAACCGACAACAGAACGGATAATCTGTCTTTCGCGCGGATCAAGAAATCCGGTCAACTTTGGCGCATACATTTCCGTAACTTGCTGCTTCCATTCTATCGCTTTATCAATAAACTCTTTTTCTTCCGGTCTGAAATGCTGATAAATTCCGCTCAATCTATTCTCCCCTTATACCCACAGTGACAGCTGCGACAGACCGCTTTGCGCTAAGCGTAGCACGATTAACGCGACAATAGGCGAAATGTCGAACATACCAATGGCCGGGACAAAGCGGCGAAACGGTTCAAGATAGGGTTCACTGATCTTTGTTAAAAAGCGTCCAATCGTTGTTTCTCGTGCATTGGGAAACCATGACATCAAAATATATGCGATCAACACCCATGAATATAGTTCTAGAGCTCTGTAAATAATATAAATGATTGTATCCATTCGACTTATTGCCACCCCGTTTTATCATGATCGTTATTGCCAAATTGTGTAATACTTCCACTGATTTCAACATTTTCAGGTGCGCAGAAAAAGATTTTTTCTCCGATTTGCTGTATTTCTCCACCAATGGCATACACTGTACCGCCTAGAAAGTCAACAATACGGCGTGCCTGATCCGTTTGAATGCGCTGCAAATTGACGATGACCGCTTTTTTCATTTTTAAATGATCGGCAATTTCCTGTGCTTCCGCGAAAATGCGCGGTTCAGACATAATGACTTTCGCTGGCTTTTGCGCACTTTTCAAGCTGACAACATTCTTTTTTCGCGTTGTAGACTGCTCATGTTCTTCTTCATATACATCTTCTTCCACCATATCATAATCTTCTTCGTCTAAAAGAAAAAATGATTTAAATTTCGATTTCACTCCCACGGTTCCACCTCCGCTCTCATTCTTCACCAACAAGCGCTGTGCCAATCCGAACCATCGTTGCTCCTTCTTCAATTGCAATGTCAAAATCGTTGCTCATACCCATTGAGAGCTCATTGCATGGTGCATAATCAAGATGTAATGCCTGCACACGGCTTTTGCATTCTGCTAACCGGCGAAAACAGGCACGAAGCACTTCTCGGTCTTCCATAAGCGGTGCCATTGTCATCAATCCACACACACGCACATTTTTATATACAGCAAGTGCTTCAATAAATGGAATAACCGCTTCCGGCTCTAAGCCATGTTTTGATTCTTCGCCGGACACATTGACCTGTACAAAGCAGTTTACCGTTTTACTCGTACGGCGGTCAATTTCTTTAGCGAGCGATTCACGGTCAAGCGAGTGAATATAGTCGATTTTATCAATAATTAATTTCACTTTTCTCGTCTGCAAAGAACCGATAAAATGCCACTTTGCTCGGTTACCAATTACTTCATACTTTGCATTCAATCCCTCATCCCGATTTTCACCAAGATCGATGATACCTGCTTCCACGGCTTCTTCTGCCCGCTCCACAGACACGTATTTCGTCACCGCAATGATTTTTATCTCATTAGGATTCCGCCCTGCATGGCTTGCGGCTTCCTCAATACGATTTGTAATGGTTGCTAAATTCTCACTGACTCTCATCATTTCATTCCTTCCAGCCAATATAACTCATCATTCTGCCTGTATGACCTCCGTCGCGCCGATAAGAAAAAAAATCGGGTGAACAACTTGTACAAAGGTGCGTCATGTAAATATTTTCTTCCAACACGCCCGATTTTAAGAAAATGTCCTTATTAAAGTTCTGCAATGAAAAATAAAATGTATCCGGTTCATCTGAAACCGGTAAAAACGATCTTGTTTCATAGCGGCTATACCATTTTTCTGCTTCATCTGTGACCATTTTACCCACTTTATAGCAATTACCACAAATGGATGGACCGATGACGACCTCAATATCTTCAAGTCTACTCCCTTGCTTTTCCCATTTTTTGATCATCGCGGAGCCGATGCCTCCGACAGATCCTTTCCAGCCGGCATGCGCTGTACCAATCCTTTTTGACGATCGGTCGCAAAAATAAAGCGGCACACAGTCTGCATAGCAAAGTGTCAATAAAATGCCAAGATCATTTGTATAAAGACCATCTGTAGACGAAAGCGCACTATCATAATCAAGCGCGCCTCGTCCACTGTCTTCTTTCGTTACTTGTTCAATATGCGTGCTATGTGTCTGCTCACATCCAACCCACTGTCTTACCGGGATACCCGTTTTCTCTCCGATACGTATTCGATTCTGTCGAACAGCTGATGGGTCATCATGTACGTGAAACGCTGTATTTAATTTGTTAAAAATGCCTGATCCCTCGTTCTTTGATGTAAATCCGGCTATTAAGCCTGGGAACTCCTTTTCCCAACGTTCAATACAATACAGACCATCTATTGATTTTTTAAAAGGTTCTGTCATTATCTTCTCCTGCACATTTTCCTCTAGTGTACCACACCGAACTATTTTACGTCATTGTTCATCTTCTTCTGATGGCTTTTCACCATGACGAACTAAAATAACATCGCCGCCAATTTTTACAATATTCATCCAAAAAATAATGATTTCTTCTTCTTTGCCGAATAAACCGAATTTTTTCCCGCTTTGTTCAATAATTAATGCGGAAATGGCTCCTGTTGTACTGTTTAATTCAATATCAGCAAGCCTGCCAAGTTTTTTCCCATCTGTCACATTGACGATATCTTTTAGTTGAAAATCAGAGATGCGCATGATAATGCCCCCTTTCTCTCATATGTATGTATCAAAACAAAGAAAAAAAACAGGAAGTAAAAAACTCCTGTTTTGAATTAGTCGTTTATTCTCTTTTTCATTTGCTTAATGGCTCCTTTTTCAAGACGGGACACCTGCGCCTGGGAAATACCAATTTCATCTGCGACTTCCATTTGGGTTCTCCCACTGAAAAATCGTCTTTCCACAATCATTTTTTCTCTTTCTGACAATCTGTTCAATTCATCGGTTACCGTCATCGAATCAACCCATTCTTTTTCACGATCTTTTCCGTCACTTATTTGATCCATCATATAAATCGGATCGCCGCCATCTTGAAATACAGGTTCAAACAGCGACACGGGGTCTTGAATAGCATCAAGCGCAAATACCATCTCTTCTTTTGGCACATCAATCGCCCGGGCAATATCTTCAGCAGCCGGCTCTACAGATCGTTCTGCTGTCAATCTCTCTCTTGCCTGTAATGCTTTATACGCAATATCACGAAGCGAGCGCGAGACACGGATCGGATTATTATCTCGCAGATAGCGTCGTATTTCACCAATAATCATCGGCACAGCATACGTCGAAAAGCGGACATTATGACCTAAATCAAAGTTATCAATCGATTTCATTAAACCAATACATCCAACTTGAAATAAATCATCCGCCTGTTCATTGCGATGATTGAACCGTTGAATAACACTTAAAACAAGACGCAAATTTCCTGTAACAAGTTCTTCGCGCGCACTTTTGTCACCGCTTTGATATTTTATAAATAGAACTTTCATTTCAGGATTTGTTAAAACAGGAAGCTTTGATGTATCGACACCGCACAGTACAACTTTATTCCGGGCCATCACTGTTCCTCCTCATGATGTCTGTTTCTTAGAACAGTATTTCCGACCCGGAAAATTTTATTCAGCGCAGTTTATTCAATTCTTTCTTCAGTCGTCCAATGATTTTCTTTTCCAGACGTGAAATGTATGACTGTGAAATGCCGAGTAGATCGGCGACTTCTTTTTGCGTTTTTTCTTCCTGCCCATTTATCCCAAAACGCATTTCAATAATCTGTTTTTCGCGGCCTTCCAGATCTTCAAGTGCTTCTGCCACTAAATGTTTGTCAACATCTTCTTCAATCCCTTTCGTAATAATGTCATTCTCTGTTCCAAGCACATCTGACAAAAGCAATTCATTGCCATCCCAGTCAACGTTTAGTGGCTCGTCAAATGAAATTTCTGAGCGTATTTTATTATTGCGGCGTAAATACATTAAAATTTCGTTTTCAATACAGCGTGATGCATATGTTGCGAGTTTAATTTTCTTTTCGGGATTAAATGTGTTCACCGCTTTAATTAATCCGATTGCCCCGATACTAATTAAGTCTTCGATATGAATACCGGTGTTTTCAAACTTACGGGCAATGTAAACAACAAGCCGTAAATTGCGCTCAATCAACATCGCCCTAACCGCTTTATCACCGGATGGAAGCTTCGTAAGCAAGTGCGCTTCTTCATCACGCGACAACGGCGGCGGTAACGCTTCACTTCCACCAATATAGTAAATCGCTTTCGACTTCATTCCCGCTTTTTGAAGCACATTATACATCACATACATCCATTTCGTTTTGACTGGCCGCATATAAACCCACTCACCTTTCCATTCATTGTCGAACCATATTCGGATGCAAAATAAAATCAAAAGATTGATCATCCGAGAGTATTGCTGTCGTAAATGTCACAAGCGCTTTCGGCGTCTGTACAGCTTTCCCGTCCATAAAAACTGTTAATTCATCTGTTCGAAAAGCAGCGAGCAATTGTTTTTCAGCGCCTAAGGAGCGGGCTGGAACCCAAATCATCTTTTCCGCCCATCGATCAGGCAGCCCTGATAATACCTCCTGTTCCCCGCTATGAACCGCATTTGGCCAGCTTTCACCAGCTCGAATTTGACAGACAGCCACTCCTTTTTTCGTAATCGGATCACATAATGAATTTCCCGTATCAATCAGTGCTATACCGGACCATTTCATTCCACAAATGGAAAATGTAACTGGCACCGTTTGTTTTTTTATATTCCGTTTCGTACTCAAGTTGAATAGACGGCGCTGAATAAAATAAAAAGCAGCCGAGATAGATACAATGAATAACATGACAATTGAAAACTGACCAGAAGAATTTCCATTAAAAATAACAGACTGGAACCCGTATAACACACCGCCTGTTAAAAAAGTAACAAAATAAAAGGTGACAGCAGCAGATAAAAGGACAGCAATGCCGGTGATTTTAAAGGCAATAATAAGCATAAAAACAGGTGACAACATTTTAACAGCAAAATGATTAAGCCAGTCCCATCCTGTAATTAAATGCATGAACAACGGGATTGTCCCGATCATCGAAGCTAGTAAAAGCCTTCGTGCCTGTAACCGTTTTCCCAATAAAATACCTGTCACAAGCAGCAGCAACCCATCCGCCGCAAAATTAAAAAGGACAATGACTTCTGCGTAACCGGTCAATTCACCCCTCCCTCTTTCCGGCTGCCTGTCCCATGATTATTAGTGTAGCGGATTTAGATTTCAATTTGTGTCGCAATGTGAGTGAATTTTTACAGCGATTTTTCCGAATTATGTCACTAACACAAAAAATCCTGCCACGTATGTGGCAGGATCCGTACTATTTATCTTCTTCTATTTCGGTTACGTAAAAATGTTGGAATATCAAGTGTATCATCCGTACTTGATTGCTGCGGCTGACGAATTGGCTGTTCAACCGGCGGCGTATCTTCACGTTTCACATCACGCGGTTTTGACTGCTGCGGTGCTGCCTGCTGCTGAGGCTTCATCTGGCCAAGGCCAGGACGAGACTGTCCACTTGGTCCACCGGGCTGAGATGGGAGTTCTTTAAATCCAGTCGCAATGACCGTGACAATGATTTCATCTTTTAAGTTCTCATTAATAACAGAACCGAAAATCATATTTACTTCTTGATCTGATGCAGAGGATACGATGTCCGCCGCTTCCTGTACTTCATAAAGGCTCAAGTTACTTCCGCCAGTAATATTCATTAACACACCTTGTGCACCATCAATTGCCGTTTCAAGAAGCGGGCTGGAAATGGCTTTTTTCGCTGCTTCAACAGCACGATTTTCACCAGAAGCGACACCAATTCCCATCAAAGCAGAACCTTTATTAGACATGATTGTTTTCACGTCAGCAAAGTCCAGGTTAATCAAACCAGGGACGGCGATTAAATCAGAAATACCCTGGACACCTTGTCTCAGAACGTTATCCGCTTCACGGAACGCTTCAAGCATTGGTGTGCTTTTATCAACAATTTCAAGCAAACGGTCATTTGGAATGACAATCAATGTGTCAACAGATGCCTTCATTGATTCAATTCCCCCTGCTGCCTGTGTCGCACGTTTTCGCCCTTCAAATGTAAATGGACGTGTTACGACACCAACTGTCAGCGCGCCGAGATCTTTTGCAATTTGTGCTATAACCGGTGCTGCTCCTGTGCCTGTTCCACCGCCCATGCCGGCTGTAACAAACACCATGTCTGCACCTTTTAATACTTCTTCAATTTGCTCTTTACTTTCTTCTGCAGCTTTTTTACCGACTTCCGGGTTAGCACCTGCACCTAAACCGCGTGTCAATTTTGAACCAATTTGCATCTTTACTTCTGCTTTTGATAAATTTAGCGCTTGTGCATCCGTGTTAACCGCAATGAAGTCAACACCTTGTACACCGTGCTCTATCATTCGGTTTACGGCATTATTTCCGCCGCCGCCTACGCCGATCACTTTAATTGTTGCTAACGAATCTAAATTCGTATCAAATTCCAACATGGCAAATCCTCCTAATTCGTCATAATCTATTCATCTTCATTATTCTTCAAAAAAGTAGCCGAAAAGCCGTTTCATTTTCGATCCGACACCATCTTTTTGCTTGTCATTTTCTTTTTTGGACGGTTTAGCTTCCTTTTGTGTATCCTGTCGTTCTCTTCTTTCTTCTTTTTCCTTAGGCTGAACATCATTCGGCTCGCTTATTTTTCGACCGGTAAGACGAGCGGTTTTATACGCATATTTAATCAAACCGACGGCTGTCGTATATTGTGGCTCACGAACGCCAATATAATCCGGGATCGCTACACGAACACGATTTTGAAAAACATCCTGTGCTAGGTCAAGAATGCCATTCATAGCCGATGTGCCTCCAGTTAATACGAAACCGCCTGGTACATCGTGGATACCTGTTTGGCGAAGATCCTCCACAATCATCATAAACAATTCTTCCATTCTAGCTTCAATAATTTCTGAAATTTCAAGCTGATTAAACTGGTCATGTTGATCGCTGCCAATAACTGGTACGCTGAAAACTTCCTCTTCAGATGCAAGATCATAAAATGCATGACCATGCTTCGATTTAATTTGTTCCGCTTCTTCCGTGGATGTACGAAGGCCAATCGACAAATCTTTCGTAATATGTTCGCCCCCAACAGGCAATACCGTTGTTTGCTGAATATAACCATCTTTGAAAAATGATACGGTTGTCGAACCGCCGCCAATATCAACTAACACTGTACCAAGATTTTTTTCATCGTTTGAAAGAGCAATTTCACCACTTGCAAGCGGCTGAAGAACAATCTCGTTAATGTTTAAGCCGGCACGTTCTACACAGCGCAATGTGTTATGTAAAAAAGTTCTTGAACCGGTAACGATAATTCCTTCCATTTCTAAACGGACACCTAGCATACCACGCGGATCATTAATCTCATCAAACCCGTCCACAATAAATTGTTTCGCAATAACGTTTACAATTTCTCGATCCGGCGGGATAGACATAACCTGTGCCGCATCTTTTACACGAATGACATCTTCGCTCGTAATTTCACGATTTTCACTTGAAACGGCCACAACACCGTTGCAAGAATGAAGAACTGCATGATTGGCTGCAATGCCTACAATGACAGAGCTAATTTCAACACCAACCATACGCTCCGCTTGCTCAATTGCTTTTTTAATTGAATGGACCGTATCGTCAATATCGACGACCGCACCTTTGCGAATTCCTTTTGACTTTACACTGCCGACACCGATAATATTTAAAGAATCATTGACCATTTCCCCAATGATCACCTTAATAGCGGATGTACCAATGTCAAGACTGACTAGTATTTCATTACTGTTCATGCTGCGGCACCTCCTTTACCATAAAAACCTGAATAATCGAACAACAATTCGCACCTATGTTCGTTAAAACATGTATAAAGAACGTTATTCGTCATATTCAATATATTTTCCTTTTTTAAGTTTAATATTTTTCTAATGTAATGTCTTTGAAACTCTCTCATACAAGTCTACACTAAGATGAGATGCTGGAAAAGGCTAAGTTGTCCCGTTTTCAAAAACTTTATGGGCTTTCCGCCTCTTCCATGCCTTCTTCTCCTCCTTGCTGCTGCGAAGGATCATATGGTTCAAAATAAGAACCGACTTCAAGGTTAATGATTCCTCTTACATTCGGGTCCAGCTGGTTGGATATGGACGGGTAATAGACCATCTTATCTGCAAATGTTGAAAGCGTCGCGGATACTTCAAATCCATCTGTCATAAATGCTTTTATGTGAAGCGAATCACTTTTTTTCGGATCATAATAGACTTCTGAAATTATGTTAACGACTTCATCCGGCAACATTTCAATCGCTTTCGCCAAGCGATTCAGCGCATCGCCTTCTTTAAAGTTATATAAAATAGGCAACTGTGACGGTGCTCCTTGTATAGGATCACTTACAATTTTACCATTTTGTAAAATTGGGTATATACCACCTTTGCGGGCTGCATAGGCAATTTCATTTTGTTCAACGACCGTTATCTTTAAATCATTTGGAAAACCTATGGATATTGTTGCCTCTTTAATACGCTCATCCTTTAAAAGCCGCTCTTCCGCTTTATTTTTACCTGCTGCCCATATGCTTCGGCCGACTTCAAGCCCACTTTGTGCAATAATTTCCCTCTCCGTCGTTAATGTATTGCCTTCTACATGAATTTGTGCCACTTTACTTAGCGACGACTGCAAATAAATTAAGAAAAGAGCAAGTAAAAAGAACATAGACAGGAGAATGAGAAGACGGCGGTTTGCTTTCCGTTTACGCATTTGTTTCAGCTTTGGAATACGCTCTTCTATTGAAATGATTTTTTGTTTATTCATGTACACACCTCTGTCCATTTACGGACCAACAATCAGTTTAACCCCCATTATCTTCCTCCTGCAAGATCGATCATGACATTGTATAAACGATCTGCAGCATCTCGAATACCGAGTCGTTCTGCTTCTTTTTTCATTTGGATTAATGATGATTCATTCATCAAAATCGAGTCCAGCTCCCCAACGAGGGTGTCAGCATTCAAGTCTTTTTCCAAAAGTAAAATAGCTGCACCACGGTCAGTGAGGGTACGCGCATTTTTCTCTTGATGATTATTTGTTACATATGGACTCGGTACGAGAATAGATGGAATACCGAGTGCTGTTAGTTCAGCAAGCGTTGTTGCACCTGCACGCGAGACAACAAGATTAGACGATGCGAGCACTTCCGGCATATTATGAATAAATGGCACAATCGATACATTAGCCGGTTTTCCGGCTGTTTCAAGCATCGATGAAACCTTTTCGTAATGAACGTCACCTGTTACATACAACACTTGATAATCACGGCTCGCCAAGTTCGTTAAGGCACCGGTAACGGCATCATTAATCGGTTTTGCACCACGGCTTCCACCAAAAATAAGCACTGTTTTTTGTTCGCTTTGTAAGTCAAATGTTTCCATTATGCCTGTGCTGCTTGCTTCTATCACTTCAGAAGCACGCGGGTTTCCCGTTAAAATCGTTTTCTCTGCTGGGAAAAATTCTTTCGCTTCTTCAAAACAGACCGCAATTTTCTCGACATATTTACTTAAAAACTTGTTCGTTAAACCCGGTACGCTATTTTGTTCATGAATGATGGACGGAATACCCATTTTCGCCGCTGCATAAACGACCGGTCCGCATACATAACCACCTGTACCGATCACAACATCCGGTTTAAATTCTTTCAGCATTTTTTTACATTCATTTACACCTTTTAAAAAACGCATAATCGTTTTCACATTTTCAAAGGAAACCGCTCGGCGAAAACCTGTAATATCAACTGACCGAAAAGGAATGCCTTCCCGTGTAACGAGCTTAGACTCTAGTCCTTTTTCAGTTCCGATATATAAAAAAGATGTTTCCGGATGTTTCAATTTAATCATTCGAATGAGTGCGAGTGCCGGATAAATGTGTCCTCCGGTTCCCCCGCCGCTGACTACGATTTTCAATTACATTCACCTCAGTATTCATCTGGCAGCCTCGTGCTGTTTACACTGGCTGTCTAATGCATTCTCATCTTAAATCAATGCGTCACGAGAATCAAATATTATCTTGAAAAAGCAGAAAAATTCCTCCATTTTTACCCCTTTAAGCGGCTAATGCCAAGCACAATCCCTGCAGATGCCAGTGTCATCGTCAAAGAAGAGCCCCCATAGCTTAAAAATGGCAGCGTTACACCTGTCACCGGCATCAGCCCGATCACAACACCTAGATTAATAAATGACTGCAGACTGATCATCGCTGTAATCCCACAAACAAGCAGTGCAGCAAATGAATCTTGTGTGCGCATGCCAATATGAATACCGCGCCAGATGAGCAGAAAAAAGAGCGTTATAATGAAGACCGCTCCGATAAAGCCCGTCTCCTCTGCCCAGATGGCAAAAATAAAGTCTGTCTGTGGTTCTGGCAAATAATAATATTTTTGCCTACTTTCTCCATATCCGTGTCCGAATAATCCACCAGGACCAACTGCGTAAAGCGACTGAATGATTTGAAAGCCACTTCCGAGCGGGTCAGACCATGGATCAAGATACGCTGTTATCCGTTTCATCCGGTATGGCGCAGATGCAATTAAAATCGCAAGTCCCCCTAAAGCAGACAAACCAGTCATAACAAAAAAACGAATCCGGGCGCCCGCGATAAACAATAGAAGAAAGGCAGTACCGCCCATCACTGCTGCCGTCCCAAGATCAGGCTGCAGCATAATGAGCCCAAATGCCATACCAAGAACAAAAAGTGGTTTAAATAGTCCTTTCCAGAATAAATGAATGACGGTTTTTCGTTCAGAGAGCAACACGGACAAATAAAAAATGAGCGCAATTTTCATTAATTCTGATGGTTGAAACGAAAGTGATCCGACCCCAATCCAGCTTTGTGATCCGTTTCTCACCATTCCAATCCCTGGAATGAGTACGGTTATTAATAAGAAGAAAGCGAGTAATAGCAATGGTCGTGCGATTTTTTTCCAGACTCGGTAATCAACATATGAAACACCAGCCATGGTGATCAAGCCAATTGCAGCAAAGAATGCCTGTCTCTGGAAAAAATAAAAAGGATTTTCATAGTTGAACTGCCCCCACACTTCTCCTGCACTTGCAACCATAAATAAACCCGAGCCGGTCAAAAGCAATACAAGCATCAAGAATACATAATCCGGCGCTTGTCTGAAAACGATTCTGCACTCCTTTCCAATACCAAAAATAAGAGCCGGAGCCTCATCCGGCTCCGGCTCTTTCTTATAGTGTATTCACGCAATTAATAAATATGTCGCCGCGCTCTTCAAATGTTTTATATTGATCCCAGCTCGCACATGACGGTGACAAAAGAACAACGTCACCTTCCTCTGACAATGAAACAGCTCTTTCTACTGCATCGGTCATATAATCGGCTTTTTCAAATAATGAAATTCCCGCTTTCGCAGCTGTATTTTTCCATTTTTCAGCTGTCTCTCCAAATGCAATAATCGCTTTTACTGATGTTAAATGTGGAAGTAAATCATCAAATTCATTGCCGCGGTCCAGCCCTCCTGCAAGAAGAACGATCGGTGACTTGAAAGCTGTTAATGCACTTTTCGTCGCCAATGTATTTGTCGCTTTTGAATCATTGTAAAACTTCCGGCCGTTCCATTCACGGACAAACTGGGTCCGGTGGCGAACACCTGCAAATGTTTTTAGAACATGGCAGATTGCTTCATTCGAAACACCCGACAGTTTTACAGCCGCAACCGCTGATAAAATATTTTCGAGGTTATGATTACCTGGCAATGCAACATCCTCTGTATGCATAATTGCTTCCTCTTGAAAAAAAATAGTTCCTTCTTTAATATACGCTCCATTTTTCACTTTTTGATTCACTGAAAATGGAATAACCGCCGCTTGACTCGAACCTGCCATCGACAGAAGTGCTTCCTGGTCAGCGTTAATAATCAAATAATCTTCTTCTGTCTGGTTTTTCGTAATATTCATTTTCGCACCGGCGTATTCTTCTTTTGAACCATGATAATCCAGATGCGCGTCATAAATATTTGTAATAATCGCGATATGCGGGCGGAACGTTTGAATGCCCATCAACTGAAATGAGGATAGTTCGATCACGACACGGTCGTCCGGTTTTGCCCTTTGCACAACTTCCGATGCGACTTCCCCTATATTTCCAGCTAATACTGTCCCTTTGCCATCTTCTTTCATCATTTCATTAATTAATGTCGTCGTCGTTGTCTTTCCGTTCGTTCCAGTAATGCCGATGAAAGGCGCTTCTGAAATGAGTCCCGCGATTTCTACTTCTGTAATGACCGGAATGCCTCGTAGCACTGCTGTTGAAATAATAGGGTTCGAATACGGAATACCCGGGTTTTTAACGACGACTTCAAATCCTTCATCGAGAAGTTCAAGCGGATGGCTTCCGCAAATGACATTGATCCCTTCTGCCTGAAGGGTCCGTGCCGCCTCATTTTCTTCAAGTGGTTTACCGTCGTTAACAGTAACGACTGCTCCTAATTTTTTCAATAGAGTCGCTGCCGCAAGTCCGCTTTTTGCAAGACCGAGCACGAGCACTTTTTTTCCATTATACTGATTGATTTGCTTCATAAATTCCATACTCCAATCCAGACGCCAATCGCTGCGGCCACAACCCCGACAAACCAGAACGTAACGACAACGCGCCATTCTGACCAGCCGCCAAGTTCAAAATGATGGTGCAGCGGGCTCATTCTAAAAATTCGTTTACCTCTTGTTTTAAAAGACCACACTTGTAAAATAACCGACAGCGTTTCTGCAACAAAAACGATACCAATTAACAATAATAAAAATTCAAATTTCGTTAAAATAGATAATACTGCAATCGCACCACCGAGCGCCAGTGAACCGGTGTCACCCATGAAAACGTGCGCCGGATAAGCATTGAATACAAGAAAGCCGATAACTGCACCGACAACGGCAAAAGCAAAAATCGCTGTTTCTTCAAGCCCCTGACTCCATGCGATAACCGCGTAGGCACCAAATGCAACGGATGCAGTGCCGGATACAAGACCGTCTAGTCCATCTGTTAAATTTACAGCATTTGAAAATCCGACAAGCCAAAATAAGACGAACAAGGCATATAGAATCCCAATATCAATGGAAAAGAATCCGAATGACAGCTCTGTTGATAATCCATGTTGTGCATAAATAATATAAAATATAACAGAAATGACAATTTGCCCGATTAATTTTTGCAAAGATGTCAATCCAAGGTTCCGTTTCATGACAACTTTAATGAAATCATCGAGGAAGCCAAGCAGCCCGAAACCAATTGTGACAAGCAACAATAAAATCGTTTCTGGGCCCACCGATCCAAACAACTGCACGAAAAACAATGTTGTGATTACAATGGACAGTAAAAAAACGAGACCGCCCATCGTCGGTGTCCCCGATTTTTGCTGATGCGACTCTGGTCCTTCTTCTCGAATACTCTGCCCAAATTTTAGCCGGCGTAAAAATGGAATAAATAACGGTGCAATGAGAACCGTTATAAAAAAGGAAACAGCGATGACTAATCCAATCTGCCATTCACTCATGCGATCCCTCCTGTCTTGTCACCAAACGCTTCTTTTGCGACTTCACGGTCATCAAAATGAATCACATCCTGACCAATAATTTGATATGTTTCATGTCCTTTGCCGGCAATCACAACAGCGTCACCCGGTTTTGCCAAAGCGATGGCCTGGTGAATCGCCTCTTTCCTTTCGCCAATGACCGTATACTGCTGTCCAATCACGCCTGCTTCCATATCGGCTAAAATGGCCGCCGGATCTTCACTTCGAGGGTTGTCCGATGTAAAGATTGCTACATCTGCATACTGACAAGCTGCCTGTGCCATTAATGGCCGCTTCATTTTATCTCGATCGCCTCCGCATCCAACGATGACCATGACCCGCCCGGTCGTCAGTGGACGAACGGTTTGAAGCACGTTAACGAGACTGTCCGGTGTGTGAGCATAATCGACAATAACGGAAATACCACTTTCGTTTGGTACCATTTCAAATCGGCCCGCTACACCACTTACTCGTTCAAGTGCCAATTTCATTGTTTCCGCTGCAACAGATGAAACGAACCCTGCTGCAAACGCTGCAAGCACATTATATACATTGAACAATCCCGCTAATTTGGACTGAATATCAATCGTTCCACCTGGATAATGAATAGTAAATGCCGTTCCTTCTGACGTAAGGCGAATATCCTTCGCTTGAATATCCGCGCGGCGTTCGATACCGTAAGTAACGACAGACGCGGCTGTCATCGCTTCATATACGCGTGATGCCTCATCGTCCACATTGAGCACGGCGTAGGCTTGATTCCCTGCATGAAACGAATTGCCAAGACGTGCGAACAGAAGGCCTTTCGCTGTCCGATATTCATCCATTGTCCGATGAAAATCAAGATGGTCCTGCGTTAAATTTGTAAAGACCGCCACATTAAACTGTGTACCATTCGTACGGCCCTCTTGCAGTGCATGAGAGGATACTTCCATCACAGCAGATGAGACACCTGCGCTCTTCATCTTCGCAAACGTTTTTTGCAATGTTAAGCTTTCCGGCGTTGTGTTTTTCGTTTCAATCATTTCATCGCCAATCTTCATATACATCGTCCCGATTAAGCCAGTCGTCTCGCCGTTGGCCCGAAGAATTTCTTCGATCAAATGACTCGTCGTCGTTTTTCCATTCGTACCGGTAATAGCAATGAGATGAAATGATTCAGTTGGGTGTTCATAAAAATGCGCAGCCAGCTGCGCCATTACTCTTTTCGTACTGCGCACATAAATAACAGGTACCGGTACATCTACCGGCTGCTCGGCAATAATAGCTACCGCTCCTTTTGCTGCTGCTTCTTTTGCCGCACTATGGCCATCAAATGTATACCCTTTTATACAAATAAAAATCGACCCGTCAGAGACAAGACGGTGGTCGTTTTCAATCGATGTAACTGCCGGATTCCCCACTTTATCCTGACTGTAAAATGGAATGGCTGCGAGCAAAGTTGATAAGTCCACACTTTTCAATCCTTTCTATTAAAGAACAATATGTACAATTCCTGAGATTTCTATTGTAACGAAAAAAAGCCACCGAAGCGAATGCTTTTCAGCCTGTTTCGGTAATTTTCGGCGGCTTCGCTCAATTATTTTAATAAAACGCGCACTTTACTGCCTCTTTCTACTTTAACACCTGCTGATGGTGACTGCGATGCTACTGTTTCACCACTGCCTTCAATTTCAATATCAACATTAATTAATTGCTCTTTTAATTCTTGCTTCGTCAAACCAACAAGATTAGGCACTTCGATCATATCGGGGTCATTCCACGTTTTTTCTTTTTCTATCTGATTTTTTTGCGGTTTGACACCGAGCAGTGGCAGTACATCAGCCATCATCTTCCCGACAATCGGTGCGACTACCGTTCCGCCAAATTGTACCGTTCCTTTCGGGTTATCGATCGCTGTATAAATGACCACTTTCGGATCGTTAGACGGTGCCACAGCGATAAACGAAACGATATGATTATTTTCTAAATAACGTCCGTCTTTCGCTTTTTGCGCAGTTCCTGTTTTCCCGCCAATCCGGTAGCCTTCTACAAACGCGTTTCGACCGGTTCCTTTTGCGACGACACTTTCAAGTGCCCGACGAACTTCACTCGAAGTTTCCTCTGAGACGACACGTCTTACTTTTTTCGGCTCGTTTTCAATCATTACTTTCCCCGTTTTCGGATCCGTCCAGTTCATCGCTACATACGGACGATACAGTATACCACCGTTGACGGCTGCTGAAACCGCGGTAACCTGTTGGATAGGTGTGACCGCTACCCCCTGTCCAAAGGCCGTTGTTGCATCTTCAACAGGACCCGCTGACTGCTCTGTAAATAAAATACCTGTTCCTTCCCCATATAAATCAATACCCGTTTTTTGTCCAAATCCAAATTTACGAATATATTGGAAGAGTGTTTTTTCACCGAGACGGCTCCCCATTTCAACGAAGCCCGGATTACATGAATTTTCAACGACTTCAAGAAACGTTTGATGACCATGTCCTCCTCGTTTCCAACAGCGCAGTCTGGTTCCATTGACGACTACATAGCCTGGATCATGAAAATGTTCTTGATCAAGATCAACTTTCTTTTCTTCTAGCGCTGCCGCTAGTGTAATAATTTTAAATGTTGAACCCGGTTCAAATGTACTCCACACCGGCAAATTTCGGTTATACACATCCGGGTCATAATCCCCAAATGATGACGGATTGTATGACGGCCGGGATGACATGGCTAGTATTTCACCGCTGTTCGGATCCATCGCAATCGCCATTGCCCCTTCCGGCTTGTACATTTTTTCCGCGTTGTCTAGTTCTCGTTCAACTACGGCTTGAATTTTTGCATCGATCGTTAGTTGCAAATCCATTCCGTTTTCAGGCGGTATATAGCTATCAGCCATACCTGGCATTTTTTCTCCTTTCGCGTCGGTGTACATTTGAACGGAACCGGCTGTTCCTGCTAACTTTTTATCGTAGTATGCTTCGATTCCTGCCAGCCCCTGATTATCTACACCGGTAAAACCAATAACGTGAGCAAGGCGTTCATTCAATACGTAATCCCGGATCGAATCTTCCCCAACCCATACACCTTTCAACTGCAATTTCGTTACTTGCCTGGCTGTTTCAACTGAAAGATTCCGACCTCTTGACTGAAGGCGTTCAATCGATGAGCGCTTCGTCATTCTTTCCAATAAAACGGATTCTTTTTCATTCAAAATAGTGGCCAGCTTACGCGCTGCTGTTTGAGCATCTTCAATTTGTGCTGGAATCACGTAAACAGATGATGTATGTTTATTTCCAACAAGAACTGTTCCATTTCGGTCTTTAATAAAGCCACGCTCCGGCTGAGCAGGAATGCTTCTTCCCCATAGTTCTTCCGCTTTTTCGGTTAACTCGCTACCGATTGACAACTGAATATAGGCCGTGCGAACAATGAGGGCTGTAAAGGCTATGAGTGAAACAGCAAGAAGCCAAAACATTCTGTTGCGCAAAGATTCCCTCTCCTTTCTCCCTCCATGACTATATGCAGAAAAAAAGAAAAATTGACAAAAAACCGTTATGGAATCCGTCATCCATAACGGTTTTTATCAATTAGCGGGGTTGATCAGAATCTTCTTTTGCCTTTTCATTCGCTTCTTCCACGTTTCCTTGCTGTTCAAGCTGCACGATTAATTTTTGTCCTTCTTTCAATACACTATCCGTCTCAATATTTTGTGATATGACGTAACCTGTACCGGAATAGCTTAGTTTCAGTCCGACAATTTCGGTTATTTTCATAACGTCACGGATCGCCCATCCTGTCATGTCAGGCATTGTCCAGTTATCCGATGTAAGAAGCACAGCTTTTTCACCTTGTAACATCTTCTCTCCAGCTGCTGGCACCTGTTTGACAATTTTGTTTCCTGTTCCAATAATGACAGGATCTACTCCATATTTTTCATATGCTTCGCGCGCTTTAAATGTTTTTTCACCTGTAAAATCTTTTAATTCCACTGTTTTGGAGACAATATTTTCAGCTGGTTTTACATTCAAATATTGAAGGCTGTTCCTCATAACAGGATTGAATATCCTTGAAACAGGGGCAGAACCTGATTCATTTTCCAGCTTTGGCTGTGCGACTGCTACATAGACAATCAGCTCAGGGTCATCTTTTGGTGCTATGCCAATGAATGAAAATAAGTAGTTGCTTGCTCCAGTTAAATATTTTCCATCTTTCCCAACAAGCTGTGCCGTCCCCGTTTTCCCTGCTACATCATAGCCTTCAATTTGGTAAGTTTTACCAGTTCCTTCTTCAGCTGTCAAAACGGTCTCAAGCACATCCAGTGTTTCGTCAGCCGTTTCTTTGGAGATGGGTTCACCAACAACTTCTGGTTCTACGTTAATGATCGTGTCACCAGTCTCATTATCCGCAATTTTATCAATGACATATGGTTTCATCATTTTCCCATTATTTGCAATCGCAGTTGCACCTTGAATCATCTGCATAGCGGTCACCGTTGTTCCTTGACCGAATGAGGTTGTCACTTGCTCAAGCGGGAAATTATATAATATACTTCCCGACGCTTCATTCGGCAGTTGAATACCTGTTTTTTGCCCAAAATGAAAGTCTTCCAAGTATTGACGGAAAACACCCGGTGTCATTTTCTCCAGAAGTTTGGCCATTGCGACATTAGAAGACCGCTGTATGCCTTCCGCATAAGTGATTTCTCCCCATCCTGCGCCGCCATTATGGTCTCTTATACGGTTCGGACCAACTTGATAAGTACCTGATTGATACGTTTCTTCCGCATTAAATACACCTTCTTCAATGGCCGCTGCAAGCGTAAATATTTTCATCGTTGAGCCCGGTTCATATGAATATTCAACAAGATCATTCATCCAATTGACATCCAGCCCTTCACGTGTACCTGGATGAAATGTGGGCCGCTGACTCATCGCTAAAATCTTTCCTGTTTTTGCTTCCGCTACAATCGCAAATGCTTTTGATGGATCATATTGCGCCTCCACCTCATTTAACGCATCTTCAAGAAACGTTTGAATCTTAGAATTAATCGTTAAGTAAATATCATTTCCGTCTTCTGGTTCAGCGACCATTTCGTGACGGTCTGGCAATAAATATCCCCACAAATCGCTCGTATAACGAATTTTACCGTCTTTCCCCTTTAAATATTTCTCATAAGACTTTTCAATCCCCATTTGTCCTTCTGTTTCAAACGTAATTTTACCGTCTTTCCCCTCTTCTTCTATTTGCTGCGTAAAGCCAATTAAGTGAGAAGCAAATTTACCATTCGGGTAAAATCGTTTTGCTTGGCGGATAAACGTGATACCCGGCAAATTTTCATCTTCAATTTTGCGTTTCACACTGTTAGACAAACCACGACCAGCGCTACCAAACTCTACTTGAAACGGATCACCATCTTTTTTTAATCGCTTTAGTATTTCCACTTCTTCCATGTCGAGATATTTAGCAAGGACTTTCGCTGTTTTCTCTGGATCAGTCACATGATTAGGTTCTTTTTGGTCCGTTGTCACAGACGCATCTAATATTGCTGCAATTGTAAACGATGATGTGTCCTCTGCAATGACTTCATTATTCGCGTCGTATATCGTGCCTCGTTTAGCTTCTAATACATCCGTTCGTCTATATTTTTCAAGTGCTTCATTTTTCAGCTCATGTCCGTCTGCTTTACCAGTTGCTTGAATGAATAGTACTCGCGAAAATAAGATAAAAAAGAGGAGGGCGAATCCAACAAAAAGGATCGCAGCTCCTATCTTTTGATTATTTCTATTTTCAATCATTTCGGTTCAACAACCTTAATGTTTTGATCACTTAAATCAAGACCCATTGCTTTTGCACGTTCCCATATCTTTTCATATGTGCTTTCTTCACTAATTTGCATGTCGAGGTCGCGATTCACTTTTTCTTGTTCCTGGACTTTTGCATTCATGTCCTGTATTTGTTTATTCGTTTCATAAATTGCTGCCTGTGTAGAAATGAGTTTGGCACACATAAAACAAACAGTCAGAACAAAAACAACAAATAATACTTTTTCACCCGGGGTAAAGAAGTGCTTATTCATTTTGCGCTGCTTGACAGACGACGTTTTCGGTTGTTCAATGATTGGTTGTTTCGCTGTATTGTTCATCTTGATCCCCCCTAAACGGTTGTCTTTCTTTTTTCTGCAATGCGCAGTTTTGCGGATCGTGCCCGATTGTTTTCTTCTAATTCTTCTTCCGCTGGCATAATTGGTTTTCTAGTCACAAGTTTTAAAACAGGCTCAAATTCTTCAGGTATGATCGGTAGTCCAGACGGCAGTTC
Organism: Domibacillus aminovorans; assembly: GCF_001643235.1. Lineage (GTDB taxonomy): Bacteria > Bacillota > Bacilli > Bacillales > Domibacillaceae > Domibacillus > Domibacillus aminovorans. Next base: position 183,889 of record NZ_LQWY01000012.1, read on the forward strand.
CGGTCCTTTTGACGCTTCTTTAAACACTGTTTTACAAATACGGTCTTCAAGCGAGTGAAATGTAATGACGCTAATACGCCCATTTATATTTAAAAGAGCTATCGCATCGTCAAGCGAACGCTCAAACACCCCAAGTTCATCATTCACCGCAATACGGATCGCTTGGAAAACGCGTTTAGCTGGATGCCCGCCTTTTCGTCTAGCTGGTGCTGGAATAGCTTCTTTAATTAAATCTGTCAGTTCACCAGTTGTTTCCACCGGTTTTTTTTCACGTGCCGCTTCAATTTTACGGGCAATTTGCTTCGAAAATTTTTCTTCTCCGTATTTAAAAAAAATGCGAACGAGTTGCTCAAATGGCCAATCATTTACGACATCATAAGCAGACAAAGCGGCACTTTTATCCATGCGCATATCAAGCGGTGCATCGTGATGATAGCTAAACCCTCGTTCCGGTGTATCCAATTGTGGGGATGAAACACCAAGATCATATAGAATCCCATCTACACCCGTTATGCCGCGGCTTTTCAGTTCACTTTTTATGTGTTCAAAATTGCTTTTTATAAAAACGACCCGGTCACCAAACGTGGCGAGACGTTTTTTCGCATGTTCAATGGCTGTTTCGTCTTGGTCAAACGCATACAATTTTCCATCTGGGCCAAGCTGAGACAACAAGTATTCGCTGTGGCCTGCTCCACCCAATGTACAGTCTACATAAATTCCATCTGGGCGAATATTAAGCCCATCGACCGTTTCACGCAATAGCACGGTCGTATGATTAAATTCCATTTTCATATCAGTCCAATCACATTTATAAATCAAAATCCGTTAAATTTTCAGCGATATCAGAGTAGGACTGTTCCGATAGGGCGAGGTAATCGTTCCATTTTGAAGTATTCCATATCTCCATCCGGTTCGAGACGCCTACAATGACACAGTCTTTTTCAAGCGATGCATACTTCATAAGCAGGTCTGGTAAATTAATGCGGCCCTGCTTATCGAGCGGACAGTCATTAGCTCCTGAAAAAAAGAATCGGGTAAAGGCTCTCGCATCTTTTTTCGTCAGCGGCAATGTTAACAGCTTCTCTTCAAGCACTTTCCATTCGCACGGCGGGTATAAAAACAAGCATTTATCAAGGCCTCTCGTCACGATGATCGTTTTGTCGAAATCCTCACGAAACTTTGCTGGGATAATGACTCTACCTTTTTCATCAATTGTATGACGGTATTCGCCCATGAACATCGCTGCTTCCCCACTTTCTAACCTAACTTTACCACATCCCCCCACTTTGCACCACCATTTTCATTTCTTCCTATATCCTTTGTTTTCTTCATGTCTTTTTTCTTTTTCAACCTGAAAAAAAGCCTACCAAAAAGGCAGACTTTTGCTTCACATATAGATAAGATAATGGTCCCCTTTATGATCAAATGACTGTTCCATTAACTTCTCGATAAACGATGGTCCATACGTATTTAAAAAGGAATAAATATTCCATATTCTTTCTTGCGGGCCGCCCGGATGCAGCGCCGATTCAAGACGATCAAAACGCAGTAAAGTTGCCGCATGTGTTTGTTCAAGCACGGCATCACTTTTTTGAATTAAAAATTCAATTTGTCGTTCATGATACGCTTTGTTTTTTTCAACAATCGGCATCAGCCCGTTATGAAGCTTACTTGCCCGCTGCTCGATTTTCTCATAACTTGCAAAAAGATCTGCTTTCATTTCAGCTACCAGATCATGCAAATGATGATCACGGACCGATTCAATATACGCTTCCTTTTCCATTTTGACGCCCGACTGAATGATCTGTTCCATCGTCAAATCGATTTCAGCAGCGATTCCCACAATGGGACGTTCGACAATCGAAATATTGACACGCGGCACAATCACTGGCATTTTCATCTCAAAATGATGAAACGCGCGATTCAGTTCTGCCCAGTAGGCAATTTCACCTGGACCTGCAATAAATGCAAGCGTTGGAAATAGCCATTCCTGCATTAACGGACGGGTAACGACATTGTTGCTGAAGGTATGCGGTGACATTTCAAGCAGTTCAAGCAATTCGCTTTCTGAATAAGAACGCCCGCTTTTACTTCGATATAGATCGCCGTCCCTTTCAAGTAAATGGCGTTCACCATCTTCAATTAAAAATAAGTTAGCCGGCTGTTCTCCCGTTTCAATCGCTAATGTGTATGCTGCTTTTTTGATTTCTTCTTGCGCTCCGGCAACCGATGCAGCCAGTTGTTTATTTTCTATAATTAATCGTTTAAAAAATGGAACTTCTAGTTGTCTTAACGCTGGGTCCGCTGCATCAATAAGCAAAAGACCATACTTGCTAAACAGCGTTTGCGTTAACTGTGCAAAAAAAGCAGTCAATGTATCGTGCTGATGAACAGCTTGAAGCACATCTTGCAGAAGCTGATTTGTATGATTTGTTTCTTTCATACAGGAAAAAATAGATGTAACCCACTTCTCCATCGTGCCCTTTTCGTAGATCGTTTCCGAAGCCATTTGTTTTTTTATAAATCGTTCCGGGTAGCCTATTTTGTGCATTTGGCCTTCTTTTTCTACATAAACATGATTAATTTCCAGAAGGTCATGATCTTCACCCGCGATCCAAAAAATAGGCACAATAGGAAGACCTAATTTTTTTTCCTGATCGGCTGCGAGTTGAATAATTGATATGATTTTATGTATAGAATAAAGCGGGCCGGTTAATAGTCCCGCTTGCTGTCCGCCAATGACGACAAGAGATTTCTCATCACGCAGTTTCGCGAGCGATCGTTCCGTTTCCTCCGTCAATTGAAATGATTGCATATAGTTGTAAATAATGTCCGCCAACTTCTGGCGTTCATATCGCCGCGTTTGTATATCCGCTGCTCTGGCCGCAAACTCCGTCTGATGGAACGGATGATAATCAAAATAAGGAGCGGTCTGTTCATCTCCGCTTATGTAGTCTTTTGCAAAACGATTTAAAGCGGGAACAGAAATGCATTCTTGTTCCATAAATGTACTTCCTTTCTGCGCACAATTTTCTTGTTTGAGTATACCATCTGATGGAACGAAAGGAAAAACAATGTGCCTATTTTCTGAATATTATTTCAGAAAATTTTTTATCTGATAATGATTATCATTGTAATTTAGTTGACAGCTTTGCTGATCGTTTAAAAAAAGAGCGTTTCCCCTCATGAAAAAAAAGAAATTTGGTCTTTTATCTTTACTGCTCACCCTTATCTTTATACTGCTTGCAGCATATGTCCCTGAAAACTACCGGGACATTGATAATGAATGGTTCGGTCTAACGAAACAGGCACGCCTGAACTTATTTTGATATAAGTCCAGGCTTATTTTCTTTCCCCTTGACCATATTGTATAAGATATGAAAAGAAGGCACACACTGATCCTGTTTTTCCGCTTCTTTTAACAGGACACCAACGATCGCGTCGATTTCAGTAGGTCTTCCTGCTTTTACATCTTTTAACATCGATGATTCATTGTCTGCTGTTTTGTTACAAATAGAGAGAACAGATTGAAAGATCTCTTCTTCTGTTTTATCTGGATAAACAGATGCAAATTCCTGGCAAAGATCTTTCACAATCGAACGATACTGCTCATTGTCAGCAATCTCTCCATTCTTCACTTGAAGCACAGCCGTCAGTGGATTAATGACGGCGTTTGCTGCCATTTTTTCAATGAGCATATGCTGAATATCTTCTCTCCATTCAAAAGGAAAAGATTTCGTTTGAATGTCTTCTATAATCGTTTCGGTTCCACCTCGATAAATACCGATATTCGTTTTATTTCGCCCATTTACTTGAATCGTCCGCTCATCCATTTTGACAATACCATGTTCAATTGATGCCACATATACGTTCTTCTGTGGCAGCTCATTCATCAAATCTAGATGACTCATTCCGTTTTGAATAAATAGAATAGCATGTGCATCTGCGCTTTGTAACACCTTTATAATTTCTCCCATATGATATTGTTTAACCGCAACGACGATCAAATCCGCTGTTACAGTTCCAATCATTTTTGAATCTACATGATCAACGGTTTCAATTCCATTTTCGATCACACATATCCCTTCAGATTGAATTCGTTCTGCCTGTTGCTTCGTTCTTGTCTGCAGCGTCACAACATGGTTGCCGCTCCACTCCGTGGCAAAAAATAATCCGACGGCACCACCGCCGATAATATGAATGTTCATACTTGACCCCCACTATATATGTAAGCGCTAACAATATTCCGCTACATTTTTACTTATATTTATTATATAATAGAAGTGAACATACTGGTCAAGATTGAGGGCTAAGGGGGAAAAGCGTATGGGGCTAAATGTTGAAAATTTAAAAATGAATTTTAAAACGATTGAGGAATTCAAATCGTTTAAAGAGTATGGGCTTGAGGAGCTATCTATGCTTGAAGAATTACACATTTCAATGGTAGAAGATAATACATCGTCTCCTTTTTATGGTATTTATTATGGTGACCGTCTCGCCGCACGTATGTGTTTATATATACGGGAAGATAAGCTGAACTTAATTCCGACGAGCGAAAAATTTTTAGAAATCTGGAAGCTTGAAGTTTTGCCTGCATTCCAGCATAAAGGATTTGGCCTTATGCTTGTAGAGTTTGCCAAGTCATTTCAATTGCCAATTATGACGAAACCGCGCGTTAAATCACAATCATTCTGGGAAAAAATGAACTTTGTTCCAGTATCAGACACGAGTACACGTCTCATTTGGGATCCGAACGCAGTTGACACACAGATAATAAGCTGACTCTAAAAAAGTGTGCTGTCTCAAATTGAGGCAGCTTTCTTTTTTATTTCTTATTTTTTGATAAAAATGATGCGACCGCTTCTTGATGAGCATCCTGTGCCCATAAAATCGCACATTCTTTTATTTCCGTCTTCATACGATTTCGTAAATCACCGGCTTCCCATTTCGCGATCAGCATTTTTTTATACGCGGTCAGAACCGAAATTTTTATTGTCTGTTCATTTTTGAAAAAAGCTCTTGCTTCTGACAGTTCAGCCTGCTCGCTTATCCGGTCGATAAAACCGAATTGATCAAGTTGCTCTGCCCGAAAAACAGCCGCTTCTGACAGCATTTTAAATGCATAGCGAGGTTCGATCCGCTCCATTAAAAGCGTTCCGCCGCCCCAGCCAGTTGTAATGGCCATACATCCTTGAATAAACCCAATTTTCACACCTGTACGGGCAATACGGTAATCACATGCTGCTGCAATTTCACATCCGCCCCCTACTGCTGAACCATTCAATAGGGCGACTGTTGGCTTCGGCAATGTCGCCAGCTTATATAAAACGTCACCCATTTTTGCTAGCATGTTATATGCTTCTTTTTCTGTACGGAGCGCATGAAAAATGGACAGGTCTCCGCCAGAACAAAAGGCTTGCTCTCCTGACCCAGTAATCGCAAGCACTCGCACATCGTCCTTCTTTGCCCGCTCCACTGCTGCTTTCAAACCGTCCATCACCGCATAATTGACTGCATTTCGTTTTTCTTCCCGCTTAATCGTAAATAATAAGATGCCGCTCTGTTCATCCAACTCGACTATGTAATCCATCAAAAGAATTCCCCCTCACATTCATTGTAGCGCTTTCACAATTTGAAAAACAAGTACAAAAAAGGCAGAGAGCCATGGTCTCTCTGCCTTTTTTGAAAGAATAGAAAAGTCTTATTTGCTAACGACTTCTTTACCTTTATATGTTCCGCACTCTTTGCATACGCGGTGCGCAAGTTTCATTTCACCACAGTTCGGGCAAGAAACCATACCGGGCACTTGCAACTTGAAATGCGTACGGCGTTTGTTTTTGCGTGTAGTGGATGTTCTTCTAGCAGGTACTGCCATGTGATATACACCTCCTTAAAGGAATAAAAACTATATGAAGCCAGAATAGCTGTACTTCTCAATTACTCTTCATCAGACGTAAAGAAGTTTTGAAGTCCCGCCAAACGCGGATCTACCGCCGGCTTCTCTTTTTCGGGAAGCTCTTCTTCTTTTTCATAAAACGTCCAATCTTTTCCTGATTGCACAACGTGTTTGTCTGCTTCTTCACTAAATATTTGCAACGGTACTTCCAGAATGATTGCTTCTTCTAAAAACGGACGGAAGTCAATGACATTTCCTTCCGGCAGATGAACATCATCCGTTTCATATGACTCGCCTTCTTCCGGTTTCAAAAGAAACCTTTCGGTAAGGGCAATGTCGAACGGGTATGGTACGTCAACAAGTGTTCGTGAACAAGGGACAATCATTTCCCCTGTTGCTTTCACATTGAAAACAACTTGGTCATGTCTAATATCCACACGTCCTGTTACGTGAACAGGTGAGATCCGGCGAATATCATTGTCAAGCGTTGTTAGTTCGGTTAAATCGACCATTTCGTCGATTTCAAGACCACGGTCGCGGTATTTTTGCAGTTGAATTATTGACCATTTCATTTAATCACCTCAAGGCAACAAAAGTAATTATAGCCCTCTCCTGATAGATTGTCAATATATTTTCTTTACAGTGAAATGCCGGTTTGACTTTTTTTCCACCATCTTTGAAAATGAAGGTACATTCTTATAAAGAAAGGAATTTTCCTATGAACGCAGCTGGTATTGTCGTTGAATATAACCCATTTCACAACGGTCATTTTTATCATGTAAACGAGACGAAACGCAAAGCAAAATCAGACGTCCTCATTGCGGTCATGAGCGGCTCTTTTTTACAGCGCGGTGAACCGGCACTCGTCGATAAATGGACGCGGACGAAGATGGCTCTTTCCAATGGTGTTGATATCGTTGTCGAGCTACCCTATGCTTTTTCTACACAAAAAGCGGAAACATTTGCTGCCGGTGCCATTCAGATCCTTGATCATATGAAATGCCGATCGTTTTGTTTTGGCAGTGAAGAGGGCCAATTGGATCCATTTCTTCAAACCGCGGCTCGTCTCTACGAAGAAAGAGAAGCACTGAATGAATGTGTCCGATCCAGTATGAAAAAAGGGAACAGTTATCCCACCGCCCAGACGCTGGCAAGAGAAACACTCTTTCAAGATCAGCCTTTGCCACTTGATTTATCCAAACCAAACAATATACTCGGTTTTCATTATGTAACAGCGAACAATGAACTGAATCATCCCATGCAGCCGCTTACGATTTTACGTCAAGGAGCCGGTTACCATGATGAACAGGCATCTGGACATATCGCAAGCGCAACGGCGATCCGAAATTTATTATTTGATCAAAAACAGGCAGATCATTTTTTGCCTCATTCTGTCCTATCCATTTTAACAGAACATAAGCAAAATGGGTTGATCCATTCATGGGAATTGTACTGGCCTCTTCTCCGCTATCGTCTTCTGTCCATTCATTTAGATGATCTAAATGCTATTTATGAAATTGAAGAAGGCATCGGTCCACGGCTCATTGATGCAGCTTTAAAAAGTAATACATTCCTTTCGTTTATGGAACGGGTAAAAACGAAGCGGTATACGTGGACAAGAATCCAGCGCATGATGACGCACGTGTTAACAAATACGAATAAAAAAGAGATGAACGACGCAGCGGCACACGTTTCCTTTGTCCGCCTGCTCGGAATGACAGAAAATGGCCGTAGCTACATTCGGGCGATCAAAAAAGAGATGGCGGTACCGCTTCTATCCAGAACAGCAGCCGCTGTAGATTTGCTTTCGCTCGATATTAAAGTGTCACGCGTTTACGCTGCTGCCTCGACAGCACCTGCTCATTATACAGAACAGCTTTTAGACCATGAGTTTTCTGCACCACCTATTTTACTTTGATACGGTAATATTAGCCAAGTAGTTAACAGCGTCTGAAAATGTTTGGACCGGTACAATTTTCATGTCGGTCTTTATGTCTTCAGCCGTTTTTTTTGCCTGTTCATAATTGGTCAGCAAATCCCCCCCTTTTTCTGGCAACTCATCATCCGGAGCAAAAAAGATTTCAGCGCCAGACCGATCGGCTGCAACCACTTTTTGATCGATTCCCCCGATCCGTCCAACTGTTCCATCTTTTGCAATCGTTCCCGTGCCTGCTACTCGAAGCCCTGCAGCAACATCCTCTGAAACAAGCTGATCATAAATTTCCAGGCTAAACATGAGCCCCGCAGACGGTCCCCCAATCTCTTCTGCTTTAAGTGTTACTTTCGGATGACTTTTCAATGTCCGATCATCCGCCAAACTAATGCCCAGTCCTGATTTTCCATCCAACTCTGGAAAAGCTCTTAGTTCAATTTCCACTTCGTTTTCTTCCTTATCCCGCTCATACATCAACGTCACCGTCTCACCCGGTTCTTTTGACTGTACATAATCGGTCATTTCTTTTGATTCTTTCAGCTTTTGTCCATCAATTGCTGTAATACGGTCTCCTGCTTCAAGCACTTTTTCTGCCGGCATGCCTGGAAATACGCCAAGCACAAAAATGCCATTGTACGTCCAATCGTACGTTTTTCCGGCTTCATCGAATGCTACGGTAATCGCATTTTGTTGGGACGTATTCATTAAATAATATTGTCTTACATTGTATTCCTCATCCGATTCATATGGATAGCGTACGTCTTCTTCTGGTAAAATTTTTTCATAGTCACGAAATTTTGCCCATATATAGGAGTAAATATTCGCCGGCCCCATGCTAATTGTCGTCAACATTAACGTGCCTGTATCATCGTGATCACCGCCATCGACGTGAACAATCGGATCAAGCTCGTGCGCGCCGCCTGGCTTTGTTACGTAAAAAGGGAGAGGAATAAAGGCAGCTGCAATAATGGCAATCAATAAAATATAGATTATCGCTGTTCGTTTATTTTTCACAATTGTTCTTCCTTCCATGCCGAAATCAGCTGTTTAATCAGATCCACTTGTTCACGCGCTGCCCGTTCTCCAGCTGCAATAATATCTGGAATGTGTGTATATGCGCGTGAATTGTATGAATCGATAGACGGCCGGATCATCACATCCGACGCCATCGTTCTGCTTTCAATAATTTCAAGCTGTAAAATATCAATACTTTGCATAATGACATCAAAAATGGTGGTTATTTCAGCATTTTTCTTCACAGATGTGACATCGACACCAATGACGATATCAGCCCCCATCTCTTTCGCCACTGACACTGGCACGCGGTCGATCACACCGCCATCGATGAGCAACCGCCCGTTTACTTTCTCCGGAACCAAAATACCTGGTATCGCAATACTTGCTCGTACCGCTTCCGCAATCGGCCCCTCCGTAAAAACAACTTTTTCTGCTGCCTGTATATCGGTCGCAACAATCGCCAGTTGCACATTTAAGTCTTCGATTCGTTTCCCGTGTGTAAAAAGACGGATAAAATCTTTTATTTTACGTCCCGCAATAAAGCCCATTTTCGGTACAATCCAGTCGAGAAAGAATTTACGTTGAAAAGCAGAAGACAATTTGTACAACATCTCCATATTATGTCCCGCACCGTACAATGCACCAACAAGAGCGCCCATACTGCTTCCTGCAATGATATGAACGGGAATCTTTTCTTCCTGAAATACTTTTAAGACGCCAACGTGAGCAAATCCACGTGCTCCTCCTGATCCGAGTGCGAGGCCAATTTTCGGTTCAGCAGCCATGAAAACACCTCCTGTCGCCTTACATCCATTCTATTCTTCTGTACGCGGCATATCCTTTCGTACAAGCTATTTTTTATTGTACAAAAAATGATGCAAGAAAACTGTATTCATGCTCGGGAGGATTTTTAAATGAACGATATTCCATGGAAAACGGTTATTGCCGCTGTCTTTATGACCGTGTTGACAGCTGCACTTCTTTTTTTTCCCGAAACGGGAGTATATGCAGCTCGGCAAGGAATGGATATGTGGTGGAAAACGGTTTTCCCCTCTCTTCTCCCTTTTTTCATCTTAACAGAAATGCTTCTCGGTCTCGGAGTCGTCGCTTTTTTCGGTGCACTTTCAGAAAATATCATGCGTGTTCTTTTTCGTCTTCCTGGACCCGCTGGTGTCGCCTGGATTCTATCACTTGCTTCAGGCTTTCCAACTGGAGCACGACTCGCAGCACGACTTCGGAACGATAATGTAATTACGCAAGTCGAAGCAGAACGTCTTGTTGCCTTTGCCCACTCGTCCAATCCGCTATTTATTTTAGGTGCTGTTGCAAGTGGCTTTCTTCACGATCCGGATGTTGGATTTTTACTTGCTGCAGCCCATTATAGCGGAGCTTTTTTTGTCGGTATCACAATGCGCTTCTATGGTGGACAGACACCCGTTTCCCGTTCCGTATCAACACGTGCCATTCAAGCATTTGTGATGGCTCGCAGACAAGATGGACGGCCTTTTGGTACATTGATTGCCGATGCAGTTATTTCCTCTGTTCAAACACTCATGCTCGTTGGCGGGTTTATTATCTTTTTTTCAGTTATAACTGAATTATTGAAAATAAATGGGGTTTTCTCTGCTTTTTCCATTCTCTTTTCAAAGGCAGGTCTGAATACGGATATGGCTGCACCACTTCTATCAGGATTGATCGAACTCACTGCCGGCACAAAACAAGCTGCCGAAATGAATGGTGAGCTCACCGTTATACTCATGGTGATCAGCTTTATTTTAGCCTTCAGCGGCTTCAGTGTTCATGCCCAAGTCGCAGCCATTCTCAGTAAAACGGATATTCGTTATGCACCTTTTCTCGCTGCGCGTGTGCTGCACAGTATATACGCCGTACTAATTACGTTTTTATTGACTTCCGTTAAGCTTGCCGATTCACCCGTGTCCGTTTCGATGATCCCACCTGAAAACGGGATAAGTATGACCGTTTTATGGATGACCATTGCTTCTATTTTGTTCTTTATTCAATATAAAAACAGCCGGCGCAAAAGAAATTGATTTCTTTCGTACCAGCTGTCCTCATGCAGTCGGTCCTGCCAGCCGTTTTTGATTTAATGCGGCTTCGACTTCTTTCGGTACGAGCTCTGAAATATTCGCACCGTATTTCGCCACTTCTTTCACAATACTAGAGCTTAAAAATGAATATTGACTGTTTGTCATCATAAAGAACGTTTCCAATTGATCATCTAGAACGCGGTTCATCGACGTGATCTGCATTTCATATTCAAAATCAGATACGGCGCGTAATCCGCGCAAAATCGCGTTAGCTTTTATTTCCTTCGCATAATCAACGAGCAGACCTTGATAATGATCCACTTCAACATTCGGTATATGCGCAGTCACTTTTCGAATTAACTCCGCACGCTCTTCTGTTGAGAAAAGCGGCTGTTTCGCTGAATTGCTCAATACAACGACATATACTTTATCAAATACTTTCGCCCCACGCTGAATAATATCAAGATGCCCGTTCGTAATTGGATCAAAGCTGCCCGGACAGACTGCTATACTCGCCATTATTATTCCTCCCCATCCTTCATCCAATAATAAATAGAAATGGCAATCATCCCATACGTCTCAAACCGTACACGTTCAAACGGTCCTGCCACATGTGGTAGATGGACATCTGAGCCGTGTTCGCACATAATAAATCCATCTGTTGAAAGCAATGACTGCTCGCCAATAAACTGAAGCATTGACTCAAGCTTTTGCTTTTTGTAAGGTGGGTCAAGAAAAATACTATCAAAGACGATGCCGCGCTTAACAAGTGCTTTTAATGCACGCTCCGCTTCATTTCTATACACTTCCGCTGCCTCTGCAAACCCGGTAGAACGAAGATTTTCTTTCACCGTTTGAATCGCTTTCATATCACGGTCAACAAAAATGCCCTCATCAAACCCCCGGCTAAGTGCTTCGATACCAAGCCCGCCAGAACCTGCAAATAAATCCAGTACGATACCACCTTCAAAATAAGGTCCAATCATATTGAAAATAGATTCTTTTACTTTATCTGTCGTCGGCCGTGTATCTTTACCTGGCACTGCTTTTAGTGGATGTCCTTTTTTCGTTCCAGAAATAACTCTCATTCTATTCAACCTGCCATTCATTTTTCTTCGTTTATGGTATCATAAACAAACAGTTGAATCTACAACATAAAAAAAGAAACCTTACATATGATTGACAAGGTTTCTTTACAATTTATACGGCTGTAAATTAATTTTTTCCGCCATTTCCTGAACTTCAATGAGAAAGATTTTCTGAAACCAAATTTTATCGACGTGCATCGTTCCATTTATATTTTGAAGCGCTGTATCGTACAGCACATAATTATGCTTATTAAACAAGACACGGTTTTCATTTATATAAAAACGATACGTCTCAAATTCTTTTTGCATGAGCCATTCCTGACCGATAGATAACTCTTGAATGGTAAACCCGAGTGATTCAGCTGCTTCTTTCAATGGCACATAAAGAACTCCCTCTTTTTTCTTCATATGAAAAGCTGCTTCTTTTCCTTCAATTATCACCGGACGGCCATCGAAAAAGATAAGTGGTAGGACGGCTGTATCCCTTTTTTTATTGTTCGTAAAAAACTGTGTTTCTTCCCCTTTAACGGATCCGAGTAAATCATCGAGCTTCTGTGCACTCACTTCTTTTCCCTTTAAACCCACTAATTCTTCCAGCCATTCAGCCTGTTCCGTTTCGGTCAATTGAGCAGTAATTTTTTCTTTCATGACAGCCGCTTTTGAAAAAACAGGCTGTGAATCATATAAAGAGACGACTATAAAAGAAGCCAACCACTTTTCACTTTCCTGAAAAATGAAATGCTGTAATGCATAATTATGAATGATCTGATTGCGAATCGTCTTCAATCCATCCATGCTTTGAACGAGCGTTAGTCCGCTTAATTCTACTGGCCTTACATCGGGTAAAATAACAACCGTTTGCGGAGCAATTTCATCTTCGTCAAACGGGAAGTCGAATGAAGATGCAGTCGATTGGACACTTTCAACATTATATACGGTTAAAATCGGTGAAAGTACACTTTTTATGAGCGGCGATTTTTGCCAATACAACGGTGCTTGTCCGGAATTTCCTTGAAACGAATAAAAGTCAATAAGCGACATTTGTTTCGCAGCCGTCTGTTCAAGGGACGATATCCATTCTCCGCCCTGCTTTGTATGGTCTATTACCATGACCGTTGTTGCCGATATGTTGACGTCAGAGAATGAAGCATACCAGTTATTTAATGTAAAAGATGCGTCTATATGCGGAGCTGGCAATCGGTAATGAATCGTCAGACTTTCTCCACTTATATCAACTGTACCCGCTTGACCTCCGATTTCACATACATCTCCCTTTGAACATGAGACTTCATCTGCATCCGCCGGGAGTTTGAAGACCATTTTTTCGTTTTCGGGCAATAGCCTGATTGTCTGGCTTACAATCAAGTGGTCTTTCTTTACATCAAGTTCAATTTCTTGTGCAGAAATAATCGTTTCAGATGCTTTTGATATTTTTTCATATCCAATCCATTGGACCGTTAATAGCACCCCAGAGACAATAAATAGCAACAAACTAATTATCAGGACTTTTTTCATACATTTGTCTGCCTCCTGTAGGATGATGATTCACTTTCATCATAACAAATTTTTTGCGTTTTTAAAGACGAAATTTATTATAATCACGTGAACAGTTATTGTTTATTAAAAACAGAAGGGGTACGATAGGTAAGAAAAGAATGGAGGCATTGAAATTGATTCAACGATTTATTGAACTTGGGGAAGGATATTCCGATTTGTATGAACTGATTGATGTCGCAAAAAGAGCCGAACAGCGCGTTCTGCATTTTCTCGCACTACACTCAAAAGTGAATGAACGGCATGTAACGTCATGTGCCGTTGTTCTAACGCCTACTACACCGGGCGATTTCCAACCAATATACATATGCCGAGAAGGCATTCCTTACCTGCATGAAAAGCCAAACGAGCGATACCGTTTATTTGAAGAAACAGCACAGTCACTTCATAAAAACGTCATTGAGTTGGACGTCAAATCGTCTGTTGCTTTTGCAGAAACAGCGCTCTACTATCAATATCTCATCGGCATTTTGCGGCTCAACCATCACATTCCACCGCTTCAATGAAAAAAGGGGATCTGTCACGATGACAGTCCCCTTTTTTAAACACCAATTTTATAATCATATTCTTTCGCTTTATCCGGCCGGGAATTTTCATAGTCTACTTTTAAAAATGGTTTCTCTGAAAATTCCACTTTTTTCACAAATGAAAATGTGTCAAGCTTCTCTGCAAGTGCGGCTATTTCCGACTGGTCACAGTACAGCACGACATATTTCATTTTTTTTGATACGTAATGAACATTTCCATACTTACGTAGTGATTTAGCCGGCTTAAGTGAATGAAGCCATACAATTAACGCCTGTCGTTCCGTTAACATATTTCGCCCTCCGGCACTATATTTTTTATCCTGCTTTAATGAGTTGTACAAACCTCCGCTGAATAAAGTTTCACTATGCGGAACATCCGCAAGAACCGCCGCTTTCGCTGCTTCCACAACTTCCACAGGCACTTGAGAATACAGAACCTGCACCCGGCACTTTTACCTGATCAGAAACAGAACGGGCAATGAGCAAACTAACATCGTCAAGTAGCTGCTGAAGTTCCGTCTCTGCTCGTCTAAACGCGGCGACATGTTCATCCATATCCATTTCACGCTTTGCCTGGCGCGTTTCCATCATAATCTTTTTATAATCGGGATGGTAGCGGCCAAATCGCTGCACATCTTCATATTGATCTTTTAATCGGCTGAACGCGAAAATTTTTCGTTTCACCGATTCATTTGTATAAAGCAATTTATAACAGTCGCGATATTTAATAGCTGTTTCAGACTGGAGAATCATCTCTCCAAGCTCGTCTGCTGCATCCGCTGCACTGATGAGTTCCATCGTTGTTGCAATCATGAAATGCACCTCCATCGACTCATTTTACCATATAACTTTACTCTTCGGTAAAATTTTGTGTGTAATGTTTCCGATAAGCGCCCGTACCAAGTGTAGAGAACGATTCACTAAGCATGACCTCCCTGTGCTCCTTTGAGTTGAGCCATCCTTCCATCGCCGCAGCAGCATCTACATAGTTTGCCGCAATATTTTCACCAGCTGCACCATACATAACATCTGCACGCCTAAGACGATCTTCAAGGCCACCAAATTGCGGTGATTCATGATCGAAATAGCCTGCTGAAAACATATCTTTACTATGACTTTTAGCTACAGCCGCAGCTCCAGTATTCCATTCAAGCAGTGATAAACCAAACCGGCTTCTCATCACATTTGTAATCTCATATATTTGCTGCTCGCTGCCTCTCTCAATATGAACCCATGCTGAGCGCCCTGGCGACGGCACTTCAGGCAGCGTTCCTTGATACACTAATTCATATGGCCTCATTTTTAGCAGCACATCCTTCGTCATAAAACGAACCGCAGAAAGAGTTCCTGAAAACTGATCAATATATAACTGAGCATAAAAGTTCCCAATCGGTACAATCGGACGGAGATTTAAATCTTCTTCAGACAGTTCAAATCGATAGTAACTGTCGTTCGCATTGACAACTATCTCGGTTTCAGGATAACGTGATCGAAAAATTTCATTCGATGAAATACCGAGTGTAAAGGGCTCCGTATCCATGTTGCCTGTCGCATATATTGTCACGATACGGTTATTTTCTACACCTGCGAGAAAATACGCATTGCCTGTATGATACACCCACCAGTCATATCCATAAGCAGATGGTTCTTTCCGAACAGGCGGTCCATATAAAGTCAATAACTTCTCTGCGGACTCTCCAATAAAAGAACCGGCGCCTGAATTCGGTGTTGTTTCTGTTTTTGTTTCTTCGGCTGGCTCTACCCGACCGCTATTCACAGACGGTGGTACTGGTGTTGTTTCTTCTTTACGCTCATTCATCGATTTATCTGTATAAATGCCTGCAAGCATCATAATCAAAAAGATAATTAAAATTTTAAAAACAGATCGCAGAAAATCTCCTCCTTTATAAACCGGCACATCCATATACCTTTATCAGTATATCATTCCAAATTCATGATTGAACAAAACTTTCTATCTAATCTTTTCAAAATTGTCATAGACAATTAAATGAAGCACATTGCATGAAAGCAGAATTTCGACTATTATGGAAGAGGAAGCAAAAACATGACGGAAATGCAGGAGGGATCTTTTTTCATGAAATTTGAAAATATTGGTTTAGAAAAAACACAAATCGATTTAAACCGCCTCACTTATATTATGGAAGAGCATGGAATGGTGCTCGCCGGTCAGTGGGATTACGAGCGCGTTACATATGATCGCAAATTTGAACTAAAAGAAGGCGTTTATTACTTGCGTGTATTCGGCTTCGCAGTACAAGGCGATGTCGGTACAGATGATGCTACTATTGAATTAATGACGCCAATTCTTGGTAAGCATTACTATCCACATGGTGTGGAATATGGTGATAATGAATATTATCCGGAATCACTTGTCAAAACATGTGAAAAATTACTTGCTGATATTAAAGCGGATATGGTTCATTACATCGGCTAAGAAAAAGCTTTCCCCCTTAAATGGAGGAAAGCTTTTTTTATGAGCCAAGAATCGCTTTAAACACAGATGTTGTTGGGCCGCCTGTATAAAAAACATATAAAAGAAGATAAACAGCTACCCCTGTAATACCTGTAAAAAACCAGATGATACTCGTATATGGACCAATTTTCCGGTGACGAATTAAATTGCTTTTCAATCCACTCACAATGGAAACAATTCCAAAAACGGCTCCTATCGTGGCGAGACAAATATGAAAGATAAGAAAAATAGTGTAATATATTTTGATATCATCTGGCCCCCCGAATGCGGTGTTTCCGATAAATAACGTTCTACTCACGTAAATGATAAAGAAAGTAAGGGCAAAAACACCAGCAAGCAGCATTGTTTTTTTATGTTGCTCCACTTTTCTCTGTTTAATTTGTGCCCAGCCGATTGCAACAGTAATCGCACTAAGCGCAATAAAGATCGTACTGATAGTAGGCAAAATCGGTAACGACATGAACATTCCTCACTTCCATTATGTATGAAACGAGGGGAGCAGGTCCCCCATCGTTTCTTTTGTCTTATTTAATTAAGACATTGATTTATCATGACGTGCTAGGGCGGCTTCCGTAATTTCATCCGCCTGCTCGTTCTCTTTACGGAACCATTCAAAAAACACTTGGGCTAATACTACACCGTACACAATTTCTTGAATAATTTTCATAATCACGCCGCCAAGCTGCTGATCTTCGACAACAGGCATATTTGAAAACAGTTCGGGACCGCTCAAATTAAGACCAGCCAGCGTATCAACAGGTACACACAATTCCATCGCTTTCAGCCAGACAGAAGCGTCTGAATAAGTGGCATAAAGCGGTGTTGCTGCGAAAATAATGAGCGCACATGCCGGTGTCAATAGTATACCATCTGCAAAGATGTACCCGACTTTTTTCAAACCGTGTAAAGAGCGTCCTTCCCGCTGTTCATTTACAAGTGGCCACCACATAAAAATGGCGAAGAAAAAGAGCATGAGCGTGTATAAACTATGAAGTGTATTACTCATTTTAATGAAATCGAAAATGAGCGGAATATGATAGAACGAAAATAAACCATTAAAGAAAATTAACGCGACCAACGGACGTGTTGCAAATGAAAAAATCGAACGAATAACTGGCAGCTCAATTGTTGCTTTCCATACCCACCAAGGGATTGCTTTAATAAGCAGCGGTGGTACGACAAGATATAAGACCGCCATTTGAATCATGTGATATGTCATCATAATGTGACCCATCAAATCGATCGGAGACCCTTTGACTGCATAGAGGATAGCCATCGTTGTTAAAAAAAGAACAGCTTGTCTTTTTGTCAATGGCTCACTAACGCTGAAATCTTTTCTCCACTTCACAGTAATTAAGAAAAAGAGAACGGTTAAAAACAGAAGCACTACAATAAATAAAGGACTCCATAGAGCCTGAAAGCCAAATATTCCTATAGGCATCATTCTTATCACCTCAATGTTTTTTTGATGCTCAATCCATTATAACTCGCTAAAAAGCTTCATACAACGCTATGTATTGACAAGTTCATGACAGAAAAAAAGTGTTTCCCTGAAAAGGGAAACACTTTCCTTTCTTACCACCAGATAATTGTCAAAAAGGCAAGTATCGTTAAGAATGCGATGAGTATACCAGAATACATAAAGAATTGTGGTACTGCATGACCTTTATGACTCATATGCATAAAGTAATAAAGCTGGAATACAACCTGTACGATAGCAAGAAGTAAAACAAATGGAAGGATAAACCATTTAGAGAATCCTGCTCCGACAGCTGCAAACGCGATAACCGTAAAGAAAATCATCATCGTGAATGTCACGACCTGCATTCTCATGTCTTCTGCACTTTTCTTACGACGGTATTCATAGTTAACTTTAGGCTCACCTGAATTCGATTGTAAATTCGCCATCCGTTATCCCACCATTCCCATTAAATATACGACCGTAAAGATAAACACCCATACGACATCAATGAAATGCCAGTAAAGACTTGCCAGGTAAAACTTCGGTGCATTATAAAGGTTCAATCCGCGCTTTGCATTGCGGACCATAAGAGCAATAATCCAAAAAAGACCGAACGTAACGTGCCCTCCGTGGAAACCGACTAGCGTGTAAAACGCTGAACCGAATGCACTGCTTGTAAATGTATGTTCATACTCGTGAACATAATGATTGAATTCATAAATTTCGCATCCAAGGAACCCAAAACCAAGTACGACGGTAATGAACAGCCATGTCTGCATTTTTTTGAAGTTATAGTTCTTCATATGGTACATCGCAAAAACAGATGTTAATGAACTTGTCAAAAGAAGCATCGTCATCATGAACACGAGCGGAAGTTCAAATAAATCTTTCGCAAGTGCATGATCTGGACTTGGTACACTATCTTTTAACGCCAGATACGTGGCAAACAGAGAGGCAAATAACACCGTCTCACCGCCAAGGAAAAGCCAGAAACCTATAAACTTATTTTTCCCTTCCAGAGTTGCCTGTTCAGGCGATTCAGGCCACGTCTGTGGCGTGAATTTTTCTTCAGCTGCCATTATCGTGTCCCCCCCTTATCAGCATCATCAAGAAGTTCTTCTTTATGAATATGATAACCATGATCATCTTTAATTGAACGGTAAAGCATTGAAGCAAATGCTACAGCCAAACCGATAATTAATACTGGAAGTGCCCATCCTTTGTCATCCACGTGATACATCGCACCAAAAGCCCCAATAAATAAACCTAATGCAATCATGAATGGTGTAAATGAATTGTTCGGCATATGAATGTCACCAATTGGTTCTGCTGGCGTCATTTCTGTTTTGCCTTCCATTTTTTCAATCCAGAATGCATCCAGACCACGTACAAGTGGAAGCTGTTTAAAGTTGTAGAATGGTGTTGGTGATGGAAGTGCCCACTCAAGTGTGCGTCCATCTTTCCATGGATCTATTCCAACTTTTACATTTTTCACTTGTGTCACAACGACATTAATTAGCAGTACAATGACACCGACAAACATAAATGCAGCACCTATCGAACTAATTAAGTTTCCAGTTTCTAATCCTTGCCCCGGTAAGAATGTCCAAACGCGGCGCGGCATCCCCATAAGTCCAAGGAAATGCTGGATAAAGAATGTTAAATGGAAACCTATCAGGAAGAACGTAAAGGTTACTTTTCCTAATTTTTCACTCAACATTGTGCCAAACATAAGCGGCCAGTAGAAATGAACACCTGCTAATAGTCCAAACACAACGCCACCAACGATAACGTAGTGGAAGTGAGCAACGATAAAGTAACTGTCATGGAACTGGTAATCAGCAGGAGCAGCAGCCTGCATAACCCCTGTTACACCACCCATAACGAATGATGGAATAAACGCAATGGCCCAAAGCATCGGCACTGTAAACTGAATGCTTCCGCCCCACATCGTTAAAATCCAGTTAAAGATTTTAATCCCTGTTGGAACAGCGATCGCCATTGTTGCTACTGCAAAAATCGCATTAGCAACCGGACCTAGACCCGTTGTAAACATATGGTGAGCCCATACCATGAAGCCAAGGAACCCGATTAACACCGTCGCGAATACCATCGAAGAATATCCAAACAAACGTTTTCTGGAGAATGTCGGAATTACTTCAGAGAAAATACCGAACGCCGGCAAAATAAGAATGTATACTTCCGGGTGACCGAAAATCCAGAATAAATGCTCCCAGATAACTGTGTTACCACCCATAGCTGCATCAAAGAAGCCCGCTCCGAACATACGATCAAATAACATCATGAACAAACCTACAGTAAGTGGTGGGAATGCAAAAAGAATAAGCGCTGATGCGACAAATGTTGTCCATGTGAAAAGCGGCATTCTCATGTATGTCATGCCCGGTGCGCGCATATTGATAATTGTAACGAGGAAGTTAATTCCCCCCATCAATGTACCGAAACCGGAAATTTGCAGCCCGAGCACGTAAAAGTCAATTCCGTGCCCTTCTGATGCTAGTGAAAGTGATGCGTAAGATGTCCATCCTGCATCCGGCGCACCACCCAAGAACCATGAAAGGTTCAAGAATACGCCGCCGAAAAAGAACAGCCAGAATCCTAAAGCATTAACAAATGGGAACGCAACGTCGCGCGCACCGATTTGAAGCGGCATAACCGCATTCATAAAACCTAATAAAAGTGGCATTGCTGCCAGGAATATCATTGTCGTACCGTGCATCGTAATAATTTCATTAAAAAGACCGGCACTGACAAAATCATTGTTTGGTACAGCCAGCTGAATACGAATCATCATCGCTTCAATACCACCGGCTAGGAAGAAGAGACCTCCGGCCAGTAAATAAAGAATGGCGATTTTTTTATGGTCAACTGTTGTTAAGTATTCCCAAACTGTACCGGCAAATCCCCGTTTTTGCGTGTGTGCAATGGTACTCAACGGTTTTACCTCCTTTATGATGTTTCAGTAATTATTGTTCTACTTTCAGACCCATCAAATACGTTGCCAATTGATCAAGTTCTTGATCGGACAATTCGCCATATGTGCCTGTCATTTTGTTTCCTGGTTTGTAAGCTTCTGGATTGGAAATCCAGTTTTTCAATTCTTCTTCGTTGTGCTCTAAAATACCTGCAACGAGTTCACGATCACCAAAGCTTCCAAGGTTCGGTGCCATACGTGCTGCTTCCGGACGCTCATCTGCTGGTGATACAGCATGACAGCTTAAGCATTTTTGGTTGAATATTTCTTGCCCTGCAGCAGCTTGTGGATCTTCTGGTACAGCTTTTGCATCAACTGCTTGCATCGCTGTTGTCCACTGGTCAAACTCATCTTGTGGAATGGCACGCACTTTAAAGTCCATCAATGCATGAGACGGTCCGCAAAGTTCGGCACATTTTCCATAGAAAAGATTATCCGCTTCTATTGCTTTTTGATTATCAAATTCAAGCCACATTTTATTGACATTTTCTGTGTTCGCATCAATTTTTCCGCCCGCAGCCGGAATCCAGAATGAATGTTTAACATCTGATGCTTTTATATTAAAATACACTCTTTGATCCGTTGGAACGACAAGTTCCTGACTCGTAATGATTTTTTGATTCGGATACTCAAATTCCCACCAGTAAAGACTCGCGCGAACATTTACAACAAGAGCATCGGTTGTACCATCTTCTTTCTTTTTATCCATCGCTTTCGTATCCGCAAGTTCAAACGTAGTGATAACGGTTGGAACCGTAAGAATGATGAGTAAGAGAATCGGAATAACCGTCCAGACAATCTCTAAAACATGGCTTCCTTCCACTTGTTTCGGGATGGATTCATCGCCTTTTTTACGACGGAATTTAATGATGGCGACAGCAAACATAATCGTTACAACGATGACGACACCGACCATGATCACAGTACTCAAGATCATGAGATCATATGCAATTTGACCCGCTTCTCCGGCTGGAATCAACGTTGAAAGAAATGGTTCACCACAGCCAGACAGAACGAGCGTCAGCAAGCCAAAAACCGTCAAAAGACGCCATTTTGTTAACTTCTGTTTCATAGCTTATTACTACCCCTCTTTCCTATAAATTTCTAAAAACAGTGCGTATATATGGATTTCTTATAAAGAAAGAATTCCCTCATTTAAATAACGGTCACAATGACCATCGCAACAAACATAATAGTTAAATATTGAAGCGAATAAACAAACATACGTTTCGCCCATTTTAAATCGTCTTTTACTTTAAAACCGGTAATCGCAAGCGCTATCCAGCCGATATTTAATATCGTAGCCAGAGTGAAAAACGCAAGGCCAAGATCCATCATGAAGAACGGAAGCGGCAACAGTAATAGCGTCCAGACGAACATATGGCGTTTTGTGACAGCAAACCCTTTCACTGTCGGCAGCATTGGAATGCCGGCTTTTCCGTATTCCTCGCTCCGTTTCATCGCCAGCGCATAAAAATGTGGCGGCTGCCAGATGAACATGATTAAAAACAGCATCCATGCGAGTACATCAAGTGTCGGGTCGACGGCTGCCCAGCCAATTAATGGTGGCACGGCACCTGATAGACTTCCGACAACTGTATTGCTTACATGGCGGCGTTTCGACCACATCGAATAGATTACGACATAGCTTAAAATACCGATAATGCCGATGACACCTGCTGTGAACGTTGTCAAAAATAAAAGCGCTGATCCCATGATGACAAGCGCAAGTCCTAAGATCAATACTTTTGAATAACTGATTTTGCCTGTCACAGTCGGTCTTGATTTCGTCCGCTCCATAAGCGGATCAATGTCCCTGTCTATGTAATTGTTTAAACTAGCCGATCCGGCGATAATGAATGCCGAGCCGAGCAATGTAAAGAACATGGTATCAAGGTTAGCCAGGAATGGGACATCATTCATAACAAATGCCAGCCACATACCAGTAAAAACCGTAATTAAATTGGAATTAACAATGCCAATTTTTATGAGTGCCATAAAATCTTTCATCGCTGTCGTTTCAGGCACATTTGTTTTATCCATCGTTGTTGCGGCACGCGACACATTTTTCTCCTCCTCTCTCGTACATCAGCTTCTCCCTCCTACTATAAAGGATACAGCCGCACTTTTCTACACTATTTAAAAACATTTCAAAACAATGGATCCTATATTCCATATTAAATCATATCCATTACTTTTTATGTGAACAGATGATGAACTAATTTTGTCGAATTTGTGACTCGTCAATGCGTTCTGTTTTCATTGTTTCATTTTTATAAGATAATATTAATTATGTGCAGAGGCTAGTTGCAGAATTGCGTCTTTCTCTGTATGATCATGTACGGATACGTTCATATACAGAAGAAGGTGAATCTATTGCAGAGTTGGCTTAAATGGCTCGGGGTGCTGACAACATTAGTCATGTTAGTCGTGTTGATCGGCGGCGCACTTGTGACAAAAACGGATTCCGGACTTGGCTGCGGAAATGAATGGCCGCTTTGCCACGGACAGATTATTCCGGAAGATATTACGATGGAAACATTTATTGAACTTTCTCATCGAGCTGCCTCAGGAGCAGCTGGATTGCTTGTTCTGAGTCTTTCAATCGGCTCATGGCGTGTAATTGGACATAAACGGGAAACGAAATTTTTAGCGTTACTTTCCTTTTTCTTTTTAATGGCACAGGCATTAATCGGTGCGGCCGCTGTATTGTGGGGACAAAACGACTTCGTTCTGGCGCTTCATTTTGGCATCTCACTCATTTCTTTTGCGTCTGTTCTTTTATTAACATTGCTTATTTTCGAAGTAGACAAGCGGTTTGATGCATCGAATATCGTGATTGATAAACGAATGAAATGGCATACAATCGGGGTAACCCTTTATAGCTATATGGTCGTTTATACAGGTGCACTCGTACGCCACACAGAAGCAAGCATGGTATGCGGTTCCTGGCCACTTTGTGGAAATAATTCTTTTCTTCCATCAAATATGTATCAATGGATTCAAATGGGCCACCGAGCTGCGGCAGGGCTGATTTTTATTTGGATCGCTTACATTACCTATATTGCCGTTAAGCATTATAAACAGCAGCGCGTGCTATATTGGGGCTGGCTCATTGCATTCAGTCTGGTGTTATTACAGGTAATTGCTGGCGCATTTATTATTTGGACAAATTTAAATTTATATGTAGCGCTTGCACATGCGTTATTTATTTCTTGTTTATTCGGCCTTCTCTGCTACTTCATATTACTCATTTCAAGAAGCAATATAAACGGGCAGTAATGAAAAGATTGCGCAAACACAAAACGAGCCTTGGTAGCGATTCTGAAGGCTCGTTTTATTTGTATTTTG
Organism: Domibacillus aminovorans; assembly: GCF_001643235.1. Classification (GTDB taxonomy): domain Bacteria; phylum Bacillota; class Bacilli; order Bacillales; family Domibacillaceae; genus Domibacillus; species Domibacillus aminovorans. The sequence goes on from NZ_LQWY01000012.1 coordinate 208,254, forward strand.
AATGATTTAAAATTCAAAAAGATATGTTTTCAACTAAAATGAACATCACTGTATTAACATACTTTTTCCTTTTACGCCATAGGATGACCTATTCAAACTCAATCGTATCTCCCCGCTGAATATGACCACCTTGAATGACTTTAGCGTAGACACCAATCCCACCGTTATTTTGCTTTATAGCCGTTCTCAGAACACTTGTATCTTTAGGCAGATCACCTTGAGGCAATGTTGTCATTACACAACGTACTGTTGGCTGTTCAATTTGCAGACGTACCTCTTTCCCAATACGAAGAGTCTTGCCAACCCACTCATTTTCGATAAAGCCTTCGCCATCAGGTACATCGACGACAAGATTCGGACGGAAGCGTCGTACTTCAATCCTGCTCTCTGGATTCAACTTTCGCATGTGATCAATGGTAGCTGTAGTAAGCAAGTGAACCATCGCCGCATCAAAAAAAGTACCTTGTGGAGATGCGCAGCTAATGACTGAATTACGGTTGTTCAGTTCCTCCATGTCTGGAATATATTCCTCAAACTGTACTTCATTAGATGTTGGTGTGACGAGGTGAACAGGGCGATTCAAATTCTCTGAAAGTCGATCATTTAGATTTTCTTCGGTGCTGATTCCCATAGAACCATCAGGAAAGGTAATCCGGATGACTGAAATAGAGTTAGAATCAGTAGGTGGTTCAACAAATGAAGCACGGTAATCAAATATATTTGGCCACTTCCGTGGGTTTTTCGCGTTAGCAAGCTTTCCTGTTGACATATCCATCAAAGCATATGCACGGTCTCCTAGCAACCCATTTAATGTCACATTGCATGCATTCATCTCTTCTCCCATCATTGACTTTACAGGATACCGCCAGACTGAGACTACTTTTGGATTTTGCATGAAATTTCGCTCCTTTATAAAAGTTTACATTTTATTCTTCCACTTCAATTATAACTCTCCTACTACAGATCCGTTACCATTAATCCCAATATTCAAAAAATTATATACCTTTTGTATGGGTTATTAGCTCTGAAGGCGACAAATTCATTATAAATGAGCTTTTACGTAAAAAACAAAAATCCCCAAATAGAGGATTTTTAAGATTCCACTATTCGGGGTCAAATTCATTCATTTATTTTTCAAGCTCAACAAGTAAATCGCCGGTAGCAATCGCTTCACCACTTTGAACGTAAACCGCTTTTACTGTTCCATCAAATGGCGACTGCACTGTCGTTTCCATTTTCATTGCTTCTGTGATCATCAAGTGATCCCCGCGTTTTACTTTGTCGCCTTTTTCAAGGATGACTTTAATAACCGTACCTGGCATTGTCGCACCGATATGGCCCTCATTTTTGGGATCTGCTTTTACTTTTGCATTTACAACCGATTTAATGCTTTCATCTTTAATGACTACATCACGAGGCTGACCGTTTAGTTCAAAGTTAACGATACGTGTTCCATCTGCCTGTGGATGGCCAATTGAAATCAATTTCACAATCAGCGTTTTACCTGTTTCGATTTCGATTTCTTTTTCTTCACCTAGACGCATACCATACAGGAATGTCGGCGTATCCAAAACCGAAATATCACCGAATTGAGCGACAACTTTTGTGTAATCCGTAAATACTTTAGGATACAATGCATACGCAATGACATCATGGTCTGTCGGATCTTCGTCGATTTCTTTCTTTAACTCTTCGCGTAATGCTTCAAAATCAACGTCTGCGAGCAGTTCGCCAGGACGCACTGTAATCGGTGCTTTTCCTTTCAAAATAACGTTTTGAAGCGCCTCAGGGAATCCACCGACCGGCTGGCCAAGATAGCCTTCAAACAGTTCAATCACCGAATCCGGGAAGTCAATTTTATCGCCTCGGAGCAAGACTTCTTCTTCTGTCAAATCATTCTGTACCATGAATAATGCCATATCACCAACGACCTTAGAAGATGGCGTTACTTTAACAATGTCACCGAACATTAAGTTCACGCGGCGGTACATATCTTTCACTTCATCCCAACGCTCGCCAAGACCGACTCCTTTTGCTTGCTGTTGAAGATTACTATACTGCCCCCCTGGCATTTCGTGCTCATAAATTTCTGTATGAGGTGCGAGCATGCCACTTTCAAATGGCGCATAGTATTTACGTATATCTTCCCAATAAGAAGACAATTTTTCAAGCGAATCGATGCTAACAGACGGTGCACGATCTGTTCCTTCAAGCGCATAGCGAAGTGTATTTGCACTTGGCTGCGACGTTAAACCAGCCATTGAGCTCAATGCTGTATCCACGATATCAACACCTGCTTCAATCGCTTTCGTATACATGTAAATGCCATTTCCGCTCGTATCATGTGTATGAAGATGGATCGGAATATCAATTGTCGCTTTTAATTCAGAAATAAGACGATAAGCGGCTTGTGGTTTTAATAAGCCTGCCATATCTTTAATGCCGAGAATATGAGCACCCTGCGCTTCGAGTTCTTTCGCCATTTGTTTATAATATTCGACGTTATATTTCGCGCGGGACGGATCATCAATGTCACCCGTATAGCAAATGGCTGCTTCGGCAATTTTGCCCGACTGGCGAACGGAATCAATCGTGACTTCCATTCCTTTTACCCAGTTTAAACTGTCAAAAATACGGAATACATCGACGCCAGATTCCGCTGACTGCTGAACGAATTCACGAATGACGTTATCTGAATAGTTTTTGTAACCGACCGCGTTCGCTGAACGAAGAAGCATCTGGAACAATACATTCGGTACCTGCTTGCGAAGTGTCTCAAGGCGTTTCCATGGATCTTCTTTCAAGAAACGATAAGCCACATCAAATGTCGCACCGCCCCACATTTCCATTGAGAATAATTCGGGAAGTAAACGCGCCGTTGCTGGTGCAATATTCATTAAATCATTTGTCCGTACACGTGTAGCAAGAAGCGATTGATGGGCATCACGGAATGTCGTATCGGTAAGCAATACTTCATTCTTCTCTTTTACCCAATTGACAAGACCTTCTGTCCCTTGCTCATCCAAAATTTGTTTCGTGCCGCGTGCTGGTTTTTCAGACAGTTTCACTTTTGGAATGCGCGGTGTTTCAAAGACTGGTTTTTTCTTCTGTTCTACACCAGGGACACCGTTGATTGTGACTGTCCCAATGTAGTTAAGCATTTTTGTTGCACGGTCTTTCTTTTTAGGAAAAATAAAAAGTTCCGGGGTTGTATCAATAAATGACGTATCGTAATTGCCCGCAATGAAATCTTCATGGCGCATGACGTTTTCAAGAAACGGAATATTTGTTTTAATGCCTCGAATACGAAATTCCTGCAAATTGCGCATCATTTTTGAGGCTGCTTGTTCAAATGTCATCGCAAATGTGGACACTTTCACAAGTAAAGAATCATAGTACGGTGTAATAACAGCACCTTGGAAGCTATTCCCTGCATCTAGACGTACACCGAATCCGCCGCCTGAACGATACGCCATAATGCGGCCTGTATCTGGCATAAAGTCATTTTCCGGATCTTCCGTCGTAACACGTGACTGAATGGCATAACCCATCGTACGAATGTTTTCCTGCACTGGAATGGCCACTTTCGTGCTATGCATAGAATGACCTTCCGCAACTAAAATTTGCGTTTGAACGATATCAATACCCGTAATCAATTCGGTAATTGTATGTTCTACCTGAATACGCGGATTCACTTCAATAAAGTAGAAGTCTTCGCCCGCTGTTAAAAACTCAACCGTTCCGGCATTTAAATAGTTTACTTTTTTCATTAGCTTAACGGCTGCTTCACAAACACGGTCACGCAATTCTTCTGAAATGGATACAGCTGGTGCAACTTCGACAACTTTTTGATGACGGCGCTGTACAGAGCAGTCTCGTTCATACAAATGAACAACATTGCCTTCATGGTCACCGATAATCTGTACTTCAATATGCTTCGGATTTTGAACGAATTTCTCCACGTATACTTCGTCGTTTCCGAACGCCGCTTTCGCTTCGGATTTCGCACGATCATATGATTCACGTACTTCTCCAACGTTTTGCACAATCCGCATACCACGGCCGCCGCCGCCGAGCGATGCTTTAATAATAATTGGGAATCCGTGCTGTTTACCAAACTCCACAACTTCTTCAAGGCTGTTAACAGGACCGTCTGTACCTGGGATTACTGGAATATCCGCATTGATTGCCTGTGTACGCGCTTTTACTTTATCTCCAAACATGTCGAGATGGCCTGATTTCGGCCCAATAAAGATAAGCCCTTCTTCTTCGCAACGTTTTGCAAAATCAATATTTTCAGATAAAAAGCCGTAGCCTGGGTGAATAGCATCAACATCTGCCTTCTTGGCAATTTCTATAATGCCTTCAATGTCAAGGTATGCATCAATCGGTTTTTTTCCTTCTCCGACAATGTATGCTTCGTCTGCTTTATAACGATGATATGATCCTGAATCTTCCTTTGAATAGATAGCAACCGTTCGGATATGTAATTCAGTGCAGGCCCGGAAAACACGAATTGCGATTTCTCCCCTGTTCGCCACCAGCACTTTACTGATTTTTTTCATCTTCATCTCTCCCCTGATATGTTGATAAAGTCTATATAAAAAAGTTCAGCAAATTGAACCTTTTTATTTTAGCGTTATGATTTGTAATTTTTTTCGTATTTCGTATGCATAGAAATATTCACTAAAATGCCCATTGATATCGAAAGCAAAACGAGTGATGAACCACCGTAACTAATAAATGGAAGCGGTACACCTGTAATCGGAATCACACCCGATACACCACCCAAATTAATAAACGACTGAATCCCAATCATGGATGAGATGCCAACTGCAAGCATAGCACCGAAAGGATCCCTGCACTTAATGGATGTGAAAAGCCCCCTTAATATGATAAAGGCTAGTCCGCCTATTGCAATGATTACACCAATTACGCCAAGTTCTTCAGCAATGACTGACATGATGAAATCTGTATGTGGTTCTGGTAAATAGCCCAGTTTTTGAACACTCTGGCCCAGTCCCCGACCAGTTAGTCCGCCGGAGCCGATAGCAATGTACGAATTGACGAGATGATAACCCGCGTCTTCTTCGTATCTAAATGGATCAAGGTAGCTTGTCACACGGCTCATTCTTTCTTCTGAAAAAATATTGTCTTTTTGCCATATAAAGAGCGGCGATATGGTAACGCCAAGTATGGCTAGAAGCAATGCAAATTTTGCAAGCTTTTTCATTTTTATACCGGATGATAGCAAGATTGTCAACCCGATTAACAGAATAATGAACGCTGTTCCGAAATCCGGTTCAATTGCGACTAAAAAGACGACACCCAGCAGTATAATAACCGGCGGCGCGATGCTGTCGTTCAATGAATTAATATTTTTTTGTTTTTTAGAAAATGCAGCTGCCATGTAAATGATAATGACAAGCTTTGTAAATTCGGAGGGTTGAATAGAACGCGCACCGATCTGAAACCAGCTTTGCGCATTGTTCGAGACACTTCCGAATAAAAAAAGAAGAAAGAGAGTTAGAAACATGCCGCCCGTAATACAGAGCAAAAACCGCTTCGCTTTCAGCTTTTTATACGGAAAAATCGCCATCACACTAAAAGCTAAAAATGCGATAATAACATGAAACTTTTGCTTATCATAAAAAAAGCCACTTGATACTTCATATTTTTGAACAGCAATAACAGAGCTCGCACTATAGATCATCATTAGTCCAAATAAGCAAAGAATCAGAAATGCGGCAATAAGCGAGTAATCATACGATTTTAACATTCTTTTCCACATATAAACCTTCCATTCGTGCGCTTACCGAAAAGCGGTACTCATTTTAAGTGTAAAAAAACTCAAACTGCCGTTTGAGTTTTCTGTCTGTTTACCGGTTGATGGACGCTTCATGTAGAACGGACAGTTCCTGTTCAAGCGAATCGATAAGCTTTTTACCGTCCGCTTCATCCACTAGTCCAAGACGTATAGCGAAATCTATTTCACGGGATAAACCAAACATTCGAGTGTCAAGCACTTCTTCATAAAGAGGACACTGCGGCATCGTCAAGTTGTCCATTTGAACTTTGATGAGACGTAAAATCTTTTCCGCATCCTCCTGCAACAGAGAGTAGGCTTTTTCCCGATGATCTATTTGTAAATTAGATGCCATATTAAACTCCCCCCTGTCCCAAGAATGAAATCACTTATATAATTAAAGATTTTATCGTTAATACTGGCAATTTGCAAGGAATTTTAATACGTACACTGACATTCGGAAAAATTCACTGTATACTTACATTTGTACATAGCAAAATTAAAGGAGACTTACTCATGGAGAAAATTATTCCGTTTAAAGGGAAAGTCGCGTTTCCCATTACACTTGATCCGAGCGTTTGGATTTTTGATGACCGTCGGATCGACCTTGATTCTTATTTCGCTGAACCTAATCAACCAGAAATAGATCCGAATGAAGAGTATACGAAAAGCGTGTCGAAGTTCTGGGAAAAAGAAATCCGTGAAGGTGCTACTTTTCCTCCGACGATTAAATCAGAAAAAAAATATGAAAAAGAAAAAGTGCTTACTGGCTCATTTGGCGTACCGCTGGCGCCGTTTTTAAAAAATGCAGAGCCTGCTGATGATGCATCTCAACTTGTAATCGAAACGAAAAATGGAGATCATTCTTTTTCTATTGAGAATGCAGATTCACTTATTATGGCTTTTTCAAATAAAGGAAAACCATTTCTCGTAGATGGGCCTGTCCATATTTTATTAAAAGATGGCTCAAACCTCGATTACCCGATTACGCACGTGACGGCCATCCGTCTAGATTGAAAAAACCTTTCTAACGTGCGGAAGGTTTTTTCAATTGCCGGATAATGTTGTATCTGTTTCAGTAATAAACAGCGTTCGATCAACAGTCATATCGACTTCATATGGATCTCGAACACCGATTCCGTTTTCTTCCAAAATTAGCACCGAAGGACGATCACTTATATGCTCATTTTGCCTGGAGACAACCCCTTTTCGCCCGTCGTTCAACCAGACCGTCAATCCTGTTGGGTACATAACGATTGCCCGACGAAACATTTCAACATAGTCTTTTTCAAACTCTGATCCCGACCCGGCATACAATATTTCCATTCCTTCATGCGGGAGCATTGCTCTTCTGTACACACGATTTGATGTAACAGCATCATATACATCTGCAACACCGATCATTTTACCAAAAACATGAATTTCGTTTCCTTTTAATCCTCTTGGATAACCTGTACCATTGAGCCGTTCATGATGCTGCCATGCACAATGGGCTGATGTAAGTGGCAAACTGTGTTCTTTACGTAATAAATCAAAGCCGTATTCCGTATGTTTTTTGACAAGTTCAAATTCTTCTTTTGTCAATCTAGAAGGTTTTTTTAAAATGTGGGAAGGGAGCATCATTTTGCCGACATCATGAAGCATAGCGCCAATCCCAATTTCTTCCGTCTGCTTCGCAGTGAGATTCTTCATCTTCATGCTTAACGCCAGCGTATAAATCGTTACGTTAAGCGAATGACTAAACACATAATCGTCATGCACATACAGGTGCGTAAGTAAATCAACCGCTTCTCTCCTATCACGGATTTGACTGATAATATCGCGGACGACAGAATAAAATCGTTTTTCTATTTTGTGGAATGAAAATCGGGTAGATTCTGTGGTAAGATCCTGTTTCACCTGGTCAAAAGCTTCCGTCATAACCTGTATCGCTTCACGACGCGTTTCTTCTGTTATAACAGGCCGGATCAAAATATCATCCGTACGCCCATCTTCAATATATACATACGTAATACCTAACGTCTGCAGCCGGTTATTAATAGACGTCGTCAAAGTGGCTCCCGTTTTCAACAAAACGTTCCCTTTATTGTTAAACACATTTTCTGCTAGTTTCACATCTTCCTTTATAGATGATACAGCGACTAATCTCAACTTGTTCCCGTCTCCTTACATAGTCAACACGCATTCTTGTTAACTGGAAATTTCTTTTTTCAACGCACTCATGACTTGACGGTCTAGCTTAAGAGCGGCTTGCCTATCATACGTTTTCTCATGAACGGGCTCTTTTACAATTTTCGAACCGTAAAACATGACATCACGTACTTCTGTAACCGTAATTTCAATCATTGATGCTTTAAGGGGAACATCTTCTAAACGTTCTACTGCAATACGAGCTTTTCCACTGATCGTATAAGTCGATTCTGCTACAAAAATCGCAACGGAAACAAATGAGTTTTTATTAATATTTTCAATCATCTTTGACCGGCTGTCGATGGCAATTCGAATCGTTTTTTCGTCTGGTGCAAAGATCCAGGAAACTGTATTCATAAATGGTGCACCTGTATCCGCATTTACCGTTGAAAACAGTGCAAAACGTTCCTTCTGCAACGCTCCAAATAAATCCGGGAGTAAGTACTCCTCATTTCGGTTAGCCAAAAATACCGCTCCTTTAGCTTTTTATTCCATTATACCGGCAAAGATATTCCTTTTCTATATAAAAAGTAATCTGCCAGTATTCATGTTATACTATAGAAAAATAGTATGGGGGTGTGTCATGCGAGTAAAATGCATTATTTGCGATAAAATTGAAACGATTGAAGATAGTCTTCCCGCTGCAAAGAAACTGAGAAATCGTCCTATTCATACATACATGTGCGATGAATGTCGGACGCGTATCACTGAGAATACGACAAAGCGGGTCAACACTGGGCAGTTTTTCGTCTACCGATCAGGCAAACAAAAAGAATGGCTTCCATAAAATATACTTCATAAACGGCCACCTCGTCCCGGCTTCATTTGTATTTCTCTCTATCCATTCTTGCTGTAAAGCCTGCTGCCAGCATTAATGATGCGTCTACTTATCTCTACCAAATACTAAGACACATCTTAACATCTTATATGCGCTCATATTGAGCTTTTATAACTCAAAAAAAATATAAGCGGAAGGCTTAAACGCCTTCCGCTTTATTCATTGTATTGTATTTTCTTCTTTTTGATGCTTTTTAAGCCTAAATTTATACGTACCGAGGATGAGTGCCGCAACAATAAGACTTTCGACAACTGGCAATTGATAAGACAGAATTAAAAGAAGCAACGAACCTATGGCAAGTGAAATATAAATAATGACGTTCTGCCACATTTTTAATTTTTTCGCAAACCCGAGATTGTAAACGAGAATGGAAAGGGCAATTAATATACCCCAGTAAATGTAGACAGCTGCTTTAACACCGAACGCTTCAATAATTGCTCCCAGAAGCGGACTGATATGTTCAAGTCCTTCCACACCTATCCCTCCTGCTTATTACTTATTATACTTTCTTTTTCGCTGCACGCTCGCGTTCACTCTTATCGAGTATTTTTTTACGAAGACGAATGGATTCAGGTGTTAATTCACAATACTCATCATCATTTAAATACTCAAGTGCTTCTTCAAGCGACATAATACGAGGTTTTTTCATCGTTGCTGTTTGGTCTTTATTTGCTGAACGAACATTTGTCGCCTGCTTTGTTTTCGCAATGTTAACTGTTAAGTCATTATCACGTGTATGTTCGCCAACAATCATACCTGCATAAATCTCCGTTCCTGCTTCAACGAATATAATTCCACGGTCTTCAACACCCATGATCCCATAAGTTGATGCTTTTCCCGTTTCCTGCGAAACAAGAACACCTTGGCGGCGTCCGCCGATCCGGCCTTTCTGCATAGGCTGATAAGAATCAAATGTATGGTTAATAATACCATAACCTCGTGTCATTGTTAAGAATTCAGTTGTATACCCAATCAAACCGCGTGCCGGTACCATGAAAATTAAACGAACTTGACCATTTCCATTGTTCACCATATCTAACATTTCGCCTTTACGTGTACCGAATGATTCGATAATTGAACCCGTATATTCTTCCGGCACGTCAATTTGAACACGTTCTACCGGTTCGCATTTTACACCGTCTATTTCACGAACGATTACTTGAGGTTTTGATACTTGAAGTTCAAATCCTTCACGGCGCATGTTCTCGATTAAGATCGACAAATGAAGTTCGCCGCGGCCTGATACGATCCATTCATCAGGTGAAGTTGTATTTTCAACGCGCAGACTGACATCCGTTTCTAATTGCGCATGCAAACGCTCTTCAATTTTTCTAGACGTAACAAATTTTCCTTCGCGGCCTGCAAATGGACTATTGTTTACTAAGAAATTCATTTGAAGTGTCGGCTCGTCAATACGGAGAACTGGAAGTGCTTCCTGGTGTTCTGTTGGTGTTACCGTCTCACCCACATTAATATCTTCCATTCCGGATACCGCAACTAAGTCGCCTGCTTTTGCTTTTTCAATTTCAATTCGTTTCAACCCGAGGAAACCGAACATTTTTGTAACGCGGAATTGTTTTACCTTCCCGTCCAGTTTCATAAGTGCAACAGATTGACCCACTTCCATTTCACCACGGAAAATACGGCCAATTCCAATACGGCCTAAATAATCGCTGTAATCAAGAAGCGCAACCTGGAATTGAAGCGGCTCATCGCTGTTATCAATCGGTGCTGGAATGTGTTCAATAATTGCCTCGTAAAGAGCTTCCATGTTTTCATCTTGCTCATCCGGTGTTTTGCTTGCTGTACCATTAATACCGGAAGCATAAATAACAGGAAATTCAAGCTGTTCGTCATTCGCATCAAGCTCAATGAACAATTCGATTACTTCATCGACTACTTCCTCTGGGCGGGCAAAATCACGGTCAATTTTATTGACAACGACGATCGGACGCAAATTTTGCTCCAACGCTTTTTTCAACACGAAACGGGTCTGCGGCATACAGCCTTCATACGCATCAACAACTAATAGAACACCGTCGACCATTTTCATGATCCGTTCTACTTCACCGCCGAAATCCGCATGTCCTGGTGTATCGAGGATATTGATTTTTGTGTCTTTATATTGAATCGCAGTATTTTTCGCCAAAATCGTAATGCCGCGCTCCCGTTCAATGTCATTTGAATCCATCGCGCGCTCTTCCACATGTTCGTTTGAACGAAAAATACCTGACTGCTTTAATAGCTGATCGACGAGTGTCGTTTTTCCGTGGTCAACATGGGCGATAATCGCGATGTTACGTAAATCGTTTCTTGTTTTCAAACTATTTCCTCCTGCTCTTTTCTAGAAACTTCTTCAAATACAGTTTCCATTAACTGCGTTATTATATCACACACTTTACAAGATGCCTATTTGAAAAAAAAAACGATCATTGCAAAAAAAGAACGGCTTATACTACAATAAAGAAAAAAGGGGGCTTGGCATAATGTCTAACATTCAATGGCCGTTTCTCGGTTTTGCTGTTCTTGCCGCTGCTTGTATGATAGGCATAGGCGTCGCAATCAGTGAACAGAGCTGGATTGGTGCCGTTCTTTCGATTGTAATTCTTTTTGGTGTCATGGGTTTTGGATTTTCATACAAAGCAAAATTGCGCCGCTTAGGCAAACTATAAAAAAGCCGGAAAGACAAATTGCTGTCTTTCCGACTTTTTATTTTAAATAATCAGTTAATATTCGTTCATGAAGCCCCGGTGCACAGGCGAAGAGCGGATTGATCGCCAGCATATTGACATCAGACCCGTCCAATGTGCTCACAATACCACCCGCTTCTTCTACAATTATTTTTCCGCCTGCAAAATCCCACGGTGCGTTTCTCATCGTTATGTAGGCGCTCAATCGTCCTGAAGCTACATATGCAAGCTCAAGTGCTGCCGAACCGTATGAACGTGTTCCGCGTACCTCTTTCGCCAGCGCAATCAATTTATTTTGATCGAAATAACGGTTATTAATTAGCCAAGTTGAACTGATGCCGACAATGGCTTCTTTTACAGGCACAGGTTTCAATTTTTCAAGGGGTATATCATTCATCCACGCGCCTTCTCCACGCCGTGCATGATACAACTCATCATGCACAATATCATATATATAGCCAAGTACGCCTTTTCCGTTCTCATAAATACCAATTGAAATAGCAAAGTTGCGCTGCTGATGGACAAAATTCATCGTTCCATCAATCGGATCAATGATCCAGATGATACCGTCAAGCGACTGAATACGATCGCCCTGACCTTCTTCACCCAAAATAGCGTGATTGGGATAATTCATACGAATATTTTCAATAAAAAATCGTTCTGTTTCTTTATCCATATTTGTGACTAAATCATTTGGATTCGATTTCGACTGAATGCTCAATGAATGATGAAAGGATTCTCTAATTAACGCTCCTGCTTCTTGAATCCAGCATTTTACCTCTTCATCTAATTCTGTCCAATTTGTCATATTTTATCCCCCTGGCTCCACCCTGAATTCCGATTCAGTTTATTTTCACATTAAACTAATTTATAAAGCTTATCAAGTTTTTCCATTCAAAAGTGCTGTGGTACTATGGATAATATAGATAAGTTGAAAGGAGTTTCACATGACAACACCGTTTTTCACCAAGGAAGATTTTCAAGTATTTAAGATTGAGGGGCTTAACGAGAGAATGACCGCTATTCAAGAACGGATTCAACCGAAATTCAAAAAAGTCGGTGACCAACTGACAGATGATCTTTCAGCACTGCTTGGTCAGGAAATGTTTTTACATATTGCCAGGCACGCGCGGCGCAAAGTGAATCCGCCTAACGATACGTGGCTGGCGATCGCAGGCAACAAACGCGGGTACAAACAACACCCACATTTTCAAATCGGCTTATTTGACGATCATGTTTTTATTTGGTTAGCGTTTATTTACGAACTTCCTCAAAAAACAGGCATCGCGAAAACATTTTTGAACAACATGGACATGATCAAACAAACCATTCCAGGTGATTATGTCATTTCGCTAGATCATTTGAAAAAGGACGCTGTTTCATTGATAGAAATCAATTTAACGGAAGCCCTTGAACGTTTTCACGACGTCAAGAAAGCTGAATTATTAATCGGTCGGCACATTGCAGCAAATGACCCCGTCTTAAAAGACGATACAGAATTTTACAAACTGGCGAAAGAAACGTTCGAAACGCTTATTCCATTATATAAGCTGTCGTATAAATAAAAGTGTGCCCGCATCGCTCATATGCAATGCGGGCTTCTTCTACATACGGACACGCGCATTTTCCGGTGCCTGCTTCATTTTTTGAACAGCACGATAGGAAGAATAATTGCTCACCTCTTCAAATTCATCGCAAATTCGCTTTTCATCTGCTTTGCCCGGAACAATTTCTTTAAACCGGCGATAGCGATCCATAAACTCTTCCCGGTTCATTCCTTTCTCATATACATTTTCCACCGCTTCAAAAAAAGAAACGACATCAATGACTTCTTCCGTTGACCAATCCGCTCTAAATGGATACGAATATTCCATTACTCTCACCTCACTTTATTTTATTCGTTTCTCCTTCTATATATCCTTTGTTTTTCTGCATGATAAGCATGCGGATTTTTCTTTGCAACGACCTTCCAAAGTGCTATAATGCTTTATGTTTTGAATTATGTAGAAAGAGGTGGATAATGCGTTGTCACAACACAATACACCATTATTTGACGGGCTTCTCAAGCACGCAAAGAAGAACCCGGTTCAGTTTCATATACCAGGCCATAAAAAAGGAAAAGGGATGGACCCTGTCTTCAGAGAGTTCATCGGTGAAAATGCCTTATCAATCGATTTAATTAACATTGCACCGCTTGATGATTTGCATCAGCCACATGGCATTATTAAAGAAGCACAGCAGCTCGCTGCAGAAGCATTTGGTGCCGATCACACATTCTTCTCCGTACAAGGAACGAGCGGAGCAATTATGACGATGATCATGGCTGTATGTGGTCCCGGAGAAAAAATTATCGTCCCACGCAACGTTCATAAATCGATTATGACGGCGATTGTTTTTTCAGGCGCCGTGCCGATTTTTATCCATCCGGAGATTGATAAAGACCTAGGGATTTCACATGGAATGACGACAGAATCAGTCAATCGCGCATTAATAGAGCATCCTGATGCAAAAGGTGTCCTCGTCATCAACCCAACTTATTTCGGCATTGCCGGCGATTTGAAGCAGATTGTCGAGATAGCACATTCCTATTCCGTACCGGTGCTTGTTGACGAAGCTCACGGCGTCCATATTCACTTTCACGACGACCTGCCGATTTCGGCCATGCAAGCAGGGGCTGACATGGCCGCGACAAGTGTTCATAAGCTGGGTGGGTCAATGACCCAGAGTTCTATTTTAAACGTTCGTGAAGGGCTCGTATCCGTCAATCGCGTACAGTCTATCCTTAGCATGTTAACGACGACATCGACGTCATACATCCTTCTCGCATCACTCGATACTGCACGAAAACATTTAGCCATAAATGGAAAGGTGATTATCGAAGAAGCCATTAAACTTGCTGAAAAAACACGTGAAAAGATTAACAAAATTGATCATTTTTATTGCGTAGGTTCTGAAATACTCGGTTCAAAAGCGACATATGACTACGATCCAACTAAACTGATTATTTCAGTGAAAAACCTTGGTATTAGCGGACATGATGCTGAAAAATGGCTTCGTGAGCACTACAACATTGAAGTAGAATTAAGCGATTTATATAATATTTTATGCCTTATAACTCCTGGGGATACAGAAACAGATTGTTCCCTGCTCGTCAAAGCATTAACGGAAATGGCTGATACATTCAGCGACACTGTCCAATCGCGATATGCGCATGTTATGCTGCCAGATATTCCTCTTCTCGCTTTGTCGCCTCGTGAAGCTTTTTACGCCGAGACGGAAAAAGTCCTGCTTGAAGAATCAGCCGGCCGGATTATAGCAGAATTTATGATGGTCTATCCGCCAGGTATCCCAATTTTCATTCCGGGCGAAATTATTACTGAAGAAAATTTGCGCTATGTGCATGAGAACGTGGCTGCAGGTCTTCCTGTACAGGGGCCTGAAGATGAAGAGTTAAAAACATTACGTGTTATTAGAGAGCGCAAAGCCATTTATTAAGAAAAAAAAGAGCTGACCCGTTACCTGGGTCCAGCTCTTTTTAAATATATTATTTATCGTTTTCCGTTTCCGTTTTATGATCGCACCCACAGTGAGAGTAAAGAACTGTCACCTTCTCTTCTTCAAAGTACTCGATTGTTTTCAGGCAAGTTGTACAGATGATTGTTCCCATTTTTCATTACCTCCCATTGTTTGTTTTGAAAGCGCTTTATGTTTCTTAATTACATAATAATATAACATAATTAAGATTGCAAGCATAAATTGTATAGCATATTTAAAAACGGGACAAAAAGCCCCCTATTTACCATACACAGCAAATAGGGGGCTTCAGGCTGATTATTGTATTATTTTACGATATGAATTGGTGTTCCAAGCGCAACTTCTGCTGCTTCCATCGTCATTTCGGCGAGTGTTGGATGCGCATGAATGGTCATCGCAATATCTTCAAGTGTCATGCCTGCTTCAATGGCAAGACCAAGTTCAGATACCATGTCGGATGCACCTGTACCGGCAATTTGAGCACCGATTACAAGGCCATCTTCTTTACGTGATACAATTTTAACAAAACCATCTGTACTGTTAAGAGCAAGCGCACGGCCATTCGCTGCAAACGGGAACTTAGCCGCTATTACATCGATTTTTTCTTCTTTTGCCTGCGCTTCTGTATAGCCGACAGTTGCTAATTCAGGTTCTGTGAAGCAGACAGCCGGAATCGCTAAATAATCGACTTCTGATTTTTCACCGCTGATTGCTTCCGCAGCAATTTTACCTTCGTAAGATGCTTTGTGGGCAAGTGGAGGTCCCGTAATAATATCACCGATCGCGAAAATATTTTCAACGCTTGTACGACACTGTTTATCCACTTCGATTACACCACGGTCTGTCATTTTAATGCCGGCGCCTTCAATGCCAAGTTCATCCGTGTTAGGACGGCGGCCTACGGTGACAAGTACATAATCAGCTTCAATTGTTTCTTCTTTACCGCCTGCTTCATATGTTACTTTTACGCCATTTTCTGTTTCTTCCGATGATTTTGCCATCGCTTTCGTTACAATGGTCACACCTTTTTTCTTCATACTGCGTTTGACAATGGCAGACATCTGCTTTTCAAAGCCCCCTAGAATTTCAGGAGCACCTTCAAGAATCGTTACTTCAGAACCGAAATTTGCAAATGCCGTCGACAATTCTGATCCGATATAGCCGCCGCCAATAACGACCAACTTTTTCGGAATCTCTTGAAGAGCAAGAGCACCCGTTGAATCGAGAACACGTTTTGAAAATTTGAAGTTCGGAATTTCAATTGGTCTTGACCCTGTTGCAATGATCGCGTTTTTAAATGTGTACGTTTGAGCAGAGTTTTCCGTCATGACACGAAGTGTATTCGCATCGTTAAAGTAAGCTTCACCGCGTACGATTTCTACTTTGTTCCCTTTCAGCAAGCCTTCAACGCCGCCTGTTAATTTCTTAACAACGCTGCCTTTCCACTTCTGAACTTTTTCAAAATTCACTGTCACGTTTTCAGCGACAATACCGATATCATCTGAATATTTTGCTTGATCGAAGCGATGAGCTGCAGTTAAAAGGGCTTTTGAAGGGATACAGCCTACGTTTAAACAAACGCCTCCAAGATTTTCTTTTTCAACGATGGTCACTTTTTGTCCAAGCTGTGCTGCACGAATTGCGGCAACATATCCACCAGGACCTGAACCAATAACTATAGTGTCTGTTTCAATTGGGAAATCTCCTACTACCATTTATTACGCCTCCATTAGTAAAAGTTCTGGGTCGTTCAACAACCGCTTAATATGATTCAATGCATGTTGTGCTGTCGCTCCATCAATCATACGATGATCAAAGCTCAATGATAATGCTAACACAGGTGCGGCTATAATTTCACCATTTTTCACAATTGCTTTCTCAGCAATTCGTCCAATTCCTAAGATCGCTACTTCCGGATGATTAATAACCGGTGTAAACCATTGGCCCCCAGCTGACCCGATATTGGTAATTGTGCAAGATGCACCTTTCATTTCTGTTGGTGCAAGTTTACCATCACGTGCTTTTACAGCAAGTTCATTAATTTCATTCGAAATCGTGAACATTGATTTACGGTCTGCGTTTTTCACGACTGGTACCATCAATCCTTTATCTGTATCTGCTGCAATCCCGATGTTGTAGTAATGTTTATGAACGATTTCACTTGTCACATCATCAATGGATGTGTTCAAAGCAGGATATTCACGAAGCGCGCTTGTCAAAGCTTTCACAACGTATGGAAGGAATGTTAATTTCACGCCTTTTTCCGCCGCCACTTCTTTGAACTTTTTACGATGAGCCCACAATTTTGTCACTTCAATTTCGTCCATTAATGTAACGTGTGGTGCTGTATGTTTTGAGTTAACCATCGCTTTGGCGATTGCTTTGCGGATTCCGCTCATTTTTTCACGTGTTTCCGGGAATTCGCCTTCAGGAATGACGGTTGCTGCAGCTGGTTTTGATTCATTCGCTGCCGCTTCTTTCATTTCTTCCTGTTTTTGTGCTGGCTGTTCAGCTGCTTCAGGACCTTTTTGAAGGAATTGATCGATATCTTCTTTTACGATACGGCCATTTTTGCCGCTGCCTGATACAAGTGTAATATTGATCTCTTTTTCACGTGCATACTTACGTACAGATGGCATAGCAATAATACGGCGGTTCGGATCTACTTCTGACGTGTCAGCTTGTGGCTGGCTGCCTGCACCTGTCGCTTCAGCCGATGTTTGTTTTGTTTCTTCAGCAGGTACTTTATCTACATTTTGACCTGCTTCGGCTGTTGATTGAACTTGTTCTTCTGTTTGAACGGCACCTTCGTCTCCATGGTCGCCTTTAAACTTCAAGTCTTCGTAACCTGGAGCGTCAAGTTTAATCAATGTATCGCCAACGATTGCCGTAGCGCCTTCATCAACAAGTATATCTTCTACTGTTCCAGCAACTGGTGACGGAATTTCAACCACCGCTTTATCATTTTGAACTTCGCAAAGTACGTCATCTTCCTGTACTTTATCGCCTGGCTTTACGAACCACTTGACGATTTCGCCTTCATGAATTCCCTCGCCGATATCTGGTAGTTTAAATTCAAATGCCAATGTATTCATCCTCCTATATTGTCATTTTAGAAAGGAGGCGCAAGGCCCCCCGTTTCTAATGTGATCTATTCATTAAAATTCAAGTACTTTTTTTGCTGTTTCAATGACATCTTTATAGTTAGGCAGCCATACGGCCTCCGCTTGTGAAAACGGGAAGACTGTATCTGGTGCTGCTACGCGAAGAACAGGTGCTTCAAGACTCAAGATCGCACGGTCATTAATTTCAGCGACAACATTCGCTGCAATACCTGCCTGCTTTTGCGCTTCCTGCACGACGATTGCACGACCCGTTTTCTCAACAGACGCAATAATAGTTTCGATATCAAGCGGTTGAATCGTACGAAGATCAATGACTTCAACAGAGTAGCCTTCCTTTTCAAGTGCTTCTGCTGCTTTCAATGATTCATGAACCATTGCACCGTATGTGATGATCGACAAATCAGAACCTTCGCGTTTCACAGCCGCTTTACCTAAAGGAATTATGTATTCTTCTTCCGGCACGTCTTCACGGAACGAACGGTACAATTTCATGTGCTCAAGAAAAATAACTGGGTCGTTGTCGCGGATTGCAGAAATTAAAAGTCCTTTTGCATCGTACGGAGAGGAAGGAATAACGACTTTCAATCCTGGTTGCTGCGCCATTAAACCTTCTAAACTATCCGCATGAAGTTCAGGTGTATGAACGCCGCCGCCAAAAGGAGAACGGATTGTCACAGGAGCCGAGTAAACGCCGCCAGAGCGGTAGCGCATACGCGCAAGCTGTCCACTTACTGAATCCATTACTTCATATACGAAACCGAAAAATTGAATTTCTGGTACAGGACGGAATCCTTCAAGAGCAAGACCGACAGCTAGACCACCGATTCCTGATTCCGCAAGCGGTGTATCAAATACGCGCTCTTCTCCAAATTCTTTTTGAAGACCCTCTGTCGCGCGGAATACCCCGCCGTTAACGCCTACGTCTTCACCGAAGACAAGTACGTTTTCGTCGTTTTTTAATTCTACGCGTAAGGCATCAGTAATCGCTTGAATCATTGTCATTTGTGCCATGGCTTACTTCGACTCCTTTGCAGTATAAATTTCATATTGTTCTTTCAGATTAGCTGGCATTTCGTCATACATGTTTGCCATTAAATCTGTTACTTTTTGTTTTGGTGTTTCATCTGCTTTTTTAATCGCATCTTTAATTTCTTCTTTTGCGCGTTCAATTACTTCTGTTTCTTTCTCTTCATTCCATAAGCCTTTTTCTTCAAGATATTTACGGAAGCGAACGAGCGGATCTTTTTTCTCCCATTCTGTATCAAGATCAGAAGTACGATAGCGTGTTGGATCGTCACCAGCCATTGTATGCGGGCCATAACGGTAACACACTGTTTCAATCAATGTCGGGCCGCCGCCATTGATTGCGCGCTCGCGGGCTTCTTTTACGACTGTATATACAGCAAGTGGATCCATACCATCAACAAGAACAAATGGGATACCAGCAGCAATTCCTTTTTGAGCGATCGTTTTCGCTGCGGTTTGCTTTTCACGCGGTGTTGAGATCGCAAATTGGTTGTTTTGCACGATGAAAATCGCCGGTGCATTGAATGCTCCTGCAAAGTTAATTCCTTCATAGAAATCCCCTTGTGAAGAACCGCCATCACCTGTATACGTTACAGCGACTGCTTTTTTGCCGCGTTTTTTCAATCCAAGTGCCACGCCTGCATTTTGAACATACTGTGCACCGATAATAATTTGCGGTGACAATACATTTACGCCTTCAGGTGCCTGGTTACCGACGAAATGTCCACGTGAGAATAAGAACGCCTTCCAAAGCGGAAGTCCATGCCAGACGATTTGTGGCACATCACGGTAGCCTGGTAATATCCAGTCCGCTTTTTCAAGCGCGTAATGAGAGGCGATTTGTGACGCTTCCTGCCCAGCTGTCGGCGCATAGAAACCTAATCGACCTTGACGATTAAGCGAAATAGAGCGCTGATCAAGAACACGTGTATACACCATACGCGCCATTAACTCTTGAAGCTCTTCATCCGACATCTTCGGCACAGCCTCTTC
This sequence comes from Domibacillus aminovorans, assembly GCF_001643235.1. Lineage (GTDB taxonomy): Bacteria > Bacillota > Bacilli > Bacillales > Domibacillaceae > Domibacillus > Domibacillus aminovorans. The sequence goes on from NZ_LQWY01000012.1 coordinate 228,456, forward strand.
ATTTACAATTTTCCCCTCTTCATTTAAAACTTGGATCATTTCAATTTGATTTTCAATGGATTCAAGTATTTGTTGTGGATCGAGCTGAGCAGTTTTCTTTGCACTCATGATCAACACCTATCCTTTCATTATTGGTTACACGATTATTTTTTTATTTATAATTCCCTGTATCAGTTGTTTCCACAAAGGCACTGATACAATATGAAGCAATGATTAATAGTTTATATCATCATGTTTAATCCGTCAATTTTAAATAATCCTCTTGTGTACTCCCCAAAAAAACAAAGACTGTATTAGTTCAAAAACACAATCTGTATTATAAAAAGAAAGCGCTTTTAACATCTGTTATACATTACATTTCTCTAACCTGCCCTTCTCTATTTTCCCTTTCTTTCCTTTTCAAAACACACAATATGTGGCATTAACATTTTGCACACTTTTTGATAAGATAAGTACACCAATCGGAAAAAAAGGAAGGTATACAGATGATTAAAATGAATGATATCGTGCGTGAAGGAGAACCTGTCCTGCGTGAAAAAGCGAGCGACGTGATACTCCCTGCTTCACCGGAAGAGAAAGAAGTACTTGCTTCTTTAATGGAATATGTACAAAATAGCCAGAACCCGGATATCGCAGAAAAACACGGACTGCGCCCTGGCATCGGCCTTGCAGCTCCCCAAATCGGCGTGTCAAAACGAATGATTGCCATTCATGTAAAAGATGAAAAAGGCGTACTAATAAGTTATGCCCTTTTCAACCCGAAAATTGTCAGCCACTCGGTAGAAAAAGCATTTTTAACGAGTGGAGAAGGATGCTTGTCGGTTGACCGCGACGTACCTGGATACGTTCATCGCTATGCACGCGTCACAATCAAAGGCACGACACTTGCTGGTGATGAAGTTAAATTTCGTTTAAAAGGACTGCCTGCCATCTGTATTCAGCATGAAATTGACCATTTAAACGGTGTCTTATTTTACGACTATATTGACCAAAATGACCCATTCCGTGTAGAAGATAACGCACAACCCATTGAACGATAATATGTATAAACATTATTAATACAACGCATACTACGCGCATACCCATTTTTCTTTTCATAAAGCCATGCGTATGATAAAATGGCTTTAAGGAGTGATCCACGATGTTAAAAAAGCTAAAAAAAAAGCTTGTAAAACAGTGGAAAGACATGCTCAGAAGAAAAACAATTGCATAACATTGAATGGTTAAGCCCTTCCGAAACGAAGGGCTGTCTTTGTGTAAGAGACCGAAGATGTTCATTTCGTGTAAAAACATCTTTTTTTCTATATAATTAAAAAACATTAACACCCTGAGAAGAACCGCTCACATGCGGTTTGTATATATTACTTCGGAAAAAGGAGAGAAGTTCATGATTTACAAAGTGTACTATCAAGAAGATTATTCAGAGGTACCCGTTCGCGAAAATACGAAATCGTTATACGCAGAAGCGGATTCAGAACGCGCCGTTCGTCACGCATTAAAAAACCGCCCATACAATATTGAATTTGTTCAATTGGTAAACGAATCTCACCTCGAATATGAGAAGCAGTCGCCAAACTATAAAGTGGAGCAGCTGTAAAACATGAAATTCGTAAAAAATGATCAAACAGCTGTTTTTGCCCTCGGCGGTTTGGGTGAAATCGGTAAAAACACGTACGCTGTCCAATTTCAGGACGAAATTATTTTAATTGATGCTGGAATAAAGTTTCCAGAAGATGAATTACTTGGGATCGATTACGTGATTCCGGACTATTCATATTTAGAAAAAAATGCAGATAAAATTAAAGGGTTGTTCGTCACGCACGGTCATGAAGACCATATCGGTGGTATCCCTTACTTGCTGCGTGTTGTCAATGTACCTGTGTATGGCGGAAAACTTGCTCTCGGTCTGCTTCGTAATAAGCTGGATGAGCATGGACTTCTGCGCCGTACCCGCCTTCATGAAGTCGTGGAAGATGATGTGATTAAATTTCGAAAAACGTCCGTTTCTTTTTTCCGAACAACACACAGTATTCCGGATTCATATGGTGTTGTCGTTAAAACACCTCAAGGAAGCATCGTTCACACAGGAGATTTTAAATTTGATTTCACACCAGTCGGTGAACCTGCAAACTTAACGAGAATGGCTGAGATCGGCAAAGAAGGCGTACTCTGCCTTCTCTCTGATAGCACGAACAGTGAAGTACCTAACTTTACAATGTCAGAACGCAAAGTCGGCGAAAGTATCCGTAACATCTTTCGTAAAGTAGAAGGCCGGCTTATTTTCGCAACGTTCGCATCAAATATTCATCGATTGCAGCAAGTAGTCGAAGCAGCGGTTGAAGACGGCCGAAAAGTCGGTGTATTTGGACGAAGTATGGACAATGCCATTACGCTCGGTCAACAGTTAGGTTACATTCGCTGTCCTAAAGACACATTTGTCGATACACATCAATTGAATAAATTACCTGCCAACAAAGTCACGATTCTTTGTACTGGCAGCCAGGGAGAGCCTATGGCTGCTCTTTCTCGCATCGCGAACGGTTCCCATCGTCAGATTCAAATTCAGCCAAAAGATACCGTTGTCTTTTCATCCTCACCCATTCCAGGGAACACGGTGAGTGTAAATAGAATTATTAATTCATTGTCACGTGCCGGCGCGGATGTCATTCATGGACCTCTTAATAACATCCATACATCTGGCCATGGGAGTCAGGAAGAGCAAAAGTTAATGCTCAGTCTTATTAAACCTAAATTTTTCATGCCCATTCATGGTGAATACCGGATGCAAAAAACACACTGCCAGCATGCGATCGACTGCGGTGTACCGAAAGAAAACTGCTTTATTATGGACAATGGAGATGTACTTGCCCTCTCAAAAGAGGAAGCGCACGTTGCCGGCCGCATCCAATCTGGTTCTGTTTACATTGATGGAAGCGGTATTGGCGATATCGGCAACATCGTTTTGCGTGACCGCCGAATTTTATCGGAAGAAGGTCTTGTGATCGTTGTTGTGAGCATTAATAAAGCAACAAATAAAATTGAAGCGGGCCCTGATATTATTTCACGTGGATTCGTGTACATGCGTGAATCAGGCGATTTAATTTATGAAGCACAATCGGTGTTAAATCGTCATATTAAGCAATTACTCATTAGTAATACAACTCAATGGTCCGACATTAAAAATGAAATTACCGATACGCTTTCGCCATTTCTTTACGAAAGAACGAAACGCCGTCCAATGATTTTACCAATCATTATGGAAGTGTAACATAACAAAAGAGCTTTCCATTTCCTTTGGAAAGCTCTTTTTGATCGGGAGGCATAATTCATGATCCCCGTGAAAGGAAAATCGCAGTACGATGATGATATAAAACCGCAATTCCGTTCTTCAGCCTGTGGTCCAGTCACGGTTTCAGTTATATTAAACTACTGGTTTAGCGGGACTTATCCGATTCATGTGAACGAATTGTATACATCACTGTCCACGACACCGATCGGTCTGTTTCGTTTTATGATGGTTTATAAGCTTCGCCGTCTTCTTGGTCCAGACTGGCTAGTGAAAAGCACGAATCGAATTGATGAAGTAATGGATGAACTGCAAAAAGGACACCCTGTCGCAGCAAAATTCGACAAATATTTTACACTTCGTTTTTTTTCAAAACCGATGTATGCGTATCATTGGGTTGTCATAACCGGCTATGAAATGAAAAATGGTGAAATCATTTTATTCTTTCACGATAACGGGGCACCTGGCCGGGAAAGTAAACGAAGACATGTATCCTATAGAGAGCATTCTTCTATGCTTCGCTTCGTCCTTATTACACCACCTGATTCACAAAAAATCCCACTTTGAAGTGGGATTTTTCATTTAATCATTCATTTTTTTCTCAAAACGGTCAATATCTTTATCCGCTCCGATAATAATTAAAATGTCATTCACAACGATTGTTTCATCCGCCTGCGGTGAAACAATAATTTCTTTTCCCCGCTTAATAGCGACAATATTAATTCCATATCGGACACGAATATCAAGATCGATTATCGTGTTCCCTGCAAGAGCTTCATTCGCAATAATTTCTGTAATGGAATGCTCATCGGAAAGCTCTAAATAATCAAGTACATTATTTGACACAATATTGTTTGCAATACGCCGTCCCATGTCTCTTTCTGGATGAACGACTTGATCCGCGCCAATTTTTAATAATACTTTTTCATGGTAATCATTCTGTGCTTTTGCTGTTACTTTTTTGACGCCAACTTCTTTTAACATAAGCGTCGTCAAAATGCTTGATTGAATGTCATCACCTATCGCAACAATCACATGGTCAAAGTTGCGAATGCCTAGACTTTTCAATACGGATTCATCTGTCGTATCTGCGACAACAGCATGGGACGCAATCGATGCGAATTCATTCACTCGGTCTTCATCCCTATCGATCGCCATCACTTCCATTCCCTGCTCGCTCAACTCTCTGCAAATACTGCTGCCGAAGCGGCCGAGGCCAATAACGACAAATTCTTTTTTCATATTCATTTCCCCCCGCTCTCAAGGCTTAAAAGTGGTTCTTGCTATGAGAGTTTACCACGAATTTATTAAAACTTCGCTTATTTCTTTTTCCCTTTCACATAATCTGCATCGAAAAGGAAAAGTCTCATCAATAAGATAAGTGACGGGATCAGCAAGAGCAGTCCTAGAATAAACGCAATAACGAGTGCCAACGCCATCGTTTCATTCGTTACATTTTCATGGACCGTAATATACGGATACAAAATGTATGGCAAATGAGATGCTCCATAGCCGAAAAAGGCGAAGAAAAACTGCAGCATCACCATAATAAAGGCCGTGCCGTATCTTTTCCCTGTATAAATAAACCAGGAAGCAATACCGAAGCAGAGGAGCGATAACCCGAACATCCACCAATATTCTGTTATGGCTTTATTGTAATGTTCTGGATTGTGCATTTGCAGTGATATAAAGACGAGAAGGCTTGCCACAATTGTCGGCATGCTCCAGAACAGTGCAAACTGCCGGATCGTCCGGCGCGCTTGTCTGTCATCCGCACGATCTGCATAATACGTTAAAAACGTGGCGCTAATATACAAGACCGACACGATAGATAAAAAGACGACACTCCATGAAAATGGACTCGTAAACAACTCTTTAGCAAGGAATGTCACTTTATCATCCGTAACGGCCAAGAAGTCTCCTTCTGAGATCGTCAATACTGTTGATAACGAAGCAGGAATTAATAATCCTGTCGCTCCGTATAAGAAAAGGTAAAATATACTATCACGTGATCCATAATTATTAAACGCATAAAACGAACCACGAATCGCGAGCAAAATAATTGCGACACTCGCTGGAATAAGAAGCGCTGTTCCGAAATAGTACGCCGTAGTCGGAAAAAAACCGACAATGCCGACGAAAAAGAACACGAAAAACACGTTTGTTACTTCCCATACAGGTGATAAGTAACGTGAAATAAGATCATTCATAATATGGTCTTTTTTCTTCCACCTCGCATAGAAAGCGAAGAAACCGGCACCGAAATCAATAGACGATACTATTAAATAGCCATACAAAAATGTCCATAGAACCGTGATCCCGAGAAGTTCTAAATTCATGCTGATCCCTCCCCATTTGGAAAGCGTTTTTCAAGTTCCGCTTCCGCCGGCGAATTTTTAAACATTTTAATCAACACGACCACTGTCATCACACCGAGTACGAGGTAAAGCAGCGCAAACATGACAAACGTAATGCCTACATCATCATTTCTCGTCGCCGCTTCCGCTACTTTCATATAACCGCGTAAAATCCACGGCTGACGGCCCACTTCAGCTAAAATCCAGCCCGATTCATAGGCAATGAGAGAAAGCGGCCCTGATGCAACAACCGCCCATAAAAGCGGCTTATTTAGTTCATTCCACTTTTTCACTTTACTCATGATGACAAAGAGCGCCGTTATCGCCATGACGAACATACCAATGCTGACCATTATATCAAACATGTAGTGAATCCAAAGCGGCGGACGTTCATCTTCAGGCGTTTCATTTAAACCGATTACTTCCGTGTCAAATGAATTACCTGCAAGAAAGCTCAACAGTTTCGGAACACGAATTTCGTTTTCTATTTCGCCATCTTCATTGAGTGTTCCGTAGAAAATAATATCTGCTCCTTCTTCCGTTTCAAAATGCCACTCAGCCGCTGCTAATTTTTCCGGCTGCACTTCCGCTAAAAATTTCGCTGATACATCGCCCGCAATGGCTGTAAGGACCGAGAAAATTAACGTGCACGTAACAGTTAAACGAAGCGCTTTTTGCTCGTATTGACCGCGTTTTCCTTTTAAAATGGCAAACGCCACAATCGCTGCTAAAATGGCCGCTGACGTCATATATGATGTCGAAACAACGTGGAACACTTTTGATGGTGTTGCTGGATTTAACATCGCTGCTATCGGGTCAATGTTGATCGCCTGACCGTTTTTTAAATCAAATCCTTGCGGCGTATTCATAAATGCATTCACTGTCGTAATAAACAATGCAGACGCCGATGACCCAATCATAACTGGAATTGTTAAGAGCCAGTGTGTCCATTTTCCTTTAAACCGGTCCCACGTGTATAAATAAATTCCAAGGAAAATTGCTTCAAAGAAAAACGCAAATGTTTCCATAAATAATGGCAAAGCAATAACCTGTCCCGCTACTTCCATAAAACTTGGCCATAACAGTGACAACTGTAAGCCAATTGCAGTTCCCGTTACAACACCTACAGCGACTGTAATCGTAAAGCCACGTGCCCAGCGTCTTGCTAATAGTAAATAGTGCGGATCATTTTTCTTAATACCGATAAATTCAGCAATGGCAATCATAACCGGTACGCCGACACCGATCATCGCAAAAATAATATGAAACATTAATGTCATCGTTGTCAGCATCCGACTGAGCATGACGCTATCGAGTTCCATTCATATGACCTCCCGAGTGATTCAATTTAAATAAAATTATCACGCTACTCGTATTGTAAACCGAAAACAATAACAATGCTATAAAGGGGGTATGACTATTTTGTGACAAACTTCACAAACATGTCTAAAAAATTTTCTTCTCCTTGTTTATCCTTCTTTCATGTATAGAGACTTATCGAGACCTAACTTAGTTGTTAGGCCTCGATGAACATGTCTTCTATATAATTTACTTATGTCCAAGGGCGGTGAAATAGCGGGTAATAAACGAGATTGCCGTTTCAATGGCAGCTTCATCCGGGTTCAATTTTGCGTGGTGAAGGCCGTATTCAGAACCGACGCCCAGCCAGAACATCATGCCTGGTATTTCTTTTAGCATAAAGCCAAAATCTTCACCGGTCATCGCTTCACGTGAATGAACGAACTGAATATCCGTTTGCGCTTTGGCAAATTGAATAAATCGGTCCGTCACTGCTGGATCATTAAATACTTGATAGTAGCCGCTGCCATTATCAATTTCCGACTCGCATTCAAAGGATGCTTCAATGCCTTTTAATAGTGCTTGAACACGTGCTTTTGCCTTCATCATCGCTTCCGGTGACAACGTGCGGATCGTCCCTTCTAGACGCGCATGCTCTGCAATGACATTTTGCACAGTACCAGCTGTCATTTTACCAATTGTTACGACCGCGCTGTCGAGCGGATCGACGTTTCTAGACACGATCGATTGAAGCTGTGTAACGAAGTATGACGCTGCAACAACCATATCTTTCGTTTCATGCGGATAAGCTGCATGGCCGCCCTTCCCTTTAAAATCAATAAATAACTCTGACGTATTCGCGAACAAAAGACCTGGCTTTGTTGCAATAGTGCCAGCGGGATGTTCCGGCGCAATGTGTAGCGCATAAATTTCATCAGGCATCCATGCTTTTAATTCTTTAGACGCCATGAGCGGCTCTGCGCCACCCGGTCCTTCTTCTGCCGGCTGAAAGATAAAAACAAGATCGTCATTGATCGGATTTTCGGCGAAATGTGTAACAACACCGAGAGCAATGCTCATATGAAAGTCATGTCCACAGGCATGCATCCGGCCTTCATGTATCGATGAAAACGGGAGATCTGTTTTTTCAGTAATCGGTAAACCATCAATATCAGTACGCCAGCCGATTGTTTTCGACGGTTTCAATCCTTTCATTTTAACAATAATGCCGGTACGCCACTTTTTTAGTTCGATCCGGTCCTGCGGCAATGTATGTAAATAGTTTAATAAATATTGTTGTGTTTTCTCCTCTTCAAAGCCAAGCTCCGGAATTTGATGGAGATCGCGGCGAATATCGACAAAACGGTTCATGTGCACAGTCCTCCTCTTTTTTAAAAAGAACGCGTAGGCAACTGCCCACGCGTTCTTCCCTCACCGCTCTTACAGTTTGCGGAGTTCTTGAATAATTTCTGTTTTTGATTTTGTTTTATCATCAATTTGTTTAATAACGCGTGCTGGTGCTCCAACAGCAACCGAGAATGGCGGAATATCTTCTGTTACGATAGCGCCTGCTGCGATAACGGAACCTTCACCAATACGGCAGCCTTCAAGAACGACAGCATTTGCACCGATTAATACGTTATCTTCAAGTACAACTGGCGATGCGGATGGCGGCTCAATAACACCCGCTAGCACAGCTCCGGCACCAACGTGGCAATTTTTACCGACTGTTGCCCGGCCGCCAAGTATTGCATTCATGTCAATCATCGTGCCTTCACCAATAACAGCGCCGATGTTAATTGAAGCACCCATCATAATAACAGCATTGTCACCAATTTCAACTTGATCACGAATGATAGCACCCGGCTCAATACGCGCTGTAATATTTTTCATGTCGAGAAGCGGGATCGCTGAGTTGCGACGGTCGTTTTCAACAACGTAATCCGTCACTTTGTCTTTATTTTGCTCAAGTGCCTCTGATACTTCAGCCCACTCGCCAAATACGACAACGGATTTACCTTCGCCAAACACTTTCGCAGAAGCGCCAAAGTTGATTCCTTCCACGTCACCGTTTACATATACTTTGACTGGTGTTGATTTCGTGCTGTTACTAATAAATGAAATAATTTCATGTGCATCCATCATTTTCATAATTATGTATTCCTCCTCAGACTTTTTATATTAAATTTTTCTGCTTTTACTTTACCAAAGTAAAGCAATTTTCACAAGCAATTTTCATCCGATTTTTCCATAAACCGTTCAACCGTTTCAACAAATGCCTGCACTTGCCGCAGTTCAAACGCAGCATCATAGCCAAGCATCCACGTATCTCGCTGGATCGGTTCTCCGTCGCGGTCTAGAAGCGGCGTTTTATACAAATTATTTTCCTGATTTGAAAGCGTAATCGCCGGCAAAATCGCATAGCCGATTCCATTAAACGCCATTTGACGGCACGTTTCAATTTGATCAACAACAATAGAACGCTTTGGTGTCACCTGAAATCGATTATGCCACCATTCCTGAATTTCCTGATCGTAATTTGAATCACTTTTAAACTGAATGAACGGTTTTTCTGTCGTTAATACTTCTTCTACATCCTGAATGTCTTTATCAACTAAATAAAGCGGATCTTCAAACAAATGAATTTTTCGGCCTTTCCATTCAGGTGTGCCTCGAATGATCCCAATATGAACATCACCTTCATACAGCTCTTTTAAAATTTCACTGCTCCAGCCCGTCATAAGTTGAATTTTCGCATACGGATATCGCTCAACAAAGAGTTTTAATACTTTTGGCAGCCAATTTTGGCCGACAATGCTTGCACAAGCAATTTTTAGCGTTCCATGTACGTTTGGTTCCAGTGATTGCAATTCTTCGAGCAGTCGTTCTTTTTTCTCAAGCGTTTCTTTTGCATAATCAACAATAAGTTCACCTGCAGGCGTTAAAGACAGTCCTTTTGTTGAACGGTTAAATATTTTGTGCGCCCACTCTTTTTCAATCGTTTGAAGCCGCTGGGAAAGTGCCGGTTGAGAGACAAAAAGACGCTCGGCTGCTTTTCTCATATTCATTTCTTCTGCAAGCACCGTTAACAAGCGGATTTCTGAAAAGGACATCTTTTTTATTCCCCTTTCTTCAAAAACAACAGCAGCATGAACGAAACCACTGCAAATAGAAATACGATCCAGTATACGACGTGAAGCGATGTCGTCAACCCTTCGCTTAAAATGAAACGGGCGGATTCGCTCATCTGAACGCCTTCTCCAAGAAGCTCATTAATAGAATCAACGGTTAAATCATCAGACGCATCCGGATTGTTTTGCAAATAAGCAGTAAGACGAATATTCAATATACCACCAAGAAGTGCAGCACCGATCGTATTGCCAATATTGCGCATAAACATATTTGATGCCGTTGCCGCTCCCCGTTCATGCCAGTCGACGGCGTCTTGAATGGAGACAATAAAGGCTGTTGAAGTCAGACCCATGCCAATACCTGTTACAAAAGATGAAGCCGCTGCCCACCAAGGTCCGTAAGACGGATCCATAGAGGCGAACATAAGTCCACCCGTAAGCAGCGCCGCACCGCCAATCAATGTCGTCGTTCGATAGCCAGCAAACAAAATAAGCCTTCCAGACAACGATGAAGCAATCGGCCAACCAATAGACATAGCGGTTAATGTGAACCCTGCTATCGTTGCACTTTTCCCCATTACACTTTGCACATACATCGGTAAAAAGGTCGAAATGCCGATCAGCATAATCCCAGTCGTCAATGAGACAAGATTAGCGATTAAAATCGGACGCATTTTCCATAAATGAAATGGCATCATCGGCACAGCTGTCCGCTGCTCATGAAAGACAAAGAAAACGAGTGAAATCATTCCGACAATGAGAAGCGGAATCATGAAATCGGTTTTCCCTGCCTCGACAAGAAGATACATAAAAGATGAAATACTCATTAAAAACAAAACCGTTCCGATGTAATCAATATTTGGTTTCTTTTTCTCCACTTTTTCATGTAAAAAAAGAAATAGCATAATGATCGAAATAACGCCAAGCGGCACGTTCATCCAGAACACCCAGCGCCACGAAACAAATTCAACAAGCAATCCTCCCAGCGCTGGACCAGATACAGCAGAAATACCCCATACACTAGCTAAATAACCCTGTACTTTCGCCCGTTCTTCTTTCGTATAAATATCACCGACAATCGTTGTCACCACCGGCATGATCGCCCCAGCGCCTATTCCTTGTATAAACCTAAATAAAATCATTTGCTCCATCGATGCTGCAAAGCCGCATAAAACAGAGCCAATTAAAAAGATCGCGATCCCGGCAAATAAAACCGGGCGGCGTCCAAAAATATCGGAAAGTTTTCCATATATTAAAACGGTCGCTGCGTTCATTAACAAATAGGCTGAAAATACCCAGCTGTATAATGAAAAACTACCGAGGTCAGCTACAATATCCGGCATGGCCGTCGCCACAATTGTCGCTTCAATCGCGCTCATAAACATTGCCAGCATCACAGCAACTAGTACGAGGCGCTGGTTTGTTTGTCTTTCTTTCATAATTTGATCCTTCTTTCAACAAAAAAAGACCCGCCCCTTAGGCAGATCCCCGTTAATTCAGCTGATCGATGTAATGATTCAACTGTTTTAAAATGACCCGCCTCGTCAAAATCCCTTCAAAATAACCCTCTTCATCGGTCACACACAAAAAAGGATGATTAATTAACAGACCGAGTGCTTTTCGAAAATGATCATGAACCGTTAAACTCGGCTTATCCACTGCCATGACTTCTTTCACTTTCATATGTTCAAGCCGTTCGAATTCAACTCGTTCAAGACCCAGTATTGCTTCCGTGATCATTGGGATACTGATTAAGCCTTCAAGACGGTACTTTGTGTCCAGCACAGGAATCGCCGTATAGCCGCTTTTTGTCAAAATGAGAAGCGCATGCTCGAGGCTGTTACCGCGCTGAACGAATGCTACTTTCTCCCCTGGAATAATGTAATCCATAATATTTGTCTGTAATACATCTTTGTTTGTGAAGGAAATCATCTTGATTCTCCTTTTTCCTTTTGTAAGCGCTTAACTTATCTTTTATTATAGCAAACCGTGTAAGCAATTCGCCAGGTAGACGAGCCGTTCTTTTAAATTAAAAAAGATTCGGCTCACAAATGGCAACTGTCTTATGCCTGTTCCTGCTGTTTCGCTTCTTGAAGCAGTTCGAAAATTTCAATCGCGGTCATGTCAATATCGTCAAACGGATATTTACTTCCTTTTCCATCTTTATCATACACTTCAAGTTCAAATGTATCTTTATTCGGGAAATATTTCACCTGACAAAGCATTTTTCCGTTCAACTCAAAAAGGCGTTGCTGCACTTCACCCTGCTCTCCGCCCTCCTGCAATGACTTTAAACGCTGTACAATTCCAACTAGTTGCGACATATATTGTCGACCCCTTTCGATTCGTAATCCATTAAGTAAGCACAAGAAATATACCATACATCTATTTGATAATCCAACATTTTTATCCCTTTTTTTCACCGATTTCGCTCAAAAAGAGACGCCAAAAAATTAGCGTCCCCTAAACCAAACGATGAGAATAATACCTGCACAAATCACTGCGACGACCACGTACGTCCAGAAAATCGGATTGAGCGTATAAGGATGACTGCGTACGAGTACACCTAGATTTTCATCCTTTACTTTTCCAGCTGATGCTCGTCTCATGACGGCCACTGTACCGAAAAGCCCGGCAAGCACAACGATTAAACCAATTAGAAAAAATGCGATGACAGCCACCTTCTCATTCTTCGTGATATTTGCTAGTCTCCCCCGCTTTCCTTCTTCTTATACACTAATATAAAAGCCCTTCCTGATCGTACAAAAATTCATAAGGAATGTCGAAAAACAAATATTCATTATCTCTGATTGGACATGAAAACGTGCGAATCGTTTCTCCCGTTTCAATGTCGCTATATAAATCAGAAATAAGTCCACCACCATTTTTCCGCATTCTTAATATATTTTCTAGAAAATAAGGACGCCAGCTCCAGTTCTTATCGAAATACTCCGGCTGAAACACCCACTCGCCTTCTTTTTTAAAATAGTTAGGTGTCAGTTCAAAACCATTTTCATCGCATATATAAAGGCGAAAACACATGCCATCAAAATGCTGCCCAATTTCTTCCAATAGTTTTTCTTTAGAAGCTGATTTTGATTTGGACAAAATCGTATCGAGCTCCATTTCAATTTTATCTGCTAGTGTATATACGCTGTTTAGTGCCTGTTTTTCGTAAGAAATAAACTGACTGCATTTCTCTCGCAGCATAGCTTTTAACTGATCCGGATTTACAAATACAGGAGATGGTTCAGCAAGGTAAAACCCTTGATAATAGCGACCGCCATTTTTCCATGCATATTGCAGTTGATATTCGACTTCTACTGTTTCAAATAAAAGGGATGCGCCAATTTTCCTTGCAAACATAGATAGAGAATAAACTATGTTTTTATATGTTTGATCTCCTGCATCTTTGCGGAGCGCCTGCAGACTTACTTTTAATATATCCGGGGAGTAACTAGCAAAGTGCCGAATATCGTCTTCTGCTTCGCCAAGATGATCTACTGCCAGACGAATGCCAAGCGTCTTGTAATAGCGCAAAACGTTATCCAGCGAAGCGCTGTATTCTGCTGCCGAAATTTCAAGTACGATTTTATCAAGCGTCACCCCTTTATCTGTATAGCTTTCGATGATCGCAAGAAACGATTCACCGTAGTCTTCGAGAAGTCCTGATACCTGCCGATTAATAAATAGAAACGACTTCTGTTTTTCAGCTGTATAATCATCAAGCGCTTTTTTTAAAATAACATCCTCCACTTCATGGCGGTATTCATCCGGCGTATCTTCATCATGAAAAAAGCCGCCAAGACTCTTTGCCTTCTCTCCATCCATATAACGGCCAAGTACTTCGTAGCCAGCAATTTTATGTTCATCAGCGCTAAAGATCGGCTGATAATATGGGATGACCCGGTCGAGATTACTCATTATTTCCAGTGCATCCATTGAAGGACCCCCCCTTTTTTCCATCAAATCGCTTATTATTATACATGACTTTTCTCGAATATGCTTTCATCAGAAAACCCGGCCTGTTTAAGGACCGGGTTCATTTCTTATGACGCCGGGCAAAATCAACAAATCGGAATTTATCCAATCGTTGTCTTGACTCTGTATATTGAAATAGACTTGCATCATCCAATGTATATACAAGTCGTCAAGATAGAAAGAAAACGATTACGCAAAAAAAGACAGCGGAATTCACTGCCCGTTTATTAACATGGAAATTGATTAATCCCTTGTACGATAGAAAAGCTCCGTATAACGACTCTACACGGAGTTTTTCTTTTCACTCTTCGTCTTCTCTTACTCGATACGCAGCCGTTAACGATTCCATCTGGCTGTTAATGTATATATCGCCTTTATTACGTTCCACATAACGGGAATTTCCTTCACTATCTTGGTAACGCGCTTTTGCATTATCTGATAATTGTAATTGAAGGAAATTTGTTAAACGGTCTTTTAATTCATCTTCTATAATGGGGAATAAAATCTCCACCCGTTTAATCATATTACGTGTCATCATATCAGCGGATGATAAATATACCTTCCGCTTCCCCGCATGATGGAAGTAATAAATGCGGCTATGCTCTAAGAAACGACCAATGATGCTAATGACGCGAATATTTTCACTCACGCCTTGTATCCCTGGCTTCATGCAGCATATACCACGGATAATGCAGTCTATTTGAACACCCGCATTTGACGCTTCATAAAACTTCATGATCAAACGTTTGTCTGTTAATGAGTTCATTTTCGCAATAATCCGGCCGTTACCGTGTTTTTTATGAATCTCAATTTCTTCTTCAATCAATTTAATAAATGCCTCTTGAATGTCATATGGTGCGACGACAAGATGATTATATTTTGGCTTATCCATATAGCCGCTCAAATAGTTAAAGAAATTTGTTGCGTCAATGCCAAACTCTTTTTTCGACGTAATCAACCCGTGATCTGTGTATATTTTCGCCGTAGCATCATTATAGTTCCCCGTGCCGAGGTGAACAAATCGTTCAATTTTTCCCGCAAGCTTACGGACGACGAGCGTGATTTTACTGTGTGTTTTCAAATTGTGCATGCCATAAATAACATGGCAGCCTGCCTTTTCGAGCTCTTTTGCCCACTGCACATTATTTTCTTCATCAAAACGTGCTTTCAATTCAACAAGTACCGTCACCTGTTTTCCTTTTTCCGCGGCCCGTTTCAGTGATTCAATAATCGGTGAATCGCCGCTGACGCGATACAACGTCATTTTAATCGCCAGTGCTGATGGGTCGTCTGCTGCCTGTGAAATAAAATCGACGACCGGTTCAAACGACTCGTACGGATGGTAAAACAGAATATCTTGCTGCAATGTCTTTTCAAACACATCTTCACGCGATGATAAATCTTCCGGAAGCTGTGGAATAAACGTTTCGTACGTTAATCCTTCCCTCAATAAACTTAATTTTTTCGTAAATGAGAAGAATAAGGTTAAATCGACCGCACCTTCAATTTCATATACATCTTTATAGTGGATTTCGAGTTCATCCAATAAATAATCAAGCACATGCTGATCAAAATCCTGCGACTTAATCTCAAGGCGAACCGCAGCTCCCCATTTCCGCTTTTTCAACTCTTTTTCAATTTCAAGAAGCAAATCACGTGCGCCTTCTTCATGAATTTCCATATCCGCATTTCGCGTAATCCGGAACATGTTTACATTTTTCACTCTATATCCTTGGAAAATACGATCAATAAAATGAATAAGTACATTTTCTAAAAGGACATACGTTCCTCCCTTTGCATCAGAAGGTACTTCAATGACCCGCTCAAGGACACCTGGTACTTGAACGATTGCCACACGGTCTGCTTCTGCTTCAGGGTCATCATTTTCAAGCATAACAACTAAATTCAAACTTTTATTCAAAAGCATTGGAAACGGACGATACGCATCGATTGCCATCGGGGTCAGCACTGGAAACACTTCATTCTCAAAATAGTCTTGAAGGAACTTTTTTTGTTCAGCATTCAATTCGTTCGGTTTTACGAAATGAAACCCTTCTTCTTCAAGTGCCGGCAAAATTTCTTCTGTCAGGACACGGTTTTGTGTATGTACCAGTTCATGTGCTTTTTCACTAATCGCTTTTAACTGCTGTTTCGGTGTTAATCCTGCTTTGTTTTCCGGTTTATTGAAACCGGCTTTCACCTGATCCTTCAGTCCGGCGACACGCACCATAAAAAATTCATCCAGGTTGGAGCTGAAAATAGCTAAAAATTTCATTCGCTCAAGAAGTGGATTATTTAAATCCGATGCTTCCTGCAATACACGCTGATTAAAATTAAGCCAGCTCAATTCACGATTGTTATAATAACTTGGATTCGCTAAGTCCTTTTCCACCTGTCCATTCACTGGACATCCCTCATTTCAATCATTTTTGTTTAAACTGTAATGTAATCTCTTTATGCAGCGCTTTTTCAAGATGTCTTTTTTGCTTAACACTCTGGTAACGCTCCGCCATTTCATTGCCTTCACAATAGACAGTAATGAGAATACTATCTTGCTTCTCTTTGACATCAAGATCCTGTACGACGCTTCGTTTTGAGCTATTTAAGCTGTAGCATAGTTTCAACAGAGCACCGTATTCACGCATTTTTTGTATTTCTTCTTTAGTAAACCATCCATTAAATTCTTCTAAATACTGCTTTAATGTCGAATTATTTGTGAATGACGCAGTTAATGAAAGATACGCTTTTTCAGAGTGTGTAAATCCATCAAATAATGAGTTAATTAACAAATAAAATGTATGCCTGCTTTTAGAACTTGATGAGATATATTCCCCTAGATAAAATAGCGCTGCTGATTGTTCAATTATAAATCGTTCTTGCTTTGTGACGTTTAGTAAACCTTCTTTTTCAAAACCATTCACCATTTTTTCCATCAACGTCATCATTTGATGATGATGCTCATCGTCATGTCCGTACACTTTTAAAAGCCGTTTAATTCCGTTTCGCTTCACGTCTGCCGCTGTTTTATACTGTCCGCCTTTTATACGTTCAAGCATAATGCCATCGCGGAGCCCGCGTGAACTGACGATTAAGCCGTTTGCATTCGTATGAACGGCTAGCTGGTAAAATACTTCGATCGCTGGCAAAATCAAATCGGCCCGCTCATTGGAAAGACCATCCACCTTTTCCAGTTCTGAATACGATAATGATGACAGTTCTTCGCGCAGCCTATCAAGTGCATCTAACGTTAAATCATATCCATGAACACCGAGCGGCGGATAATTTTCTTTTAACTGCTGCACAATCGCAAGGTTCCGTGCACTTCCTCCAATGGCTGCAATAACGCCATCCGGTGCTTTTTGCAGCCACGGATACCTTGACAATTCACTTTGAATGTATTCCGCCATTTTTTTCTGTTCTTTCGGCTTCATCCGACCTTCTGCAATAAACAGCTGTTTAAGTGAGACAACACCAAATGGAAAGCTATGTGAATATTTCAATTTTCTATTTTCAAACAGTGTAATTTCTGTACTCCCCCCGCCAATATCAATCGTCAAGCCATTGTCTGCGGGCATCGTTTTTAATACAGCTGATAAACCGTATAATGCTTCTTCTTCACCTGATAAAAGCCGGATTTGAAAAGCGGTTTCTTCTTTCACTTTCCGAATGATTTCATCCCTGTTTTTTGCCTGACGGATCGCAGCAGTTGCCGTGCATTCCACTTCTGTTACATCATAATAATCAAGTACTTCACGAAAGTTTTTCAGTGCTTCAAGTAATAGTGCTATTCCTTCATCACTCATCACGCTCGATTCATCTAGAAAACGATTCAATCTGAGTGGCGCTTTTACGTTACGGAATTCCTCAATTCCTGCTCCTTGTTCTTTGTATAAAACGAGACGAACTGTATTCGACCCGATATCAATAATTGCTGTTCTACTGTGCTCCATCGGCTTTCCTGCTTTCTTTTTTATTCATCTTTTCCACTTAAATATACCACTCAAACCATTATGATTGCTTTCAAATCCGCCTGAAAAAGTGTATAATAAGAAAAAATGAATGCGAAAGGAGTCTCAATTGTGAGTAAATTATCTGAACCTTTCACCGAACCTTCATCTGATGATATCCTCGCCAAAGCGATCTTTACAGTTAACCGTCATGCAAAGACGGCTACAAATCCAAAATATTTGTATCAGTTAAAGAAGCAAGCCCTCTTAAAAATGATTAAAGAAGGCAAAGCGAAAAAAAAAGGCCTTCACTTTTCCCGAAATCCAAAGCATAGCCGACAGCAATCAGACGTCCTCGTTGAATGTGGTCATTATACATTCCATATACCGCCATGCAAAGAAGACTTCAATCTACTTCCTCATCTAGGACGCCTCAATGAGGAATTTCGTAATCCGCGATGCTCGATGAGTTTGTCAAAAGCAAAAGGAGTGTTGGAGGCGTATACTGGGATGAAAGAAGATCAGTCAAAACGTAACCCTCCAGGCCGTAAACAGTATACAAAGCCCGTTTTTAAACCACTTGGACAGTCATATTAGAACGAAAAAGGACGCAGCCCGCTTGGCAAGCGTCCTTTTTCTCTTTTACAGTGCAAGTTCGTCAATATATTCAACAAGACGGGCAATTTCCGGTTTGCTCACCTGGGCATCTGCACCGACACCTTTTCCTTTATGACGCAGCTCATCTGTAATGAGAGATGAGAAAATGATCACGGGCAATTTATTTAATTGCGGATGCTCTTTAATACGTTTCGTTAAATGATGGCCATCCATTTTTGGCATTTCAATATCCGTCACGATGAGCTTCACTTTTTCAAAGGTATTTTCTTGTTCAATGGTGGATTCTAAATAGTCGTACGCTAACTGACCATTTTCAAAAAACTCAACTTGATCATACCCTGCTTCACTTAGCGTATCGTGAATTAGTTTACGCAGCAGCGGCGAATCTTCTGCAACAATAAGTTGTTTTTCAGACCGTTCTCGTTTGCCAAGGCTCTGAATTTGATCGATATGAATACCTGAATACGGATTAATATCGACAACAATTTTTTCAAAATCAATCAACAAAATCATCGTTTCACTCATTTTGATCACACCGATAATTTGATTGTCGATGCCTTGGTACATTTCAGATGGTTTCTCGATATCAGTCCAGGAAATACGATGAATACGCGTTACATTTTGTACATGAAAAACGACTTTTTGCTGGTTAAATTCCGTCACGATATATTTATCTGTCGCTTGATTAGCCGATGGAGGCATACCGAGCACTTTCGCCATATCGATGACTGGAAGCACTTCATCACGCAGTTGAATGATCCCTTCAATGTGATCATGCGCATGCGGAATAAATGTAATCGGCATCGGTTGAATAATCTCTTTTACTTTCATGACATTAATACCATATTTGTTGTCCTGCACTTCAAATTCAACAATTTCCAATTCATTCGTGCCTGATTCAAGTAAAATACCATAATCATTTGTCATATGTCATTAGACCCCTTACGCATTTTTATTTTACTATATCACGAAATAAAAAAATGCGTATGGTTGAAAAATTTAGATTTTCTTAACATCGTTAACATTACGTTTACATTATAATAACAATAGTACTTAATAAAGGTGGCTTACAAAATGGAACATCGATTAAACGAACGTGTAAAAGAAATTGAAATATCCGGCATACGAAAGTTTTTCAATCTTGTCGGCACAACTGAAAACATGATTTCATTGACGATCGGGCAGCCTGACTTTCATACACCCGATCACGTAAAGGCAGCAGGTATACAAGCGATTGAACAAAATGCAACTGTCTACACACCAAATGCTGGACTGCCCGAGTTAAAAAAAGCAGCAGCTGAATTTTACAAACAAAAATATGATGTTTCGTACAATGCAGAATCAGAAGTCATTGTCACGGTCGGGGCGAGCCAGGCGATTGATATCGCTCTTCGTACCATTTTGCAATCTGGAGATGAAGTGATCGTACCCGGGCCCGTTTATCCGGGATATGAGCCTATTATTCATTTATGTGAAGCGAAAACGATCATGGTAGATACGACTAAAAATGACTTTCGCATGACAGCAGCCCTCATTGAACAGTCATTGACGCGCCGAACGAAGGCGATCATTTTGCCTTATCCCTCTAATCCAACCGGCGTTAGTTTAACAGATCGTGAACTTCAGGACATCGCACAGCTTGCAAAAAAACATGAATTATTCATTCTAGCGGATGAAATTTATAGTGAAATTATTTATGAACGACCGCACGTATCAATCGCCTCTTACCTTCCCGAGCAGACGATTGTCATTAATGGTCTGTCGAAATCGCATGCGATGACCGGCTGGCGAATTGGTCTTTTATTTGCATCTGAAATTATTACCCGTCACATATTAAAAGTACATCAATACAATGTTTCATGCGCCTCATCTGTTTCACAAAAAGCGGCAATTGCGGCGTTAACAGCCGGCATCGATGATGCAATCCCGATGAGGGAAGAGTATAAAATCCGCCGTGATACAGCTTATGATAAAATCCAAACACTCGGATTGAAAACAGTAAAACCGGATGGTGCGTTTTATTTCTTTGTCAAATTACCGGATGATTTCAGCGGCTCATCCTTTGACTTTTGCCTCACACTTGCGAAAGAGTACAAAGTGGCTGTTGTACCCGGCAGCGCTTTTTCCCCTGCTGGTGAAGGGTGGTTCCGTCTTTCATACGCTTGCAGCATTGAAGACATCCAAGAAGGACTAGCACGAATTGAACAATACCTTAACCATTTAAAAAAGTAAAAAAACAGCAGGTTCTCTTCGACTGAGAACCTGCTTTTCTTTACTTGTTATATGCTTTAATAAGTGCCTGCGTACCATTTTCCGCTTCACCTTGCGCTGCCAGCTTTTCATACATGTCTTTCGCCATTGACAGCCCCGGCAATTTTAAGTCCATCTGTTCTGCTTCTTCAAGGGCAATTTTCATGTCTTTAATAAAGTGTTTAATAAAAAAGCCTGGTGCAAAGTCCTCTTTCATCATACGGGGTGCAAGATTTGACAATGAATAGCTGCCCGCTGCACCGAGCGCTATACTTTTTAGAACTGTTTCTGGATCCAGTCCAGCTGTTTTCGCATAAGTAATCGCCTCGCACACACCTATCATGTTCGATGCAATCGCAATCTGGTTTGACATTTTTGTATGCTGTCCAGCTCCTGCTCTTCCTTGATACACAATATTTTCACCAATTGTATCAAATAACGGTTTCATTTCAGTAAAAATATGTTCATCGCCGCCAACCATGATCGACAACTTTCCTGACTGTGCAAAAATATCTCCACCTGAAACAGGCGCATCGAGTACAGAAATGTCTCTCTCTTTACCTTTTTCATATAGTTCTTGTGCAAGGCTCGGCTTCGATGTTGTCATATCAATAAAGACTTGTCCTGCATGACTCCCTTCAAACAGACCGTTTTCTCCTATGTATACTTGCTCTACATCTTTCGGTTCACCGATAATCGTAAATACAACATCTGTTTTAGATGCCAGTTTAGACGGTGTTTCGCACCAAGTTGCACCTGTCTCGAGTAAATCAGCCGCTTTTGATTTTGTTCGTGTGTAGACAAACAACGGATAGCCTGCTTTTTGCAAATGAGAAGCCATATGTTTCCCCATTACACCTATACCAATAAACCCAACTTTTTGTTTGTTCATCATGTCGCCTCCTTTATATAGTCTTCTTATTGTCGCATATTTCAGAATTTTTTTGCACAAAAAAAGTTCAGACAACGAGTTGTCTGAACAAAAGTGAGAGAAATGGAGAATAAAAACTGGTTACATTCGTATTATTCCCGCTCTCTCTTTTTTTACACCTATTTCTATATTATTTTTTGTGTACTCGCTTGAACACGTTCAACAACTTCTTCTGCTGTTGACAACGTAATGGCTTCAGCTGCCAAAGCTTCCATGTCTGATTTCGACAAATGCTTCAATTGCGCACGTGCTTTTAAAATAGATGTTGCACTCATCGAGAATTCATCAAGACCTAGACCTAAAAGAAGCGGTATGGCTAATTCATCTCCAGCCATTTCGCCGCACATACCCGCCCATTTTCCTTCTTTATGAGCCGCTTCAATCACCATTTTTACGAGACGCAAAATGGAAGGATTGTATGGCTGATACAAATAGGATACACGCTCGTTCATACGGTCAGCAGCCATCGTATATTGAATCAAGTCGTTTGTGCCAATACTGAAGAAATCGACTTCTTTCGCAAATAAATCGGCAATAACAGCTGTTGATGGAATTTCAACCATAATCCCAAGCTCAATGTTTTCAGAAACGGCAGTACCTTCTGATTCAAGCTTTGCACGTTCTTCAAGAAGTACGGCTTTCGCTTCACGGAATTCATTCACTGTTGCAATCATCGGAAACATAATTTTCAAATTGCCATGTACACTTGCCCGAAGCAATGCACGCAGCTGCGTACGGAAAATATCCTGTTCTTCAAGGCAAAGACGAATCGCCCGGAAGCCAAGAAATGGATTCATTTCATGCGGCAAATTCAAATATGGAAGTTCTTTGTCGCCGCCGATGTCAAGCGTACGAACGACAACTGGCTTGCCTTCCATTCCTTCAAGAACTGCTTTGTATGCTGTAAATTGCTCTTCTTCTGTTGGCAAAGAGTCACGGCCCATATACAAAAATTCTGTCCGATAGAGACCGATTCCTTCACCGCCATTTGCTTTGACACCTTTCAAATCTTCATGTGTACCGATGTTCGCGGCCAATTCTACATGATGACCATCAGCTGTCACCGTTTGTTCGTTTACAAGCTTTGCCCATTCTAAACGCTGCTGCTGATACGCTTCACTGCGCTTTTTATACTCTGAAGCCACTTCTTCTGTCGGATTAATATGCACTTCACCTTGAAGCCCATCAATAATGATTAAATCACCATTTTGAATATCAGAAGTCGCATTTTTCGTCCCAACCACTGCTGGAATTTCAAGTGAACGCGCCATAATGGCCGAGTGAGAAGTACGACCGCCAATATCTGTTGTAAATCCTTTCACGAATTCACGGTTTAACTGTGCCGTCATCGATGGCGTTAAGTCTTCAGCGACAACAACCACTTCTTCTGCAATAAGTGCCGGTGCCGGAAGTTCAACACCGAGAAGTGCCGCTAAAATGCGTTTCGTTACGTCTTTAATGTCTGCAGCACGCTCTTTCATGTATTCATTTTCCATCGCTTCAAACATACCAATAAACATATTCGCCGTTTCTTCAAGGGCAAATTCTACATTGACAGAATCACTTTTAATTTTTTCTTCAATAGGCCCTGTCAATTCCGGATCGTTTAATACAAGCAAATGCGCTTCAAAAATGGCCGCCTTATCATCTCCAAGATCGCGGCGCGCTTTCTCCTTAATGACTTCAAGTTCTGTTTCTGATTTTTTTAACGCAGCACGGAAACGTTTTACTTCAGCTGCTGTATCAGATTCTGTCCGCTTTTCAACTGTGAGATCCGGTTCCAATAAACGATACGCTTTCGCAAAAGCAATACCGTCAGAAGCTGCAATCCCTTTTAATAGGCCCACCATCAGTTTGCAAGACCTTCGCTTTTCAATAGCGTTTCAATGGATTCAAGCGCCGCTGTTTCATCACTACCGTCTGCAGAAATCACAATTTCCGCGCCTTTACCGATTCCAAGAGACATAACACCCATAATGGATTTCAAGTTCACCGTTTTCCCATTATACTGAAGATTGATATCGCTTGAAAATTTGCTTGCTGTTTGTACGAGAAGCGTTGCAGGACGCGCATGAATACCTGTATCCGCTATTACAGTATATGATTTTTTAGACATTAGTCAGTCTCTCCTTTATCATTATTCTTCATTGAGGATAGCATGAATCTTTCCCCCACTCAATTATTGCGTTTTCTCTTATTGCTCTTCCTGTTAACTTCTTCTAAAATAGACAATTATAAAGGGGGTATTTATCCATGTATTATAAAAGACAGGAAGCGTTTCGATATTCTTTTTCAGAAACCATTCCCACCATTTGCGAAGTGTATGTACATAAGGACGGCGTAAAAGAAAAAGTACAGTCATTTCAATCATACATTCTGGATTTAAGCCCTAATGGAATGAAAGTCGCTTCAAAAACAGATATTGAATTACGAGATGAATACATTCTCACCTGTTCTTTCCAACTGTCCGAAACTCTTATTCATTTTACCGGAAAAATGATTCGAAAACGATATGCAGGTACTTCATTTGAATATGGCATTCAAAGCGATGGCCATGAAGAACTGAAAAAACAAATTATCGCTTCTTTAAAAACATATTCAAAAGAACATTTGAAAAAACGGCGGACGTAAGGATGTTAAATCATCCTTTTTACCATACCGCCATTGATAATGATATTTTCCCCCGTTATCAATGTATTAGCCAAATCGGCAAGATTTAAATAATTTCGTATTCGGTTCGGACATGATTTTCCGTATCGAGCATCTATTCACAATAGCTGATCCCGAATACATGTGTCTGACTGCTGACTGCTTTACGCGAACAGACAAAGACCTTTGCGGCACTATCGGTTACCATCTTGTCCCAGCATTTCTTTTTATGTCCCGGAGGGACATAAAAAAAGAGACTTCTCCACTATTAATGAGAACATCCACTTGTTCACGCTAATGACCGTTTTTTTAGTAAACAAAGGCGGTCACTCCTCTAACTTCGAGGTATCTCTGTATATTCATAGTCTATATGTCCGCCATGTTGGGCAATTCCTCGGAATTGCTTGAAATCCGGCTGTTTTATTAATTCAGAACGGAACGTTAAAAAGTCTTCCTTTTGAATGCGTATGCGTTTTAATTTTCCATTTCTAAGGAACGTTATATCATTTTCAATTTCATCAATCGTCAAGCACCCACCCCCCTCATCAAAATAGTCAAAAAATTGTAATAACACAGTGTAAATCTCTTTACTATTTTCAAAAAATAAGGCAAACTTTACTTTAATACCTTATCTACTGATTATAGGAGATTACGTGAGAATATGGTATCGTCAATTGTCGAAAAGGAGCGTATTAGGATGACTAAAGCAGAAGTCGGCAACATTATTGAATTTAAAGACGGTCTTCGCGGGATCGTCGAAAAAGTAAATGAAAACTCTGTAATCGTTGATTTAACAATCATGGAAAATTTCGATGACCTAGAAGTGGAAGAAAAAACAGTCGTCAATCATAAAAATTATATCATTCTCCATGCATGAAAAAAAGAGCGGATTGCTATTCCGCTCTTTTTTTATTTATCATCGATTAAAATGGTCGTTTCACTTTATGCTGATACAATGACGATGCTGTCTTCCTGCAGTACAGCTTTTAATTTTGTTGTTTCCGGATGATCATAAATAAAATCAGCGATGCCGTCTTCAATTTGTTCTTGAATGACGCGGCGAAGTGGCCTTGCACCGAATTGAGGGCTATATCCGAGCTCTACTGTTTTCTCTTTCACTTCATCCGTTACATCGATTGTCATATTTTGTTCATGAAGCATACCGTTTACTTCATCAAGCATTAATTCCACGATTTTCTTCAAATCATCTTTTTCAAGTGCCTGAAACTCAATGATCGAATCAAATCGGTTTAAAAATTCAGGTTTAAAGTAGTCTGAGAGAGATTCAAGAACAGAAGCTGCACTCTCGGTCTGCGCTTTTTCA
Source organism: Domibacillus aminovorans (assembly GCF_001643235.1). Taxonomy (GTDB): domain Bacteria; phylum Bacillota; class Bacilli; order Bacillales; family Domibacillaceae; genus Domibacillus; species Domibacillus aminovorans. Next base: position 254,229 of record NZ_LQWY01000012.1, read on the forward strand.
AATCCGACTGTTACGTTCTTCTTGCCCACTCCTGCGTTACTCGTCATAATAATGACGGATTCTTTAAAACTCACCGTGCGTCCTTGGCTGTCTGTCAAACGTCCATCTTCCATAATTTGCAGGAATATGTGCTGTACATCAGGATGCGCTTTTTCAATTTCATCCAATAAAATAATGCTGTACGGATTACGGCGTACCTTTTCTGTCAGCTGCCCTGCTTCTTCAAAACCGACATAACCTGGGGGTGAGCCTATCAATTTTGATACACTATGCTTCTCCATAAATTCACTCATATCAAGACGAATGAGCGATTCTTTGGAGCCGAAAAGTTCTTCAGCCAATGTTTTCGTCAACTCTGTTTTCCCGACACCTGTTGGACCAACAAATAAAAAGGAACCAATTGGACGGCTTTTTGCTTTTAGCCCTGCCCGGCTGCGTCGAACAGCTTTTGCCACTTTTTTCACAGCTTCATCCTGTCCAATAACTTTTCCAGCAAGATTTTCTTCAATGTGCTTCATCTTCTGTTGTTCATCCTGCTGGAATTTCCCGACTGGAATACCTGTTTTACGCTCAATTAACGACTGAATCTGTTCCGCCGTTATGTTCGGTGCCTCATGTGCTGATTCTCCTTGTGCAAGCTTTGCTTCAAGCACGGCTTCTTCATCACGAAGTGTCGCTGCTTCTTCATATGCTTCTTTTTGCAATGCAGCGTCTTTTCTTTTGGCAAGCGCCGTCAATTGCTCTTGAATCGTTTGGTTATCCGTTTCATCAATCGTCAAATTCAGTTTTGATCCTGCTTCATCGAGCAGATCAATTGCTTTGTCTGGTAAAAAGCGGTCCTGAATATAGCGATGTGAAAGAGAAGCACATGCATGAATGGCTTCATCCGTATAAGTAACACGATGGAAATCTTCATAGTACTTTTGAAGTCCTTTTAAAATCTGAACTGTTTCTTCTACATTCGGTTCTGTCACCTGTACCGGCTGAAAACGCCTTTCAAGCGCCGCATCCTTTTCAATTCGACGGTATTCTTTCAATGTAGTTGCACCAATTATTTGCAGCTCACCCCGCGCTAATGCTGGTTTCAAAATATTCCCGGCGTCCATAAAACCTTCTACTGATCCTGCGCCGACGATTTGATGAATTTCATCAATGAACAGCAACACATTTTTACGTTGCTGCAATTCTGCAATCAATTGCTTCATTCGCTCTTCAAACTGACCACGGATACCTGTTCCAGCAACGAGCGAAGCGACATCAAGCACATATACTTCTTTCGATTGCAGTTTCACTGGTACACGTCCTTCTGCAATAAGAATCGCCAATCCTTCTGCAATGGCTGTTTTCCCGACACCCGGTTCACCGATTAATACAGGATTATTTTTATTTCGTCTATTTAAAATTTCAATGACACGCGCCACTTCTTTATCACGTCCAATAAGTGGATCAATGAGGCCCGCTCTTGCCATTTCTGAAAGATTGCGACCGGATTCGTCCAGCAACCCTCCTCCTCCATGACCCGCTGGCGGCGTTTGTGGCTGATTCATCTGCTGTTTTGGCACATTCCCATTGTTCATAAATTCATCAAATGGAAAACCGAATGATTGAAATTTCATATTCATTCCTCCAATAGCCTTTTTTTCTTCTTTATAACAACTATTGCATAAATAATATTGATTTGAGCGTCCGTTGACACGGACACTCATTTGCACATTTACTTCGTTTTGCTGACACTTTTGGCATTTCATCCCTGTCATCCCCTTTTGTTTGACTTTGACTATCTTTGATTAATTATTAGTATACTTTGACCTTCTTTGACTTTCAAGCTTTTTGCTCAAAAAAAAAAGCGTCCTAAATCGGACACTTTAGCCAAGTGGTAAAAAAACAATGAGTAATAAATCAAAAATAAGATGAGATATAATGAGCATTGGAATACTTTTTTTCCATATGTATAGCCCTCCCCAGAAAAAACCTGCACAAAAGGCTGCTATCACCCAGATCCACTGACCTGAATAAAGAAAGACAGATCCAAATAAAGCTGATGCAATAAAAGCTGATGCCCACTCATTCATATAATAACTTAATCGTTTTTGAACAAACCCGCGCCAAAACAGCTCTTCTCCTGGAATGAAAATGAGGACGAGAACGATGTAATGCCAGACAAACTGCGGAGTAAATTGTGCATAAATCGCTGACACATGCGTCGACACGGACAATGGTAGCACACTCATCACCCAAAACCCTACCGCAAATAACGCATAAAGAATAGCACCTGATAATAGTCCGTACATCATAAAGCTGTTTGTTTTTTGTTGATCGTCAATCGGTCCACTAATAATCGAAATGCTCATAAAAAATAAATTAGCAGCTGTATAAATATACCAGAATATGTCTTGATCTGAAAACGTCACAAATAATAGTACATGTGCAGCCGCAATACTAGCAATAAGTCGCCAGTCTTTCACAAAGCCGATTCGCATCTAGAGCCCCCTTTCGTTACTGCCGCCGTCATTTTACCATACCAAATCAGAATGTACCAAATAGATTACGACAAATCTTTCACTGACAGCCCAAGCTTTCGTAATATTTTTGTAGCAGAATCTACCTCTTCTTCCGACAGAACGCTGATCAAGTCATGAATATTTTGTTCATGCTCCGGAAAGACACCCTCAATTAATTCGATGCCATCCTGCGTAATCGCTGCATGAGTAATGCGACGATCTTCCGGACAGGCAACTCGTCTAAGCAGCTGTTTTTTTTCTAATTTATCCACAACATACGTAATGCTTCCGCTTGCGAGCAATATTTTCCCGCCAATTTGCTGAAGCGGCTGTGGTCCTTTATGGTATAACAGTTCCAATACGGCAAACTCTGTCGGATTAAGTCCGGTTTGCTGTATATAACGATTCACCTGTTCGTTTACTACTTTATAAGCTCGTGAAAGCACGATAAATAACTTTAATGATTTTTTACTGTCTTCCATTTATAATCCCTGCCTGTCTATTCATCTTTTTGATCACTCATTAACGAGCAATAAGACCCATTAAATGAAGTTTCACTTTACTATACGTTACACATTTTTCACCTATTTTAAAAGGGTTTAAAGCTTAATTTTATGTTTTTACAAGAATTGATCAAATTTCTGCTATACTGTCGTGTATAATAACGTCATATGTCTATCCTATCATACAGGTGATTATTACTTATGAAAAAACGTGATTATTATTTTGATAATGTCCGGTTTGTACTCATTTTCTTTGTTGTTTTCGGTCATTTGCTCCGGCCTTATATTGATGAAAGCCCGCTTATTTACGCATTGTATATGAGCATTTATTTATTTCATATGCCCGCTTTTATTTTTGTGTCTGGATATTTTGCGAAAGGAATTATGCGCCCAGGCTATATAAAAAAAGTTACCCGCAAACTACTCATTCCACTACTTATTTTTCATGTTATTTATTCGGCCTTTTACTTCTGGATTGAGCACGAAGAAACGTTATCCATCAGTCTGCTTATTCCAGAATGGTCGCTCTGGTTTTTACTAAGCTTATTTTTCTGGAATATATTGTTGCGGATTACGGTAAAGTGGGTGAAACCCTCTCTCGCTATCGTACTTGCTATAGGGCTGGGGCTTTTAATTGGTATGGTTCCCGAATCACTTCATGTGCTCAGCATCGGCCGCACATTTGTCTTTTTTCCATTCTTTTTAATTGGTTATTATACAAAAAGAGAATGGTTTGCGCCACTTTTTACGACACGTGCACGGATTGTTCTTCTTTTGATAGCAGCCATCTTGTTTTTATTTTTTTATAAAAACACAAGTATTCAAATTGAGTGGCTGTTTGGCTCGGGATCATATGACGACCTTGGAGCAAATTCTCTGTCCGGTGTTGCATGGCGTTCTCTTGTTTATATCCTCAATGTGATCATGATTGCGTTTATTTTATCTATTGTGACACATAAGTCGTTTTTCTTTACAACATGGGGGCAAAATACACTTTATGTATACTTACTGCATGGATTTTTCATCCAAACGTCAAGACATTTGAATACACTTGAACGGCCGCCTTCCCTATTTGTTTTATTTTTAACAGCAGCGGCACTGACACTTCTTTTGTCATCGCCGCTCGCTGCTGCTTTGTTCCGGCCATTTCTCGAACAAAAGCGGCCTGGCTTTTTAATTAAAAAAGGAGATTGAAAAACTTGAACATTACCGTATGTACATTAAATGCAAAATACATCCATACGAACCTCGCCATCCGTTATTTAAAATCGTATTGTGAAGATGCCTATAACATTCATATCGCGGAATATACGATTAAAGACCCCGCAATGAATATCGTGACGGATTTATACAGCAAAAAACCTGATGTAATCGGCTTCAGCTGCTACATCTGGAACATTGAAGAGACGATTCGTGTGGCGAGCATGATTAAAAAAGTATTGCCTGACTGTACCATTATATTCGGTGGTCCTGAAGTCACGTATGACGTGCCGTATTGGCTTGATCGTTTAACTGATGTCGATTTTATCGCCATCGGTGAAGGCGAAGAAACATTCCGAACCCTTTTAGACGAACTTTCAGGCAGCCGTGATTTTTCGAAAGTTGCTGGAATCGGTTATAAAAAGGACGGAAAACATCATATTCAACCGCAAACGAATAAAATTGATTTGCGCAAGCTCCCGTCTCCGTTTCATTTTGAAGAGGATCTTCCGTTTCTTTCTAAACGAATTACATACATCGAAACGAGCCGTGGCTGTCCGTTCCGCTGTCAATTTTGTCTCTCTTCCATCGAAACGGGCGTCCGGTATTTTGACCGTGATAAAGTGAAAGAAGATATTCGCTTTTTGATGAAAAATGGGGCCAAGACGATTAAATTTGTGGACCGTACCTTTAATATTAGCCGCAGCTATGCGATGGAAATGTTTCAATTTTTAATTGATGAACATGTGCCAGGTACTGTTTTTCAATTTGAAATTACCGGTGATATTATGCGTCCAGAAGTCATCAATTTTTTAAATGAGCATGCACCTGCCGGACTTTTCCGTTTTGAAATTGGCGTCCAGTCAACAAATGATGATGTCAATGAACTCGTCATGCGGAAACAAAACTGGGAAAAACTTGTCCGTACGGTTACGATGGTCAAAGATGGCGGGAAAATCGACCAGCATCTCGATTTAATTGCTGGACTGCCCGAAGAAGATTATGATTCATTCCGTAACACATTTAACGATGTATTTGCGCTTCGTCCCGAAGAAATGCAGCTCGGCTTTTTGAAACTGCTGCGCGGAACGGGTCTACGTTTAAGTGCAAATCAATACGGCTATGAATACATGGATCAGTCGCCTTATGAAATGCTGTCGAACCGAGTATTGCCGTTTGATGATGTTATTCGTATTAAACAGACAGAAGATGTGTTGGAAAAATATTGGAACGATCATCGAACCGATGAAACAATTGAATTTATTATGGATCACTTAGTCAAGACACCGTTCGACTTTTTCCAAGACTTTGGTGCGCACTGGGAAATGCAAGGCTGGGGAAGAATTGGCCATCAGCTGGAAGATTTATTTAATCGTCTCTCTTCTTTTTTGCAGGCCGCCTATCCGGAAAAAGCAGCACAAGTTGAAAGTATAATGAAATATGATTATTTGAACAACCAACGCTATAAGCCGCGGAAGCCGTGGTGGGATGACCGTCTTGATAAAGCGGCTCGCTCGACTGTATATCGTTCGATGATTGAACAGCCTTCCATCGCCGGAATTGAATTTGAAGCACTCCGCCTTCCTGAAAAAGATTTGTATAAACATACTATGATTGAGCCCGTAACGATGATGAAGCAAGATCGACAATGGGTTGAAATGGCTGGCTATATGGTTGCCTGGTTTGATCCTTCTGGCAGCGGATCCAGACTGTTTTTCTTAAAAGAAGCAGATTTGCCTCTTTCGCAACAGAAAGCATGAAGAACAAAAAAGCAGTGAACCCGAATTGGATTCACTGCTTTTTCATTATATATTTGTTTCTTCAATACCCTTTTGCGAGCCTTTACTACGGGCGACTAAGTAACCACCCACCGCGAGAACGATTAAGACAACCCAAAAGACCGTTTTCCACGGTGTTGATTCCGGGAAATGCTCATCGAGTACGGCAAGTGAAGGATGCGAGAGTGTAAAGACGGCAAGCTTTACTCCTACCCAGCCAACAATCAAAAACGCTGTTGTTTCAAGTGTCGGATATTTCTGAAGCAACTGGACAAACCATGTTGCCGCAAAACGCATAATGACAACACCAATGAAACCACCGGCAAACATAACAAGGAATTGACCTGAATCAATACCGCCAATGTGCCCCCATCCTGTTTCAGGAAGTGTAACAGCGAGTGCAACCGCTGCAAGCATTGAGTCAATCGCAAAAGCGATGTCCGCAACTTCAACTTTCAAGACCGTCATCCAGAAAGAAGAACCTTTGCTTTCTTTTTCGATTCCATGACCTTCAATACCTTCATCTTCGCCTTTTTCTTTCCACTTTTTATACAAGTGGTTAAAACAGATGAAGAACAAGTAAAGTGCACCAATGGCCTGTACTTGCCACACTTTGACGAGAAATGAAATGAGGAACAAGGCACCAAGACGGAACACCAATGCCCCCAATAATCCGTAAAACAATGCTTTTTTCTGTTGTACTTTCGGTAAATGCTTCACCATCACGGCCATAACGATCGCATTATCAGCAGCTAAAATCCCCTCAAGAACAATGAGGACACCGAGTACCCAGGCGTATTCAAGTAATAATACTGTATCCATTTTCCCTCTCCTTCCGGTAATCACGTACCCATTTAAACTGAAACAAGAACGTGCATCAAAGAACACAAAAAGCGAGACCTTTGCCTTTTATTAGGCAAAGGTCTCGCTGAGCATGTCTCGTCTTCATGCCAACAAAGCCGGTGAAATACTATCCACGAATTGACGACTTTGTTTTAGGTTTACACCTAACGCTACTCCCCTTCGACTTACGTCAAAAGAAAATTCAATTATATTACTTTTTTATTGTATCAATTTATCTTCCACGTGTAAACCTTTTTTTCTCAGCATTGGTCGATCAAAGAAACTGAACACGACCGGAATAACAAATAGCGTTAAAAAAGTACTTGATAGTAAACCACCAATGACGACAATGCCTATCGGCTGATTGATTTCCGTTCCCTCACCGATGCCGGATGCGAGCGGTACAAGTCCTAAAATAGTCGTCAGCGCGGTCATTAAAATCGGCCGGACACGGTCCTTCACCGACTGAACAATGGCATCTGTTCCTGAGTAACCTTCCCGCTTTCGCTGTAAAATGTAATCAACGATGACAATTGCATTATTGACGACGATCCCAATGAGAATTAACACACCAATCACAGCGGGAATACTAAGCGGCAGCTGCGTGACAATAAGTGAAAGTGCAACGCCAATAATCATGAGCGGTACGGTAAACATAATAACGAACGGATATTTAAATGATTCATATTGCGCAGCCATTACGATATAAATAAGTACGACAGCGAGAATCATTGCCATGATCATATCATCTTTTGATTTATTCAAAAGCTCTTGATCTCCACTATAGGAGAGCTCTGTTTCATCAGACAAGTTCAAATCTGCGATTGCCTCATCTACTTTCGATGACACATCCCCAAGATTCGTTGTTGCTGCGTACTGTAACGTAAATTGTACGGCATCCTGTCCACCAATTCGCCGTACATTCACAGGACCGTCTTTTATTTCAATATCCGCTATCTCTTCAAGCGAAACGAAAGTCCCCGATGGCGTTTTGACAAGCATACTGCTCAGCCCATTCAGATTTTCTATCACATCTTCATCATATCGAACATAGACGGTCTTCACATTCGATGATTCTTCTTCAATGATTTGCGTCGCAAAAACACCACGCGTTGCATCATTGACGATTTGTGCGACTTGCGCCGGTACGAATCCGGCTGCCTGTGCTTCGGAGCGGTTCACTGTCATTTGAATCTCTTTCACCGTTTTATCGCGATTCGTTTGCACTTCAGTTACACCATTAATACCCATCATCGCCGATTCAATATCGGCTACTGTTTCATCTAGACGATCTTTATTCGCATCGCGGACATTAAATGTTAATGTTTGCGGCGCAGTACCCGATGCCGATTGCAGACTGAATGTGACCTCTGCTGTTTCATTAACTGAACGTGCCGCTTTTTCAGCTGCTGGTTTCACATCATCCACAAACTCAAAAATCGAGCGACTGCGCTCTTCCGTCATTTTCACATACATTTCCGCTTCGTTCTCTTTGCCTGTGCCACGGAACGAATCTTCCTGCGTAGAACCGATTAAACTGACATACACTTGCGTATCTTTTTCTTTCGCCAGCACGTCTTCTACCGCCTTTACCGCTTTATCTGTTTCTTCAAGCGATGTACCGTGTTCGGTTTCAACACGGACTGTGACAAAGCCTTCATCCGTCGGCGGTAAAAATTGTGTACCGACTTTCGTTAAGCTATAAATACCGCCAAGCAGCAGCACAAGTGCCATGCTAAGTACCGCAAAACGGTGAGCTAGCGACCATCTGACCGCCTTTTCAAACAGGACGAGGCGACGTGATTTTTGCCGTTTTATTTCGACATTTTCAGGCATTGCAGTTAAATAGCGGCTCGCCATCATCGGAACCACCGTTAATGCGACAACGAGTGACGCCAGTAAACTGAATGAAATCGTCAGCGCAAATTCCTTAAAGATTTGCCCGAGAATACCTGAAATAAAGACGACCGGTAAAAAGACGGCAACTGTCGTAAGCGTTGACGCCGTAATGGCCGTGCCTACTTCTTTCGCCCCGTCATAGGCTGCTTTCTTCGGATTTTTTCCCATTGACAGGTGCCGATATATGTTTTCGATGACGACAATGGCATTATCGACAAGCATCCCGATTCCGAGTGCAAGTGCACCGAGCGTCATAATATTTAAATTAAATCCAGCAAAATACATGAGCACAAATGTCATAATGACCGAGTATGGAATCGCGACACCAATAATAAGCGGACTTTTAATGTTGCGCAAAAAGAAAAACAAGATCGCCATCGCAAGCGCGCCTCCGACAATAAGCGAGTTGGCAATGTTGCCGATCGCGAGACGAATGTAATCCCCCTGGTCAAATAAAATATCGGCCTGCACACCCTCATATTGATCTCTTAATAACAACTCATCTAACTTTTCTTGAAATTCTTCTGACACATCCGCTGTATTCGCGTCTGATTCCTGTAGAACACTTAGTAAAATGGCTGGTTTCTCATTCGCACGCGTTACCGTGTCTTCGTTCAGCGGCTTCAATTCTACCGTCGCGATATCGGAAATCTTGACTTCTTCTCCATTTAAAGGGTTAACGGAAATCGTTAAGTTTTCAATGTCAGCCGCTGTCGTTAACTGACTCATAATGCGTGTCGTTAACGTTTTCTCTTCTGATTCGACCGTGTTGCCCGGCAATGAAATGTTGTTGGCTTGAATCAATTGAACAACATCCGACTGACCGATCCCGTATTCCTCAAGCTTCTCTTCATCGAGTTCAACGATGACTTCATCAGCTGTAACACCTGTTACCGATACGTTAGCCACTCCTTCTACTGACGATAAATCAGTCTGTAATGTTTTGGACAACTGCTCAAGATCAACCTCTCCATCTGATTGCAATGACAGCTGAATAATCGGAAACTGGGACGGATCAAATTTCAAAAACTGCGGCTCGCCGGCGCCCGTTGGCATTGGCGTCTGACCGATCCGTTGCAGGACATCATTTTGAACTTCATCAATGTTTGTGCTCCATGAAAACTCAAGCAAAATGAAGTTGGAGCCTTCCTGTGATGTCGATGTAATCGTATCAATTCCTGGAAGCGTCGATAAACTGGCTTCCAGCGGCTTCGTAATTTTTTCGGACACTTCTTCCGGCCCTGCTCCGTCATACGTTGTCACGACAACCGCAATGGGCGGATTCAAATCCGGAATGAGTTTCAATGGAATACGCATCAACGACACGATGCCAAGAATGATCACTAAAAACATTAAGACCGTCGTAAAAACCGGCCGATCAATGGAGAATTTACTGATTTTCAATCTTTCTCCCCCTCTGCGATTTGCACTGCTGTCTTTTCACTATACCTAATATTTCCTCGAGTTAACAAATTCAAACGGATTCGGTTCCACAAAAAAACCGACCTTAACGTTAAGATCGGTTTTCTTTCGTGATCGTCCAGCCCGTGTATCCATACAAAATCGTCAACAGGGGACTGGCTAAACAAAAGAATGCGAAAAAGAAATAGTCCGTCACCGGAACACCGAGCACATCCGCAATAAAGACACCGCATACGCTCCATGGAACAAGCGGATTCACAACGGTTCCTGCATCTTCAAGTGTCCTTGATAAATTCTTTTTTACCAGTCCCAATTTTTCAAAATGGCGGCTAAACGCTTCACCTGCAAGTAATATGGATAAATATTGCTCACCGATTACGACGTTGATCCCTATTGCGGAAGCAGCTGTCGCAGCAATCGAATGCCCTGCCGTTGTTAGTTTTCTCTCAATTCGTTCAAATAGACACGGAATAACGCCAAGTGTAAAAAGCAAACCACCAAGACTTAATGACAGCAATATAAGCGACACTGTGAACATCATGCTATCGATTCCTCCCCGTGACAGCAATGCATCCACTTCAGCATTCCCTGTGTCGGACACAAAGCCGGCAAATAAAACGGCCGCTGTGTCTGCGATTGATTTTCCCGAATGAAGAAAAGAAAACGCTGTGGCAAACGCTGTACTGGCTGCCAGCGTTAAGAGCGGGGGCGTTCTTCTAACTGAAAGGATAACAAGCAGTAGAGCCGGCAACCAAGAATACCAGTGAATAAAGCCCATCTCTTGAATAGTGTCTCTCATCCGCTGAACATCTTGAAATGAGCTACCATCAAGATCGGGAGACAAAACCGCAAATCCGACAAGTGATAGGATAAAGGCCGGCACTGTCGTCCATGCCATATTTTGAATATGAACGAACAAATCCACACCAGCGATCGATGCGGCTAAATTGGTTGTGTCTGATAAAGGCGACATTTTATCACCAAAAAAAGCACCGGACACTACTGCGCCTGCTGTAATAGCGGCTGACGCATCCATCGCAGATGCCACCCCGACAAGCGCAACGCCAATTGTCGCCACTGTCGTTAATGAACTGCCAATAAACAATCCGATTAATGAGGCAGTTAAAAACACAGCACCGTAAAAAAAGCCGGGCGATACAAAGAAAAAAGCGGTGTCCATTAGTGCGGGAATCGTTCCTGACAGCAGCCATGCACTAATTAACAGCCCGATCATGAAAAAAATAAACACGGCTGAAATTCCTGATTTCGCTCCGTCTACCAGTCCTTTTTCAAGAGAGACGTATGGAACGCGCTTCATAAGGCCAAACAGAATCAGAACGAAAATCGCCACAATGACCGGTATGTGCGGTACTGTTCCCGCAAAAATAATCATTGTACTTATAATGGCCACAATCATAAAAATTAAGCTCATTGCTTCAAAAAAAGCGGGTTGATACACCTGCTTTATGTTAAACATTTCAACACCCCTGATTCCTTACACATTTTACACGTCTTATTATTGCGAAATAAAAATCACCCGTCAACATAGAAAAGCCCCTCTATGAGCAAGAGAGGCTACCTTGTTCCATTTATCCCATTAAGTTGTACAAACGAATATTTTCATGTTTATCCTGGAACCAGCGCAGCGCAAAATCATTTTCGAATAAAAAGACGAGTTTGCCTGCACGATCTCGAACGAGCGTGCTTCTCGATGATGACATGGAATCTTTAATGTCTTCTTCATTTTCTATCCAGCGCGCAATTTTCGATCCGATTGATTCCATCCGTACTGCCGAATTGTATTCACCTAGCATGCGGTGTTCGAACACTTCAAACTGAAGCTGGCCGACCGCACCGAGAATGTATTCTTCTGTACGAACCGTTTTGTATAATTGTATGGCACCTTCTTGAACGAGCTGATCGATTCCCTTATGGAAACTTTTTTGTTTCATCACATTTTTAGCGGCTACTTTCACGAACAATTCCGGTGTAAACTGAGGCAATTTTTCATATTGAAAAATCGGTTTACCACTAGTGATCGTATCACCAATCTGATAATTACCTGTGTCATACAACCCAATGATGTCGCCACTTACCGCTTCATTGACCGTACTCCGGTCATCCGCAAGAAATTGTGTGGACTGGGATACTTTCGTCGTTTTTCCCGTCCGTGCAAGTGTCACAGCCATCCCACGCTCAAATTTGCCTGAGCAAATACGTAAAAAGGCAATCCGGTCACGATGAGCTGGATTCATATTTGCCTGTATTTTAAAAATAAAGCCCGAAAATTGTTCATTTAACGGATCAATTTCACCGATGTCGGCTGTACGCGGCTGTGGCGCCGGCGCAAATTGCAAATACGTTTCTAAAAATGTCTGCACGCCAAAGTTTGTCAAGGCGCTGCCGAAAAATACGGGTGACAATTCACCGGAATCAATTTTCCCCCGTGAAAAATCATTTCCTGCTTCATTAAGCAACATAATATCGTCCATTGCTTCTATATAATGAGATGTTTGTTTAATCGGATGATCTGCGGCAATATGTCCCTCTTCATCAAGCGATAAAAAACGATCGGCCTCTTCTGTCCGGAACTGTTCGACCCGTTTGTTATAGCGGTCATAAATGCCGAAAAATTCTTTTCCCATCCCGATCGGCCAGTTCATTGGATACGACTGAATGCCGAGGACTTCTTCTAATTCTTCTAACAGTTCAAGCGGCATTTTCCCCTGACGGTCAAGCTTGTTAATGAATGTGAATATCGGAATACCTCGCATACGGCATACTTTAAATAATTTTAATGTCTGTGCTTCAATTCCTTTCGCCGCATCGACAATCATGACCGCACTATCTACAGCCATAAGCGTTCGGTACGTATCTTCACTGAAGTCTTGATGCCCTGGTGTATCCAAAATATTGACATTAAAATCTTTATATGCAAACTGCATAACAGATGATGTAACTGAAATACCACGTTGCTTTTCAATTTCCATCCAGTCAGATGTCGCAAATTTCCCTGACTTTTTTCCTTTCACCGTTCCCGCATCTCGAATTGCGCCTCCAAATAAAAGCAGCTTTTCGGTCATAGTCGTTTTCCCGGCATCCGGATGAGAGATAATCGCAAATGTCCGTCTTGATAATACGTCTTCTTTAAATGATGTCATACTCTTTCTTCCTTTCCATTCTTACACATTTATAGTCTGTCAATTCAGATAACATATATAGTAAGTGTTTTTAATTTTTACGTCTTTTTCAAACAGTTCAATAGCCGACGGATTTAATTATAAACTAGACAGATGTTTTGTGTAACTAAAAATTAAGGAGTGGCCATGTTGACGTATGTATGGGAATTATTCGACATATGTATCGTTCGTTCTTGAAATCGACTTTCTTTTTTCAACGAATAGATATCATAATTAATTGGCCATTTATTTTTTAAATATTCAGAATATATTTTCATTGACTTTTTTGGTTTTTTATTTAAGATAGCGGGAATACATAAACCAACACAGTATTACAATTTAAATTTTTAGGAGGAAAAAAATCATGGGCTTTATTATGTTCTTAATTGTCGGTGGAATCATTGGCTGGCTTGCAGGACTTATTCTAGGTAAAGACATTCCGGGTGGAATCATTGGCAATATCATTGCAGGTATTATCGGCGCATGGATTGGTGGCGCACTCTTTGGCAATTTGGGTCCAGACATTGGTGGTATGGCGATTATTCCAGCTTTAATCGGTGCGGTTATTCTCGTTGCTATCGTAAGCTTCATCCTTAAAAGAATGCGTCATGCCTAATCACAAAAAAGTGTCACTCCGCTCAGGCGGGTGACACTTTTTTTATGTTAATGTTTGAAATGCTTGATCAAAGTCACGGATTAAATCATCCGGCGATTCAAGACCTACTGACAAACGAAGAAGACCGTCTGTTATGCCACGTTTATTCCGTTCTTCTAGCGGCATCGCGGCGTGAGACATTTTTGGCGGATACGATAAGATTGATTCAACCGCACCAAGACTTACGGCAAAAACCGGAATCTTTACATTGGCGCTAAACTGACGAACAGCGTCTTCATTTTCAAGTTCAAATGATAAAACGGCGCCTCCCCCTGATGCCTGGCGGAAATGTATAGAATGACCTGGATGAGCAGCCAGACCTGGATAATACACATTTTTCACGTGCGGATGCGAAGCTAAATAATTTGCTATTTCAGCCGCACCTTTTTGTGATTGTTCTAGCCGGACAGACAATGTTTTTAATCCACGCAGTACGAGCCAGCAGTCCTGTACTCCTAATACGGCACCAAATGAGTTTTGAAGCGCATAAACCTTTGATGCGATGTTTTCATCCTTTGCGACAGCAAGACCTGCTAACACGTCACTATGGCCCGATAAGAACTTCGTTGCACTGTGTAAAACAAGGTCGACTCCGAATTCGATTGGACGCTGCAATACAGGCGTTAAAAACGTGTTATCAAGGAATGTCAGACAGTCATTTGCTTTCGCAAGTTTGACGATCCCTTCAATGTCGGTCACTTTTAAAAGAGGATTGGACGGTGTTTCCATGTAAATGACTTTCGTGTTTGGCTGAATCGCTTTCGCAACTGCATCGAGATCCGTCATATCAACGAATGTATGTTCAATACCGAATCGTGTCAATACCGCTGTTACCATGCGGAATGTGCCGCCGTATACGTCTTCTGTTACGACGACATGATCTCCTTTAGATAATAGAAGAAACGCGGTTGAAATCGCCGCCATCCCGGATGCAAACGCAAATCCGCGCACGCCTCCTTCTAGTTCCGCAATCGCCGCTTCAAGTGTTTCACGCGTCGGATTTCCTGACCGGCTGTAATCGTACTGGCCAAATGAATCAAAATCGGATTGGTGAAAGGTTGATGCGTGCTGAATCGGTACACTAACTGCCCCTGTATGCGGATCAAATTTATGGCTGTTATGAAGCAATTTTGTTTGAAATGTATAGTCGCTCATCTAATCATCCTTTCATCTTTTCAAATGCTTGCGTTAAATCCTCCATCAAATCTTCCACGTGCTCAATGCCGATTGAGAAACGCAGAAGCTTATTACAGATACCATTTGCGATTCGTACATCTTCAGGAATATCCATATGTGTCTGCGTCGCAGGATACGTAATGAAGCTTTCTACGCCCCCAAGGCTTTCCGCAAATGAAATCAACTTCATATTTCGCAAAAATGTATTGACCCAGTCTTCCGATTTTAAACGGAACGAAAGCATCCCACCTTGTCCGGGATATAACACATCTAAAATATCATCGTGTGTTTCTAAAAACGCAGCGATTTTTTGCCCATTTTCCGTGTGCTGCTTCATACGCAGGCTGAGCGTTTTCATCCCGCGGGCAAGCAGCCAGGAATCAAACGGTGACAGCACCGCACCAATCGCATTTTGAAATTCAAATACTTTTGCCGAGAGCTCTTCTCCTTTTACTGCGATAAGTCCAGCAAGTACGTCATTGTGACCGCCTAGATATTTCGTCGCGCTATGGAGAACGATGTCAGCCCCTTGCTCGATCGGACGCTGCAGCACCGGTGTATAAAACGTATTATCAACAATTAAAATTAAGTTATGTTCTTTTGCAAAAGAAGCAACTGAAGCAATATCTGTTTCCTTCATTAATGGATTCGTTGGTGTTTCTAAGAAAATGGCTTTCGTTTTATTTGAAACGTGCTTTTTCGTTTTAGTCAAATCCTCAAAGCTGTCGTATGTAAATGCCAGGCCGAACTTTTTCCATCCTTTTTCAAACAGACGGTATGTGCCGCCATACAGATCAGCTGAAACGAGAAATTCATCGCCTGGCTCAAATAAAGATAGCAGCGTATGAATGGCTGCCATGCCAGATGAAAAAGCAAAACCTGCATCCGCTCCTTCCAGGTCTGCAATCGCTTTTTCAACGACTTCACGTGTCGGATTGCCTGTACGTACATAATCGTATCCCGTTGACATACCGATTCCTTCGTGACGGTACGCTGTAGAAAAATAAACAGGCGGATTAATTGTACCTGTTGGATTATTTGTCCGGTTGCCAATTTGCGCTAATTTCGTTTCAATATTTGTCATCACTATCGCTCCTTTTCATAAAAAAAACAAGCCTTCATGGAAGAAGGCTTGTTTTTACACTTCTTCTCATCTCCCGGACGGTATCGGTCCGCTGGATTTAGCACCTTTGCCCTGCGAGGCCGGTTGCTGAAGCATCGTCGGGCCAGTCCCTCCGCTTCTCTTGATAAGGTATGTTTAATTAGTCTTATTTTTTATAATGTACAGGAAAATGAGCTCAATGACAACCTTTTTATTGTATAAATTGTTTGTCAATCAATGCTGCAAAATCTGGTTTTTCTTTCAAAAACTTAAGATCATATGAGGATGCAGCAAATTCCTTTACCACTTCTTCATTAATATCTGCTGTATACGTAATCCGTTTCCATGCGCTGTCAACGACATCTACAGGCAGTTCCTGTTTCGTCGTTTCTTTAATATCTGCAATCGTTAACGTTTTTGTTTCATCCGGGTTACTATTAATAAAGTCAATCGCTTTTTCATGGGCACTAACAATTGATTGAACAAGCTCAGGGTTTTTCTCTATTAAAGCACCATTTGTTGCGAGAACCGAGTTCGGCAGCGTCGTTCCGTATGAAATTTCTGTACTATCAACGATGATTTTTGCATTTTCTTCTTTGACAAGAAGAGATCCCCATGGCTCTGGAACAGCAGCCAGATCTACTTTTCCTGATTCAAATAAGCCCGCATATTGCGCCGGTTTCCCTGTCGTATGCTTTAACGTACCGCCGATCCGGTTTGATTCAATGCCATAATCGCTAATGAACGTTTCCATTTGAACATCGTGTGTACAGCCGACACCCGGTGTGATAAACGTTTTTCCTTCAAAGTCTTCCACTGTTTCAATCCCGCTGCCATCGCGTGCAACGATCACTGTCCCACCTGAAGAGCTTCCCGCAATTACTTTCACGTCTGCTCCATTTGTAAAGTTATTCATAACCGGTCCAGGACCGACAAGGCCCGCATCCACATCACCGGTTTTGAGCGCTACCATAAATGCGCCACCGTCCGGGAATGTTTTGTACTCCACATCATATTCGTCGCCAAGTGCTTCTTCATAATACCCTTTTTCTTTGGCAACAATCGCTGGAACGTGATCAAGATTCGGGAAATAGCCAATAACGATCTTTTCTTTTTCGCCTTCTCCTTTTTCACTTGACCCGCACGCTGCGAGTGTTAACGCTGTTGCCGCGGCAATAAAACCAGCTGCCCATTTCTTCTTCATATTATTATCCTCCCTTAGTTCATATCCAGTCCCCAGCGTTTCATAACGTTTCGTTCAATACGCTGGAAGAAAATCAAATCTACAATCGAGCCAATGACACCAATTAAAATCATAACAGCGATCACGAGGCTCATATCACCGAAATCTGATGCATATTTCAGCGTATAGCCGAGACCGGGCCCTGTACTTAAAATTTCAGCAGCCATTAACGCTCGCCAGGCAAATGCCCACGCAAGACGCATGCCCGTTACCGCATAGGGCACAGATGCCGGTAAAATAACGCGAATAAATTGATCAATCCCTTTTGAGCCCATCGTTTCCGCGGCACGTATGTAAAGCGGCGGTACATTTTTAATACCCATTCGCATATTAATCGTCATCACAAGCGTTCCACCGAGCACGACGATAAAAATAACGGCTTTTTCGTTTAAACCAAACCACATAATGGCCAATGGAAGCCAGACGATACTTGGCACGCTTTGTAAAGCAAGAATGAGCGCACCGAGCGTGTCATCCGCTGTTTTGGATTTTGCCAGGATAATGCCAAGCGCTGTTCCAAGAGCGAGTGAAATAGCAAGGCCAATAAACAACCGAGTAAAACTAGCCCGTAAATCATACAAAAGCGTCTTATCCACAAATCCGCGTTTCATTGCTTCCCATACATCAGTCGGTTTCGGCATGACATCTGGTGTCCACCCTCCCGCTCTGACGATAAACTCCCACGCAATAACTAAAACAATAAAAAAGATAAATTGCTTACCGATTTTCTGCATATGATAATTCCTCTTTTACAACTTTATCGATTTCTTCTTTTAACAACTGGTTAATTCGTTTCTCAAGCTCTATCGTTTCTGGCGCATCGAAGCGACGCGGGCGAGGCAGCTTAACTGGAATGTCCGCAATAATACGCCCTGGCCGCGTTCCCATAACGATAATGCGCTCAGACAGTTTAATGGACTCAGAAATACTATGTGTAACGAACAAAACAGTTTTTTTCGTCTCCAGCCAAATACGTTCCAATTCTCCATGCATACGTGTTCGCGTTTGTTCATCAAGCGCACCGAATGGTTCATCCATTAATAACACTTTCGGATCCATCGCAAATGCCCGGGCAATCGCGACACGCTGTTGCATACCGCCGGATAATTCATGCGGATAATGCTTGCCATAATTAGACAGCTGCACCATTTGCAAATAGTGGCGCGCCTTTTCGATAGCTTCTTCTTTTTTCATTTCTTTTTTATAAGGAAACATGACGTTTTCTTCCACGTTTAGCCATGGAAATAACGCAGCCTGTTGAAAAACCATCCCTCGGTCTTGACCAGGCTTTGTGATCGGTACACTATCGAGTAAGATTGTGCCGCTTGATGGTTTGACAAGACCCGCGACCATAGATAAAAGTGTTGATTTTCCGCACCCTGATGGTCCCAGTATTGAAATAAACTCTCCTTCTTCAACAGCTGCCGAGACATTGTCGAGCACAATATTGACCACTTTATTATTTGTATATTCTTTGTTAATTTGATTAATTTGCAAAAACATCATAACACCTACTTATTTAGTAATTCCTATATATTAAATCAGATTTATACGTATTATACGTTATACCTTGAAATTGTCAACAGCCGTGACAATATCGAATAAAAAACTCATCTTTCTGAATTCTTTATGTATAAACAAAAGTTTACAGCATATAAATAAGGAGATTATAAATATTCTTTAATTAAATATTAATCTTTTGTAAATTTTATGTTAAGATATAAACATAAGTATTGACAAATGGATTGGAGGAAGGAGTGTCATGTGTTATGACAGTAGCTGAATTTTTTGGAGGAGTCGAATATTCTGTTACACAATTTGCTGTGCAGCTTACGAAAGAAACAGAAGAGAAAATCGCAAAGCGCGAATTGTTTTACAAAGATCAGATTACCCGCTACATTGATCACCGCGCAACATTATTCATCCAATCATTACCCCTCACTTTGGCCGTCTCAGCGGTAATGAAAAAAGAAATAAAAACACATGTTCTTTTTAAGCTGAAACCGGTTATGAACCGTCATATCGTATTCCATGTAGTAAACTAAAAAAGAGACGCTTCGCAAATTGCGAAGCGTCTCTTTCATGTTGTTAAAATAAGATGGAGTGCTTTTGCATGAACAGTAACTTGAACCGGGGTTGTACCGATCTGTTCCCCATCGACCATAATGGAAATCGGTCTATCTGTATCGATTTTCACGACTTTCCCTTTTTTATAGGTAACACCGTGCTTTAAAACAGGGGTACCACGCAATAGTGCCGGGAACAGCTGAAAGAGAATATTTCTCCGCTTCACTGTATGAAGCATCGTTACATCTAATACACCGTCTATCGGGTGTGCATACGGACAAATAACGAGTCCTCCGCCGTAAGATGATGTGTTTCCGCAGGCAAGTAGCCACGTTTCATCTGATACGAACTTGTCATTGTCAATCATGATTGTGCTTTTAAATGGTTTAAATAACAGTGACGATAAAATCGCTCCGATCATATAAGTAAATGAACCGGCCCCTATCTTATTAAACCACTTTTTATAAAATGCTCTATTTATACGCTCCGCAATATCTGCGTCAAGTCCTGCTCCTGCGACCGTTAATCCATAGCTCGTATTCACTTTCATTACATCAATCTGTTTTCGTTTGCGGGCGGTAAGCAACTGATCTACAAATTGACCTGGATGATCCGTTAAACCGAAAATGCGGGCGATATCATTTCCTGAACCTGCTGGTAAAACAGCGATCGCTGTATCCGTATAGACAACATCCTGCAAAATGGCATTGACTGTTCCATCACCGCCAATGACCACTACGGCTTTTACTTTAACTTCCTGCATTTTTTTCCAGACAAACTCACGTGCCGATGCTTCCGAACCGCCGATCAGTGCATCGTACTGGACGTGCTTCTTTTTTAAGTGCCGTTCCACTTTTGTCCAGAGTGACCGGGCGTTCCCGCTTCCTGATGATGGGTTGACAATAATAAGGTAAATATGGACCACTCACTTCTTTATGACAAGTATGACTTGAGTTGTTTATTATTTCACATCCACTTGATGCTCTTCATGTTCATGTAGTCCTTCGTCATTTTCAACATGAACTTTCACGGTGAACGCACCTGCTTCTGTAAATGTGTAGGCAGCTGTATATTCGCCTGGACTCGTTTCTTCCGCATCAGCCCATGTATGTTTTTCAGTATTGCTGTTGTTCCAAATCTCATAGCGGACTTGGGCTTTCTCCAATGGAGCTCCTTCATTTTGCAAATGGGCTGTTAGAATCGTTTCTTTTTCAGCTTCCACACCGTCAGGCTCCATAAAATGCATAGAAAAGCCTGTCTCACTTTCTCCATGTTCATGCTCATGAAGCTCTTTTTCTTCCTGAATAGCTTCATCATGAGCAGCACCCGTTCCAACGGTAACGGACTTTTTCGGCATCGTGTGAAGCCCTCTCGCTGTTACGTGCACTTGCACCGTAAAAACACCATCGCGGTCAAATGTCGTTTCCGCTTCATACGTACCATCATTATTATTTTTCGCTTCAATCATACTGCTTTCTTCTTTTGCTCCTTCTTCCCACACTTCAAACTCCACTTTATCTGCATCTGCTACTTTTTCGCTTCCCTGTGTCACAACTGCTTTCATTGCTATTTTCCCATTTACTTCAACAGTTTCTGGAACTTCAAGCTGGACCTCAATCGCCTGTGGTACTTCAGATTCCTCCACTTTTCCTTCTTCTCCGCCGCACGCAGAAAGCACAGCCATGACCAAGGCCAACATAATCATCCAATATTTTTTTTGCATATGTACTCCTCCCCTGCTTTTATTTATCTCTATTTTAAAGGCAGCATCAACCTTACCTATTTTATCTCATTTACCAACTAAAATCTCTATCATTCTATCGTCTTACTTTTAATGTTTCATAAATCGATGATGATAAAAAGAAGGAAGCACACATGAACATTCTTTTTCCTCCCAAGGGTCTAACACTTTGTTTCCAAAATGAGAGGTCATCTTCAATCCAAATTTGTGCATTCCTAACATAAAAATTCCTGCTAACTGTTGATCATACTTCATATTAAACGGAGATGGAAACAGCTCCTGAGCAGAAGATGAAGATGGCAGACAAAGTTCTAATGTGAGTTGCATAAGATTAGGATTACTCACCCCATCTATAAAAGCACTGAAAATGAACAGTAAACAAGCAGGCATTAGAATCATCCCGTTCAAAAATGCATATCGTTTCCTTTGACCTTTACAATAGCGTTGATTCGGATCTGGGGATGCAAGAGGCCACCACATACTAAAAGATAACGCTATTAGCAACAACATATAGCCATTATGGAGAAAGGAATGTTGCAGAATCACATCTAAAACAATTGGTAAATGGTAGATAAAAAATAATACAGCAAAAACAATTAAAGATATCATCGGTGGTAAAAAAAACTTACTTATTCCTCTAACGAGTGAAATTTTCCGTACTTTCTGAAATAATGATTCAGGAATCCCTAACAAAAAAACAGGAGGGATAATAAAATATAAAATACTCATCTGAATCATATGCATACTGAATGAGAGATGCCCCATTGCTGATAAAGGACTGGCAATAGTTACGTAAAATAGAAATAAACTGAAGAAAAAGAGAAGTGGTTGTTTTTGATACATTTCCGTTTTTGTAAAGGCTTTCATTAATATAATATATAGTACAGCTACACAAATAACGCCTATTAAATAGGGGGGATTCCATAACGATTGACCGCTAAACAACATTTCAAAAAACATGCTATCACTCCTTTTGTTCTAATCGTGTTAAAATTTGTTACCCTCTTATTCTATTAGCCTTGTTTATTTCTTCTATAACGTCGTTATATATCGATAATCGACCATCCTATAAAATGATGTCATTCATCTTACATACTAAAAAATACTAGTACTTATAGGTTTTTGTATAATGTCATCGATTAAGATTGATCATATTAAACTCTATGTTTTAAGTATTGTAAAAAACGGAAAGCTGTTATAATTGTTGTTAAACAACAACATTTATAACAGCTTTCATTGATTATACTATTCGAGCAGAAAAGGATGTTGACATTAAGCATTCACCGTCTTCATTTATAAAAATAGCCTTGAATTTCTCGTTAGTGAGAAACATCAAGGCTTTATATCGTTCATTATTCTCTTTCTTTTTAATTGCTGCCTTCAACAGCCGCTTTCAGTTCTACAGCGGCCTGTTTTACGTCATCTGCAAGGCTAATCGTTGAAATCACCGAAACACCGTCTGCGCCAGCAGCAATAACAGGCGCTGCATTATCAATAGTAATACCGCCAATGCCTACGATCGGGATAGTAAGATTTTGGGCCCGCATCGTTTTAATGAGTGCCGTTCCGGCAACTGGCCCCGTATCGGTTTTCGTACCTGTCTGATAAATCGGACCGGTTCCGACGTAGTCTGCACCGTCTGCGATTGCTTTTTTCGCTTCGTCCATCGTATGAACAGATACACCGACGATGCCTCCGTTTATTTTCCCCCGGACGCTAGAAGCTGCTTCGTCTTCCTGTCCGATATGTACACCATCCGCGCCAATTTCAACGGCCAGTTCGATATCATCATTTACAATAAACGGAATATTTGCTTCTCGACAAAGAGCTTGTAGACGAACAGCCTGCTCTTTTTTTGCGCTTCCTGCCAATGCATCTTTTCCCTTTTCGCGAAATTGGAACATTGTAATACCGCCGTCAATCGCTGCTTGCAATGTCTCTTCAATCGACCGTTTGCAGTTAGGTGTGCCTGCGATAAAGTAAACGGCCAGTTGTTCTCTTTTCATTAGCATCCACCTCGCTGCCGGTACGCCCAGTGATTCGTCGGACCGTGCCCGCTGCCGATGTTAATTCCATCTTCAATCGCCGCCTGAATAAATTGTTTCGCCATTTCAGCTGCTGTTCGCACAGATGCACCTTTCGCTATCGCTGCTGTCATCACGGCAGAAAATGTACAGCCCGTTCCATGCGTATGTTTCGTGTCAATTCGCTTTCCTGTAAATGTGTGGAACTCTTCACCATCGTACAGTAAATCATATGTCACGGCTCCTTCGTCATGTCCGCCCTTAATAAGCACATTTTTCACACCGAGTGCCGCAATCACTTTCGCTGCCTCTTTCTTATCTTCCTCTGATTTAATCGTTCGCTTTGAGATCACTTCTGCTTCCGGGATATTCGGGGTCACGACGAGCGCAAGCGGCAGCAATTTTGTTTTTAATGCTTCCATCGCTTCTTCCTGCAATAGCGGCGCGCCTCCTTTTGCGATCATGACTGGATCCACGATAACATTTGTAAAATGATGTTCTTTTATTTTCATTGCGACTGCTTCAATAATGTCAGCCGAGAATAACATGCCCGTTTTCAATGAATCTACGCCAATATCCGATGCAACCGCATCAATCTGCTTCTCAATCGCTTCCACACTCATTGGGTACACACCGTGAACGCCGAGTGTATTTTGTGCAGTGACAGCTGTTAATACGGATGTGCCAAATACACCAAGCTCTTGAAATGTCTTTAAATCGGCTTGAATACCTGCTCCACCCCCACTGTCCGAACCAGCAATGGTTAATGCTTTACGAATCGTCATTGCTTCCATTCCTCCCATTTCGCCTGTTGAATGATTTCATCTCTTCCTGTTAACGATAATTCATTTAAAAACGCTGTGGCAAACGTACCTGGACGATTTGGCCCTGATGTTTCTACTGCGCGCTCGGCTGCTACCCCGTAAAAGATGAGTGCGGCGGCCGCTGCTTTTGCATAGTTTTTTTCGACTGCACAAAACGATGCGATCACAGAACCGAGCAGACAGCCCGTTCCTGTCACGCTCGTTAAGATCGGATCGCCATTTTGAACAATAAATGATTCATTTCCTGCAACAACATCTTCCGCTCCTGTAATAACGCACGTGACGCCGAGCATTTTTTCTGCTTCTTTTGCAAGATGACGAACATTCGCATTTCCGCCGCCATCCACGCCTTTTACTTGAACCGATTGTCCACATAAAACCGCAATTTCACCGGCATTTCCACGTAAAATGTCCACATTTACTTCCGCTAAAATTCGTTTTGCACTTTCGGTCCGGTATGGTGTTGCACCTGCTCCAACAGGGTCAAATAACACCGGAACACCCGCTTCGTTCGCTGCTTTTCCTGCTAAAATCATTGCATCGACTTTCGATGCAGTTAACGTACCGATGTTTAACACAACTGCACCGGCGATTTTCGCCATATCAGCTGCTTCTTCCACTGCATCTGCCATGACCGGTGAGGCACCGAGTGCAAGCAGACCATTAGCCGTAAAGTTTGTGACGACTGTGTTCGTTAAATTATGTACGAGCGGTTTATTTTTTCTGACATGTTCAAGCAATTCTGCTGCAAATACATTGTTCATCTATTTTCATCCTTCCTACTTTTTAAAAATGTTTGTTTTCTGTAACCGAATGGCTACAATGACACCAAGAATAGAGCCCGTTATACTGCTGATGAGAAAGGCTGGCATAAAAAAGAGGGCGGCTGCTTCCATTCCTAAAAATAGATTTGCTATTGGTACGGATACAAGAGATGCTATTACACCCGTTCCCATGATTTCACCCGCTGCCGCAAATGAAGGCTTCTGCCATTTCTTATAAGCATAACCTGCGAGCAGCGCGCCAATCATACTTCCAGGAAACGCAAGAAGCGAACCGATCCCTAACAAGTTTCGAACAACAGCTGTCATAAAAGCAATGACAAGAGCTGGACCTGGTCCAAGCAAGATCGCAGACAACACATTGATAGCATGCTGCACAGGATACGCTTTGGCCACACCCGCCGGGAACCAAATAAATGTGGCGCCAAGTACAGAGATGGCTGTCAACAGTGCCATGATCGCCATATTTTTCGGTGAAAACATAAAATTCCTCCCATACAAAAAACCAGATCAGCAATACGTCTGATCCGGTTTGTCGTCAGTGATTGCTACTTCCCTACGCCGGTATTAACCGGATCAGGTAGTTGGGGTTAGGATAAGAATTCCCTCTCAGCCATGATATCGGCACCCCCAGTAGTCCTGTTTATTTTTTCATTAATTTTTGTACGGTCACAATAAGTTCTTCAATGACTTCAAGATCGCCTTCTTGAATGCGTTCAGTCACGCATGTTTTTACATGCCCTTCTAAAAGCATCGCTGCTACACTGTTTAATGCAGACTGTGTCGCGGCAATTTGCGTAACGATATCATCACAGTACATATCTTCTTCAATCATGCCTTTTATTTCGGGAATCTGTCCTTCAATGCGGTTCAGACGCGTCACTAATTTTTTCTTGACACTTTCGGGATGGTGGCTTTTCTGCTCTTCGGCGGCACATGCCGCGTGTTCTTCCATCATGGCCGTCAACTCCTCTTATGCCAACTATAATAACATAAAAAAGACCGGCGCGGGGCCGGTCAACATTGATTACGCTTCAAATACGGTTACTTTTTTCATTTTGTCGCCTTGTTTCATGTTTTTAGCTGTTTCTAAGCCTGATGTAACCTTTCCAAAAACAGTATGAACTCCATCTAAATGAGGCTGTGGCTCATGTACTAAGAAGAACTGACTTGAACCAGTATCTTTCCCTGCGTGAGCCATTGATAAGCTTCCTGCCTCATGTTTGTTAGGATTGTTGGCAGTTTCACATTTGATCGTAATGCCGCTTCCGCCCATTCCTGTACCTGTAGGATCGCCGCCTTGACTAACAAACCCCGGGATTACTCTGTGAAATACAACGCCATCATAAAAACCTTCATTCGCCAATTTTTCAAAGTTAGCTACTGTGTTAGGAGCATCCCCTGGGAAAAATTCAATCTCAATTTTTTCGCCATTTTCCATTTCAATCGTACCTTTTTTAGCCATAACAAACATCTCCATTTCAGATAAAATTAATCAGTCTTTATGATAACATTATTACCGTCATAAAAAAAGCAGAGAGCTTTTTATCATGCCTTTACCTTCTACGACTCATAATTTTTGTTTTTTCCCATAAACATTTTACTCCTACCTTTTTGTGAAATGTTTTCCGCTTTCAAGATGGCTCTTTTTTTCATATAATAGAAGTATTCTAGAAAAGGGAGTGTGATAGTGATGAAGACACGTCCCGGATTGCTGTGGAAAGCAGCTGTATTGTTTTTACTGCTTGCAGCCGGTGTATTCTGGTATGTACAGAAAACAAATGTAACGACCGTTATTCCATTTTCGTCAGTGGAAAACATTATCCAAAAAGAAAAGGGACAAGAGGTCGGACTAGAAGAACATCCAGATGGTACTCTTCATATTTCCACGCAAAGCGGAGAATATACGTCTTATATTTCACCCGGAAGTACAGCTGTGGATCGATTGAATGAAACGTACAATATTCGCTACGAATATGTAAAAGCGGAGGCGTATGAAAATTGGATCGCCATTGGTTTCATTTTAATCATTGCTGGAATCGGGTTTTATATTTATCGCAAGAAAGGCGGCGTTGGTGTTGCCCATTCAATGAAAAACAGTGTCTCTCATGCCCGTCCACTGCCGAATATTACATTACAAGACGTTGGTGGTTTGTCAGATGAAATGAAGGAAGACATCTTGCAAACACTTTCCATATTGAAAGAAAAAGACTTGTCCACACGACTTGGCATCGAACCGCCACGCGGCATTTTATTGTACGGGCCACCGGGTACGGGAAAAACATTGCTTGCCCAAGCCATTGCCCGTGAAATGGGTGCTTCCTTTTTCTCATCAAGCGGATCAGCTTTTACCGAATTATTTGTCGGCGTCGGCGCATCACGTGTTCGCAATCTGTTTAAAGAAGCCCGGAAACAAAAACCAGCTGTCATTTTTATCGATGAAGTGGATGCGCTGGCTGGCCGCCGAAAAACAAATGGCGGTGAAGAAGGTGAAAAAACATTGACCGAACTGCTCGTACAGCTCGACGGCGGCCACGATAACGACGGGCTGCTCTTCATTGCTGCAACGAACCGGAAAGATATGCTGGATGAAGCGTTTCTTCGTCCCGGCCGCATCGATTTCTCGTTTCATGTGACACTTCCCGATGCAAGAGGCCGGAAAGAAATTATCGACATTCATGCGCGCGGCAAAAATATGGCGGACAACGCCGCCGCCATGCTACATGATTTAGCTGAAGCAACCGTCGGCTTTTCCGGCGCTGAACTGTCTGCTTTATTTGAAACAGCTAGCAGAAGCGCGATCCGGAGTGGCCGTGACACAATTGAAAAGAAAGATTTTGACTACGCGCTTGACCGGACCATTCTCGGCACGTCAACGCGTCCGCTCGCCGATCCAGCTACGAAACGGCGTGTTGCGATTCATGAAGCGGGACATGCTCTTGTTGCCGCACTCACAAAGCCAGGTTCCGTCCGAAAGGCGACGATCATTCCGCGTGGACATGCCCTTGGCTATGTAGCACCTGTTCCGAAAGAGCTTCACTTATCAACGGCAAGTGAACTCATTGACCAAGTAGCGATGATTTTATCCGGTGGTGTAGCAGAACGGCTTTATCTCGGTGAACATTCCATCGGTGTCAGCGGTGATGTGCAGCAAGCCAAACAAATTTTAGTACGGATGGTGGATACCGGTATTTTTCAAGATCGGTTTACCATTACATTCCGACAATCCGACAAAGAAACAAAAATGATTGAATTGTTTGAACTGGCATTAGCACGTTCCGAAACCCTTATTGAAGAACACCGAACGGCGTTTGACCGGCTCGTTGAAGCACTGATGACGCAGGAAACACTTGAAGGAATTGAAATCGAAGCGCTTATTCACCAATTTTAAAAAAGGAGGTCTCCGAGTGCCGGAGACCTCCTTTTTTTCGTTAAAGTACTTTGCTTAAAAATGCTTTCGTTCGTTTATGCTGCGGCTTATCAAACAGCGCTGTCGGTTCATTTTGCTCGATAATGTAGCCGTTATCCATGAAGATGACGCGGTCCCCCACTTCACGAGCAAAGCCCATTTCATGTGTGACGACGATCATTGTCATTCCGTCTTTCGCCAGCTGTTTCATGACCTCAAGCACTTCGCCGACCATTTCCGGGTCAAGTGCAGAAGTTGGTTCGTCAAATAACATAATTTTCGGCTCCATTGCAAGCGCACGTGCAATCGCCACACGCTGCTTTTGTCCGCCAGAAAGCGACTCGGGATAAGCGGATGCTTTTTCTGCAAGACCGACTTTCTCCAGAAGCCCCATTGCTTTTTCCTCTGCTTCTTTTTTCTTCATCTTACGCACGTTCATCGGCGCAAGCGTAATATTATCAAGAATCGTCTTATGCGGAAATAAATTAAAGTGTTGAAACACCATACCAACATCGGTGCGAATGGTATTGATATTTGTGTTTTTATCAGTTAAATCTTTCCCATCAATGAGGACTTGACCCCCGTTAATCGTCTCAAGCATATTTAAACAACGAATAAACGTTGATTTCCCGGAACCGGATGGCCCAATCACAACAACAACTTCCTGCGAATCAACATCCAGTGAAATATCTTTTAAGACTTCATTATCCCCAAACGATTTTTTTAAGTTTTTAACGGAGATCATCAGTTTTCATTCTCCTTTCAACGTAGTTCATCAAGTACGTAAGAGAAAGTGTCAGCACTAAATAAATAAGGGCCACGGTCAGGTACGGTTCCCAAATACGAATATACTGCCCGGCTGCTGCACGGCCCCAATACATGAGCTCCGGCGCCGCAAGAACGGATCCGAGAGAGGATTCTTTTAACAGGACGATAAATTCATTGCCGAGCGGCGGAATAACGCGTTTCACTGCCTGCGGTAAAATAACAAGTTTCATGGCTTGCACGCGCGTCATTCCGAGAGAACGGGCCGCTTCCATCTGCCCTTTATCAATCGATTGAATACCTGCACGAAAAATTTCCGCAATGTACGCCGCGGAATTTAATGAGAGTCCAATAATGAGAGATACGAGTGGATCCGAAGGTGACATAAACATCGGCACAATCCCAAAATGGATAATTAACAATTGAACAAGTAATGGCGTCCCCCGAAAAATATTAATATAAATATTAAATGGCAGCCGAATAAGTTTATTCGAGGACATATTACCAAGAGCAATAAACAAGCCTAGAATAAGACCTATTAATATGCCAGCAAGCGACACGCCAATTGTTACGGCCATTCCTTTCAAGAAAAACGGCATGTAATCCTGAACGATTTCAAAACGAAAATCCATACTATTTTTCTCCTTTCTTCCGCCAAAAACGGCTGTCCATAAAAAAGGGACAGCCGTTTTTGATTTTTATTTATTGCACCGCTGCTTCTTTTAATACATCGAGGTTTGGCTCTTCGTCAAACCATTTTTTATAAATTTCCGTGTACGTTCCATTTTCATAAAGTGTGTTTAACGCTTCGTCAAACTCTGCTTTCAATTCGCTGCCTTTCGAGAAAACAATTCCATAGTATTCTGGCGTAAATTGCTCGTCACTGACTGTTTTAACGCCTGCATCTGGATTGTTTTTCACATATTCAAGTGCAACTGCAATATCCGTCACGACCGCTTCTACGTCACCGCTTTGAAGCGCCTGAAATGTCAGAGCTGCTGCTTCATATTTTGAAATAGAGCTGTCATTCTTACCGACAATCGCTTCTGCTGCAATTTGACCTGTTGTCCCGTTTTGAACACCAATCTTCTTTCCCTTTAAATCTTCTGCCTTCGTAATATTCGTACCCTCTTTAAAGACAATCATGCTGACAGATTCAAAATAAGGGCTTGAGAAATCATACGTTTCTTTTCGCTCGTCTGTGATGGTGACACCAGACATTCCGATATCAAGCTGATCACTTTGCAACCCTGCAAGCATCGCATCCCAGCCTGTATTTTTAATATCGACTTCATATCCCGCTTCTTCTGCTGCTGCATTAAGAAGATCCACGTCAAAACCGGATACTTCGCCTTTATCCATAAATTCAAACGGGGCAAAAGTTGCTTCCGTTCCAACATTTAATACTTTTTTATCTTCTGAACCGCTTTGTTGTTCGCCGCCGCTTCCACATGCAGACAAGAGCAGTGAACAACTAGCAGCTATCGCGATTGTTGCTTTTTTAAATGTGAATGTCATGATGATAACCCCTCTATTTTTTTGTATACTAAAATAATAACGCGTTATTGATCGTATTTCAATCATTTTTCGCCGAAAAACTTATTTTTATGCATTAATATTCATTTAAATCGATATATTCCCGTTAATTTCCTTGACTGGATGAATAAATTTTGCATAAATAAGGAATTTTCAGATTTATAAACAGTCGTAAGCATGTGGGGATGCATCGTGAATCATTTTGACAAATGAGGGATCTACTCGATATAACGGTTTTCTACGTATACAAGAAGCATTAAAGGTTCTAAATGATACTATTGAAGAATAAAATAACTCAAGCCTGTTTTTTATTGACAATGATTATCATTCCTCTTAAAATGAGAGTAACAACAACGACGATGGAATGAGGGACGCTCGATGAATGGAATGCTGCATGGACTCAAAGACATCCATATGGTCATTGCGAACAGCCGTAAACTTGGCGGTGCTGCGGAAGCTGAGTCTATTACACTTGCATCCGGTGAAACATACATGAATCCGGTCTTTACAAATGTCGATTTGTCACAGGGAAAATATATTTCATTTAGCTTCATTGCAGAGAACGGTGAAAATGTCACAGCACATGTTGATCAAATTGGTGTGATGAGAGGACTTCGTCACAAGCTCATTTGCCAGCTTAAAAATGTGTCAGTCCGTGAAATGATGACAGAAGAAACACTCCGCTACTTACGTAAACTTTGTGAAGTGAATGAAGGATTTGTAACGAATTCGTTTAAAAAAGAAGCGCTTAAAATCGTTCGTGATGTAAGTGTTGATGAAATCGAAAAACGGGATGTCGTATTGCCGTTTACGGTCGAGAATAATCTTGTCCTGATAGACAAACGCCGCTACGCTTGACAGCTAACGATTCGGGGGCTTTTGATCATTGCATCCTGTAATACTCCACAGCTTCCTTTCCAATATTTAGACTTAACTTAACAAAAATCCGCCCATTGTATCTAGGGCGGATTTTTGTTATTTCATCACGGCCTGGCAAGCAAGCCGTTTCGCTGACTGTCCAAGCTTTTTTTGTTCAGCTTCATTTCGCGATGACAGATGATCGCTGTCCGACAATATATCAACTGTACAGACGCCGCATGTCCCTTTCCGGCATTTATATTTAATGCCACAGCCTTGCTCGAGTGCACCGTCAAGTAAAATGACGCCTGATTTAACCGGGACCGAGCAAGAAACACTGCCCTGCCGAATCTCAACGACCGGTGCTGTCTTGTCCACTTTTTTTTCTTCCACAACCTGGACAGGCACTTCCCGTACGGTTTCCATTCCTGGAATGAGCGAGCCGACTGTCCACTTCTTCTTATTCATCGTCTTTTGGATCAGCGAATGTACATATGGCAGACGGACGTTTAATGCGAAGTACAGCCGTCTCAAATACACGGAACGGATGATTCATCCCTTCTTCGCCAAGGTATGCTGTTTCAAAGTCTTCTGAAATAGCAAGATCCAGAATGTTACGCCCTGTATTTACAAGCACACCTGTCTTCCCTTTTAGTACAGGCGACTGGAATACGCCGTCTGTCACAAGCTCACGCACATGCTCAATTTCAAGCACGTTTGTGTCGCGGTGAACACGGTGCAAGAGTGCATACAATTCCGGTGACAAAACGAGGGCATAAGGACCGTTATGATTCATCTCCATTAATTTCCCACGTGCATCTACAACATCCTGAAAGGCAGTTCCGGATTCGTACCAATTGCTAATTAAATGCGTCTGGCGTCCTTTAACATTCATTAATCCTGGTATACCAAATTGCTTCGCCCCATGGAAAATCATTCCATCTTCTAGCAATGCCACATCGCGGGCGGCATTAGATGCGGATGAAAAATCTATTGGTATATCAAGCGTTTTCGCCTGCTCAATATCACGCCAGTATAAAACAAAATCTTTGTATAATAGTGGAATCGTGTAATTTACACGGCGTGCTGATTCAATCTCTGTATCAAATGAACCTTGAAAATCCATATGAGCCGCGCTTTTTTCAGCGAAAACGTCCGTGTGAATACTTTGTACACCACGTCCAAGCGGGCCATACAATTCAATGAACCGGCGTCCCGTTAATTGTTTATTCGCCGCTTCAATAATGATGCGGTCCAGTTCATCGAAATCGCTTGCTGAAAGTGGTGCGTCCGGATACAAGTGAGCTTTATTCATAAAAGTCTCTCCTCCTTATTTCGAGATCAATGATCCAACGGTAAATGAACGTTTCGTTTTTTGAATAGGAGCTTTAGCGGCCGGTGCGGCATGAGCTTGATGATCTAAATGGTCACCATGTTCATCGTGATGTGCATGAGGGTCTGTATAACCGGTATCAAAACGGGCATTAATGCCAGCAAGCTTTTCTTTTACGAATTGATAGCTCTTATGGTTCGCACTACGCATTTCAGATAACTTTGCCTGTCTTTCTGCATCTTTGAACTGAAACAAGGCTAGATCAAGATGTTCAACAAAGTTGTGCAAACCAAATTTTTCTAAATTCAGTTCCTGCAGCAAACGGTTAAACGTATTGTTTGATGGGACGAAATCTCCGCCTTTCCCTGCCTGAAATGTTTCAATAAGCGGGATCATTTCAGCAAGACGCGAAAGCCGTTGCTCTTCTTCTTCATAAATATGATGGTAATAAAGCCGTTCATGGTCGTCATTCGCATGATTAATAACCGGATCAAGCATTGCCATAAAGCTCTCAATGTCTTTTTTCGTGTCAGTGAAAATGTTGTAAAATTCAGTTAATTCATCCTTCAACACGTACACCTCCTAATTAATTGCTATCCCTATTATAATCTGTGAAGTGCCCAGGTGGCAAAAATTACAGCAGAAAAGGACAAAAGGAGTTAGTCTACTAGGCCTTTCACTCTTCATTTATATTAAATACACACATTATTTTAAAAGATTAGGCCAGTTATCCAGTTCATTTTAATAGGGGTGAATATACATATACTAATAAATCGGACAAGGGGGGGCATTTGACTTAAGACCCTTTATAAAAAAGGAGAAAGTAAAATGAGCTTCGATATTGGATTGACGATTTTGGTGTTTATCATGACGATGGTTGTCATATTTTTACGGCCGGGGGGAATAAATGAAGCATGGCCCGCATCTATTGGGGCAATGATTATTTTACTAACAGGAAGGGTCTCTTATGAGAATATCATAGATATTATCAATAAAATCGGCGGCGCATCGATTACCATTATGGCCACGATTGTCATGGCTGTCATATTAGAAAGTTTTGGTTTTTTCCACTGGGCAGCTGCAAGACTTGCAAGCTTAGCTAAAGGTTCTGGTTACCGCCTCTATTGGTACATTCAGTTGTTATGTTTTTTGATGACTCTTCTATTTAACAATGATGGCAGCATTCTCATTACAACTCCAATTTTAATTTTGCTCCTAAAAAACCTACGGCTAAAGCCATATGAACAGCTTCCCTATCTTTTAAGTGGAGCTTTGATTGCAACAGCTTCCAGTGCACCTATTGGAGTAAGTAACATCGTCAACTTAATTGCCTTAAAAATTGTCCATATGTCTCTTTATATGCATACAGCTATGATGTTCGTGCCTGCTACTTTAGGGTTGTTGTTTATGTCCTGGTTAATGTTTATCGTCGTAAAGAAAAAGTTACCTAAAACCTTGCCCAATACGATATATGATGTAGAAGATATGTTTTTCACCAAACACTTCCATCCATTAAAAGGAACCCTTTCTGTTGATACGAAACGTAAACGGACAACATTTATGCTAAGGATCTTGTTGTTTGTCTTTGTGATACGATGCCTGCTATTTGTGGCCTCCTACATTTCTGTTCCAATTGAACTAGTGGCTGTTCTTGGCTCATTTGTCCTTCTTGCATGGAGATGGTACCATTTGCGAACAAATCCGATTGATATTTTGAAAAAGACACCTTGGCACATTCTTATTTTCGCCTTTTCAATGTATGTGATCATTTATGGGCTTCACAATGCAGGATTGACAGAGATACTTGTGAATTTATGTAACCCCATTGTAAACCAAGGATTACTTCAAGCGAGCTTTATTATGGGAGGATTAGTGTCTCTATTATCTAACTTGTTTAATAATCATCCTGCCTTAATGATCGGAACCATTACTTTAACAGAAATGGGACTGGATCCTATTACATTAAAAACCATTTACCTCGCAAATATTATTGGCAGTGACATGGGCTCTTTATTATTACCAATAGGAACGCTTGCTTCTCTTATTTGGATGGACATTTTAAGACGTAATAAGATTAAGGTAACGTGGAAGGATTATTTAAGTGTATCGCTGATTGTCATCCCAATTACAACGATCGTCACATTGTTTTTACTATTTTATTGGGTTCAAATGGTTTTTGCCTGATCGTTTCCTCCAACATACGAGGGAATTCATTTATCTTCACACTAAAACGTCCAAAAGCGCATTTTCTTTTGGACGTTTTTTTATTTTTTTATATTCATACTCTTTTTTGAGCAGGGTATACTAATGCTGTACTTTTACTGCTTGAATGTTTTTCATTTTATTATCCCAACAGTTTTGGCTCAGATCAACCGGATATTCTTCCGGATTGAACGCCCGTTTATATTCATTCCAAAGCAGTTCAAGATTTTCACTCGTCAGCTGGCGAATCGATTCAATAGCGGGCAGATCATATACGCGTATGCCATTAAAGAAAATAAGCTCATGCAGTTCACGCGCTTCAAAATTCGTGACAAACTTGCTTACAAACGTATGAACGGGATGAAACATTTTCAGCTTTTCTTCATTTTGTGGAATTTCTTCGTCAAGCGCTATGTAGTCGCCTTCTGCTTTACCGTTCAATTTATTCACGATTCGGTATACACGTTTCAAGCCGGGTGTTGTTACTTTTTCAGGATTAGCTGACAGTTTAATTGTATCACTCATTTCTCCTGTCCCGTCCTCGATTGATACAAGTTTATATACTGCACCAAGTGCCGCCTGGTCATAGGCGGTGATCACTTTTGTGCCAATGCCCCATACATCGATTCTTGCACCTTCTGCTTTTAAATTCATAATGGTATATTCGTCAAGATCATTGGATGCAACAATTTGGGCGTCAGGAAAACCGGCTTCATCTAACATTTCACGCGCCTCTTTTGATAAATACGCCATATCCCCACTGTCGAGACGGATGCCGATAAAATGAATTTGATCGCCAAGTTCTTTTGCCACTTGAATAGCGGCCGGTACACCGGATTTCAATGTATCGTACGTGTCGACTAAAAAGACGCAGTCACGGTGACGCTGTGCATATTTATGAAAGGCAGTATATTCATCTTTGTACGTCTGTACGAGTGCATGCGCATGCGTTCCAGATACAGGAATGCCAAATAGTTTTCCCGCGCGGACGTTGCTCGTCGCATCAAATCCGCCAATGTACGCCGCACGTGTTCCCCATACCGCTGCATCCATTTCATGTGCACGGCGTGAACCGAACTCCATCGCAGATTCGTCCCCCAGTACTTGCTTGATACGCGATGCTTTCGTCGCAATTAGTGTTTGATAATTCACAATATTAAGCAGTGCTGTTTCAATAATTTGCGCTTCTGCCAGTGGTGCTTCGACGCGCAAAATCGGCTCGTTTGCAAAAACAAGCTCGCCTTCTTTCATACTTTTTAACGTTCCAGTAAATCGCATTTCTTTTAAATACGACAAAAAATCATCCCCGTATCCGAGAACGCGTAAATACTCAATATCGCTGTCTGTAAAACGAAACTTCTCTAAATAATCAATAATTTTTTCAAGTCCGGCAAAAACACCGTAACCATTACGAGAGCACTGCAAAACACTTACATTTAAAGGGAGCACCCGAAAG